>JAZROA010000001.1:0-352500 GCA_045648465.1 Saccharofermentans sp.
TTCAGAAGGCTATGGAAGAATACATAGATTACTACAACAACGAGAGAATTCAGGTCAAATTGAAAGGACTGACTCCTTGCCAGGCAAGGAATCAGTCCTTATACTCATTTTAAATCGTCCAACTTCGAGGGTTCACTTCAATTGAGACAGCCCCATAAGTTTTTATCTGAACTTTTATCAGTCGTTCTCGAACTCGACTACGAGCTGTGATACAGTCTGCTTTGCATCGCCGTAGATCATGACGGTGTTGTCCATCGTGAAGAGCGGGTTCTCGATGCCGGAGAAGCCTGTACCCTGACCGCGCTTGAGGACGAATACCGTACGTGCCTCGTAAGCGTTTACGATAGGCATGCCGTAGATAGGTGAGGATTCGTCGTTGATGGCAGCGGGGTTAACAACGTCGTTAGCGCCGATGACGATAGCGATGTCTGTGTTGGGCATCTGGGGATTTAATTCGTCTGCAGTCTTGAGCTGCTCGTAAGGAACGTTAGCTTCAGCGAGGAGAACGTTCATGTGACCGGGCATACGTCCTGCAACGGGGTGGATGGCGAAGTTAACTTCGCAGCCGTTTTCTTCAAGCACGTCGCAGAGTTCCTTAACAGCGTGCTGAGCCTGGGCAACAGCCATACCGTAACCGGGTACGAATACAACGCTCTTTGCAGCTTCGAGGATAAGGAAAGCATCCTCAACAGACATTGACTTGGGTTCCTTGTGCTCGCCCTCTGCAGCAGCTGCCTTCTTCTTTGTTGTCTTGAAGAGGAGTGATACGAAAGACTTGTTCATAGCCTTGCACATGATGAGTGTAAGGATGACGCCTGAAGCACCTACGAGACAGCCGGATACGATGAGAACCGTGTTGCCGATAGGGAAGCCTGCGAATGCTGCAGCAAGTCCTGAGAGTGCGTTAAGGAAAGAGATGATAACCGGCATGTCGCCGCCGCCGATCGTGATAACCAGCGTAACGCCAAGTACCAGTGATGCGAGTGTTGTGATGATGACACCTGCAACACCAAGACCGCCGTCAGGTGAGATGCAGATGAAGAGGATTCCGAGTGCTGAGACAGCGAGGATTCCTGCGTTGATGAAGTTCTTGCCGGGAATTACGAAGTTCTTCTTGAACATCGCAAGACCTGCAAGCTTACCCCATGCGATGAGTGAACCTGTGAAAGCAACTGCACCGATGAGGATCGTAAGTCCGAGTGTAAGTCCTGTGAATGCATCCTCAGTAACGCCTGCTGTGAACTGTGAGATAGCAACGAGCATTGAGGAAAGACCGCCGAAACCGTTGAAAAGGGCAACGAGCTGGGGCATGCCTGTCATCTCGACCTTCTTGGACCAGATGAAACCAACAACGCTTCCGCCTGCGATTGCGAGGATGATGAGGATATAGCTGACAAGTCCGCCGTCGATAACGTCCTGGGAAATGAGGACTGCTACGACTGCGATAAGCATACCGATTGAAGAATAGAGGTTACCCTTACGTGCGGTATCTGCTTTTCCGAGTTTCTTGATGCCCATGATGAAGAGGACACAAGAAATCATGTAAAGTACGATGCAAATGTAATCACTCATTTCTTAGGTGTCTCCTTCTTCTTGAACATTGCGAGCATTCTGTCGGTTACGAAGTATCCGCCGATTACGTTGACCGTAGCGAAGAAGATAGCGATCGCACCTAAGATGATGCCGAAAACGTGGTTACCGGACGCATTGATAGCCGTAGCTGCGATAGCACCGACGATCGTGATTCCGGAGATAGCGTTCGTACCGCTCATGAGAGGGGTGTGAAGCTGTGAAGGGACCTTCGAGATGAGCTCGACGCCTAAGTAGGCAGCGATAATGAATACGAAGATCAAGAGCATAATTGTATCTGTGGAAATTTCCATATATTAAGCCTCCTTAAATCTCTCGTGGATGATGGCTCCGCCCTGTGTGAGAAGGCAGCCCTTCATGATCTCATCAGACAGGTTGACCTCGAATTCCTTGGACTCCTTGTTGTAGAAGTGTGTAAGGAATGCGGAGATGTTGCCTGAGAGCATCTTTGATGCATCCCACGGTACCTGACGCTGGAGTTCGTCACCGGGGAGGATGATTACGCCGTTATCGGTGATAACTTCTTTCTTGGGATCAGAACCTTCTACGTTACCGCCTGTGGAAACAGCCATGTCAACGATTATGCTGCCGGCCTGCATACGGTCGATAACGTTCTTTTCGATGAGTACGGGAGCCTTGCGGCCGAAGACCTTAGCGGTCGTGATAACGATATTTGCTTTCTCGCAGACCTTAGCCTGAGCTTCCTTCTGCTTGGCGATCTGCTCGGGTGTGAGCTCTTTTGCGTAACCCTGATCAGTCTGGCCCATTTCGCCCAGATCGATCTTAACGAAGTTAGCGCCCAATGACTTAACCTGCTCTTCAACGACCGGTCTTGTATCAAAAGCGTCAACACGTGCGCCGAGTCTCTTTGCCGTTGCGATGGCCTGGAGACCAGCAACGCCTACGCCGATAACGAATACTCTGGCGGGATTGATAGTTCCTGCAGGAGTAACCATCATCGGAAGTATCTTGGGCATGCGTGCTGCGGCGTTGAGAACTGCAACATAGCCTGCGAGTGATGTCTGTGAAGACTGAACGTCCATCTTCTGAGCGAGTGTCGTTCTGGGGATCATCTCCAGAGATACTGCCTGAATGCTGTTCTTTGCAAATCCGTTAAGGAGATCCTTCTCGTTGAAGGGATCGAGGAAGCTGATGTGAACCGTATCGGGATTCATTCCGTCAGCTGAATCAGGCTTGAGGATTCTGACAACAATCTCAGCGTCCTTGAGACCGTCTTTTTCTTTCTTGACGATCTTGGCGCCGGCCTGTTCGTAATCCGCATCTTCAAAGCCGCTCTTGAGACCTGCTCCGCTTACAACCGTGAACTCAAAGCCCATACCTGTGAGCTTCTTGATGTCATCCGGGATAAGAGCAACACGTGTCTCGGCAGGCAGGCTTTCCTTGCATACCAGAACTTTCTTCATGTGCACACCTCTTTTGACTTGGATTCTGTTCAGAAAAAACTGAACATAAGCCTTTAAAGTATAAAACAAAGCCCTACCGAATTAAAGGGCAGGGCTTTTAGTCAATTAAAATATTATTTATAAGAGAATTTAGTCGAAATACTCATCCCAGAGGTCTTGTACACCATCGCTAATGTCCTCGACGAGATGCTTGAATTCGCGGTTTTCCATTCTCGTGATATCCGTGAAACCGCCCGGTACAGAAGGTGCCGGATCTTTTCTGTCGATAGTTACCGTCAGCTCAAGAGACTTTACATTCGGGATGGCATTTCCGTCGGATTTGATGTTCGTAAGAACGAAGATATACTTGTCACCCTTCTGTGTAAGAGTTCCCTTGATGGAGTACTTTTCGTCCCATCTATTCTTATACTCGAGCTCGAAATCAGAAGTCTTCTTGTCCCATTCAATGGTAATCTTCTGCTTGTCTTCTTTTCTTCCGCTGCTGCCGGAGTCTCTTTTATGGGATATCTCGATCTCAGACTCATAAAGCCTGGAACTGCTTTCCTTAACGGAATAAACGATGGAGTAAGACTCATTGCGGCGCTTGTCCTTTGCAGTAATGCTCATCTCTTTTGAAGTTGAGACATTCTTGCCGAGAACGATGGAGATATCCGTCTCATCATTGTCGATCTCGTATTCACAGTCGACCTGGGCGATTCTTCTGCCTGAGCTTGTGATGTAGAAATCCAGAGTGATATTGATGTCTTCTTCGCTAAGTGTGTCGACATTATCCAGGATCTCATCGAGACTGTCATAGAACTCGTCGATGATCTCATCAGGTTCTTCGTTGTAAGAACCATTTGCAGCAACACGGTTTATGAGCTTCTCGAGATCCTTGTCTTCCATTGCATACTCAACAACATCCGTGATAGCGAGTGCGAGTGCATCCTGGTCGATCGAAAGTGAGATCACTGTGCAGGGGATCTTCTCGCCGCCAACTGTGATCGTCTTGGAAGATCTGCCGACTTCAGCGTACTTAACGAGCTTCTCAACGATGAGCTTTCTGTATTTCGCGCTCATGTTGTCAATGTCACGCTCAAGGTTCTTGTTGTTTTTGGCTGTATCCTTAAGATTCAGGAAATAATCGAACTGCTCTTCGGAAAGTGAATAATCAGTCTCTTCATCAGGATCGAAAATGGAACCCGGGAGGTTCTTCTCGAGATTCTTGTAGTTTATGCCGTAAGCTCCGTCAACGAGCTCGGGGCAGGTGAAAGCAAATTTGTCTTCGCTGTAAAGGACTCTTGCCTGAAGCACCCTTTCATCGTCTTCGGCTACCGTCATCTCATATCCGCCTTTTAAGCTGTTCAGATCAGTGTAGAGCTTGGCTTCAACGGTAACATCGTCTTTGGCAAACTTATCGAGATTTGCCGATACTGCAATAGATCCTCCGTTTGCAACATCGTCAGCGACATCGAAAACTTCGATCCTCTTCGCATCAGAGAGCGTGTTGACCAGACCTCTTACGATAAGTGCGCTGGGCCTGTTGGCAAGTACGATGGTAACAACGATCAATGCGACAAGTACGGCTGCTCCGGCTGATCCGCCGATGATAAGAACCCTCTTCTTCTTATCCATTACGAGTCCCTCCTGATAAACAAATGTAAAAAAAGTATAACACGATATCGGCCATCTTGCTTAAAACGTGGTCAAAACAGGCTTTCTGTCCCCATGTCAGAACTCTGTAACTTGAAATCAAATGATTACAGTTTTATTATCTATTATGAGGTAAAGGGCATTCTTCGGAAGGGCAGGCTCGGGTCTGAGCCTGGAAGGAAGCCCAGAGAAGTGTTATGACCGAAAAGAATAAAGAACGCGATATTAAGACGAGGTACGAGTTCCTCATTGCGGGAATCGTAGTTGTCTTATTGTGCATATTGGCTTTCGTAGCATTTAAGATCACAGGTTATCTGAACGGGGCAAGAGCTTCGGGCACAGGTGAGACCACGCTTGAAGCAAGCGACGGAACGGTTCTTATCGAAGTTGCCATCAGAGAGACCACAAATCCTGAAGAGACAGTTGAAGAGACAGAAGTGACAGAGCCTGAAGAAGTGCCTGTCGAAGAGATCATCAACGAACACGACGATATCCGTATCTTTACTGCCACCACACCCGGAGAGAACTACTACAAGTCCAAGGAAGGCAGACTCAAGCTTTATGCTGATCCCAAGGAGACAGACGAGGACAGACCTTCTCTCATGGAAGAAGCTGCTTTTGAAGTGCTAGGTTTCTCCAGAGACGGATGGGCTGCAATCTCATACGGCGGTCAGAGATATTACGTTAAGAGTGCCGAGATAATTCCCGCGGATGCTCCTGAGGACTGGGAAGAGAGGCACAAGGAGGCCGAAGACTCACAGGCAGTAAGATTCTTTACTCCTGTTACAGGCAACATAGAATACGTAGTTACCATGGACACAAAGGCCTTCAGCCTTCCTGACGTCATGAGCAGCGGTCTCTCGACCGATCTCAAAGCAGGCGAGAGAGTAATCGTCGTAGCTACTGACGGCGAATGGTATAAGATCATCTACATGAATGCCGAGTATTACGTGCTCAGCTATCTGGAACCCAGAGAAGCATATATCGAAGAGCATCCCGAAGAGGAGATCATCGACAACACAGGCTATGCTCCTGCAGGATCTCCTGATGCGGCTTCAAGCGCAGCATCTGCAGGTGCGGCTGATACGGCTAACTCAGGCGGAACAACATCTGACGGAGATACAGGTTCTGGTTCATCAGATGATTCAGGCTCATCCGGCGGTGATTCAGGTTATTCAGCAGGATACGGTTCAGCTGTTTACGAACTTCTGGATTATGTTAACTCTGAAAGAGAAGCAGCAGGTCTCGAACCTCTTACATGGAGCGGCGAACTTGAGAATTGTGCATGCATCCGTGCCGCTGAACTTCCTCTTCTGACTAACGATCAGAATGCTAACCACCAGAGACCTGACGGATCTCCATGGTATACGGTAAACGAAGGAGCTATGTGGGCAGAGAATATTGCTTACGGACAGAGATCAGTCTCAGAAGTCCATTATGCATGGGTAGGATCTTCAGGACACTATGCGAACATGATGAATCCTGATTACAGATCTTTCGGTGCCGCCCTGTATACTACAGATGACGGATACGGATACTACTGGATAGAGGAATTCGGTTATTGATCCTTTTCGAACTGAATAAGACTTAACAAGGACCTGGTCGCAAGATCAGGTCTTTTCTTCTCCTGCGCCCAATGCTCTGCCGGAGAGGAGATCTCTCCAATGCTTTCCTTCAAGCTCGTAGATCATGGAGACGGCAGCGCAGATCTCGTCTTCAGTGCCGTCTGAATCAACGAAAGCAAGGAGGCCGGCGATCTGGATCATGTCAGCTTCGATGGACTTTAAGAAATCGCCCGGTGTTGTGATAACGCCGCCGTACTGGCTGTATGAGAAATCGACTGCGGCAAGAGGATAGATGAAGCTCTCGCACTGGTCGTCCAATACCTGGGGAAGGACCTGGATGAGTGCGGATGCCACATCTTCAGGGAGGCTCGCGATGAGATCCCATGTGAGGTCGATCTCAAATTCGGCATCGTTCTTTATGTATTCGAGGAGGTCGCCGTGCATTGCGAACTGTCTTATGAAATCCTGTTCAACCGGATCGAAAATACCGTCTGCACATGCGACGCTTAAGAGGACACCCTGGAGGATCATGTCGAACTGTGCAAGCGTAAGCTCGGCATCGTAGTCGCTGCCTGTGACATTCTGGAAGACTTTGTCCATCGCCCTGATGGTTTCTTCAGCATGGTCGTAAGCCTGGGCCGCTTTATCCAATATGTCCTGTCTGTCGTATTCCATAAGATGCCTCTTTCAGGTTTATGGGGTTATTCTATTACTTACGGTCTGGATATGCAAAAAAGGAAAGTGTACACCTGATGTGCTATAATTCCTTGTTGGAATTAATAAATACGAGGGAGCTGGAATATAATATGGCACTTTTCGGTAAGAAAAAGAAAGATGAAGAGAAGGGCGCAAAGTCCTCTGAAAATAAGCAAAGTAACAGTGTTACAGAGGAGATGAAGGTCATCCTCGAAGCCCGTGAGGAGGAGCAGAAGGAAAAGCTCGCCAAGGCTGAGGAAAGACAGCAGGCCCAGGAGGAGCAGGCTAAGCAGGAAAACTTCCTTGAGGAGCAGTCCAAGCAGGCAGCCAAGAAGATCCTTGAGGGTGACGGAATTCCTGAGGGCATGACATTCTTCGTTGTCTGTGACGAGATCCCTTTGAGCGCTGAACCTGAGACTGAAGGAAATATCGTTGTCCGCGGTACCATCAGAGGTACCATCAAGACAGGTACGGAAGTATTCCTTTATCAGGGAAGAGGCGACAAGTTTACCGTTAAGGTCGAGAAGATCAGAAACGAGAACAGGGAATTCGTTGACGAGATTTCCTACGACAGAGCTGAGATCGAGATTACAAGAGGCGACATTCCGCTTCCCGAAAATCCGGACGAGAACGCTTCAAGCGCTGTCCAGAGATTTGCTGTCCTTACAGACGGTAAGGGCATTGAGGACATGAAGGATCCTTCCTGTAAGGGCATGGCCGGTGCAGGCAACCCCAGAACTACTGCAGTGCTCTGCGAGTACGGCAAGTTCGGCAAAGACCCCGTTTTCTTCGGTATGGTAATGGATTCACTCATGACATCCGAGTTCGTTACTATCGCTAAGATCTCTCCTGCTCAGAACGGCAAGAGCTCGATCGGATTTGTCGGCATCACCACAAAACAGGAACCGAATGCTTCTTTCCTTCCTGTTTTTACATCACAGGCGCTCGCCCAGAGAGCACTTAAGAACGGTTTCGGTAAGCAGGGCGGTCCCGATAAGCGCCTCTGTCTGAACTTTGCACAGACGGCTGCTATCTCAAGAGACAGCCACCATCAGGGATTCCTGGTCAATCCGGGCGGACCTGTTACCATCACGATCCACAAGGAACTTGTTGACAAGATGGTAGGCACAACGATCTTCAAGGAAAGATTCGGCGAAGGTGCAGGCGATAACGCTTCACTCGCATTGGGCGGCACCGGCAACAGAGACCTCGATAACTTCATCGGAAACGGCGGTCCCAACATGCCTGGCATCCAGAAGGTGATCGTATCCAATCCTTCTGACACACCTGAGTTTGCTGTGATCGAGAACGCAGTAAAGTCTTATTGCGGAAAGCACGCTGACATCGTCAAGGTGCTTCTCCTCGTATCAACTCCTGCAAACAACCGTAAAGACAGATCTTATCTGTGCATCATGGACTGCCCGGATGAGACATTTGAGACAGAATGCAAGGGACTTGCTGAAGCGATCAGACCTTACCTCAAGGGAGTCAGAAGGATCCAGTTCCAGCAGTTCTCTAAGATCAACAAGGAGAAGTTCCCGAGCAAGGTAACATGGCTTTATTCGAAACTCCCGCAATAAGGGGCGGGAGCTTCGGTAAATATATATAAGTAAGTTTAGGCATTTCGAAAATTAATAAGGAATAAGGGTTTTCGCGTGCGTGAATTATACAACCTTCCGAATTACTCGGAATTTCCCAATAATTCACATAATTCGTAAAGATTATTCACTAAACGCGTGATAGAATTGCGTTGCTATGCTTCAAATAAGGGATATACGTAAAGAATACAAAACCGGCAGCCTCGTTCAGAAGGCACTTGACGGAGTTTCTCTGAGTCTCAGGGATAACGAGTTCGTTGCTATTCTTGGACCTTCGGGTTCAGGAAAGACGACGCTGCTTAACATCATCGGAGGTCTCGACCGCTACGATTCGGGAGACCTCATAATCAACGGCGTTTCCACAAAGCGTTATAAGGACAGGGACTGGGATTCATATAGAAACCACACGATCGGCTTCGTATTCCAGAGCTATAACCTGATCCCGCACCAGACTGTTTTGTCCAACGTAGAGCTTGCACTTACAATCTCCGGTATCTCCGGCAGAGAGCGTAAGAGAAGGGCTCTTGAGGCTCTGGACAAGGTGGGACTCCGCGAGCAGGCTCACAAGAAGCCTAATCAGATGTCCGGCGGCCAGATGCAGAGAGTTGCCATTGCGAGAGCTCTTGTAAATGACCCTAAGATCCTTCTTGCAGACGAGCCTACGGGCGCGCTCGATACTGAGACGAGTGTCCAGGTCATGGACCTTCTTAAAGAGGTCGCAAAAGACCGTCTGGTAGTCATGGTTACCCACAACCCTGAACTTGCTGAAGATTACGCAACCAGGATCGTAAGGGTAAAGGACGGTAAGATAATAAATGACAGCGATCCTTTCAATCCTGAAGAGAATGCTGATGCACCCAAGCCGGTTCATAAGAATCTCGGCAAGGCTTCCATGAACTTCTTCACGTCCTTGGCTTTGAGCTTCAATAACCTCTGGACGAAGAAGACAAGGACCATTCTCGTAGCTTTTGCAGGATCCATCGGTATCATCGGCATTGCCCTGATCTTATCCATGTCAAACGGCGTAAACACATATATCGGCAGGATCGAGTCACAGACCCTGTCGCAATATCCGTTGTCAATAGAGAGTTCGTCGATATCTTTCATGTCGATGATGATGGTCTCGACTGAGACATGGGAACCTGCCGGAGAGGGCGAGATCATCGAAGTTCCTTCGGTAAGCCAGATCCTCTCGACAGTAAGGACCAATGACCTTATCTCCCTCAAAGAATATTTCGACAGCGGCAATACCAATATCTACGAACTCACAAACGGTGTTGAATATTCGTATGGCCTTACGCCCCAGATTTATTATTACGAGAAGGGAACAGGCAATTACAGACAGGTCAACCCCAATAATGATTTTGCCTCCATGGGACTTTCTTCTTCAAGCATATTCTCATCTGCTTACAGCATGAATGTATTTTATGAGTTGCCCGAAAATGAGTCGCTCTACATCAACCAGTACGACATCAAGGCAGGCAGATGGCCTGAGAACTCACAGGAGGCTGTCCTCGTACTGTCAAATAACGGTGCGGTTACTGACTACATCGTATATGCATTCGGCTTAAGAGACACCGAAGAACTCGACAGCATGATCCGCGATTTCAGCAACGGTATTGAAGTCGTATCCGATCAGGAGAACTACACATGGCACTATGATGATTTCATGAACGCCACATTCAAGGTGGTTCCTGCGTATGAGTTCTATAAGTATGATGATAAGAATAAGATCTACACCGACATGAGAAACGACAAGGAATTCATGAAGGATCTTCTGAGAGGCGCTCAGGATCTTAAGGTTGTCGGCATCGTTCAGCCGAAACCCGGTGAAGATATCTGGATGCTCGATTCGGGAATCTACTATGCCGATAATCTTGTTGAGGAATTAAGAGATGCAGCCGATGATGCCGATATCGTTCAGGCACAGCTTGCTGACCGTGAGGTAAATGTCCTTACCGGCGAGAGATTCGATGAAGAAGAGTCCGATTTCGATATGGGAGATCTTTTCTCTATCGATGAAGATGCGATCCAGGATGCATTCAAGTTCGACGAAGACAAACTTAACTTCGATGAAGAAGCATTCGGAGACATGAGCGGAATCGACCTGTCAGGCGCTTTGGGAAGTGCGATGCCAAATCTTTCGGAGGATCAAATCTCCGCACTTTTAGACGGCGTTGAGCTGAAGGTCAACAGCGATGCTCTGGGACAGGGACTCTCGGCAATCTATACGGATTACCTTGACTATGCATCTGCAAATCCTGCAACTGACTATGCCAACCTTCCGGATGCCATAGCAAAGTACATAGCTTCACCTGAAGGAAGTGCAGTTATAAGAGAGCAGCTCGTAAAGATAATCAAGGAGAGCGGTGCTGAAAACATTGATAATGATGTAATTAATGCTGCAGTCCAGGCCATTACACAGGATTTCACACAGTATGCTTTCACGAGAGCCATCGAAATGGGCATCAATCCCATCGAGATGGATCAGGATACAAGAAACCAGTTATTCCAGGAATACATTGAGACTGAAAGAGGCCAGGAAGTAGTTGATGCACAGTCACAGATCATGATGAATGAAGTGATCGAGAATGTTGATATCACACCCGAGCAGGCTCAGGAGATCTCACAGGCACTTCTTGATAATTACAGCCAGTATGCAACGGAGAACAATCTCCCTGATCCTAAAGCACTTGAAGCTTCTTTCAAGGAATACATGGATACTGACAGAGCAAAGAACATGATCACTTATGTTGTTGCTACGTCATTTAATACCGATGAGATCATGTCGACCATCATGTCGAATATCTCTGGCATTACTTCGCAGATGGCAGGACAGCTCGCATCAGGCATTCAGGATGCGATCACGCTGGTTGTCGAAAGACTTGCATCCAACATGACTACTGCGTTGCAGAATACTTTCGAGGATTTCGGAAGCGCGCTCACAGTCGACCAGGATGCTTTCGCTGCAGCCTTTAAGT
Organism: Saccharofermentans sp.; assembly: GCA_045648465.1. Taxonomy (GTDB): domain Bacteria; phylum Bacillota; class Clostridia; order Saccharofermentanales; family Saccharofermentanaceae; genus Saccharofermentans. The sequence continues at coordinate 11,487 of JAZROA010000001.1, forward strand.
TCAACATGGGTGAGAGCGAGCTCCAGTCTTTCATGAGCGAGATGATGGGCAATGGCACATCTTCTGCTGAAGGCAACCTTGCCGCATTCGGATATTGCGCTAAGGATAATCTGCAGTCAATCACGATCTACCCCAAGGATTTCGAATCCAAGGACCAGATCACACAGATCCTGAAAGACTACAACAAGATGGTTGAAGATGCAGGCGAAGAGGACAAGAGCATCGTCTATACGGATATAGTCGGAGCTTTGATGAAGTCTGTCACGAAGATCATCAATACGATCTCATACGTACTCATCGCATTCGTTGCGATCTCACTCGTCGTATCATCTATCATGATCGGTGTCATTACGTATATCAGTGTTCTTGAGAGAAGAAAAGAGATCGGTATTCTCCGTGCCATGGGCGCTTCAAAGCATAATGTAGCCCAGGTATTCAATGCCGAGACCATGATCACCGGATTCCTCGCAGGACTCTTCGGTGTAGGTATTTCCCTGTTCTTGCTGATACCTATCAATGCGCTGATCCATACGCTCGCCGAGTCTGATGATGTAAGTGCGGTAATGCCTTGGGCAGCTGCGATCATACTCGTTATCCTGAGTATTTTCCTGACATTCATAGGCGGACTTATCCCGTCGAAGTCAGCTTCAAGACAGGATCCTGTAACAGCTCTGAGAACCGAATAAAAGGTATTTAAGCGAAAAGCTTCTTTGTGCTCTTCCTGCGTGTGTTTGCAGGCTTGGCAGCATCAGCCTTTTCTTTTTCCTTGCGTACGATCTCTTCGTGCTTTGCGATGAGATAATCGGCAGTTTTCTCTGCACCCTTGCCGATGTTGCACCATGTCTGCTCACGGGCAAGGTCTCTGCCTTTTGCAAGTTCTTTTGCATCTGAACCGCTGATGCAGTCTTCCACGAGCTTGCCGATGTTCCCGAAGTTATCGGGCGTAAGCTTTCTTCCGATCTGGGGAAGGATCTGGTATGTCCAGAGCTCTTCGGTATCCCACGCGCAGTCGTACTGTGACCAGTCGTTGGAAGGCTCTGTGTAGATGATAGGCTTGTTGAATACGAGCGAGAAATCGAAGATAACGCCAGAGAAATCCGAGATCAGGATATCAGCTTCGTTAAGTACGTCGAAGTTGTCTGAATCGCGGTTCCACTTGAGCTTGTCTGATTCGGGGAACTGCTTCATGAGGCCGTCGATCAGGTCTTTTTCTGATGTGAAAGACTGGGGGTGGGGTCTTATAATGACCTTGTAACCTGTCTTAATGAGGTTCTCGATAAATGAAGCGCCGTAAGCCGTGAGGATACCGTTGTTGCCCCAAGAAGGTGCGAGAAGGATGGTCTTCTCTTTGCCTGATTTATCAGCTGACTTCGCGTTGTCGAGGCGCTCTTTCATCTTATCAAGATAAGGGATTCCAGTAAGGACGACTTCCTTCTCAGGGATGGAACGCATTGCTTCAAGTCTTCTGATCTCTTCTTTCTGGTAAGTTCCGGATACGAGGACCGCGTCGTAGAAATCCAGGCCGAACATCTTGTATGTCGTTATGTCGTTCGGCATGTGAGGGATATGAACATAGTAAGATGCGCCCTTGGATCTCTTCCACTGGAAGACGTCAAGGCTCGGAGTGGTAGAGAGGACGAGGTCTGCCTTGATGAAGTTCATCTTGGAAATACCCTTGTTGCCCTCACCGATGAATTCGGAATGAACGTGTTTATAGTCTGCCTTAAGGGCCGGATCATCAGGGCTTGCCGTCAGATAGTGGATGTCCTTGCCGCGCTTTTCGAACTCATCCAGAACGGGCTTAAAGACGTTCCAGTATCTCTTGCCTTCTGAGAAGATGCAGATGGGGAGACGGTCGCCTTCGGCATTCTTGGCCCTGCCGCCAAGGAAGAAGAATTTGAGCTTGATGATAAGGGCATGACCGGCAAAGATAAGTACGCCTGCAATTCCGATGATGATCGAGAAGAGCATGCTTCCTGTGCCGGGATCGATATACAAAAGCTTATCCAACATAATTATTCTCCTTCATGCCTCAGGTAGGATCCCCGGGAATCACTGACCAGTTGTCTTTCTCGAAAATATTATCGTGAACAGTATACCAACGGCGGTCTTCTTCTACAAACTGGGTGCCGTTGTTTTCGAGTACACTGCCGCTTCCCGAGACGTAAATATACTGGTCCTGTTCCTTGGGACTCATGTCTATGGGGTTGTGCGTAAAAGGATTTTCCGGTGATTCTACGATGCCCTCTAGCGCAAGTGACGGTGTGTCGGCATTGGTCATGAAATCGTAGTTTACGGTAAAACCTGTAGCATCAAAATCTTTTACCAGAAGCACGGGATTTAGCTGTTCGCCGTCATATCCGAGATCCGGCAGGTCAAGATCGTCAAACTGATGGAACGAATAACCGTGGTCTGAAACGATGATGATCCTTGTATTGTCGTAAAGGTCATTGTCTCTTAAGTAGTCGAACCACTGACCGAGGATTATGCATGCGGACATTGCGCACTGATAGTGTGCGTATGAAAGGTAATCTTCCATGAGAACGGTGCGTCCGTCAACTGTGAAGCGGTCAGCATGCTCCATGTCGTACTCTGTGTTATCGACTACGACGGAAGCTTCATAAGAAGGCTCCGACAGGAGCGTGATGTCATGCGTGGTGTTGTTTGCGAACATGAAGAAACAGTTCTCGGCACTGTCATCGACATAGACGATGTCGTCCAGCGATTCGAGAACGAGTCTTGAGCCGAGATAGCCTTCATCAAGACCTACCTGTGTGTGCGCGGGATCTGAGATTACTGAGATGTTACCGCTGCCGTAGGTATAAAGGTCGAGGTTATCGTATGTTCCGCCCGCATATACGACAGGTTGCAGCAGATAGGGCAGTGTCTTCATGAGGCCGTAGCAGAAGAGGTTACGGTTGAGTCTTAAGTCATACTCTTCACCGAGTTCCAGAAGCACCGGATCGTCATAAGCCAGAACGCCCGTCATGTTGAATGCGTTTATCTTGTCGTTGTCATCGTAGATGCTTACGTCAGAAAGCCACTCGTAATTTGCATACGGCGGATCGCCGACCGATACCTTCCATCCGTTCTCAGCGAAAACGGTAGGGAGTACCTTAAGCGCCTCGTTATGCTTGTCTACAAGGAGCTCATCAGCTCTCTTATTCATGTTGGCCGGAGAATATTCGTAACCGCCGAAAAGGGCAGGTGCGGCATTGTTTGTGCTGTGGCCAAGGGAGATCGTGTTGGGGTAATAAGTAAAGCCGTCGAACTGCTCCATGAGTTCGGGGCGTTCGTTCATGATGTAGGGAACATAGCCGCTGATCATACGGTCCATCATGATGACCACAACGTTCTTACCGGTCCTGGTCATTGGTATGGCGACTTCTTCAGCGGTGTTGCCGTAGGTGTAGTTATGTCCCGTGGTCATGGCAAGGCTCATGAAAACATTCAAGCTCGAGATGGCAATGACGCCTGCAAGAGCGACGCTCACGATGAGTTTTTTGTATTTCTTAAGCCTGATGAACAGCAGTGCAACGACTGCGAGCACGGCTATGTCTGCAAGGATATTCAATAAGATGTCCTTGAGTTCAAAGCGCATGCTGTATTCGTAGATGAGCTTTTTGGAAAGGTATCCGAAATTCTTGTTGAAGACTACATAGTTAACGATGCTTACGACTGCAAGGCCCGGCATTATGCCTTCAAGATACTTGGTGAACTTGTTCCTGGTAAGCACGATGAAGAGGGGAACCCAGATCATGAACGTTCCTGCTGCGGTAAGACCGCTGCTTAAGATATAAAGAACGGGGTTGCAGGGATTTACGCCGAAAGGCTTAATGAGCTCTGTAGGGTTTTCTGCGATGACGTCAGAAGGGATCATGACACCCGTAAGCACGGTAAGGACCGCACAAGATATCATTACTACCGCAAAGCCTTTCTTGTCCAGACCAAGAACTTCTTTCTTGAGCTTTGCTTCCGGCTTGGGCTTTTGCAGTTTGGTAACGATGTTTTTACCGAGTGAGAATACGTTATTAAGTGTCCAGTAGAAAACAAGACCTGAAGGTGAGTTATAAAGCAGTACGAGGAATACGAGCGCTATCAGGACAAGCTTGATCTTGTCTTTTACCATTCCCTTTTCCGTGTATATGAAGCCTGCAACGATGTTGATCAGGGTCATGAGGACAGGGAGGACGTTGATGCTTATTGCGCCGATCGTGATAAGAGCATCGGGAGCACCGAGATCTGCGATGGGACCCAAGGATACGCCCTGAAGGACCTTTAATTCCGAGAGGAAGCTATAGGCTGCCATGAAGAACGGGATCTGCAAAAAGAGTGATACGGATTCCTTGAATACAGCAGTTGTCTTGTAATTGTTTTCGCGGTAATAAGCCTGGAGCATCATGACGCGCTCGTCGCCCTTGAAAGCGGCCTTTATCTTATCGACCCAGGGCTTCATGCTCTTTTTCTTTTCGAGCTGCTCCTTCTCAAGCTTGTCGGCGCGCTTATAAAGCGGCAGAACGAGAATGTTGATTACAAGGCTGATGACCACAATGGAGATACCGACGTTGCCGGTAAATTTATAGGCATAGAAGAACACAACTTCAAAAAGAAGTTTCAGCGGTTCAATAAATAGACAAAATAAATAATCAAGAAAAGACATAATCGCCTCAATTATAAAAACATTCTGATATTACCGCAAGCAAACGCTTCCGCCCTGAGACAAAGATAGTCAAAATTCATTTATTATTCACCCAAAAACCAATCCGATTACTCTATAATATGTTTATGTCTCCGCAAGGAAGACGCTTTCATCAGAAGAAAGGGGGATAGCTATGAACGGCAAAGCCATGTATAACCTGACTTACGGACTCTTTGTTCTGACGGCAAAAGACGGCGCCAAGGATAACGGCTGTATCGTTAACACGGTATCGCAGGTTACGACCGAACCGAACAGAATATGCGTCGCGGTCAACAAACTGAATTTCACGCATGACATGATTCATAAGACCGGCGAGTTCAATGTCTCGATCCTGACCGAAGGTTCGAAGTTTGAGACCTACAAGCACTTCGGATTCCAGAGTGGCAAGGACATCGACAAGATGGAAGCAATCGATTTCAAGCGCGCTGCCAACGGCATTGCATACCTTACGAATGAGACGAATGCTTTTATCTCGGCAAAAGTGGTAAGCGAGACTGACCTGGGCACTCATACACTGTTCCTGGCAGACGTCACGGACGGGGAAGTCTTATCAGACGATCCTTCAGTTACTTATGCGTTCTACCAGAAATACATAAAGAAGAAACCCGGCCAGGACAATGCTTCTGCTCCAGCCAAGAAAGGCTTTATCTGCACCGTTTGCGGATACATCTACGAAGGCGACGAATTACCTTCAGATTTCATCTGCCCGTGGTGCAAGCATGACGCAAGCTATTTCATCCCTACAGGCGACACACCCGCCAAAGAATCAGTGAAAGAAACAAAAACAACCAATACACAGGAGGAATCAAAAATGAGCAAGTACGCAGGCACACAGACAGAGAAGAACCTTCAGGCTGCATTCGCAGGCGAGTCCCAGGCAAGAAATAAGTACACCTATTTCGCATCCAAGGCTAAGAAGGAAGGCTACGAGCAGATCGCAGCTCTCTTCCTCAAGACAGCTGATAACGAGAAAGAGCACGCTAAGATGTGGTTCAAGGAACTCGAGGGCATCGGCACAACAGCAGAGAACCTCGCAGCAGCAGCTGACGGCGAGAACTACGAGTGGACAGACATGTACGAAGATTTCGCTAAGACAGCTGAAGCAGAGGGTTTCCCGGCACTCGCAGCTAAGTTCAGAATGGTCGGCGCTATCGAGAAGCATCACGAAGAGAGATACAGAGCTCTCCTGAAGAATGTTGAAGCTCAGGAAGTATTCAAGAAGAGCGAAGTTAAGGTTTGGGAGTGCAGAAACTGCGGTCACATCGTAGTTGGCGAGAAGGCACCCGAGATGTGCCCCGTTTGCGCTCATCCTCAGTCTTACTTCGAAGTTAACGCTGAGAACTACTAATATTTGATCACAAGATAAAAAATATTAAGAGGATGTCCTAAGGGCATCCTCTTTGCATATAAAAAAGAGATCACCTCAAACGAAGTGATCTCTTAAGAAAACAAGCTTATATGAAACTCAGGCTTCCTTACGCCTTTTGATAACCAATACGCTTAATGTGCATGCAGCAGCGATCATAGCGATTCCTACATACATTGCAGTGCTCTGCATCTCGCCTGTGGCGGGTATACTGGCACCTGAATTTGCACTTGCATTACTGATAGTAATTGTTGTTGTTATCGAGTTATCCGTGAAGTTTACTACGATAGTGTGAGCACCTGCACTCAAAGTCTTAAGGTAATCACTCTTGATCGTAACGATAGTACTTCCGGGGGCAATCTCGCTCTCTTTACCGACAACCAATTCATGACCATCAACGGCTGCCCACAGGAAACGGTCGATACAATGAGCATCGTCTTCAGAGCTCTTAACTCTGATCACATAATCGCTTGTGCCGTCCCATATACCGTCACCGCCTTCAATAACAGTGTAAGTGTTAGCGGTGTTAGAACCGGAACTTACTGCTGTCCATTTAGCATAAAGCGTAATATCTGCTTTTATAGCTGAATTGAAATCATACGCCTTTGTGCAGGCAGAATCTGTATACCATCCGTCAAATGTAAATCCGTCTGCTGTAAGATCAGAAGGCTTTGTTGCCTTATTGCCATAAGTAATTGACTGAGCAGCAGGAGCAGTACCATGTCCGTTTGTATTATAAGTCACCGTATATGTACTGTCCTTAAACGTTGCTTTTACAACAACTTCCTCCTCAGGCATAGTAAATGTAGTTGTTGCAGACGTCTCATCAGCCAACTTAACTGATCCGGAAACAACTTCCCACTTAACAAAATCCTTGCCTTCCGGAATATCTGCTTTGAGAGTAACAGTACAACTGTCGTAAACAGCTTCATTTTCTGCAGAACCACCGTTGACTGTAAGATCATAATAAAAATGCACTTCAGGTGAACATCTCCAGAACGTATCATCTTTATATGCATCTTTGTTCATTACGACCAAAGACAGATTGTCACAATCGATGAATACATTATTAGATAGATATGTAACAGTACTTGGAAAAATAATGCTCTTAAGATTCACACAATCCGAAAAAGCTCTATAACCAATATTAACTACACCTTCCGAAATGCTTACACTGGTGAGATTCGAACATCCTCGAAAAGCAAAATCGCTAATAGTATCAATGCTGCCTGGAATTGAGATATTTTGCAGGCTCGAACAATGACTAAATGCATAATCTCCAAGCGAAGTAACACTATCAGGAATGGTAATACTTGTCAGACTAGAACAGTTATAAAAAGCTTCCTCACCAATCGAAGTAACGCTATCAGGAATGGTAATGCTTGTAAGACTCGAACAGTTAGAAAAGGCTTCCTCACCAATCGAAGTAATGCCATCTGGAATAGTAATATCTTTAAAACCAGTGCATCCTGAAAACATGCCAGGAGTAATCGAAGCAACGCCATCCGGTATATTTGTTAAACTATTACAGCCTGAAAAAACACTAAAACCAAGCGAAGTAACGCTATCGGGAATAATAATGTTTGTAAGGCTCGAACAGTCTTTAAATGCACTATCATCAATTGAAGTAACACTGTCAGGAATGGTGATTGTTGTTAAGTTAGTACAACCAGAAAAAGCTCCATAATCAATAGAAGTTACACTATCTGGAATAGTAATATCTTTAAAACCAGTGCATCCTGAAAACATGCCAGAAGTAATCGAAGCAACGCCATCCGGTATATTTGTTAAACTACTACAGCCTGAAAAAACACAAGCACCAAGCGAAGTAACGCTATCGGGAATAATAATGTTTGTAAGGCTCGAACAGTCTTCAAATGCACTAACATCAATTGAAGTAACACTATCAGGAATGGTGATGCTTGTAAGACTCGAACATCCACTAAATGCATTGTATTCAATTGAAGTAACGCTATTAGAAATTGTGATGCTTGTTAAATTAGAACAATAATAAAACACACCTGTATCAATCAGCGTTACACCACTAGGAATTATTACTTCACTAGTAAGACCGGAAAAACCAAAAGCATACATTCCTATCGAGGTTACGGTATCAGGAATAGAAATACTTTCCATATTTGTGCAATTATAAAAAGCATAATTTCCTATCGAAGTTACGCCGTCTGAAATTATTACATTATTTATTGATTTACGTTCATCATACCAAGTGGGCGTATCACTATTCTTTTTAAAATCCCACATCGCACCGGTACCGGAGATCGTAAGCGTTCCTTCATCATCCAAGGTCCAAGAAAGATTGTCGCCACACGTACCGCTTGAAGCAGCATTTACTTTAAATGTCGGAATGAAAACGAGCGTTATCGCAACAACTACAAGTAATGAAAAGATATGCTTATAAGCCTTATTCATAAAAACTCCTAATAGTGAAATTTTTTATATTATATTTTTTTTTTGAGTTTTTCAATTATTGGCGGCTAAGCATATCCATAAATTGAAAAGGGCTGCCTCTATTTTGAGACAGCCCCTTGGGTTTATTTTTCCATATACAGCAGGCCGAATGTTCCGGGGCCGCAGTTTACGGATATTGCAGGGGATGCCTGCTTGAAATAGATCTCATCGAAGTGCATGTGCTTCTCGATCTGCTCGCGGATCCAGTCGGTTTCGCGCTTGGAGATGCCTACATAGGTTACGAAGAGGACTCTTGTGTCTATGTTGGCTGCATGTGTCAGAACGGAATTGATGTATGCCTTCCAGGATGTTTCCCTTGAGCCGAAGTAGGTCATGCCGACACCCATCTTACCTTTGCGGAGGACGAGAACGGGACGGCCCATGACGGATTTGACGATGTTGGCGGTGCCGTTTCCGACCTGGTTTGCACGGGCGAGGAAGTCCAGATTATCAACGATGAAGCTTGTGTGGATCTTCTTCTTTATGACATCGAGTTCTTTTACGATCTGCTCTGCAGTAAGGCCGGCTTCAGCCATTCTGCAGGCCACGAGAGCCATGAGACCCTGGCCGCTTGAGAGGTGGGCGGAATCGATTACGAAAACGTTATCGAAAGACTTGGAAGCTTCAAGGGCAGGCTGGTATCCGCTGTGCTCGATCTTGCTTGAGATCGAGATGTGGATGACGTTGTTTGCGTAAGTCAGCTGCTTGGAGAAGAACTCCTCGACTTCTCTTACGGAAGGACCCATCGGGAGAACCTGATGGTCGGGGTTTTCCATGTACTTGAGGATACCCTGTGTCTCGATCTCCTGGCCGTCCTTGAAAAGACCTTCTTCGGTACGGACCTTGTGAGGGAGGATGGGGATCTGGTACTTGGCAATGATCTCAGGTGAGAGGTCGGCGACGGATTCCGTCGTGATGACAATGCTCTTACGCTTCTTGGCACCATTCATCCAGGAGACGGATTCCTGTGCGATCTCGGATCTGTTGCCGGTGATGCGGACGATCTCCTTGGGGAGATGGTTGTAGAGTTCGTTTTCGAGAGCATCACCGCTTACAGGCTTTGCAAGATAGCCGTCGAAGTTTTCGCGAGCATAGAGGGCTCTGTTCTCTTCGTCGGCGTTTGCGGTGAGGATGACGATCGCAGTATCACGGCAGCGTCCGCCGGTCTGGTCCTTGATCTGTCTTCTGCACTCGATACCGTCCATTTCAGGCATGAGGTGATCCATGAAGATGACGTCATACTTGATGTTGAGAGTCTTGCGCAATGCATCTGCGCCGCTCGTTGCAGTATCGATGCGGACCTTGGTGTCACGCAGGAGTTTGCTTACTACCATGAGGTTGGCTTCGTTATCGTCAACAACAAGGATACGCGCCTGGGGTGCTTCGAACTTCGGCAGGTATTCTTTCTTGCGTCCGGAGCTTCCTGCCTTGGCAAAGTCGTACTTGCCGACGGAACCTTCACGCTCGATCCTCTGGGGGATCTCGATGATGAAGGTGGAGCCCTTCTTATAGACGCTGTTAACGGTGATCTTACCGCCCATGATGTCTACGAGCTGCTTAACGATGGAAAGGCCGAGGCCCGTTCCTTCGATGTGCTTGGTGGCTGTCTCATCGACACGCTTGAATGCGGAGAACAGGTAAGGGATGTCTTCAGACTTGATGCCGATACCCGTGTCGGAGACCATGTAGATCATCTTGCAGTTCTTGTCTTCCTTCATCTCGCACTGGACGGTGAGGGAGACGGAACCTTCCTTGGTGTACTTGATGGCGTTGTTGATTACGTTGATGAGAACCTGCTTGATCCTGACTTCGTCACCGATGAGTTCTGCAGGAATGTCAGGAGATACGTCGACATTGAAGTCGAGCTTCTTATCCTTTGCCCTTATCCAGAGCATGCCGACGATATCGGAGAGCATGTCGCCTGTGTGGTAAGGCTCGATGAGGAGCTGCATGCTTCCTGACTGGAACTTACTCATGTCGAGGATGTCGTTGATGAGGTTAAGGAGGAGCTTGCCGGCTGCCTTGATGTTGACCGCATCTTCGATAACTTCTTCGCTGACGTCTTCTCTTAAGATCATCTCGTTGAGACCGATGATGGTGTTGATCGGTGTTCTGATCTCATGGCTCATGTTAGAGAAGAAGCTGTTCTGGGACTTGTTGAGCATCTCGATCTCCTGACGCTGCTTCTCGGCAGTAACGAGCTGCTCGTTGAGTCTGTACCTGGTGTAGGACATGATGACGCCCATTACGACCTGGAATACGGAGAAGATGGTGAAGTTTGCAAGTTCGTTAGGTTCGATCGATCCCATGCTTACCATGTAGTAAAGGAAGAAAGCCATGCTGGCATTCGAGAAAATGGCGAAGATGAAGTAAACGATCGGAGTAAAGTAAACGCAAAGGGGAACAACGAGCGCAACCGTCATGAAGAGCGTGGTATCGCAGGTGCCTCTTGCGAGTGAGTTAACGATTACGAGAGAGATTACCCAAAGGTGAAGCGATATTCCCAGGAAGTGATTCAGGACAAATACGATGTGGAACCTTGATGAGTAATCTTTCATGGCATATCTGCAGCCGATCATCCAGACGACCGCAATGACAAGTACCCAGACATAACATATCTGGTGGTAAAGTACTGTCGTTCCGCCGAAGTAGGGAGGATAGATGAATGTCAGCGCGAGGAAGATCGCACCCGCAAGGAATGCGAGGACCATCGTGACCTGTGTAGGTCCTACTGATTCGTAATAGGCAGATTTGATCGCATCGCGGTCATTGCCGGCAGGTTTGAAAAGATACCTTAACATGTTCCTCATGCCTCATCACCTCCTTCGTTCTCAGGTGCAAATTCGAACACGTCGTCATCTCCGGAACCGTCCTCATCTGAGAGAAGCTGGTCCCTGATGTCAGCCGTGATGCGGCCGTAATCGCGGATTATGTCCTCGTGGTTTGCGAGGATGTATCCTTCTTCGTTCTCCTTTGCCGCCATCTCTAGTGATTTGGCTTTCTCTGAAAGACCGGAAATACCGATCATCTTGGAAGTGCTCTTCAGGGCATGAACGAGGATCTCGTAGTTATGCCAGTCGTGCACCATATAATAATTCTTCATTGAAGCGATCTTGTCAGCGCTTTCCGTTGCAAACTGGATAAGGAGTGACTTGTAGAATTCCTTGTCGCCTACGCAGTATGTGAGGCCTGCATCAGTATCGATGCCGCTCTTTCTGAGTTCCGTCAGGAAATCCTTTTCCTCTGCGGGAGGTGCAACGGGTTCTTCCTCTTCGGGTTCAAATTCTTCAACGTTGCCATCAGCATCTACATAAGAGATCAATGATTTGGGGAGGACCTGTCTTAATACACGCTCGAGTTCCTCGACCTCGACAGGCTTACTTACGAATCCGTCAAAGCCTTCTGAAAGGAACATCTGCTTGGCAGAGCTCATTGCGTTTGCCGTAAGCGCGACGACCGGGATGGAGCCGTTAAGTCCGGCAACGTCCGTCCTTATCCTCTTCATAGCCTCAACACCATCCATGCCGCTCATCATGTGGTCCATGAATATGATGTCGAAAACCTTCTCGCGGCACATATCGATCGATTCCTGACCTGATGTGGCCGTATAGACCTTCATGCCGTATCTTCCGAAAATACTCTTAGCAACAACAAGGTTCATGGTCTCGTCGTCGACTACAAGCGCTCTTACGCCTTCACAGCGCAGCTTCTTTACACGCTCTTCCTTGCTGTCTACCGTGGAGTTGAGGATAGATACGACAGGGAAGCAGTAGAAAGGCTTTTCGAGGACCTTTACGCGTGTATTCTTGGGAAGGATCATGCCTTCGTTTGCAACGACTGCAACAACCATTGTCTTGGCGAGTTCTTCGATGAGATCCACGTTATCGTTATATTCATCTTCTGCGATAAACAGGTGGGTGAGATGAACGGAATCTCTCAGGAGTTTTAAGTTATCCGTGTTGTTAACACGGTGCATCTGGATGCCAAGTCCCTTAACGATGTTGAGTACCATTGAGTTGTAGTAATCTCTAACGGCCGGGTTTTCGTATTTCTCGAAGTGGAGGAATGCGCCGAGGCAGAGTTTGTCCGGTGCTGAAACAGACATGCAGCTCAGAGGATCGATTACTCTCTGCGGGATGCTGACATGGACTGTCGTACCGACGTCGGGTTTGCTGTCGATCGTCATGAAGCCGCCCAAGAGCGATACGAAACCTGATGTGATTGCAAGGCCTAATCCGAGACCGCCGCCCTGACGGGTGCGGCTGGAATCTGCCTGGTAGAAGCTGTCGTAAACCTTCTCAAGTTCATACTCAGTCATTCCCTTACCGGTATCGGTTACTTCGATGCACAGGTTGATTCCGTACTCATGCTTGATGGTCGTGATCCTTACATAAACGCCGCCCTTCTGGGTGTACTTAAGACCATTCGTGATGAGGGACTTAAGGATCTTCTTGAGCTTTGAGACGTCGGTATTCATTACCGCAGGAATGGAAGGATCGACGTCGATGATGAGCTCGACGTTCTTGGATTTATACTGCTTAACGTCATTAACGAGATCGTGAAGAACGGAGGAAAGCATATAGTCTTCGTTGTTGCAGACTGCTTTCTTACGGTCGATCTCGGAATAGTCGAGAATGTCGCTGATCTGGTCGGCAACCTTACGTCCTGCATCCCTGACTGCGATGAGGTCGCCCTGGATCTCGCGGTGTCTTGATTTGTCTATGCAAAGACTCGTAAGTCCGATGATCGCATTAACAGGTGTTCTCAATTCGTGTGATACGTTTGCGAGGAAGTCATTGAGATGCTCTGTTGCATCAGTGAGCTGCTCGATCTCGCCTTCCGATTTCTTCATTACCTGCATCCACTTGTCGATGATTATCTTCGCGAATCTTCCGATGAAGATGACCATGCAGATGTGAAGAATGGATCTTGTGATCGTGAGAACATCGAAAAACTCTCCCGTGATCATCATGTTTACGAGTTCATAAGCCATCGTCACAAAGTAGGTGAACTCACACAGGGTTATGAGAGCTTTCTTTCCGGTCAGCGTGTTGATCATGATGACGCCGGCCATTACGAGCGCTAAGTCAAACGTACTGGTCTGGTGGATACCATAGAAGAAATAGCACCCCATCATCAGGATCGCGTATACCCAGATACGGACGACAGAAGGTGTGTTGTGTCTGATATGAAGGACCCATGCCATCGTTATGCCGACGATGATGATCAGGAGGGCCCACTTCTCCCATCCGAGGAGAAGTGATTCGATGACAAGGATTATCGCAAAGATCGTGTAACTTACAAGAAGGGTCAGATGGGAAGACTGGAACAGATCATTGTTATCGTTTGTCGTACTCATACTGTTGTTTATCCTCTGAATTTAAAGTCTTTGTCTTCCTCGACGATATCGAGCATTATCTGCGCAAATTGCGGATCAAACTGTGTACCCATTCCAAGCTTCAGTTCGTCTTTTATCATTTCCTGCGTGAGGTGTGATCTGTAGCTTCTGTCGCTGGACATTGCATCATAGGAATCTGCGACGTTGATTATCCTTGCTTCTTCGGGAATGTCTTCTCCCTTAAGTCCTGAAGGATAACCGTCACCGTCGTATCTCTCGTGATGATAGAGGGCAGCCTTTTCAAACTTCGGATTGTTTTCTATGTTTTTCAGTATTGAAGCACCCATCTGTGAGTGTCTTTTTATCAGTGTGAATTCTTCGTCAGTGAGTTTCCCGGGCTTGTTTAAGATGCCGTCGGGAATACCTATCTTTCCTACGTCGTGAAGGAGGGCGATCATGTAGATCTCGTCCTGTCTTGCTTCAGTGTATCCGAGTCTCTTGGCAATCATTTTCGAATACTCTGCGACGCGTGAAGAATGACCTTTGGTGAATTCGTCTTTTGTATCGATCGCAGCAGCGAGCGAGCTTACGATCTGGAGGAACAGATCCTTGTTCTCTCTTGTCTTCTGCTCGACTTCGTAATAGAGCTGGTGCTGCAGCATTGTAAGTTCGATTATGTTCCTTGCACGCAAAAGGAGTACTTCAGGCACGAACGGCTTTCTGATAAAGTCCATCGCACCGAGTGAGAGTCCTTCGCTTTCAGAACCTGCGCTCTCGTCTGCAGTAAGGAAGATGACGGGGATCCTTGCTGCCGCGCTCTCTAATGAGTGAAGTTTCTTGATCGCTTCAAATCCGCCCATGCCCGGCATCTTTACGTCGAGCAGGATAAGGTTCGGCATCTCAGTTTCTTTGTCGAGATACTCGAAAAGAGCCTCTCCAGACTTCAGCGCAATGACATGCATTCCGCCGGAACTTAAGATCTTGCCTGCTACCTGGAGATTGATCACGTCATCATCGACAATGACAACTTTCTTGACCTTGTTGGTAATTACATAGTCCGTGTTTTTGCCGATGAATTCCGTCTCATGTGTGATTACGAGATTTGCGATCTTTTTGTTTTTCCAGCCGTCAAGGAGATGGAGTATTACCTTGTCGACGGAGTCAGCCCTGATGTCAGTGAGGAATACAAAATACTGGTTCTTGTTATTCCTCATGAATATATCGGACTTACGAAGAGACCCTCTGATGTGGTTGCCGAATTCGTCGACATTGTCGTAGAAATCATTGTCGAGCCTGCCGTTTTCGGGAGCAAGCGTGAAGAGGATCTTGCATGCGTTTATGTGGTGTCTGATTATGTATCTGATTACATAACGGTATACGGGCGAGAAGGCTTCTTTATCAAGCTGGAGAGCGACGTCCTGGATCGAACGCTCGCCCAATATCTCGGATATGGCCTTGATGTCGAGTACGGTAGACTTGCCGTCATCGATGTTGTCGTCGTAAATGTCGTAACTGTGCTTGCCGTTTTTCTTAACGTTATAAAGAGCTTTATCAGCGAGCTTTAAAAGGGCAGTGTAGTCGTTGCCGTATCTGGGAACGAAGATACCGCCGACGGATACGCCAAGCGGGATAGTCATGTCATCGCCCATCAGCTCTTTTGCTTTTCTGACGATTTCTCTGTTGAACCTTGAGGTGATGTCTGCAACGGCTTCCTCAGTCGTAACGCCTGTTGCGAATGCCGTAAATTCGTCGCCGCCGATTCGTCCGATCTTACTTCCCTCAGGGACATTCTCACGGAATGTATCAGCACATGCTATGAGGACTTTATCACCCATCTCATGACCGTAGATGTCGTTTACGAGTTTGAATGAATCGAGGTCGATCATCATGAGGCATCCGGCACTCTCGGAACACATCTTGGAAAGTTCCTCACCGGCAGCAGCCCTGTTGAGGAGCCCCGTAAGTTTATCTATTGTTGCTTCGCTCTTAAGGCTCTGCATCTCCTGTGAATTCGACATGATGTTGCCGATCCTTCGGAGGAGTACGTCAGGGTTAAAAGGCTTTCTGATAAAGTCGGCAACTCCGACCTCAAAACCTCTGGTCTCTGTATCAACATCCTCATCTGCGGTGAGGAAGATAACGGGTGTCTTCATGAGTCCTTTGAGCTGTTCGAGCTGTCTTAATTTGCCGAGCGTCTCAAAGCCGTCCATGACGGGCATCTTGATGTCCAGAAGAACAAGATCCGGCATGCCGTTCTCGTTAACGTATTCAAGGAAAGCACTGCCTGATTTCAAGGCAGTAACACGCATGTTGTTTTTGCTGAGAATGTGGCCGGCCATCTTGAGATTGGCAGTGTCGTCGTCAACAACGATAATCCATTTCGTCATAAAAATTCACCCCGTAATCACAGTAAATCACTAGTAATTCAGATAATAGCATATAAATTTATAAATATCTGAATTTATAAAAAGATATCGGATTTTTGACAACTATCCTTAACGGTACCTTAAATCGGTTCTAACCCTATTGAAAACGCGATTTTGCGGTGGCAAACTATCTGCAGTGTTTTAACTTGGGGGTAATTGGATATGTTAGAGGTTAAGAACGTAACCAAGCGTTACGGCAAAAATGTTGCATGCAATGATGTATCATTCACGCTTGAACCCGGCTCGCTTACAGTCCTTCTCGGACCTAACGGTGCGGGCAAGAGTACGATCATCAAGTCCATCATCGGCTTTCTAAAATACGACGGAAGCATCACGATCAACGGAATGAACAACAAGTCCGTTGGTGCAAGAAAGGTATTGGGATATATCCCTGAGATGCCTTCGCTTTATCCGACTCTTACCGTTATCGAGCACATGGAATTTATCGCAAGGGCATACAAGCTTACGGACTACAAAGACCGTATCAACATGCTGCTTGAGAGATTCGAGCTTGATGACAAGCGCAAGAAGTTCGGTGACGAGCTTTCCAAGGGTATGCAGCAGAAGCTGAATATCTGTCTCGGTCTTTTGCCTGATCCCGATATCATTCTTCTGGACGAGCCTCTCGTAGGTCTTGATCCGCATGCCATCAAGGAACTTAAGAATTACATCGAAGAGCTCCGCAGGGCAGGCAAGACTTTATTCATCAGTACGCACATCATTGACAGTGTCGACATGCTCTGGGACAGAACCATCATCATGCAGAACGGCCAGATCAAGGCTAATGTCACAAAAGCTGAAGTTGACGCAGGCGGCAAGACGCTTGAAGACCTGTTCTTCGAAGTAACTGAAGGCATTGATAAGTCATCCGTAAGCGGCGAAGGTGAAGGAGAGGCATAAATGAGACTGTTCCTTTATTACGCTTCCCACTCACTTCTTAACACGCTTAAGAAGATGATGAAGACCTGGGTCGTTGTCTTCGTTATCATGATCGCTTTCGGCGGCATGATCGGAGGCTTCGGTGCATTGTTCGACAAAAGCACTGATAAACCTGAGGACACGACCATAGTTCTCGAGACAGATGAAAACGGCAATCCGGTCGAAGAGATATCCGCGGCTGAAGCCCGTGACAGTTTTCTGGCCAAGCTCATGTCTGAGCATGATCTTGCAAAGGAAAACATCGTTGATCTTGCGATCTCCGCCATCTTCCTGCTCATCCTTGCTGTTAACATCATTAACGCAAAGAATTCAAATAAGATCTTCCTGCCGGCAGACGTGCCGATGCTTTTCGCATCACCGATGAGACCGCAGTCAGTACTGATGTTCAGGCTTCTTTGCACGCTCGGATCATCGCTCCTGATATCTGTTTTCGCATTGTTCCAGATCCCTAATCTTACGATCAATGCCGGACTCAGCATGTGGGGTGCATTCTCGATAATCATCGTTTATGTGCTTTCACTCATGTTCAGCACGCTGGTCCAGGTCATTTTCTATACGATCACTTCGAAAATGAAAAACGGCATGGCAAATCTCAACCGCTTCATCGCAGTCGTTTACGGTGCTATCGGCGTAGGTTTTGCAGCATATGTTACTGCAAACAAGATGGATATCGTTGACGGACTTTTCGCTTATTTTGCAAGCCCGAAAACACACTGGGTACCTTTCTGGGGCTGGCTCAGGGCGATCTCTTACTATGCGGTAACAGGCGACACTGTAATGTCCCTGATCTTCCTCGGGATCTTTGTCGCATCATGCGCAGCACTCGTACTCCTCATCTGGAAGATGAAGGCAGACTTCTACGAAGATGCCATGTTTGCTGCTGAGCACAGGGCAGAGCAGCTTGAGGGTGCCAAGAGAGCAGCCAGGGGTTCTGTTGCCACAAGAGAGAAGGACCGTAAGGAAAACCTCGATAGAGAAGGCTTCCACTACGGCAGCGGCGCAAGCGTATTCTTCTACAAGGCTGTATTTAACAGATTCAGATTCGCAAAGCTCAAGATCTTCTCCACGACCATGATCGTATACACGCTCATTTCAGGCGTAGCGGCATGGTTTGCAAGAACTGCACCGTTTGATGATAAATTCTTCATTCCTGCTGCAGTACTGGGACTCATGGCTTTCTACAGAACGCTGGGTGACCCGATCCGCGAAGACACATCAAGAGGATTCTTCATCCTTATTCCTGAAAAGGGATTTGCAAAGATCTTCTATTCGCTCCTCGGAAGCCTTGCAGTAACGGCAATCGACCTTCTGGTACCGTTTATCGTATGCGCGATACTGGTCCAGGCCAACCCGTTGTCGGTAATCGTCTGGTTCCTGTTTATCCTCTCGATAAGCTTCTTTGCTACGACAGTGGGAACGTTCATCTCGTTGTCGCTCCCTGACCAGGTCGCAAAGCTCGTCGGTACGATAATCCAGATGATCTTCTTCTACTTCGGACTTGCTCCTTCGGCAGTTGCAGTAATCCTGGGCATCATGTTTGGCAAACTGGTCCTTGCGGTAGCGATAGGAGCTGCAATAAACTTTGCCATCGGGCTTCTGGTTACACTGCTCCTTCCGGTATTTCTCGGCAGAAAATAAGGCCTCGCGACTGTCAGCGACAACATATAGACGTCTGTCTATGTAAAGGAATATGTAACATTTCGGTGTTTTACATATTCCTTTTTTGATATTAAAATACAGGGCGGAACATATATTTTGAATTTATAAGGACCGGAGATACATATGGATATTTTCTCGTTTGTAACGCTTTTCGGCGGCCTCGCATTCTTTCTTTACGGAATGCAGCTTTTGTCTGAGTCTTTGAAGAAGACTGCCGGCGGTAAGCTCGAAAAACTTCTCAATAAAGCTACTGACAACAAATTCAAGGGCCTTGCAGTAGGCGCGATCATCACGATCGCCATCCAGTCTTCGTCAGCAATGACCGTCATGCTGGTAGGTTTTGTTAACTCCGGCATCATGGATCTTCCCCAGACGGTCGGCGTTATATTCGGATCCGACATCGGAACGACACTTACGGCGTGGATCCTGTCCCTTGCAGGTATCGACAGCGGAGACAATGTATTCTTAAGGCTCCTTAAGCCCTCTGTCTTCTCTCTTATTTTCGCTCTGATCGGCATTGCGCTCAACATGGTCTGCAAAAAGCAGCGCCGTAAGGATATCGGCACTATGCTAATCGGATTTGCGATCCTCATGCAGGGTATGACCATGATGTCAGCCTCAATGGAGCCTCTCAAGGAGATGGACAGCTTCGTATCCTTCATGACAGCCTTCAAGAATCCTCTCTTAGGCGTTGTATCCGGTGCGGTCGTAACGGGCATCATCCAGAGCTCTGCTGCTGCGATCGGTATCCTTCAGAGTATCTCCATGACGGGCCAGCTTACATACGGTATGGCTATCCCGCTCGTAATGGGTGCAAACATCGGTACATGCATGACCGCTATCCTCTCATCCATTGGTGTTAACAGAGACGCAAAGAGAGTTACGGTCATCCACGTTGCAATTAAAGTTATCGGAACAGTTGTCTGGCTCATTGTCTTCTATGCGGTAGATGCCATTTTCAATTTCAGCTTTATGGACAACAAGGTCGGCATCGTCGGTGTTGCTGCGATCCACTCTATATTTAATATTGCTACTACTCTTCTCCTGTTCCCGTTCTCAAAGCTCTTGGTCAAGCTTGCACATGTTTTCGTCAAGGAGACAGCAGAAGAACAGGAATTCAAGCTCGACGAACGTCTCATGCTTACACCTTCCATCGCTGTAGGTGAGTGCCGCAACATGATGGTTAAGATGGTCACAAAGGCTAAGGGCGGACTCGATAAGTCCATGGATATGCTTTCTAACGGATATAACACAGCTGATTTCGACTTCATCAAGAAGAACGAAGAGCGTGTTGACGGTTACGAGGACCTTTTGGGTTCCTACCTCATGAAGCTCACGACAACACAGCATCTGAGCGTTGAAGACAAGAACAGGTCTTCGAGGATCCTTCAGGCGATCGGAGAAGTCGAGCGTATCGCTGACCACGCAAACTATCTGTCGGATTCAGCTGAAGAAATAGAGACCAAGCATCTCGAATTCTCTGATGCCGCACGAGAAGAGCTCAACAAGGTCATTCCCGCGGTACGTGAGATCTATACCATGGCTTTGGACTGCTACTTATCCAACGACGCAGCAAATGCCGACAACATCGGACCTTTGAGGATCGTCATCAGTGAGATGTGCGACAAGTTCAAGGCAAATCACGTTGAAAGACTTGCAGAAGGCATCTGCACGACTGAGCAGGGATTCGTATTTAATGACATCCTCTACAGCTGTGTAAGAATTGCAGAGCACAGTCTCAACATAGCTGCCATCGCTTACAGATTCAAGCGCGCAGGCTCAACAAATCCCGACACTTACATGCATGACTTCAAGCAGCGTAAGGATAAAGATGAGAAGAAGTACCAGGAGTACGTCAAGAAATTCAACGCTTGAGGGTAGGCGAGGGGAATGCCGGAATCGTTATCTTTCAAAGGTATATGTAAAGAGTGCAAGGCCCGGACAACGCGGTTTTTCAAGCGCTTTCTGCAATTCTTAAGAGGCATCTGGATCCTTTTCAAGCAGAGCTTCAGAGTAGTCATGCTCTTTATTTTGCTCTGCTCGGTATTTACCATAATGGCAACATCCGTTCTGAAGGACCTTCTCATTACCCTCATGATGAAGGTTACGGGAGTCGAATATATCGTTCCTGCCAATCTTTCCCACGTGCTTTTTAATCCTATTTCGATCGTGATGATGATCATTTTCGCGGTCATAATAACGCTGTTCTCATTGTTTGAGATAGCAGGACTTCTCCATGCTTTCTCGATGGGACAGGCGGGAAGGACCACCAATCTCATGAGCATGTTTGCAGCCGGCCTTCGTGCATGCAGAAAGGCGCTTCATCCGAAGAACTGGTTCCTGATCTTTTTCATTCTCGTATTGTTCCCGCTGACAAGGGTTTTCCCTTTGGCTACTTCAACGTTCAAGCTTATCCTTCCGGGATTTGTTAACCAGACTATCGATTACACCAAGGGACTTAACGTAGTTTACTGGATAGGCTATATCGCATTGATCCTGATCCTTACGGTATATCTGTTCTCGATCAACAGCTTTGTTATGCAGAAGGACTCATTCATAAAGAGCTGCACGAGATCAAGACACCTTGAAAGAGGACATTTTATAGAGACGCTTCTCTCACTTATCCTATTAACGCTCCTTTTGAACTTTGCGATCAATTCCATTTCCTCCATCATCGTTATCAACTGGAATGAAGCCACAAGCATGATCCTCGGCAACAGCAAGAACATTATCTTCAAGGCAGAAAATGTCGGCACATCCACATACCTCCTGCGCCAGATTCTCAAGAGCTTTATCTCACCTGCGGTAAACAATGCCGCTCTCGCAGTTTTGTTCTACCGTTACGTTGATGAGAAGGACATGCTCCTGACTCTGTCCAAGGATACGTTCAAAGCGAAAAAGACATCCTGGAAAGGTGTCATCGCTTTCTTTATCGTCCTTGCAGTTTTCTCATCTGTAACCAGCGTTTACTGGATCAACAGATATGCATTCCTCTTTGAACCCGTTGACCAGCCTCTGGTCTGCGCTCACCGCGGCGATAATGTAAACGCACCCGAGAATACGATGCCTGCATTTGAAATGGCAGCAAGCGAGAACCTGGAGTGGATCGAGCTTGACGTCCACCAGACATCGGACGGCGTCATCATCTGCAACCACGATTCAACGATCAAGAGAGTTACGGGAATAAATCTTTCCATCCACGATCACACATATGCAGAACTTACCGCATGCGAATTCGGTTCATGGATGCCGGGCAACTACGAGCACGTTGTTGTTCCGACACTTGCCGAAGTTCTTCTCTTTGCAAAAGAAAACGGCATGCATGTACAGGTCGAACTTAAGGGCCATGCGGACGATGTGAACTTTGAAGAGAATGTACTTCAGGTCATAAACGATACCGGCATGCACGATAATGTCATGGTAATTGCCCAGGATCTGAGCCGTCTGCAGCGTGTAAACGAACTCGACCCGACGATCACAAAAGCATATTGTGTAGTGGTAGGTCTTGGCAATCTTGAGAACCTTGAATGTTCAGATAACATCTCTATCGAAGAGTCTTACATCACGCCTGAGCTTGTACGCGACATGCATGCGCAGGGCAAAAAGGTATTCTGCTGGACTGTTGATAACGACGATACGGTACAGTATCTCATCAGCTGTGACGTTGACGTAATCGGTACGGATAATCCGATGCTTATAAGCAATGCCGTCGAAAAGGGTGACTGTTCAGGCGGCATTACGAGAATTTTCCACATCGTTTTGCACGTAATCGCAAACATGGATAAATAACCTTCCTCAAAGCCTAATTTCTTGTCGGTTTTTTCAGGGTTTTTCAAAGGTTTTTCTCTGAATTTTTGTAAGCTTTGTAAGATATGAAGCAGGGCTGTGCAGGTTTTCAGAGATTTTTCTCCTAATTTGATCGGAATATTTGTTATGTCTTGTCGGTAGCGTGAAATTTGGCGTGTGACCGACAACGACCGACAAAGAACTGACAAGGTTTCCTACAAGCTTTCAATACAACCACCCGTAAGGAATGTTCGATAGCATTGAAGTTTGCCGGTTTTGGGGACGAAAACCTCTGAAAAGCCGACAAGAAACCTGCAAGAAATTAGAGTTTTTTCTATGTGGAATTGTAGGGGATAGGAAGTGTTTTAGAACTCAACAGTGCGGTAGTAAACTTCGTACCTGCCGTCATCTTCCATTTCCATGACCATGTAACCGCGCTTTGAGCCGCCTCTTGGTATTGCAATAGAACCGGGGTTTAATATGCGTGGACCTGCGGCTGTGCCGAAGCCTGATTCGTAGTATCTGTTGAAGTCTGATATGGCATCGCCGAAGCTGTCGTAGGGCACATGGGTGTGGCCGAACATGCAGATGTCACAGTCCTGTTCCTGAGCCGTGAGAGACAGCGTCAGAAGGCCGTAATTAACGCGCTGGCGGTGACCGTGCGCGCAGTATATCTTATGCCCGTTGAGCGTGAATACGGCTTCGTTTCTTACGATTGAAGGATCGAATGTATAAGTGTCGCAGTTGCCCTTAACGAAGATGCAGGCAGTCTTGGGAGCACCTGCCCATTTTGCGATCTCTGCCTGGGGATATTCGGAGTCACCCAGATGGATGAGCATGTCGGGTGTCTCTTTCATGATGGCCGTTCTTAAAGGACCTGTAGTTCCGTGTGAATCACTTACGATCAGTATCTTCATTGTGTTTCCTTATCAGACAAAATAGAAGTCGGTGTCCCATCCGGGAATGCACCTTGTGTGGATCATGTATATCTTATAATCGCTTCTTATATTGAGCACTTTCTGTACAAGAGTAAATACATCTTCGCTTCTGTGATAGCATGCGATCTTCATTACCGGACGGCACTTGCTTATCGTATCTTTCGCGCCCTCTATCGCTGCGAGTTCGGAACCCTCAACGTCGAACTTAATGAAACTCACATTATCAAGACCAAGTGAATCAACGGTTATCACATCTATCTCACGTGTGTTCTTTAATTCAACATTGCTGTTCTGCAAAGCTCTAGTTCCTCTTCCTCTTGAAGTGGATACGAGTTCTTTTCCTACTTTATCTCCGATAAGGGCATTGATGCAGATAACGTCGGATTCTTCTGCTTCCAGGTCTTCTGCACATGCTTTGAGCTTTGCAAATGAATGGCGCTCAGGCTCTAACGCAACAGCCTTTTTGAGACAGGGGTATTTATTTAGATAACGTACTAATGTATCACCATAGTAAGCTCCGAGATCTATAAAGCATCCCGGTTTTATCTGATCCAAAAGTCTGAATTCAAGATCAGGATCAGACTCTGAATCTTCAAGATAAGAGATGTCTCCTGTGAGCTTGTAATTGATGTAATCTTCGTAGCACTTTTTGGAATTATCATCTGCAAGTTTTGAGTAAACATCTTCAATTGAATCTTTATTGGATTCAAAGAATTCGCGGTTGAATAATATGTCGCCGTACACGGGAACATCAGGCACGTAAAGCTCTCTTTCAGATGCAATCTTTGAGACCATTTCAAGCACTTCAGGACGTGATGAACCGAAGCATACGAGAACGATGAAATCCTGACCTGCAAGCTTTTCGCAGCAGTCGGAATAAGATATGACTTTATATTCATGGAACATTCTGTCCCTGACAAAACCGTCGCTCGCAAAAACGGCGGCAATGAGGCTTTTCAAGCCTTTGCGCTCAAGAACGGAAATTATCTTGTCTGCTCCGTCGCCTGTGCCGTAGAGGGCAATGGGGCGGCGTTCACCTGCAAGGTATTCCCAGAGATCAGATCTTGTTTTCGAGATGTTCATAGGGATAAGTATATATTCTCGTGCTGATTTCGCAAATTGATAAAACATCTGCAACATTTCCCTGAGTGCATCTGTATTTATGGTAACAACACGTAAGACGGCAGAGCCCGTCAAATATGGAGGATAGAATTATGAAAAAAGGCGCAATCATTGGAATCGTAGCCGGAGCGGTAGTCCTTAATATCGCGGTATTCTCGTTATTCGGTGCTTATCTGAACGGTGCAAAAGCAGCAAGTTCGGAGATCAGGGCTCACAACGGTGAAGTTCAGATGCTTTCCGGAGATGTTTACTACGGTAATGATACCAAGTCCCTTACAGGCAACATGGATTTTACAGCAGAAGCGGAATTTGCAGATGAAGCAGCTTTCACAGCAGGCATGTCAAACAGCCCGGTTACCGCTTCGCCTGAAGATCCGGGAGTTAACGTAGATCCGTCACAGGGAAGACTTCTCATAAGAACGGTCATGATTACAGCGGAGACAACGAATTATAACCAGGTTGCAGCAGACCTTGAGAGCCGCGTAAGAGAGTGCGGCGGATACATTGAATATTCTTCAATGCACGGTACAGGCAACAACAAAGATCTCCGTTCTGGTTCATATACCGTACGAGTTCCAGCAGATAAGCTCGACTCACTCATTGAAGCAGTCGGCTCAAGCTGCACGGTAACATCTTCCAACGAAAACACAACAGACGTAACGCTTGAATACGTTGATACAAAGGCAAGGATCGAATCCTTAAGAGTCGAGTACGACCAGCTTCTCAATCTCCTTGCACAGGCAGAAGATCTCGATACGATCATCGTTCTTCAGAACAGACTTACAGATGTCAGATATCAGATCGAGAGCGCAGAATCCAGAGTAAGAGTTCTTGAGAACCAGGTCCAGTATGCGACACTTACACTCACACTCAATGAAGTTCTTGAAGAAAAAGAAGTAGAAGAACCCCACGTAGTTACATACGGCGAGAAGGTTTCCAACCAGTTCAAGCAGACATGGGAAAACACAGTTGAGTTCTTCCAGAATGCGCTTCTCGGACTCATCGCATGCATTCCCGGCATCGTAGTAATGATAGTAATCGCTGCAGTCGTTCTCATCATCGTCTTTACGGCACGCAAGAAGAGAAGAGCAAGAAGAGCAAAGGCTCTCGCAGCTAAGGAAGCTGAAAAGCTCGAAGAAAAGAAATCTGAAGAAAAGAAATCCGAAGATAAAAAAGATACTAAGGAGGACAAGAAGGAAGAGAAAAAAGAATCAGCAAAAGACTAATCCTAAAACAGCATAGATAATACATCTGTAAATGGAATCTGAGTTACGGCCGTAGATTAAGGATTATAGGAATAACGGGTTAAATATAAATTGGAATAAGAACAAGTTCAGAATTCATATACAGAAAAATCACAACCGGCTGCGAAGCTCTCCCAACCATCGGGACCTCCGCAGCCGATGTTGTCATATACCGCACATGTCTTAAAACCGCCTGCTCTGGCGCCTTTCATGGCCTGCGGAACGTCGTCGAAAACAACAGCCTTGTCAGGCGTTACGACGATTCCCGGAGCGGAAATGTAATCGGTTGCGCGAAGGAAAATGTCGGGCGAACTCTTATCGATCTTGTTGCCGAGATCTTCTAATGTGATAACGAAATCAAACATGGTCCTTATGCCGGTGTGTACCAGCGAAGCTTCGGCGTTTCTGCGTGACAGAGCCGTCGTCACGCACAAAGAAAATCCGAGTCTTTTTGCTTCTTCAAGATACTCTTTTGCTCCTTTTTTGAGGCATACCTCAGACTTGTAAAAGCCGTATACCATTGACTCCCACGCATCGACGATCTCCTGCCATGTGAGCGGGATCCTGTACCTGGTTTGGGTGTATCTTGCGGCATCTTCGATCGATGCGCGCTTTACGACTTCGGTATATTCCGGAGTTACCTCATATCCGTAGCGTCCCAGGAATTCCTTATCGACATCGTGCCATACGGTCATCGAATCGAGGAGAGTTCCGTCGAGATCGAATATGAGCAACTTAACGCCATCTTTCGAGAGCGCTTTTAAGTCTGGGAAAGGTGCAAAAGAAGATAAGTCTTTCTTCATCATTCCATGTATGAGAGCTTGCCCTTGAGGTTCTCCAAAGCCTGTTCTCTTTTGGTGTTGAAGTTGACTTTGTTATTCTCGATGAGGTTGTTGCCGTATGAATCGATGGATACGATCAGAGGTCCGAACTTTTCTGCCTTGAGCTTCCACATGGCTTCGGGCATTCCGAGATCGAGCCACTCAACGCCTTCGACATCGATGACTTCCTCAGCTGCGACAACGGCGCATCCGCCGGGGAAGATGGTGTGGATCGCACAGTTATCAATGCAGCCCTGTGTAGTCTTGGGACCCATGCCGCCCTTGCCGATGATGATCTTAACGCCGGTCTTCCCGAGGAATTCTGCCTGGGCCTTTTCCATACGCATTGATGTTGTAGGTCCGACGCTGATTACCTTGTACTTGTCAGGTTCGCCTTCAGCGTTGATCTTCTTCATGATCGGGCCAGCGTGGAAGATTGCCTTGCCCTTGAGATCTACCGGAGGTTCCTTTCCTGAGATGACGACTCTGTGATGAACGTCGTCTCTTCCCGTTACGATGTCACCTGTAAGATAGATGACGTCACCGATGTGAACCTTCTTGATATCTTCGTCTGAAACAGGTGTTTTGAATTCGAATGTGCTCATAAGACTGCCCCCTTGTGTGTGAAGAAATCGTAGGTGAAGTCAGGCTTGATCCTGATTCCTGCCCTTCTGTGTGCCCAGCATGCGGTGGACATACCCATTGCGAGAGTAGCGGGGTGTCTTGAAGCCTGCTCGATGTTTACGCCCATTACGGAAAGCTTGCCGCCGAATCCGCCGGGTCCTAAGCCGATCGAATTAAGACCGTCTTCCAGAAGTTTTTCCATCTCGGCTGCCTTGGGGTTCGGGTTATGTGAACCGACCTGTCTTAAGAGCGCTTTCTTTGAAAGCTTTGCGGCAACTTCGGAGGATCCTGCGATACCGATGCCGACAAGGCACGGAGGGCATGCGTTTACGCCGTATGTGGTCATCTGCTCGAAAACAGCCTTTGCGATGCCTTCGTATCCCTCAAGAGGCATAAGGACTTTGGAGAAGCCGGGCAGTGAGCATCCGCCGCCTGCCATGTAGAAATAGAGTTCCAGTTCATCGCTGTCCTTGACGATCTCCCAGTCTATCCAGGGGCTGTGGGTACCGATGTTGTTACCGGTATTCTTCTCATCGAAAACCTCGACCGCATTAGGTCTCAAAGGTGCATTCTTTGTTGCATCCTTAACAGCATCGATAAGTGCATCTTCAATGATGTCCATGTAAGGCCACTTGGAACCTACGCGTGCAAAGAACTGCGGGATGCCCGTGTCCTGACAGGAAGGTCTTTTCAAAGAATCTGCAAGCTGCATGTTCTTTTCCATGACATTGTAGATGTCGGGAGCAAAGCCCTCATTCTCGATCTCTTTCATCTGTGATAAACGGAGCTTAACATCGTCAGGAAGGTGTCCTGCGGAGTAGCTCATGAATGATGCGACAAGTGCCGATAACTGTTCGCGGGGTAAGTCGGATGACATAATAAAACCTCCGTAAATTCTTTTCGTGACAATTATATAACAAGTGGCAGTGCTAATGTCCCCACACTTTCAAAAGAAAACCAAGTTCTTTATAATAAGCAAAATAATTAAATGATTTTAGATTATGAGGTATAGAAATGACCGGGGAAGTTAAGGCACAAACACCGTTGATCGCGAAGATCGCATCCGACAAGGTTTTATGCTACATATCGATGGCTCTGCTTGCGGCACTGCCTGTAGTAGAGCTCTTTA
The DNA here is from genome assembly GCA_045648465.1 of Saccharofermentans sp. GTDB lineage: Bacteria > Bacillota > Clostridia > Saccharofermentanales > Saccharofermentanaceae > Saccharofermentans. The sequence goes on from JAZROA010000001.1 coordinate 40,047, forward strand.
CCGAGATATTGAAGAGCACAAAGCTTAAGGCATTCAGGACATGGTATCCTTCTTTTCACCAGCCTTATGTCGTAGGTATTTTCGGCATCATCTTAACTTTGTTCGTCATCCTGTCTTTCATCGGAAGAGCGGCAGCCGGAAAGTTCAGATTCTACGTTGCTGATGTTTTCTATTTCACGCTCATGGCATTCATGCTCATCTCCATGTTCTGCTCACAGAACTTCGGTGTATTTTCCGAAGGCCAGAAATACTACATGGAGCATCCTACACACTTCCTCTGCTACTATGGACTTTTCTATGCGGGTTCGATGATCGAAGATACAAAGCTCAGAAGAAATGTCCTTGCAACCTATGTGATCGTTGCAATTATCCAGGGCATCGTAGCATTCCTCCAGACAAGAGGGATCGAGATCTCTTACTGTCTGTTCGAAGCTGACCGTCCGGGCTATACCGCCACATACGGACTTCTTCAGAATACAAACTTCTACGGAACACTCTCATGCGTTCTTACTGCAGCAACATCAGGCCTTTTCATCATGAGCTCCAAGATCTTCAAGAAGAAGGCTTTAAAGTGGGCTATATTCGCCCTCGCAATTCTCATGTTCTACACAATGATCGCAAGCATGGCACGTCTTGCATGGCTTGGATTGGGAGCGATGATCCTGATGTACATCATCTCATTTGTCATCATGCGCAAGGGTGCGATCGATAATGATTCATTAAGACAGATCATCATCGACTTCTTAACACTCATCATCGGATTCATTGTGGTAATAATACTCAACATCATCCTTGAGTCTTCCATCACGGATAAACTCGAGCAGACATCTGAAGACGTTGCTGAGATTACCGAGACAGGCAACGTAAACATCGGTAACGGCAGAGACGATATCTGGAGAGCCGCACTCTCAAGCGTTCCGCGCCATTGGGCTACGGGCATCGGTCTTGATAACCTCACCGCTGCATTCAGGGAGCAGCCCGGCTGGCAGAAAGGCATGTATGTTCAGGCAAAGGGCCACTGCGAATATATCCACACACTCGCAACACAGGGTGTCTTTGCACTGGTCAACTATGTAGCACTTCTCCTTTATGCTACTGTCAGCACCGTTAAGGGTATCGTCAACGAGAAGAACGACATTAAGCGCAGCTTCCTCTGGATCTTCTTCGGTGTCTTTGTAGCTTATATTTCACAGGCGCTGGTCAGCAGCAGCGTAATGAACGTAGCACCTTATTTCTGGCTCATATTAGGTTTGGTAACACCCAGGATAAAGCCCATTTCATCTAAGAAGTGACATCAGGAAGGGGGCATGCCCATGTTCGATTCTTTACTCCGTTTTAAAGCAGAGAAGGAAAGCCAGTTGTTTATCAAGAACTGCATTGCCTTTGACACGCCAAGACTCGAGAATGAATTATTCCCCTCAGAATGCGGGACGGAAATGGACGTGGTATATAAAGACGGTAGCAAGCCTCTCACACTTGATGTTTATACCCCTTCCGGATGTGCCGGCGCAAAAGAATGCTTCATCCTGATCCACGGCGGAGCATTTGTATACGGATTCAAGAAACTTGACCAGAACTTCGGAATGCATCTTGCCATAAAAGCAGGCATTCCTGTCGTAAATGTTGACTACACTCTCATGCCTGAATCAGACCTCCCGCAGATAATCACCGAGATCTTCGAGGCAATGAATTTCGTCCATACAAAATACGGCTTTGAGACGTTCCACACTGTCGGAGACTCCGCTGGCGGCTACCTGGCCTACATGGTGGCCGTGGCAGCAAGGGACAGCAAAGTTGCTCAGGGAATGCTGGTTTCCGCAAGTCCCAAAGGAACAGTTGAATCAGCAGGTCTGATCTGTCCCGGCATCAGAAATACGACCAAGGCTTTCCCGGGAATCTATTTTGAGAAGTTGAGCGGTTCAAAAGATGATCGTCAGCGTCTCCCGGACTATGCATACGACCTTAACCTTATTGCAAAAAAGGACAGTGACCTCAGAGTTTCCGTAATTACCGGTGAGGATGACTTCCTTCTTCCGCAGGACCGTGAATTCAAAGACAATGTTCCAGGCGCGGTTTACTACGAAGCTAATAATGACGGCGATCTTAAGATGCACCATGTTTTCCCGATCGCACATCCGGAATGGCCGCAGTCAGTAAAGGCGATTGAGACCATTGCGGAGAACGCTGTAGGAAGAAGATAAGTTTTTTGGAAGCTGACTCGGATGAGCAGCTTCTTTGTGGAATGCGAAAAGTGATGTGACATGGATTTTAAGGTCGACGAAAATTCGACGAAAATGACGTTTTTCGTCGATAAAATTGTCGAATTGAGCCGGATTCGACGAAATCGTCGACGATTTTGCCCGTTTTCGTCTAACAATCGTCGACGGGATGTCAGCGTCAACGAAAAAGGGATGCCTCACAAGAGACATCCCTTATTAAATTCCACCCTGCTTAACGATTACTGTTTGGCGTGGGTCTCGTCATACGTCTTGTTGATAAGCTTTGAGATTGGCTTATAAACAAGGAACGTGATAAGACCTACGACTATACCCTTGAAGAGATTGAAAGGAACGAATACCGCGAACAGAAGCGAGATCTGGTCCTTAACAAGCGGGTTAACTTCAGCACTCATGCCGATGATGGCTTCCATGGGGAATCCCATCACTGAACCATAAAGGGGAAGAGTGATGAATGCGTTAACGGGAACGGCAATAAGAGCAAGAGCTACTGTTGCGATACCCATTGATGCAGCGGCGCCTTTTCTGGTGCGGAACTTACGGTAGATGAGACCTGCAGTTGCCACATAGATAACTCCAGTAATGAAGTTTGAAAGTTCGCCGATACCCATTGTCTGTGTAACGGGAAGGTGAATGAGGTTCTTAAGAAGCTCGATCACGATACCCCATACCGGACCTAACGCGAATGTGCCGATGAGCACCGGAAGTTCTGCAAAGTCGAACTTGAGGAATACCGGCATAAACGGGAGCGGTATCTCAAGATACATAAGAAGAACTGCCATTGCAGTAAGGATTGCGCATGCGGCAATTCTGCGGATCATGATCTTGCGCGTAGCACGAGAATCCGCCTTAACGGTTACCTGGGTTTCAGTCATAAGAAATACACTTCCTTTCTTCCGGACTTTACCGTCGGCCCCTGGAATCACACCGGGTCAACCTCATTTTGAACAAAATTTATGAGGCTTGCGGGCTTACGCTTTTTGGCGCTCACCGCCGGTCGGAGAATCACACTCCGCCTTGGACGCCTCAATTATACCCTCAGAGGGCTAATTTGCAACACTTTTTATTACAATATGGTGCAGTTATGTGGCATTTGCTCTAAATAACTTGACTCGTGTTCAAAATCAGTGTAGAACTAACCCGATATTAAACATTGGGGGTTACTATGAGCCTTACAAGAAAACAGTTTGACGTGTTGGAGAAGATGGCTACCCAGACAGATTCTTATACACAAAGAGATTTAGAAAGACTTACAGGTCACAGCCTCGGAACGATCAACAGGGTCATCAAGGAACTGACTGATCTCGGATTTGTTTCAAATGGCGCAATCACAGATGCAGGAATGAACGCTCTTGAACCCTACAGAGCCAAGAGGGCAGTTTTTATCGCAGCAGGCTTCGGTTCCAGACTTGTTCCGATCACGTTCAATACCCCCAAACCGCTCGTAAGAGTTAAGGGTACTAGGATCATCGATCACCTTCTGGATGCATGCCTTGAAGCTGGTATCGAGGAGATCTACATCGTACGCGGTTATCTCGCTGAACAGTTCGACCAGCTCCTCTATAAGTACCCTACGATCAAGTTTTTGGAAAATCCCGTTTACAATGAGGCAAATAACATCAGCTCTTCCATGATCGCCAAGGAACTTTTGTCCAACGCATATGTTTTCGAGGCAGACCTCCTGTTATCGAACCCCAAGATCATCACAAAGTACCACTACTCATCTGACTTCCTTGCCATCAAGAAGGACAGAACGGATGACTGGTGCTTCGAGGTCAAGGACAAGGTCATTACCGAAGAGAAGGTCGGCGGCGAGGACTGCTGGCAGATGGTAGGCATCAGCTACTGGAATGAAGAAGACGGCAAGAAGCTTGCTGCTGATATCCCTGAAGTTTATGCAATGCCAGGCGGCAAAGAGAGATATTGGGAGCAGGTGCCCCTTGTTTATAAGAAGAAGAATTACGCTGTTGAGGTCCGCGAGTGCTTTGAAGAAGACATCGTCGAGATCGACACTTTCAAGGAACTCAAGCAGATCGATCCCACTTACGATGTTTAATGGAGGATAAAGGAATATGGATCCGGTAAAAAGAAACGTTTTGCTCAATCCCGGCCCGTCCACAACGACGGATACGGTAAAGTATGCACAGGTAGTACCTGACATCTGTCCCCGCGAAAAGGAGTTCGCAGGACTCATGAAGGGCCTTAGGGAAGACCTCGTAAAGATCGTTCACGGCGATCTCGAAAAGTACACGAGCGTCCTCTTCTGCGGTTCAGGTACCATCAATATCGATATCTGCATCAACAGCCTTCTTCCTGAGGGAAAGAAGGTTCTTGTCATTAATAACGGCGCTTATTCTTCACGTGCCGTTGAGATCTGCCAGTTCTACGGTCTCCCTCATATCGACCTCAAGTTCCCTGTAGACCAGAGACCTGACCTTGCAGTTGTTGAACAGACATTAAAGGACAATCCGGATATCGGACTCGTACACACGACACACAACGAGACAGGTACGGGAATCCTTAATCCGATAAGAGAGATCGGTGCTCTCGTTCACAAGTACAATGCGGTCTTCACTGTTGATACCACATCCACATATGCGATGAGACCCATCAACATCGAAGAGGATAATATCGATTTCTGCATGGCTTCTGCACAGAAGGGCCTTATGTCTTTTACCGGCCTTTCATTCGTAGTCGGCAACAGATCTATCATCGAGAAGTCAAAGGATTTCCCGAAGAGAAGTTACTACTGCAATCTTTATCTGCAGTATGAGTGCTTCGAGAAGACAGGCGAGATGCACTTTACACCTCCGGTCCAGACGATCTATGCTACTATCCAGGCTCTCAAAGAGTACTGGGCTGAGGGCGAGGAAGCAAAGTGGGCGCGTCATACACGTGTATTCAATGCTATCAACGCAGGTCTTGATGAACTCGGCTTTAAGCAGGTTATCAAGCCCGAAGAAAGAGCAGGACTTGTATCTTCAGCGATCTATCCCGATGATCCGAACTGGAGCTTCGAGAAGGTTCACGATTACTGCTACGAAAGGGGATTTACGATCTATCCCGGAAAGATCAGCACGACAAACACATTCCGTCTCTGCTCTCTCGGCGCTATCGACGAAGCAGACATAAAGGATTTCTTTGTCGTATTTAAGGAAGCACTGGTTTCAACAGGCGTTCAGGTGCCCGTTCAGTATAAGGATTGATAGGAGATAATATGAAGACTGCTTACACATGTTTTTGCACTGACGTTATTCACGAAGGTCATTTGAACATCATCAATGAAGCCAAGAAGAGAGGAAGAGTCATTATCGGCTGCCTTTCTGATGCTGCTTCCATCCGTTACAACAAATTCCCTACGATCAGCCAGGAAGAGAGACTTAAGCTCTACAGAAGCATCGAGGGTGTTGATGAGGTCGTTATCCAGAACGACATGCTTTACGATGACGTCATCAAGCTCATCAAGCCTGACTACGTTCTTCACGGAGACAACTGGGTTGACGGTCCTGAGAAGGCTATTCACGATCATGTCGCAAACCTCGTTAAGGAATACGGCGGAGAGCTCGTAGACATTCCTTACACATACAACGAGAAAGTTAAGAAGATCGACATGCAGCTTCGCGAAAAGCTCGCTATGCCTGAGTACAGAAGAAAGAGATTAAGACAGCTCCTCTCACTTACTCCCATCGTTAAGGCAATGGAAGCACACAGCGGTCTTACGGGTCTCATCGTTGAGAAAACTGTCGTTGAGCACGACGGCAGACTCGACCAGTTCGATGCAATGTGGATCTCATCACTCTGTGATTCCACTGCAAAGGGAAAGCCGGACATCGAGCTCGTTGACATGACATCAAGATTCAGAACTATCGACGATATCACTGAAGTTACGACAAAGCCTATCATCTTCGACGGTGATACAGGCGGACTTACAGAGCACTTCGTATACACAGTACGTTCCCTGGAGAAGATGGGTGTATCAGCAGTCATCATCGAAGATAAGAAGGGACTTAAGAAGAATTCCCTTTTCGGAACAGAAGTAAAGCAGACTCAGGCAACCATCGAAGAGATGAGCGCCAAGATCGCTGCAGGTAAGAAGGCACAGCTCACGGATGACTTCATGATCATCGCACGTATCGAGAGCCTTATCCTTGAGCAGGGTATGGAAGATGCGCTTGCACGTGCACATGCATTCGTTGCTGCAGGTGCTGACGGCATCATGATCCACTCAAGAAAAAAGGAACCCGATGAGATCCTTGAGTTCTGCGATAAGTTCAGGGCAGACAACAAGGAAACACCTATCGTTGTTGTCCCTTCAAGCTTCAACGTAATTACGGAAGAAGAGCTTGCTGCTCACGGCGTTAACATCGTCATCTATGCTAACCAGCTTACAAGATCAGCATTCCCGGCAATGCAGAAGACGGCAGAGGATATCCTCCGTTATCACAGAGCCAAGGAAGTAGATGACAGGCTCATGAAGATCAAAGACATTATCACTCTCATTGACGAGTTATAATAAACCGCAAATTTCAGGAGATAAGAATGAAAGTTGAAAAACTTGTTGAAATAATCGGCGCTGACTTTTACTCCGGAGTTCCGGACAGCCAGCTTAAGGCACTCTGCAATTACCTTATAGCAACATACGGTATTGATCCCAACCATCACGTGATCGCTGCAAATGAAGGAAACTGCACAGCTCTTGCAGCAGGCTACCACCTCGCAACTGGCAAGGTTCCGGTCGTTTACATGCAGAACTCAGGTGAGGGCAACATAATCAATCCCGTTGCTTCACTCCTTAACGATAAGGTGTATGCGATCCCGATGGTATTCATCGTAGGCTGGAGAGGCGAGCCCGGCATTCACGACGAGCCCCAGCATATCTACCAGGGTGAGGTTACGGTTAAGCTCCTCGAAGACATGGACATCGCGACATTTGCAATCGGTAAGGATACGACTGATGAAGAAGTCGAAGCAAAGATGGCAGAGTTCAGAGAGATCCTTGCCAAGGGTAAGGACGTGGCATTCGTCATCCGCAAGGGTGCTCTTTCTTTCGACGGAAAAGTCGAATATAAGAATGACAACAAGATGATCCGTGAAGAGATCATCCAGCATATCGTAAAGGCATCTGGTGAAGATCCGATCGTATCAACAACGGGCAAGGCATCAAGAGAGCTTTTCGAGACGAGAGTAGCAAACGGACAGTCACACAAGTACGACTTCCTTACAGTAGGATCCATGGGCCACTCTTCATCCATCGCATTGGGCGTTGCTATCAACAAGCCCGGCACAAGGATCTGGTGCGTTGACGGTGACGGCGCTGTCCTGATGCACATGGGTTCCATGGCTGTGCTCGGCGCAAACAAGCCTGCAAATCTCATCCACGTTGTAATCAACAACAGCGCGCATGAGACTGTCGGAGGAATGCCGACCGTTGCAGGATCCATTGACCTGGTTGCCATCGCAAAGGCATGCGGATATCCCAATGCAGTATGCGTTGATAATTTCGATGATCTCGATAAGGAACTTGAGGCTGCCAAGGCACGCAAGGAACTTAGCCTTATCGAAGTTAAGTGCTCGATCGGAGCAAGAGACGACCTCGGAAGACCTACGACAACAGCACTCGAGAACAAAGAAAACTTCATGAATTATCTTAATTCGTGCAGCTGACTGGAGCAGACCATCTGATGGACAATGACATAAAGATCAGCATCATTTGCAATGCATATAACCATGCCAAGTACATCAGGGATACTCTGGACGGTTTTGTGATGCAGAAGACGGATTTCAGGTTTGAGATCCTTATTCACGATGATGCGTCCACCGATGAGACTGCAGATATTATCCGTGAATACGAAGCGAAATATCCGGATATCATCAAGCCGATATATCAGAAGGAAAACCAGTATTCGAAAGACGTCTGGATCACGGATGTTTTCCAGCTCAGACGCTCAAAGGGCAAGTACATTGCTTTATGCGAAGGAGACGATTACTGGACTGATCCCGATAAGCTTCAGAAGCAGTACGATGCACTGGAATCACATCCTGGCGTCGATATCTGCGTCCACGCATCGACGCTCATCAATGCGTCAGACGGAAGCATTAACGGTACTGTTGATCACGGTTCCGAAATGACAATAATCCCCGTCGAGAAAGTAATCGAGGGCGGCGGTTCATTCGTATCAACAAATTCGATCCTTGTCAGAAGAGAGATCCTCACTGAAAGAAGAAAGTTTGTCGACGTATGTCCTCTTGATTATACATACCAGATAAGCGGTTCACTTAAAGGCGGCATGCTCTATCTTCCTGACAACATGTCCGTATACCGCGTATCGGTTCCGGGTTCATGGACAGAACAGAGCGGAAAGAATCTGAAGGCATATCTCAAATTCCTTAACGAACTGACGGCAGGCTTAAAGCAGCTCGATCAGGATACTGACAAGAAATATCACAAGATCATCAGCAAGATCCTTTCAGGACTTCTGAGGGCAAGGATCCACTATAAGTTACTGGTAATGGTTAAGAAATAATGGCAGAAGGATCAGGTAAGACAGGCAATAAGGTAATGAACGGTTTCCTCTGGAGACTGTTCGAACGTATAGGCGCCAAGGGCGTTGAGCTTATCGTATCTCTCATCATTGCAAACATCCTAGTTGATCCTGACCTCTATGGCTCGGTGTCACTGCTTCTGGTAATCATAACGATCCTGCAGGTATTCGTAGACAGTGGTCTCGGCAATGCCCTGGTCCAGAAAAAGGATGCAGATAACTTAGACTTCTCAACGGTTTTCTTTTTCAACATCATATTCTGCGCGGTGCTCTATACGGGATTGTTCTTTGCCGCCCCTTTCATCGCAAATTTCTACGACGATCCTTCGCTCACGCCTCTTATCAGGGTATTGGGAATCATCATCCTCATATCCGGTGTCAAGAACGTACAGGTAGCTTACGTAACAAGAAATCTTCTGTTCAAGAGATTCTTCTATTCGACTCTTGGCGGAACGATCGCTGCTGCCGTAGTAGGTATTTTCCTTGCATATAAAGGATACGGCACATGGGCGCTCGTAATGCAGTACGTTACGAATACCGCATTCGATACGATCATCCTCTGGATAACGGTTAAGTGGAAGCCTGAATTCAAGTTCTCGTTCGAGAGACTCAAAGGGCTTCTGGCATACGGATGGAAGCTTCTTGCATCCAGCCTTCTTGCCACGGGTTATGAGCAGTTAAGAGCACTCATCATCGGTAAGAAATATACCAAAGCAGATCTTGCATTTTACGATAAGGCAAACCAGTTCCCGGGCTTCATCACAGCCAACATCAACACTTCAATAGACAGCGTTTTGTTCCCGGCAATGTCAGGCGTTCAGGACGATACCGAGCGCGTTAAGAACATGACAAGACGCGCCATGAAGACGAGCATCTATCTTATGGCTCCCATGATGGCCGGACTTTCCGCGTGCGGCGTTCCCATTGTCAGCATCATCCTGCCTGACGAATGGCTTCCGCTCATACCTTACATGTACATCCTTTGCATCTGCTATACTTTCTATCCGCTTCATACGGCTAATCTCAATGCCATCAAAGCATTGGGCAGAAGCGATCTGTTCTTAAAGCTTGAGATCATTAAAAAGGTCGTCGGAATCGGTCTGCTTATTTTCTCGATGAGATACGGCGTATTTGCCATCACGTTGTCCCTGCTGGTAAGCGACATCATCTGTCAGGTCATCAATACATGGCCTAACAAGAAACTCATTAATTACGGATATTTAGAACAGCTTAAGGACATTCTGCCGTCCATTATCCTGGCATGGGTCATGGGCGGAATCGTATACTGCGTTACATTCCTCAAGCTTAATGATTTTGTTACTCTTCTGATCCAGGTGCCGCTCGGCGTTCTGATATACTATTTCGGAACCAAGTTATTCAAGATAGACTGTCTTGACTACCTGCTCAGCACATTAAAGAGTATCATTGGTGGTAAGGAGAAGAAGGCATGAGAAAAAAGGTGCTCGTATTTCCGGCAGGAACGGAGATAGCATTTGAGATACATAATGCGTTGAAGTTTTCCAAGTTTGTTGAGCTTTACGGTGCCAGCAGCGTCTCTTGTCATGCGGAATTCCTTTTCAAGAATTACATCGAAGGCGTACCTTTCCCGGGCGATCCCGGCCTTATAGATGCGCTGAATAAGATAATCGACGAGTACGGCATTGACCTTATCTATCCGGCCCACGACAGCGCCTGCCTGACGCTTACACAGGAGCAGGATAAGCTTCACTGCAAGGTCGTAACTTCTCCCATCGAGACTGTTGATACGTGCCGCTCGAAAACAAAGACTTACGAATTCTTCCAGGGCGAAGAATTCATCCCAAAGACTTTCGCATCCGCTGATGACGTAAAGAGCTATCCCGTATTCTGCAAGCCCGCAGTAGGACAGGGCTCTGAAGGCGCGATGAAAGTCACGGACAGAACTGATCTGGAAAAGCTTTTGTCCGGCGACGAACAGTATGTTATCTGCGAATATCTTCCGGGCGATGAATATACAGTCGACTGCTTTACGGACAGGAACGGCAAACTGAGATCTGCGATCATCAGAAGAAGAGAGCGTATCAGATCCGGAATCGCCGTAAGAAGCAGGATCATTCCCATGGAAGACAGCGTCATGAAGATCGCAGAGAAGATCAATTCAAAGATGGTTTTCTCAGGCGCATGGTTCTTCCAGCTTAAGAGAAATACAGCAGGCGAATTCCGTCTTCTGGAGATCTCCGCCAGGATTCCGGGCACGATGGGCACGACCAGAAATCTCGGGATCAATTATCCGATGCTTACGATTTTCGACATGCTCGGATATGACATCGACATCATCAATAACGGCCAGGATATATTGCTCGACCGCGCATTCATAAGCCGTTATCAGACAAGCGTTAAATACGGCAAGGTCTATCTTGATTTTGACGATACGCTTTACCTTGACGATAAGGTAAACATCACGATGATATCTTTCGTATACCAGTGCTTTAACAAGGGAATCCCCGTGATCCTTCTGACAAAGCATGCAAAGGATATCTACGATTCTTTGGATAAGTTCAGGATCTCAAAGGATCTTTTCGCTGAGATAATCCACATTGAGAAAGACAGAGACAAGAGTGAATACATTACTGCAAAGGATGCGATCTTCATTGATGATTCTTTTGCAGAGCGCAAGAATATACATGATAAGCTCGGCATTCCGGTCTATGACCTGGACATGATCGAGAGCCTTATCGATTGGAGAATGTGATATGGACCAGATACTGGTAACAAGATCTTCAATGCCTGATATTGAAGAATACACCAATGAGATAAAAGACCTCTGGGATTCCCACTGGATCACCAACATGGGTGAAAAGCATAAGCAGCTTCAGAAGGAACTTGAGACACGTCTTAACGTTGAGCATGTTGCCCTTTACTGCAACGGACACCTTGCTCTCGAGAATATCCTTGAAGCCTTGCAGCTTAAGAAAGGCGGCGAGATCATCACTTCGCCTTTTACGTTTGCTTCCACGACCCACGCGATCATAAGATCCGGATTTGAGCCCGTATTCTGCGACATTGATCCCGTTACATATACGATAGACACGGATAAGATCGAAGCTCTCATCACGGACAAGACTGTTGCGATCTTACCCGTACACGTTTACGGAAACATCTGCAACGTGGAAAAGATCGATGAGATCGCAAAGAAGCATAACCTCAAGGTCATCTACGATGCAGCCCACGCATTTGCCGTATCTTATAAGGAAACCAATGTTGCAAACTTCGGTGACGCTTCAATGTTCAGCTTCCACGCAACGAAGGTATTTAACACCATTGAGGGCGGTGCGGTCTGCTATCACGAGGATTCACTTGAGCAGCGCCTTAAAGACCTTAAGAATTTCGGTATCCACGGACCCGAGGAAGTCGCTTATGTCGGCGGTAATGCCAAGATGAATGAGTTCTGTGCCGCAATGGGCATCTGCAATTTAAGACATCTTGATGAAGAGATAAATAAGCGCAGCAAAGTTGTTGCACGTTACAGGGAACTCTTAAGCGGAGTAAACGGACTTAAACTCTGCCCGATACAGGAAAATGTAACGACAAACTATGCTTATTTCCCGGTCATTTTTGACAAGGCTGTTTTCGGTGCTGACAGGGATGAAGTTTTCCAAAAGCTTGAGGAGAACGGAATCTGCGCAAGAAAATATTTCTATCCGATCACCAATGCATTTGACTGTTATAAGGGCAGATTTGACCCGAATGACACACCCGTAGCTCTGGATATATCACTCAGAGTCTTAACGCTTCCTCTTTATGCGGACCTTGCACTTGAGGATGTGGACAGGATCTGTGAGATCATCCTCAGCCTTGCAAAGAAGTAACTGAAGTATAAAATGGCTTCAAAAGGACAAAACATATAGTTTTTAGGAGAAAAATTATGGTAATCATCGTAACAGGCGGAGCAGGTTTTATAGGCTCGAATTTTGTTTTCCATATGCTCAAGACATATCCCGATTACAGGATCATCTGTCTTGATAAACTGACATATGCAGGTAATCTGTCCACACTAAAGAGCGTAATGGACAACCCGAATTTCAGATTCGTAAAGCTCGACATCTGCGACAGGGAAGGCGTATATAAGCTTTTCGAAGAGGAGCACCCTGATATCGTCGTTAACTTCGCTGCAGAAAGCCACGTCGACAGAAGTATCAAGGATCCTTCTATCTTCCTTCAGACAAACATCATCGGCACAAGCGTTCTCATGGATGCGTGCAGGGAATACGGCATCAAGAGATATCACCAGGTATCAACAGACGAGGTTTACGGAGATCTTCCGTTAGACCGCCCTGACCTGTTCTTTACGGAAGAGACACCTATCCACACGAGCTCACCTTACAGCTCATCCAAAGCCGGTGCCGATCTTCTCGTACTGGCATACCATAGAACCTTTGGTCTGCCCGTTACGATCTCACGCTGCTCAAACAACTACGGACCTTACCACTTCCCGGAAAAGCTCATCCCTCTGATGATCGCAAACTGCTTGAACGACAAGCCGCTTCCGGTATATGGTGAAGGCTTAAACGTCCGTGACTGGCTCTATGTTGAAGATCACTGCAGAGCCATCGACCTTATCATCCACAAGGGTACTGTCGGCGAGGTTTACAATGTCGGCGGCCACAACGAGATGAGGAACATCGACATCGTCAAGCTCATCTGCAAGGAGCTCGGTAAGCCCGAATCACTCATCAAATACGTAGAAGACCGTAAGGGCCACGACATGCGTTATGCGATCGACCCCACAAAGATCCACAACGAGCTCGGCTGGCTTCCTGAGACCAAGTTCGCAGACGGTATCAAGATGACTATCCAGTGGTATCTCGACAACCGTGACTGGTGGGAAGAGATCATCAGCGGTGAATACCAGAACTACTACGAGAAGATGTACGGAGATAAAGTATGAGCAAGATTCCCGCAACGCCTGAGATGATACACGACAGGCTGTATCATCTGGCAAAAGCTACTACCGGTATTCTGGAGAAGCATAACATCCCTTATTCTCTTGCATACGGTACATTGCTTGGTGCGGTAAGACATCAGGGTTTTATTCCGTGGGATGAGGATTTTGATCTCTGGCTTTTCAGCGATTCATACGATGAGGCCATCGAGTATCTGAGAAGCGAACTTCCCGCAGACATGTTCCTTGAAGATGAAAAATCAGAGCCTATGTATTTTCACGGCTGGGCGCATGTTAAGGATCTGAATTCCGAGACAGCCCAGAATCTCTATCCCCAGGACAGCGCATATTCTCATAAGGGACTTCACATTGATCTCTATAAACTCCCCGTGCTGAAGGAATCAGAGATGTGGAATTACATCGACAATGAGTTCGAAAGATACATTAACAAGCGCAGGGAAAAGGGCCTTCTAAGCGACGAAGACTATCAGGTAAGACTTGATAAGCTTGCAAATGACAGGAAGGAACATGCGTCTTTTAAGGGCGATCCTGATAAGACTATTTATCTGTTTCTTACAGAGCATATTTATCTTGAAGAGCACGAAGCATTCCCTCTTAAGCGTTATAAGTTTGAAGATGATGAATATCTGGCTTTTAATGATGCTGATAAAACGTTGACGCTTCTTTACGGAGATTATATGACGCCGCCTCCTGAAGGCAAGCGCGATACGATCCACAGCGAGGTTTATATCATTCAGTAATATGGCTAAGTTCAGTGTATTGATGTCGCTCTATATAAAAGAGAAGCCGCAGTATGTTGAAGAATGCTTTCAGAGCCTTTTAAGACAGACAGTTAAGGCTGACGAGTGGGTTATCGTTGAAGATGGTCCGCTCACAGAAGAGCTGTATGCCGTTCTCGAAAAATACGAAAAAGAGTATCCCGGACTAATAAAGAGAGTTCCGTTCAAGGAGAACAGGGGTCTCGGCCTGGCATTGCAGTCAGGTGTTCCGGAATGCACTTATGACATCATTGCCAGAATGGATACCGATGATATCTGCAGGGAAGACAGATTCGAAAAGCAGCTTTCCGAATTTGAGAAAGATCCTGATCTGGACATCATCGGAAGCCACATAGACGAGTTCGAAGACACACCGGATACGATAGTTGCAAAAAGACTTGTTCCTGTAACTGATGCGGAGATAAAGAAGTATCAGAAGAAACGTGATGCCTTCAATCACATGACCGTCATGTATAAAAAGAAGGCCGTTCTTGATGCCGGCAACTACCAGTCATGTCCTCTGATGGAAGATACTTATCTCTGGTGCCGCATGATGAAGAACGGCGTAAAGTGCGCTAATGTCGACGATTCTCTCGTGTATGCGCGCATAGGAAAAGACATGTTCGACAGAAGGGGCGGCTGGGCCTACTTCAAGAAATACAAGACCGGAAAAAAGATGGTCTACGATACCGGATATATCTCATGGTTTGATTATGCATCCGTAATTATTATCCAGTTTTTCGTGGCATTAGTTCCCAGACGTCTGCGCGGCTGGATATTCAAGAAGATGCTTCACAAGAAGAAGTAATTCTTATCAGTCGAAATAAATACCGCCGATAACGTTCTTTTTATAGTAATCGCAGATACGGATCGCTTCACTTACGTTGCCGTATTTTGTCTTGCCTGAACCGACACAGATAACTGCGCAGTCGAGCTTTGAGATGTTATCGTCATTAAGTTCTCCATCGAGCTTTACGACTTCCATCTTGGAACCCTTAAGCTTCTTTATAACCTTTTCGCACTGTGCGGAATAGTCCTTCATGTTGCCTGCAAGGATGATTCCAACCTTATTAAGACCGTTGTGCTCACAGGATGCGATGACAGATTCTGCAACGTTTGTGATGGCAGTATCATCCATGCTGCCCTTGTGGTGCATCTTGTAGAAGACCTTGCCGTGAATAAGGGCAGAGAGACCCTTATATCTGTAGCTGCTGACCTTGCCGAAGCTTCTTGTCTTGAATGTCTCGACGAAGAGTTCCGGGTTCTGTACTACAGATGAGAATACGATATAAACCAGATAGATGAATGCATAAAGGAAGATTCCGACAACAAATCCTATAGCGATCCTGCCCTTGGAAAATTCGATGTTCATGGAAGGTGACTGGCTGACATATGCATCGATTTCTTCCTGTGAAGAGATGAGCATCCACAATACGTTGCGCTGTGCATCGTTCATTGAATAATATGTAGCATCGTACTTATCCTTGATGAGTGAGAGCTCGTGCGTTCTTGTTACAAGATCTGCAGCGAGTTCATCGTAAGCGAGCTCCTGCTTTTCTGAAACGATATATGTAATCGTGTGCTTACCCAAAGCTTCTTCGATCTGTGTATGGATCTCTTCAATTCTTGCTTCGATTCCTGAAGCGAGAACAGCCTCGTTAGTGCCTTCAGGCATGATGATCATGAGGTCAACGCAGCCTTCACCTGATACCATTATCAGTTCTCTGATGTATCCTTCGTCAGCATCCTTATATGTGTCACTGAGATTCTTTCTTACAATGGCAATGGTGTCTGAATCACGGAGTGCGGAAGCATAAGCAGAGCAGATCTGCGCGGAATCACCGTCTGATACAAATGAATAGTGGAGGACTACGAACTTGTCAGAATCCATGCCTGCAAAGATCGAGTTGTCATTATAGGAAGACTGGTTCTTCAAAAGCTGGTCACGGTAAACGTTGGAAAGAACCATTTCCCTTTCATCCTTGTTCAGTGTATCGAGCATTTCCTCACGGCTCATGGAAGCAAGTTCCTTGAAGGTTGCGAGCTCGTTGTTCCTTGCTCTTGAATCCTTGAGTGATAATGCAACGGGCACCAGGACTGCAAAGACCAATCCGGCAGCGATCACGCATTTCCACTGCTCGAGCAAAGACCAGAAGTATTCTTTGAGATTGATATTGACTATGTTATCGGATGTATTCATGATTCCTGACTGCCTCCATTACGCAACCTGATTGCTGTTTTTTAATATACCATAATGACTTGTTTTAACTTTATTTAGCGAAGACTTTCCGTGCCAGCGGCGGTGATATTGCTATCAAAAGACCGAACATCTTGCTCTTGGCTTTGTACCTCGAGAAAAGGTATTTCCATATGCCTTTCCTTACGGTCTTTACGATGAATTTTTTGTCTTCCGCATCATCGTATCCGCTCGAAGAGATGTCCCTGTAATAAGATATCGACTGCCTTGTAACCCTGTTCCTGATTACCGGAACCAGATCGGGATGAGTATCGCTTATTCCTTCCGACACCTTTCCTGCGACATCGAAAAACTGCATCTTCCTGTGGTAAAAAGGAGTGCCGGTAATGCCCGCAGGATTGGGTCGGTAGAAGTACTGCCAGTCCTCAAAGCTTACGACCTTCGGAGCTTTTCTTATGACTTTATAGATGGTCGCGAAGTCTTCGAAGATCATGTCTGTCGGGAACCTGATGTCTTCCCAGAGATCAGCTGCGTACATCTTACCGCTTGAAGAAGTAACGACCAGGCCGTCGGAGAAAATGCTCTTTAATGCATCGTGTGTATCTAAGACCGTGACCTTCCCGGTGTTGCCTTTGCCGAGCTTGTCCTGCTCTTCGGAGATCAGGGAGGAGACGATCTTAGCGTCATGCTCTTTGGCCTTTTTCACCATCTCCTCAACCATGTTTGGTGAGATGGTATCGTCACTGTCGACGAAGATGTAGTAATCACCTGAAGCATTTTCCATGCCGGCATTACGTGCAGAAGAGAGACCGCCGTTTTCCTTGTGGACGACTACGATCCTTTCATCCTGTTTCTTATATTCATCGCACATGGAGCCGCTCGTATCTTTTGAGCCGTCATCTACTAGTACGATCTCTATATTCGCGTATGTCTGTGCGAGGATGCTCTTTACGCACTCATCCAGATACTTTTCGACGTTATAGACCGGAACGATTATCGATACTTTATCTGACATTTTCCGGTTTCTCCTTTGTGGTCTCGTGCCAAATTACCGCCATGGCAACTGCGAAAGCGAATGTTCTGTATACCTGTGCGTCGAGTGTAAGACCTTCTGCGATGAATCCCGTAAGAGCGAGGATGCCGAACAGGTTCTTGTGTTTTGCCGCATATCTGTAGAGAGCTGCAAAGCAGGATATGATGAGACCCAGACCGACAAGTCCGCCTTCAAGAAGTGCGTTGATAAACATATTGTGGGCGATATAAGGATCGTCGTGGCCGATAGCAACGTAACGTACGGAAGTTGTGTAGCTTCCGTGGCCGTAACCGAAGATAACGTGCAGGGGATCTGAAGTTAAGAACTTTTCTATGCCCGCTTTCCAGATGGGCATTCTTCCGCCGCCGCCGTCGGATATGAGTCTTGTAATGCTGAATCTGTAAAGGATCTTGGGACCGATGCCGTTCTCGGCGCAGAACAGGACTATTGCTGCAAATGCGATGAGCGCGAGAAGGATCTTCATTCTGATGGATCCTTTGAGGTTGAAGAGCCATACCAGGACGATGCATCCCATGGTAAGAAGTCCGCCTCTTGAACCTGACATCAGCACGATGATGCCTACTGCGGCAACGCAGAGCACGTTTAAGATAATGCGTTTTTTGTTCATCAGCTCAACGAGGAACAATGAGACTACGATAGCAAGTCCGCAGGCAAAATCATTAGGATCCATGTAGCTTGTGATCCAGATCATGAGACGCTTGCCGGGCTTCGGAAGATTCATGAGCGTGCTTATGACAGCGATAAGGATGCTGATATACATCGCGAGCTTAAAGAGCTTTATCTCTTTAACGGAAACGCGCTTAACGGTAATGCAGAATACGATCGCGGTCGTTATCGCGAACTGTCCGAAATACCAGTCTGCATCGAAATATTCGTTCCAGAGGCAGCTTGCCATCGTGAAAAGGAAATAAGCATAGACGGGAAGAAGTTCGATGTCCGCCTCAAGTCTTCTGTAGATGAATACGACTTCACAGAGCGATACCATGATGTAAAAGCCTGCGAAAAGCGTCATGACCGAAGGTCCTGCAAAAAGGTCAGCCAACGCGGTGCTGACGGGCATCAGGGCAATATAGACCGCCAGTATCCACGAACTCGGCCTTACCTGCCACTTATCCGCGTTTAACAACAGCTTTTCTTTTTTCAGTACCTGTTCCGTCATAATATCCTTTAGAGATTATTGATGTATGCCGTCAGATCAAAATATTTGTTGCCGACAAAAGGTTCATGTGAAAAGGTGACGAAGTCTTCCTTGGTGCCCTGCTTTATCTTGTAGTAGCCGTCCCACTTTGTTACCGGCCAGTCTTTGATCGTGAAGAACAGTTTGTGGTCGAAGTCCAATTCGGAGAAGGCTTTTACGTGACGCTCTTCGCATCCGTTCTGGTCGTTGAACTTGACGATCAGCTTATCCCAGTTTATCCTCTTGCATCTTCTTTCCCACTTGTCTGCTGCTTCTTCCTGGGAATGAATGTGCAGGAAGCTTATCTCGGCATCACCGATCTTGCCGATGGGGTATGAACCGAATCTGTCATCTTTGCTGAGCTGTTCAACATATTTGCTGTCCTCCGGCTTGATGAATTCGAGCGGCCTTGAAGTATTGCCCTTAAGATCACTTACAAATTCAATGTAGTCGTCAGCCATGAAGAACAGGCCTGCAGTAGGCGTGTTCTTGGGAAGGTCGTAACTCTCGTAGATTACGCCGCCCCAGCAGTTGTTCGATATTATGGTGAAGTTGGTATTGGTCAGCTTCTTATGTCTGCTTTTCGCAAACATCTTTCTGTTATAAGACAAAAGCGTCGCTCTGAATCCTTCGTATGTCATTTGGAATACCCCGCGAGTTCGCTGTATAGATCAACGGTCTTTTTTGCAATTACGTCCCATGAGTAATTCTGCTTTACGAACTCTATGCTCTTGTCTGATTTTTCAGGGAGTGTTGAAGCTTCATCAAGGACTTTCGAGAGCTGTCCGGTGATGGAGTCCGCATTGGTCTCAGCCATCCAGCCGCTGCCGCTCTCTGCGATCTGTTCGCCTAATGTCGTGCCTCTTGTTACGAGACAGGGCAGGCCGTAACTTAATGACTCAAGGATGCCCAGAGGCATGCCTTCGAATCTTGAAGTCTGGACGAAAACGTCGGAATCGAGAAGGATCTGCTCTTTCTCTTTTCCTGAGACTGCAGGGTGAAGTGTAACAACGTCACCGACATTGTTCTCTGCGATGAGACTCTCTATGTGGGCATATCTTCCTGCGTAGTCAGGACCGTAGATGTCCAGAGTCGCGCCTGTTTCCTTCATCTTGTCCTTGATGTTGCGTACTGCTTCAAGAAGGATGTCCAGGCCCTTGTGGTATGCGTCAAGACGGCCTACGAAAACGAGCTTCAAGCCTGTCTTGCGGAAGGACGTCTTTCTCAATTCCGGTATCGATACGCCGTTTGTGGCGATTATCTTCTTTCTGCCGAAGTTGGTAACGTCATATTCTCTTTGTGAGAGGCACTGGATGCCCAGAGCCTTATCGGTAAACCTGTTGAAGAATACGAGATTTGCGAGGACCTTTTTGAGGTGCTTGCTCTGCTGGGCCTCTTTGCCGAGTTCTCCGTGAGGGATGATGATATAAGGGATGTTTTTCTTTTCGAGCTGCTTGCCGATCTTGATGTACCACTTTCTGTAGCACTCCTGGAAAACGACGAGATCGGGCTTGTTAAAAGGCTCCGGCATCTTGTCGATGTCAAAAGGATCGATATTAGGGATCTGACAGTCTACAGCATCGAGCTTAACGCCCTTGCAGTTATAGATCGCGACCTGATGGCCTATCTGTTTCTGGGAACGGATATAGTACGGTACGATAACGCATACGCCTGCGAAAGGATCATTATCGATCGAAGCGATGTGCAAGATTATCATGGCGTTACTTCCCTATCATTATTTCTTGTTTATATATTCGCGCGTAGCTCACGAACCCATTGTACCATAAGGTTTTCAAGATAAATCAGAAATAATAGGTGTGATTTTTGCTGCCGACGATAACGCCTTCGAGAGGATCCGTACCGGGATTCTCGTCAAGGGAACTCAAAATGAAGTCGACCATCTGAAGCTGTTCGAGGGATACATAGTAGCCTCTGCCGTTGACGGAAACGTTAAATTCCTCTTCAGGGCGCAGATAGTGGGGAAGTATCCTGATCTCGAGATTGTCGGTAATGATCGTGATCTCGGCAAGATAGAGCTCGAGCTCCGAACCCTTGGGTGTGGTCCAGGCGCCGATCTCCTTATAGGGCGAGAAAGTAACTGAAGTGTCTTCGTTGTAAAAGCTTAAGAAACGGTTTGAGTAGTCGTAAGCATCCATGCCGAAAGTCCACTCGTAGATGTAAGCGTCAAACCAGCTGCACTTGACCGTTCTTGCGCCATAGTCGTAGATGGTGCTGTCTTCGGGAGTTATCAGCATCGAGACATCATTCTGCGAATGGAATCTGACATCTCCTATCATGAAGCCGTAAGGGCCGTTACCGATATCGGAGTTATTTACGATCGAAGTCTCCAAAGGCTCAGTCTCTGTCGTCTCTCCAGTTTCTTCCGTATCTTCCGTCCATTCATCCTCTTCAGAAGTTTCTTCGGAGGTTTCAGCGGTTGTAGTAGTTGTTGTTGTCGGGGCTGCTGTCGTCTCAGTGGTGGTCTCAGAGGTCGTAATCTCTGAAGTCACTTCGGTTGAGCCTGATGAAGGGGTTTCCGTTGCTGCCGGCGTGCAGGCACTTAAAAGCGAGCCGGATAAAACAGCCATGGCAATAACGGGTGTGATGAGATTTTTCCTATTTAAACGAATCATATTGCACGTTCCTATCCACATATTCCAAACACGTGCAATTATATACCTTCACGGTGGATAGTCCAGCAGGATATTAACTTATTGTCTTTCCCGTCGGTTTATTAAAGAAGATCTTCTCTGCAGTAAAGCCCAAAACGACGCTTCCGTTCCTGAAGAAAGAGAATACGGAAGACTTCTTGCCGTGATCGTTCTTGACCAGGAGCTTGTCGAAAGTGCCTGTCTCACCGGTCTTGGCGAGGTATTCCAGCGCATCGTTGCCGTATTCCTCGGGGATCGAGAAATCCAGTCTGTCGCAAAGCCCGGCACGGAGGAGCCACGGCTGTACGGACAGTGACAAAGGAGCATCGGCACCCGGAAAGATGGAGTGGCGCTTGATCGTGAACTTGTATCTCTTACTCTTCAACTTCTTAACGTTGACCGAGTAATAAGCCGGGAACGGAGGACCCGTGAAGTCATCGAAAACGTCAGAGACATCCTCATTGCCGAGATCCTGCCAGCCGGAATTGATCTTTACCTTGTCATCCTTTGTAAACTCGTTTATCGCCTTGTCTATCTCGGCCTGGACGTCTCTGGAGAACTCAAGGTCGGAGTAGAGCTTGTTCGTCTGATGGCGGACAAACGAAGAATATGTTGCTTCAAGAAGGAGCTTTAATCTCTTGACCTTCTGGTCAGGGAAGAGCCGGAGGGCCCTTGCGATCCTGATCGCGCTCTCGGGCAGGTTGGCACCGTATTCACCGGATTCGAACCTGATCCTGGCATCGTGATATACCTGAAGGTAGATGTTATAGGCGAGGATCGGGTCAGGATTGCCGGCATCGCCCATGAGGAGCATGTCAGCAAACTTGAGCTTTGCCTCGGAAACATTGTAGTTGGAAGCTATCGCAAAGTAAGCGAAAGCCTTGTCGTAGTCGGGTGTGCCGAGTTTGCCGTCATAGTAGATGAAGCCCAGGGCATTGGCCGCATATCCGAATCCGAATTCCTTGAGGAGAATGGTAAGGAGTCTTACGGCTTCCCTGTAATCGCAATGGAATGCGCTGTTGCCGCCGTTGCATGCAAATGCCTTTATCTTGAGTGCTTCGAAAACATGGTTCTCGCACAGTTCATTAGTGAAATCAACGAAGTGCGCGATAACATCTTCGGAAGCATCGGAAAGAAGCAGATTGTTATCCCAGTGATTAAGGAATACGAGCATCTGGTCCTTTGTATAGGTGCGTTCTTCGGGCGGAAGATCTTTATTTTCCTCATAATTGTCGATGAGATTAAGGAGGGCAGGGATACCCAGGACTGTGGAAGCAGTGCCTGTGGGAAAATTGCCGTTCTCATCTAACGCATCGGCTACTCTGGCGATCTTTATGAGGACCGTCATGATCATCTCCTCGTCCGTCTCAGGGAGGGGAGGAAGAGGAAAATCAAGGATGTTGTCGGGATCGGGTCCCAAAAGCTCATCAAGGCAGAGATCTTCGTAGAAATATGTGGTTATGGGGCACCACCAGTCAAAAGCGAAGTCCTTGAAAGATGTCTTCTCTTCTTCAAAATGTTGGAGCGCAGTCTTAAGATCCGATAAAAGCATCGGATATTCATTCTCACACTGGACATCAAAACCTGCTTCGGGATAAGCGTCAAGATCGCTTCCGCCTACTGTCTCGATCCAGCCTATATCGTATCTGCAAAGATCGATCAACTTGTCCTGTGTCATAAAAATGTAGGGTCTGCGTTTGCTCATGCCTACATTATATACGCGCTCTTAATGGTATTAAAGACTTGACAACCCCGATATGAGGACAGATATCGGGGTTGGTCATATTGGTTGTATTTGATTTCCGGGGTGTGTTACTCGACCGTAACGCTCTTTGCGAGGTTACGCGGCTTATCGACGTCGAGACCTCTTGCGCAGGATACGTAGTAGCCAAGAAGCTGGAGCGGAACTACAGCAAGGGATGCTGAGAAGAGCTCATTAATCTTGGGTACATAGACTACGAAGTCTGCCGTATCTTCGATCGCGTAGTTGCCGAAAGATGTGAGAGCCATGAGGTAAGCTCCGCGGGCTCTTGTCTCAACGAGGTTGGAGAGTGTCTTCTCGTAAAGGTTGCTCTGCGTGAGCACGCCGATAACGAAAGTTCCTTCTTCGATAAGGCTGATCGTGCCGTGCTTTAACTCGCCTGCAGCATAAGCTTCGCTGTGGATGTAGGAGATCTCCTTCATCTTAAGGCTGCCTTCCAGAGTGATCGCATAGTCAATGCCACGGCCAATGAAGAAGATATCCTTCTGGGCTGCGAGTTTTGCAGCAAACCACTGAAGACGCTCCTTGTCGTCCAAGACCTTGTTTATTTTTGCAGGGATTGACATAACTTCAGCTGCGAGTTCCTGTGCCTTCTCTTCGTCGATTGTTCCTTTTGTAAGGGCGAACTTAATGGCGAGAACATAGCAGATTGCGAGCTGTGCAGAATATGCCTTTGTTGTGGCAACTGAGATCTCAGGACCTGCAAGAGTGTAAAGAACATAGTCTGCTTCACGTGCGATCGATGAGCCGATAACGTTAACGATAGCCAGAGTTTTGATGCCGTTAGCTTTTGCATCTCTTAAAGCTGCTAGGGAGTCAGCTGTCTCACCGGACTGGCTGATGATTATGCAGAGAGCATCCTTGTTGAGAGGCATTGTTCTGTATCTGAATTCAGAAGCGAGCTCGCATCTTACAGGAATACCTGCAAGTGATTCCATGATGTATTGTGTGCAGCAGCCTACGTGGTAAGCAGAGCCGCATGCGACGATGTAGATCTGGTTGAATGTCTTGATGATGTCATCGGTAAGATTTGAAGCAGAAAGATCGATCCTGTATTTGTCGCCGTCAGGTACGATAACTGAACCCAGTGTATCGGATACTGCCTTGGGCTGCTCGTGGATTTCCTTCATCATGAAGTGCTCGAAGCCGCCCTTTTCTGCGGATTCAGCATCCCAGTCGATCTCCTGGGCTGTCTTTTCGATCGTGTCACCGTCGAGGTTATAGAACGTTACTTTGCCCTCTTCGAGACAAGCCATCTCAAGGTCGTCGATGTAATAAACAGTTCTTGTGTACTTGAGGATAGCGGGGACGTCAGATGCGAGGTAAGAAGCGTCCTTGTCGCAGCCGATGATCATGGGGGAATCCTTACGTGCAACGAAGATCTTGCCCGGATGATCCTTGAACATTACTGCGAGAGCATATGAGCCTCTAACACGTACCATGGTCTTGGCGAGTGCTTCGATTGGATCGTGTGTGTATTTCTTGTAGTAGTAATCGATTGTCTTGATAGCGACTTCGGTATCTGTCTCGGAATAGAACTTGTAACCCTTGCGGATCATCTTGTCGCGGAGTTCCTGATAGTTCTCGATGATGCCGTTATGTACGCCTACTACGTTGTAGTCATCTACGATGTGGGGGTGTGCATTGTTCTCAGTAGGTTCGCCGTGGGTTGCCCATCTTGTATGGCCGATACCGCAGCTGCCCTTGAGAGCGGCGCCGCCGTCAGTCTTTTCGGAAAGCACTTTGAGTCTGCCCTTTGCCTTGACGACAACAGGATTTGAATCGCCGTTTCTTACAGCGAGACCTGCTGAGTCGTAACCTCTGTACTCAAGCTTGGCAAGGCCGTCCAAGAGGATAGGGGCTGCTTTCTTCTTTCCTGTGTAACCAACGATTCCGCACATATGTCAAGAAATCTCCCTAATATTTTAATTGAGGTATTTTATCACATTAGACCAATACTGTATAAAAACTCTATGGGTATGATAATCATTTGCGTTAGGTATGATGAACGTTTACAAATTATTCTCGGCATATGTCGAAAATAACTATTGATAATTGGCCGCAAACAATTTAAAGTAAGTTGGTTTATATAGGAGGCGCCTATAGGTGCCGCATATGTTCCTTCAGAAAGGGTATTGATTATATGCTCGAATTACAAAATATCAGTTTCCATGCGGATGACAAAGACATCCTCAAGGACATAAATCTTAAGATCGACGACAAGTTCGTCGCAATCACCGGACCTAACGGAAGCGGTAAGTCCACATTGCTCAAGATAATCATGGGCATCATCACGCCTACAACGGGTAAGATCCTGTTTGACGGCCAGGATATCACGGATCTTCCGGTCAACGAACGTGCAAACCTCGGAATCAGCTTTGCTTTCCAGCAGCCTGTAAGATTCAAGGGCCTCAAGGTCAAAGACCTCCTGGGAATTGCAGCAGGTGAGGGAGTTGACGTCACAAAAGACTGCAAATATCTTTCAGCCGTAGGTCTTTGCGCAAAGGATTACCTCAACAGAGAGATCAACGACACTCTTTCAGGCGGTGAAATGAAGCGTATCGAGATTGCCATGGCTGCCGCAAGAGGCGGTAAGCTCAGCCTTTTCGATGAGCCTGAGGCAGGCATCGACCTCTGGAGCTTCCAGAGCCTTATCAAGGTTTTCGAGAACTTGAGAAGGGTAACAAACGGAAACATCATGATCATCAGCCACCAGGAGAGGATCCTTGAGATCGCCGACAAGATCATTTATCTCAAGGACGGTCATGTTGACAGATTCGAAGAATCCAGGAAAGTCATGAGTGAACTCAACATGGGAAGATACGGCTGCGGCTGTGCATACTCAGAGAAAGAAGGTGTCTGCCATGGATGATCTTGAAAAGAGAATGCTTAAAGAAGTAGCAGAATTAGACAGCCTTCCCGTTGGCGCTTTTAACATCAGATCCAACGGCGCAAGCGAGGCACGTAATTCCACTGCCAATATCCAGATCGAATCCAGAGAATCCGGTGACGGAATCAACGTTTACTTCAAGGATGGCACAAAGAACGAGTCCTGCCACATCCCGGTAATCATCTCGAAGTCCGGCCACAAGGAGTGCGTTTATAACGACTTCTTCGTAGGCGAGAACTGCGACGTTGTCATCATCGCAGGCTGCGGCATCAGCAATTGCGGCGGACACGACAGCCAGCACGACGGTATCCACACATTCCATGTCGGCAAGAATTCAAAGGTTAAGTACATTGAGAAGCACTATGGCGAAGGAACCGGAACAGGCAAGAGATTTATGAACCCCACAACGGTCGTATATCTTGAAGAAGGCTCCACCATGGATATGGACACATCCCAAATCGCCGGAATCAACGACACTTACAGGATCACAAAGGCAGAGATCGGTGCAGGCGCTACTCTCATCATGCACGACAAGATCCTCACAAACTTTGACCAGACCGCAAAGGCTGAAATTACGGTCGACCTTAATGGTGATGATTCCGTATGTGACATCGTAAGCCGTGGCGTTGCAAAGGGCGAGTCCGAGCAGGATGTCATCATCGACATCTCCGGTAATGCCAAGTGCAAGGGCCATGCCGAGTGCGATTCCATCATCATGGACAAAGGCGTTATCGTCGCAACCCCTAAGCTCAAGGCTACATGCGTTGATGCTTCACTCATCCACGAGGCCGCAATCGGTAAGATCGCAGGCGAGCAGATCACAAAGCTCATGACTCTCGGATTAAACGAGCAGGAAGCTGAGCAGAAGATCATTGAGGGATTCTTGAGATAAGAGTTTCAGTTTTAACTTGTTTTAATGTGGGTGTCCCGCGTTTTGCGGGGCGCCTTTTTGTTTGGGGTGAATGTTTTCGATTTGGCAGCGAAAAATGATGTGACAAAATCCGTACCAAACAGCTCTTTTTGTCACATGAATTGGTAATAAAGGGCTTAATTCACAAAATCCGTACCACTTTGCCCGATTATGTCACAAGATTTGTCACATGGAACTTTGATGTCGACGAAATGTCGACGGATATGGTGTTTTTCGTCGACAGAATCGTCGAATCGATTCGAATTCGACGGAAACGTCGACGGTTTTGCATGATTTCGTCGACATATCGTCGACTGGCTGGAATCACAACAACTCTCTATATCTGTAAAGCCTTATTAATTGTGCTAAAATAACTTTAACATTTTTTCACCGGAGGGTTGTCATATGGGACTTAATTTCCGCAAATCCATTTCATTGGGAAAAGGCTTAAAGCTCAATCTTAGCAAGTCAGGACCGAGCGTATCATTCGGTAAGAGCGGATTCAGACAGTCCGTTAACCTTAAGGGCCAGGCAAGAACAACAGTCGGCATTCCGGGAACAGGTGTTTATTACACCAAGACAAGCAACGTTAAGAACATTGTCGGTGGACTTACCGGCAAGGACGATTCCAAGGGTAAGAAATCAACCAAGAAAGATACAGCTGCGAAGGGTTCTTCAACCAAGGAAGCTAAGGCAGCTCCTGCAGCAAAGCAGGTAAATGAGGAGCTCATTGCACAGTCCAAGGCAAAAGTGGAAGAGTTTGCAGCAGGGATCGAAGCACTCAAGTCAGTACATAAGCAGTCTGACGGCTACATCGACTGGGAAGCTGTGGCAAACGGTGCGGTATCAGGACAGATCAGGGAACTCCAGCCTTTCGCACAGAGCGTTCTTGCCGGCGACATCGACGCTTATTTCAGGGTTATCGAGCAGGTCGGACCTTTTGATGACCTTCTCGAATACGGAAGCGGATTTGAGGTCGGCACTGACGATCCGAAGATAATGGAGATCGAGTTCCAGGTTAAGTCTGATGACATCATCCCTACGCAGTATCCTGACATGAAGGCAAGCGGCGAGATCGTAATGAAGGACTTCAGCAAGTCTGCTTATTTCGAGCTCGTTCAGGATTATGTATCAAGCACGATGCTCAGAGTCGCAAGAGATACTTTCGCGCTCCTTCCCGTGCAGACGGTCATAATCCACGCTGTTGATAAGGTCTTAAATCCTGCTACAGGCAACGATGAGGAAGTAACGATCGCATCGGCAAAGATCAAGAGAGATGCCATGGCTACGCTGAATTTCGAGCGTATTGATCCTTCTGACTGTCTTGAGAGCTTTGAGAGCAACGTTAAGTTCAAGAAGACAACGGGTTATTCTCCTGTCGACAGGGTTCTTCCCTGAGCGGACACAAATAGATCCGTTTATTGACAGAATGTAAACTTTCAGTCAGAAACGTGATAACAAATCATCAGGTTTATTGTTTTTGAAAATTGTTCTGATTAGACTTTAAGCGTAGGTGTTTTTCACCTGTAATCCAGAGCAGACCACGAGGGTCATTTATGGCTGACCGTAAGAGAATAGCTTTACTTTTAGCCCAGGCTGATGAATATTATCAGGCTCAATTCGTCGAGGGATTTATCGGCAAGGCATTTGAGCATAATTCAGATGTCCTGGTTTTCGGAAGCTACCTCAAATATCAGAATAATCTTGGAAGAGAGACCGGTGAGACTTCGATATTCTCGCTGGTTCCTTTTGAGACGTTTGATGCGGTTGCCGTTATGGCAGATACCCTCCAGTCGCCGGGTCTTGCAGACAGTCTTGAAGAGATGATCCACGAGCGCTGCAAGTGTCCGGTCGTTTTCGTCGACAAGGAGAGCAAATACTTCCCGTCGATCTTCCCGAACCATTATGGAGCTGTCAGGAAACTTATCGACCACCTGATAGAAGATCACGGATATACGGATATTGCATATCTTACAGGTAAAGCATGGCACCACTATTCCAAAGAGAGACTCCAGGCTTTTATGGATTCCATGAGAGAACATGGGCTTGCTGTCGGAAGAGACAGGGTGTTCTATGGCGATTTCTGGTACACAAGCGGTGAGAGCCTTGGTGACCGTCTGCTTAGTAAGGGCGGCAATCTCCCTCAGGCCATAGCATGCGCGAATGACTGTATGGCGATCGGCCTTTGCAAAGCTCTTGAAGAGGGCGGCGTCAGGATCCCTGAAGATATTGCCATTGCAAGCTATGATTCAACTGAAGAAGGAAGATATTCACCCAAACCTGTTACCTCGGTCAAGATACCTTCTAAAGCATTGGGTTCATATGCCGTAGATTTATTGTTTAATGCTTTGGAAGGCCGCGAGACAGCTCCTTTTGAAGATTACGGTGAGTTCTTCTGCGGAAGGACATGCGGATGCGGAGAGGACAAGGTGCACTACGAATCCAAACTCCGCAAGTCGTGGGATACAGAGACTTCACATAACAGCGTTTTCTCGTCTTACAACCATTTGGACGAGGACCTTGTTATCCAGAATGATTTTGACGGTCTTATGAAGACTACGTTCTCATATGTGTTCCAGATAAGAGAATTCGAGAGTTTCAGTATTTGCTTAAACTCTAACTGGCAGGCAAAGGCTAAGGCAATGAGCGGAGTTATCGATGATTCCAGGATCTCTCCGGAAAGACTTTCCGATGCGGATAAGTTCTACTCGAAAAAGATGATGCATGTTATTTCGTGCAGACAGGAAGATAGCAACAGTGACCGTTTCAGTGATGATGTTTACTTCGACAGGGATATCCTGATCCCGCGTCTTGAAACTTCCAGAGTCAGACCGGAAGCGTTCTTCTTTACTCCGCTGCATTTTGAAGAATCGACGTTCGGATATGCGGTATTGTCTTATACGGAGCCCAAGTCCTACAAGAAGTCATACCGTTTCTGGCTTCACAGCATAATGAGAGGACTTGAGAATTTCAGAAGATATGATGAGCTCAATGCGATCAACAAGAAGCTTGAGGCAAGTCTTGTCAGAGATCCTCTTACGGGTATCTATAACTACAACGGATTCTTGCAGCAGACTGAAGACATCATTATCATGAATCCTTTGCGCGAGAACGAGATGATCGGCGCTTTGGCAGTTGATATCAAGAATCTTTCCAAGATCAATAATGATGACGGAAGAACAGCCGGCGACAGAGCAATTATCAGTGTCGGCAAGTTTTTGGAAGAAGTCTTCCCGGGCGGGCGCATTTATTGTATCGGCAACGGCGAGATGGTTGCCCTTGAAGTCGTGGACTCAGGTGAAGACGTCTTAAACGTTATGGAAGCAAGGGTAAAAGAGCTTTTTGCCAAGATCGATGAATATAATGATTCCCTGAAAGAGGGATCCAGAAAGCTTGAAGTTTATTACGGCACTGCCGAAGGTATGCCGAGAACAAGATCTGATTATGAGAGTGTCGTAAGCATAGCTTTGTCCAGGAAGAACGGTCAGAAGCTTAACTTCCAGAAGATGAATGCGGACGGCTTTGATAAGTCACAGA
Source organism: Saccharofermentans sp. (assembly GCA_045648465.1). Lineage (GTDB taxonomy): Bacteria > Bacillota > Clostridia > Saccharofermentanales > Saccharofermentanaceae > Saccharofermentans. Next base: position 70,704 of record JAZROA010000001.1, read on the forward strand.
TGGAAGAAGCCGAAGTTGTAAACGATATTCTCGATAAGAATAAGATCAACTATCACTTCCAGCCGATCGTAAACGCCCGCACGGGTGAGATCTATGCTTATGAAGCTTTGATGAGAGTCGATCTGGTGCCTTATGTACAGCCTCTGCTCGTCATAAAGTATGCGAGTTTCTTTAACAGGCTTTACGATATTGAGTATGCGACATTCAACAACGTGTTGGATTACGTAAATGAAAACTCAGATAAATTCAAGTCTGATGCGAAGATATTCATTAACTCTATTCCCGGACAGCATCTCAAGAAAGAAGACATTGCCCAGATTTCCGAGAAGGCGAAAAACCTTTCGGGAAGACTTGTTGTAGAGTTTACCGAGCAGTCAGAGATGGATGATAAGGAACTTGCCGAGATGAAGAGGGAGTACCAGAGCTTTGGCTTTGAGACTGCCGTTGATGATTACGGCACAGGTTATTCTAACGTAAGCAATCTCCTTCGCTACATGCCGAACTACGTTAAGATCGACAGAGCGCTTCTGGCAAATATTCAGGAATCTCCTCAAAAGCAGCATTTTGTAAAGGATATTATCGAGTTCTCACACGATAACAATATCCTTGCGCTTGCGGAAGGCATCGAGACAAAAGAGGAGATCGAGACAGTTATCAATCTCGGAGTCGATCTTATCCAGGGTTATTACACGGCCCGTCCTTCCGAATATATCATCAAGGAGATCGCTCCCGAGATAAAGGAAGAGATCGTCAAATACAGCAGTGGCAAAGAGAAGAACCGCACCAAGAAGGATTATATTGCGGGAAGAGAAGCAAGGATCTCGCTGCCCATTGTCATTAAAGACGGTTATAACACGATCCGCGTAACATCAGGTCAGGTCACCCACAGGGATCTTCACATTCTTGGTGTCCCCGGTGATGATGCCGTTATCCATCTTGAGATCGAAAACGGTTACAAAGGCAAGATAGCTTTGGAGAACTGCTGCTTTACGGGAAGAATGCACGATGCTGCCATTACCATCGGTGATGACTGTGATGTTATTATCGCTCTGAATGGTGACAATGTTCTCAGTTCCGGCGGCATAAAGGTTGCTCCTTCATCCACGCTCACATTTGAAGGTGCGGGAAATCTTTCCATGAGTTGTACCGGAACAGAGACGTTCGGTATCGGTAATGATATGGATTCCTATCATGGAGATCTCATTTTCGATCAGGACGGCAGGATCGAGATCTCGGTCAATGCCAATAAGAGTGTTGCGATCGGAAGCGGACTTGGCGGCCATATAACGATCAGAAAAGGCATGTACAAGCTCAATCTCATGGGCCAGACTGCCGTAGGTATCGGTTCTATCTCAGGAGATATCGATCCGATCGTCGGCAACTGCTACCTTGAGGTCACAAGTGTTGCCCTTACGGCTGTAGGAGTCGGATCGATAACCGGAAGATGCGACATGATGATCGAACATGTTTCCATGAAGATGGATTTCAACGGAAGCAAAGTTGCAATTGTGGGCTCCATAGACAGTGGAAAACTTAAGATCAGTGTTTACAGCGCCACTATCAACATGAAGTCGGGATGTGACAATGTAACCTGTTTCGGTTCATTGAATGGAAGACCGACTAATATCAGTATTGACTACATCTCATTAAAAGTAGATCTCAGCGGAAAACTTCCGGGATTGTACAGAGGAAACGATAAGTCCGTTAAGATAAGAGTCGCCAATTCCAAGATTGAAGGTGCGATCTTCGCGAATGCCGGCGTGCCGGATTATTCGGAATTGCTGGATTACAAGGTTGCCGGATCGCTGTCAAAGCTTGATATCAACGGCGAGATGGTAGTCGAGAATACAATGAATATTCCGACCGAAGAATCCTGATATAAACTCAGCCCCTGATCAAATATCCAGATAGATCGGGCAGTGGTCCGATCCCATGATGTCTGTCATCATGTTCGATTCCTTTACTCTGGAATTAAGTCCGTCAGTCGTAAAGAAATAGTCTATTCTCCAGCCTACGTTACGCTCTCTTGCTGCAGTCTTATAGGACCACCAGGTGTAACATTCCTTGTCATCGGGATGGAGCATTCTGAATGTGTCGGTAAGTCCTCTTTCGATGAACTTGTCCATATAAGCGCGCTCTTCCGGAAGGAAACCGGAGATCTTGGAGTTTGCCTTGGGGTTGGATAAGTCGATCTCTTTGTGGGCAGTGTTTACGTCACCGCAGCAGATGACTTCTTTGCCCTGTGCCTTAAGCGCGTCGACCTGGTCCAAGAAGCAGTCATAGAATCTGAGCTTGAACTTTACGTAATCGTCGCCTCTTCCGCCGTTGGGGAAGTAGATGTTGAAGAGCACGAAGTCACCGAAATCAGCCTTGATAACGCGGCCTTCGTGGTCGAATTCTTCGACGCCGAAGCCGAACTCGACACTCTTGGGTTCGATCTTGGAATAGAGGGCTGTGCCGGAATAACCCTTTCTCTCGGCTGAGTAGAACCAGCTCTTATAGCCGGGAATGTCCGTGATCTCAGGTCCCAGCTGCTCTTTAAGAGCCTTGATTTCCTGGATGCCGATTACGTCTGCGCCGATCTTTTCGAGGCTTTCCGCGAAGCCCTTTGTGGCGACTGCTCTTATTCCGTTTACGTTCCAGCTCGCTATTCTCATAAATAACCTCGTGAATTATAATTGTCTGGTAAATTCTACTATTATTTTGCATTGGAAGGAAAGGGATATGCGAATTTTATGTGCAATGCTCGGAGGCACGATAGCTTCGTCTGACGTCTCCGGAACGATAACTCTCGGACAGCAGTCTTTTGTTAAGGATTTCCTTCTTGAGTATTCTGCGGACAATGAGTATTTCTTCCCTGATCTCGAGATATATTCCTCTGAAGATGCCACGCCTGAGATGTACCGCGAGGCATTGAAGGAGATCGTAATTGAATCCCGCAAGACCAAATTCGACGGCATTCTCATCACTCACGGTACCGATACGTGTGCGATTTTCGCTCAGCTTGCGTACAGGGTATTGTCCATACTCGGGATCCCGTTTGTCATTACGGGCTCGATGAAGTCTCCCGACAAGGACCCGGAAGAATCAGCATACAATCTTCTTTTTGCCATCGGCTGCATCGAAAAGGGCACGAGCGGCGTCGTATTCAGAAACAGCGACAGGATCCCCAGCCTTTATAAGGCTTATGCGATCACGTCTCCTGACCTCGACGGCATCTACAAGGAGTGCAAAGACTGCGTTGAGCCTGAGATAAAAGACAGGATCGATTTCCTTACAAGGGACAAACTCCCGAAAGTGCTTGTAATACCGGCATTCCCCGGCGCTGTTATCCCGGAAGAAGGTTTTGACAGGGTGCTTTTATGCTGCAACCACTCAGGCACGGCTTCGGCCAAGCTCGTACCCCTGGTCTCCAAATGGACTTCTGAAGGCAAAAAGGTGTTTATGGCGCCGATCCCCAAAAAGGGCGGATACTATGAGAGCAGGAAGAAGCTTGTGGAAGCAGGCGCCATCGAACTTCCCGGAATGCCCATAGAGGGCGCATGGTGTGAGGCATTGCTCAGATGAGTCAGCCACCTAAGATAATCGACAAATACGGCATTGAGTCATATGGAGGAAGCCAGATGTGGCTTCCTGATAAGATGCTCCTTAACAGCGGATGCGGCATTATTGCCGGCCTTGACGCGATCATGCGTCTTAAGGGCGAGGAGAGAATGCCCAGGGAGGAGTATTTTGACAGGTTTTTCGATGCCAAGGACTACATAAGGCCCATAACGATCGGAAAGAACAGGGAGCCGAGAAAGCTTTTCGGCAAGGAGTTCTTGGGAAGCTTAGGCGTCAGCGCAAGCCGCTTCAGAAAAGGCATCAAGAAGCTCGCCGCAAAAGAGGGACTTAAGATCAGGGTAAAGCCTTTCAGGTTCAGATGGTGGGAGAAGGTCCCCAAATATCTTGAGGGCGGCGACCCGCTGGTCATGCTCGTTACGGCTCCTTTTGAGAATGTCTCGATAGAGTTGCCGACCGGAACCAAGGGAAATCTGGGCTTTCACTGGGTGACGATCACGGAGATGGACGGCGATACGCTCTGGGTCTCTTCCTGGGGAACCAGATGCAAGATGTCGGTAAAAGAACTCAGACGCTTCAATGTCATTTTGCACTTTTATGCCGTTTCGTTGGAAAATCAGACCAACATAGTGTAAGGTTATGGGCGGAGAATTTTCTTTTAAATATATTTAGGAGGATTTTGAATATGAATAATGAGATCGCTGAGCAGATCAAGGGAATGCTTGTAGAGAGACTCAGAATCCCTGCAGACGAGCTCGAGTACGATTCAGAGCTTTTCGGTGAGGACATCGGACTTGATTCCATCGATTCCATCGAGATCATCGTAGGTATCGAGAACCTTTTCGGAGTTGATATCTCCGGCGCAGGTGCCACAAGAGAGGACTTCCGTTCCATCGAGACACTTACTGCATTCGTAGAAGCACATAAAGAGGACTGATAAATAATGCCAATGAACGAAAAGCGTTGCGTCATCACGGGCCTTGGCCTTGTGAGCGCAATCGGACACAATACCGAAGAATGCTTTGAAGCAGCACTTAAGGGTGTTTCCGGCATAACGGACGTTAAGAGCTTTGATACATCTGACTGCTACTCACACAAAGGAGCAGAGGTAGATCTCTCAAATGAGGAACTCGCAAGCGGAAGATACGACAGGACCACTGCCCTCGGAATAAAGGCAGCAGGCGAAGCCATTAAGGATGCCGGAATCGACATGGATTCCGAAGATGCATCAGATATCGGCGTCATTTTGGGAAGTTGTATAGCCGGCGCTGCCTGTGTTGAAAAATACTACAGGCAGAAGTGCAACGGTGAGCAGGGCGAGATCGAAGATCTGAAGCAGATGCCCGCTTCCGTAATCGCAGGAAACGTTGCCGATTACTACAATGCCGGAGGTATTACCGCCAACATCGTTAATGCATGTGCGGCAGGTACTTTGAGTATCGCTCTTGCAATCGACCTCATCAGGGGCGGCAAAGGCGAGATCTTCCTTGCAGGCGGCTGCGATTCATTTTCATCACTTGCTTTCTCGGGTTTCCACGCTTTGAGGGCACTGGACGCAACAGCGTGCTCTCCGTTCAATCACAGCGAAGGTATTACATTAGGCGAAGGCGCAGGCGTTCTTGTAGTCGAGAGTTACGAGCATGCCGTTAAGCGCGGCGCGAAAATATACTGCGACGTACTTGGTTCAGGCGTAAGCTCCGATGCTTACCACATCACGGCTCCGAGACCGGACGGCGAAGGCCAGATGAGCGTTATCACGCGCGCAGTCAAGAATTCAGGACTTAAGTTCACCGATATCGACTATGTCAATGCACATGGTACCGGAACTGCAAAGAACGACGAGTCCGAGTTCCTTTCGTTGAAGACATGCTTTGCGGAGAATGACCATATCTCCGTAAGCTCCACAAAGTCCATGACAGGACACTGCCTTGGCGCAGCAGGTGCCATTGAGGCAGTCATGACCGTAAAGGCACTGGTAGAGGGCAAGCTCCCTCCCACGACCGGATACACGGAAGACGACCTCAAGGTTCTCGCCGGGAAGTCCGGAAACATTGATTTCATCGCCAACACACCCAGGGAAAGAGACATCAAGTATGCGATGTCCAATTCTTTCGCGTTCGGCGGAAACAACGCAAGCATCGTGTTTGCAAAAGATCCCAATGTTCTTAATCTTTCATGCCCGAAGCAGGAACTCTACGTTACCGGTATCGGCATGGTTAACGGCGAATACGATGAAGCAGCAGACAGCTATATTGCAAATCTCGATACCGATACTTTTAAGGCATACGGTGTTAAGTCAGCATTCTTAAGAAAGCTTGACAGACTCTCACAGCTCCAGCTTTTGAGCGGCGTCAGGGCTTTGGAAGATGCAGGAATTACGGTTAACGACGATAATGCGGGTTTCATCGGCATTTGCATCGGAACAAACGAAGGACCGATGACGGAGATCGCAAATTTCCAGAAGGGAATTATCAAGGACGGCATCGACAAGGGTTCCGCATTTGCTTTCCCGAATACCGTATATAACGCAGCTGGCGGATATCTCAGCATCTTCACCGGCATCAAGGGTTATAACGCTACCATCGCAAACGGTTTCCAGTCAGGTCTCCAGAGCGTTTGCGCCGCGATCGGAGCGATCATGTTCGGTTATGAGAACATCATGCTTGCATCAGGAACTGATGAATGCACCGACATCGATCACGAGATCTATTCCGATCTCGGCAAGATCGGCGCAGGCAAAGCCACACTCGGTGAAGGTTCCGTAACTTGCGTTATCGAAAAGGATTCCAGCGCAACTGAAAGAGGCGCCAAGAGATATGCGAAGATCGCAGGTTTCTCTTCCGCAAGAGATACGTCCGGCGACAGGACTGACAACCTCAGATTGTCTGAAATATCCCTTACAAAGGTCATCAACAACGTTCTCGAAGAAGGCGGAATGAAGCCTGAAGACGTTAAGTGCATCTACGGCTTCGGCAACGGCAATGAAGCAGTAGACAGCTTCGAGATGGGTGTTTATAAGAAGATCTTCGGTGATGCCATCGAAGTTAAGCTCGTTAAGAAGGATTTCGGTGAAGCAAGAGCCGCTTCTTCCTCATTGCAGTTTGCAAAACTTGCCCAGGATATTTATGAGGGCAAGTTCGAAAACGGCATCGCAGTATCATTCGGAACAAGCGCTCTTTATTCGGCAGTATTACTCACAAAGGCATAATTTCTAAAAGGAAGGCAGCATTATGGGCAAGACAGCAGTAGTTACAGGCGGTTCAAGAGGAATAGGCAAGGCGATTGCATTAAAGCTCGCCAAGGAAGGCTATGACATAGCCCTCAACTATGCAAACAACGATGCTGCCGCTGAAGCTGCTAAAGAAGAGATAGCTGCCACGGGTGTCCGCTGCGAGATTTATAAGGCAGACACATCCGACATGATGCAGGTCAAGGCGATGTTCAAGGACATCAAGAAGAGCTTTGAGACGATCGACGTTCTGGTCAACAACGCAGGTGTCGTTGATGACGCATACCTTCTCATGATCAGACAGGAGTCCCTTGAAAGAAGCCTTGCGATCAATATCAAGGGTTACATCAACTGCGCACAGGCTGCAAGCCTTAAGATGTGCTCACAGAAGAGCGGAAAGATCATCAACGTATCTTCCGTAAGTTCCATTCTCGCAGTTCCGGGCCAGAGCGTTTACAGCGCAACAAAGGGCGCGGTCAACTCAATGACTCAGACGATGGCAAAAGAGCTCGCACCTTACGGCATCCAGGTAAATGCAGTAGCTCCGGGCTTTATCGGCACCGACATGATCAAGTCCATTCCGGGCGATCTTGCAGAGAAGTATTTAGACAGCGTTCCCATGAAGCGCTTCGGTACGGCTGAAGACGTTGCCGATTGTGTGGCAAGTCTTCTTTCTGATGCATTCAATTACATGACCGGCCAGGTTATCGTTCTCGATGGAGGTTTGAGCCTCTGATCTTTCGAGAGGTCTTATATATAATGAAAGTACTTATTCTTAACGGCAGCCCAAAGATCGAAAGAAGCAACACGCTCCACGTAACGGATGCGTTTGTTTCCGGTTTCCCTGAAGGCACGGAAGTAAAAAGAATAGATATCTATGCCAAGGACATTAAGCCCTGCAGAGGCTGCTTTGCATGCTGGGCTTCTGCCGACGGCACATGCGCGATAAAAGATGACATGGCAGAGATCCTTGCTGACATCAAGGAAGCTGACGTCATCATCGAGAGTTTCCCTCTGTATTTCTACGGCATGCCTTCACAGCTCAAGGCAGTTACCGACAGGTGTCTTGCGCTCGCTGAACCCTACATGGGTAACAGGTCTGAAGACGGCCAGACATTTAACAAGATGAGAGATCCTTCTATCTTTGAAAAGAAATTCGTAATTATAAGTTCCTGCGGCTATGTCGAGCTTGAGCCCGTTTATCCGGCGCTCCTTGCACAGTACGATCTTATCTGCGGCGGTAGGGACAGATATACAGCGATCCTTTGTCCGATGGGCGAGGTCTTCATGACCGGAAAAGCTAAAAGACAGATCAGGGTCTATATGGACGACCTTAAGAAGGCGGGTGCGGAATACTGCGCCAATGATTTTAAGCTTGATCCCGAGACTATCAGAAAGCTTCAGATCCCGCTTTTGTCACCTGAAGGTTTTGCTACGCTCACAAGCTCCCACCTGAATGAAGGCGGCTGGGCTGCAAGCAGGTTCGAAAAGCAGTAATTACGGCCTTTTGCGCCTTTAAAATCCACAAAAATCAAGGCTTTGACAAAGTTCTTTGATAATCAAAGAACTTGACAAGACCGTCTGTTTGTGGAATACTTTGACAATCAAACTAATTAACCTGAGGACAACTATGCCCAAATATAGTTTCCCAGGCAGGGCAGAATAAGAGGTTCTTAATAATGACAGGCAGAATTATCGGACTCGGATCTTACATCCCGAAGAAAGTCGTAACCAATGACGATTTCGCCAAGATCCTGGATACAAGCGACGAGTGGATCACCGAGCGTACAGGAATAAAGGAAAGACATATCGCAGACCACGTTACTGAGAAGCCTTCCACGATGGCAGTTGAGGCTGCAAGAAAGGCAGTTGAGGATGCAGGGATCGACCCCAAGGATATCGATTTTATCGTTACGGCATCCACTACATCAGACAGTGTTATCCCTGCTTTATCATGCATCGTACAAAGAGAGCTCGGTGTATCAGAGAACTGCGGATGCTTCGACGTAGTATGCGCATGCCCCGGATTCATCGTTGCTTACAATACTGTTCAGAGCTTTATCGAGACAGGCAACTCCAAGCTCGCTCTCGTAATCGGTACAGAGTGCAATTCCAACTTTGCAAACTTTGAAGACAGAGGAACATGCATCCTCTTTGGTGACGGCGCAGGTGCTGCAGTGCTTAAGGCTGAAGACATCAAGCGCAATGAGTTCATCATGAGATCTTCAGGCTACAGGGGAGACTGCCTCACATGCCAGGCTGCTAGACAGCCCGACAGATGGGAAGAGGAAGGCTTCAAGGAATTAACATCATTCGCAATGCAGGGAAGAGAAGTATTCAAGTTCGCTGTTACTGAAGTTCCGCAGATCATCAAGGATCTCGCTGAAAAGTACAGCTTCGACCTTGAAGAGATCGATTACTTCATCCTGCACCAGGCTAACGCAAGGATCATCGAAGCTACTGCAAAGAAGCTCGGTATCTCACGTGACAAGTTCCCCATGAACATCATGAATTATGGAAACATCTCATCTGCAAGCATCCCGATCCTCCTTTGGGAGATGAAGCAGGACGGCAGACTCAAGCCCGGCATGAAGCTCGTTCTCGCAAGCTTCGGTGCAGGTCTTACATGGGATGCTAACTACATCGTTTACTAATCGTTTTCGAAAAAATAAAGGAGATAAAGGACATGACAAGAATCACAGATTTGATCGGCATCAAGTACCCCATCTTCCAGGGTGGTATGGCATGGGTAGCTGACTGGCACATCGCTGCAGCAGTATCCGAAGCAGGCGGTCTCGGCATCATCGGTGTCGGCGGAGCAGACGAGAACTGGCTCCGTGAACAGATCAGGAAGTGCCGTGAAGCAACAGATAAGCCGTTCGGCGTAAACCTTATGCTCATGAATCCCAGAGCTCCTGAGATCGCTAAGGTTATCGCAGAAGAAAAAGTTAAGGTAGTTACTACAGGTGCAGGTTCACCTGAGAAGTATATGGAGATGTGGAAAGAGGCAGGCATCATCGTTGTTCCTGTAGTTGCAGGTGTTGCTCTCGCAAAGAGAATGCAGCAGTGCGGTGCTGATGCCGTTATCGCTGAGGGTACAGAATCCGGCGGACACATCGGTGAAGCTACGACAATGACACTGGTTCCCCAGGTCGTTGATGCAGTATCCATCCCCGTTATCGCAGCAGGCGGTATCGCAGACGGCAGAGGCGTTGCGGCAGCTTTCATGCTCGGCGCTGAAGGCGTTCAGTGCGGAACGGTTTTCTGCGCATGCGATGAGGTAAACGTTCACCAGAACTACAAGGACATGGTCATCAAGGCAAAGGATAACTCAACAAGAGTTACCGGCAGATCTTACGGCCATCCTGTAAGACAGATAAGAAACGCTCTTTCCAACAAGTATCTTGAGATGGAGCAGAGCGGCGTTACTTTCGAAGAGCTCGAGGGACTTACAGTAGGAAGTCTTCGCAAGGCAGTTGTCGAAGGCGACGTTAAGGAAGGAACATTCATGGCAGGACAGATCGCTGGTCTTGTCAGTGAGATCAGACCTGCCAAGGTCATCGTTGAGACGATGTTCGAGGAGGCTGACAAGTTATTAGGAAGGAAACTCGAAGCATAATGAGTATCGCATTTTGTTATCCGGGCCAGGGCGTACAGCACGTTGGAATGGCCGAAGGTTTTGTTAAGGCAGACAGCGCTTACGCTGATATGGTGGCTAAGGCTTCTGAGGCTTCAGGCATCGACATGAACAAGCTCCTTTTCGAGGAGAACGAAGACATCAACATCACAGAATATACACAGCCCGCACTTGTTACTGCATGCAGCATCATCACAGATGCTCTCCTTAAGGCAGGCATCAAGCCCGACGTAACTGCAGGCCTTTCACTCGGTGAATACTGCAGCCTTTATGTTGCAGGAGCTCTCGGATTCGAGGATGCAGTAAGACTTACAAGGATCAGAGGAAGACTCATGTCCAACGCTGTTCCCGCAGGCGAGGGCACAATGGCAGCAGTCATCGGCCTTACACAGGAGCAGGTTGAAGCAGTTACAGATACGATCGAAAACGTATGGCCTGCTAACTTTAACTGCCCCGGCCAGATCGTAATCACAGGTAAGAAGGAAGCAGTTCACGAGGCTATGCCCAAGCTTACTGAAGCAGGCGCTAAAAAGGTCGTTGAGCTTAACGTATCAGGACCTTTCCATTCACCTCTTCTTAAAGTCGCAGGCGAGGAACTCGGAAAAGAACTCGCAAACGTTGAGATGAAGGATCTTGAGATCCCTTATTTTGCAAACGCAAGTGCAGCAAAGATAGAAGACAAGGCACAGATCAAGGATCTTCTTGAGAAGCAGGTCTACAGCCCCGTAAAGTGGGAGCAGACACTCTATGAGCTCGAGAAGATGGGTGTCGACACGATCATTGAAGTTGGTCCCGGAAAGACGATCGCAGGATTTGTCAGAAAGACGGTTCCTTCCATCAAGGTAATCGGTGTTGCCACACCTGAAGACATTGAAACATTAAAGGAAAAGCTCGGCTGATTAAGGAGGTACAGATCATGTCAGAGAACACAAGAAAAACAGCAATCGTTACAGGCGCTTCAAGAGGTATCGGTAAGGCTATCGCAATCAAGCTTGCAAAGAGCGGCTATAACATCGCAATCGTTGACGCATGCCCCCTCGAAAACAGCAAGGAAGCTGAGGAAGAAGTAAAGTCACTCGGCGTTGATGCAAAGGCATATCAGTGCAACGTTGCTGATTTCGAGAAAGTCGGCGAGACAGTAGCACAGATCAACGAAGACTTCGGCGGCATCTACATCCTCGTAAATAATGCAGGTATCACAAGAGATACTCTTCTCATCAAGATGACAGAGCAGAATTTCGATGACGTTATCGCAGTTAACCTTAAGGGTACATTCAACTTCATCAAGCACACTGCACCTATCATGATGAAGAAGAGAGAAGGAAGAGTCGTAAGCATTTCTTCCATCGTAGGCCTTGAAGGCCAGGCAGGACAGGTCAACTATTCCGCTTCAAAGGCAGGAATCGTAGGCGTTACAAAGTCATGCGCAAGAGAGTTCGCTTCAAGAAACATCACATTTAACGCAATCGCTCCCGGATATGTTGAGACACCCATGACTGCTGTTCTCACAGACAAGCAGAAGGAAGCTATCTTCGAGATGATCCCTCTTAAGAGATACGGACAGCCTGAGGATATCGCTAACGCAGTTAACTTCCTCTGCTCTGAAGATGCTTCTTACATCACAGGTCAGGTTCTTTCCGTAGACGGCGGAATGCATATGTAATCCAGGTGCTTTTGGGGAGCACCTCGAAAATAAAAACTAACGGAGAATTAAGTAAATGGCAAACAGAGTCGTAGTAACCGGTATGGGTGCGATCACACCTCTTGGTAACAGCGTAGAGACTTTCTGGGAAGGTCTTAAGAAAGGAAAGGCAGCTACCGCGCCGATTACAAAGTTTGATGCAAGCAATGCTAAGGTAAAGCTCGCATGCGAAGTTAAGGGTTTTGAAGCTACAGATTATATGGACTTCAAGACTATGAAGCGTATGGAACCTTTCGCTCACTATGCACTGGCAGCAGCTAAGGAAGCAATCGAGCAGGCAGGCCTCGATATGGAGAAGGAAGACCCTTACAGAGTAGGTGTCATCGTAAGCTCCGGTATCGGATCAATGCAGGCTCACGAGAGGGAGCAGATCAGATTCGAGAAGTCCGGCAAGATCGCTCCTATGTACATCCCTTTGATGATCGCTAATATGGCATCAGCAAACATCGCTATCCAGTACGGAATGAAGGGAATCAACACATGCGTTGTTACAGCATGTGCTACAGGTCTTCATTCTATCGGTGATGCTTTCAAGGCAGTTAAGTACGGTGATGCAGACGTCATGATCACAGGCGGATGCGAAGCAGCTGTATGCAAGACAGGTATTCAGGGATTCGCAGCTCTTACAGCTCTTTCAACAAACGAAGATCCCGAGACAGCTTCAAGACCGTTCGACAAGGACAGAGACGGCTTTGTAATCGGTGAAGGTTCAGGCGTTCTCGTTATCGAGTCTTTAGAGCATGCCAAGGCAAGAGGTGCAAACATTCTTGCAGAGATCGTAGGTTACGGCGCAACATGCGATGCATACCACATCACATCACCTGCAGAAGACGGTTCAGGCGCAGGCATGGCAATGATCATCGCAATGCAGGAAGCAGGCATCACACCTTCCCAGATGGATTACATCAATGCTCACGGTACATCAACTCATCACAACGATCTTTTCGAGACACGTGCAATGAAGTATGCATTCAAGGAAGACATCAAGAATGTATCCATCAACTCCACAAAGTCCATGATCGGTCACGCTCTGGGCGGTGCAGGCGGCATCGAGCTCATCACATGCATTAAGGCAATCCAGGATTCTTATGTACACGTTACGGCAGGTTCCAAGGAATCTGAAGGCGAGATGGATCTCGATTACACATTTATCGAACCTAAGAATCGTGATATAACATACGCTATGACAAACAACTTGGGATTCGGCGGCCACAACGCTTCCATGATAGTCAAGAAGTTTGCTGAATAATTACGGAGGATCCACATTATGGCAAATGCACTTACCACAACAGAGATCATGAAGATCATCCCCCACAGACATCCTTTCCTTCTCATCGACAGGGTTGAGGATTATGAGCCGGGTAAATTCTGCATCGCTTATAAGAACTTCACTTATGATGAGTATTTCTTCAGAGGACACTTCCCTGAGATGCCTATCGTTCCGGGTGTTCTCACAGTTGAAGCTCTTGCCCAGGCAGGTGCTGTTGCGATCCTCTCCCAGGAAGAGTTCAAGGGCAAGATCGCTGTTTTCGCAGGCATCGACAAGTGCAAGTTCAAGCAGCCTATCGTTCCGGGCGACACAGCAAGACTTGAGACAAAGATCACTGCCGTAAAGGGACCCGTAGGTCTTGGCGAAGCTGTTGCAACAGTCAACGGCAAGGTAGCAGTTCAGGCAACACTCAAGTTTGCTATCCTTACAAATTCATAAGTTAAATATTTATCAGTCAATCGCAAAGGGCAGTCTCTTGATCAGGAGGCGGCCCTTTTTGGCTGCGTGCATTTTTCCTCGTTTTAACTGCGATGTACATTTTTCGTGATTTTCGACTCGAAAATTGCACAAAAAGGCCGTTTTATGCAATTTTTGTCAAATATTTAAGCGAAAATTGCACGGCACTGAAGTTATATCTCATATTCCGGAACATGAGAAAAGCTATGTTATAGTTAAATCATGTTGGGTTAGGCAGTGATAAGACTTAATGAGGCGGAATATGAATACAAAGAAATTTCTTAAAGCCATGACCGTTGAAGACAAAGCCAGACTCCTCTGCGGATCGTCTGATTTCATTATCGGAGGGTTTCAGTCTGCCGCAGGATATGTTCCTGAACTGAGCATGCAGGACGGCGGTACGGGCATTAACCACCAGCACTTTTTCCAGAGACTTTTCAGAGAGCCGCCGAAGGATGAAGACCCTGTTGCCGGCATGCATGTCTTTTTCAATTTCTATGAGCCCGAAAAGTTTACGAAAAAAGAGAAAGCCTTAAGAGACAGGATCAACGCTGCCATGACCGAATACAGGTGCGGTATCGATGCCGCGCCGGGCTCATATCCTCCCGGAATCCTTCTTGCATCCACATGGGATAAAAAGACTGTTTATGAGACGGGCAAGGCACTCGCCATGGAAGCGGCTGTCTACCGCATCGGAGTTCTTCTGGGCACGCCAAACTGCAATATCTTAAGAGAACCCAGGAACGGAAGATTCTTCGAAGGTTATTCAGAAGATCCGTTCCTTGCGAAAACGCTTGCGCCGGAGATGTGCAAAGGCGTTGAGTCACAGGGCATTGCTTCGAACGTTAAGCATTTTGCGTGCAACAATCTTGAGATCAACAGAACCAACATAGACGAGCTCGTAAGCATGAGAGCACTTCGCGAAGTGTATTTCCCTGCATTTGAAGCATGCAGCAAGGTCGCAACCACTCTTATGACTGCATATAACTCTGTAAACGGAACTCATTGCCATGAAAATCCCTGGCTTCTTAAGGATGTCCTTAGAAAAGAATGGGGCTATAAGGGAGTTACCATGACCGACTGGGGCGCCTGCCGTGAAAGAGCAGGGGATGCCGAAGCTGCAGGACAGGATCTTTTTATGCCCGGTCCTTTTGATCCTTCGGATATTGTTAAGGCGGTCAAGGACGAAAGACTGAAGATCAAAGATCTTGATGAGGCTGCACTAAGACTCCTTGAGCTGATCGACAGATTCGGCAGCGTAAAAGCACCGGAAGGCCTGACGACTTCCAAGTATGTGAAGACAGGCGACAAGGCAGCTTACAAGGCAGCATGCGAAGGCATTGTAATGCTCAAGAATAACGGAAGCCTGCCGCTTAAGAAGAATGCGAAAATCGTATTCTTCGGCCCTGACCGTTTCCAGGATTCAGGATGGGGAAGTGCCGAAGTAAAGACTGACAGAACGACGTTCCTGTCCAAAGAACTGGCTGCTATATTAGGCGGAAAGAATGTCCTTAAAGACGATATCGAAGCTTTCAGAAAAGGCGCCACGGCGATAGTAATCGAGACGGTCAATTCGGGTGAGAGTTCCGACAGGCCTGACCTGAAGATGAATAAGAAGACGGTATCCGTGATAAAGAAGCTCGCTAAGAACAAGGGCAGGGGAAAGATCTGCCTGATCCTAAACGTGCCGGGGCCCGTTGAGCTTGATGGACTGGAGACGGTTGTTGATTCCGTTTTCACGGTGTTCTATCCGGGCATGATGGGATCAAAGGCAATGGCGGATATCCTTACCGGCAAGGTCAATCCTTCAGGCGCGCTGCCCTGTACATTCCCTGTCAGATATCAGGATACACCTTCATATTTCTGCTATCCGGATAACATCACGTGTAATTACGGCGAAGGCATCTACGTGGGATACAAGGGCTATCTCAAGCGCGGTATCAGGCCGCTTTATCCGTTCGGATACGGACTGTCTTATTCGAAGTTTGAGGCAGGGGACATTTTCGGAAAGCGGAAAGGAAATAAGTTCAGCGTCACGTTCAGCCTTAAAAACAAGAGTGACATGGACGGCAAGGCTGTCGTACAACTCTATGTTTCCAAGACAAAGCCCAGAACAGCAAGGGCACCTCTTGAACTTGCCGGATTTGCAAAGCCGGTGGTTAAGGCAAAGAGTGAAACTGAGGTGACGATTTCCTTCGATAAGAATGAACTGGCATATTTCGATGAGGAACTTAACAAATTCCTGGTCGAGGGCGGCAATTACGACCTGTTCCTGAGCCTTAAGGGGTGTGAGGATCTGATCCCGGCAGGAAGCATTTACATAGCCGACTGTTCGGAGGAACTGAAGTGCGGACCTATGTGGAAGCTAAATCAGATAATGGGACAGAAAGTTCTTACTGATGCGATCGCGAAGGACTGTGAAGCCCTGGGCGAGCCATATATGGGCTTTGCGATGATGGCAAAGTGGTATCCGCACCAGACGTTTGCAGAGACGGTTAAGACACCTGAAAAATATACAGAATTCCTCAAAGCCGCAAGTGAGTTCAGGGAGGAATAAACCGCTCATTTTAGGCAATCCCGGCAAAATAGTGTATTATTATCACGACTTTAGGAACGGGAGGCTTTCTGATGAGCGAATATGATTTCCTAATTGTAGGAGCAGGACTTTACGGCGCGACCTTTGCGCGTCTTGCGACTGATGACGGTTATAAGTGCCTTGTTATCGACAGAAGGCCTAATGTTGCGGGCAATGTCTATACCGAGGACGTTCACGGCATAAATGTCCACAAATACGGCGCTCATATTTTCCACACGAGCGATAAGGAAGTGTGGGAATTTGCGAATAAGTTCGCCGATTTCAACCGCTACACGAACTGCGTAGTCGCTAACTACAAGGGCGAGCTCTATTCGATGCCTTTCAACATGTATACGTTCAACAAGATGTGGGGTGTAGTAACTCCTGCAGAAGCCAGGGCAAAGCTAGACGAGCAGATCGCCCTGGGCAAGGTCGATGAGCCTAAAAACCTTGAAGAGCAGGCAATATCACTTATCGGTCCCGACATCTACAACAAGCTCGTAAAGGGTTATACCGAGAAGCAGTGGGGCAGGAAAGCCACCGAGCTTCCGGCGTTTATTATCAAGAGACTTCCCGTAAGACTTACTTACGATAACAACTATTTCAACGATAATTATCAGGGCATTCCGATCGGCGGATACACAAAGTGGATCGAGAATATGCTTGACGGAATTGAGGTAAGATTGGGCACAGATTTCCTTAAAGAGAGGGATTCTTTAGGCAATATTGCCTCGAAAATCATCTATACGGGAATGATAGATGAGTATTATAATTACACCCTGGGCAAGCTCGAGTACAGAAGTCTTAGGTTTGAGACGGAATATCTGCCTGATACTGACGACTTCCAGGGCAATGCGGTAGTCAACTATACCGATGCCGAGACACCGTTCACGAGAATCTTGGAGCACAAGCATTTCGAGTTCGGAAAAGGCAAGGGAACAGTTATTACCCATGAGTATCCTGCCGACTGGAAACCGGGTGACGAACCCTACTATCCGCTCAATAATGACAGGAACAATGAGCTTTACAAGAAGTACGAAGAACTCTCCGAAGCTGACGGCAACGTTATATTCGGCGGAAGACTCGGTAAATACAAGTACTACGACATGGATGACACGATCGCTGCATGCATGCAAGACTACAAAAGGATAACAACTACATGAAGATGAAAAAAACCGGAACATTAATCCTCACGGCAGCTGTTGCAGCTTCCCTATTTGCAGGATGCTCACAACCTGCTGAAGAAACAACGGTTATCGTTTCCGATCCAACTGCATTAACAACTGCACCCGTAGAGACTGCGCCTTCTGAGACTGCACCTGCAGAAACAGAACCTGAAATTCCTGAGTCAATGGAAGATGTTTACGGTAATCAGATAGCTAATTACCTTAACCATCAGTATTACTTTAATGGCGAGCCTGTTCCCATGTGGGAATCCAATTACTATTTCATGGAGACATTCAACGTATTAGGCGACTCTGCAGGCTACAACGGCGCCCCGTTAACCACCTATGGATTTGTTGATCTTGCGGCTGAATATCCCGGTGAAGAATTTGCAACTTATGGTGATTTTTTAGTCAGACAGGCTGAGGAAACCATTCAGAGCAAATGTATTTTGTGCATGCGTGCTGAAGCTGAAGGAATTACTCTTTCAGATGAATCTTATGCACAGATCGATGGGCTTGTCGAAGATTACAGAAATTATGTGGCTCAGCTCAATATCACTCTCGAAGACTATCTCAGGATCAGCCTGGGCCCCGACATTGATGAGGCTGCTTTCAAGAAGATCTGGGAGATAGATTATCTTTCAAATGAATATGCAAATCATTACTGCTCAAATTATGATGCGACTATCCCGCAGATAAGATACGTCTTTTTCCCTGCGACCGAAGCAGATGCGCAGGAGATCAGAGATGCCGCTTCAGACGCTGCTTCACAGCTGAAGGATGCATGTGAGAACGACATTGAAAAGCTTCCCACTCTTGCTGAAGAAGCCAAGGCGGCAGGCACCAATCTGGATTATGGTGATCTTTCTATCCCTCTTGAACAGTTCCCTATAAATCTTGAGGAATGGGCATGGTCTGAAAGCCGTTCCGCAGGTGATATCGATATCATCGTTGAACCCGATTTAGGTTACTTTGTTGTCGGTTATCTCGGCACAACTCCGGACAGGGAGAAAGCAACTGAGGCCCTTATAGGTGAGATCAGAGCTGACATCGAAGCAAATACATATGATTTCCATACTGATGAGCCTTTTGGAGCAGCTCCTGCAGCTCCCACGGCTACACCTGTACCGGAAACTGCCCAGACTGAACCCTCGGCACAGGTCTCATTTGATCCCAATGCGACAAGTCCCACGACTCCGTCAGGCAGCGCTGCTCCGCTTAGCACGGCGAAAACAAATGATATTATCGCTGTTGTATTGTATACACTTGCGGGCGTAGCGATTGCGGCTGTTGTAGTCATTCTCATCGCTGCGGCAGTGAAGAAGAGCAAGAATGCTCCTGATAAATCCGAAGCGTTTGACGATGAAGAAGATGATGACGAAGAGTCTGAGACAGATGCATCAGAGTCTGATGAAGACGAAGAAGATGATGAAGATGACGGCGAGTAACCGTATTTAACAAGGAATTCACGTAATTACAGAGGCTGTCTCCCGGTTGAGGCAGCCTTTCGAAAATAAAAGATAACAGGAAAAACTTAATGAATATAAGAAAAACAGGATCGATAATCCTTTTAGGCATATTTGCCGCATCTTTGTTTTCGGGATGCGGAAAAACAATATCTGAAACCGGCAACACGGTTGCTCCCGGTGAGACGTCAGCAGCATTTACTTTGCCTTCTGAAACGTATGCACAAGATCCTGTCACGCCCGTGGAACCGAAGACTTTCGAAGAAGTCTATGGCAACCAGCTGATGGGCTATCTTAACCATCAGTATTACTTTGATGGTGAGCCGGTCTCTTTGCAGGAATCGAACTTCTATTTCATTAATGCATTCCTTGAACTCAGCAGCGATGCAAATATGGGTTATTATCCGGTGACACCTTCCGGAGGCATTGATCTGGCTGCAGAACTCGAGGTTGAGATCGATGACTACGGCACTTACGGTGACTACTTCGTCAAATATGCGGAAAATGCCCTCGAGATGTCTTTGACACTGTGCTCCTATGCCAGGGCAAATGATGTACCGCTTTCCGAGGATACCAAGCTTGCGATCGATAACATGCTGGACAATATCAGGTATGGAAGTGCTGCAAATGCCGGTATGTCACTCGACGATTATCTGCAGCTTTACTACGGTCCGGGAAACGATGAGGCAACATTCAGAAAGATCCTGGAAAGGTATTATCTTGCCGATGCGTATTCCGATAAATACTGCAAAGAGTACCCGTTCTCAGACGATCAGATCCGTACGCCCTACATCAGATATGCCCTTTTCTATGCCCCCGAATCAGCAGATCAGGATACCAAAGATCAGGCATACCAGGCCGCAATTAATATGAAGGATTCTTGTAATAGCCTTTCTGAGCTTAAAACACTGGCGCAGTCTGCTTATGAGAACGGTATTGTCCGCGAACAGGGAGACAGTGCGGCTTTTTCAAGCGAACTCAGTGAATATCCGGAACTTTGGGACTGGACTTTTGAAGAAGAAAGGAAAGAGGGCGATATAGAAGTAATCTACGAGCCTTCTGTAGGTTACTATGTAATCGGCTATCTCGGAATAAAGGATCAGATCACTTATGTTCCCTATGTAAGATATGCTCTTTTCCAGCCTAAAGACATTGACCAGGCCTCATTGACGGATGCTTATACTGCCGCAAAAGCCATGAAAGATGCCTGCGGAAGCATCAGCGATCTTACAGGCCTTGCCGAGACTGCTTATAAGAACGGCGAGGTTCTTGATTATGGTGATATTCTCGTCACTAAGGGCCAGCTTGATAAGAATTTTGAGGATTGGGCATATGATGAAAACAGGACTGACGGTGAGCTTGATATCATTTATTCGCCTGATTTCGGATATTTCGTCATAGGCTATATCAGAACGGAAAAGCAGATATCCGGTCTTCTTACGGACATTGCAATGAAGGACCTTACCAACATTGCCCTTGAAGAGTCAAACAGCGGAGTCCACGATTTCCACACTGATGATGAATACCTTCCGGCTCCTGCAGCTCCTACGGCAACTCCGGTACCGGATATCGAACTGACTGACGATGGTACGGAAGGGACTTCATTTAATCCTGAAGCAACCGAAGCGTCTGCTCCTGTTGCCCAGAACCCGCAGAATGGTTCAACGAAGACCGCAGATGTTCTGGTAGTGGTTTTCTTTACTCTGGCAGGTGTTGCAATAGCTGCGATCATTGCCGTGCTCATTTATTCGGCAGTGAACAACCGCATTAAATCTTCGGGTGTATCACGTGAAGATCCTGATGATGATCCGGATGACAATGAGGATGAGACCGAAAAAGACAGCGGGGAAGATCGTGAAGACGAATCTGATGAAGATGATGAATCTGAAGAAGATGGCGATGAAGACGATGAGGACAATGAAGACTGATCTTTGTGTCCGTTTTCGCGCTATTGATGACTTTCTATGCGTTGATGTAGTAGACTATACCAATATTTCACATGAGGACAAAGGAAAATTAAAATGAAAAAAATCGGTGCACTTATCCTACTTACAGTTATGATCCTGGCTGTATTTTCAGGTTGCAGCAATACCGCAACCGTATCAGTCGCTTCAGCAACATACCAGCCGTTAATAAACAATTACGGTGAGCAGCTGCCCCAGTATCTCGATAAACAGTATTACTTTGACGATAAGCCGATATCCATACAGGAATCCAATTTCTACTTTATAAATGCTTATCTCGATCTCAGCACTTATGCCATGTACGGTTATTTCCCTGCAAATGCAAAGGGATACCTTGACCTTTCCGCAGCTTGCACCGAACCCGGCTATGCTACTTATGGTGATTATTTCATCGAATATGCGGAAAACTCTCTCGAGAGCACATGCATCTTGCTGGCACGTGCCGAGGCAGAGGGCGTGACTGTCACTGATGAAATAAAAGCATCGATCGATACTTCACTGAATGATATGAAGACAAATTATGCGGCACCTGCAGGCCAGACTCTTGACGATTATCTTCAGGCTTATTACGGACCGGGAAATACTGAAGCCGCATTCAGAACGACCCTTGAGAGATACTATCTTGCTGATGCATATTCCAAAGTTTATTGCGAGAATTATGTATTCTCTGATGAGGAAAAGTTCGTTCCTTATTTGAGATATGCACTTTTCTATGCACCCGAGACATCAGATCAGGCGACAAAAGACAAGGCTCTTGAGACTGCTACAGCCATGAAGAATGCATGCTCCACCATTGACGACCTCACAGGTCTTGCCCAGAATGCACAGCAGGCAGGCACTGTTTATGATCAGGGTGATATTCTCGTTCCAAGAGGCAGAATGGTTCCCAAGTTTGAAGAGTGGGCATACGAAGCAGGAAGAACGGTTGGTGAGCTCGATATTATCTATGCTCCCGAATACGGCTACTTCGTTGTAGGTTATCTCGGAACACAGGAGCAGGAAAAAGCCGATCTGGACCAGATCGCTCTGCAGAAGCTCAGCCAGTCACTTCTCGACGAGATCAATGCGGGAACCCACAATCTTCATTCAACTGATGTTAAGGTCAGTTCCATGACCACTACGGACGTTCTCATTGTCGTATTCTTTACTCTTGCAGGAGTTGCCATCGCAGCGGTGATCG
Source organism: Saccharofermentans sp. (assembly GCA_045648465.1). GTDB lineage: Bacteria > Bacillota > Clostridia > Saccharofermentanales > Saccharofermentanaceae > Saccharofermentans. The sequence goes on from JAZROA010000001.1 coordinate 92,910, forward strand.
TCATTCTGATCGTAAATGCGATGAAGAAGAACAAGGATACCGGTTCACGCGGCAAATCTTCTTCAAAGAATTCTTCCAAGCCCTCAAATTCAAAGAATAAGGCAGCTGATAAGCCCAAGTCTTCGAAAAAGCGTTATGAGGAAGACGATGAGGACGATGAAGAAGAATATGATGAAGACGAAGACGACGAGTAATCGTTAAAACCCTTAGTGTTTTAAGGAGCTGTTTCACAAAAGTGGGGCAGCTCTTTTATTTACTTAAAAATATAGGCATGTTAAAATTCTATGATTGAGCATCTATCTAAAATGAAGCAGGAGTGTAATTTCATGGAGATTACCAAGGAACTGGTTCAGTATCTCGAGAATCTCGGAAGACTCGAACTGAGCCCTGAAGATGAAGAAAAGACACAGAAAGCCTTAGGTGACATCTTAGGTTATTTCGACCAGTTAAATGAGCTTGATACTGAAGGCGTTGAGCCTTTAAGCCATGCTGCAGGCGTATCGAACGTAACCCGTGAAGACGTCATCGCAAACGAAGATATGAGGGATGCGGTCTTAAGCAACGCACCCGAGACAAAGGACGGTACGATCCTCGTGCCGAAGACCTTTGATTAAGGGGTGTGCATATGACTGATATTGAGATCCGTAAATTAGGAGCCCTTGAGATAGGCTCAGCAATCAAGGAAGGAAAGATCACTTCTGTCCAGGCGACAAAGGCTTTCCTCGATGCAATCGAAAAGACAGACGGTGAATACAAGACATACATCACCGTGATCCGTGATGAAGCTCTCGCGAAGGCCCAAAAGGCTGACGAAGCCATCAAGGCGGGAACGCTTACAGGCCCTCTTGCAGGTGTTCCGATCGCGATAAAAGACAATATCTGCACGAAGGGGATCAAGACGACCTGCGCATCCAAGATGCTCGGCAATTTTGTTCCTCCCTACGATGCTGAAGTCATCCGCAAGATCGAAGATGCAGGAATGGTCATCCTCGGCAAGACAAACATGGACGAATTTGCCATGGGTTCCACAACAGAGACGAGCTGTTTCGGCGCCACATCCAATCCGTGGGATAAGGACAGGGTACCGGGCGGTTCATCAGGCGGTTCTGCTGCCTGCGTAGCTGCTGCTCTTGCGCCTGTTGCTCTTGGTTCCGATACAGGCGGATCCATAAGACAGCCCGCTTCATTCTGCGGTGTTACAGGCCTTAAGCCTACATACGGTTCCGTATCCAGATACGGTCTTGTTGCTTTCGCTTCTTCTCTGGACCAGATCGGACCGATCGCTAGAAAAGCAGAAGACATCGCCGCCGTTTACAACGTTATCAGCGGAAAAGACCAGAAGGACCAGTCTTCCCTTGAATCAGAGAAGATCGACCTTAATGCCGTTGAGAATTACAGTCTTGAGGGCAAGAAGTTCGGTATTCCGGAAGAATACCTGGGTGACGGTATCGACGCTGACGTTAAGAAGGCAGTTCTCGATGCGGTGGAAGTCCTTAAGTCAAAGGGCGCTACTGTTGAGACATTCTCAATGCCCATCATCAAGTATGCGATCCCGACTTACTACATCATCTGCTGCGCAGAGGCATGCTCCAACCTGTCCAGATATGACGGCGTTAAGTACGGCTACAGACCTGAAGGAATTGAAGACTTAGGCCAGCTCTACATCAAGTCCAGAAGCGAAGGATTCGGACTTGAGGTCAAGAGAAGGATCATGCTCGGTAACTTCGTTCTGTCATCAGGCTATTACGATGCTTACTACAACAAGGCATTGAGAGTTAAGAACCTCATCAAGCAGGCTTTCGATGAGGCATTCACAAAATACGATGCGGTCCTGGGACCTGTTGCGCCCACGGCAGCACTGAAGAAGGGCGAGAGCCTTTCGGATCCTTTGAAGATGTACCTGGGCGATATCTGCACGGTACTCATCAACATCGTCGGCATCCCCGCAATGTCCGTGCCCTGCGGTTTCACTTCTGAAGGACTTCCCGTAGGCCTTCAGATCATGGGCGACAGATTTGCAGAACAGACTGTTACAGGCGTGGCTTCCGCTTACCAGAAGGCTACAGCTGACCAGGGGTTCGAGAACCGGATCCCTGAAGAAGTCTTAAGAGGGGAGGGCTGATAACATGCAGGATTATGAGATGGTAATAGGCCTCGAAGTACACTGCGAGCTCTCGACAGAATCAAAGATCTTCTGCGGATGCTCTGCCAAATTCGGAGGCGAGCCCAATACACACGTATGCGAAGTATGTTCCGGTATGCCGGGCACACTTCCCACGCTCAACAAGCAGGTAGTCGAGTATGCCGTAAAGGCAGGACTCGCGCTCAACTGCGAGATCACAAGAAACAACAAGTTCGACCGTAAGAACTATTTCTATCCCGACCTTCCCAAGGCATATCAGATATCACAGCTTTACTATCCGATCTGCAGGAACGGCCATGTCGACATCAAGACATCACAGGGCATGAAGTCCATCGGCATCCATGAGATCCACATGGAAGAGGATGCCGGCAAGCTCGTACACGATCCCGTTACGGGCATGACCATGGTCGATTTCAACCGCTGCGGCGTTCCGCTCCTTGAGATCGTTTCAGAACCTGATTTCAGAAGCGGTGAAGAGGTTATCGCATATCTCGAAAAGTTGAGAGACACGATGCAGTATCTCGGAATCTCCGACTGCAAGATGCAGGAAGGTTCCATGAGAGCTGATGTTAACCTCTCCGTACGTCCCAGAGGACAGAAGGAATTCGGCACAAGAACTGAGATGAAGAACATCGCATCTCTTAAGGCCATAGAGCGCGCAATCGAATACGAGCGCGACAGACAGATCGACCTCATCGAAGAGGGCGGCAAGGTTGTCCAGGAGACAAGACGCTGGGATGACGAGCAGGAGTACACATACTCCATGCGTTCCAAGGAAAATGCCCAGGATTACAAGTATTTCCCGGACCCTGACCTCATGCCCATCAACATCTCTGACGAGTTCCTCGCTAAGGTTAAATCTGAACTTCCCGAGTTTGCTGATGCAAAGCGCGAGAGATACGTAAGTGAGCTGGGCCTGCCTGAATATGATGCAGAGATCATCACGGGAACACCTGCACTGGTAAGAGTTTTCGAGGCTGCATGCGAAGTTACATCAAAGCCTAAGGATTGCTCCAACTGGCTCATGACAGACCTTCTTAAAATCGCCAAGGATGCCAAGGTCCTGGCAGCCGACATCGACTTTGACGGTAAGATCATGGGTAAGATCATCAATCTTGTAAATGAGAACAAGATCAACCGCAAGTCAGGCCAGAAGGCTCTTGAGGAAGCTTTCCTCAACGGTACAGATCCTGATAAGTATATCGCTGACAACGGTCTTGCGATGGTATCTGATACAAGTGCCATTGAGCCTGTCATCAAGGAGATCATAGCAAGCAACGAGAAGGCCGTATCAGGCTATCTCGCAGGAGAAGAGAAGAACCTCACGTTCCTTATCGGCCAGTCCATGCGTGCCCTCAAGGGCAAGGCAGACCACCAGGTCGTAAGACAGACACTGATCGACCTTCTTAACGGAATGAAATAATGGACACACTGCTGAGCATTTTACTGGTCTTATTCTTCGTTCTCGTCAACGCCTTTTTCTCAGGCACCGAGATGGCAGTCATCTCGCTTAACGATGCGAAGATGCATAAGCTTGCCGAAGACGGCGACAAGAAGGCTTTGCGCGTTATCAAGTTCCTTGATAACCCCGGAAGCTTCCTTGCGACGATCCAGGTAGGCGTTACGCTTGCCGGATTCTTATCGTCCGCTTTTGCTGCCAACAGTTTTGCTTCCAAACTGGCGCTTTGGGCCGATCCCGAGTCGATCCATCCCTGGATGGAATCCTTGTGGACCGTCGTCATAACGCTGGTTCTTTCCTATTTCTCACTTGTTTTGGGTGAACTCGTTCCTAAGCGCATTGCCCAGAATTATCCTGAGAAGTGGGCTTTTGCCGCTGCCAATATCGTTAAGTTCATCGGCGCGGTCTTAAAGCCTTTCGTATGGTTCCTTACCAAGTCAACGAACTTCATCCTCATGCTCTTCAAGATCGATCCCAACCAGACCGATAAGCCGGTTACTGAGGAAGAGATCCGCATGATGGTAGACGTCGGTTCCGAATCAGGCAACATCGAGGATACTGAAAAAGAGATGATCGAGAACGTTTTCGAGTTCAACGACAAGGAAGTGTCAGAGATCATGACACACAGAAAGAGGATCATCTCGCTGCCGATCGATGCGGACTACGACGAGGTCATGCGCGTTGCAAGGGAAGAGAAGTTTACGAGAATCCCTGTTTACAAGGATACGATCGATGACATCATCGGCATCCTTCACATCAAGGACCTTATCGGCATTATGCCTCCCACGGAGGATAAGCCTTTTAAGCTCGAGAAGTTCATAAGAGAACCTCTCATCGTTCACGAGACACGTAAGATCTCTTCTCTCTTCGGTGAGATGAAGAACTGCGGCATGCAGATGGCCGTTATCGTTGACGAGTACGGCGGAACGATGGGAATAGCCACTATCGAGGATATGTTAGAAGAGCTCGTAGGCAACATTACGGACGAGTTCGACGATGAGGGAGACGAGTTCGTCAAGCTCTCAAACGGCGATTATATCGTCAGGGGAGACATGACCTTAAGCGACCTTGAGGATGTCTTGGACATTGAGCTTACAAATGATGAATACGACACGATCGCAGGCCTTGTCATATCACAGCTTGACCGTGTTCCCGAAGAGACGGAGCATCCTGTCGTTAATTACAAGAACCTGAGGATCAAGGTGTTGAAGGTCGAGGAGAATGCCATCGCCAAAGTCCTGATCCACATCAATCCCGTTGCCGAACCCGAAGAGGAAGGCAAGGATGAAGGTGCAAAGGGCGATGAGTAAGTACGACCTCGTTTTATACGATCTTGACGGAACTCTCTGGGACTCCGTTCCTCTCATACTGGAATGCTTAAAAAGCGCATACGATGTGGTGCTTGGCGGCACCGACAGATCTGATGACGATCTTCAAAGCTATATCGGAAGACCTCTGGGCGATACATTCTCCATGCACGATGACGAGACACGCGACAAGCTCGTTAAGACTTATCTTGAGATTAACTGCGCAAGACTTAAGGAAAATGCCATCCCGATCTTTCCCGGAGTTTACGATTTCCTAGCGAAAATCAGGACTTCCGGCGTAAAGCAGGGCATAGTCACGTCCAAGCGCGAATCTTCCGCCATGATCACGATCGACCTTCTTGAACTTGACGGATATTTTGACGTCAAGGTGTTCAGGGAGGCAACTGAGCGTGCTAAACCTCACGGCGACCCGCTTATCGAGGCTGCAAGAAGAGCGGGAATCACGGACATGAGCCGTGTCCTTTATGTCGGGGACGCTGTCCCGGATGTTCTTTCGGCACACGATGCCGGCACTGATTTTGCTCTTGTGGGCTGGACAAAGATGCCCAGGGAGGAATTAGACAGTTTGGGACCCGACTACGTTATTGAGGTTCCGGAGCAACTTCCTTGCATTATCAAGGGCTCCGAATTATAATACTTGGTGCTTTTTAATTTTTAATAATAATATATAAGGTGGGCAGGCAAAATGGCAAAGACCTCCAAGTCCGGAAAAAAGGCGAACAAGACAATTGTTTCTGGCGGAATGATGGTAGTAATCGTAGCTATCGTTCTCATCATCGTTTGCTTCTTTACATATATTTCCGGCGTACTCCCTCAGACCCTTACCGGTGTCGGAATCACAGAGACTCTTTCCGACGGTACAACAAAGACTGTAAAGAACTTCTCTGTTCTTGAGACAAACTTCCATTTCAGAGAAGTCTATGACACATACTCACAGTATGGCATGGTATCTGAAGATCACCTTGATGAGGTTTACGATCCTTCAACAGGTGAGACTTACAGAGACTGGCTCCTTAGAGAAGCTGCAAGCCAGATGAAGCTTCTTGCTCTCGTTGAGCGTTCAGCACAGCAGAGCGGCTTCATGCAGTATTCCAAGGCACGTGAAATTGCTGCAAAGAACCTCGACACAATGGATCTTTATGCAATGATGTACGGTTATCCTTCCGGTAACAAGTATCTTCAGTCCATCTACGGAACAGGCATGACAAGAAGACTTTATATCGACTTCCAGGCCCGTGAGGTTCTTGTTCAGGAATATGCTAATTACCTCCGTCAGTTCGATCCCGCTATCGTTCCTACAGATGAACAGGTACAGGCAAAATACAACGAGACACCTGATAAGTATTACGTTTATGATTACAACTCATACTACGTACCGGCTGATAAGGATGATGCAGGCCAGGTTGTTGACTTCGACAAGTGCGTAGCTGCAGCTAATAAGATCGCTAATGCAGCAAAGGATTCCGCTTCCTTCAGACAGGCTGTTATGGACTATCTCAAGGATAAGGGCGATGAGACAGCTCTTGCCGGATATGAGGACGGCGCTGACCCGACGTTCACAGAAGGTCTTACTTACTCTCTCGCTTCTTATATGTCACCTGACGTAAGAGCATTCATCTTCAGCGACAACAAGGCCGGTGATGTGAAGACTATTGAGACTGATTTCGGCGTATATGTTGTTTACATCGCAGATAAGCGCCTCCCTGAAGACAAGGTCGTTTCTTACAGAATGTTTGCCATCAGCACAGGCGTAACAACGGAATCAACACCTGAAGAGATCTCTGCAGCAGTTAACCAGACGATCGCAGATGCTCAGACATACTGCACACAGGGTATGGATCCGCTCTCTTTCTACAATGTAGTTAAGAACAACTCAACCAATTCTGATGTTATCCTTTCCGGCGGTTACACAGATGCTGCAACACAGGCAGATTTCCTTCCTGCTGAAGGCGAGGGTACAAATACTGCTACAAAGACTGCAGGCGAATGGCTTTTCGATGAAAGCCGCAAGCAGGGAGACATCACGATGATCGTTTCCGATGACTCTAAGAGTGTATATGTTTACTACTTCGAAGCTTCAAGAACTTCATTTGAGTCTGCAGCAAGAAACGAGATCATCAATGCTAACTACGAAGCATGGAACTCATCTCTTGGTGATTGCAATCCTGAGTATTCAGTAAACGCAGGCCTTTGCAAATATCTGATCTACTGATAAACATTAAGGTTTAATCTCAACAAGCACCACCGTTATAGGTGGTGCTTTTTTATTGCATTTGCCAAGTACACGGGTTGCGGTTTTGGTTATAAGATTAAAAAGCTTTTATAAGGTAATAATATTATTTTCTGTAATTATTATTACTAAATAAGGAAAGCGTGTTATATGCAAGGAGGATAATTCAATGTTTAAGAAAGTATTGGCTCTTGTGCTCGGTCTTTCTATGATGCTCAGCATCGCTGCATGCGGTAAGAAGGTTGAAGTACCTTCAAAGAGCGACGTTAAGAAGGCTGCTGCTGAAGAGTATGACATGGACTTCAAGGTAGATTCAGAAGAGATCTCCAAGGACCAGAAGGAAGCAGAGTGGGTATTGATCTCAAAGGACGGTTCACTCGAAGTAACTGTTACATGGAACGCTAAGAATCCTGAAGAATTCGAGTTCGATGCAGAAGAGCATCCTGAGGCTACAGAAACAGAGCCTGTAGTTGTCACAGAGACTTCAGAGACATCTGAGACAACAACAGAAGCTACAACAGAAGCAACAACTGCTGCTACAACAGCTGCATCTGAGACTTCTGCTGCAGGTTCAGAGACAAGTGGTTCTGATACTGCTGCTACAACACCTGTTGATCCCAGCGGAAAGACTTATGTTAACTTTGATGAGATGAACTTCTACGTAAACGGCCAGAAGTTCACACTCGGTAAGACAACACTCCAGGAAATGATCGATGCAGGCGTACCTTTTGATCCTGAGGATCTTCAGAACGCAGGCAACAACGTTAAGTCAAACAGCGAGTCTGACTGCTTCAAGATCATGATCGGTGATTACTACTATGCAAGAGTTTACTTCATGAACGATACAGAAGACGGTAAGCCGGCTACTGCATGCTTCGCTCACGAGATTACATTCCGTTATGATGATCCTCAGGATGTCGTAACTTTCGATTTCCCTTTCGACATCACCATGGATTCTCTCAAGGCAAACTCCGGTGAGCCTAACGAAGATCCCTTCCACTACGATGGAGACGGAGATTATTACTCTGATACTCTTAAGTACACAAAGGAATCTGAGAGATACTACAACGATAGCGTATACGAGTTCGATTTCGTAAGAGGCGAGTTCGACAGCATCCGTATGACATACATTCCTTAATCAGATCTGATCTGAAAGTAACTGACAATGCGGGGTATCTCATAACAGAGATGCCCCGTTTTTATATTTGCGATTGACAACCCACCGTTCATATAGTATTTTTATCTCAATTTAATCAAACCGTTGACGGAGAGTGAGTAGCTTCAGACACACCTGTCAAAGAGAGCCCGGGATGGTGAGATCCGGACACAAGGAGTTTTTGGCGAATGGACTTCGGAGGGCGCGAAGGAAAGGGTGATCCCCAAGTATATTGCGACGTAAGGCATACGTAAATTGCCGGAGATATGTTGGTATCTTGCTAAGCGCATGGGCAAAGCCCGTGAATCAAGGTGGCACCGCGGATAAGATTTTATTCGTCCTTGACAGAAGATAGAAGATCTTTTGTCGAAGGGCGTTTTTTATTGCCTTCCGGCAAAGCGAAAAACCGGAGGTGACAACCATGAAAGTAGTGCCGTCTGTTGAAGAGGTCAGAGAATTAGCCAAAACCGGCAAGTACGATGTCGTGCCCGTAAGCTGCGAGATATTGTCTGACTTTACTACCCCAATCGAGACGATCCGTATTCTTAAGAATGCATCGACTCATGCTTATATGCTTGAGTCTGCACAGGCAGACGAGAAGTGGGGAAGATATACTTTTTTAGGATTTGACCCCAAGCTTGAGATCACATGCATCAACGGCGAGATCACCTACGGCGATAAGACCGAGAAGACTGACGATCCTTCAAAGATCATAAGAGAGATTATGTCTCACTTCAGGAGCCCCAGACTTCCTTACCTTCCCTCATTTACGGGCGGTCTTGTAGGTTATTTCTCCTACGACTATCTGGGATATGCAGAGCCTACGGCAAAGCGTGACGTAATCGACACTGAGAATTTCAAAGACGTTGACCTCATGCTTTTCGACAAGGTCATAGCATTCGATCACGTAAGACAAAAGCTCATCTTCATCACCAACATGTCTCTTGAGGACATCGATGAAGGATACAAAGAGGCAATCGAAGAACTGGAAGCTCTGGCAGACCTTGTAAGAAACGGCGTGAAGGCTGAGGAGAACGACGGAAAGCTGCTCTCGGAAGTAACTCCGCTGTTCTCAAAAGAAGAGTACTGTGCGATGGTCGAGAAGGCGAAGCGCCACATCCATGAAGGCGATATCTTCCAGATCGTTCTGTCCAACAGACTTTCAGCATCTTTTGAAGGAAGCCTTCTTAACACATACAGGATCTTAAGAACCATCAATCCTTCTCCTTACATGTTCTATTTTGCAGGTACAGACGTAGAGGTTGCAGGTGCTTCACCTGAGACACTGGTTAAGCTCGAAGACGGTGTCCTTCACACATTCCCTCTTGCAGGTACACGCCCGAGAGGAAAGACAGAAGAAGAGGACAAGAGACTTGAAGCAGAGCTCCTTGCAGACGAGAAGGAACTTGCAGAGCACAACATGCTCGTGGATCTCGGCCGTAACGACCTGGGCAAGATCAGTAAGTTCGGTACCGTTGAAGTCGAGAAGCTCAGGAGCATCGAGCGCTACTCACACGTAATGCATATCGGTTCCACGGTAAGAGGCGACATCGCTGAAGGCTACGATGCACTTGATGCAATCGAAGCAGTGCTTCCTGCAGGAACACTTTCCGGTGCGCCCAAGATCCGTGCATGCCAGCTTATCGGCGATCTCGAGAACAACAAGCGCGGCATCTACGGCGGCGCGATCGGCTACATCGATTTTACCGGCAACATGGATACATGCATCGCGATCCGCATCGCATACAAGAAGAACGGCAAGGTCTTCGTAAGAAGCGGCGCCGGAATAGTAGCAGATTCAGTCCCTGAGAAGGAATATGAAGAGTGCCTCAACAAAGCAAGGGCAGTCCTCAATTCTCTGACGCTTGCGCAGGAGGTATAAACTATGATTCTTCTTATAGATAACTACGACAGCTTTTCATATAACCTTTACCAGCTTATAGGCGAGATCAATCCCGACATAAAGGTTATCCGCAACGACGAGATGACAGTAGATGAGATCAAAGCTCTGGCGCCTGACCACATCATCCTGTCACCCGGTCCCGGAAGACCGGAAGATGCAGGCATAATCGTTGACGTTGCGGCATCGATCCACGACATCCCGATTCTCGGCGTATGCCTCGGCCACCAGGCCATCTGTAAGGCATACGGTGCAACAATTACTTATGCCGAGCACCTGATGCACGGCAAACAGTCTGATGTCGGACTTTATTCTTATTGTCCGATGTTCAGGGGAATAGGCGACCGCACAAAGGTTGCACGCTACCACTCACTTGCTGCTGACAGGGAGACGATCCCTGAGTGCCTCCAGATCACTGCCGTTGCAGATGACGGCGAAGTAATGGCCGTTCAGCACAAGGAGTATCCGATATACGGAGTTCAGTTCCATCCAGAATCCATCCTCACGCCTGAGGGCAAGAAGATGCTCCAGAACTTCCTTTCAAATTGCTGATTATCGTGGTGATAACCGTTCCTTAATGAATAACCCCGGAACTGTGGCGGTTCCGGGGTTTTGCTTTACATTTTCTGGCTGCTGAAGCCTTCCCTGTAGAAGAGGTTTTGTAATTGTTGCTCATTTTTGGGGGCAACAATTATATAAATCTGCCTTTTTCTGTAATTGTTGCCTTAAAAAACAGCAAACAATTACAGAACGCCAGTTTAGCGGAAGGCCTTTTCGAAAACATTATGAATACATATTCCTTACGTGCTCGATGAACTTCATGGCAAGGGCACTTGGCGTCTTCTCCTTATCCCATGAGAGGACATAGTCTACGTTTACTTCCGGAGTGATGGTCTTTACCACAACTTCTGAATCTGCAGAGATGTTCTTTGCGACGGAAGCAGGGAAGATGGCGATACCGATGTTCTGGTCGACGAGCTTTGAAGCGTTGGAAGAGTGCGCGGTCTTTACTATGAAGCGCGGCTCTTTGCCCGTGCTCTCGAACCAGCTCCTGATCTCTTCTTCTCTTGAATGTCTTGAGGAGATAATGAGATCGGTATCGACTATGTCCTTGAGGTTGACGGTCTTTTTCTTGTTCTTTGCGAGAGGGTGGGAAGCGGGGATGATTGCTGCCCATTTGTCACTGTAAACGGTGATGCCGTCAAGCTGTTCCGTGTTAAGGGGAGTCATGGTGATGGCAAGTTCAAGAAGGCCGGACTTCATTCTGTATGTGAGGTCATCCACCGTGCCGCACCATAAGTTATAAGTAACGTTAGGGAATTCCTTTTTAAAACTGGAGATCCACTCTGCCGCAAGGGAAGGTCCGTTACTGTCTACGTGTCCCAGATAAAGTGTTCCGCTAAGACCCTTCTTAACGTCGGTTATCTCAGTCTTGGCAATATCTGCAAGAGCAAGGATCTGCTCGCCGCGGCGCTTTAATGCAAGTCCTTCGGGTGTGAGGGTTACGTGGCGCTTGCCGCGGATGATGAGGGTGCAGCCCAACTCTTCTTCAAGATCCATGAGGGCTCTTGAGAGCGGGGGCTGTGATAAGTGCAGTCTCTCTGCTGCGCGCGTTATATTACGTTCTTCTGCTACTGTTAAGAAATAACGTATTTGACGTAGATCCATGTGGGTTCCTCCTGACGAATCTTATCATACCTCAAAGGTATCGTAATGCGAATACTATTTGTATTTTATTTCCTCCGCTGTTGGAGATACAATCTTGCTTGAAATCAATTAACGATATTCTAAACGCATTGAAATTGAATATCAATACTCTTTGAGAATGATTTTACAAACCGGCATTAAATCATGGTGGATGAAAGATAGAGATGCCGGCCGGGTGGAGGAAATTATGAGACCTTATGAAAAGAAGTATGTCGATGAATGCTATCAGGCAATGCAACAAGAACACGATGCCTGCGGTATCGGTCTTGTAGTAAACATCGACGGCAAGAAGGAATACCGCACATTAGATGATGCACTTTCCATTGTTGAGAAGCTCGAGCACAGAGCAGGTAAGGATGCAACCGGTGAGGTAGGCGACGGCGTTGGTATCCTCGTTCAGGTATCACACAAATTCTTCAAGAAGGCAGCCAAAGAATCAGGTATCGAAGTTAAGGACGAAGGCGACTACGGTGTCGGCATGTTCTTCCTTCCCCAGGATACCAAGAAGCGCACACTTGCAATGCGCATGTTCAAGGTAATCTCCGAGAAGAACGGCCTTAACATTCTGGGTTGGAGAGAAGTTCCCACCAATCCTGATATCCTCGGCAAGGTTGCCAGAGATGCAATGCCCGTCATCATGCAGTGCTTCGTTGAAAGACCTGCTGATTGTGAGAAGGGTCTTGCCTTTGACCGTATGCTCTATGTCGCAAGAAGAGAATTCGAGCAGAGCACGGATGAGACATATATAACTTCATTATCTTCAAGAACCATCGTATATAAGGGAATGTTCCTCGTCGGACAGCTCCGCAAGTTCTATAAGGATCTCCAGAGCAAGAACTATGAGACGGCAATCGCAATGGTTCACTCAAGATTCTCCACGAACACAACTCCTTCATGGGAGAGAGCACATCCTTACCGTCTCGTAGCTCACAACGGTGAGATCAACACGATCAGAGGTAACTTCGACAGAATGCTCGCACGTGAAGAGACATTGTACAGCCCTTCACTCGAAAACGATGTCGATAAGATCTTCCCGATCATTCACAAGACCGGTTCCGACTCCGCAATGCTCGACAATACGTTGGAGTTCTTCATGATGAACGGAATCCCTCTTCCTCTCGCAGTTATGATGATGATCCCCGAGCCTTGGAAGAATGATTCATACATGGAGCAGGAAAAGAAAGATTTCTATCATTACTATGCAACCATGATGGAACCTTGGGACGGTCCTGCAGCTATCCTCTTTACTGACGGTGTCATCGCAGGAGCAACACTCGACCGTAACGGCTTGAGACCTTCAAGATACTACATCACAGACGACAACAGACTTATCCTGTCATCCGAGGTCGGTGTACTTGATATCGAGCCTGAACATATCGTAAAGAAGTCCAGATTACAGCCCGGCCGTATCCTTTTGATCGATACGGAAAAGGGATGCCTCGTATCTGACGAAGAGTGCAAGAAGTACTATTCCGAGAAGAACCCTTATGGTGAGTGGCTTGCAATGAGCCTCCTGCACCTGTCTGAACTCAAGATCCCGAACAAGAAGATCCCGGTTCACACACAGGAGATGAGAAACAAGCTCTATAAGGTTTTCGGTTATACATTCGAAGACGTAAAGAACGAGATCCTTCCCATGGCCATGAACAAAGTCGAAGCTACGGCTTCCATGGGTACGGATATTCCTCTCGCAGTATTGTCCGAGAAGCACCAGCTCCTGTTTTCATTCTTCAAGCAGCTGTTCGCACAGGTTACAAACCCGCCGATCGACTCCATCAGAGAAGAGATCGTTACTGATACGACTGTATATATCGGTTCTGACGGTAACCTACTGGAAGATAAGAGCGGTAACTGCCGCGTGCTCGAAGTAAATAATCCGATCCTCACAGGCGTTGACCTCATCAAGATCAAGTCTTTGAACCAGCCCGGATTCAAGAGCGCTACAGTATCTATCCTATATTATAAAAATACTTCATTAGAAAAAGCTTTGGACCAGCTCCTTGTCGCAGTAGACAGGACATGCAGCAAGGGCGCAAACATCATCATCCTCTCAGACAGAGGAATCGACGAGAACCATGTTGCGATCCCTTCGCTTCTCGCAGTATCTGCAGTTGAGCAGCACCTGGTCCAGACAAGAAAGAGAACAGCCGTATCTCTCATCATCGAGAGCGGCGAGCCCCGTGACGTTCACCAGATGGCAACTTTGCTCGGATTCGGTGCGCGTGCGATCAACCCTTACCTTGCACATGAGTGCATCGCTGAGATGATCGACAAAGGAATCATCGACAAGGATTACCACACGGCAATTGACGATTATAACTACGCGATCCTTCACGGCATCGTTAAAACATCTGCAAAGATGGGTATCTCCACATTGCAGTCCTACCAGTCGGCAAAGATTTTCGAGGCTGTCGGAATCTGCAAGGACGTAGTAGATAAGTACTTCACAGGCATCGTAAGCCGCGTAGGCGGAATCGGACTGGATGAGATCTCCGAGGGAATCCTTTTCAGACACGATAAGGCATTCGATCCGATGGGTCTTGAGACAGAGACAACTCTGGACAGCACTGGTTTCCATAACTTAAGAAGCGGTGACGACAAGGAAGACCACCTCTACAATCCCAAGACGATCGTTGCCCTGCAGAAGGCTGTACGCGAAGGTTCTTACGAACTCTTCAAGGAATATACGGCAATCGTTGATAACGAGAAGCCTCATACATTAAGAGGCCTGCTCGCTTTCAAGAAGACAGGCAATTCAATCCCGCTCGAAGAGGTTGAGCCTGCATCCGAGATCGTTAAGAGATTCAAGACCGGCGCCATGAGCTACGGCTCGATCTCAAAGGAAGCACACGAGTGCATGGCAATCGCAATGAACCGTCTGGGCGGCAAGTCCAATACCGGTGAGGGCGGTGAGTCTCCTGAGAGATTCGGTACTGAGAAGAACTCCAAGATCAAGCAGGTCGCATCAGGAAGATTCGGCGTTACAAGCGAATACTTAAACAGCGCTGAAGAGATCCAGATCAAGATGGCACAGGGTGCAAAGCCGGGTGAAGGCGGACACCTCCCCGGAAAGAAGGTCTATCCCTGGATCGCAGAGAGAAGATATTCAACACCCGGTGTTGCTTTGATCTCACCTCCGCCGCATCACGATATCTATTCGATCGAAGACCTGGCACAGCTCATCTACGATCTTAAGAACGCAAACAGAAAAGCAAGGATCTCCGTAAAGCTTGTTTCTGAGGCAGGCGTAGGAACTATCGCATGCGGCGTTGCAAAGGCAGGCGCACAGGTAATCCTGGTATCAGGTTATGACGGCGGTACGGGAGCTGCTCCGGCAAGTTCCATCCACAACGCGGGTCTCCCTTGGGAATTAGGTCTTGCAGAGACACACCACGCGCTGATCGAGAACGGCCTTAGAGGAAGAGTTGCAGTCGAGACAGACGGTAAGCTCATGAGCGGAAGAGACGTTGCGATCGCAGCACTCTTAGGCGCAGAGGAATTCGGTTTTGCAACAGCACCGCTGGTATCCATGGGATGCATGATGATGAGAGTCTGCAACAAGGATACCTGCCCGTTCGGTATCGCATGCCAGAATGAAGAATTAAGAAAGAGATTTAAGGGTAAGCCCGAGCATGTCATGAACTTCATGCTCTTCATCGCAGAAGAGTTGAGAGAGATCATGGCAGAGCTGGGATTCAGAACAGTGGACGAGATGGTCGGAAGATCCGATCTCTTAAAGGTTAAGGACAAGCAGATAACCAAAAGAGCTGAGATGGTCTCCCTCGCACAGATCATCGATCCTGAATATGCAGGATCCGAGGTGCGCCATTTCGAGCCCAGCCACGTTTATGACTTTGAGCTCGAAAAGACGGTCGACGAGAGAGTATTCCTCCCTGAACTCGCGAAAGGCCTTAAGAAAGGTTCGATCAAGATCGACAACATTAAGGTATCGAGTACCGACAGAGCAGTAGGAACTATCCTGGGTTCTGAGATTACTGCAAAGTACGGAACGGATCTTGCCGATGACAGCGTCATCGTTGAGCTCGCGGGCGGCGGCGGACAGAGCTTCGGAGCATTTATCCCGAAGGGTCTCACCATTAAACTCACGGGCGATGCCAATGACGGCTTCGGCAAGGGCCTTTCCGGCGGAAAGCTCATCATTAAGCCCGATCTAAATTCCGGCTTCGATGCTTCAAAGAACATCATCGTCGGTAACGTCGCACTCTACGGAGCTACGAGAGGAACAGCTTATGTATGCGGTATCGCAGGCGAGCGTTTCATGATCAGAAACTCCGGTGCCACAGGCGTATGCGAAGGAACGGGCGATCACGGACTTGAATATATGACAGGCGGAAGAGCAGTCATCCTGGGTGAAGTAGGAAAGAACTTCGCAGCAGGCATGAGCGGCGGAATCGCTTATGTATTAGATGAACACCACACACTCTACACAAAGATCAACAAGGCTCTTGTAGAGATGAGTGAGATTACGGAAGACGCAGATAAGAACGAGCTCAGACAAATCCTCGAGGGATATGAGCAGGCAACAGGATCTTCTAAAGCGAAGGCAATCCTTCAAGATTTCGACAAGTATGTTGAAAGCTTCAAGAAGATCATACCGACAGATTACCGTCACATGCTGACCTTGATCGCCAAGTACGAAGAACAGGGTATCCAACACGAGCAGGCGGTATACGAAGCGTTCAAAGAGAGCACTAAAGTCGGCGCTTGATATATCGGGGGAGGATCTTATGGGTAAAGCTACAGGTTTTTTGGAATTTGACAGAAGGGATGATTCCTGGGTCAGCGAAGAAGCAAGGATCACCAACTTCGATGAATTCCACAATCATTTAAACGAAGAGGAAAGACGCTGCCAGGCTGCAAGATGCATGGACTGCGGAGTCCCGATGTGCCAGTCGGCAATATGCCTCAAGGGCATGGTTACGGGATGTCCCTTACATAACGTTATCCCCGAGTGGAATGACGAGATCTATAAAGGCCATTACGAGCATGCACTGGCAAGACTTTTGAAGACATCTAACTTCCCGGAGTTTACCGGAAGAGTATGCCCCGCACTTTGCGAGAAGGCGTGCATCAACGGAATCAACTGCGGAGCGGTTACGATCCACGATAACGAGCTCTTCCTGATCGAAAAGGGTTACGAGATGGGTTACATGAAGCCCAGGATCCCGAAGACCAGATCAGGCAAGAAGGTAGCTGTCATCGGCGCAGGCCCTGCAGGACTTGCGGTTGCGGACCAGTTAAACCACAGAGGCCATGAAGTTGTGGTTTTCGAGCGTGAAGACCAGATCGGCGGACTTCTGATGTACGGCATACCGAATATGAAGCTCGACAAGAGCGTCATTGAGAGAAGAAGAAAACTCATGGAGGCTGAGGGAATCGTTTTCAAGACAGGGACTGATGTCGGAAACGGTGAAGCCTTCAACAAGATAGTAGATGAATTCGACGCGGTCGCACTCTGCTGCGGAGCGAAGAAGGCAAGGGCAATTACGGCAAAGGGCGCTGACCAGTGTAAGGAAATGTACTTTGCGGTTGATTTCCTGAAGCAGGCTACAAAGGACCTTCTGTCCGGCAAACAGGGAAAATGGACCATCAGTGCCAAGGACAAGAACGTAGTTGTAGTCGGAGGCGGTGATACGGGCAACGACTGTGTCGGAACATGTATCAGACAAGGCTGCAAGAGCATCACACAGCTCGAGATGATGGCAAGGCCGCCTAAGGAACGACAACAAAATAACCCATGGCCCGAATGGCCGAAGGTCGAGAAGACCGATTACGGACAACAGGAGGCCATAAAGGTTTTCGGATCCGACCCGCGTATTTACGAGACAACGGTAAAAGAACTCGTAATGCAGAAGGGAAAACTGAGCCAGATAAAAACAGTCCAGGTCAAGTTCGAAGACAGGAAGCTGGTTGAGGTAGAAGGAACCGAACAACTGATAAAGTGCGATCTTCTGATAATCGCCGCAGGATTTGTCGGATGCGAAGACTACATAGCTAAAGAAAGCAAAGTTGAGTTGACGCAAAGGGGAACAGTAAAGACAGAGCCTGAACAATACCAGACATCAGTTCCCAAGGTATTTACGGCAGGAGACATGCACAGAGGACAGTCGCTCGTAGTGTGGGCCATAACGGAAGGAAGGCACTGCGCGGCAGCAATGGATAAATTCCTGATGGGGTACACCCCGCTGATTTAAATAAGTTTATAAATTTATAGGAGGACATAATTATGGAAATGAGATCTGTACCGGAAATGTTCGGTGAAAACGTTTTTGACGACAGAAACATGAGAGCGGTTTTATCCGATGACGTTTATCAGTCACTCAGAAAAACCATCGATGAGGGCGCAAAGCTTGATTCAGGCGTAGCTGAACAAGTTGCTGCAGCAATGCGTGACTGGGCTCTCAGCAAGGGTGCAACACACTTCACACACTGGTTCCAGCCTTTGACTGGCATTACGGCTGAGAAGCACGACTCATTCATCGAGCCTTCTCCCGACGGCGGTGTCATCATGGCATTCTCCGGCAAGAACCTTATCCAAGGCGAGCCTGACGCTTCATCTTTCCCGACAGGCGGCATCAGAGCTACCTTTGAGGCAAGAGGATATACTGCATGGGATCCTACATCTTATGCTTTCATCAAGGATAAGACACTTTGCATCCCTACGGCTTTCTGCTCTTACACAGGTGAGGCTCTCGATAAGAAGACACCTTTGCTCAGATCAATGGAAGCTTTGAACAAGCAAGCTCTCCGTATCCTGAAGCTCTTTGGAAATGAAGACGCAAAGTATGTTCATACATCAGTAGGACCTGAGCAGGAGTACTTCCTCATCACAAAGGAAATGTACGACCAGCGTCCTGACATCAAGTACACGGGAAGAACGCTTTTCGGTGCCAAGGCTCCCAAGGGCCAGGAGATGGATGACCATTACTTTGGTGTGATCAAGCCCAAGGTCCAGGAGTTCATGAACGATCTTAACCAGGAACTCTGGAAGCTCGGAATCCTTGCCAAGACAGAGCACAACGAAGTTGCTCCCGCACAGCACGAGCTCGCACCTATCTATTCTTCAACAAACATCGCTACTGACCAGAATCAGCTCATGATGGAGATCATGCAGAAGGTTGCATCACGTCACGGCCTTGTCTGCCTCCTCCACGAGAAGCCTTTCGCAGGCGTTAACGGATCAGGTAAGCACAACAACTGGTCAATGGCTACAGATACAGGCATCAACCTCCTTTCACCCGGAGCTACACCTTATGAGAACGCTCAGTTCCTGCTCTTCCTCTGCGCAGTAATCAAGGCAGTTGACGATTATCAGGATCTTCTCCGTCTCGCAGTTGCTACAGCAGGCAACGACCACAGACTCGGTGCAAACGAGGCTCCGCCGGCAATCATCTCTATCTTCCTTGGCGATGAGCTGTCCGCAATCCTTGATGCTATCGAAAACGACAAGCCTTACGAGGGCGCAGAGAAGAAGATCATGAAGCTCGGTGTTGATGTACTGCCCCGCTTCGCACGTGATACTACAGACCGTAACAGAACATCACCTTTTGCTTTCACAGGCAACAAGTTCGAGTTCAGAAGCCTTGGTTCTTCCAACAGCATCGCCTGCGCAAACATCATGCTCAACGCTGCAGTTGCAGAATCTTTGAAGATCTATGCCGACAGACTCGAGGGCGCTGACGATTTCGAGACAGCACTCCACGACATGATCAAGAAGACGATCAAGGACCACAAGAGAATCCTCTTCAACGGCAACGGTTATGTCGATGCATGGGTTAAGGAAGCTACGGAAGTCAGAGGCCTTGCAAACTACAAGACAACACCTGACTGTATGCCTCACCTCCTCGACGAGAAGAACGTTAAGATGCTTACCTCACACAAGGTCTTCACAGAGGCAGAGCTCAAGTCCAGAGTTGAGATCATGCTCGAGAACTACAGCAAGTCAGTTCTCATCGAAGCTAACACAATGCTCGAGATGAGCAGAAGGATCATCCTTCCTGCAATCGAGTGCTATGAGAATAAGCTCGCAGGCGCAGTTTCTGCAAAGAAGGCAGTATCTCCTTCCGCAGCATGTGTTTACGAGGGTGATATCATCGCCAAGCTCTCAGACCTCGCAGATAAGGTTTACTCAGGAGCCAACGATCTTGAGAAGGCTATCGGCGAAGCTAGCGGCGAAGCTGACATCATCAAGGAGAGCCTCTCCATCAAGGATAACGTCATCCCTGTGATGAACGAAGTCCGTAAGGCGGCAGATGAAGCAGAGACATATGTATCAAAGGAATGCTGGCCGCTTCCTTCCTACGGTGACCTGCTCTTCAGTGTAAAATAACAGATCCTCATATTCCACCCAACTAAGTAACCCCCGGAGTTTTCGGACTCTGGGGATTACTTAGAATTTTGTATTTTAAGAAAAGAGAATACTACTATGACTAAATATATATTTGTAACCGGAGGTGTTGTATCAGGCCTGGGCAAAGGCATCACCGCAGCATCTTTGGGAAGACTATTGAAGGCGAGGGGGCTGAAGGTTGCAGCTCAAAAGCTCGACCCATACATTAACGTCGACCCCGGTACGATGAGCCCATACCAACACGGCGAAGTTTACGTTACCGAAGACGGCGCAGAGACGGATCTCGACTTAGGTCACTATGAGAGATTCATCGATGAAGACCTCAACAAATATTCAAATCTCACATCCGGTCGAGTTTATTGGAACGTCCTCAACAGAGAAAGAAGAGGCGAGTACTTAGGCTCGACCGTTCAAGTTATTCCGCACATTACGAACGAGATCAAGGAGTTCGTATACCGTGTCGGCAAGAAGACCGGTGCTGACGTGGTCATCACCGAGATCGGAGGAACGGTAGGCGACATCGAGTCCCAGCCCTTCATCGAAGCGGTAAGACAGATATCTTTGGAAGTCGGAAGAGAGAACAGCCTCTTTATCCATGTAACCCTCGTTCCTTTCCTCAGAGGTTCAGACGAGCATAAGTCAAAGCCCACGCAGCACTCCGTAAAAGAACTGCAGGGAATGGGAGTCAACCCTGGTGTCCTGATCCTCCGCTGCGACGAGCCTCTTGAAGACGAGATAATCAAGAAGATCGCCCACTTCTGCAACGTTAAGGAAGACTGCGTAATCGAGAACAGGACACTGCCTGTCCTTTACGAGGCACCTCTTATGCTTGAGGACGCAAACTTCTCAGAGATCGTCTGCAGGGAACTTGGCCTTGAGACACCTGAGCCTGACCTTACGCACTGGAAAGAGATGGTCGACAAGATACATCACATCGAGAAGGAAGTTAAGATCGGCCTCGTAGGCAAGTACGTCCACCTCCACGATGCATACCTGTCAGTTGCAGAGGCGTTGAGAAGCGCAGGTTATGCAAATGACGTTAAGGTAGTGATCGACTGGATCGATTCCGAGCTCATCAATGAGAATACCATTTCAGACATGCTCTCCGGCCTTGACGGCATCATCGTACCGGGCGGCTTCGGTGACAGGGGAATCAACGGCATGATCCACGCAGCTAAATACGCGCGCGAAAATAATATACCTTATTTCGGTATATGCCTCGGAATGCAGATCGCGGTCATAGAGTATGCGCGTAATGTCCTTGGCATCACTGATGCCAACTCCGGCGAGTTCGACGAGCAGTGCGCTAACAAGGTGATCGACTTTATGCCCGGCCAGAGCGACACGATCGACAAGGGCGGCACGCTCCGTCTTGGTGCATATCCCTGCAAGATCGCTCCGGACAGCCTCCTTTACGAGTGCTACGGCCAGGATGAGATCTACGAGCGTCACAGACACAGATATGAAGTCAATAACGACTACAGGGCAAAGTTCGTTGAGAGCGGAGCACGCTTCGCAGGAACTGCTCCTGACGATTCGCTCGTTGAGGAGATGGAGATCCCGGGCCACAAGTTCTACCTTGGTGTCCAGTATCACCCTGAGTTCAAGTCAAGGCCTGACAGGGCGCACCCGATCTTCAAGCGCTTCATCCGGGCATCCGCAAACTGACCATTAGTGGAAAAACCTTCAATATTGCCGGAAGGGGCTGTTGCTGATTAAAGCGACGGCCCCTGACTATTTGAGATGAATGTGTCTGTAGTCTGCAGACGAAAAAGTGCTTTGGGCATGCCTCTCACTTTACTTACCAAAAACAGAAAACTCTATTTTAGTAAGTAAAATACAGACGAAAACAGTTTCTGAAGACTTGATTTACTTACCAGATTTAAAAAAAACGGATTTGGTAAGTAAAATCCAGGCGAAAAACCGTTTCTGAGGGCTTAATTTACTTACCAGAATAAAAAATCTCGGATCTGGTAAGTAAAAACTCGAAAAACATGGCGGCAGAAAGGAGATTTTTACTTACCAAAATCGGAAAACCCATTTTTGGTAAGTAATGACCTCTTTTATCAGGGACGTCCAGCATTCTAAATTCGAGTTTGCCCCTTTCTGTTTGGGACCGTTTGGCAGCCTATATATTATTAATTAGCAAAATTACCTTAACACGCACTAAAAAAGTTGTTGACAAGAATTGTTTGCTTCTATATAATTCTTTACTGCGTCGTAATGGGTTTGGGCAACTATGCCTATTTCTCTTGACGGAAAAGAATTTTTATGGTAAATAAAAATGCTTTTCAACCAGGAAACCGCTTAAACCTTGTGTTTTTAAGCTTTGTGTGAGGTGATTCTTTAACAATGGTCCATTCCGTAAAACAAGGCAAGACAGAGCGACAGTCGTATTCCAAGATCAAAGAAGTAATCGAGGTGCCTAACCTCATCGAGAACCAGAAGCAGTCCTATCAGTGGTTCATCGATGAAGGTATGCAGCAGATTTTCGACGAAGTATCGCCGATTACTGATGATCAGGGTAAGTACGAGGTCTATTTTGTCGGTAAGATCTTCGATTCTGAGAACCCCTGTGATCCCACAGGCAAAGAGAAGGAAGGCAAGGGTAAGAAGAACAAGGAGCCCAAGAATCCTGTTAAGCTTACCAAGTCTGCAATCATTGACAGCTGCAAGAAGAACGACAGCAACTATGCTGCTCCTTTGAGCATCCAGCTCAGACTCCATAATAAGATTGACGGAACAGTAACTGATGAGACGGCTTTCGTCGGCAATTTCCCTATCATGACGGATCAGGGTACATTCATTGTCAACGGCGCAGAGCGTGTAGTAATCAATCAGATCGTAAGATCTCCCGGAGCTTATTACAGCGAGATGAGATCCAAGATGGGCAACAGACTTCTTTCCGCTGAGCTTATCCCTTACAGAGGATCATGGATCCTTATCGAAGAGGATGAGAAGGAAAGCAAGCTCAATGCTAAGGAGAGAGCTCTTAAGGCTGCAGGCGCTCCCGATGCAAACACCGATCCTGAGGAATATAACCTTATCTACATCGTCGTAGATAAGTCACATAAGATTTCCCTCTCAGTATTCCTGAGATGCTTAGGCCTCGTTTCTGACGAGGACATCATCAACATGTTTGGTGATGAAGAGTGCCTCAGAATGACACTTGAGAAGGACGAGACAAAGAATGCTTCCGATCCTTACACGGCAGCATTGCAGGAGTTCTTCAAGAAGGTTCGTAACAACGAGCCCTTCACAGTTGATAATGCGAAGAACATCCTCAACAAGACATATTTCGATTCTTTAAGATACGACCTCGAGAGAGTCGGTATCTACAAGGTCAACAAGAAGTTCGAGCTTTCAGCAAGAATCGTCGGCAGCAAGACAGCAGACAATGTTGTATCTGAAGACGGTGAGCTTATCTGCAAGAAGAACACTGTTGTTACAGAAGAGATCGCTAAGAAGATCGAAGATGCAGGCATCATGGCTGTTCAGATCTTCCCCAGAAAGCTCGTTCGCGCAGCTGATGAGGATGAGTTCGAGGATGTACCTCTCAAGGTCATCGGCAACGGCAGAGTTGACGCTGAGGCTTTCATCGCTAACAGCATCACAAAGACAGAGTTCAAGAAGTTCGATCTCGAGAGAACAGGCATTAACGAGAAGGTTAGAGCAAGCGTCTTGAGAGAGATCATCGAGGCAGTTAAGGAAGAAGGCAAGAACGACATCGCTTCAAGACTTGAGGCTGCTATGGCTGAGCGTAAGGAAGACCTCATGCCCAGAAACCTCACAATCGACGATATCTATGCTTTCGTTTCTTACTATATCGGTCTCCACAGAGGCGTTGGTAGAATCGACAACATCGACCACTTGGGCAACCGTAGAGTTAAGTCTGTAGGCGAGCTCCTCCAGAACCAGCTCCGTACAGGTATCCAGAGAGTCGAGAAGAATACAAGAGACAGAATCTCCCAGATCTCCAGCAAGGAAGGCGAAGTTGTTACAGCTACAAGCCTCGTTAACACAAGACCTTTGTCTGCTGCATTCAGAGAGTTCTTCGGATCATCACAGCTTTCAGCTTTCGCTGACCAGAACAACCCTCTTGCTGAGCTTACGAACAAGAGAAGACTTTCAGCTTTGGGTCCCGGCGGTATCTCCCGTGAGAGAGCTTCAATGGAAGTCCGTGATATCAACCCTACACACTATGGACGTATGTGTACGATCGAGACACCGGAAGGTCAGAACATCGGTCTCATGACCTCACTCGCTATCTACGCTCGTATCAACAAGTACGGATTTATCGAGACTCCTTATAGAAAGTTCGATAAGGAGAACCTCAGAGTTACTGACGAAGTTGTTTACATGTCCGCTGACGAAGAGGATGAGTACAACATCGCTCAGGCTAACGAGCCTATTGATGAAGACGGCCGTTTCATCGGCAAGAAGATCGTATGCCGTTACTTAGACCAGTTCCTGCAGCTCGATCCTGAACAGGTCGACTACATGGACGTATCTCCTAAGCAGCTCGTATCCGTTTCTACATCACTCATTCCGTTCCTTGGTAACGACGACGCTAACCGTGCCCTCATGGGCTCCAACATGCAGCGTCAGGCAGTACCTCTCATCAAGCCTGAGGCACCTATCATCGGAACAGGTATGGAGTACCGTGCAGCTAAGGACTCCGGCGTATGCATCGTTTCCGCACACGACGGTGTTGTAACCTTCGTTGCATCAGACAAGATCGAAGTTACTACAACAGAGGGCACAGTAGACACATACATGCTCGCTAAGTATCAGAGATCCAACCAGAGCACATGCATCAACCAGCGTCCTATCGTTGCTATCGGCGATAAGGTAAAGGCCGGCGATACTATCGCAGACGGTCCTGCTACAGACAACGGTGAGCTTGCTCTCGGACGTAACGTTCTCATCGGATTCACAACATGGGAAGGTTATAACTACGAGGACGCTGTTCTCGTAAATGAGAGAATCGTAAGAGATGATGTTTATACATCTATCCATATCGAAGAGCACGAGTGCGAAGCACGTGAGACAAAGCTCGGTGCTGAGCAGATCACAAGAGAAGTTCCTAACGTCAGTGATGACGCACTCTCCAACCTCGACGAGAACGGTATCGTCATGATCGGTGCCGAGGTTAAGGATGGAGACATCCTCGTTGGTAAGGTTTCCCCTAAGGGTGAGACAGACCAGACAGCTGAAGAGAGACTTTACAAGGCAATCTTCAACGAGAGAGCAAGAGAAGTTAAGGATACTTCAAAGCGTGTTCCTCACGGCGGTTCCGGCGTTGTAGTTGACGTTGTTGTTTCCACAAAGGAGACAAACGGCAACCTCAAGAACGGTGTTGACAAGAGAGTCCGCGTTTATGTCGCTCAGAAGAGAAAGCTCTCCATCGGCGACAAGATGGCAGGACGTCACGGAAACAAGGGTGTCGTCTCCAGAGTACTTCCTGAAGAGGATATGCCTTTCCTTCCTGACGGTACAACACTTGATATCTGCTTGAACCCCTTGGGCGTTCCTTCCCGTATGAACATCGGTCAGCTCCTCGAGGTACACCTCGGCCGTGCTGCCAAGGCTCTTAACTGGAAGATCGCAACTCCTGTTTTCGACGGCGCAAACGAGAACGACATCGCTGATGCATTCGAGCTTGCAGGCATCGATAAGGACGGTAAGACTGTTCTTTACGATGGCCGTACAGGTGAGCCTTTCGAGAACAGAGTAACAGTAGGTATTATGTACTACATGAAGCTGCACCACCTCGTTGACGACAAGATGCACGCAAGATCCACAGGACCTTACTCACTTGTTACTCAGCAGCCTTTGGGCGGTAAGGCTCAGTTCGGCGGACAGAGATTCGGAGAAATGGAAGTTTGGGCACTCGAAGCTTACGGTGCTGCTCATACTCTCCAGGAGATCCTCACAGTTAAGTCCGACGATATCGAAGGACGTTCAAAGACATATGATGCCATCATCCGTGGCAAGAACATTCCTGATCCGGGTATCCCTGAATCCTTCAATGTCCTCGTTAACGAGCTTAAGGCATTGGCATTGGATGTCCGCACATACACAGACGATAAGGAATATATCGTTGAGGACAGACAGTCATTCGACACATACAGTGAGATGGATGAGTCTACAAGAGCTTCACTTGATGGTGAAGATGCAGAATCTCCTTCCGATATTTTCAGCGAAGGCTTCGTAGAGGCTGATGAGCTCGGAAACATCAAGGAAGAAGACGGCGACTTTGCAGATGAATTCGCAGGCGATGACGAGGATATGTAAAGGAGATAAAAGATAGATATGAATGATACAAATCATCTTACAAAAATAAGTATTCAGCTTGCATCTCCCGAGGTCATCAAGGCTTGGTCCCACGGCGAAGTTAAGAAGCCTGAGACCATCAACTATCGTACACAGAGACCTGAGGTAGACGGACTCTTCTGCGAGAAGATCTTCGGACCTACAAAGTCCTGGGAGTGCCGCTGCGGTAAGTACAAGAAGATCAGATTTAAGGGCATGATCTGCGATAAGTGCGGAGTAGAAGTCACAAAGAACACAGTTCGTCGTGAGAGACTCGGCCACATCCAGCTCGCTACACCCGTATCACACATCTGGTACTTCAAGACCCAGCCTTCCAAGATCGGTACATTGCTTGACCTCACAGTTAAGCAGCTCGAGAGCGTACTTTATTATTCAAAGTACATCGTAATCGATCCCGGCAACAGCGTTGAGACAGGTCTTAACAAGTACGACATCATTACTGAAGACCAGTACAAGAGCGTAAGAGAAAAGTGCGGCAAGGATTCTTTCGTTGCAAAGATGGGTGCCGAGGCTATCAAGATCCTCTTGGCTGAGCTCAATATCGACGAGATCATCGATCAGCTCCAGCAGGAGAAGGTCGGTTCTGTAAGCACACAGAAGAGACTCAAGATCAACAAGAGACTCGAGATTGCTGAAGCTTTCAAGGCTTCCGGCAATAAGCCCGAGTGGATGGTACTTGACGTTATTCCGGTACTTCCTCCGGAACTCCGTCCTATGGTACCTTTGGACGGCGGACGTTATGCTACTTCCGACCTTAACGACCTCTACAGAAGAGTTATCGGAAGAAACAACCGTCTTAAGAAGCTCCTTGACCTTGGCGCTCCTGAGATCATCGTACGTAACGAGAAGAGAATGCTCCAGGAAGCTGTTGACGCTTTGATCGACAACGGCCGTCACGGCACACCTGTTAAGGGTTCCACATCTGCTACAAGCAACAGACAGCTCAAGTCACTGTCTGACATGCTCAAGGGTAAGCAGGGACGTTTCAGACAGAACCTCCTCGGTAAGCGTGTAGACTACTCCGGACGTTCAGTTATCATCGTCGGACCTGAGCTCAAGATGCATCAGTGTGGTCTCCCTAAGGAGATGGCATTGGAGCTCTTCAAGCCCTTCGTAATCAAGAAGCTCGTTGAGATCAACGACAAGCTCAATATCAAGACAGCCAGAAGACAGGTAGACGCAAGAGTTCCTGAAGTATGGGATATCCTCGAAGACATCATCAGAGATCATCCGGTACTTTTGAACCGTGCTCCTACACTCCACAGACTTTCAATCCAGGCATTCGAGCCTGTACTCGTTGAAGGTCGTGCTATCAAGCTCCATCCGCTCGTCTGCACAGGCTTTAACGCAGACTTCGACGGAGACCAGATGGCTGTACACGTACCGCTTTCTGCAGAGGCTCAGGCAGAGGCTAGATTCCTCATGCTCTCTACAAACAACCTGCTCAAGCCTCAGGACGGTAAGCCGGTTACAGTTCCTACACAGGATATGATCCTCGGATGCTACTACCTCACAATGGAAGTAGAGAACGATAAGGGCGAGGGCATGGTTTTCGCTTCTATCGACGAGGCTCAGATGGCATATGACGAGCACCAGATCACGCTCCACAGCATGATCAAGGTCCGTATCTCCAGAGAGATCAACGGCAAGATGGAGACAGGTATCGTAGAGTCCACTCTCGGTAGATTCATCTTCAACCAGATCGTTCCTCAGGATCTCGGATTTGTTGACAGAACAAAGCCTGAGAATCTCTTAAAGCTCGAGATCGACTTCGAGAAGCTCAGCTCACAGAAGGCTAAGGCTGCTGCCATCAAGGCTAAGGATCCTGATAAGGACGTTAAGTTCGAGTTTGCTCTCGGTAAGAAGAAGCTCGAAAAGATCATTGCTAAGTGCATTGCCATCCACGGCCTCGAGAGAACAACGATTTTCCTCGATGACGTTAAGGCAATGGGTTATAGGTTCTCCACAATCTCCGGTATCTCTATCGGTATCGAAGACATGATCATCCCTGACATCAAGGATAAGATGATCGCTGAAGGTGATGAGAGAGTTGAAGAGATCAACGAAGCTGCTGAAGAAGGATTCTTCACAGAGACCGAGCGTCACAACGAGGTTACAAAGGTTTGGTCTGAGACAACAAACAACATCACTAAGGCATTGATGGACAACCTCGACATCTACAACCCGATCAGAATGATGGCTGACTCCGGTGCCCGTGGTTCCAATAACCAGATCAAGCAGCTCGCAGGTATGCGTGGACTTATGCAGGATACGACCGGTAACACCATCGAGATCCCGATCAAGTCCAACCTCCGTGAAGGTATGAACGTGCTCGAGTTCTTCATTTCTTCACACGGTGCTCGTAAGGCCCTCTCCGATACGGCTCTCAAGACAGCTGAATCAGGTTACCTTACAAGACGTCTCGTTGACGTTGCACAGGCTGTCGTTGTTACCGAGGAAGACTGCGGTACTGATGACTTCACATGGGTTAAGGAGATCACAGAGGTTTCCAACAAGCATGTTAACGTTATCAAGTCCCTTAACGACCGTCTCTATGGCCGTTATGCAGCTGAGGATATCGTAAACTACCAGACAGGCGAGGTCATCGTTAAGAAGAACGAGCTGATCGACGCTCTCAAGGCAGAAGATATCTGCAAGTCAGTTGACCTTGCAAAGAAGGAAGCTGAGGAAGCAAGACAGGCTGTTAAGGATTCCGTTAAGATCAAGGGTGCTGAGACACCTGAGAAGCTCGCTGAGCGTGAAAAGAAGATCGCTGCTAAGATTGCTGAGGCTGAGGCTGAAGGCAAGATCCTTACAAAGCACCAGATCGAAGACCTGGGTAAGCTCAAGATCAGATCAGTATTCGACTGCCGCTCCAGAAGAGGCGTCTGCACAAAGTGCTACGGTATCAACCTTGCTACAGGCCGTCCTGTTGCAGTCGGTGAAGCTGTAGGTATCATCGCAGCCCAGTCAATCGGTGAGCCTGGTACACAGCTTACAATGAGAACGTTCCACTCCGGTGGTATCGCTGCTTCAGGTGAAGATATCACTCAGGGTCTCCCCCGAGTTACAGAGATCTTCGAGGCAAGAGATCCTAAGGGTCACGGCATCATCTCTTCTGTTCCCGGTGAAGTTAAGATCGTCGAGAACGAGAAGACAAAGCAGAAGACAATCGTTGTAACACCTGTTTACGACGAAGATACTGCTCCTATCCTTGATGCTAAGGGCAACACCATCGAAAAGATGGAGTACAAGGTTCCTTCACACGCTACACTCACCGTTACTGACGGTCAGGTAATCGAAGCCGGCGATCAGATTATCGACGGTAAGATCGATCCTAAGGAGATCCTCAGAGTTAAGGATATCCGTGCCGTTCAGAAGTACATCATCAGTGAAATCACTAAGGTTTACTACACGGGTGGTGGTGTAAACATCAACGATAAGCACATCGAGATCATCACAAAGCAGATGATGAGAAGAGTCCAGATCGACGATCCGGGTGATACAGGCTTCATGACAGGTACAACTGTTGACTGGTATAACTTCATTTCCAGAAACAGAGACTGCGAAGAACAGGGTCTCAAGCCCGCTAACGGCAAGACGATCCTCCTCGGTATCGCTAAGGCTGCAAGCGCATCTGACTCCTTCATGTCCGCTGCATCCTTCCAGGAAACAGCTAAGGTTCTTACAGACGCTGTTATCAAGGGTAAGGTCGATCCGCTCATCGGTATCAAGGAGAACGTCATCATCGGTGCGCTCATCCCTGCCGGTACCGGTATCAAGGCTCACAGTGATATCACTGCTGTTCCTGTCATCAAGGCAAACAGCAAGCTCATCACAGGCCACGAGTACGGTGAGGCTGAGAGCGACTCTGAGTTGTTCGCTAACGATTATCTCGATCAGATTCAGGCAAGAAACGAGCTCCTCGACGAGCAGGACCGCCTTGAATCACAGCTCGAAATGGACGGACTTAAGGAAAAGAAGTAATTCTTTTGTCCCGAGATTGTAAAGCAACACAAAGTCTAAACAGTTTATAATGACGCCGGAGGAGTCTATTCTCTTCCGGCGTTTTTATGCGCAAATATGAGATATATAATAACTGCCTATGACATAAGCCCGAGAATTGCCACAGAAAGAAAAGGCTCCGGGTTGTATAATCTAGAAGTGAAAATGCCTACATATCAGATGGGATTATATGAGGAAAACAGTTTTAAAACATAACAGAAAGCAGCATATACTTGCTATCGCAACGGGATTTTTTGCAGCCCTTCCGGTAATATGCCTGCCAATAGGCCTCCGCGAAGACATGACGCCTTCTATGATCGTATCCCATGCTTATGAACAGGTTTTCGGCACGACAAACATCCACACTGGTGAAGTAGTTATCGAGGATTGGGCTCTCGTCAGCAGCGCAGACCAGCTCGTAAGTGCTGAAGTAACTCCTGCAGCGGCACCTTCAGATCCCACAGATCCTGCAGATCCCACGGTAACAACAACTGATCCTACCGAGATAACGGAAGTCTGCGCTCCAGCAAGCTACAAGGATATCCCGAAGTATGTTGTCTATCAGCAGTACGACAGTTCCAATCTTCCTATCGAGCTTCTGGATCCCGAGTTCTTTGCACCTGACAACACCACATATTATGTAAGAGCAAACCAGTCTATCCTTAAAGAGATCCCCGACATGGATTCGAAAACGCTCATCTCACTCCACCTCGGCCAGCAGGTCACACGTACGGGTGTCGGCGACTCATGGTCAAGGATAGAGACTGAAGACGGCCACGAAGGTTACGTTCTTACCGGTTCCATCCAGGATACAATGCTTTCAATCGAAGTCGACAGAACGGTCTGGGTTGATACGGACGGTCTCATCGTAAGAGAAGAGCCTTCCACATCCGCAGATGAGGTCTGTGTTGCAGGACAGGATGAAAGACTTTACTGCAGCGCCATCGTCGGCGACAAATGGTATAAAGTTACAACAGTAAGCGGCTACACAGGATACGTATATAAGTCTTATACGACAACAAATCCGCCGCCGACTCCCACACCTACGCCTACTCCTTATCCGAGATCTTCGAATTCGAGCGGCAGGTCGTACGGCAACCCGAGAACACTTCCCCAGATCACCGGCTGTAACGGTGAGAGTATCGTATCCATTGCAGAATCGATGCTCGGCGTACCTTATGTTTTCGCAGGTTCCGACTCAAGCGGCATCGACTGCTCAGGTCTCGTAATGTACTGCTACGCACAGGTCGGTGTATCCGTTCCTCACGGCGCTACTTCGATCATGTACTACTCAGGCGTCAGCGTTCCGAGAGAGGACTTGAAGCCGGGTGACGTTATCTGTTACGACTACGGAACCTACTGCGGCCACGTTGCGATATACGTCGGAGACGGTACGGTAATCCACGCATCGTCCACCAGAGGCCAGGTTGTATACGGTAACCTCGACATGATGGGAATCATGGACATCAAACGAATAATCCAGTAATTACGAAGGCTGTCCCAAGCGGGCAGCCTTTTTCATTTTCGCGCGTCATTAAAAAATCAGGCAGAAGTACGGGTGTAAGTATAGGGAAGGTGCTAATTGTATTCGCATTTAAGTCGGGTAAAATATATGAGTTAATAAGTTAAACGGAGTAATCACCATGGAAAATAGAACAGTAGACGTATTCCTTACAGAACTCGCTTCAGGCGCTCCCACACCGGGCGGCGGCGGAGCTTCGGCAGTAAGCGGCGCCATCGCTGCAGCTCTGGGCTCAATGGTAGGCAACCTTACGAGCGGCAAGAAAAAGTATGCCGAGTACCAGGAGGAGATCGAAGTCGCTATCGCAAAGTGCGGTTCACTCGTAAAAGAGTTTGAAGCTTTGGGCAAGAAGGATGAGGAGGTTTTCGAACCCCTCGCAAAAGCTTACTCCATCCCGAAGGACCAGGAAGGCAGAGACGAGATCCTTGAGGGCGTTCTGAAGGATGCCAGCACAGCTCCTTTTGAAGTCGTCGAAAAGGCTTACGAGACGGCACTGGTTCTTGCACGTCTTGCAGTAATCGGCTCAAGACTTGCAATCAGCGACGTCGGAGTTGCCGCTGCAGCATGCAGCACGGCTGCCAAGGGCGCTGCAATGAATGTTTACATCAACACAAAGTCCATGAAGGACAGGGCATATGCTGAAGACCTTAACAGGAGAACTGACGACCTCGTTGCGCAGACAACAGAGATCTGCGATAAGGTTTACAGCCAGGTAAAAACGATTCTGATCGGCGGGTAATTGATATGAGAAGACTGGGCGGAAAAGAAGTTGCAGATGAGATCATGGCTGATCTCAAGATAAGAGTTGATGCGTTGAAGGCTAAGGGCACTGAGCCCAAGCTTGCCATCCTGCGCGTTGGCCAGAGAGAAGATGACCTCGCTTATGAGAGAGGCGTGCTGAAGCGTTTCGGTACGATCGACGTTGCCGTTGAGGTAACGGAACTTGATGCAGGCGTATCACAGGAAGAACTCGACAAGACTTTCGATTCCATCAATAACGATCCCAATGTTCACGGAATACTCGTGTTCAGACCTCTTCCCAAGGGACTTAGCGATGAGCATATGAGAAGAACGATCGATCCCGGCAAGGACGTTGATTTCATGGATATCCGTAACATGGAAGACTGTCTTGCGGGAGTCCGTGACTGCAGCGCGCCCTGTACAGCGGAAGCAGTAATGGAGCTTATAAAGCACTATCAGATCGAGACAAAGGGCAAGAAGGTAACGGTTGTCGGAAGAAGCCTTGTTATCGGCAAGCCCGTTGCGCTTTTGCTTACAACGGCAAATGCTACGGTTACCGTATGCCACACAAAGACAGTTAATACCGAAGAAGAGTGCAAGCGTGCAGACATCATCGTTGCATGCTGCGGCGTAGCAAAGATCATCAATGAGAATTACGTCAGGGAAGGCCAGATCGTTATCGACGTCGGAATGAATGTCGATGAGGAAGGCAAGCTCTGCGGAGACGTTGATTACGATAAGGTATCCGAGATTGCTGAAGCAGTCACACCGGTACCGGGAGGAGTAGGATCTATCACGACAGCGATCCTTTTGAAGCACGTTGTTGTAAACGCTGAAAGGCAGGCCTGATGGAGTCCCCTAAAGAGACTGACAAGACCAGACTGACCAAAGCTCTGGGTGTCCGCAACAAATGTCCCGTGGCAAGGCTCTGCGGCAGTTGTTCTTATGCCGGAAGAAGCTATTTCGAGCAGGCCCAGGCAAAAGAGAAAAGGGTAAAAAGACTCATCTCTTCTTACTGCGAAGTACTGCCGATATTCTATTGCGACCAGCCTCTTTACTACCGCAACAAGGTGCATTCCGGATTCAAGAAACTAAGGAACGGACATGTAATCTGCGGACCTTATGAAGCAAACTCGCACCGCATCGTTGAGGTCGATTCCTGCCTTATCGAGAATAAGATTGCTTCATCGATAATAAGGGACTGCGCCGACATCGCAGAGAAATTCAAGATCAGCATTTATAACGAGACCAGGAACATCGGTGACCTGAGAAGAGTCCTCGTAAGGACGGCTGATGCCACCGGTGAAGTCATGGTGGTGCTTGTTATCGGCAGCACTTACTTCAAGAAAAAGAAGCTCTTTACCGATGAGCTTTTAAAGCGCCATCCCGAGATAACAACGCTTCTTATCAACGTTAACAGACGCCACGATTCCATGATCCTCGGAAGCGATGAAGTTAAAAAGGTTACAGGCAACGGATACATTACCGATGTCATTCTCGGAAAGAAGTTCAGGGTGTCTGCCGACTCATTCATGCAGTCCAATCACGAACAGGCTGAGATCCTTTATTCTGAAGCGATACGACTTGCAGGTTTTAATGGCGATGAGGTGTGTATCGACACATATTGCGGAACGGGCTCCACAACGCTCTCGTTTGCTGATTTTGTCGGCAGCATAACCGGTGTCGAGATCAAGGAAGCGGCATACAAGGATGCGCTCAAGAATGCATCGGTCAATAAGGTCACGAATGCTTCTTTCGTAAATGCCGATGCGACCGAATACATGGAAAAGACGTCCAAGACTGATGCCAAAATAGACTGTGTGATCCTGGATCCCACGAGAGCCGGAACGACGCTTAAATTCATCAAGGCATGCGGAAAGCTAAAGCCCGAAAAGATCGTTTATATCTCATGCTGCCCTGAGACTCTTGCAAGAGATCTCAAAGGCTTCGCCGCACAGGGGTACGAAGCTAAGATCGCAGAGCCCGTGGACATGTTCCCGTGGACCGATAAGATCGAGACGATAGTCGTCTTATCCAAACTTTCTAAAGGTTAGATATAAAATAACTTTGAAATTCATGTTATTATTTCCTTGGATTTAAGGAGATAGATTATATGTGGAGAAAAATAGCTATTATTATCATTATCACCAGTGTGATATTTTCGATATCAGACTATTTTTACACCATGCGGGAATCTTATAACAAGTATCTCGAAGGCGAGTATTATTTCCGCTACAAAGCAACAACGATACTTGTCATGGATCAGGATGCATGGTTTGAAAGCATTGAGAACTTTGAAAAGGTCTCTGCTATGGATTTTTCTGATACGAAGACTATGCTGCTATACGGAGGCGAACAGGAAGTATATGCATCAGGTCCTCATGATGGCATATGTACAGTAATCTACGGCAGCCAGACTGTTGATGATTTCCCTGTTTACAACCTGAGGTTTGAAGGTGACGATGCTGACTATTTCTTTGGCAGGAAGCAGTTAACATACGAAGAATACATAGACTATGTTAAGAGCCTTTCTCCTGATGAGTTGAAGAGCGACAGGGTCAGCACCAAAAAGATGGCCAGTTTTAAGACCGTGCTGGAATTCACATTCATTTTGGTCGGCACTGAAGCTTTAATATGTTTAATTCTCTTTATCCTTCACAGGAGCGATGCGAAGCTTTGGTTTGATATTGTACTTGTTTTAGGCACGTTATATTGCATCTTCTTTGAGGTCATAACCGCTGTCTTAAATTGATATATCGAATTTGCGGAGGGAATCTATGGAGACAAAAGGAAGGATCAAATCATTTGACGCATTCAGGGGGCTTGTTATCCTTCTTGTTGTCAGTTATGGCCACTACTGGCAGTTTACGCCGGCAGGATATTACGCTGACGGGTCGAGTTTGTTTTTCACTGAGCTGACTAATAAGGTAACCCAGTTCTCGTTTAGTTATACATACTCCATGATGGAATTCCTGTTCCTTTTGAGCGGATTCCAGATGTTCAAGTATTTCGAGCTTATTAAAGACAATAATCTCGGTTTCTTCGATTTCATGAAGAAGAGGTTTAAGAGACTTTATCCTTTATACTTCCTCTCGACAATTGTCATGACCATTGGACTTTTGATCTATCCTTCAATCGCAGGAGCACCATGGTATGACAGAAGGGCAGAGGGATATCACGTCATAATGAACCTTCTCTGCGTACAGACTTGGAGTTCAGACAAGTCTACGATCAACGGACCTTTGTGGTTTGTAAGTGTTCTCGTATTCTGCCTGATACTTTTCTATGTCATAAGCAGGATCGCTTCAAAAGTCAAAGACGGCCTCTGGCTCATGGGGATCCCCGTCGTTATAGGAATCCTTTTCACCACATCGGGTCTGCCGTGGCCTCTCCTTAACTCATCAATGTGCCGCGGTTATATCGCTTTCTTCCTTGGTGTTCTGGTTGCTTCTTTTGCGTATAAGATCAAGAGGAGGAATGCGAACATCTATTCATGCACAGCGATCGTTTTATATATCCTCTACCAGATTTTCGGAAAGACTTATATATACGAAGAGACACCGCTTCTGAGCAGGTCTTTGCCGGCGCTGTTCATGCTCTATATCCCGCTTATCCTTCTTGTTGTCCGCAATCCTTTCCTGGATAAGATCATCGGCAACAAGGTGTTCTGTTCGCTCGGTGTGATCTCTTACGCACTCTATACGCTCAATTTCCCGTTTTATCTCTGGCTTGAGATCTATAATCTGTTCGCCGGAGTGGATCTGCCTTACGGTAAGACCCAGATGTACTGGATAATGCCTGTTATTCAGATCGGTCTGGCCGTGCTTATCTACTTTTTCGTGGAAAAGCCGGTTTACAAGAGTCTCGAAAAGGTCTGAAAAACGGAAAAATTTAATATCAATATCGCTGATAGTCTGATAGTATTAGTAGGCGAAGGACAGGGGGTCGCGAAAAACAAAACGGGTTACTTGTTCTCCTTCAAAATGCGCGGCCTGAAGTAACCTTAAGAGAGTGTTATGAACAAGAAGTTAGTTTGCATATTGGCAGCTGCCTTGATGGCAGGAAGCTTTACGGCATGTAATAAAGTAATCACGGAATCTTCAGGAGCTACCGTTGCTCCGGATTTTTCTTTCGATACATCTGACGTAGCTATTACGGAAGCTACATCTGCAACTTCAGAGATCATTGAAGCTTACAAGACAGCATGCATTTACTTTGACGGCGACCTCATCGCTACAAGACTTTACGATGTAAATAACAACATGGTCGAAGAAAAACGTCTGGGCGATAACGGATTTACCAACAAATTCCAGTATGATGCGGCAGGCAACCTTATTGCCGAGATGAAGTTCGGGCAGGACAGTGTAAGCCAGGGCGGTAATATGTACGGATACGATGCCGCAGGCAACATGGTCAAGAAGATCTATGTAAATCCCGACGGATCTTACGGAAACCAGCATGTATATGAATACGATGCCTCAGGGTTCATGATCAAGGATACCGAATATGATGCTGCCGGCAATAAGACACAGTGGCTTGTTTTCGAGAATGACGATCACGGCAACCACACAAAGCAGACCCATAATGATAACAGCGGCGATACATTCGAGATCAGATACGAATATGAGTATGACGCAGCAGGCAACATAACAAAGAGCACCACTTACAGAGGCGGTGAGCTTACTGACTGGTCTGAGTACACATTCGATGCTGCCGGCAACATGACATGCGAGAAGTTCCACAGAGCAGACGGCGGTATCCAGAGCTGGGTCGAATATGAGTACGACGCTGCAGGCAACATGACATTGAAGACATCTCTTAAGTCTGACGGAACCGTTTTCCAGACTGTCGAAAAGAGCTACAACTCCGATAACGACGTCGTTGTCGAGACCAGATACAACTCAGACGGCGAGATCATCGAGATGTTCCAGTACGTCTATTACTTTTAATCTGAATTAATCTGCAGTTATAAGAAAAACCTAGTATAATATGTCGCGGATATAAATTTACCCTATAACGCGGAGACATATTAATGGTTTATAACAACATCCTTGAGGCTGTCGGTAACACACCCCTCATTAAGCTCAACCACATAGTACCTGAGGGCGCAGCTGACGTTCTCGTTAAGAACGAAGGCCTTGATGTCGGTGGTTCTATCAAGACGCGCACGGCACTCAACATGATCGAGCATGCCGAGAAAGACGGAAAGCTTAACAAGAACAGCATCATCGTAGAGCCCACGAGCGGCAACCAGGGAATCGGCCTTGCACTTATCGGTGCGGTAAAGGGCTACAGGACGATAATCATTATGCCCGACTCCGTAAGCCATGAGAGATCGATGCTCGTTAAGCACTATGGCGCTGAAGTCATCCTCATCCACGATGACGGTGATATCGGCAAGGCGATCGAAAACTGCAGACTCAAGGCAGAAGAGATCGCTGCTTCAGATCCGAATGTATTCATTCCCCAGCAGTTTGAGAATCCCGCAAATACTGAAGCCCAGTACGCATATACGGCAAAAGAACTCCTCGAGGCGGTTGACGGACGCGTAATCGACGGTTTCTGCTCAGGCATCGGTACGGGCGGAACGATCACAGGCATCGGCCACGCTCTGAAGGAAGCAAATCCTTCCACCGTCATCTGGGCTGCTGAACCCGAAAACGCTGCGATCCTTTCCGGCGGAAGCATCGGAACCCATGTCCAGATGGGCATCGGCGACGGACTCATTCCGGGAATCCTTGATACAAAGGTTTACGATGACATCTGCATCATCACTGACGATGAGGCGCTCGACACATCAAGAAGACTCGCACGCGAGGAAGGCATGATGTGCGGAATCTCTTCAGGCACAAACGTTGCCTGCGCGATCAAGCTCGCAATGAAGCTCGGCAAGGGAAAGACAGTAGTTACGGTTCTTCCCGATACGGCTGAAAGATATTTCTCGACACCGCTTTTCCAGGACTGATTTAAGACTATTGATACCCGCTAAACACGCTTTTCGCTGTCTGGCGGGTATTTTTATGTCTGGATGATTTGCAAAATAACACAAAAGGTGTAAAATTACACTATATAGTTTGATTGTCAAAGGAACGCACGAATAACATGAAGCGCGAAGAATTGATCAGGACTGTAAGCAGCAAGCTCAAACTCATCCGGACTGAGTACGGAATAACCCAGGAGGCGATGAGTGAGATGCTCGGTATTTCCAAGAAAACTTTAGTCGAGACAGAAAAGGGCAGACGCGAGCTGTCCTGGACTGAAGTCATTGCCGTTGTATCGGTTTTCGAGAAGAGTGAAGTGCTCCAGGGAATCGTAGGCGGTGAAGCGGGCGACGTTATTCATGCGCTGGCCTTTGAGGACAGACATATCAAATATCCGACGACGATGGGCGGCAAGGTATGGTGGCGTGTCATTGACGAGAAGTACGGAATAAGACTTCAGCAGAACTACGTCACGGGACATTACAGGCTTCTTGATAAGGATGACTGCAGGCTGATCTCGTCTTTTGACAGAAGCGAAGCAGAGGAATACAGGGATTCCCTGGGGAGGCAGTAATGGATGCATTCCTGCTTTTGGTAGTAACGCTCGTCATGTTTGTTGCACCGCCGGTATTTTTCGTTATCTGTTTGGTCAACTCAATAATCCATGCACGCAAGTATAAAAAAGGTGAAGAGAATAAGACGGCTGCCGTGACTTATGGTGCCATTGCAGGCGGCGCACTCTCATATCTCGTTGTAGAAGCATTACTGATCATATGGTTTGCTGAAGGCATCTCACATATGTGAGCATGCAGCTGATAATTAATAGGGAGGAATAGAGAATGGATCAAGTATTAGCAGTTATGTTGGCGGCCAAAAGCTTCGAACACATTATGAATAACATTTTGAGTACCGTGATTTGGGCGATTTTACCGGTAACATTCCTCGTTTTCCTGGTCTTGTTCATAATTGCAGTGATACAGGTGAAGAAAAAGGGCGCCAGAAAGACAAAAGCCGTAGTATTCGGCTGCATTTCGGGATACTTCCTGCTCTGCAGCCTTGCTGAAGTCGCCCTCTTGGCAATGCTCGCTTCAGCAATTGCTCACATGTGAGGTCAGACTATGAAGGATAAGACATTTGTAATTATACTGGCGGTTATCATGGTCGTCGGAATAGGGACCACGACTGCCCTTTTGATCCACGGATACAATCTTTGGAAAGAAATCTCAATAGTTGAGATGATCGCGAATTGGGGTTACTGATATGGATAAGAAAAAATTTGGAAAACAACTTGCAGTAATTGCTCTGCTCATCGTGTTGTTTGCGGGACTTGATCTTGCGATATACCAGCTGTTCATTAAAAGAGTGATAAGCCACCACACGCCCGGCATGCAGAAGATGAGCGTTGAAGTGGCAGATTATGTGCCTTTCACAGGCTCAGCAAATGTATATTCGGCAGAAGGCGCAGTAAGACTTGAAGGTGACATCCCTACAATTGACGGTGCGGCAGCCCTGCTTCCGATATATGCCGGATTTGTAGAGAGTATCTATCCTGAAGACTCGGTCATCTACAACGGCGAAGGTTACGACACCGCTAGCGCCATGCACTACACAAATACCAGAGGCGCTTACAAGGATATCGTTGACGGTAATGCGGACATAATCATCTGCGCACAGCCTTCCGATGAGCAGCTCGCTTATGCTGCTGAGAACGGTGTTGAGCTTGAGATGGTGCAGATCGGATCAGACGCGTTCGTTTTCATCGTGAATGCCAATAATCCCGTGGATGACATTACGGTCGATGAGATCAGAGGCATCTATTCCGGCCAGATCACAAACTGGAGTGAGCTCGGAGGAAACAACACACCCATCGCAGCCATGCACCGTAATGAAGGAAGCGGTTCACAGACAGCGCTCGAAAAGCTTATGGGCGACATGCCGATCGTTCCTGACTATACGGCAATAATGGGAAGCCCCATAGGTTTTTCTTTTAGATACTATGTAACCGGAATGCTTGCAGAGGGCGGAGTAAAGATCCTCAAGATCAACGGCGTTGAGCCGACTGTAGAGACGATCGCTGACGGTTCCTACCCGGTATCAGGTGGTGTCTATGCGATTTACAGAAAAGGCGAGACCAACGAGAACGTCTATAAGGCGGTTGACTTCATGCTGTCTCCCGAAGGTCAGAAGATCGTAGAGGACAGCGGATATATACCTGTTATCAAGCCGGAATAAGCGGTCAAAAATAATTGTGCATTTACTTTTTTAATGATAAATGCAATAATTAGTAAGGTCCGTGCGAATTTGTCGCACAAATAATAATAGGAGGGTCTTTATGGATACTACAAAGAATAAGCAAATTGTTGCAATGGTATTGGGTATTGCTTCCCTTGTAATTCCTAACATCGGAACATCTATTGCTAACGCCATTGACACATCTACAAATGAGGGTTCACTTACCTATGGTATCATCGTTATCGTTGCTACATTGGCAGCAATCGTTGTTGGTATTATCGGTTTGATCAAGTCAGCTGGTGCAAGAAAAGAAGCTAAGGCTGCTGGTGAGAAGCAGATCTTCGCTACGATCGGTCTTATTACATCTATCGTAGGTACAGTTGAAAGTGCTATCGTATTCTTCTCTTGCGGTCTCTGCATTGCTTGTGTAGCTTGTGCAGCTGCTGCTTCAGTGTAATAGCATTATTCTATTTAAGCATAAGGGGTCAGTTGCTTAAGTCATTAAGCAACTGACTTTTTTTATAAAGGTTATTCATGTATCCATTTATCGAAATATTCGGCAGGACTATAGGAACGTACGGCATAATGGCAGCTGTTGGAATGCTTGCCAGTGCTTTGTGCTGCTATCTGCTCTTAAGAAAAAAAGATGTTGATATTGAAGATATCGCCATGACCGGTCTGATATTTGCCATCGGTGCCGTAATCGGTGCACATATCGTTTACGGATTTACAAATACCGATAAGATCATCGTATTATTCAAGAACATCAAGGACT
This sequence comes from Saccharofermentans sp., assembly GCA_045648465.1. Taxonomy (GTDB): domain Bacteria; phylum Bacillota; class Clostridia; order Saccharofermentanales; family Saccharofermentanaceae; genus Saccharofermentans. Next base: position 134,796 of record JAZROA010000001.1, read on the forward strand.
ATACCTTTATCAGTTTTGTTCAAACACTGTTCGGAAATTATTTTGGCGGCATGGTATTCTACGGCGGTCTTATAGGCGGTCTGATCGCTCTTGTTATTTCAAACAAGGTATCCCAGAAGTATTTCAGGGGAGATGTTATGTTTGATGCCGTAGCCGTTGCCATTCCGCTTTTCCATACATTCGGACGTATCGGATGCTTTCTTGGCGGATGCTGTTATGGCGTAGAATGTCATGTCGGCTTCACAGTACATGGAAACACGCTATATCCGGCCGTAAATGATGTTAACAGGCTTCCTATTCAGCTTATCGAATCCGGACTTAATCTGATCCTGTTTTTCGTTTTACTCGTGCTTTACAAAAAGAAGAAGTTCCAGCACAGGATACTGATCGTATATTTTTACATCTATCCTGTCATCAGATTTATCGATGAATTCTTCAGAGGAGATGAGATCAGAGGATTCCTTTTCGGACTCTCGACATCACAGATAATAAGCATATTGCTGTTTACCTTTGCCGTGATAGTTACGGTTTCCGATCTGGTCAGGAAGCGCAGGGGAGAAGTAAAGCCTGCTTAAGAATCAGATAAACAAAATCAAGCATTAAAAAAGCCGCCTGGAAATCCAGACGGCTTTAAGCTTGTTTACTAATTAGTATTAGTAGCTGGACATGCCTGCAGCTGCACCAGCAGCAACAGCAATGATCATGATAACACCAAGTACGATGGACATGATGAGACCGATGATACCTGTGATCTTACCAACCTTTGTGAATGTGTTCTGAACGCCTTCCTTAGCGCACTGACCGCCAAGAATGAGAGATACGATTGCAGGAATGAGGCCTGCGCCGTATGACCATGAAAGAACGATTGAAGCGATACCGCATGCCATGCAAGCGATTGACTTACCCTTTGACTGGCCCTGAGCCGGTGTGTTTTCTGCCATTTTAAATGACCCTCCTAGAAAATTAATCTCTGGGATTTCGCATTAAGTTCTACCCCATACGAATTGGATTTTATCAAATCAAAATGCGAATGTTAATAGAGTTTCAGACAAATTGTTTGACAATCAAATTAAATTTTTAGTGTTAATTGACAAATTGATTTGACCGGCATGATGAGTGAACACGGATAATCATACACAAAGCCCTAAATCTATCATTTACTTTTGCCTGCCGATTAATTATTATTCTTGTGTATTTTATTTTATAAGGAGTACAGCTATGGATATTTCACCACTTCAGAAAGCCAGATATGAGTATCAGCCCAAGCTTCCGGGCATGCTTAGAAACGGTATTGCAGAAATCTCAGTTCAGGAAGGCGCTGCAACACAGTCTGTTGCAGATCAGGATAAGATCAAGGCTCTCTTCCCCAACACATATGGTAAGCCCGAGATCACATTCGTAAAGGGCGCTAATACATCAGCTGCCAAGAAGCAGGTTGTAGGCGTTATCCTCTCAGGCGGTCAGGCTCCCGGCGGACACAACGTTATCTCCGGTCTTTATGACGCTTTGAAGGCTACAAACCCTGAGAACAAGCTCCTCGGTTTCAAGAAGGGACCTGACGGACTTCTTAAGAATGACTATGTTGAGTTCGACGACAAGTTCATCGACGCATACAGAAATACAGGCGGTTTCGATATCATCGGTTCCGGCAGAACAAAGCTCGAGACAGTTGAGCAGTTCCAGACAGTTGCTAACTTCGCTAAAGAGAACGGCCTTACAGCTATCGTAATCATCGGCGGCGACGACTCCAACACAAACGCTGCTACACTCGCTGAGTACATGGCTGCCAACAACACAGGCATCCAGGTTATCGGCTGCCCTAAGACAATCGACGGCGACCTCAAGAATGAGGACATCGAGGCTTCTTTCGGTTTCGATACAGCTACAAAGACATATTCCGAGCTCATCGGCAACATCGAGAGAGATGCTAACTCCGCAAAGAAGTATTGGCACTTCATCAAGGTTATGGGACGTTCTGCTTCCCACGTTGCTCTTGAGTGCGCTCTTGAGACACAGCCTAACATCTGCCTCATCGGTGAGGAAGTTGCAGCTAAGAAGATGTCTCTTGCTGACATCACAAACCAGATCGCTGACTCTGTTGAGAAGAGAGCAGCTAACGGCGACAACTTCGGTGTTGCTATCATCCCTGAGGGTATCGTAGAGTTCGTTCCTGAGTTCTCCGCTCTCATCGCTGAGATCAACGAGCTCCTCGCAGGCGAGAAGACAGCTCAGTTCAACGCACTTCCTGACTGGAACGCTAAGTATGAGTTCATCAAGGCAGGCCTTTCCGCTGATGCTTTCAAGGTTTTCGATATCCTTCCCCAGGGCATCCAGCAGCAGCTCTTCCTCGAGAGAGACCCTCACGGCAACGTTCAGGTATCCCTCATCGAGTCCGAGAAGCTCTTCTCCGAGATGGTTAAGAACGAGCTCGCAAAGAGAAAGGAAGCTGGCACATACAAGGGCAAGTTCGGCGCTCAGCACCACTTCTTCGGTTATGAAGGCCGTTGCGCATTCCCTTCCAACTTCGATGCAGACTACTGCTACTCTTTGGGCTTCAACGCTTTCATGCTCATCCAGTATGGTTACACAGGATACCTCTCAAAGGTTTCCAACATCTCCAAGCCTGCTGACGAGTGGGTTGCAGGCGGTATGCCTATCACAAAGATGATGAACATGGAGAGAAGAAACGGTGCAGACAAGCCGGTTATCCGTAAGGCTCTCGTTGAGCTCGACGGCAAGCCGTTCAAGTATTTCGAAGCTAACCGTGAGAAGTGGGCAGTTGAGACTGCATTCACATTCCCCGGTGCTATCCAGTACTTCGGACCTTCAGACGTTTGCGACCGCACAACAGTTACACTCGCTCTCGAAAAGGGCAATATGTAATCGTCGCTCGAAAACAATGATTTATCAGGGGCTGTCCTTAGGGGCAGCCCTTTTCTATGGCGGATACCGGGAGTTCCAAAATGAGTTCCAATAAATACGGATTTAGGAATTGAAATTGGAATTATCGGCTTATAATTCCAGTAGCAGTTCCAAAAACCACCATTTTTGGAACTAAAAATAGAATTGCAAAAATGTGCACAGATATGTGCCAAGAATCACCGTTTCAGGCACAAAAAAGAGTACAGACCAATTTATAATGAGAATATGAGCAACAGTAAAAGGTCAGCATCTGAACTTATCCTGAATCTCATTATTGTCGGACTGACGATAGTGGGAATTGTCCTGATGGTCACAGGAAATTCCGAAGAGGGAGCGCTGCAGACAAGCGGCATAGGAAATTTCAAGTTTTATACGGTCCTGACCAATGTTTTCTGCGGTATAGTCGCAGCAGTTTATCTCATATTCATCCTGCTTAAGAAAGATACGGATAAGATCCGCGTGCTTAAGCTTGCAGCTGTTTGCGGAGTTGCGATAACTTTTGCGGTAGTTGCTTTCATGTTCGGCCCGCTTTACGGATATCCGCAGTTTTATAAAAGAGGCAATCTGTTCTTCCATTTGCTTGAGCCTCTTGCGGCAATGGCAGAATTCATCTTTATCAGAAGGAAGAAGATCCCATTCAAATATACGGTCATATCAGCTATTCCGACGCTTCTTTACGGTATCGGATACATGACGAATATTCTTATAAACGGCGTTGGCGGGCCGTGGCCTGATACCAACGATTTCTATGCTTTTTTGAGCTGGGGATGGCCTGTCGGAATAGCTATTTTCGCTGTCATTACACTGTCGGCATTCGGTGTTGCCTGCATTTTCAGAGCTATAAGCAACAAGAGAGCCGGATAACGGGTGCTCAAATTTGCCCCTTTTTGAGCGGAATTAATTTCTGACTCAATGTTAAGATAGGCAGGGGACAAAAGGAGACCATTATGAAAAGATCCGAGATCAATAAAGCTTTAAAGCGCATGGAAAGCGTTATCAATGACCTGAAGATCAGCCTTCCACCGTTCTGTAATTTCACGCCGGAAGAGTGGCTTAACAAGGGTCATGAGTATGATGAGATCAGAGACAATATGCTCGGCTGGGACATAACCGATTACGGCCTGGGCGATTTCGACAAGGTCGGATTCTCGATGATAACCATCCGCAACGGCAACCTGGGACTTAAGGACAAGTATCCCAAGCCTTATGCGGAGAAGCTCCTGTTCATCGAAGAAGGCCAGTATTCTCCGAATCATTTTCACTGGTACAAGATGGAGGACATCATCAATAAAGGCGGCGGAAATCTCCTGATCAGAGTCTATAATTCGCTGCTGGATGAACAGATCGATAAGGAAAGCGACGTCACTGTCCATACAGACGGCAGGACATATCAGGTAAAGGCCGGCACTCAGATCAGGCTTACTCCCGGTGAGAGCATCTCGATCCAGCCGCGCATGTATCACGATTTCGAAGTCGAAAAGGGAACGGGAGCAGTGCTTCTGGGTGAAGTTTCCCAGGTAAACAACGATAACACGGATAACAGGTTTAATCCGCCCGTCGGAAGATTTCCCAAGATCGAAGAGGACGAACCCCCGTACAGACTCCTTTGCAACGAGTATCCCAAGGCACAGTAAACACGGCGCTTTGCGCATGGTTGAGCGTGATTTTGTCGCGAAACGGTAACTTATATGTAAGGTTCATTTCCTTGACTTCACAAGTATCCTAAAGCATCATTATCATGAATATTTATGAATTTACATAGGTGGTATTGTTTTGAAGAAAAAAGCAGAAAACAGCGGAAACAGGGACTTTATCGATAAGTTCTGTATTGCTCAGGAAGGCAAGGCAAAGGTCAGTCTGATCCTTGCTGCGGTTGTAGTCGTCGCAACGATCGGCTCTGTCTGCGCTGCTGCGATCAAGAGCAATTCCGGTAATTCCGTACCCTCCGAAAACATGGAACTCAACGCTGCCGAGCAGTATCTTGCGCAGGCTGCCATCGAGGCTTCGGAGAAACAGACTTCCGAGACAACAACATCACCTGAAGTTCCTACAGCGACTCCTACTGTTGAGACCAGGGCTGCCAAGCGCGGCAGTCTTACAGGCGACCATGTCGTTGATTTAGGAGATCTCCAGTCACTTTCCGATGAAGAACTCGTTGACGCGATCCTCTCAGGTCAGGCCGGCGTCATTGACAGAAGCGACATTGAGACAGACCAGTCGCAGAACGAAGATGCAGGACACACTGCATCAGGCGGCGATGCTACACCGACAGACCCGCCTACGCCCACACCTGAACCGGTTAATAATGACCCTGCGATCCTGCTTCCGAGCACTTCTTTTACCAGTGTTGCAGGCCAGGCTTTTAATCCTCTTGATGGCGTAAAGGCAAGAACATATTCGGGCGAAGTCGGAAATGAAGATATTTCTTTGAAGATAACGGATTCAGACGGCAACGAAGTATCTCTTGAGACTGCACAGAACACCGTAGGAAAATACTCGCTCACATATTCATATGAGCTCGTACCCGAATCAGAGCCCAGGGAGATCGTGGACTATGAACTCGGTATCGATATTTCGGAGTTCCAGGGCTCTATTGACTGGGATGCCGTAAAAGCAGACGGAATCGATTTCGCATTCATCAGATGCGGTGGACGCGGCTACACCAAGGGCGGTATCTACGACGATTCCAGATTCTATGAAAACGTCCAGGGAGCAAAGGCAGCTGGCGTAAAGGTTGGTGTTTACTTCTTCTCGCAGGCCATAACTCCTTATGAGGCACTTGAAGAAGCTTCCATCACGCTCGACAAGATTAGCGGTCTTGGAATCGACCTGCCTGTCGTAATGGACTGGGAGACCGGAAGCGGATACAGGACATGGGATCTTTACGGTCAGGATTTTGCCAACGTAATCATTGCTTTCTGCAGCACCATTGCCCAGAACGGATACACACCTTGTGTTTATCTCAACACTTCAGATATAAATAACAGACTTGGCGGCTATTCGGGAGACATCTTATCCAGATATAAGCTCTGGTATGCATATCCTTATGCCTGCTACAGCGACGGAAGTTTCTACCAGGAAGGCGACATGATCCCGCCCAGAAGTTTCTACTTTGAATACTGGCAGTATTCATGGCACGGAGACGTTGCAGGCATTTATTATGACACCGACCTTAACATCAGGGTAATCGGCAAGACAACTGTAACCGATCCTGCAAATGTCATGACTGCGACGGCAGAATGGGAGGTAACGGCACCGCCTGATACTGCGACTCCGACCGTTGAACCGACGGAACCGAGTGAAACCACACCGGATGTAACGGATCCTACAGATTCTTCTGAACCTACGGGCGAACCGACGAATCCTGAAGGCGGCACAACTGATCCGACTGCCGGGGAGACACCTGCTGAGCCGACGGGGGACGGAACAGTTACATAAGGAAGGGTACCGGAATACCGGGTAATAACTGAAGAGGGACAATACTATGGAAGGCAAGCCTGCGAGCGATCCCGCGCTGCGGAATCTGGAAAGAACGATTAGGTTTGAATTTGAGAAGCTTATTCTCATAGTAACGATCATATGTCTTTTGACTGAGATCGGTCTTACTTTCTATTACTACTTAATTCAGGATCTGGGCCAGCCGCTGATCAACTATATTGCTTTCAGAATACTGGTGCCTTTAGGAGTAAACCTGCTGGCTTATATTATTGCCAGGTTTTCGAACAGGTCTGATACAAGCACCGACAGCACGAAAAACAGAGTTGTATCATTTGCCGGTCTCGTAATGACAGGCGTTATCGCACTCGCTCACAGCTACTTCATTCCGCTTTGGCTTTTGCCGCTGTTTACGGTCGTAATCTGCACGATCTTTCATGACCGCTTTATCCTTATGATCCAGGCGGGCTTAAGTTTTGTATTTGTTCTTTACGCTGGCATTCTCCATTTGTACGATTACCCGGACCAGAGGGCATTTACGATCCTCTGCATCATATTCTCTGAAGTCATGGTAATCGCCCTGAGCATCATTTCTTACAGACTTGAGATATTCAATATCAGAATGCTTATGGTGCGCGAGAGAAATTTTGCCGGTGCCGATAAGTTCGAAAACGGTTTTGAGACCGACTCCGTTACCGGTGTTTACAGCAAGAAATATCTTACGGAAGAAGCTGAGAAGATCCTTGCTAAGACCAATGAGCTCGATCCGTGCGGTGTTGCAATAATTGACGTCGATGACTTCAAGACTATCAATGATGAGATGGGCAATGACAAGGGAGACGATGTCCTCCGCACACTTGGTTCTGTCCTTCAGGATTATATCGATGAGGATACGATCGTCGGAAGATACGGCGGAGATACATTCGTTGTTATTTTCGAGAACGGTGTCAGGGAAGAAAACCTCAATGCACTGAATCAGATCCGCAAAGACTTTTCGAAGAAAAAGTATTCATTTACAAAAGAACCCGTTACAATAAGCGGTGGATATTCATGGTTTGATGTTACCATGGATCTGAAGAGTGCTCTGGATGAGGTTGAGAAGGCTTTGTCTTCGGCGAAAAGTTCAGGTAAGAACGTAATAATGGCTTCAGGCGAAAGCGAGGATTAAACATATGGGTAAGAAAAAAGATAAGGCTGTCAATTACAATGCCGGCAGAATAGTGATCGACATCGTCATGTTGTTCCTGGGACTCATATTCATCATCGGAACCATTGCAGGTAAAGGCGATGACATTGCAGCAGGATTTGTCAGGATCATCGGCGCCGCGCTCATTGCGGTAGGCGTATTTGCCCTGATCAACTTCTTAAGGATCAAGGAAAAGACCGTTTTTGACTGGATCGTACTCATTATCGGCTTATCAATTGCCGTTATCGGAATCGTGTTCATCGTTAACCCGCTTCCCGTCATCACGGTATTCAACTTTATCTTCGGAATAATCATTGCGGTTTATGCGATCGTCATCATTGTTTCAGCCATCGGAACATTAAGGATCTCCGGCGCGAAATATTGGTGGTTCTCAGTGCTCTTCGGCGTTATCGCCCTTGCACTCGGAGCAGTGATCATTTTCTTTAATTTTGCAACCAAGACGCTCACTGTTGTTATCGGCATCACTCTTGTTGTCGGCGCCATCGGCGGTATCGCAAATGCCATGCTCGCATCACAGGCCAAGAAGGAATTCAAAGCTAATTCCAAGATCCTTGACGATGCTTCATTTACGGTAGAGTCCACAACGACAGAATCTGATAACACATCAGATGATGACAGCACAAAGTTCTGATATTTCCTGATCCCGGTCAGCACGAAAACATCCCGGAGGACAACTAATCATGAAAGTAACATTCATCGGCCACGCATGCTTCCTGATCAAATTCTCCACAGGCCTTTCAGTCTGCTTCGATCCTTATGTGCACGGATACGTTCCCGGACTTTCTGACTGCAATGTCGCTGCTGATGAAGTGTTCTGCTCACATGAGCACGAAGACCACAATGACCGTGCCTCGGTCGGATCTCCGGATGTTCCTTATTCCGGTCCCGCACCCGAAGTAGAGTTCATCGCGTCATATCACGATGAAGTTCAGGGAGCAAAACGCGGCCCCAACAATATCACCATCGTAAGATCAGGCATCGAGTCCGTTGTCCACATGGGCGATATCGGATGCGAGCTTACTGATGACCAGATCGGAAAGTTAAAAGGATGCGATCTTCTCCTGATCCCCGTCGGAGGCTTTTTCACGATCGGCTGCAAGGAAGCTTTTGACCTCTGTCAGAAGATCGAGCCCAAGGTCGTTGTCCCGATGCACTACAGGGGAGAGACATTCGGATATGATGTTATCTCCGGAAGAGAAGAATTTGTTGAGCTGGTCAAAAATGCCGGCGGGCGCGCCATCGTAAACGGCGGAAACAGTGTTGATTCCATTCCCGAAGAAAAATCTTTACTGTTATTAGACCCTCTTCGCATTTTGTAACACAAGATTGGACTTCTTTACGATATAATCTTTTCGTTGAAGGGGGTCCATTCCTATGTTTAAGATCGGTTTTTCCAATGACAAGTATGTAGAGCTCCAGAGTGAGCATATCAGAGAGCGCGTCGAGAAGTTCGGCGGCAAGCTTTATCTTGAATTCGGCGGCAAGTTGTTCGACGACTATCACGCATCAAGAGTTCTTCCCGGCTTTGAACCCGACAGCAAGATCAGAATGCTCAAGGCTCTTTCGGAAGATGCTGAGATCGTTATTGCGATTAATGCTGATGCCATTGAGAAAAACAAGAGAAGAGGAGACCTCGGCATTACTTATGACCAGGAAGTTCTCCGTCTGATCGATGCTTTTACAGAGTTCGGACTCTTTGTAGGAAGCGTAGTAATCACACAGTTCGCAGGCCAGCCTCTTGCAGAGAAGTTCGAGACAAGACTCCGTGGCCTCGGCGTTAAGACATACAGACACTATCCCATCGAAGGATACCCTTCAAATATCCCGCTCATCGTAAGCGAAGACGGTTACGGCAAGAACGACTACATCGAGACTTCACGTAAGCTCGTTGTCGTTACGGCTCCGGGTCCTGGTTCAGGAAAGATGGCTACATGCCTTTCACAGCTCTATCACGAGAATAAGCGCGGCATCAAGGCAGGCTATGCTAAATTTGAGACATTCCCGATCTGGTCCATCCCGCTCCAGCATCCCGTTAACGTTGCTTACGAGGCAGCAACTGCAGACTTAGCTGACGTTAACATGATCGATCCTTTCCACCTTGAAGCTTACGGAAAGACAACAGTTAACTACAACAGAGACGTTGAGATCTTCCCCGTTGTAAACGCTATTTTCGAGAAGATCTACGGCGAGAGCCCTTACAAGTCACCTACGGACATGGGCGTAAACATGGCAGGATTTGCCATCATCGACGATGAGGCATGCCAGGCAGCTTCAAGACAGGAGATCGTAAGAAGATACTACGAAGCTAAGATGGCAACACGTGCCGGCAACTCCGACGGTTCCGACGTTACAAAGATCGAGTTCCTGATGAAGAAGAGCGGCATCGACATTTCCGACCGCCGCGTCATCGGAGCAGCTGCCGTACGCGCAGAATCCACGGGCGCTCCTGCTGTAGCATTAGAGCTCCCTGACGGACAGATCGTTACAGGTAAGACAACACCTCTCCTCGGGCCCGCATCTGCAGCGCTTCTTAACGCTCTTAAGGTCCTTGCAGGAATCTCACACGATATCCCGCTCATCTCGCCCAACGTTATCGAGCCTATCTCTGATCTCAAGATCAACCACATGGGCAACCACAATCCGAGACTTCATACAGACGAAGTCCTCATTGCGCTTGCGATCAGCGCTGCCACCAACCCGGTTGCAGAGCTTGCCATGCAGCAGATAAGCAACCTCGCTAACAGCGACGCGCACTCAACGACCATGATGAGTTCCGTTGACGTAAACATGTTCCACAAGCTCGGAATCAACCTCACATGTGAGCCTGTTTACGAGACGAAGAAGCTTTATCACAGATAAGTTTATTTATTTGAATTAACAGATACCCACTAAATCCCGAAAAACAGTCATTTAGTGGGTGTTTTCGATGACAATTATGTCAAACCATACCCACTAAACAACGAAAATGCCCGTTTTAGTGGGTATTCTTTTTTCCTAGTGTTGACAAAAGACAAGAAAAGTCAGATAATTTGATTAGTCAAAGAAAGTCAAAGTCAGAAAAGAACAAAGTCAAAAACGATTAAGCGGAAGGAGGACGATCTTGTGGCTAGACTGGTTGATGTCATAGAACAGATGATCAAAGAGATGGTCGATGAGAATGACGGAACGGCAACGATCTGCAGAAGCCAGTTGGCGGAGCAGGCGAACTGCGTGCCGTCTCAGATCACATATGTACTGTCTACAAGATTTTCGGGCGGAAGCGGATATATTGTCGAGAGCAGAAGAGGCGGCGGCGGACAGATTACGATCACACGTGTAAATCATGTCGGACCCGCTGAATATCTGAAGGCGATCATCGACAGTGTCGGTGATGACCTGTCGCAGCAGCAGGCAAAGAACCTTTTAACAAATGCGGTTACTGTCGGCGCGATGACTTCAAAGGAAGGTACTGCGATCATGGCAGCGGTATCAGACAGGGCTCTGGCAAGAGTTGACTCGGATATAAGGGCGGTCTTAAGAGCGGATATTTTCAAGCATGCGCTTTTGGGACTGATGGTTACTTAAGGATAGAACCCGGAAGGAGACAATAATTAATGAGATGTGAAAGATGCGGTAAAGAACTTACCAACAGGATAATAAAGATAAACGGCATCACTTACTGTGAGAACTGCGCGAGGCTTATGGGCTACGACAGGTTCCTAAGAGACCCGGCAGATCTAATGAGCAATCCGTTTTCACCGTTGGATCAGCTTGCGACTTCGCTGATGCAGATGAGTGAGCTCGATTTCGGCAACAGCACACTTACATGTCCCAAGTGCGGAATGACTTTAAGGGAATTCGAGAATGAGGGCCGCGTAGGATGTATCGAGTGCTACAACACCTTCAACGATAACATCGTAAGAGAGATGTTCAAGCAGCAGGGCAACAGCGAATATGCAGGACGAATTCCCGCGCAGTCTGCTGATACTGATGCAAAGACGGAAGATGTTCCGCAGATAAAGAAGATCGCAAAGCCCAATCCGGATGCCGCAAAGGCAGAATCTCCGAAGGCTGATGCTAAGGAGAGCGCTCCCGCTGCTTCTAAGAAGAGCTCAAAGGACGGTCTTACTCTTGACCAGCTCATGAAGGCTGACCTCGGTATGCTCTCTGACGAAGAACTCGAAAAGGGTATCAAGGTCGCTGCAGATGCCGAGGAATACAAGCTCGCATCAAGACTCAGAGACGAACTCAAGGGCAGAAAGGACGGTGGCAACAATGGCTGAGTGGTATGTAAATGAGGGTAAGGACAACGATGTTGTTCTCTCCACAAAAGCGTGCATCGTCCGTAACATCAAGGGATATAATTTCATGCCGCGTCTGGACGACAAGGAGTGCAAGAGCCTCCTTGAGACCATCGACGGTGTTATAGATAAAGATGAATTCATGGGCGGAGTTGCTTCAGGTTTTGATAAGGAAACAACTTTAAGACTTACAAGACTTCAGATACTCGGACGCGAAGCCAGCATGATGGCTGATCCCGACAGGAAGGCTTTCTACTATAACGACGACGCAAGCCTCTCGATAGGTGTAGGAAGCGGCGAGCATCTTACCGTAAAAGCAATGGCGCAGGGCCACGACATCAGCGTTTACAAGAAAGCTGAAAAGATTGCATTAGATCTCGAAGGTAAACTTGATGTTGCTTTCTCTGAGACCTACGGATTCCTTACTTCAAACATAAAGCTTGCAGGTACCGGACTTAAGATCCTTTATACAGTTGCGCTTCCTGCGATCTCCAAGACTGAAGGCGGTATCGCAGCACTCACACAGCGTGTAGGCCAGTACGAATGGCAGATCTATCCTTTCGCTGAAAGAGGCGAGATCGCCGATTCCGGTGTTTATATCATTGCGAGCGTAAATACATTAGGCATTACTGAGGATGAAGTCCTCAAGAGAGGCGAGATGCTTATCGCTGATGTCATCAAAGCTGAGAGAGCATGCAGGGATGAGATCGCTTCAAGCAAGAAAGAGCAGTCGGCAGACATCTACGGCAGATCCTACGGCACATTGAGATATGCAGGCATGATCTCCAGAAGCGAAGCACTTCAGGCTTTAGGGTGGCTGAGGCTCTATCACGATTACGATGATTCAGGTGAGATAAAGCTCTCCTGGAACACACTTGATAAGTTAACTATGGACATACTCTGGGAGCCCGGTGCTCCGTCAAGAAAGAGCAGCCAGAGTGCGGCATCGCAGAAATTCAGGGCAAATGGAATAAGAAAGATTTTGAAAGGGGATGATCTATCATGAGAATCACAGAAGATACAGCTAAGGTGCTCGCGGTATCGAGCCTTATAGCAGAAGAAAAACATACATCACTTATCCGTGACACCATTCTTTTCGCAGCATTGTGCGTAACGGATACACCTGCAAGAGATATCTTAAGCGAGAACATTCCGGACCTCTCACTCGTGCTTGAGCGCCTGGGTGTCGAGGGCGAGTATGAGATGGACGATTCCGCTCTCAAGATGCTTGCAGACAGGGCTTTTTCGAGCCTCAGGATCGACGTGAGAAGGATCTTTGCAAATGCTGCCGATCTCTCAAGAAGAACAGGCTTTAAGGGCGCAGTAAATCCTGAACACCTTTTGTTCGTGATCATCTCACGTAAGATCTCCAACCACCCTGAGATATTCGGCAGTCTTGAAGCTGCAGGATGCGATGTCGAGGGCATAAGAAGTGCCATCATCAACGTATTTAACGAGCAGGCTGAGGCTGCAAGAGAAGGAACATTTGCTGAGAACAGCGGCGACGATGATGAGCTCCCTGCAGGCGAGCCGGCCCCCAGAGCTAACAGATCTTCTGAAAAGAGTACGGGAAAGAAGGGTCACAAGACTCTCGATAAGTTCGGCAAGAACCTGACTGAGCTTGCAAAGCAGGGCAAGATCGATCCCGTTATCGGCCGTGAGGAAGAGATCTCACGTGTTATGCAGATCCTTATCCGCCGCACAAAGAACAACCCCTGTCTCGTAGGTGACCCTGGTGTAGGTAAGACCGCTATCGCAGAAGGCCTTGCATTGAAGATCGCAGAGAACAACGTTCCTGACGTCATCAAGGGCAAGATCGTTTACAGCATGGAGATGGGCTCAATGGTAGCCGGATCCAAGTACAGAGGTGAATTCGAAGAGCGTATCAAGAACATGCTCGACGAGGCAGTTGCAGATCCTAACATCATCCTCTTCATCGATGAGATCCATACTCTCGTCGGCGCAGGCGAGTCTTCAGGCGGATCCATGGATGCTGCCAACATCATGAAGCCGCTCCTTACAAAGAACGAGCTCCAGATCATCGGTGCAACGACTTTAGATGAATATTCCAAGTTCATCGAAAAGGACCACGCCCTCGAGAGACGTTTCCAGAAGGTCCTCATCGAAGAGCCTTCCATCGAAGATGCGATCGCCATCATGAAGGGTCTCCGCTCCAAGTACGAAGACCATCACAAGATCCATATTCCGGATGACGTTCTTGAGCAGTCCGTAAGACTTTCAGCAAGATATGTCTCCGACAGATTCCTGCCTGATAAGGCCATCGACCTTGTCGATGAGGCAGCTGCCGCTAAGCGTATCAACTATGCAGATTCCAAGGTCAAGAACGATCTCGAGAAGAAGATCGCAGAGATCAAGGATAAGAAGAAGGCTGCCGTAGATGCACAGGATTTCGAAGCTGCACAGACACTTAAAGAGGAAGAAGAAAAGCTTAATGAGAGACTCTCGCTTCTTCAGGACAAGGTTAAGCCTGATGCGGACGGATTTACAGGAACCCTCACCGTTGATGACGTTGCAGTAGTTCTTGCGAAGTGGACAGGCATCCCTACAACAAAGATCACAGAATCTGATGCAGATAAACTTAAGAATCTCGAATCTGAACTTGCAAGAAGAGTCGTAGGCCAGGACGAAGCGGTTCATGCCATCGCCAAGGCAATACGCAGAGGAAGACTCGGCCTCAAGGACGAGAAGAGACCTTCTGGTTCGTTCATCTTCTTAGGTACGACAGGTGTCGGTAAGACTGAGCTTGCAAAGGCTCTTGCCGAGGTAATGTTCGGCAACGAGAGCGCTCTTGTCAGGATCGACATGTCCGAATACATGGAAAAGCACGATGTCTCAAGACTCATCGGTGCGCCTCCGGGATATGTCGGATACGATGAGGGCGGCCAGCTCACTGAAGCTGTAAGAAGACATCCTTACTCGGTTGTTCTTTTCGATGAGATCGAGAAGGCACACCCTGAGATCTTCAACTCAATGCTCCAGGTTCTTGATGACGGACGTCTTACGGACGGCCATGGCAGAACGGTCGACTTCAGAAATACGATCATCATCATGACATCCAACATCGGTGCAAGAATGCTCGTTGGCAGCGAAGGCCGCAAGATCGGCTTTGCGATGGCAGATGAGAGTGATAAGGACGAGCTCTCCAGAGAAGGTCTTTACGGCGGCAAGTCATACGATGAGGCTAAGAAGGTCGTCATCGACGAGCTCAAGAAGACGTTCACTCCTGAATTCGTTAACCGTGTTGATGACATCATCTTCTTCCGTATGCTCGGCAAGGATTCACTCATCCGCATCGTAGACATTCTCATGAAGCAGGTCGGCAAGAGAATCAAGGATCTCGGTATGGACATCGAGCTTACCGAGAGTGCCAAGGAACTCCTCGCAAAGAAGGGTTACGATCCTCAGTACGGCGCAAGACCGCTCAGAAGAGTCATCACATCGATGGTTGAGGACCGCTTCTCCGAAGCTATGCTCGACGGCATCGTCAAGCCCGGACACCTTGCGATCATCGACGCTGTTGAGACGACGGATCCTGACGCCCTCCTGGCACAGGGAAGCGCTGCAGAGGACGGAAAGGTCATCGTGATCAGGGACGGCGGCGAGCTTGAGATGGCAAAAGAGCCTGTAATTGAAGAAACATAAGGCATCGTCTTGCAAAATAATGTATAATACTCAAACAATTACTTCGGTTATCAAAATAATTGTCGGAGCAATATAGAGATGTCAGAGTTAAAAACACAGGAAAAACCCAGCAATGCGGCTTCCCGTTCAAAGGCGCCGCGTGATTACGACATAGGTTGTGTGCCGAGCAAATTCTGGTTTGGATTTGTCGGTTCACATATCATCGTGCCTTTGGTTTGTGCTTTTACCCACATCAAGGTCAAACCCGATATGGAGTTTGTAAACCATGAGGGCCCGATCATCGTTATCTCAAACCACGAGTCTTATCTCGACCCGATGGTTACAAACAGACTTACAAAGGCAAGACCTGCAAACTTCGTAACCGGTGAGTTCGTATTCAGGGCAAAGGGCTGGGGCCACTGGTTCAAGCTCGGAGGCGCGATCCCGAAGAAGCAGTTCGTCGTTGACACGGCAGCTGTTAAGGCCATGATGCGCGTCATGAAGCGTAACGGTGTCATCATCGTTTACCCTGAGGCCACAAGACACGTCGACGGCAAGTCCGTTGGCTTCGACGACGGTGTCGCAAGACTTGCCAAGAAAGCAGGCGCTTCAGTTTATATCGCGCATATCCACGGCGCTTACATGGCTTGGCCGAGATGGTCAAAGTCCGGTATGCGTAAGGGCAGGATCAGCGCCGAGTTCGTCAAGAAGATCTATTCTGACGAGGTTAAGCAGCTGTCCATTGAGGAACTTCAGCAGAAGATCCTTGAAGGCGTTGATTACAACGAGAACGACTGGATCCGTGAGAATCCCAGAACCTACAAGGGCAAGAAGCTCGCATCAGGTCTCCAGAACATCGCTTATGCGTGCCCCAAGTGCGGTTCCGAATATACGATGCAGTTCATGAATTCCGGCAAGGGCGACATGATCCAGTGCTCCAACTGCGGCAACGCTGCAAGATATCTCCCTACGGGCCTTATCGAAAAGGCCGATCCCCAGTGTGTCGTTTTCGACGACCTTCACAAGTGGACAGAGTGGGAGAGGGGCCTCATAAAGGACCAGCTCGATGCAGGCGGATTCAAGATGGAGATGAATGCCGATCTGTTCAAGGTTTTCGACAGATTCACCTTTGCGAAAACAGGTAAGGGCAGGATCACCATCACCGACAAGGAGATCACCTACGTCGGAACCGACTGTCCCGCTGAAAACGGCATACCTTACAAGAAGGGCAAGCCGATGAGAAAGTACAAGGACAGAAAGCTCGACCCGAACGCACCGTTCGAGACAAAGGTTTTCGAGATCGATACGATGAGAGGACTTGTGGCATCTTACGGCAAGCATTTCGAGATCTACGACAAGGACGGAGAGCTTTACAGGTTCTATGTAGACGGCCAGAAGGTATTCAAGATCCACGAGATCGTAGAGCTCCTGGGCAAGAAATAATTTTCACTAGCTTGTTTTAATGACAAATAAGAGCGGGTTTGGCAAAAATATCGCCAAACTCGCCTTTTTTCTTGCTTTTATATATCGCCCGAAGATAGTATAATTTTCGAGTCAGTAAATAAGAGGCACTGTTTATGGTGCTTCCCAAAACACAAAATATGAATCAGGAGTGTGACAATCCATGGCAATGTATGACAAGAAAAGCGTCGAAGATTTAGACGTAGCCGGCAAGAGAGTTATTGTCCGTGTTGACTTTAACGTACCGCTCGACAAAGAGACAGGCACAAAGATCACAGACGACAAGAGAATCAAGGGTGCTCTCCCTACAATCAAGTACCTCGTAGATAACAATGCGAAGGTTATCCTCGTATCTCACCTCGGCCGTCCGAAGAACGGTCCTGAGGCTAAGTTCTCCATGAAGCCCGCAGCAGACCGTCTTGCTGAGCTCATCGGCAAGCCCGTTACTCTCGCTGCTGACGTTATCGGCGAAGATGCAAAGGCTAAGGCAGCTGCTCTCAAGGACGGCGAGATCCTTATGCTCGAGAACGTCCGTTTCCACAAGGAAGAGACAAAGAACGATCCTAAGTTCGCTGCAGAGCTCGCTTCCATGGCTGATCTCTATGTTAACGATGCTTTCGGTACAGCTCACCGTGCTCATGCATCCACAGCTGGTCTTGCAAACTTCCTTCCTTCCGCTTGCGGTTACCTCATCAAGAAGGAAATAGACTTCATCGGTGGTGCACTTGATAACCCTGCAAGACCTTTCGTTGCTATCCTTGGCGGTGCTAAGGTTTCCGACAAGATCGGTGTTATCACAAATCTCCTCGACAAGGCTGATACTATCATCATCGGTGGTGGTATGGCTTATACATTCATCGGCGCTCAGGGCGGCAAGATCGGTGATTCCCTCTTCGAGGCTGACAAGGTTGACCTCGCTAAGGAGATCCTCGCTAAGGCTGAAGAGAAGGGCGTTAAGCTCCTTCTTCCTACAGATACAGTTGTTGCTGATGCTTTCGATGCAAACGCTAACAGCAAGGTAGTTCCTACAATGGAGATCCCTGACGGATGGCAGGGCCTCGACATCGGACCTGAGACAATCGCTAAGTTCTCTGAGGCTATCAAGGGCGCTAAGACAGTTATCTGGAATGGCCCTGCTGGCGTATTCGAGTTCGAGAAGTTCGCAGTTGGTACAAAGGCTATCGCTCAGGCAATCGCTGATGCAGACTGTACATCAATCATCGGCGGCGGTGACTCCGCAGCTGCTATCGAGAAGCTCGGCTATGCTGATAAGGTTTCTCACATCTCCACAGGCGGCGGCGCTTCTCTCGAGTACATCGAGGGTAAGGTTCTCCCCGGTATCGACTGCCTCAACGACAAGAAGACAGGCAGAATCTTTGCTGCAGGTAACTGGAAGATGAACTGCGGTATTCCTGCAGATGCAGTTAAGCTCATCGAAGAGCTCAAGCCCCTCGTAAAGAATGCTGAGCACAGAATCGCTCTTGGCGTTCCTGCTACAGCACTTGCTGCTGCAGTTGAGGCTGCTGCTTACACAAACATCAAGATCGCTGCTCAGAACTGCCACTTCGAAGAGAAGGGTGCATTCACAGGCGAGATCTCACCTCTCTGGCTCGCTAAGATGGGCGTTAACTACTGCATCATCGGTCACTCCGAGAGAAGAGAGTACAACGCAGAGACAGACGAGACAGTTAATAAGAAGGCTCTCGCACTCCTCAAGTATGGTGTAAGACCTATCATCTGCTGCGGTGAGTCTCTTGCTCAGCGTGAAGCAGGCGAGACATTCGACTGGATCAAGGGTCAGATCGTTGGCGCTTTCAAGGATATCCCTGCTGACAAGCTCTGCCAGATCACAATCGCTTATGAGCCTATCTGGGCTATCGGCACAGGCAAGACAGCTACAGACGAGCAGGCTGAGGAAGTTTGCAAGTTCATCCGTGGCGTTATCGCTGAGCTCTATTGCCCTAAGTGCGCTGAGGCTATCACGATCCAGTACGGCGGATCCTGCAATGCCAAGAATGCTGCAGGCCTCTTCGCTCAGGCTGACATCAACGGCGGTCTCGTTGGTGGTGCTTCCCTCAAGGCTGAGGATTTCTCCATCATCTGCAACGCATAAGTTGAATTACAACTGATCTTTCAAGGGCCCGCGCTTTATGTGCGGGCTCTTTTTTATGAAAATGAAAACACCCGCTCTGATCGAAGAACGGGTGTTGTTGTCGAATTGAAGATTTATAGACGAATTCGACTGAAATCGTCTACGGTTTTGTCAATCCAGGCCGATTTTGACGATTTCGTTGACGAAATACACCTTTTCCGTCGAATTTTCGTCAATGTGGTTTTCGCAGTAAATTATTTTCCTGACAGATACTCGTCGATTCCCTTAGCTGCAGACTTACCTGCACCCATGGCGAGGATAACGGTTGCTGCGCCTGTTACTGCGTCGCCGCCCGCGAAAACGCCTTCTCTTGTGGTCATTTCTGACTCGTTGACGATGATGCCGCCGCGCTTGTTTGTCTCAAGGCCGGCTGTTGTCGTCTTGATAAGAGGATTAGGTGACGTACCGAGTGACATGATGACTGCATCGCACTCAATGGTGAACTCAGAACCTTCAACCGGGACAGGTGATCTTCTGCCTGATGCATCAGGCTCGCCTAATTCCATGCGGATGCACTTGCATCCTGTTACCCAGCCGTTCTCGTCAGCAATGATCTCAACGGGGTTGGTGAGAAGGTCGAAGATGATGCCCTCTTCTTTTGCGTGATGGACTTCTTCAACACGTGCAGGGAGCTCTGCTTCCGAACGGCGGTATACGACATGTACTTCAGCACCGAGACGCTTAGCGGTACGGGCTGCATCCATTGCAACGTTGCCGCCGCCTACGATGACTGCTTTCTTTGCTCTCATGATGGGTGTTCTCGAATCGGGTGAGAATGCGCCCATGAGATTGGATCTTGTGAGGTATTCGTTAGCGGAGAATACGCCCAAAGACTGCTCTCCGGGGATGTTCATGAAGCGGGGAAGGCCTGCGCCTGAGCCGATGAATACGGCTGAGAAGCCTTCCTTCTCGAACAGGTCGTCGATCGTAAGGGAGCGGCCGATGACTGCGTCAGTTACTATCTCAACGCCAAGACTCTTAACGTTCTCGATTTCCTTTGCAACGACCTTATCCTTAGGGAGACGGAATTCGGGGATGCCGTAAACGAGTACGCCGCCTGCTTTGTGGAGAGCTTCGAAAATGATTACGTCATAGCCGAGCTTTGCGAGGTCGCCAGCGCAAGTAAGACCTGAAGGACCGGCGCCGATGACAGCAACTTTCTTGCCCTTCTTGACCAGGTCAGCGGGAAGCTTAGGCTTGATGCCCATATCCTTTGCGGTGTCTGCTACGAATCTTTCGAGACGTCCGATGGATACTGCTTCGCCCTTTATGCCTCTGATGCACTGAGCTTCGCACTGTGTTTCCTGGGGACATACACGGCCGCATACAGCGGGGAGTGAAGAGGACAGTGAGATTACGTTATATGCGCCCTCAACATCGCCGTCCTTGAGCTTGGAGATGAAGCCCGGAATATTGATGGATACAGGGCAGCCCTGCATACAGCGTGCATTCTTGCAGTTAAGGCAGCGGGATGCCTCAAGTACTGCTTCTTCTTTTGTATAACCGAGATTAACCTCGTCGAAGTTTGTGGCACGGACCTTGGGATCCTGCTCTGAAACCGGTACTTTCTTTAATACGTCAAATTCCATTTTCTTGATCCCCCTTATGAACACATGCCGCAGCCGCCGCTGTGAGTATCGCCTTCGTTGAGCCTTAACATGAGCTCGCCTTCCTGGGTCTTATAAAGACGTGAACGCTGAAGTGCCTGATCGAAATCAACCAGATGACCGTCAAACTCCGGACCGTCAACACATGCGAACTTGACTTCGCCGTCTACGAGAAGCCTGCAGGCGCCGCACATTCCGGTCCCGTCCACCATTATGGTATTCATTGAGATTACCGTGTGGATGCCGAGCTTCTTTGTGAGCTGGCATGCGAACTTCATCATGATGACGGGTCCTATTACAACGCAGTGGTCGTAGTGCTTACCTTCATCCCAGAGCTGCTGGAGAGCGACGCAAACATTGCCGTGGATACCGTATGAACCGTCATCGGTTGCGAAGTAGAGGTTTTCTGTGACTGCTCTCATCTCGTCTTCGAGGATGAGCAGATCCTTGGTCCTGGCGCCCTGGATGCAGTCGACGTCTACGCCGTTTTCGTGAAGCCACTGAAGCTGGTTATAAACAGGAGCGGTTCCGACACCGCCTGCGATGAAGAGGATCTTCTTTTTCTTGAGCTCTTCGATGGGAAGGTCGCAAAGATCTGAAGGACGGCCCAAAGGACCTACGACATCGGCAAAGCATTCGCCGACTTCAATGCGGCTCATGCGCTCGGTCTCGGCACCGACTGTCTGGAAGACTATCGTGACGATACCCTTTTCTCTGTCAAAATCGCAGACTGTAAGAGGAATTCTCTCGCCGTCTTTATCGACGCGGATGATAAGGAACTGTCCGGGCATTGCCTTTCCCGCAACGAGCGGAGCAACAACGTCCATACGCCATACCTTATCGGCCAGCTTTGTCTTCGATACTATCTCGAACATATATCTATTCCCTCCTAGGTAAACTGTATGCAGTTGAGAATGATCCTGAGGATCACGCATATAGTAACATACTACAATACAAGTTCAAATATTATAAAACATTTTAATTTTTTAATGTTTTATATTCTATGATAAATAGCAAAAATCTCAAAACTGTAAATTCAAGCAACGCTGTGGCAATTGTGACAGGCGAAAAGATGTTAGAATAACAGGTAATAAGCAAGGCAAAATACCTGCACGGGAGGAATCAAGATGGCACAGATCAATGCGCAGAGAATGGCATATGTCAGTTCAACAGGCAATGGTTATAAGACCGTGGCATTCTTTTATCCGTCATCTGCTCCCGAGATAAAAGGCGTTGTCCAGATATGCCACGGAATGGCCGAATACATTGCGCGCTACGAAGAGATGATCGCCGAGCTTAACGAAGCCGGATATCACGTTTGCGGAATGGATATGCCGGGTCATGGACAGACATATTTCCTGAACGAGGAGAAGGGCTATCCCAAAGGATATTTCGGAGGCGCGAAAAACAGTTGGCAGATGCTCCTGACAGACGAGATGGGGCTACACGAATATGCAGTTGAGAAATTCGGCCGAAAGGGACTTAAATACATTCTCTATGGACACTCAATGGGTTCATTTGTCGTAAGGTCGATCTACTCCACTCCAAGATACAACAAGCAGTTCGACGGATATGTATTCTCATCGACAATGGGTCCGAACCCTGCTGTGGGATTCGGAAAATTCCTTGCAAGCGTTGCCTGTGTTTTCGGAGGGAAGAAGAGAAAGAACCATCTGCTCAACGTCATCGCATTCGGCAGCTACACCAAGCGAATAAAGAACCCGAAGTCGGGCCTCGACTGGTTGTCCACTGATGAGAATGAAGTCAGAAAGTATGCTGAAGATCCCATGTGCGGATTTACATTTACGAGCGACGGATTCAGAACCCTGTTCAGCATAATCTCATTCATGCAGAGCAAGACTGCATATGCACAGTTACCTGACCGCCCGTGTTTCTTTGCTTATGGCAGCGAGGATCCCGTCGGAAGTTACGGAACTGGTGTTGAGAAAGTAATTGCAAAGATGACTGAAGCCGGCGCACATGTAAAGTCAAAGAACTACGGCGCTTACCGTCACGAGCTCATGAATGAGCCCGAAGTAAAAGCGCAGTACTTTAAAGACCTTATTGAATACTTCGACGAAGTACAGATTGCCGCGTTAACCTAAGCTGATCACCAGTTCGTTGCTTGTGAACTCGATGGAAGTACCGTAGCTGAGCTTCTCCGGTACTGATTCTGACAAGCCTACTACATTGAAGATCCCTGACAAGACAAGTTTCTTGGTTCCGCCGAGGTTCTGTGTGCGGACTGTGATCTTGTTGCCTGAAACTTCAGCCGTGATGATGCCTGAACCCTGTCCGCCGTCAGCGAAAACTTCGCAGGCAGCCGTTGTTCCGTTGCCGAGACCAAAGCATGAGAATGTGAGGTTATCGAGCAAACCGATACCGGCATTTGAATCGGGTGTTCTGGTAGGAACGATGGAATTGGGGCGCACAAAAACCGGAACGGTGTTGGGAGATACCTTTCTGGAAATGTAGCGGGGACCCTGGATCTTCTCGTGAGTCATAAAATCCGTCCAGATGCCTGCAGGTATGTAGATCCTGATATTGTCATTTGCAGTCGTTACGGGAGCTACAAGAAGTGACGTGCCGAGCATGTATTCGGAATCGAATGCAGCTGCAGCCGGGTCTCCTGCGAATTCAACAGCCATAGCGCGGATGACGGGCGTGCCGTATTTTACGTTTTCGCAAAGGCTTGAATAGATGTAAGGAGCAAGGGCTGTCCTGATGGCTGTGAATGCCTTGACCGAGTCAAGTTTAGCTGCATCTTCCAGGAACTTAAGTGTGCCCGTGAATCTTGCGTGAGGTGCATAAACCGCATATCCGATCCAACGCTCGAAAAGCTTGGGGTCAGTAAGATCTTTTGCGGGGATGTCGATATTAACTCCTCCGAAACCTGTGAGGCCGTATGAGATCGAATTCTTAACAGCTGCGGAGAGGTCGGAGAAATCAGGTGCAAACTTAGTGTAAATGTTGGTGTAAGGTGCCTGCTGGTCGCCTGAGAAAACGGAGTCGGCAATGATGAATGAACCGAGGCGTCCGCGTTCTCTGGATGAGATACCGCTGAGATCAGAATTCAGCATTGAAGTATAGTTTGCCAGGCATCCTTTTCTGCCGGAAGCTTTTTCAAACGACTCAGAAAGTGAATTCGTGAAATTGGATTCGAATACCGAGAAGCCGTCTCTGGCAAGATTTGAACATGTATTGATGAACCAGCTTCTTGCATCGGGAACATTAAGATCAAGAAGTGCGACACCGCCCTTGTCAGCATCACAGAGAACCGCATTTCCGTCAGGAGAGGAAATGAAATAGCCTGCATCTAAAAGATCTGAATATTCAGGAGCTCTTTCAGAAATAAAAGGGTTGATTGAAATACCTATGCTGACACCGAGATCTGATGCTGTTCTGGCAAATCCGATGGGGTCAGGGAATCTTACTGTATCCCAGGTGAAACCATATGGAGCGTAATCAGGATGCCATGAATTGCCAAGCCAGATCTCGTTTACAGCTACTCCTGAATTTTTGGCAGCCCTTAATGCATCTATGATGCCCTGTGCCGTCAGAGTATAATCGTCGTCCAGGGCAAGTGAGATTCCTGCAGTGGTATATGAAAGGGCAGGTGTACGGCCGCCAAGTTGGCTGAAGATCTCAAGGATCTCTGTAAGGGTATCACCGGCGATAATGCTGTATTCAACTTCTTCGCTTTCTGCTTCAAAGCTGAGTTTACCGTTGTCTGAACCGACATCGAAAGTAACGGGACGGTTCGAATTTACGTACAGACCGTATTTGGAATCTGAAAGGATAAAGGGAACGAATCCCGTTCCGGGTCTGCTGTCAGCAACATTGCATTTAACTATCTGTCCGTTTCTTACGATGGAAGATCCGGCGCTGCCAAGACCGTAGATCAGTTCTCTTGAACCAAGATTAAATGAAGCGCCGGTGCAGGCTTCAGGTGATAACACGAAATTGCTCTCGGTACCTGAAGAGGTCTTATAGAAGACCGGCATATTAGTGGTCTGAGTGCAGAGCTCGTTTCCACAATAAATGAATTTGATGGAAAATGTTTTCTTGTTTATATGTGCTTCGAGATGACCTGTCTTGAATGCAAGGGTATCACCAAGATCTTCAAGAGTGCCTGTAACAGGAACGAGTTCGATTGCGGAAGTTCCCTTGAAGCGTGGAGTTGCCTGGTGATTGGTCACCTTAACCGTAATCAGGTTATTAGCAGGTGAAAAGACCGAGATGGTCATTCTGCCCTTAGTATCTTTGAAAGCGCCCTTGCCGCCTGTGAGAGACGGGGAATACTCCTGACATTCACAGCCGATCTTAAGCGTGTTGTCCTCATAATAGACAGAATCAATCCGGTAAGGTTTTCTTGTAAAGACCATATTATCCCTCCTAGCGAAAAGCACAGATATAAATAAACACAATAATTATATCCAAACTACTATGCTTAAATTATTTCAAGAATATGACGATTCGCATTATAATTAAGTCATGTTATACAACGATTCATCTACGGCGGGAAGGATTCCGCCATATGTATCCGAGATACTCAGACTGATAGAATCTTCCGGTCATAAAGCATTTGTGGCCGGCGGTGCCGTACGTGATATCGTTTTAGGAAAGACTCCCCACGACTACGACATAGCTACATCCGCCAAGCCGGATGAGACCGTAAGCATTTTCGAGAATGCCGGAATTAACTATTACGACAATGCCGCAAAACACGGCACGGTTACGGCCGTTACATCTGAAGGAGATGTCGAGGTTACGACCTTCAGGGAAGACGGATCGTACTCTGACATGAGAAGACCTGATGAAGTCATTTTTAAGACTACGATAGAGGAAGACGTCAGGCGCAGGGATTTCACGATCAACGCCATGTATATGGATTCCGAAGGGAAGATCTACGATCCGGAAGGCGGACAGGATGACTGCTCCCAAAAACTTATCCGTGCGGTAGGCAATCCCGATGAACGCTTTCATGAGGATGCGCTCAGGATCCTCAGGGCAATAAGGTTCTGTTCCAGACTCGGCTTTGAGATAGAGCCTGATACGCTTCGCGCAATGGAGACCCATGCTTATGAATTGAAGAAGATATCAGGCGAGCGTATCGCAACGGAACTTACCGGAATAGTTACAGGAAAATATGCTTCCCACGCAATCAGGACAGGATGCGAAGTATTAAGTGTGATCGTTCCTGAGATAGGCGAATGCAAAGGATTTGAACAGCATTCGAAATACCATGACAGAGATGTTCTTGAGCACACGTTGGATGTGCTGGAACATATTCCATATGTTGAAGGTGAAGGCCGCGACCCTGAACTTGCAATGGCTGCGCTTTTCCATGATCTGGGAAAACCTGCGTGTTTTAGATTTGATGAAGACAGAGTCGGTCATATGAAAGGACACCCTCTGGTCAGTGAAAAGATCACCCTGAGAGTCCTTAATGAGCTTAAATGTCCGAAGCAGTTTATCAGTAACGTATGTTTACTTGTAAGACTTCATGATACTTATATAAAACCAGACAGGATTCAGGTACATAAGTTCATGAGCATGTATCCTGAAGAGATCCTGAATAAGCTTAAGATTCTTCAGAGAGCAGATATCCTTGCGCATTCTCCTTTGGGTCAAAGCCGGATTAGGAGACTTGAAGAACTGAATTTGATATCTGAAGAATTGAAAAATGCCGGTGCGGTTTTCAAAGTAAAAGATCTGGATATCGATGGAAAAGATATTATTTCTTTGGGTGTAAAAGAGGGACCTGAAATAGGTGAGATTTTAATTGAGGTTTTTAACAGCTACCTTGAGGAAAAATGCCCGAATTCCAAAGAATTTTTGATGACTGAAGCTCAAAAGATCATTTTGAAAAAAACCGTTTAATCCTTTGTTACATATTGTTCAAAACATGCTTATAAATTCAATATCTTAGAGATTGAATTGTCAAAATTGTGTCCAGTATAATTTGATTATCAGCTAGGAAATTATGCTTGATACAAGGGAGTGTGATCTATATGACAAAAATTAGAAAGAGCAGAAGAGGTTTTACCTTACTGGAAATCGTAATTGTTGTTGCGATAATCGTAATTGTTGCCGGTGCTGCATTCCTCGGTGTTACGGTTACTCTGACACGTGCAAACGCAGCACGTAACGAGCTCATACAGCACAATGGAGACAATTTCGAAGTTGATGCAAGAAATGAAATTGAACATTTGAAAGCAGATCCTAATTTCACACCTATTCAGGAATACACTCCTGACGGTGAAACTGATGACGACGACGAAGATGACGACGACGATGACGACGATGACGATGATGTTGAAGAAGAAAACGGTGGCGGTCCTGTAAATAATCAGCCGGGTCATAAGAACTCACCTACACCGACACCGACAAATACACCTACACCTACACCTACAAATACAAATACACCTACACCTACACCTAAGCCTACAACTGCGCCGGATAATGATATTGATTACAGTTCATATCCTGACGATTTTGTAAGCTCCAGACCAAGTTATTCAAATGGTGCTATCTATACAGCTCCAAGTGCCGGCAGTTATGCTCCGGGTGTTATAGTTAATAGCGGTGGAGCAGGATCAAATAACATTCAGATCCAGTATCCTGGAAATGTTGATTCGGTAGTATTCCATATACCGGATGGACTTCAATTCGGAAACTATAATGAGGGTGTTGTAACTGATTTAGGTGATGGATATTACAGAATAAATTTTAATGGAAATAATCCGAGTAATCTGTCCATTTGGAATCCCCAATGGACACCAATGACACAAGAACAAGCAGATCAAATATATGTTTCCGAAATAGTAATGAAGGGAACATAAGATTCAGCCATAAAGTGACATCACTTTATATAGATCACCCTTGAGATGGGCTGCTCTTCGGAGCAGCCTTTCTTACTTTTGGAGATAAAAAGATCAGATACCGTGGATTCGGCGCTCTGCTTCAAGAAGGGCAGCGGTGCATTCTGATTTGGGATTTGTCAGGACTTCTGTTGTGATTCCCTCTTCACAGATCTTTCCGCTGTCCATTACTATGACGCGGGGACAGATCTGCCTTACGATATGAATGTTGTGAGTGATGAGAAGGAATGCAGTGCTGCGTTCCCTGTTGATGTCCGTCATGAGCTTTAAGAGTTCTGCTGATGAGCTTGCATCCAAAGACGAAAACGGCTCATCTGCGATGATGAGGGCAGGTTCCTGTATAAGACACATAGCGATTGCGACACGCTGGCGCTGACCGCCCGAGAGTTCTTTGGGGTGGCGCATAAGGTATTTCTCGCCGAGGCCGCATTCTTCAAGAACGGCAGTTATTCTGGCGAGAGTCCTGGCTTTTCTTTCGGCTCTTGAGCCTGTGCCGGAAACTGTTTTTGCTATTCCGGAAGCCCTTAAAGCTTCTTCCATGTGCCACTTGATCGTGTGGGCGGGGTTCAGGCAGGATACGGGATCCTGGAAGATCGCGCCGACGCTTGTGCTCTTTATGTTGACCGTGCCCGAATGAGGCAGGAGACCCAGGAGAGATCTGATGAGCGTTGTTTTGCCGCTGCCCGATCCTCCGATGAGACCCAGAATCTCATTGGGGAATACTTCGAGTGATACATCGTGAAGGATGTTATTATCGGCGGATCTGTTCTTCGCACGTTCAAATAAAGATCTGCCATAGCCTGCTGTTATGTCTTTTGCCGTGAGGACGGGACTCTTTGAATAGTCGACTGTTGCAGGCTCAAAGCCGAGCAGCCTTGTGTCGAGTCTTGCGTTGGTGAGAAGCTCTGCCGTATAAGTATTTTTCGGATTGCTCAGGATATCTGAAGCTGTATCCTTGTCGATTATCTTACCGTCTTTCATTACCATGACGCGGTCGCAGAAACCTCTTACGGCTGACAGGTCATGAGAGATGAAAAGGATCGTCATGTGAAGCTTGTGGCACAGGTCTTTGAGGAGCGCCAGTATTGATACCGTAGTTACCGTATCAAGTGATGAAGTCGGCTCGTCGCAGATGAGAAGGCGCGGTTTGAGTAGTGCTGCTCCTGCGATGAGGACTCTCTGTCGCTGGCCGCCTGAAAGCTGGTGGGGATAGCGTCCGCAGATCTCTTCGGCGTTTGTAAAACCTACTGTCTCAAGCATATCGACGATCGCCTTGTGGCGCTGCTCCGGAGTCGTTGCTGTGTCTTTATGTGCCGTAAGGACCTCTTCTAACTGCTTGCCGCATGTCATGAGAGGGTCCAAAGCCGTCGAAGGCTCCTGGAAGATCATGCCGATGTCTTTGCCGAGCATCGCACGTCTTGCTTTGGGATTCATGCCAAGAAGGTCCTCGCCGGCAAATTTGATCGAGCCGGAAGTAATGGATGCGGCTTCGGGAAGAAGACCTGCGATCGCAAGAGATGTCATGGTCTTTCCGCTGCCGGAGTTGCCTATGAGGCCTAAGATCTCGCCGTCTCTGATGCCAAAGTCGACATCGTCAAGGACGGGCTTCGGATTGGGATCCTTGCGCGTCGGGAAAGAGAGAGTCAGGTGATGTACTTTAACGATGTGTATATGACGCGGCATCACTTGCCTCCTTTCGAGAGGCTGACACGGAGTCCCTCTGATACGAAGTAGAGGCCGAGGATATAGAATATCAGCATGAGCGCGGGGAAGATGACGAGCCAGGGAGCCACGCGGACATAAGCCTGGGCTTCAGAGAGCATTTTTCCATAGGATGCTTCAGGCGGTTGTACGCCGAGTCCCAGATAGCTCATTCCGGATTCGAAAAGCGTCATGTTGGCAAGGCCTATGACGGTGGCCGGAAGGAGCTGCCCCACAAGGTTCGGGAAGATGTGGAACGTCATTATGCGGGCAGGCTTTACGCCCATTACGCGCGCGTGCGTTATATAATCCAATTCCTTTATTTCCATCGTTCCGACTCTGCAGACTCTCGCAAAGGTCGGCGCGAAAACAAGTCCCAAAGCCCAGATTACGTTCGTTACTGAAGGTCCGAAAACCGCTACTGCGACAAGTGCCAGAAGGATACCCGGGAAGCACATGATGCTGTTGCCCAAAAGCATTATCCCCCTGTCGGTGATGCCGCCGAAATAGCCTGCAGGGATGCCGGCAACGGTGCCGAGAATAAGCGCAATGGCGACGCCTGCGGCAGATATGAATATCGTGTATTTGGATGCAGACATAACCCTGGAAAGCACGTCTCTTCCGAGATTGTCCGTTCCGAAAGGGTGCTCAAGGCATGGTGCCATGAGTTTTGAAGCCGCACTTGTTGCGTCAGGCTCATAGGGCGTCCAGAACAGTGAGATTATGAATGAGATTACGACAATGCCCAGAAGAATGAGGCCCACTGTGTAAAAAGCGGATGCTTCAGGTGATCTGTTTGCCTTGTTCTTTGATGCCTGTGACACTTGCGCGAACCTCCTTACTTCAACCTGATCCTCGGATCGGCAATGCTTGCGGCGATGTCGGAAAGGAAGTAAAGGATGACTGTTATGAATGCCAGGTAGAAGACTATTCCTGACAGGAGCGGGAAATCACGGCGGTCTATTGCCATCAGGAGGAGACGTCCCAATCCGGGAAGATTGAAGACCTGCTCTACTATGAGACTTCCGCCCAGGATGTCTGAGAGGATTATCGAGATTATCGTGATCGACGAGACGTTTGAATTCGGGAGAACATGGCGTACAAGGATCTTAAGGTCCGAAAGGCCGTGACTCTTTGATGTGCGCACATAGTCTGATGTGCGCTGTTCGATTATGGAAGATCTCAAGAACTTAAAGCTCATAGCGATCTTCGGAAGTGCGATGGCAAAAGAAGGCAGCAGGAGACAGCCCACATATCCCAAAAAGTCGTCGGAGGGACTTACATAATTTCCTACCGTTATGAGCGAGAAGACGGATCCCGCAAGAAGGATGAGCAGGAGCGATGCGGCATAAGGCGGAATTGCGAAAAGGATATGGCCGATGACGGAGCATATCTGGTCGCCCAGACGGCCCGGTTTACGGGCACTTACGACTGCAAGGGGATATGAGATGATGATTACCATGAGCATGGCGATCGCGCTCATTCCAATAGTTACCGGAAGCCTCTGGCTGATGAGCTCTGATACGCTCATGTTAAATGCATAGGATGTTCCGGGATTGAATGTGATGATGCCCAAAAGCCAGGAACCGTATCTTGCGATAAGGGGCTTATCAAGGCCCATCTGTGCACGGAGCAGGTTTACCTGTGCTTCGGAAGCATTGGGGCCGAGCATTATTCTTGCGGCATCGCCCGGGATGATCGAGAAGGCAGCAAAAACGAGCAATGACACTACGAAAAGTGTCAGTATGAGTTCAATGAATTTACCGATAAAGTATCCGGCTTTGCTCTTCAAACCCCATTCTCCCCAATCTCTAAATTCTATAAATAGAAGATTATTATAAATGCTTTTCAATATAAAGCAAAAAGAATAAAGGCTGCCTCATACAATTGAGACAGCCTTTAACCATTTAACTCTTATACTTATCAGTTGCCTGCAAGCTTTACCTGTGACATATCCTGAACATACATGGGATATACGTGGTAACCTTCAAGTCTTGTGGATACCGCAGTAATCGTTGTGGGATCCTGAAGGTAAACGGAGCATGCATCAGCTGTGAGAAGACCCAATACCTGGTGGTAAAGCTCAGTTCTCTCGTTATTGTCTGCCGTAAGAGGGATCTGTGCCATGAGCTTATCTACTTCGCTGTTGGAGTAGTTGATGAAGTTGCCGTCAGATGTTGACTGGTAACGCTCAAGAACGTCGTAAGGTGCATAAGAACTTGTGAGTGCAATGACTGTTGTCTCATACTGACGTCCCTTATAAACCTGCTCAAGCCATGTTCCCCAGTCTACCTGCTTGATCTCAAGGTTGATGCCGATCGCCTTAAGTTCGGAAGCGAGCTCAACTGCCGTATTAACGTGGATCAGGTAATTTGAAGGAACGGTGCATGTGAGATCAAAGCCATTCTCGTAGCCTGCTTCAGCCATGAGTGACTTAGCCTTTTCGAGATCCTGGTCAAAAGTTCCGTCAAGTGAAGAATCGTAATAGCTTCCCATTGCAGGGCTCATTGCTGTTGCAAGTTCAACACTGGTGCCGTCCATTGTTACGGAGATAATGTCTTCTCTGTTTACTGCATAGTTGATAGCCTGACGTACCTTTAAATTGTTGAGGGGCTCAACTGCATTGTTGAGTGCGAAGATCTGGACCATGTTTGAACCGTTGGACAAAACGTTGAATTTAGCTGAATCAAGCTGGCTTACACGGTCGGGTGTGAGGTAAGGGAAGATGTCGATGCTTCCTGCTGCAAGCTCTGTAAGGCCTGCATCCATGTCGGCGCAAACCTTGAAAGTCACATTATCAAGGTAAGGAAGGCCATGTACCCAGTAGTCTTCGTTTTTAACAAGGACAACGCTCTGGCCGGGAGTATAAGACACGAATTTGAAAGGGCCTGTTCCTACGGGAGCTGTCTGGCAGTTATCGTAACCTTCGGGAATGATTCCTGTTGTGAAGTAGCACATAAGCTCTGTGCTGGGAGACTCAAGAGTGACCTCAACGCGGCCGTCAGAAGCGATCGTGACGTCCTTGACGGGATCGAGTTCGCTTACGAGAGCTGTGCCGTCCTGGGTATCGAGAAGTCCTGCTGCACGCTTGAGAGAATAGACAACGTCTCCTGCATCAAGATCGGAGCCGTCGTGGAACTTAACACCATCTCTGATCGTGAATGTATATACAGATGCGTCTGAAGAGATCTCAACGTCTGTTGCAAGACAGGGATTGAGATTGCCTTCGTAATCGTACTTGAAAAGGCCCTCATATACGTTAAAGAGGATCTCTTTATCGCCTGCGGCAACTACAGTGTGCGGATCGAAGATGCCGGGTTCCTGTGTAATTCCGACAACGGCATTGTTGTTAGCTGCGTCAGGCTTCTTGGTGCATCCTGCGAGTGCTGCGACTGTAAGGCAGAGCGCGGATGCGGTAACGACTGCTTTTGTGATAAAACGGTGCATTTTACCCCTCCTTAGAGAAATTACGCTAATTATAATGAAGGGTAACAGGTGTTTTGATATGGCAACGCATACAAAAAAAGCCCTTGCGAACTCTGCGTCTCATTTAAAGTTAACTAAAAATTTATAAAATTCCCTTAAGAAAAGTAAATAATTTAACACGCCCTGGTATATAATAGGCGCATATAATCTTTGCGTGCGACCTGTTTCGCGCGCATTTTAGGAGAACCAAAGTTATGAAGAGATGTCCGGTTTGCGGCGTAATGATGGGTGACAATGTTGCCCGCTGCTCAATGTGCAAATACGATTTCCAAAAGGCTTCACAGGGTAACAACGATGAGGCAGCAGCCGAAGCGAAGAGGATCCTTGAGCAGAAGCAGCAGGATAATATAGCCCGTGCAGAAGCAAAGCGTTCCGAAGAAGAGAAGAGAATCCTCGAAGCATTAGAAAAGCTTAAGCGTGACTATGCTGCTATGGAAGAGCAGTTCGAGACCGAGAAGGCAAAACTCGATAAGGAATTCACAACATACCAGAAGAAGAAGCTTGCTGAGCAGGAAGCATTGGAGAAATCCGTAGATACTATCCGCGACGAAGTTATCGAAGCACGTGATAAGAGAGATGCTCTCCGCAAAGAAGCCAACGAGATGATGGCTGAAGCCAAGAAGAAGTCTCAGAAGGAACACGATGACCTTATCGCTGCTGCCAAGATCGAGCAGGAGAAGATTTACGAAGAGACACAAAAGCAGACCGAACAGCTCGCAGCCCAGGTTGAGAAGGAATACGGCGAAGCTCTTGCAAAGAGAGACGAATTGATCGCACAGGCAAAAGAAGTCCAGAGCATGATGGACAATGCCGACAAGATCAAGGCTGAGAAGGAAAAAGAGATCAAGGCTGCAGAGGCTAAGATCACGAAGCTCAACGAAGATTTCGAGAAGGAAAAGACAAAACTTACCGAAGATTTTGAGAAGGAAAAGGCAAGACTTACTGAAGAGCATAAGAAACTTTCAGAGAAGCAGGCAGCTGAAGCCCTCAAGATGAAGGCTGATGCAGAGCGTGACAGAGACATCGCCAATGCCGAGAAAGAGAAACTCATTGCAGAAGCTCAGGCTGAAAGAGACCAGATCATCATTCAGCTCGAGGAGCGCAATAAGCAGGCTCAGGCAGAACTTGATGACATGACTGAGAAGGCCAAGCTCGTTATGACTGAAGCTGAAGCAGCCATGGTTAAGCGTGATGAGATCAATGCTGAGATCGAGAGCTTCCAGAAGGATGCAGATCAGAGACGCAAGGATCTTGACGAGACACTTAAAGAAGCAAGAAAAGAGCTTGAGGATTCCGAGAAGAAGAAGGCTCAGGCCGAGAAAGAATACGAGGATTACAGCAAGCAGTCTGTCGATATCCAGGATCAGATCAAGGGTCTCCAGGCTGAACTTAAGGAAGCTAAGGAGATTATTGCAGACTCCAAGAACGCTACTGTTCTTGCAGAAGCTGCTGCACAGGAGATCGTACTTAATGCCGAGAAGCAGTCGGTATTCCTTAAGCAGGCTGCATTAAGTGAGAGTGAGAAGGGCAAGATGCTCGATCAGATCACAGAATTAGAAGAAAAGATCAAGGAGAAAGAGATGGAGAAGGCAGAGCTTGAGAAGAAACTCGCGTCATTGGATAACGCAGTTGCAGAGCTGGAGAAGAAGGTCAGATCAGGCGGCGGTGCTGCAGGCGGACCTATGGAGTATTCAGTTGAAACAGTTGAGCACAACAAGTCTGCAGAAGTTAACGTTGATGCCCTTACAAAACTCCTCAAGAAGAAGTCTGCTGACGGCTGGACACTGATCTCAGTTGTTGACGATGACGGTGGAAAGCTTATGTCTTCCATGGGCGGCGGCTCTGAGGCTCAGTCACTCGGTTCATTAGGATCCGGTACATTCAACCAGAAGGAAGACAGACTGGTACTTATCTTCGGCAGACCGATGAAGTAATTCCTGATCCAATTTGTTTTTCGAAGGATGTCTCAAAACAATGAGGCATCCTTTTTTGTTTGCGAGTGACACCACGTCGACGATTGTTAGACGGAAACGGGCAAAATCGTCGACGATTTCGTCGAATCCGGCTCAATTCGACGATTTTATCGACGAAAAATGTCATTTCCGTCGACTTTTCGTCGACCTTAAAACGTCGAATAATGCCGAAAAAGGACACGATTTAGTGTCCATTTCGTGTCCTGAAACGAAATTCTAAAGACTTTTTTACAGTCAAACAAAGCGAAAAAAGGCCTGAAATAATTATGCACAAAAAAAGTTTTAGGCAAAGTTGGTTTTTTGTGGAATTAGCATACCGAATCCTATATAATAGGAAAGTATTTTAATCTTTTACTTCAAAGGAGGAAATGACTGATGGAAAATTATTCCGCAGACAAGATTCGCAACATCGCGTTGTTTGGCCACGTAGGTTCCGGCAAGACGACATTAGCTGAGGCTATTCTTTACTACACCAAAGCAATCAATCGTCAGGGACGCATCAATGACGGTAACACTACGCTTGACTACGATCCTGAGGAGATCAAAAGACAGATGTCAGTAGGCCTTTCTGTTGCCTGCTGCGAATACAAGGGTAGCAAGATCAATATCATCGACACTCCAGGTGACTTCGACTTTTTGGGCGAAGAGATGAGCGGAATAAGGATCGCCGACTCCGGCGTTATTATGATCTCGGCTAAGGGCGGTACATCCGTCGGTTCCGAGAAGGCTATCAGACTTTTGAATGGTAAAAAGGTTCCTTTCCTTTTCTTTATGAATAGAATGGACGAGCCCAACGCTGATTTTGAAGCTGTTGCAGCCCGTATGATGGAGCGTTACGGACCTTCCGTTATCCCGCTTTCATTCCCTATCATGGAAGACGGCAAGATGACAGGTATCGTTGACGTTATGAACCGTAAGGCATTCTCAATCGATAAGGCTACGGGTAAGTTTGTTGAATATCCTCTTCCTGAACAGTACAACGAGAGAGTTGACGAGCTCCAGGAAAAGGTTAACGAAGTTGTAGCAGAGGCAGACGATGCTTTGATGGAGAAGTTCTTTGCCGGTGAGAAGTTCACTGAAGACGAGTTCCGTCACGGCGTACACGCAGGCTTCCGTGAAGGTAAGCTCCACCCGATCTATTGCGGTTCCGCATACATGAACTGGGGCGTTGACTTCCTCCTCAACTGCATTTCAAAGGACACACCTCCGGCAGGCAAGAAGCCCGCTCTTGAGGCTACACTCCCTGACGGCGGCACACAGATGGTGGGCTGCTCTATCGATGATCCGCTCGTAGCGTTCTGCTTCAAGACGATCTCTGACCCGTTCGTAGGTAAGATCAGCATCTTCAAGGTTAACGCAGGTACACTCCGCGCTAACTCCACTGTTTATAACGCAACAAAGGGTAAGGATGAGAGAATCGGCGGTCTGTTCTTCCTTAAGGGTAAGGAGCAGATCACTACAGACTGCATTACGGCAGGCGATATCGGCGCAGCTTCCAAGCTCGCTAATACAGACACCAACGATACGATCTGCGACCGCGCACGTATCCTTGAGATGCCTAAGATCAAGTTCCCCCAGCCTTGTCTTTCCAAGTCCATCGTTCCTCTTAAGAAGGGCGACGAAGATAAGATCATTTCCGGTCTTACAAAGCTTGCTGACGAAGATCATTGCTTTACAGTCGAGACAAACCCTGAGACAAAGCAGATGGTACTTTCCGGTATCGGCGACATGCAGCTCAAGGTCCTCGTAAGCCAGCTCAAGAATAAGTACAACGTTGACTGCGAACTCGGTGAACCCAAGGTTCCTTACCGTGAAGCTATCCGCAAGAAGGTCAAGGTTCAGGGTAAGCACAAGAAGCAGTCCGGCGGTCACGGCCAGTATGGTGACGTATGGATCGAATTCGAACCCAATCCCGAGCAGGAAGGCCTCGTATTCGAAGAGAAGGTATTCGGCGGTGCCGTACCTAAGAACTTCTTCCCCGCAGTCGAAAAGGGATTGCAGGAATCCATCAAGAAGGGCGTTCTCGCAGGCTATCCCGTAGTTAACCTCAAGGCTACACTGGTTGACGGTTCTTACCATGACGTTGACTCTTCGGAAATGGCATTCAAGATCGCTGCTAACCTTGCATTCAAGGCAGGTATGGCTCAGGGCAACCCTGTACTTCTCGAACCCATCAGCTCGGTTGAAGTACACATTCCTGAGGATAAGCAGGGAGATATCATGGGCGACCTCAACAAGAGGAGAGGACGTATCATGGGTATCGATGCTGATGAGCTCGGATCTGTTGTTAATGCTGAAGTTCCTACGGCTGAAATGCTTGAGTATGCTACTGACCTTAAGTCAATGACACAGGGCAGAGGATGGTTCGCTATGTCTCATGCACGTTATGAGGCAGCTCCTCCGGAAGTAGCTGAAAAGGTTATCGCTGCAAGCAATGTTGAGGAAGAATAATCAGTCATTTTTGAGGAAAGCGATAGATATTCATTTGCGTTAATTCATTTTTACGCTTTTGATACATAATGTCTGTTTTTGGGCGACAGTTAGTCTTTACTAACTGTCGCCTTGCAAAGTAAAATAGTTGGGTCTGGAATTATTCCCAAATGAGGCAGGAGGTTTTTTATGGCTAAATTACAAGAAGCTGCTGTCGCTCAGATAACGGAGATCTGTGATCGTTACAAGGACGACAAGACGCCGTTGATGATGATTCTGAGTGACATTCAGAATGAGTACGGATACATTCCGCTCGAAGTTCAGGAATTGGTATCACAGAAGACAGGTATTTCGGTTGCAGAGATCTATGGAGTTGTTACATTCTACTCATTCTTTTCTCTTACTCCGAAGGGAAAGTATGTTGTCGGCTGCTGTCTCGGAACTGCGTGCTATGTTAAGGGCGCACAGAACGTTATCGATAAGTTCTCTGAGATTCTGAACATCAAGCCCGGTCAGACAAGCGAAGACGGTCTCTTCACATTGGACGCTCTCCGCTGCATCGGTGCTTGCGGTATCGCACCCGCAGTAAGCATCAACGGTCAGGTTTACCCTAAGGTTAAGGTTGACCAGGTTCCGGGAATCATTAATGAATTGAAAGAGGAGGCAGCAAAGGCATGATTAGCACAGTAACTGACCTTAACGAGAGATTTGAAGCTCTCTCAAAGAGCCTCGATGATAAGATCAAGGGTGGAGACGGCAAGCGCCACATCGTTCTTTGCGGTGGTACAGGATGCCTTTCAGCTCACTCCACAGAGATCATGGAGAGATTTAACGCTCTTATTAAAGAAAAGGGAATCGAAGACAAGGCTACTGTTAACCAGGTTGGCTGCTTCGGTTTCTGCTCACAGGGACCTTTCGTAAAGATCTATCCAGAGGATACTCTTTACAAGATGGTTAAGATCGAAGATGTTGATGAGATCGTTGAAAAGGACCTCATCGGCGGTGAGATCGTAGACAGACTTCTCTATGTTGACCCTAAGACAAACGAGAAGGTTACAAAGCAGGAAGATATTCTCTTCTATAAGAAGCAGAGACGTGTAGCTCTCAACGGCTGCGGCGTTATCAATCCTGAAGATATTAATGAAGCTATCGGCAACGGCGCTTTCCAGGGAATTAAGCGTGCGCTCACAATGACACAGCAGGAAGTTATCGATGAAGTATTGGCTTCCGGACTTCGTGGCCGTGGCGGCGGCGGATTCCCCACAGGCAGAAAGTGGCAGTTCGCTTTAAATGTAGAAGCAGATCAGAAGTACGTTGTATGTAACGGCGACGAGGGCGACCCGGGTGCATTCATGGATCGTTCCATCCTCGAGGGAAATCCTCTTGCAGTTATCGAGGGTATGATGATCGCAGGTTACGCTTTCGGCGCTTCAGAAGGTTACTTCTATGTACGTGCTGAGTATCCTATCGCAGTTAAGAGACTTAAGATCGCTATCGAGCAGGCAAAGGCAGAAGGTCTCCTCGGAAAGAACATCCTTGGTTCAGACTTCAGCTTCGATTGCCAGATCAGACTCGGTGCAGGCGCATTCGTTTGCGGTGAGGAGACAGCTCTCCTTAACTCAATCGAAGGTAAGCGCGGTATGCCTCGTCCGAGACCGCCGTTCCCGGCTATCAAGGGTCTCTGGGGCAAGCCGACTTGCGTTAACAACGTAGAGACACTCGCTTGCGTTCCTTACATCCTCAGAGAAGGCGCTGCTAACTTCGCTTCTGTTGGTACAGAGAAGTCCAAGGGTACAAAGGTATTCGCTTTGGGCGGTAAGGTTAACAACGTTGGTCTCGTAGAAGTACCTATGGGTACAACATTAAGAGAGCTCATCTATGACATCGGCGGCGGAATCCCGGATGGTAAGCAGTTCAAGGCTATCCAGACAGGTGGTCCTTCCGGCGGATGCTTGACAGCTGAGTATCTCGACGAGCCTATCGATTTCGATAACCTCGTAGCTAAGGGATCCATGATGGGTTCAGGCGGTGCTATCGTAATGGACGAAGACAACTGCATGGTTGACGTTGCTAAGTTCTATCTTGAATTCATCTGCGACGAGTCCTGCGGTAAGTGCACACCTTGCCGTATCGGTACAAAGAGAATGCTCGAGATCCTCACAAGAATCACTGAGGGTAAGGGCACAATGAAGGATCTTGATGAGCTCGAAGAACTGAGCCAGACAATCAAGGCTAACTCCCTCTGCGCTTTGGGCCAGACAGCATCCAACCCTGTTAACTCAACACTCGCTCACTTCCGTGATGAGTACCTTGCTCACATCGTTGACAAGAAGTGCCCTGCACACGTTTGTAAGAACCTTATGTCCTACACGATCGATGCTGATAAGTGTATCGGCTGCGGTATGTGTGCTAAGGGATGCCCTGCAAACTGCATCACACGTACAGATTACGTTGCTGAAGGACACAAGCTCGCATCTATGGCTATTGACGCTGATAAGTGCGTTAAGTGCGGTGCGTGCATCAGCACATGTAAGTTCAACGCAATTTCGAAGGTTTAATCAGGAGGCAAAAGAATGAGTTTAGTTAATATTAAAATTGAAGGTCAGCCTTATCAGGTTGAAGCCGGCCTCACCATTCTTGAAGCTGCTAAGGCTTGTGGCTATGAGATTCCTTCACTTTGTGCATTCAATCATGGTGAGTGCAACCAGGGTTCATGCCGTGTTTGTCTCGTAGAGGCAACAGGCGCAAGAGGACTCGTTGCATCTTGCGTATATCCTGTAGCTGAGGGTATGGAGATCAAGATCTCTTCACCTGCAGCTGTTCAGGCTCGTAGAAGATCAGTAGAGCTCATGCTCTCTAACCACAATAAGAACTGCCAGCAGTGCGATAAGAACGGCCAGTGCGAGCTCCTCCACGTTGCTCAGATCACAGGCGCTAGAGAAGATGCATTCCAGGGTGTTCACTCTGAGACACACATCGATACTCTCGCTCCCGGACTTGTCCGTGATACTTCAAAGTGTATCCTCTGCGGCCGTTGTATCGCTCGTTGCTCCAATGCTCACGGCATGGGAATCCTCGGCTTCGAAAACCGTGGTTTCGCAACATTCGTTGCTCCTGCTGAGAACAGAAGCTTTGCAGATTCACCTTGTATCCAGTGCGGTCAGTGCGTAAACGTATGTCCTACAGGCGCACTCATGGAG
This sequence comes from Saccharofermentans sp., assembly GCA_045648465.1. GTDB lineage: Bacteria > Bacillota > Clostridia > Saccharofermentanales > Saccharofermentanaceae > Saccharofermentans. Next base: position 175,176 of record JAZROA010000001.1, read on the forward strand.
CACTCAGAGATCGATAAGGTTGATGCAGCTTTCAAGGCAGGCAAGCACGTTATCGTTCAGGCAGCTCCTGCAGTTCGTGCAGCTATCGGCGAAGAGTTCGACAATCCTGTCGGCACACCTTGCACAGGCAAGATGATCGCAGCTCTCAGAAGACTCGGCTTTGAGAGAGTTTACGACGTTAACTTCGGTGCTGACCTTACAATCATGGAAGAGGGCACAGAGCTCCTCAGCCGTCTCCAGAACGGCGGAGTTCTCCCTATGATCACATCCTGCTCACCCGGATGGATCAACTACGCTGAGTACAACTACGGCGATCTCCTTCCTCACCTTTCTTCCTGCAAGTCTCCTCACGAGATGCAGGGTGCCATCATCAAGTCTTACTGGGCACAGGAAAAGGGCATCGATCCTAAGGATATCTTCGTTGTATCCATCATGCCTTGCGTTGCTAAGAAGTTCGAGAAGGAAAGAGAGCAGCTCATCACAAACGGCAATCCTGACGTTGACGCAGTTCTCACAACACGTGAGCTCGCAAGAATGATCCGCCGTGCAGGTATCATGTTCAACCGTCTCCCTGATGAGGAGTGGGATCAGGATATCATGGGCGACTACACAGGCGCAGCTGTTATCTTCGGTGTAACAGGCGGCGTTATGGAAGCAGCTCTCAGAACTGTTTACTTCAAGCTCACAGGCAAGGAGTCCGAGCCTGTTGAATTCACAGCTGTTCGTGGCCACGATGCAGGTATCCGTGAGGCTTCTCTCGACATCAACGGCACAACAGTTAACGTTGCTATCGCTTCCGGTATGAAGAGCGCTAAGGTTCTTCTCGACGAGATCCGCGAGGGCAAGTCAAAGTATCAGTTCATCGAGATCATGGGATGCCCCGGTGGTTGTATCAACGGTGGTGGTCAGCCTTACGTCCGTCCTTGCTTCATGCCTAATGAAGGTGACGATATCCTCGACACATACAAGGAAAAGAGAGCTCAGGCACTCTATTCCGAGGATGAGAGACAGACTCTCCGTCAGTCACACAAGAATCCTCAGATCATTGAGCTTTACGAGAAGTATCTTGGCGAGCCTAACTCACACAAGGCTCACGAACTCCTGCACACAACATATGCTGCAAGAGAAGGCTTCAATGAGATCAAGAAGTAATCTGATAAACATTCAGTAACCAAAAAGAGGGTATCTCCAATTGAGATACCCTCTTTTATTTTGTGTGTTTATGTTCTGAGCAAATTTATTTATATCTCATCAATTCATCCCGGGGCACGAATATATCCCTTCTGTAGAGGCTCTTGCCGTTTGTTGGAGATCTGTTGACCTTCTTTTCGGAAGCGTAAATGACCACAAGACATCTTGCTCCGACTTGTACAAAGCGAAGTTCTTTAGGGAGGTCCGCTTCCCAGGTCGTTCCGATCGCATCCTTTATAACGGCATGGTATACATCACAGGGAATTCCTCTGTGATTTACACGGATGAGGTGCCTTACATCTGCGAAATAGCATTCGCCGACACTGTAACGTCTTGTATGAAGACTGATTATCCGATACAGAGGCATAGAAACCATACCTATATACATCAGCAAAACACCAGCCGCAACAGAGCCAATGATGATGACAACACCAAGATCTTCTTCACCGCGCATGCTGATAGCAGCACCACCGGCACAGACAGCAAGCGGAAGCATGACAAGACTTAAAACAACTATGGGTTTGACGGTCCTTGACGATATCTGTCTCTTTATCTCAGCTGCTTCTTCAAGTGTTGGAGAACGCATGCCGTAGAATTGGGGCGGAGTAGTATCAACGGGCTTGTCTTTGTTCCTGTTTACAATCACATAGATAACTACAGTGACTATAACCACGACAGGAAAACTGCAATAAAGCAGCTTGGTAAGTGTTTCTACAGTCATTTCTAAATTCCATTAATCCGATTAATATTCCCTTATTTCTACCCGGCAACCGGTTCCGAGCAGAGAAATTATATCACATGTTATTTGCCTGATTAAAGATTTTTGATTTGCTAGTGGTATAATACCGTTTGGATGGATTATCGGCCTTTTATTTTCCTTTTTCTCTATGAAGCACAGGATCGCCATATACTCAAACGGATATAACGGAAGCATTACTCTCAAGGCTCTTGAGGGTATTAAGAAATATGCTGCCGCCAATGATCTGGACATCCATTTCTACATAAGCTTTGCGGCCAACAACAGAAGCGATGCCACGAATAAGGGCCAGCTCAATATCTATGATCTTGCGAAGCTTGAAGAATACGACGGACTTATCGTCTTTTCAAATCTATTAAATAACATTCCCACTGCCGAGAAACTATGCACCAAAGCCAGGGAACAGGGCGTGCCCGTAGTAAGTATCGGCATGAAGTTTGACGGGATACCTTACGTTGGAAACAACAACGAAGAGGGAATGAAAGACCTTGTCGAGCATCTTGTAACAGAGCATAACGTAAAGAATCTTGCATATCTTGGCGGCGCCAGGGAACACGTCGACACCATAGACAGAGAACGTGTTGTCCGCATGGTGTTGGGAAACCACGGCCTTGAATTGAAGGATGAGTATTTGGGATACGGTGACTGGACGCCAGAGAGATGCGTCGAGTTTACCGATAAACTGATCGACTCCGGGAATGCTCTTCCTGACGCCATTGTATGTGCCAATGACATCATGGCTCTGGCTGTTATAAACAGATTCATAGAGAGGGGTTTTAATCTTCCCGGAGACATCATCGTAACGGGTTTTGACAACATAGAAGAATCGGGAATATCTTATCCTGCCCTTACGACGGTTGATCAGGATTATGAGACGATCGGATACAAGAGTTGCAAGCTGCTATATGAGATAGTTGAAGGAAAGACGGATTCGCTGGATGTGTCTGTAGCATCAAAGCTCGTTCTTGGCGAGAGCTGCGGATGCAATCTGGAAGCAGACAGTAAGTACGATATCAGAAGAAGAAAGTATTGCAGCGGCATTCACGCAAAGAACAATCAGTCGAGCTACTTCAACCGCTTTATGCGCGCCGAGAGAAATGTCATCCTTGAATCCTTCGATTACGAAGACATGAAGGAGAACCTCAGAGAGTTCTACCATTCCAATAACGGATATTTCAATGGCAATTTCTACCTCATGCTGAACAGGTACTATTTTGAGGATGCTTCCGCCGAAGATTCTGTAGCGTTATCCGAGTGCTATGAAGCATATTTCGATACCACGGTAGCGTTAAAGGACGGCGAGAAAGCAGATAGCCTGATCGACAACCGCTTAGGAATGCCAGGCTTCATAAAAAAACAAGGCGAGCAGCACATCTATATCTACTATCCGCTTCAGAATGCTGAATACAACTTCGGTTATGTCGTTTTCGCAGGCGGAACATCCGTCATAAAGGAAGATTACCGCCTTTACGAATATCTCGAAAAGATGGAGCAGACCCTGCTGCACTTCAGGATCACCCTGCGCCTTGAGATGGTCAACAAAGAACTGAGATACATGTACGACAGGGATCCAATGACGGGTCTATACAACAGATTCTGCTTCGTAAGCCACGCTGTTCCGCTCGTTAATGAGAGTAAAGAACACAAAAAGAGCGCCCTGATCATGTTTGCCGACATCAACGATCTTAAGCTGATCAACGACAGATACGGACATGTTTTCGGAGACAAGGCGATAATTACAGTGTCAGGGGGCATCAAGGAAAGCATCGCCAATGACAATGCGATCGGCATCCGTTACGGTGGTGACGAGTTCCTGATCATCGCTGCAAATGCAAACAGGACGTATGCCGAAAACATCAGAAGGAGCATTAACGCTTATATCGAGAAGGAGAACAGTCTGGGTTTAAGTCCGGTCAAGTTCTCTGTCAGCATCGGTTATGTGCTCACCGACCCCAAATCAGACAAGTCAGTTACCGACTATGTCGATGAAGCTGACAAGCTGATGTATGAGATCAAGAACGAATACCACAAGAATAATCAGTCAAACTGACATCTCTTAAGATCAGAAGATCTTGTAAATGGTTGTGTCTTCTTCTGCGAAGTAAGCAACTCGTGTGAGGTTATCCTCAAAGAATGCCTTATTGAAAGTAATTCCGTTGCCGAAATCTGTTGTCTCAAAGTCAGGATCGACGATGAGATATCTGATGTTACGCTCTTTGCAGTATCTTGTGAATTCATCGATATCGCCGCCGCAGCCTGTGATGAGCCACAGATAGATGGTATCTCTTGTGTAAGTATCGTGGCCTGCAGACCATGCATAGTAAGGCCAGCCGTAGTACATCGGACGTCCTGCAAGAATGAAGCGGTTCATGGACCACATAGGTGTAAGGAATACGTCATCAGGATCAGTATTCTCCATTACCCACTTGGTTACAGGAGAGTCTGCGTTCAATGTAAGAGGTACGCGGTTGAGGTTAACGTAAGTTGCCCACTCGCTGACACCCGTGGCAGTAAGCGGAACCATAAGCGCGATTGCAAGGATGACGCCGGCGATCTCCAAAGCGATCCATGCAGGAAGTGCCAATCCCTTGGGCTTCTTGGGAGTTACGGGTTCATGCTTCAAAGAATCAGGCTTGATGTCTTCCGCAGCAGCTGCAGCAACAGATGTTACTTCAACAGGTTCTTCTGCTGATTCGATCGCAACATTTGCATCAGCTTCATCGTCAGGTTCATCTTCACCGAATGTGACGGTGTTGCTTAACGCAAGTGAACCGGGGCGCATAGCAACATGTGCAGATTCAGGCGTGGATGCCATGACTGCATCATCGGAATCATCATTTTCGTCGGTTGTGTCTTCTGCCTTTTCTTCAGACTTTTCTTCAGATGATTCTTCGGAAGACTCATCTTTCTTGGTATCTTCAGCCTCAGCGCTGTCATCTGTAACTTCGAAGATCTCCTCAAGTATTTCAGCAGATGAATCTTCTTCTTCGTCTCCGGAATCTTTCTTCTCGTCGCCGAACATGAGCTCTGTGGGAAGTGCTTCTTCCTTGATCTCTTCAACCTTTTCTTCAGCAGCATCGCCATTAAGGCCGGATATGTCTGCATCAACGCCTGTGTGTTCTTCAAGTGCCTTGATGTCAGTAGCCTTGGAATCATCAGTGTTCTCGGAAGCTTCGCCGAATGCGCTTGCTGCAGCGATAACGGGAGTTCTTACCCCCGCATCACCTGTCTCAACAACGGCAAGTTCACCGTCAAGAGCTGAAGCGTCAGCGATATCCTCATCTGCAGAATTCTCTGCGTCTTCAGCCTTTCTGCGCTTGATCGGAATGTAAAGAAGGTTGGCGATCAGAGCTGAAACGAATGCATCGATGAGTATGAGTGATACCTGGATGAACTTGTGATTTGCGAGCATTTCAAGAGAAACCTTGAAAAGGAATGCAAAGATCATCGGGTTAAGTACGCAGAGGAAGAGCAGGAAGCGGTGTACGGGCTTCTTGCGGATGATGTCCAATACGAGTGCGGTAAGAGCAAAGATCGCAGCAAGGATGAGTGTTAATCCCGTAACGATCAGGAGATACTTCGCAATGGTTGAGAATGTGGCATTCTCAAGAATGAAGCCCGGATTGAACTCAAAGGATACTACGTTCTTATATCCGCCGGAGAATGCGAGAGTCTGGACAAATGAAGATACGACAGCGCATACGGCAACTGCAGCATAGAGAAGTCTGCTCTCGGAGAATATTGCCATGCCGAAGAGCACGAGAAGAAGTGCGATAAGGCATGAACCGTGGAAATAAGGCATTACGATAACGAGAACGCATGCCAGGATAGTAATCGAAACAGGGTAGAGCGGGTCACCGGATCTTACGAGCCATGCATTCTTTGAAGCGATAAAAGCCTTTACCGCACCGCCGAAGCTGCCTGCACGGAAGAGGGAGATACCGAGTCTTCTTACAAAAGGCAGGAAGAGGATGACCATAACAAGAATAACCGCTACGCCGAGCATGAGGTGGCGCTGGTTGGGGTAAACGTTGATAGCCCAGATTCCCCAGCTGTCGTAATCGGTAACTGCATACCAGACAGATGACTTGAGGATCTCGTTGATTGCCTGGGATGTTGTGGCACCTGCAGTTGTGAGTTCCTTAATGTGATAGAAAACATTAAGTGAGCTTCTAAAGAATACGAGTACGGGTGCAACGAGGAATGCTGAACGTCTTGAACTGATGAGCACTGCAAGAAGTCCCAAAAGAACGAGTGCGCAGATCATGGACATGATCGAAGGCAGGTTGAGTGCATAATCGATAGGAAGTCCGAGATACTGGAGTGTGCCTGCGAGGAAATAGAAGAGGAAGTGATATTTGATTCCGTCTCCTGAATAATGCATGTACTGTGTAGGGAAGTTAAAGCCCTTACCGAAAGATGAGACCATTGCCGTGTGGGGCGAGAGGTCTGAGAATGTGGAAGAACCGTTTAAGAGAGTGGTTCCGTTGATCCTGTATGTGTAGAACATAAGGAATGTGGCAGCGATGGTGATGCCAAGGATAACGACACCGTAGAAGATGGAATCGACGACATTGAACTTATAGTCTTCAATGGTTGTTGAGCCGGAAGCCTTAAGCTCTTCACGCTTGATTCTCTTACGGTTTATGAGGATGAGGCATGTGAGGATCATCCAGAGGAAGAAAGCGAATGTGACGAGCACACCGATCTTCTTGCATACTTCACCGCTGTCTACGATATATGAAAGACCAAGAGTGACGTAGTAATTGAAGAAAGGTACGCAGAGCATACCGGTAACGATACCTGCCGGAACTGTGAACAGCGTATTAGGTATATGTGTTATTGCCTTGGCTGAAGGACTGCAGGCAATGTATAACCTGCGTACATCCGGTACTGAAAGGCCGACAAAGCACATACCGAATGCGGCACATAACAATAAATATAAGATCGCGAGCATATTAATCCCCTTATTATATTTTTATATAAGCTAATCCCAATAATCTTATCATAAGTTCGCTTTTTACAAACATGTGGCAATTTGTCGGTATCAATGAAGACACCACACGAAAAAGAGTATAATCTGTCTATCTTGCGTTAAAAGGGGAATTTGTATGAAAATTACTGTTCTTGGCGGCGGCTTATCGCCCGAGAGAGATGTATCACTTAAATCGGCAAGCCTTATTGCCAATGCTCTTTTGTCCAAGGGACATGAAGTTGCACTTGTTGATCTCTATGACGGAATCGAGAATAACGATCCCTGTGAGACATTCTTCAGAAGAGGCACAGTAAACCCGTTTTCATATAATATTCCGGAGACTGAACCTGATCTTGAAGAGATCATCAGACAACACGGCGGAAGAAAGAGCTGGGTAGGCCCCAGAGTTATCGAGATGTGCCAATTTGCCGACAGAGTATTCTTAGGCCTTCACGGAAGCCACGGCGAGAACGGCCAAGTACAGGCACTCCTTGATGCTTTTGATATCCAATACACAGGCTGTGATTACTTGGGATGCGCGATCGCAATGGATAAGGATCTTTCCAAGTCCCTTGCAAGAGCAGCGGGATACCTTACTGCTGACTGGATAGTCGACGTTCCCGAGAAGCTTACATTTGAAAGAGTAAGTACAGAGATCGGCATTCCCTGCGTAGTTAAGCCTATCGGCAACGGTTCTTCATGCGGCGTATCCATCGTTAAATCCCAGGATGAGTTCGAGGCTGCCATTAACTATGCGGCTTCCTACCACCAGAGGATCCTTATAGAGAAATACATCAAAGCCCGTGAGATCACGATCTCGATCGTTAACGACAAGGCTCTGCCTGTTACGGAGATCATTCCACACGAAGGTTTCTACGATTACAAGAATAAATATCAGGACGGTCTTACGACCCATGTCTGCCCTGCCCAGATAGAAGAGGAAGATTACAAGAAATGCCAGAAGATGGCGCTGAAGATCTTTAAGCTCCTCAGAATGACGCAGTACGGACGTGTCGACATGATGTACGATGATGCAAAGCACGAGTTCTGGTTTATTGAGGCCAATAACCTGCCGGGCATGACCAATGCGTCGCTTCTGCCTGAAGCTGCAAAGGCTGCAGGAGTATCATACGAGGATCTCGTCGAGAGTCTTGTAATGGAGACGCGCAAAGAGCAGGTCTACTGATAACCTCAAAGTTCTTATATATATATTAATATTTATTGCGACATAACTCCTGTTCGGATAAAATTAAGAGTGTTTCACTTGTATTATCGGAGGAGTGTATGAGCGATAAGAGATCTGACTATATCACCTGGGATGAATATTTCATGGGTGTAGCTAAGCTTGCTTCAATGAGAAGCAAGGACCCCAGCACTCAGGTTGGTGCCTGCATCGTAGACAAGGATAATTACATCTTATCTGTAGGTTACAACGGTTTCCCCCGCGGATGTGACGACGAGGACTTCCCCTGGGGACGTGAAGGCGGAACGCTTGATACCAAGTATGCTTTCGTAGCTCACGCAGAACTTAACGCTATCCTCAATTCCAAGACTGGCGATCTCGCCGGCTCAACTGTTTATGTTACTCTCTTCCCCTGCAATGAATGCACAAAAGCTCTGATCCAGAAGCGTGTCGGAAGAGTTGTTTATTTCGATGACAAATATCACGATACTGACGCTACCAAAGCTGCACGCAAGATGCTTGATGCAGCAGGTGTTAAGTACGAGCAGTATCAGCCTTCCGGCCGCAAGGCAGAAATCGAACTTTAATGGAGGCATAATATGCGCCGCAGGATAGGGCAGAAGATACTTCTGCTTTTTATCACATCTGTGTTTATACTCACCGCATTTCCGATGACATCGCTGGCGGCTCCTTCGGGATCAGCCACCTCGAACTGCTGGGGAAGCGGCGGACAGCTCGAGATCCAGTTGTCGGGCTGCAGTGGTTATGACACCATTACTGTCGTTGCAGAGTTCTCAGGTACTATCGATTCTGCAAACGGATGGGGCTTCGATTCTTACGATATCAGCGGCAACCAGGTAACAGCGACATGCTCTTCATCCGGCTCAAACAGCTGGGGTTTTGACAGCAGGGTCGGAATCCAGGTTTCCGGCAGCGAAATTAATTCCGCTAAGCTCGTATCGGTTTCCGGAGACGGCGAATCAGGTTCGGTTAACGAACCCGCATCAACAACTGCTTCCACTTCTTCAGGAAACACTTCATCTGATCCGGCTTCAAATCCTGATCCCGCACGCAATACTGAAGGTGTTGCAGGTGACGACTGGCTTACCACCGAAGGTTCACATATCGTTGACATGAATGGCACGGAAGTATGGCTTACAGGCTGTAACTGGTTCGGATATAACACCGGAACTAATATTTTCGACGGTGTATGGAACTGCAATCTCAAGGATACTCTGAAGTCGATCGCTGACCACGGATTTAACGTCTTAAGAGTTCCTATGAGTGCCGAACTTCTTCTCCAGTGGAAGAACGGTGAATACCCGAGAGCAAACTACAACAATGCATATAACGAAGAACTTAACTCAATGAATTCACTTGAGATCTTCGACTATGTCCTGTCTCTTTGCGAGCAGAACGGCATGAAGATCATAATCGATATCCACTGCGCGAAAACCGATGCCGCAGGACATAACCACCCTGTCTGGTATAACGGCAACATTACTGAAGATGATTTCGTTGAAGCTCTTTCATGGTGTGCCGAAAGATATAAGAATAACGACACGATAATCGGCTACGATCTGAAGAACGAACCTCACGGAAAAGCTTCCGAGACACCTCATGCGATCTGGAACGATTCCGACAGCCCTGACAACTGGAAGAAGGTTGCAGAGCGTGCAGGCAATGCCGTTCTTGATGCGAATCCCCATGCGCTGATAATCATTGAAGGAATTCAGATTTATCCGAAGGACATCAAGACTAATAATTTCGTATCGACTAATGACGATGACGATTACTACAATACCTGGTGGGGAGCCAACCTCATGGCAGTCAAGGATTATCCGATCGATTTCGGTTCTCCTGAACGCAATAAGCAGATAATCTATTCACCTCACGATTACGGTCCGAGAGTATACGAACAGCCCTGGTTCCAGGGAGGTTTTACATACGATTCGCTAATGAAGGATGCATGGTACGATTACTGGCTCTACATCCAGGATGAAGGCATTGCACCGATCTTCGTAGGTGAGTGGGGCGGCTTCATGGAAGGCGACAATCTGAAGTGGATGGAATACTTCAGACAGCTTATCGCAGAGAAGCATCTGCATCACACATTCTGGTGCTTTAATGCAAATTCAGGTGACACAGGCGGACTCGTAAAAGACGATTTCAAAACTTGGGATGAAGAAAAATATAACTTCGTAAAAGAAGTTCTCTGGCAGACTGAAGACGGCGAGTTCATTGGTCTTGACCATGCCGTTCCGCTTGGTGTAAACGGCATTGCGTTATCAGATTACACAGGCGTTAAGATCACACCTGCGCCTCTTGCTCCTGCATCGGAAACCAAGGTTACAGATGCAACTGTAAATGCAGATCAGACCACGGCGACCGAGACGTCTCCCACGCTTGCAGAAGAGACTGTTCAGGGAGGAAAATCCAATACCGATATTACTGTCGAGACGATCAGTAAAGCCGGAAAAGAACTTATAATCGTTGCTGTAGCTGTCGTTGTTCTTCTTATCATCATCATGGCTGCAAGAATAGCCGTTAAGCGATATGTCGATAAGAAGAGAGAAGCTGAAGAAGAGATTATTCTTGCCGATCCTCATGAACTTGAGGTTGACAAAAACAATATAAAAATAGAAAATACCGCAGAAGATGATCCGGGGGATATTTGACATGCCGTACGAATTGTTCATTGACTTACCGACTAACAAACAGATTTTACCAGTAATTATTGCAATAGCAGTAATAGTAGTTGTCGGACTTATCATCACATTCATTATTTTCAAGATTTCTGACAAGCTTAAAGAAAAGAATCGTGAAAGAATTGCGATGAAGATAAAGCATGAAAAAGTTATGGATAAAGTGGTCCGCAGAGAAACTGAACCCACTAAGACCGTTCATCAGATCAAGCGTGAATCAAGAGATCCTGCCATAAGACAGCAGCAGGAAGCCGCAGTTACGAACACTCTGGTCGGCGGAACCAGCGAAGCACAGAAAGTAGAAAAGCACGCTGCAGATTACTACGGCCAGCTCGGCATATCTTCAAAGAGATCCAAGCAGCTCGACAAAGCAAAGGACAGAGCGATCCTTAACGGATATCTGCAGAAGTCAAATACAGCGCCTATCAGACCTGTCTACTCAAATACACAAGAAGCACGCCAGCAGCAAATGGACGAACTTAATTCTGATAAGGTAGGAGAAGAAGCAAATACTCCTGCACTCGTCATGGATTCCGCTGCACCTTCTGCAGTAAGATACACGGATAACACTTATCACCGTAATACAAGACAAAAGGAAATACATTTAAAGCGTCCTTCATCTGCAAGAACTGCACAGCCTGTTCAAGAGGCAGTTTCCACTCCCGTACAGGAAACTTCAGATGGTTTTACATCCGACACGGATGTTCTTGAACAGAGTGCTCACGAAGAGACCGAAAACACTTAATCCTCAGGCTTTCCTGACACCCTCAAACACTTGAAAATAAGGGCTTTGCACCTTATAATTTTAATGTCTTCTAATATATTTTTTATATGAAGACGTGTGTGCTTTTTGGAGGAAACTTAAAATGTCGGGTGGCTATTCGGGGCGCTTCTCGCTTAAATTCCTATGCGCATTAGTATGCGCATTTTTTGCTTTTTCAATTGCAGTTAATTGTTTTGAATCTCATGATGTAAGAGCTGATGGCGTAGTTGACTGTGGAGTTCAAAGCGCTGAAATGGATAGTGCTGTAATTTATGTTAACAGTTGGAGTTTTGAGTCTAACGTTGAATCTATTTCTTTGAAAATAGTGATTAGTTGTAGTCCTGATGATGTCGATTATCTATGGGGTTCAAATAATTATTCTTCTAATTTGACCTGCTCGGAAGATGTTATATCTGTAACTGTGGTTCCCAATCAATGGGTTGCTTTTCTGGTTTCTTGTACAAATAAAGGTTCAGATTTTAAAGTAGAAGATTATTCTTACAGTGTCACCTATTCGGCTGAGCCTACACCTACTCCTGAACCCACACCTGTTCCAACCAACACGCCTGTGCCTACAAAGGCACCAACAAATACTCCAAAGCCGGAGCCTACAAAGGCACCTGATCCGACAAAGGCACCTGATCCGACAAGAGCACCTGACCCTACAAGAGTACCTGACCCTACAAGAGCACCTGCTCCGACTACTGCTCCAACGCAGACACAGCAGGAGACACAAGCGACACAGGCAACGGCAGAAGCTGATACAACTACTGATACATCTGCAGATACTTCCGATGGGACAACGGCAGTAACTGAAAGTGCAGCACAGACAACTACAGCAACAGTTGCTACATCTGCTTCTGTGGTCATGGCTACAGAAACCACTGTTGTTGAAGAAACTTCCATTCTTGATGAAGACGGAAACGGCGTTGCCGATGAGACAAATGCAGACGGCACACCCGTAGTTGCAGCACTTACTGCAACAGGTTCAGGCGGAAGCAAAGGCGGTCCCAAGAAGTCTTCCGGTGCAAGCTGGCTTTGGATAGTTCTTCTCATCATCGCAGGCGGTCTTCTTTATCTGAGGTACAGATATCTTAAGAAAAAGGAAAAACTTGATGGTACTGATCTTGCCATCGCATTTATTCCTGGTGTTCCGGTACTTGCCGAAAAGTTCTTCGGTTATCTGGGTCCCGTTAAGAGCATGAATACGACTGCACCTGTTTCAGAAAAGAACTTTAACACAGCTAATGCCATGAAAGAGATCAAGGCTATGGAAACTTCTGAAAAGGGCATTGCCACAGGTACAAGAACTGCTGTTCAGAAAGCACCCGTTAAGCGCCCTGCAGAGTTATCCGCAAATCATGCCAAGGTTTTAGCTGATGCCAAGAAGGAAGGCGCAGCTTCAGCGGCTGCAAAGCCTGCATCAAGGGCTGCTGCAAATGCCAGGACGCTTACACCTGAGCAGCTTGCCGAACGTGATAAGGCGGCAAAGCTCCTCGCTGAAAGAAAGGCTGCACAGGCAGCAAGAGTTGAACAGATCAGAAAGAATGCCGAAGCAAGAAAGGCAGCCGCCGCGAAGGACGGCATTGCAAATGCAGAGAAGAAACCTGTTCAGCAGAAACCACCGGTCAAGAGACCTGCAAGTCTTTCCGTAAATCATGCACAGGCTGTAGCGACAGGTGCGGCAGTTGGAACAGCTTCAAAGATGGCTGATACAGCAGCTAAGAAAGCAGCCAATACAACTGCGAATACAACAGCTAAGACAGCGGTATCCGCTACACGTCCCGGATCAAATATGGCAGTTGAAAAAACAGAAGTAAAACCTATCGGGAAAATTGGTGTAAAATCTGAAGAGAAGCCGGTTGTTAAACCTGAAGAGAAACCAGTTGATAAGGCTGTTTCAAAGCCTGCTGAAAAGCCCGTTGAAAAGAATGTTGAAAAAGCAACAGCAAAACCCGTTGAGCAGAGTAAACCTGCCCAGCGTCCCGGCAATGCCGCTGCATCTGCCGGAAGCGTAACTGCCGTTGCCGGAGATAAAAAGGAAAACACTACCGAAAAGAAAGAGAAGCCTATGGAACACAATTTTACATCCGCTCCTCAAAATGGACCCGTTAAGCGTCCTAAGGCAGAGCTGACCCCCGAACAGTTTGCAGAACGCGAGAAAGCTAAGAAACTTCTTGAGGAGAGAAGAGCTGCGCAGGCTGCAAGAGTAGAAGAGATTAGAAAGAATGCCGAAGCCAGAAAAGCTTTGGTTTTCGAGCAGAACCAGCTTGCAGAAGAAGCCAGGAAGGCTGAAGAGGCCAGAAGGGCCGAAGAAGAGCGCCTGGAAAGAGAAGCCCGTAAGGCTGAAGAAGCAAGGATCGCCGAGGAAGCTGCCAAGGCAGCAGAGCTTGCAAGACAGGAAGAAGCCAGAAAGGCTGAAGAAGCAGCAAAGGCTGCTGCCATAGCAAAGGCGAAGGCTGAGGCTATTGCCGAAGAAGCGAGAAGACTTCAGGAAAGGGCAAGAGCAGCTGAGCTCGAGCGAAAAGAGGCTGAGGCTAAAAAGAGAGAAGAGGCCAGAAGGCTGGAAGAAGCAAGAAGAGCCGAAGAGTTAAGACGAGCTGAAGAAGCACGGTTAGAAGCTGAAGCAAGAGCTGCTGAAGAGGCTAAAAGAAGAGAAGAAATCAGACAGGCAGAAGAAGCCAGAAGAGCTGAAGAAATAAGACAGGCTCAAGAGGCAAGAAGAATAGAAGAAGCCAGAAAAGCGGAAGAAGCGAGATTAGCTGAAGCAGCCAGACTTGAAGCTGAAGCAAGAGCAGCCGAAGAAGCAAGGAAGGCTGAGGAAGCAAGATCTCTTGCTGAAGCAAAAGCTGCGGAACGCGCAAGGCAGGAAGCTGCTGAGGCTGAGAGAGCTGCCGCTGCTGCAAAGGCTCAGGCTGAAGCAAAACTGGCAGAGGCACAGAGAGCTATGGAGGCTGCAGCTGCAGCAAGGGAAGCTAAGGCTGAAATGAACAGGAAGCAGAGTAAAACGTCCGCTTTCTTTAAGACGACCATGGCATCTTCAGACAATACGGCTATGCCTCAGATCTCAGCAATTTCTGCTGCTGACGGATATAAAGAACATCTTGAAACCAAAGCTGAGAATAGAGCAAAGGCTGACGCATCAAAGGAAAAGAATCCTTATAACGCTTATAAGGGCGGCATTCCGACAACAACTAAAGTCCCTGACGGAGCTGCGAAAGCGGCTGAACGTGCAAGGGCATCTTCCAATGCCAACCAGCTAGGAACGATCCTTGCAGGACAGTCCAATAATGCCGGAAGACCTGTATGGTCAGCGCCCGGATCAAATGCTGCTCCTTTCAAGGAAAGTAATGATGCCAGAAAAGAAAGGATCCGCGAGCAACAAAGAAAGATCGCTGAAGAGAAGGCAAGGAAAGAAGCTGAAGAAGAAAGGGCCAGAAACCCTCAGCCGAGTTATGCCGACACTGCCAAAACACGCAAATCCGCATTTTTCGACAGGGGATATGTAAGACCTGAGAATACGAACAGCGAGTCAGAAGAGCAGTCATCTGCATATGGCGGAATCGTACGTCCTTCTGATATAGTAGATAAGGAACGTGACTTTAAGAACGCTCCGCTGGCTCCTGCAATGGGTACGGATATTGAAGGTAACAGACCTCCGATCATGGATCCTAAAGCAGGCGCGGCTCCTACGGCACTTAAACCGAAGCCGGGATTCAAGCCTTTGAATCCTAACGGTTCTAATAACTGACGAAGACTTTTCAGGGGGATAATACTATGAAAAGATCTAAGAAACCATTAACCTTTGTTGCTGTCGCAGCAAGTATCGGCGCACTCAGCCTTGGGCTTGAGGCATGCGTTTACGGACCTCCGCAAGCGCCTGTTGAGACCAATGTTTACGGACCTCCGCCGGAACCTGCGATTACAGAGACAGTAGAGACAGAGGAAGAGACAAAAGCTACCAAAGATGAGAAGCCCTCAGCTCCTTCGGATAACGATGAAGTCGTTGTATACGGACCTCCTTCTGATCTTGTAGACGGACCTGAAGAAGATGTTTACGGTCCTCCGCCGGAAGTTGAAGAATAATGTCTGTGGATACAAACGAAGCCAAGAAGGTATATCTCGACAGAAAAGCTGAAGAACGTGCGAGGCTTTTCAAAGATCCCGAACTGATATATCTGTTTTTCGAATTGACCAGAAGCTGCAATGAAAAGTGTTTTCACTGCGGAAGCAGTTGTGCGCCCGGATTGGGACACGGCCCTTCCGTTGAAGAATTCAAAGCAGTATTGGATGACGTCAAAGAACACTTTGATCTGAAAAAACTCCAGCTCTGCATTACCGGCGGCGAACCGCTTTTGTATCCCGGTTTTGCTGAGCTTTTAGGCTATGCACATGAACAGGGTTTCCGCTGGGGCATGACTACCAATGCGACCCTCATAACTGAGGATGTTGCAAACATGCTCGCTGATGTCGGCATGGGTACGGTATCCGTAAGTATTGACGGACTCCGTGATACACACGACAGACAGAGAGGCCTTAAGGGCGGTTACGACAAGGCCATGAGAGGAATCCAGAATCTCATTGACCGCAAGGCTTTCAGGCACATCCAGGTTACGACAGTCGTTAATCACAAGAACATCGGTGAACTTGATGAACTCTTTGAGATCATGGATTCGATCGATCTTGATTCATGGCGTGTAATCGGAATCGAGCCGATGGGAAGAGCCTTGGATTATCCCGATATGCTCCTTACGCCTGATGACCAGAGATATCTGTTTAATTTCATACGCGAAAAGCGTGAGCAGGGCATACCCGTAAATTACGGTTGTTCGCACTTCTTGGGTCTTGAATACGAAAGAGACGTAAGAGACTGGTTCTTCTATTGCGGTGCAGGCACACACACCGCTGCAATAAGGATCAACGGCGACATTACTGCCTGCCTCGATATCGAAGACAGACCTGAATTCGTACAGGGAAACATTGCTAAAGATAAGTTCAGTGACGTATGGTTCAACCGTTTCCAGGTATACAGAAAACCTTTGTCTTCACTCTGCAAAGAGTGTCACGACTGCGAGTGGGAGAAGTGGTGTGCCGGCGGTTCCAGACACAGCTTCGACTACGACAACAACAAGCAGAGAGTCTGCTTCAAGAACGTTCTCTTTTAATAATTTTATAGAGAGTGTATCATTAAAAAGTACTGAACTTCTTTCCGGGAGAAGCGTTTAATGCACCAGAAGATCGCGATAATAACAGGCAGCTCATCAGGTATAGGAAAAGCTTTTCTTGAGCTTGTTGCAGGCGATAACGGTGAGTATTTCAAGTCGCCTTTTGATGAGATATGGGCAGTGGCAAGACGCAAGGATGCGTTAGATAAGATCGCATCTTCCGTTGGCGGCGGCAGGGTCGTTCCGATAGTTGCCGACCTTTCCGACAATTCCGGTATCCGGATAATCGAAGACAAACTTAAGGCAGAAGAACCCGAAGTCGGACTTCTCATTAATTCTGCCGGCATGGGAATAAAGGGTGCTGTCATGAGCAAGTCAGCGCAGGCCCTTGATGACACCATCAGGATCAACTGCAGCGCATTAAGCCGGATGATGAGGATCACGGCGCCCTATATGAAGCCCGGCGAAAACGGCCGCGCAAAGATAATCAACATAGCATCATCCGCGGGATTCCTTCCACAGCCCGGTTTTGCGTGTTATGCGGCGAGCAAGTCTTATGTCATATCATTCTCGAGAGCGATGAGTGCAGAGCTTAAATCAAAGGGAATAGACGTTATGGCAGTGTGCCCGGGTCCTGTTGCGACTGATTTCCAGCGAAGGGCTACTGAGGGAAAAGAAGCTGATTTTACCGACTGGCGCAAGAACTTCGTGATCGATCCGGTAAAGCTCGCAAAGAAGTCTCTTAGAGCTTCCGCAAATGGCAGAAAGATGCTCGTATATCCGTTTTCACAGAAACTGTTACACCTAGCTTCAAAGATAGTTCCGACATCGTGGATACTGGCTTTCATGGGCAACGGTGCAAATGAATAAACAACATAAAAGGGGTGATTTAAATGACAAAGAAAAAAGTCGAACCGACATTCGGCAGCATTTTCAGGGCAGTTGAAGAGAAGGCAAAGAAAACTTCTTTTCTTCAGGACACGGCTACTCAGATTACCTTAAACGGTAATCTCGATAATCTTCCTTTATATGTGAGGATCGAAGACGGAGTGCCGGAGGTAGCTCCTTACGAGTACATCAACGCTCCCTTCTATATCGATGCCGATGCTGAGACATTCGCTTCTGTTCTTAACGGTGACAAGGATTTTGTAGTAGCAGTCGCCCAGGGCAGCATTACGATCAACGGAGATGCCGCACAGGCTCTCGTATTCTGCTCAAAGCTTTTCTGACAGCCACTTTGATATAATAAAACGGTATGGCTACTATACTTAACGGCATTTTCAAAGATAAGATGGTGTTCCAGTGGGGCGCCGAACTCAGAGTGTTCGGCTGCTGTGATACGGACTGCGATATCAAAGCCGTTTTGTTTAAAGACGGGAAGGAAGTTTCCTCCAATACAAGTCATACTGAAGAAGACGGAAGTTTCCTCGTCTGTCTCGAGCCTGTCGATGAACCGGGCGGTCCTTATGAGATTAAAGTTTACGAATCTGACGAAGAGGTCTGTGTCATTTCTGATGCATATGCCGGTGAAGTATGGCTTGCCGCAGGCGGCGGCAACATGGAATATCCCCTCAAGCGTTCAGAGTTTGCGAGATTCATCATCCGACAGATCGGCAATCCCGAGATAAGGTATTACAAAGTTCCGACGTTTGGTCATCTTAATGAGGATCAGGCTTATGCTGAAGTGGTTTCCGAATGGGTCGATATCAACAGTGAGACGGCAGGCGATATCAGTGCCGTTGCTTTCTATTTTGCAAGAGAGATCGAATCCAGAGTCGATGCCAAGATCGGAATCATACAGTGCTGTTCCGCAAGATCTACAATAGATAACTGGCAGAGCGTTGAGGCTTTGGTTTCCACTAAAGAGGGAAGGCAGTATATCAAGGACTTTGATGATGCTTCTGCTGAACTCACGCCTGAAGAATTTGACAAGGCTGAAGCAGAATTTAATGAATCTTATGCACAGTATCAGGCGATGCTTGCAGAAGTTCTTGAGGAAGATCCTTGGATGACATATCCCGAAGCTGATCTTAAGATCGGTCCGGCTCCATGGCCGGCACCTGTAGGACCCAAGTCTGCAAGACATCCGGGTTCTTTTTTCGAAGCCATGATATTGAGGATCGCACCATACACATTAAGAGGTGTCATCTTCTATCAGGGTGAGGCAGATACGGACGGACACCAGAAAGAATACGGTCATGTTTTCGAGTCCATGATCAAGGAATGGCGCGACGTATTCTTTGACGACAAGCTCCCGTTCATCTTCTGCCAGCTTCCGATGTATATTTCGAAGCAGCGTAAGTATATGGATTTTGATGATATGTCATGGCCGCTTCTTCGCGAGCAGCAGCAGATCGTTGCGATCGAAGTGCCGAATGTTTACATGGCCGTTATTGTTGACTGCGGTGAATTCAATAACCTTTTCCCGTCTGATAAAAAGACTCCCGGCGACAGACTTGCACTCCTGGCCGAGAAATTCGTTTACGGCTTTGAACAGGTCGATGCGGTCTCTCCATTCATCATTGATGCCAGAAGAGGTGAAGGAGTGGAGATCTCTTTCGGAGGTGACTATCTGCTTTTGAACCTTACTACGGGATTCGGTCCTGACGATTCGGGATTCGAAGTTGCAGGTGATGACGGCAAGTTCTTCCCGGCAGAAGCCAATGTCGACTTTGACGGTAAAACGGTCTTTCTGTCATGCCCTTATGTTGAATTCCCTTCAAAAGTGAGATACGCATTTTTCTCATACGGCCCGACCCCTCTGCATGCGCAGAACGGTCTTACGGCTACACCATTTCAGGTAAGGATAGATAAAGATATAGGCGGAGCATAATATGAACATAGCTTTTTTTACACGTCCCAAACAGGAAATCACATATCTCTATTCTGACTTTACGGTTAGGCAGGCGCTCGAAAAGATGCACAGCAGCTCTTATATGGCCGTGCCCGTATTAGACCGTGAGGGCCACTATATCGCTACCATAAGCGAGGGCGATCTGCTTTGGTTTATCGTAAAAGGTGAGGGCGGAGAACCGCATACAATGGCCATAGAGAGCCTGGAGCAGTTTAAGCTCACTGATGTCGGACTTAACACCCACAAAAACCAGCCGGTATCGATCAGCTCATCGATCGAAGACCTGATAATCAGGTCGATGGAGACAAACTTCGTACCGATAACAGATGACCGCGGAATATTCATAGGAATAGTTACCAGAAGGTCTATCATCAAACACTATTACGAGAAAAACATACTGCCGCGTGAGTGATCTCACACGGCAGTATTCTTTAGTATTTTTTATCAGGAATTATTCCACGTCCTCGTCTGTAAGTATCTCACCATCAAGCACTCTGTCAATGAGGTCCTGACCCTGTACAACCGTGCTGTAGTAAGGATAAGTTACGTAGAGCTCTTCCCAGGGTGCCGAGTAAGTGGTGTCCATACCGCCCCAGCCTGTAACTGCATATGACTGGATGTTCCATTCAGGGAAGTCTTCGAGCTGCATCCTTACAAGCGTATCGATCTCGTCTGCTTCCATGTTGGTTAATATGTAGCCTTCGAGGTCTTCCAATATCGTCTTGTAATTCATGATGAGCGTAGGTGAGGATGTAACCTTCTTGAACATAGCGGTGATAAGACGCATCTGGTTCTGTCCGCGCATGTTGTCGCCTTCTGCGAATGCATGACGCTCACGTGCATAAGCGAGGGCTTCAGCACCATTAAGTGTTATCACGCCTTCATCGTACCAGTATGTGTCTTCGGCCGTGAATGACTGGGGATTGTCGATCGTGACTCCGCCGATGTCATCAACGAGCTTTTCCATGCCCGTGAAATTGATCTGGACATAGTAGTTGATATCACAATCGTAGAGATTCTCAAGACCCGTGATTGAGCAGTCTACACCATAGATGCCGAGGTGAGTGAGTTTATCTTCGGTTCCGGCACTCGATCTCGGATTGGGGATGTAGTAGTCTCTCGGAGTGTTGATGAGAAGGATCTGCTTTGTCTGGGGATTTACTACCATCAGGATGTTAACGTCGCTTCTTTCGGTAGTGAAATATTCTTCTCTTGAGTCAGAACCGCTGATGTAGATGATGAAAGGCTCTACTTCAATGTTTTCTACTGCACTTGTAGCCGGCTTGATCTCGACGGGCTTATCGTAGTTGCCGTAAGGGTTGTTTGCTTCGGCAGTTGCGAGTTCTGGAGTGGAGATCTTGATCTCTGCGATCAGCCTCGTATAGTCTGTCCAGTTTGCGAAAAGCTGTGTCTCTTTGAGGAGTTTTAAGTTGGTATCGTTGATGATCGCAACCTGAATATCTCCGTGATAGAAATCGATTCCCAGCAAATTGAAATTCTTATAGTCTGTAACTTTAAGCTGTGGATTGAGTTCTGCTTTAAGTTTTGTTACTGCCGCAAAAGAGGCAGGACCGTCGTTGCTGCCGATAACGCCGAACTTTAAGTCCTTGCAGTCGGCAAGGCTCTCAGCCGTATTACTGTTGAGAACATAAACGTTCATTACGGCAGCCACGTCTTCCTGTTCTTCAACGGGTGCTGTTGTCTCCGTAACCGTAATGTTTTCGATGGTGTTATTCACAGTGCCGAACATGTTGCCGATATAAACGGAGGTAACCGTCATGACTGCAGCAAGGATTATGCCCGTGAATCTTCTGAAGTTCCTGGCAAGGTTTTCTTTCTTTCCTGCGATCATAAGGAGAGTACTGACCAGCAGCAGGATTATGAGAACACCCGCGAGGATCGAGAGCATCCATGTAGGGAACATTCCGAGCTTGCATGCACTGTAGAATAAGAAGCCGGATGCTATGGCCTGTATCAAGAGTATTAATCCCGCTACGAAGCTCCATCTGAGAGTGCGCTTTCTGCGGGCGATCTTTTTCTCCTCTTCGATCCTTTTCTTTGCTGAATGTTTCATAAAAACCTTCTTCCAAAAATTATTTATCAGACCGGATCTGCAGCCGCCTTTTTGTTCTTGCGGCGGAGCTTGCGGTTCAGTTTTTTAGTTTCCTTGATTTCCTGCTTAACCGGTTCGAAATCCTTAAGATCAAGCATCTCGGAAAGGAAAGGCACATCAGGTTTATAACGTGTGGACATTATGAGTTCGAGTTTTCTGTCTTCTGTCCGGATCCTCAAAAATCTTGCGCACTGCTCAATGTAAACAGGCTTGCCCTCATGCTGTTCGCGCAGCTCATTCCAGGAGATGATATAAGGCTTGCGGAACAATCTGTTATATATGAGATCGATCGTATCGCCATCCTTGATGAGCCATATCCTGGAGCGCTTTGCAAGACGTGCGTAGCCGTGGAATGTATAGACTGACATTGCGGTCTGCATCATCGGATAAAGCTTTCTAAGCTTTCTCGGAACATGTTTTTCGACTCTCGGAATCGGATCGTTGCGCTTGAAGATCTTCCTTAAAACAGTATAGATATAAACGTCTTTGTAGTACTGTGAAACTCTCTTTAGGATCCTGAATAGTATTACACCAGCTATAGCAAGGTGGATGCTTACGATGAAGCTTACGACCGGTGCGAAGATCTGAAGGATCACGAGGATCATGTGAATGAAAGCCTTAATAATCTGCCAGATAAGGCTCGTGCCTTTGACCGGGATCGCAGCCACGATGACCTCCCAGTTATCCATACATGTATAGGTGCAGTAATAGATGACCGTTATCGCGATTATGGTGATTCCTGCAAGAACATAAGTGAACCAGCTTGTCGATGTTACCTTATCCGGCTCAGCTAAAAGCGTAACCGTGCGTGATAACAAAGGAGCGCCTTTAACTCCCGGCGGATCTGCTTCCAAAGCCTCATTGGTAACAAAAGGCAGAAGTGTTATGGATACTGTGCAGATATATCCGACGAATTTATCGAGCTTGTCGATGGTCTCTTCCGATACCATCTTGGATTCGGCAAAGGAATGGACTACGATCAGGGCTGCAGCTATCAGAGTAAGGAATACTGCAGCGTAAGGGTTTGCGATGGGGAGCTTGCCCACTTCTCTTATGATCGGTATTCCGTTCAGAAAGTCTGCTATATTGCAGAGCGTGACTGAATCGGGAGAATATATTGCAGCATTTTCAAAAGCACCCAGAATAGCCAAAACCGCCATAGTGGCTGTCGGATTGATCGAAGCGGTAACAGCGGTCGAGAAAGCACCTGCATAGAATGCAAGATCGGTTGCAAATGTTACAGGTTCGGGTTCGTATAAGGGCGTAAATCCGGAAGCCAGGCTGACCATAGGGATCAGGGCAACGCACATGATCGCAACGAGCATTCCTGTTGCCCGTTTCATATAGGTCTTCTTCAAATCGAGGCTCATTCTTTCTACTCTCCTTATCAGTGCAGTAAAGATGAAGTTTGTCCTGCAAGTTACCCCTTTATACCTTATTTATGGTACAAAACACAAGTAAAACTACAAATAAATTTTATTAATTAGTAATTAAAGTGTAATAGTGTCTAATATATTTAGGGATTTGCAAGGGAGAAAAAAGGAATGCCTCATCACTTTGAGACATTCCTTTTATTCCGTTAACTCTTCTATCCTTCGAAAAAGTTTTAGATCAGAAACCGTAGTTTGTGACACCGAGCATCTTCTCGAGTTCGTTAGGATCGTATGTTGCATCTAAAGCGGTTCTTCTGGTGATGATACCCATGTTTACGAGTCTCTGAAGATCGCTGTTGAGAGTATGCATGCCCTGGAGACTTGCAGACTGGAGGGTGCTGGGGATCATCTGAATCTTATCTTCAAGAATAAGGCTCTTGATGGCGCTTGTGCCTACCATGACCTCTGTTGTAAGAACACGGCCGTTACCATCAGATGTAGGAAGGAGCTGCTGTGAAATAACACCACGGATGCTTGCTGCGAACTGTGAACGGATAGTAGCCTGCATATCAATAGGAGAGCCGTCGATGATTCTGTTGATAGTCTGGGCAGCGCTCTGTGTGTGGAGAGTAGAGAGGACGAGGTGGCCTGTCTCTGCAGCTGTGATCGCAGCGGAGATCGTCTCGAAGTCACGCATCTCACCAACGAGGATGATATCAGGGTCTTCACGGAGAGCTGAATGGAGAGCATAAGCGAAGGAAACTACATCGCGGCCTACTTCACGCTGATGGATCATGGCGCGGTTGTGAGGATAGATATACTCGATAGGATCCTCGATCGTGATGACGTGCTTAGCTTCATTCTTGTTGATGTAGTCAACGATAGAGGAAAGTGTTGTGGACTTACCTGAACCCGTAGGACCTGTAACAAGGATGATACCGTTGTTTGCAGTAGCAAGTGTCTTGATTACTTCAGGAAGACCCAAAGCTTCGAATTCGGGAATCTCACCCATGAGAAGACGGATGCTGCATGCGAGGTTATTACGCTGATGGTAAACATTAGCTCTGACTCTGATACCGTTGTCGATCATGCGGCCGACATCGACGTCTTCACCTGCCTCAACGCGTGCGATCTCATCATTTGTGAGGATCGTGTAGATCATGTCCTGTGCTTCTTCTGCAGTCGGACGATCATCAAGGATGTGGAGCATACCGAATCTTCTTACTGCAAGATTGGTGCCTTGAGTAATATGCACATCGGAGCAGTCGCGTTCTATAGCATACGTCATCAGTTCTTCAAAAGTCATATGGATTACCTCCGCCGGAAAATAAAAGATAACTAAATTATAAAATATAACCCACGTATTTGATATGGCTATTAAATTTCAATTGATTGTCATTTGTAAATTTTGGAGGGTATCAGGCAACTTGTGGTTGACATTATTTTCATTATCGATATTATTGGCATAGACTCGCGTGAGTCTATTTTTTCGACCACTCTGTTCACGAGAATAAAAAGGAAGCTGTTCATGAACATCATTGAATCGGACATTTTGAAGTCGCTGATGAACACCCCGTTCGTAAACCAGAGGGTGTTATCTGAGACTACAGGCTATTCTCTGGGGAAAGTAAATAAGACCCTCAAAGACCTGAATGCCGGTGGTTATCTTAATAATCTGAATCAGCTTACAGATAAAGCGGAATCCCTTATCACAAAGAATTCTCCAAAGAATGCGATTATACTCGCAGCAGGTTCCGGAATGAGAATGGTTCCCGTAAACATGTCATTCCCCAAGGCATTGCTCGAGGTTAATGGTGAGAGACTTATCGAGCGTCTCATAAAGCAGCTTCACGAGGCCGGCGTAAATGATATTACGGTAGTTATCGGTTTCATGAAGGAAAGCTTCGAGTATCTGATCGACAAATACGGCGTAAAGCTTACGGTTAACAGCGATTACTTCAGGAAGAACAATCTTCATTCATTGAATCTGGTCCGTAATAAGATAAATAATTCGTACATCGTGCCCTGTGATATCTGGTGCGCGAAAAATCCTTTCAGCAAGACAGAACTTCATTCATGGTATATGCTCAGCAATCAGACATCACCTGAGAGCCTCGTGCGTGTCAACAGAAAAAACGAGATCGCAATAGATCATAAGAGCGGCAAAGGCAATGAGATGGTCGGAATCGCATATCTCATCGAACCTGAATCAGAAGTTGTTAAAGAGAACCTGAAGCTCATGGATGAGACTCATCCGAATGATTTCTGGGAAAGTACCCTGGTCAATAACGATAAGCTGATCATTGCTGCCAAAATGATCGACAGCAATGAATATGTCGAGATCAATACATACGAACAGCTCAGGAACACGGATTCCAAATCCAGCCAGTTAAAATCAGATGCCATCCGTACGATCTCCGAAGTTTTCGGCTGCAAAGAAAATGAGATCACCAATCTTGAAACACTGAAAAAAGGAATGACCAACAGGTCGTTTGTATTCACCGTAAAGGGTTCAAAGTATGTTATGAGGATCCCGGGTGAAGGCACTGATAAGCTGATCGACCGCAAACAGGAAGCAGAGGTTTACAGTGTAATCTCAGGTCTTGATCTCAGCAATGAGCCTGTCTATATCAATCCCGATAACGGATATAAGATTACTGATTTTCTCGATTCGATAAGAGTATGCGATCCTTCTTCCGAATCCGACATTACACGCTGCATGAAGAGGCTCCGTGAATTCCATGATCTGAAGTTATCAGTTAACCATTCATTCGATATTTTCGAGCACATTGAATTTTATGAATCATTAAGGGAGGGAAAGTCCTCTGTATATGGCGATTATAACGATACAAAAGCAAATGTTTATAAGCTCCGTTCTTTCGTTGACAGTCTCGAAAAAGACTACTGCCTGACACACATTGATGCCGTACCTGATAACTTCCTTTTCTTATCTCGCGATGGAGCAGACAGTAAGGTGTTGCTCATTGACTGGGAATATTCAGGCATGCAGGATCCGCATGTTGACATAGCGATGTTCTGTATATACAGCCTTTACGATAAGCAGGAATGCGACCATCTCATTGACCTGTATTTTGAGGGCAACTGTGATGTTGAGACGAGAGCAAAGATATACTGCTACATCGCCATGTGCGGACTTCTCTGGTCCAACTGGTGCGAATATAAGCAGATGTTAGGTGTTGAGTTCGGTGAATACAGCCTCCGCCAGTACCGTTACGCAAAAGAATACTTCAGATATGCCAAAGAACTTATCGGAGGTAAATACGGAATTGAGTGACTGTGTGAATACAGTTAAGAGAGCTGTCATAATGGCTGCCGGCATTGGAAAGAGAATGCAGCCTGTAACTTTTGACACACCTAAGCCTCTGATAAAGGTCAACGGAACCAGAATGATTGATTCTGTTGTCAGTGCGTTAAGAAATAACGGCATCAACGAGATCTATGTTGTCGTCGGTTACCTTAAGGAACAATTCTATAAGTGGGCAGAAGAGTCAGGCGTGACTCTTATCGAGAATCCTTTTTACGATACATGCAACAACATCAGTTCGCTTTATGCCGCACGTGAACATCTTGAAGACAGCATCATCCTGGACGGTGACCAGATCATCTATAACGGGAAGATACTGGAACCTCATTTCACTCTGTCAGGCTATAACGCCGTATGGAGTGAAGGTCATACTGATGAATGGCTCATGGAAGTCGAAGACGGCGTGGTAACCTCATGTTCCAGAACAGGCGGCGAGCACGGATGGCAGTTATACAGCGTATCAAGATGGAGCGCAGAAGACGGGCGCACACTTAAAGAACTTCTTGAGCTCGAATTTGAGACAAAGAAAAATCACGACGTTTACTGGGATGATATTCCGATGTTTCTTCATCCTGACAGGTTCAGGCTGGGGATTAGGATAATGAACCGTGAGGACATCCTTGAGATCGACAGTTTTGAAGAACTGACAAAAATTGATTCACATTATAAAAATACAGAGGAGAGTTGTTATGGCAGGTAAAAGTGTTGCGAAAGAAGTGAGCAAAAGGAAGATCGATCCGTTTACGACATTCATTCCTTTCGGCTGTATTCTCATTCTGTGCGCATATTTCATTATCGCACCTGAGAATTCCACAGCTGCACTGGAAGTGATCAGAAGCTTTTTGGGAGACAGGTGCGGAGTATACTATCTCATTATCGGTTTGGGATTCTTCCTTGTATCTTTATGGCTTGCGTATTCGAAAATCGGAAAGATCACGATCGGTAAACCCGGCGAAAAACCGAAGTATGGTTTCTTCTCTTGGGGTGCGATGGTGTTCACATGCGGTCTTGCATCCGATATCCTTTTCTACTCTTTCTGTGAGTGGATCTACTACTACGAAGAACCCCATGTTCTGGCAATGGGTGACATTAACGAGTGGTCAGCAACATTCCCGCTTTATCACTGGAGCCTTATCCCGTGGAGCTTCTATGCTGTTCTCGCAGCTGCTTTCGGCTTCATGCTTCACGTAAGAGGCTGCCACAAGCAGAAGTATTCAGAAGCATGCAGACCTATCCTCGGCAAGCACACTGACGGTGTTCTCGGTAAGGTAATCGATATCCTTGCAGTTATCGCTCTCATCGCAGGTACAGCAACAACCTTCTCGATCGCTACTCCCTTGCTTTCAATGATCCTCACAAACCTCTTTGGCATTGAAGCATCTAAGTATGTATCTATCGGAATCCTCATCGTAGTCTGCGGAATCTATACTACATCAGTAATGAACGGTCTTAAGGGCGTTAACATGCTCTCCAAGATCTGCATGATCTTATTCGGAATAATCCTTGCTTACGTATTCATTCTGGGCGGTGAGGCAAGATTCTCCATAGAGACAGGTGTTACATCACTCGGCAGCATGGTCCAGAACTTCTTCGGCCTTTCCACATGGACAGATGCGACCAGAACTGAAGCAGGATTTGCACAGAACTGGACGATCTTCTACTGGGCATACTGGATGGTATGGTGCGTTGCTGCTCCTTTCTTCATGGGCATGATCAGCCGCGGCAGAACGATCAAGCAGGTAATCATGGGATCTTACATCTTCGGTACTGCAAGTACATTGATCTCATTTATCATCCTAGGTAACTTCGGTCTCGGCCTTAAGGTTCACGGAAGATTCGATGCTGTAGCTCAGTATCATGCAAACGGTGACGATCTCTATCAGACCATCATCGACATCATCCACCAGCTTCCTTTGGCACCTGTGTTCCTTGTAGTACTTGCTCTCGCAATGTTCGCTTTCTACGCAACATCTTTCGACAGCATCACAATGGTTGCTTCCAACTACAGCTACAAAAACATAGAAGGTGAAGAGACTGCAAGCAAGAAGATGAAGCTCTTCTGGGCAGTGCTTCTTATCATGCTTCCTATCGCTTTGATCTTTTCAGAAGGAACAATGGCTAACCTTCAGACGGTATCCATCATCGCTGCGTTCCCGATCGGAATCGTAATGATACTTATCGTCGCAAGCTTCATCAAGGATGCTAAAGCCCAGATTGGAGATGGCACGGAAAGTGCCGCTGCTCCGGAGGGCAAAAAGAAGAAATAACCTTAAGGTTAAATCCTTAATTAATTCAGGGGCTGTCTCAAAACAGATGAGGCGGCCTCTGATCATTTGACATGAATTAAGTTTGTATCAGTGATCGCCGTTGTATTCCCAGGCATCAGGGTCATAAGGGCAGCCCTGGAATGTGTACCATGAGCCAGGCAGGAACTGATTGCCGTTGTTGATATCAGTCTCGATAATGCTTGAATAGAAGATTGTCTGCGGACCGTTCTTCGGATCGGAATTAATAGGATTGCCTGTGAAGGGATTAGTGGGATCTTCAATGATTCCTGAAGTTGCAAGCGTTGGTGTATCACCGTTGGTCATGAACTCTTCTGATACCGTGAACCCGGAAGCATTGAAGTCTTTAACCATGACAACGGGCATGAAGTATTCCATGTCCATGTCGCCGCACTTGATGTCGAAGTGATCAAGGTCTCTGCCGTGGTCGGAAACAAGGATGATCCTCGTATTGTCGTAGACACCGTTCTCGCGCAGATAATCAAACCACTTTCCGAGCTGGATATATGTGGCCATATTTGCGTGATATGCGGTGATTTGGTCTTCGTTAGTAACTCTCATTGTTCTTCCGTCAATCGTGAAGCGTGAGACCATATCGGTATCGTAAGCTGTGTTGTCTATGTTTAATGCGGGAATATATTCAGGTTCCTGCAGCAGGCAGGGTTCGTGAGCCGTGTCGTTGGACATCATGAGGAATGTGTTTTCGGAGCCGTCGCTGATCTCTGTGATGTTAGGCAGATTGGTGAGTACTGAATATGCCTGCAGGAAAGGAGCGTCGTAGCCGGTGCTCTTTGAGATGCCGTCCATTGTCTGTGTAAGAGACAGCTGGTCCTCAAGATCATTCGAAGATGCGTTTCCTGATATTGCTTCGTTATAAAGACCGCCGTCGTAAATCGTCTCCTGCAAAAGAACAGGGGAGATCTTCATTAACGAATAGCAGAAGAAGTTTCTGTCACGGATATCTTTAAGACGGGCTGAGATAGAAGCCGTGTCGACGCCTTCGATCGCATCTGAATAGTTGAAGCGTCCGTCTGTGTTGTAGCAGTGGAATTCCGGATGATCGTCAAAGACTGAAAGGTCAGGAGTCCACTGATAACCTGCATATGTAGGATCGCAGATGGTAACCGTATATCCGGCATCTCCGAAAATAACAGGCATTACCTTTAATGCTTCGTTGTGTTTGCTCTCAAGGCTCATTTCGTCTCTCTCGTTAAGGCGCTCGGGAGTGTATTCATATCCGCCAAACAGAGCAGGAGAGCCGGTATTAGTAAATGCTCCGTAAGAGATGGAGTTCTTATAATATGTGAAGCCGTCAAACTGTTCTATGAGTTCAGGGTTCTCATTAAAAATGTAAGGAACTTCGGTTCCCACAGCTCTGTCGAGCATGAGGACAACTACGTTCTGTCCGTTTTTGCTTAAGGGAATAACGGGGATATCATCAGCAGAAGAAGAGCTGATGAAGTGATATGCGCTGTATGTATCCCAGTCCTTATAAGAATTAAGAAGTCCCATTCCGCCTACGGCAAGAACGCCTGCGGCGAGAACGATATTCAGTACCTTGGGAAGCTTTGCGTATACGATCGCGAAAACAACAGCGGTGAGGATTACTGCGGCGATGTTGATCAGATAATCTGAAATACCGAATGCCGGCTTGTTCTCATACTGAAGAGTTGAAGACAGGATACCGAGTTTTGTTCCGAAGAGTATGTAATCGACTGTGGCAACTCCGCATAAGATCCAGATTCCCTTGCAGAAAACGCCCTTGATCTTATCGCTCATAAAGAAGTAGAAAACACTGCCCCAAAGTACAAAACTTCCGAAAGAAAGCAGCATGGCATTAATCGTGTACATGCAGGGATTGATAGGATGGAATTCATCGATGAACTCATAGATCGAAGCGTGGATGACAGAGGACGGGATAAGAAGACCCGTGAGAGTTGCCATGAAGACTGCTCCGAGAAGGAATACCTTCTTATCTTTTTTGACAGGCTTTTCCTTAACGGCCATCTTGCTTTTGATAAGTCCTGAGACAAGCGGAAGGGCAAGCATTACACAGCCCATAGCAAGAAGGACCTTCTGTCTTGCATCCAGGTCGTTCCTGATGAGTGTAAGAACAAGAATGACCGCACCGCAAACTGCAAGCACGATGCTGAGTGCCTTCCTGGGATCTTTAAGTTTGTAGAAGATATTCTTAACGAGTGAGAAAACGTTGTTAAGAAGCCAGTAGAAAACAAGTCCTGAAGGTGAGTTGTAGAGCAGTACAAGGAAGACTGCGGCAAGGCCGTATACCTGGATCTTTTCCTTAACCGGATGTCCCTTTGTATAGATGATTCCGGATACAACGTTGATGAGTGTCATCAGGATAGGAAGGATGTTTACGGGGAAAGAGCCGATCATGAATGTGGCATCTTCTTTTCCGAGATCTGATATAAAACCGAATGACATTCCCTGAAGGCTCTGCATTCCTGACAGGAGGTTATATGCCGCAATAAAGAACGGAACCTGAAGGAGAAGTGATACGGAACTCTTAAGCGCATAGATCGGCTTGTAGTGATTTATACGGTAGTATTCCTGGAGCATGAAGAAACGCTCATCACCTTTGAATGTGTGCTTGATTTGCTTGATCCTGGAAGCCATTTTAGCCTGGATGTCACGTTCTTCAGCCTGGAGTTCATCAGCACGCTTATAAAGCGGGAGAACAAGGAAGTTTACCGCGAGACTTAAGAAGATAATTGAAATACCTTCATTTCCGATTATCTTGTTGGCGATGGTGAATATAATCTCAAACAGGAGTTCAAGAGGAGATATTACAAGTGTATAAAGCGCAGACAGGAAGGTCATTATTTCTTGCCCTCCTTTTTCTGTTTTTTGTTTTTCTTTCCGCTTTTTTTAGAAGACAGCTCAGCTTCTTCTGCAGCTTTCTTCTTAATGACGTCGCTATATTCTTTCATGACGAAATCGACGCATCTTTTTGTTCCTTCACCGATATGTACCCATGTCTGTGAGCGTGCCTTGTCGCGGCCTTCTTTGAAGGATGAATCTTCAATGCATCTGTCGATGAGATTTTTAATGTCGCCGACGTTTTCATCGGTAAGCTCGATGCCGAGTTCGGGAAGGATCGAGAATGTCCAGAGCGGATCATCGATCCATGAAGCATCGTAAGGATTAACGTCGAATTTAGCGTTGGTGTAGATAACGGGCTTATCGAATACGAGTGAGAAATCAAAGATTACACCGGAGAAATCAGAGATAAGAATGTCTGATTCCATAAGGACATTGAAGTTGTCATTGTCCCTGTTCCATGTAACCTTTGTATCGTCATTGTATTTAGACATGAGTCTGTCTATCATCTCTTTTTCTGATGAAAAAGACTGGGGATGAGGTCTTATTATGATCTTATAGCCTGTGGACAAAAGTGTATCTATCAGCTGTTCGCCAAAGCGTGAGAGCAGGCCGCTCTCACCCCAGGAAGGAGCCAGAAGGACTGTTCTCTCGTGAGCAGGGACCGCATCGGAACCGTCGAACCTTTTCTTCATCTCATCCATGTATGGAATGCCGCAGAGAGCGATCTCTTTGGCAGGGAGCTCACGTGCTTCTTCAAGCTGTCTTATCTGTTTTTCCTGGTATTCACCTGACACGATGATCGCATCGTAATGATCAAGGCCGAACATACGGTACAGGGTAATGTCATTGGACATGTGGGGAATGTGGATATAGAAGTCAACATTCTCGGAACGCTTCCACTGGAAAACATCAAGGCTCGGAGTTGTAGATAAAACAACCGATGCATTAAGAAGATTAAGCTTTGAGAAGGCCTTGTTGCCTTCTCCCAGATATTCAGCGGTGATGTATTCGTATTTTGCATTCAAAGCCGGATCGTCTTCGGAACATGTAAGATAGACGGCCTTCTGGTGTCTTGCTTCGAGTTCATCAGTGATCGGCTTGAATACGTTCCAGTACCTTTTATGGTCAGAGAAAATGACTATCGGCAGTTTCTCGTTGTTGATCTTTGCATTCTTATCGCTGCCAAGAGAGAATTTGAGTTTCATTAACAGTGCGCGAAAACCGAATATGGCCACACCGAAGATACCGAACAGCACGGTGAAGAGCATTCCTCCTGTGCCGGGATCAATATATAAAACCTCGAAAAAACTCATTTAACTGATACATTCCTGTCCCAATTTAATGAATATAGTATAAATATAAACAGTACATTTTTTGTTTGACAATTTCATTATATTTGT
Source organism: Saccharofermentans sp. (assembly GCA_045648465.1). Classification (GTDB taxonomy): domain Bacteria; phylum Bacillota; class Clostridia; order Saccharofermentanales; family Saccharofermentanaceae; genus Saccharofermentans. The sequence continues at coordinate 208,109 of JAZROA010000001.1, forward strand.
CCTGAAACGCAAATATGTATTTGTCTGAAAATTTAAGTGATATACTTTTGCCATGAAATATAGTGTTTTGATCATTGATGACGAAAAGGAACTTGCTGAATCCACATCTGAATATTTCAACATGATGGGAATCAGTTCCAAATATGTTCTCACGTCTCAGGAGGCCTTGGATTTTTTCAAGGATAATGAGGCGGGTGTCATTCTGCTCGATATCAACCTCGGCGATGCATCAGGCTTCTCTCTTTGCAAGACATTAAGAGAGACTATTGATTCGCCGATCCTCTTTATCAGCGCAAGATCTTCTGATGATGACATGGTCGTGGCACTTAATATCGGAGGCGACGACTACATCACAAAGCCTTATTCGCTTAATGTTTTATTTGCGAAGGTCAAGGCTGTCCTTAACAGATATGAATCCACGGAAAAGAAATCAGATAACGTACTGGTTTTCGGAGACATAAAGATAGATATCGGCTCAGGCATTGTTTATAAGGCCGGAAACGAAGTATCTCTTACGGCCATGGAATATAAGCTTCTGACTTATCTCGCCAATAACAGAAACAAGGTCATCGGCAAGGAAGAGATATTCAATAACGTATGGGATGACAGCTTTGTTTCCGATGGCACGTTAAACGTACACATAAGACACTTAAGGGAAAAGCTCGAAGACGATCCCAATGAACCTGTATACATTAAGACAGCACGTGGCAGAGGATATCTTTTTAAGGCGGAAGGATAATGAAACAGAGATTTGTTTTACTAGCCGTCCTGCTGACTATCACTTTGTTGGTTCCGGTCGTTTTGCTGAACAGCAGTGCGCTGCAGTCAAATGGCAATCTCGATAACACCGTAGTAAATGAACTGCTTAATGAGCTCTCAGATGACTGGGAATCAATAAAGAAAAAGCATGCATCTTTCGTTCCCGAGAAAGACGGGATCAACTATGAAGTTATTGATAATGACGGCAATATCCTTGTCAGGACTGAGATGGGAATGCCCGTAGATCTAGGCCGCGCGACCACAGAAAGATATACTATCAGAGACATTAAGGTTGACGGTGAAGTGGTTGGAAAGCTCCTCATCGATAACGAATTCACGACCCTGATGGCTAATAACCAAAAGACTTACATCAAAAGATTCATCATTATCGTTGTGATCGAAGCCGTTATTATCTCGCTGTTCCTTTTGTGGGTCTACATGAATATTGTAAGGCCATTCGACAAGCTTAAAGAGTTTGCTGCCGATGTCGCTTCAGGTAACCTCGATAAGCCTCTGAAGATGGACAGGGGCAATATCTTCGGAAGCTTTACGGAAAGCTTTGACATCATGAGAAGCGAACTTAATGACGCTAAACAGAAGGAATATGAAGCGCAGCGAAGCAAGATGGAACTCATATCCCAGCTGTCCCACGACATAAAGACTCCTGTCGCATCCATTAAGGCATTGGGTGAACTTCTGGAAGCACAGAGCACCGATGAGAAATCAAAGGAAAGATTGGGTTCTATCGTTGCAAAAGCCGACAACATCGATGTCATGGTATCAGACCTTTTCACTGAGGCTTTGACTGATCTTAACGAGCTCAGTGTGGACCTGTCCGAGCAGGAGAGCAGCATCCTCGATAAGATAATAAATGATGCGGACTATCTTGATTATGTTTCCGATACACGTGTTGAAGAATGCATCATCGTATGCGATCCGTTAAGAACCGTCCAGGTAATTAATAATATAATTACCAACTCCTATAAGTATGCCGACACTAAGATCCATCTTGAATCACACATTGAAGATGACTGTCTTGTAGTGTCATTTACCGATGAGGGCGGTGGTGTTTCCAACGACGACCTTCCCATGATCACCAAGAGATTTCGAAGGGGCGAGAATGCAAAAGGCAAACCCGGATCGGGATTAGGCCTTGCGATTGCTTACGAACTCATGGAAAAGATGGAAGGCGAGCTTGAGGTCGCAAATGCTGATAAGGGCCTCAGGGTTACCCTGTATTTTAAGATCGCCTGACGAAAATTAATCTTATCTTAAGGTTGGCGCAAAGTCAGTTAAGGTTGTTTTCTGTAGAATTTCCGTATCACAATAAAATGGAAACGGAGATAGAAAAACATGAAAACGCTCTTAACAAAGGCATTGGCAACAGCAGCCTGCGCAACGATTGCGGCAGTAGGCTTCTCAGGAGTAACAGCACTTCAGAATGACGTCCACGCTGCTTATTACACACCCAGGCTTATGGTCACAGGCAGTGAAGTCAGCAAGGACAAGATCAACGCAGGTGATGAGTTCGACTTAACGGTTCACTTCATCAACGAATCAGAAGATACACACCTTTACAACATCAAGATCGCATTCACAAGTGAAGACAACAACATTTACCCCGTAAACGGCACCAACGTTTACTATGTGGATTCCGTTGAAGATGAAGAAGAGTTTGATGTAACGATAACGATGGCTTCAAGATCAGACCTTGACCCCAAGCCTTATACAGTAAACATCAGCTATGAATTCGAAGACATGGAGAAGATGTATTATCAGGATTCTTCTGAGGTCGTTATTCCGATCTACCAGACACCTGCACTTTCCGTATCAGACATGAAGCTCACAAAGAATGATATCGAGATCGATACCAAGACAAGCTTTTCGATGAAGCTTAACAACACAGGTAAGACAGGCATTTACAATGTAGCAGTTTCCGTTGAAGGTGACATGATCAACAATACGGATACTGTTGTCGGCACTCTCGAAAAAGGCAATAACACAACAGTTGACCTCTCTCTTAAGGGAACAGAAGTAGGCAGCGGAGACATCAAGGTAAACGTTACTTATGAGGATGCTGACGGCAATTCCTACAAGATATCAAAGACAATGAACCTTACTGTAGAAGAGCCTGCTCCGGTAGAGCTTGTGACAGAAGAATCTCCTTCATTTAACATGGTATATGTAATTGCAGCAGTAGGTGCAATCGTAGTTATAATCGTAGTAGTAAACATCATTCGCAAGGTAAGGGAAAAGAAGTATGCCTAAGAAAAGCATTATCAGAACTGAGAAACTGTGTAAGAGCTTTTCCTCGGGCGGTGTAATGCAGCATGTCATAAAAAATCTGGACACGGAGATCTACGAAGGTGACTTTACGGTCATCATGGGATCTTCCGGTGCAGGTAAATCGACACTTCTATATGCATTGTCCGGAATGGATAAGGCAAGTCTTGGAAAAGTCTATTTCTCAAACAGAAACATAACAGAATTTAACAGTGACCAATTGGCCATCTTCAGAAGAAAGCACTGCGGATTCGTTTTCCAGCAGGTATATCTCATGGATTCCATGAGCGTTCTGGACAACGTCCTTACAGCAGGTCTTCTGACAGGTCAGAACAAAAGAAAGCTTAATGCAAATGCCAAAGAACTTCTGAAGCAGGTCGGCATTGAACCCAAGCTCTGGAACAAGTTCCCGAACCAGCTCTCTGGCGGTGAAGCCCAGAGAGTGGGAATTGTCCGCGCGATCATCAACTCACCGGACATGGTATTTGCCGATGAGCCGACGGGAGCTCTTAACAGCTCATCGTCAGACCAGGTATTGAACGTATTGACGGATGTAAACCGCAAGGGCCAGTCGATCCTTATGGTTACGCATGATATGAAATCCGCGAGAAGAGGAAACAGGATCATATATTTGAAAGACGGTACGATAAGCGGCGAATGCGATTTAGGCGCATATGTCTCAGGCGACCGTGAACGTCATGATAAGCTCCGTAGTTTCCTTACGGAAATGGGATGGTAAGAAATGTTAGGAAAACTGATTAAAGCCAATTTCCGCAAAGACATGTCGCATATGATCAGCTTCCTTTTGATCGTTATCCTGTCATCATTTCTCATGCATCTGGGACTCTTGCTGATCCTCGGCTACAATTCGCAGTTTGCGAGAAAAGTAGAAGAACTAAATTCAGCTGATCTCATGGTTTTGATGGCAACCTATGATGAAGAGGAAAGAAGATCTATCCTGGACTACATCTCGTCTTTGCCCGAAGTGGACTACTATGAGCTTGTCCCTACGATCACGCTTCCTACTGAAGTTGTAAGTGATGACATCGATCCGGATTCCAAGGATGCTCTCGAAAACGTATCGGGATCTTATGCGTACGTGCCCTATGGAGAATGGGGTACGATCGACAAGCCTGTATTTGTTGATCTGTATGGAGATCCGGTGGACGAACCGATCTATATGTCAAGACTGTACAACCAGGAAATATTCAAAGGCGCATATAAAGCCGGTGATGAGATAACGCTTAAGATCAATGGAAGGGAAAAGGTATTTACTGTAGCCGGTTTTTATGAAAGCATCTCACTTTATAACCTGTTTTACATCGATCCCGTTACTTTGGCTGAGCTTAATTCAGGGGATGTATACCCGGTCTATCAGATAACCATCAAGCTTGCTGACGGCGTGGATGCAGGTGATGAATACAACAAACTGTGCAATGAGTTTGACAGCAGGCAGATTGTTTCAGAAATCTATTCCATCAATGAGTTCCAACTCATGTATACACAGATGATCAACATCATTTCTGTATTTCTTTGTGCCTTTGCGGTAATCATCACATTGGTCGTTTTGATCGTTATTTACTTTAGAATAACCAACAGCATTGAACAGAACATAACAAACATCGGTGCATTGAAAGCACTCGGATATACAACGCATCAGATCAGAACTGCTCATATCCTTGAGTTTGTGATTACGGCAGGGATCGGCTTCCTGGTAAGTTCCGCACTGATATATCTGATCATATCTCCTTTGGAAGTTCTCTTAAGATCTGTTGCTTACATGTCCTGGGATCATCCATTTGATCCGGTCTCATTTGCAGTTACGGGAATTGTTATCGTAGGAGCATCTTTCCTTGTCGCCCTGAAGTCGACAAGTTCTATCAAAGGATTAGATCCGGTTATTGCATTGCGTTTCGGACTTAAGAGCCACAGCTTCAAAAGAAACGTTGTTCCGCTCGATACAACAGGCGGACCTCTTGTATGGCTTATGGCATTGAAGAGTTCCTTTGCTTCAAAGAAGCAGAACATACTTGTAACGGTTGTAATGTTCTCTATCGGAGTAAGCATGGCCATTGCGGTATTTGTCGGATATAACGTCGGATTCAGGCCGGAAAACCTTCAGGCACTTTTAAGTGACAGCTATGCTGATGTCATGGTCAATATCAGAGATAACAATCCGATCTATGAGGTTGAGGATCTTCCTTATGTCGAACATGTATGGTGGAAGGACAGTTTTAACGCAGACTTAGATGGAACCAACACTCTGATAAACGTTACTGAAGACTGGAATCAGGTTCCGAATGTCAACATGCTCGAAGGAAGACTTCCCAAATATGATGATGAGATTGCCATCGGCAAGAAATTATCCGAGAGCAAGAACATCATGCTCGGCGACATGATCATCCTTGAGACAGCCGGACACAGTTTTGAATATACTGTCACGGGTTTTGCGCAGAGCAGCGATAACTACGGCCTGATCGTCCTTATGAATGAGGACGGAACAATGCATCTCGGACATGAATGCAGAAAAGGTAATCTGTACCTTACCGTTGAGGGTTCAGTGCCTGCCAAGGCTGCAAAAGTAATCGAAAATGTTGATAGCATCTTTGGTGACAAACTCCTGATGTATGTGGATTTCTGCACTGCTCTGGCAGAAGGCGCAGATCCGACCATCATGCTCGCAAGAGTTATCTGCATAGTTCTTATCATAGTGTCGCTTGCAGTTATCTGGCTCACCATGATGCTTCTTATTAAGACCATCATTATCAAGAGCCAGAAGGAACTCGGTATCAAGAAGGCTTTGGGCTTTACGAGTAAGCAGCTCAGAACAGAGCTCTCACTCTCGATGATGCCGTCCATCATATTCGGAATCAGTGCAGGTACAATAATAGGAATCATGAATTCAAATAAGTTCTTGACGCTGCTCTTAAGCGCTTACGGCGTATCCAGGAGCAATATGGTAGCTGCTCCCTGGATGATGGTGCTGGTCATTGTTTTCGGTGTGATAGCGTCATACCTCATGGTATACGGCCTGTCACGCAGGATCAAAAAGATATCAGCATATTCGCTCATCACTGAGTAATAGGGAATAGAGAAGAAAACTGAAAAGGGGTGTCTCTTAGGATGCCCTTTTTCAGTTCCTGCCGTAACGCACTTTCTCGTATTCTTTTCTGAGGCCGGAGATCTCACGGTCGCCGGCAGAGCGCAGGACGTTTTCAATCTGTCCGGGTGTGGATGAATTTGAGACGGGAAGACCCTTTTTCATGGCTCTGCGGGTCTTGGCGTAGAACTGCTTTCTTATGCGGCGTTCGTGGCCTGTGCCGAAGTTGAGGCCTTTTGTCGTGAAGGATCTCTTTTCGGGACGGATGTCTTCAATCGTGTCGGTAAGCGCATCAGATTCGGTAACTTCATTTTTCTTGTATTTAGGAGCATTTCTTACAAGCCTGTGGATCGCACCAATGATGAGAACCGTAACGGTTGTCAGGAAAATAAATGCGAGTAATCTTCCGAAGATCTCAAGATATGGATTCATCTCGCCAGCTTCTTCGGTAAGCTCAGCTACCTGCATCGGAATAGTGATCGTTGAATCATCAATGAAGATCTTTTCCAGTAATGAGATCAGGAAGGCAATGAATCTGCCTATAGCTTTTATGACTGCCAGAACGATGTTTGAGAGCCACTCTGTCGGGAATACTGTGAGTGCAAGCAGAGCTACTGCGATAACTATGATGAGACCTGCTACCGTTCTGTTGTTCTGCTTTTTAAGCAGGGCTATCGGCTTGGATGATTTGTGTATCGAGTGATAGAACTTGGCGTCGAAAACAGCAATCTGGCGCATGATGATAAAGATCACAGTGATTATTACCGCGTGGATGATTATGTTTCTCGAAAACTTCTCCTGTCTGGCAACCACATAAAGAAGATAGAAGACAATGTGTATTGCTAAAGGGAAGGCTATGAATTGAGCATCTGCAGCCGAGAATGCCGGCTTTAGCCTGTAGAAAAGTGAGAATAACGTAAATGCAATGATTATCGCTGCAAGATAAACCCTGTTGGCTATGCTGTTTCCATACTGAAGAACCGGAATGGCGGTAACGATAAAGAAAAACAGAACGTCAGATACAAGGTGAAGGATGAATATCAGGAACTGCGATCTGATCGTGGTCCTTCTTATAAGCACGTGGATGACTGACAAAATGAGCGGCACGAACTGCATGTATATGCTGACGTCGATTATGTCTATGTAGCTCTTTATTACCACCATGCATGAGAGCAGGGTGATGCCCATGATAACCGATAACATGATCTCGGCAAGGAGACTGTCGCGTAAGGTGATGACGGTATTTCCTTCAATATCCCTGGAAGTCTGGCGTGTGGAGTTGATGTCTCTTATATCAGTCATTGCCGCGCACCTCCCATCTCATGTAAGAAGGGGCGATCCCGGGTTCGGGATCTGCATCAGGAGTTGTCCTGTAACTCGGCATGAGCCAGAAGAGTGAAGGCCGGCGTGATTTTATCTCTGTAAGAAGCGTTCTGAAACTTCCGTTGTACTGGGGTGAGATGATCACGATAAAGTCATCTCTTTCCGTTGCCCGGATGTACTTTTCGAGTGTCTCTGCAAAAGGATGAGCAGGAGTTTTCAAGTCGATCCTGGCGAGCATTACCGCGCGTTCATCGAGTGTGGCAGAACCGAGATCCGTCTCTGAGATAACAGGCGCTCCTGAAATGACATCCGCGCCGTTGGTGTATATCGATGCGGGGATTCCGAGTTCTGCAAGACCGATGAGATATGTGTAGGCAAGGCTTATCGATTTCTCTAAAAGCGATGTGGAATGCTTGTTGTTGTAGTACTCGAGATTAACGAATATATGGACCTTCTGGGCGCAGGTGGATGCGTTCTGGTTAACCATCAGTTCACCTGTCCTTGCGCTCGCTTTCCAGTTGATGATTTTCATAGGATCGTTGGGACCGTATTCGCGGATACCGGCAAGAGTGAACGGATCTGTAAGAAGAGTCCTTCTGCACTGGAGCTCACTTAACGTTACCGAAGTCAGCATCTGCATTTGATCTACACTCAGAACTTCGGGAAGAACGGTGAGGTGGGATTCATTCTGGAAATCCGTGGTGAAATGTTCTACAAGAAGCAGGTCGGAAGTGGTTATTCCGACTCTTGGGAAAACATAATAACCGCGCTTCGTGCACTGTGCTTTTATGCGGCGGGTATGCTTGGAGAATGCCTTCATGGTGAGCATGTCCGTACGGTAGAGCAGGTCGGACGTTGATGTGTTTTCCATGTCGTAGAACCTGATCTCGCGCGGTGCTTCGAATTTAAGAATAATGAAGGGCAGAGGGAGTCTTTTCTTGTTTTCCGCAATCTCGACCAGTTCTATGTCTTCACCGAATTGCGCGACATCTTTGGAGAATTCGACTTTGAGATGAAGTTTTTCGAGCGCGTGAATACGATAGTAGATTATCTCTGCTATGAACAGCGCGAAAAGTATTCCTACGAGTACCAGTAGTTCCATCTTTATTTGTTAGTGCTGAAGTCTTCCGTGGGGCAGGGAACTCTGCCGAGTATTCCGTTAATGATGCCTGCAGCGGTATCACGCTTTGATATGAATTTTCCGTCTTTGGAAAGAGCACCGTGTGAACGGATCGTGAGGCGGTGCGCAAGCACAGGCACTGCGAGTTCTTTAAAGTCGTCAGGAATACAGTTGTACCTTCCGCGGATAAATGCCAGTGCTTTGGCAGCGGATACGAATGCGAGAAGCGCACGCGGACTTGCCCCGACTGCGATATCGGATGACTCTCTTGTAGCTTCAACGATCTGAGCCGCATAGTCGTAAAGAAGGTCAGAGACGAATACATTCTTAACCTGTTGCTGCATCGAGAAGATCTCTTCTTTTGAAGCAACCGGTGCGAGGGTGTCGAGAGGGTCTTCTGTCGCAAATCTCTTTAAGATCGAGATGCTCTCATCGTGGGTCGGATAATCCATCTTGAGCATCATGAGGAAGCGGTCGAGCTGCGCTTCGGGAAGCGGGAATGTACCCTGTGATTCGACAGGGTTCTGTGTTGCGATAACGAGGAAGGGAAGATCGAGTTTTCTTGTGTCGCCGTCGACAGTTACCTGTTTTTCTTCCATGCACTCAAGAAGGCTCGACTGTGTTCTTGCCGTGGCACGGTTGATCTCATCTGCTAGAAGTATGTTTGTAAAGACAGGACCTTTTCTGAATACGAAAGAGTTTGCTTCACGGTCGAAGAAGTTGATGCCGGTAAGGTCTGATGGCAGGAGGTCTATCGTGAACTGAACGCGCTTGAAGTCGAGATCAAGTGACTGGGCAAGTGCTTTAGCAGTCTTTGTTTTTCCTGTTCCGGGAACGTCTTCGAGCAGTACGTGTCCTCCGACAAGGAGAGATACAAGTAAAAGCTCTATCTGCTTATCCTTTCCGACAATGACCTTGCTTACGTTTTCGGTGAGTTTTTCAGAAAATGTATTCATAAACAAAACAGCCCCTTCCGGCAGATTGCGTCATGCGCAACGAATGCCTTTTCATACATAAGTATACTGTTTTGAATGAATATTAATAACTGGATAGATTAAAGAAAAAATACCAATAAACTTCAGATTAGTACGCGTACTCTTCCAGTGCGTCTTCCAACTGCATGTTTCTGCAGAGGTCATCATAATCACTGTCTTTACGGTCGCCTTTATAAACGAGAAGGCATGTGATCTTTTCGTTGTTGCAGACGAAACGGTAAAGATAATCGTAATCTGTATCCGCACTTGAAGACTTCAAATATATGTTCAGCTCACAATTTCCTTCAAGAAATTCCGCATACTTCAGGATCTGGGCTACCATCTCATCCTGTGTCGGATAAGTGTCGCTGTGTCTGTAAGTAAGGTAGATATCCAGTTCATTTGTCGTGTGCTTTTCGATGAATTCCTCATCGCTCATGTATTCGCACGGACGTGCCTTATAGTTGTGGTCCTTATAAACGACTTCCATTTTTCTGGCGTTAAAATATCCGTCAAGTGTATCGGTATAGTATTCTTCTATTGCCTCCCTATGATATTCGGTGGGGTAATAACTGTAGAGTTCGCCGCCTTTTTCGTAGAATTCAAAAGTGAAATCAGGGTAATTTTCTGACTTAAGGATGATGACATTTTCTTGATATGCACCAAGGAAAGCCACACCATGATGGGTATAGGTGAACTCGTCATCCGGATACCAGTCCTCCATCTGTGAGATCCATTTTTTCTGTTCACGTGTGAGTTCAGGATCCTTTTGGCAGCCCGAAAACAAAAATGAATTTATCAATAATATAGAAACAGCAGTTATAGCAGACTTTTTCATATTAAAAACCCCTTTTGTATTTGGTTTGTTGCCCTTTATACAGAACGAAAACTCCAAATGTTGCAAAAAGAGTTAGGTTATTTTGCGGTATCTATTATGACCTTCCAGGCATCTGTGAGCTTATCAAGGCTCCATGCAGCATTGGCAGGACTTGTCGAAGGCAGGCATACCGCATCGCGTTTCAGAGCAGGGAAGATGTATTTCTTATAGTATTGTTCTGCCTTTTTGCCGTTCAAAAAGATTGCTCTGATATCTGCAGTATCCAATATGACCGACAGGTCATTGACCGTAACGTTCCTGATGCTTGAATCCGAAGAACCTTCTATCTCGCAGGAACCGATAACATCCCACACCGCTATGTGGTTTCTGATTAGGAAAGCCTTTTTCTCATCGATCGTAACGGGAAGTTCCTCTCCAAAGACCTGCGAGGTTACCTTCCAGAAACGGTTCTGCGGATGCCCGTAAAAGAAGCCTTCTTCTCTGGATTTAACAGAAGGAAAACTTCCCAGGATCAGTATTTTCGAATCTTTATCGAAAACCGGTGCTATAGGATGTACGAGCATTCTTATTCCTCGATTGAATTAATACCCGTACTTTATCACAGTTTGCTCTTAATACGGCTTGACCAGTATGACGAACCTGCAGCTTCCGTCACTGTATTCATAGATGCTGTATTCCCAGGTCCAGTTTTTCCTCTGGGATTCAGGTTTTATGGAACTTGTATCCAGAGGAAGAGATGATGTATTGTCCTGGGAAGGTTTGAAAGATTCAATCTCATAAATGGTGGCTTTCTTATTCTTGACATCACTTCCGGTATGCGTCTGGGCAGATTTATAAGATGAAAGATAAGGAAATGCACTGACCAGCTCATCGATGCTGACAAATTTAACAGTCTCGATCTGAAGGTCCACGTCCTGGAATCCTCTCAGGCCATAGCGGTCGACATATTCAGCGATGTCCGGCAATAGAGCCTGCTCTGCCTGGCTTACCTTTGCATCATATGACAGGTCCTTGGTGACTTTAAAACCTGCAAGCGAAAAAAGCCCCCGGAAAAACAACACGATCAATATGACCGGAATTGCCGCAATGATAATGCCCTTGGCGACGGTTTCCTTGTTAGAACTCATACCCATATCTCCCGTAAACATTGTTTTCCTGTTGAGGACATATTAGCGCGGCAGATATTGAAATACAACTAAAATTTATCGAATAACGATATAATATTTTCGAAAAACAGGAAAAGAAGAGGGCGCCTCATTGCTCTGTGACACCCCCTTGGTTTTATTGTTTGCGCCGGTAATTATTGCATTCACTTTATTGCATTTTCAATCATTTCGCGCGCTTTCGCAAATCTTCTGCTGTCAGCATTATCATCATAGCCTGCCATATATCCGCCGGAAGTATTCACGGAATCGGTTGTCTCGACCCTGATGTATAAACTTGCACCGTCATCGATTATTTCTTTGGTGGACATGTCTTCATCAAGCTCCATGAAGTTTACTCTGGTTAATACGTTTACGATGCTTGACCATTCAAGGTCGGATATCTCATATTCGGTGAGCTCGTATTGGTCCTCAGGCGGTAATTCTCCTTCAAAATAGTCATAGTGCTTATCATAATCAAGAGGCTTGATATCGTATTTTTCCACTTTGAGGTCAGATGTGATGATGTACATCTCAACATTCGGCAAACCGCCGATGTAGACCAGATAAGTGACCTTCTCTACGTTCAAAGGTCCTCTTGACACCTGTGCCTGGGTTACCTCGGAAGAACGGGCCGGTTCTTCTGTCTGTTTTGTTTTACCGCATGCTGTGAGCGGGATTAAACCAATCAGCAGAATTAGTCCTGCAGCTACTGCTTTTTTAAGCTTTTCCATAAATACTGTTCCTGTACCTTTCATAAACACTCTTACTGAATATACAGATAAACAGCAGGGTTTGTTGCGTTGGCGTCAGGAATCGAAAACAGTGCCGTCGTCGCCACGCGCCTTTTGTTCAGCACGTTCCATTTCAAAATGGTAATTGTATTCGTCGACCGTCAGTTTTGTCCCGCGCGTGGTATCGAGATAAGAATCCATTCCGGGTGCTTTGTCGAAGTCATTAACGACATCTACAGTACCGTGGATCCTGCGGGAAGTTTTTTCTCCGAGCGAACGGATGACAGAAAGCGCAATGTTCGTAGCAATAAGAAGCAACTCGATAAAACACAATGTCAGAAATACTGCATAGAGGAACCGGTCACTGGTACCAGAAAAAGTAATCACGAATAATACGGCAGGCACTATGAATGCCCCGATTAACGGAACCCGTCTCCATTTGCTGTTTGTAAATCTTACGAGAGCGTCAAGCTTATCAACAGCTTCGGTCGTCGGCACCTGACCGCTTGCTTCGCCCGTTTGGCCGTTAACTGCAAACTGATATGTACTGCCGCCGGATTCAACCGTCATGAACCATACGGGGAGCAGACAGTACTTGATGGTAAGCTCGCTCATCCAGGTAAATGTCTTTGTGGGATCGGGCTCATACTCGTCGTATTTTGCAGCAATAGTACCAGAAGTATCGAGCGATATCCTGTCCATACGCTTAATGAATCTGTCCATTAATTCAGTCGGACGCTGGTCATATTTGTCGGCGTAGAAACCCTGAAGATATTTGTTGTCGAACTTTACCATCTCGCTGTAATCGAAGGGTTCTATGGCTTCCATCAGCTTATTGGCGATCTTCAAAGAGGCGTCAAACGGTACGCCTTTGACATAGTATTTTGCCGTTGCCAGGATGGAATAGTTATCTGTGCCGTCATTTTTATGTATCTTTCCGACACCATACAGATCGGAATTAACGGCGCAGTCAAGGATCCAGAACGGCACATAAAGAGGCGTCATTTTAGTAAGACGGCTCTTTGTCTTAAACCCGCGCGGCGTCATCTTTCTGGTCTTAAGCCACTGATACATGTTGTTTTCAGCAGTCTTCTTGTCGATCTTGAACGGAATAATGTAATCCGGTTTGAATTCACGGGTCATCCTTCCGGTGATGAGAGTGGGCGAACCGCAGAAAGGACACATCGTGGACATCATGTGCTCATCCGCGATCATGGTGGCACCGCAGCTGTCGCAGATAATCTCATGGCGTTTCTTATCATCTTCGGAGATATCGTTGTCACCGGTATAATCGCGCTCTTTGCTGTACCCCAGTGAACCCATTTTCTCAAATGTGGAAGGGTCATAGATATTACCGCAGTTACGGCACATCATGCCCTTAACTTCAGGCTGATAGAAGATATTAGATGCACAGGACGGGCACTTGAATGATTTAGTGCCAAGGTTCTCTTGGGGTTTAATGACGGGATTATTCCCGAAAGGATTAGGTTTATCTGAATTAAATGGTCTCGCAGTCCACATGTGAATCACCCTTATTCGAAAAACTCTGAGATTACTTTGTAATCACCGCAATTGGTAATGATTATGAATTTCTCAGAAGGATCCTTGTACATGTCAAGTGTACATGGATGGGTTGCTGAAAATTCCCATTCATATTCATAACTGATATGAGCATATCCATCCGGCCGGTAACTGATACTGCCAATTGGCTCCTCTTCATCCCACATATCGAAGCAGTCTCTTCTTATTACAATGAAAGTGGATTTTTCGCATGTTCCCTTGATATAGAATCCGGTCTCTTTGGTTATTGTATCCAGTCTGCTTTCGGCAAATGTCTTCAGTTCTGATTCGCTGACATTTATGTCCTGACAATCAAGTTCATATCCCTCCGGAATCCTGTATTGGCTGACGTCATATTCAGTATTCTCAGTTTTCCAAACAGATCCCATATTATAGATGTCGCTTCGTCTCCTGTCTTGACTTATCTGTTCTCTGCCCTTAATGATGGAACCCACAAATAAGACGATCAGTACGATAGCTGTGACTAAATAAAGCCCGGGTAATGTGATTCCTGCTATACCGAATCCAACACCTTTTTCGCCGTCCCGCCTGGATGTAATAACACCCGCTATCGAGACTGCTAATCCGGCTATTGAGAGAATTAAAAAGATTAAGGGTGCTAATACTATCGCTATGATTAGGACCGAATAATAAGATGCAGAATCGACGTTTTCCGTTAGCTTATAAATGCAAAAGCCTGCGCCCAGAATAACCAGCGGCAGGATCGAAAAAATAAATCCAGTTAAACATAGCTTGTTTAGTTTTAGCTTCTGTTCTGTCATAATGCCACCGGTTGATTACTAATTAAATGTTTCCACAGATAATTAATTATATCATCCCGGTAAAGAATCCTTGACATAAAGGAAGCTGAAACAAATCGCATATTGAATCATTGGGCAGTATAATATTTATGCTTATGAATCCCCCAATGGACATATTGGTGGTTCTGAATCCGGTATCGCAGAGGTTGTTTAATGATTGAAAGTTCCAACATGGCAAGAAAAACCAATAAGAAATTTATGGTTTTATCTGCACTCGGAATCATAATGGTCGTTGACCTTCATTGCGGCATTTCGCTAAATCTCCTGAATTCAATTATCCCTTATGAATCGTTCTTTATGCCTCTTTTTGTGTTTATTTCCGGATACTTTAATAAGGTTAATGAGAAGACAGATCTAAGCACATATTTTAAGAAAAAGTGCAAAACTTTGCTCCTGCCGTATGTCGTCATAGGTTTTATCATGTTCTGGTTCGAATGGGCTGTAAACAGCTATAAATTTGGTACTATTCAGCCGATAACGGAGGAGTCACTGTTTCTGCCGGTGGTTAATGTTTTCACTGTTGGATATCCTGTCCGTCTCGCAAGCCCTATGTGGTTTGTCCCGGCACTTTGGCTGGTTACATTGGTCTATGCACTTCTCCGGAAAGCAATCGGCAAGAAGTGGAACAGCCTGATAGCTTTTTTGGTTTTCACTCTTCTTAACATTGGGGTAGTCTGCATCACCAAGATGTTCGGGGACACTAAGATAGTCTTTATACTTCTGCTTCCTTTGAAATGCTTATTTTTCATGCCTTTCATGGAATTCGGTGTGATCTACAGAGAACGTTTAGAACATGGCATGTCCAAGCTGAATACGGGTGGAAACATGATTTTGCTGATCGCCTTACTCCTGCTAAATGTTATCAGAATGATGTGTCTTCCCCAACCGGATGATATTACTCTCGATAGTCTTTATTATCTTGGCGGTTTCACAAGTCCTTACTACATTACTCCTATCATTTCGTCCCTAATAGGAATATTGTTCTGGGTAACGGTAGTAGATGCAATTGGGAATGTGTTCGCTGAAAACCGGATTGTTAATTGTATTTCCGAGAATACTTATTATATTATGGGGTTCCACCTGTTATTCTTTAACATTATTAACTGTATCCTATTGTTTATTAATGACAATGTGACATTGGTTCCGGGATTTAGTAAGGAAGTCTTCGGGGGGCTGACTTATTACATCTGGGAACAGTACCCGATGTTTAAGTTTGTATACTTTGTTTTCGGTTTGGCATGCCCGCTCCTTTTAAAGCTTGCAATCGACAAAATAATTAATACTCCGCCAATACTTCAGTTAAGGGAAATATTTCATTCTGGCAAAAAGACTGTGCGATAAAAAGAAAGATCCTGAATGACAGGATCTTTCAAACGGATTTATTCATATCCGGCTGTTGTAGCCGGGCATTCACCTATCACTTTCTTGTAAAATTGCCGTCCAGTCTTCCGTAAGCCAGAACATTGCCGGAATTGCCGTTTGCGTCAACATCAAGTCCGTCAAAGATCTTGGAAATGCTGTTGCCGCCGCCATCGAATGCGAGGGGAACTTTGCCCATCTCTTCCTTAAGCGCAAACACGAAAACCGTATAAGTATGAGTGGTGCCGCTCGGAGGATAAGGTCCAACATACTGTTCGCCGCGCGTACCTCTTCCGATAGCGCCTTCGGCCAAAGAAGTTTCAGTAGTAAATACATCCATATGGAGCCATGCATCGTCTATCATGATGACAACATATTGTGTTGCTCCGTCAACAGCGTCCCACGTCAGATCAGGCGATATGTTTTGGCCGACCTCAGTATTGGAGATCTTCGGATCCCAAATGCCGTTAACAAGGGAAGAAGAGGACACATTGATAGTGGGAAGATCTTCAAAAGGAACTGATTTGATGTAAGTGTCAGACTGCGCGATGAGGAAGTCAGTCCATTCACACTTTTTAACGCTTGCAGGGACCTCGATATCACCTGCCATGCCGTTGCCGAGATCAACACCAAGTGTAACTGCTCCGTCAGGCTTAACGCTCGCTTTACCGATTGCAACATCGTTGAAATTGAACCTGCTTCCGCTGCTGACAAACACAAAATCACCTGTCGTGTTCAAAGTGATATCCAAAGATGAATTACCGTTTGCGGTCGCCTGAATATCAGTTGATTCCGGACTGAAATGAATATAAAGCGTTGCCGAAGCGCCCTTATATGAGTCATCCAGAAAGGTTACTAAAGCTGATACATCACTAGTCGTTACAGACCAGACTGAATCACTGATGTCAAAGTCGGGTGCAATATCCCATTTTGTCATTTCAGAAGACTCTTCAGTCCATGCACCGTCTTTCTCTGTCTGAACATAAGTAACATTCTTCTCGATGACCTGCGGAAACATTCCGTCAGTTATATTGGTGACTTCCGTTTCTGTCTTGTGCTGCGGTTCAAATGCTGTGCATCCGCCAAGAAGGAAAACGGCGGCGAGCATAATTGAAACGGAACGCAAAGATCTTTTCATGTCCTATTCCTCCAAATGTGTTGTTATCTGATGTTATATTTTTTTAAACATCCGGAGTTAGGAATATCGGCACAAAAAAGGGGAATATCAGCACAGGGTCTGCATCTGTTTTCTGTATTCAGACGGTGTCTGGCCGGTATGTTTTTTAAACACTTTAGAAAAATAACCGGTGTCATCGTAACCGCATATCTGGCTTATCTCGCTGACGGATTCGTCACCAAACTGAAGTGCCTTTTTCGCACGGCTCACACGCAGATATTCAAGATAAGCCATGCATGACATCGACAATTCGTTATTAAATGCATCGTTAAGAGTGTTCTTGTTTACCGAGAATCTTTTCAGTACGCTTTCCAAAGTGATCTCTTCATTTAAGTGATCCCAGAAATAACTTGCGACTTTAGCAACGAGAGGATCCTTATAAAGTTCATTCTGTCTCCAGTTAATATAAAAATCTGCTGTAGCCGTAAACAGGGACGAGATGATAAAATACCGCACGCGCAGTATCCAGAAGTTATCAGGCTGTTCGACAAGGTCATACCGTATACTCATGGCCAATCTGAGTGCCATATCGTATTCCTGTTTTGTAAGTGAGTAGCAGACTATATCCCTGCCGCGTCCGAAAAACTCCGAAAGCAATAAGTAATCCTGATATATCGAATCGCGAAAACAATCTTCGAATATATAATCTCCTTCAAGCAGATCCATCTTATTTTCTGTTGATGACTTTTTATCAGATGAAGTCTTTTTGCCGGAAGCTTTTTTGGCTGTGTAAAACTTATCGTATTTACCTGAAGCAATAGCCTCAAAAGTAAATTCCTCACGGATAAAAGTAGGCTTGAAAAATATCGTTCTGGTAATAACCCTGTTCTCGGAAACAACTTTAAAATCAGCTTTCTCGTTTATAAAAATGCTTGCAGGCGCGGTAATAACCCTGTTCCCGCCGTCTTCCTCTATAACGAATGAACCTGATTTAACAAGCACCATCTTATAGGTGTTCCTGTCATTTATATGCGCGGAAATACCTTTAGTCTCCTCATAGAAGACATCGATATAACAATTCATTCCCGGCCGTTTGCTCTTGGTTATCAGTTCCATAGGTTCTAATTAGATTGCTCTCTTAAACAGCTGATCCACATCACCGTAGATCGTCTCAAGTTCATCTATCTTCTCAAATCCGTATTTTTCATACAGGCCGTGCTCTCCGCTCACGATATACATAGCTTCGTATCCGATGTCTTTAGCGTACTTACAGGCTTCACCGATCATCTTTTCAGATACTCTTTTGCCTCTGCTGGTCTCGTCAACAAAAACGAATCCGATGAACGGGGTATATCCGCTGTTTCCAGGTAATGCATCCTTTTCTGAGAAAGTGCAGAATCCGACGATGCTGTCACCTTCGTGTGCAACAAGGACTCTTTCAATATCAGAGAAACTGTTTTCTCTCATCATATTGGCAAGAAATTTACCTGCTCTCCATGAGCAGTTTTCAGCAAAAGCTATAGTCTTCTCCCAAAGAGGATGAGCATATGTCATTAATGTTATTTCCATTATTATCTCCAAGCTATATCAGTTTATTTCAGATATGGAAATTATAGCATTTCAATTAATTACTCATGCGGGATTGAAGTTATACGGGCTTTTGCTGTATAAAAATACACTCATCAACACATTCTTTGATGTATTTATCAGAACCAACAGGTAATATCACCAGACAATCGTGAGCCGTTAAAAACCTGATAATCTCAGGCAGTTGATTCATGCTTGAATAATGATTGCTTGACTTATACGGTCCATAGAAAATCTTTTTTCCTGAAGCATATCCTATAGCAGCAGACGCTCTCCATCGTTCTCCGCTTAATTGACTTAACTTTCGGCCGTATCTTGGTTCCGTAAGGACAAACGCTTCTGCAATCTGTTCAAACGTTTCTGAAACAAAACCCCGTTTCAGCGCTTTTTCGATAGATTTTCTTACGACAAGATCTTTGTATTTCTCATAATACGGTTCGATATTCCAGCTGATATCATTCAAGCCTGCTTCATCAGTTTTTTGTTCGTCCAGATAAATCTCAAGTCCGTCTTCAAGCGGAATCTTTCCTCCAACCAGATAAGAAAGATACATGCATCCTTGCATATACTCACTTATCAATCCATAAGATTTTCCGGTTTCAAATGTATGATCAGAATAATACCACCAGTCCTCCATTCCATTATTGAAGTAGGAATAGCCCTGGATTATTGATTTGCATTTTGATGAATCAATTCTTATCTTCATAATTCTCAGTTCAGATATTTATTCTCGTATTCTTCGATCGGTATCGGTTTGCTGTAATAATATCCCTGGATCACGTCGCATCCGAGAGCCCTGAGTTCATCGATCTGGCTCTTGCCCTCGGCACCTTCGGCAAGACATATGAAGCCTAATTCCTTTGCGAGGGAGATGATGTGCCTTATAACAAAGAAGTCTTCCTTCATCTCGTTATCGACGCCGACTTTATCCACAAAACTCTTATCGATCTTAAGTGTATCGAGAGGCATCCGGGTGAGGAGGGAGAAGGATGAATAACCGGTTCCGAAATCGTCCATCGAGATGTGAAAACCTTTGTCTCTCAGCTCGTTAAGAACATGGATCATCTGTTCCGTATTATCGTATGAAGCGCTCTCGGTAAGCTCGAAATCGATCAGGTCATGGTAGACGCCGTATGAATCGACGATGTCTGTCAGATGATCTACAAGATTACTGTCGTAGAGTCTGTCGCGCGACAGGTTTACGGAAACAGGGTAGAGGATCTTTCCTTCCTTACGCCATTTGGCAATAGCCATGCAGACTTTCTTAAGGACTATATCATCGATCTTGCCGATCGAACCATCCCTTTCAAAGAACGGTATGAACTTGCCGGGATACAGGAATTCCTTTTTCTTGTAATTCCATCTTATCAATGCCTCGGCACCCTTGATCTTCTCAGTCTTTATATCGAACTTGGGCTGAAGGTAAACGACGAATTCATCGTTTTCGATGGCGGTATCAAGATATGCTTTGATGTAATTGCTCCACAGGATATCGTCATGCATCTTGTCTGTGAAAACCGTGATCTCGGTCTTGTTATGCTTAATGCCTAATGCCTGTGCCATCTTTCCTGCATCGGCGACTCTGTTGCCGGAGAGCATGGAACGCTGCATAGGAACGAAGCCGCACCTGTAATAGATCCTGTAGTTCGGGTCTTCTTCGAGGTGCGATAATCCTTCGAAAAATACATTTAATCTCGCAATTGTCTGCTCTTCAGGCATGTCTTTGATTATCATCGCGAAATTATCGTTGTGGCATCTCGCACTGGCATAGACAAAATCAGATTCGTTCATGGCCTTAACGACATTGCAAAGAACTTTGTTGCCGGCTATATGTCCGTAGACCTCATTGATCACCCTGAATTCTTTTATGTCGAAGTGGACGAAGGCGTAATCTTTTATACCGTAGTCCATCGGCATCTCAAGAAAGGGGACGAGATGATTCCAGGTATAGTGGTTAGTAACGTGATCTATATATGCTTTTTTGAAAAGGTCATTCTTTTTGAAGCTTTCATAGTCGTCATTTATGATGTTTACGGCCCGGTCTTCATCGACACTCATATCACAGAGGATCCTGATCTTCTTGCCGCTCAGGAACATGCATATAACATCGGGATCTTCCTTCACCGACAGGTCGCTGCAGGCTCTGTGCGCATCGTCGTCATCTCTTATCTTACTGAAGATCTCATGAATGGAATCGATATTTATCCCGACATCGTTATCGATCTCTATTGAATAGAAGAATGCCCCTTCCAAAACAACTGACTGAAGGTCATCCGGATAGGTGATGTTCTTATCGTTTTCCCTGAATTCAATACCTATAACGGCTTTGTCTAACGACTTTATGTAAAAGATTCCGGGATAGTCATAAGCACCGAACGAGCCGGCATAACGGGTGACTATATCACTGATCTTGCCGCTTCGGAAATCCGCGATCGCAGATTCATCCGCATCCGTGTAATAAAGGATCCTTCCGGGTTTATAAAGTTGGTTCAGTTTGTTTATAAACATATTTTAATCGCATATACATAACAGTTATCTTGCTTTGTGCTCATACCATCCGGTCGCACCCCTTATAACATCCGTATCTGAAATATAGATATAGTATTCGTGTGTCGGCAGTACATCCTTGTAATTGTAGTATAAGCGCACTTTGTTTTCTTCAGTGGTATCGGCTTGACTTAAAACCCTATCCACATCATCAACGGATATGACGTCGCACTCGACCCTGATGTTGTATTCTCCGAAGATCCTGTCCAGAGCCTTCTCGACAGCCTCATGATCTTCAACGTCTTCAACTGCAACGATGCAGTCCAGATCAAATTGCCATTCATACAGGAGATCATCAAAACCCTGATCTTTAATGTCGGTCTCATAATTCATACCATCGACACTGAAATAAGTTGCGACTACTTCACCCGGGAACCAGTCAGCGAGCTCATCTGTGAAATACTCCTCAAACTCTTCGTAATACTTCACATAATTGGCATTGGTCCTGTATTTATTTCCCTTGGTGGAAACATATACTGTATCAATATAACTGTCTTCTGCCTCATCCCATTCATATTCGTACATGTAGTATGCAGGAATAGGGAAATTGATGTCGGGCCATATCTCATCATATTGAGGATTGGTCTCGACCAGACGGAAATCACCGCCAAAAGCATCTTCCAGTTTTTTCCCGATCTTATCGCCCTGATTTCCATTGTTGCAAGATGTCAGTAACAATGCTGAGCATATACTAAGTACAAGGGTTGACGCTATTAGCTTTTTAGATTTCATAAGTGCTTTACCAGTCTTTCATGACGAATGAAGCGATATGTTTATACCGGCTAAGGTTTCCTTCGGATAAAGTAATTATATCATCCGTTCTTCTAGGCAAAAATGGGGCATATCGCCATTGCGGTTGACAATTGTAGTCTACGATGTTAAATTGAACTCGCAAACTACAATTGTAGACTGCAATATGGAGGATTATTTTATGCCGGATAACATTGCCAGCAAAATAACTGATTCCGAACTGGAGGTCATGAAGCTGCTGTGGCGTGCAAAGGACGCTCTGCCCGTTACGGCGATTCGTGAACAGCTTCAGAGTTCAAAAGGATGGGAGCCTGCGACGATCAAGACGTTGATCTCCAGACTCGTGTCAAAAGGCGTTGTGCGTCAGGAAAAGCGAAATGTTTACTACTATTCCCCCGTCATCTCGGAGAAGGAATACAGTTCATGGGCTACCAAGAATCTCATTACCCGTATCTATAACGGAAAGGCCCGTGATCTTATAGCTTCTCTTGTTGATTCGGACGGTCTTTCCCGTGAGGATATTGCCGAATTACGGGAAATGTTCAAGGTGGAGGAATAAAAATGTATCCATTGCTGATAATGACCATAGGCGGCAGTGTTCTCGCGCTGCTTCTCATGTGTCTGCGTTATACAGTTTTGCGGAAAATGCCGAGCACGGTTTATTACTATGCCTGGCTCCTGGTGTTCCTGCGCCTGGCATTGCCTTTCCCGGGACTTGTTCCCACAATCGGAGAGACACCGTCTGCCGAACCTGTTCCTGCAGTTACTGCTGCTTACAGCGAAAGCTACGTTCAGGATGACACAGGTCACGTTTATGAGACCGGTCACAATGACGTTGTGAAAAGTGTTACGGCTGAATCTGACATCACCATTAATGAAGAGAAAACACAGGATAGGATAGTTTCTGAACCTGCCCCGGAAGCCGCGCTCTCAATTGATTGGAAATCACCTGCGCTCTGGCTCTCGGTATGGGCATTAGGAGCATTCGTAAGTATGGGGATTACTGTGTTTTCCTATCTTCATTTCAGCTTCAGTCTGAAGAAAAAGCTTATGGAACCCGACAGCTTTACCAAAGAGGTTTATGCTTCGATCCGGGGCAGAAAGCCTGAACTCTATTTTTCAGATTCAGCACGTACACCCATGATGTTAGGCGTTTTCAAGCCGAAGATCGTTCTGCCTTTGCGCGAGTACAATGAAGAGCTGCTGCTCAACATTCTCCGTCACGAGCTTACACATTACCGCCGCTTTGACACGCTCTACAAATGGGTTGCATCACTTATTCTCGCTTTGCACTGGTTCAATCCGTTAGCCTGGGTCATCCGCAGGGAATTTAACCGTTCATGTGAGCTTAGCTGCGATGAGATGCTGCTGGGTTCGATGAACAAAGATGAGAAGCAGTCTTACGGCAACTCACTACTCTTGATGGCAGCGCAATCACCTCTGCCTTCAGCAGTCGTTGCAACAAGTTTTGCAACTGAAAAGAAAAATCTAAAAGAAAGGCTTACTCAGATAATGAATTATAAGAAGAGTGGAACACGCATACTTTCAGCTGTTCTTGCAATAACACTTCTGACAGGCTGCGGTATTGCTGCCGGTCCTGTCTCCAAGAAAACTTCAGAAACGACTGATGCCGCACCCGATGTGAAAGGCGGCGTTGTCAAGGTTAAGAATGTTGATGAGTTCCTTGCAGCGATTGCTCCGGACACTGTGATCGAACTTGCTGAAGGCGTTTATGATCTCAGCACGGCATCAAATTATGGCGAGGATTCCGGGAGTGACTATTATTCCTGGAACACCGAAGTTGTGGCTGAAGCACACGAAGTCGATGCCGAGCTTATCATCCATGATGTAAACGGCCTTACGATCCGTGGTGCCGGAATAGAAGACACGACTGTTGCAGCAGTTCCGAGATATGCAAATGTAATTAAATTCGAAGGATGCAAGAATATCACCGTATCAGATCTTACAGCCGGTCACACAAAAGAACCCGGTTTTTGTTCAGGTGGGGTCCTTTTCCTGGAAAACTGCAGCGAGATCAATGTGGACACTTGCGGCCTTTACGGATGCGGTACGATCGGTGTTAATGGATTTGGCTGCGAAAAGCTCAACATCACGAACTGCGATATATATGAATGCAGCGAAGGCGCAGTTGATGTTGCCTATTGCACTGAAGTTCTTGTAAGTGGCTGTGATATTCACGATATCGGAGTCAAAAGTGATCATGCTGCATACATTCTTTTCGAAGTAAACTCCGGCTCAGGATTTACGGTCTATAACTGCAAGGTCCACAACAACAAGGCAGAAGGACTGCTTTACGCAAACGAAGCGGAGAATGTATCCTTCCTCTCTAATGAGGTAACAAAGAATGTCTTTAATTCAGGTGCTTTCAATTTCATAATGAAAGGTGCAACGGTTGACGGCTGCAGCTTTGAAGATAACAACTGTAAAAACTGGTATGGGGCAGGTTCCAGCCGCAAAGCTTCCGATATTGACGGCAACATTATAGAAGCTGATCAGTTCACATCCATGAAGTATCAGGACATCGAGCCTGATAAAGTGGTGCAAAGGACTGAAACCGTTCCCACCGGGAATGCGAAGGATGTTCCTGCCGGAACAGAGGTCGAGGTAACAACGGTTGATGAGTTCCTCGAAGTCATCGGGCCTGACCGTACCATCGTTCTTGACGGAACTAATTTCGATCTTACCAAAGCTAAGGATTACGGCGGCATTGGTACTGAATTCTACAGTTGGGAAGAGACATATGACGGTCCTCAGCTCGTTATCCACGATGTAAAGAACCTGACCATCAAGGCAAAAGATTCCAATCCTGCAGCAACTACGCTTGAAGCCTTTCCGCGTTATGCTAATGTACTCGTTTTCAAGAACTGCGGAAACGTTACTGTAGAAGGTTTCACGGCAGGTCATACCAAGGAGATGGGTGCCTGCTCCGGCGGAGTTATTTACTTCAGTGGATGTGAGAACAGCAGGGTCGAAAACATGCGGCTTTACGGCTGCGGAGTCACAGGTGTTGATGCTTTTATGTGCACAGGCGTTGATGTGATAAATACCGAGATCTATGAGTGCTCATACGGAGCGGTATATTTCTCTATGACCAGTGACATCAACTTTAAGAACTGCAACATACACGATGTTCCGTCTCCGGCCCTGACATTCAGCGATTGTAAGAACATTACCTGGAATGATCAGAATCTCGAAGGCGCTGAATTGAGATATGATGTGGAACATGACGGAACGCTCGTAGTTTGGGCTTCTACGTAATAATATAGCTTTCTCAACTTAGTCAAAAACAGGGGCTTCGGAATTTTCCGGAGCCCTTTATTTTCAGGCGTTCATCACCCATGCAAAAGCCTTTGCCGTTCTGATATCCGGGTCCTTAAAGTGATTCCCGTTATTCCATTCGAGTATGCAGTTCACATTACGCTCTTTCAGCAACTTATGTGCTTCGCGCACTCTGTCACTTACGGTTGCCATAACAGGATTACGCACTTTTTCCTCACGGTCACCAAGACTCAGATAAACATTACCGGTCATGATCCCGTTCTTTTTCATATACCCGTCAAAGTCCGGAAACCACAAAGAGGGAGATGCTGCTGCAACTCCGCTAAATATATCCGTCTGATATGCTGCCCATAAGGCAAATAATCCGGCGAGTGAATAACCGCCAATGTAATAAGTCTTTTCTTTGTCGTCACAGAGCGTGAGCAATTCTTCAAGTGTTTTTGAAGCTCCGCCGCCGAAATCTTCTTTACCGAATATTGCCGGAGCTTTCCAGGGCGACAGGTCGTAGTTCCAGTCATCTACCTTGAAAGCGATCAGGCAAAAGTCCTTTTCGCATCCGCGTTTGATTTCTGCGAACTCGTTTTCGATTCCTTCAAGATCGTGATCGTCAACAGGCTGGATCAATACAATGTCAGATTGTGGATTTCCGAATCCGGTTATTTCCATCATTAAAAACCATTTCCATTAAGATCTGTCTCTAAGAGATTTACTCTGTGGATTCTATTATATCAATACCGGTTTTCAGCCGAGAGCTAAACCCATGTAATACAAAG
Source organism: Saccharofermentans sp. (assembly GCA_045648465.1). Lineage (GTDB taxonomy): Bacteria > Bacillota > Clostridia > Saccharofermentanales > Saccharofermentanaceae > Saccharofermentans. The sequence goes on from JAZROA010000001.1 coordinate 234,196, forward strand.
ACAGTACATTAATAAATAAGAAACCTAAAACGCACAATAAACAACATAAAAAACCCGCAATCCAAATTCCTTTATACCTTTTTATGTGTTTTCTTATTATCAGTGAATCAATCAACCCGATGATCGAAGTGACCGGAAATATCATTAAGACGATATTTAATGAATTGTGAAATACATAAGCACCCAACAGATATACACCAAGAAGGATGATGGATAGTATTCCTAAAGCAAAGGGAAGACCAACTGTTTTTATCTCTTCATTATTCATTTAAAGTATTCGACGTTTTTTGATTGTCTTTAGTCCTGAGCTAAAGCAGCCATCGTGCCAAAGAATAACAGAACCATCAAAAACAAACTAAGCGCACAGCCGATCAACCCTGCAACCCGGATTTTATGGTGATCATATCTTGAGTCTCTTGTGATATATGAGAAAACCAAACCTATTATCGAGAAGATCGGTACAAAGTAGACAACACACATAATTACGCTTCTGCTGCCCAGTGCACTAAGCAGGTAAATCAGAAAACAAATAAAAGAAAGTATGGTCATAACAATAGGAACGTAGTAGGAGTTAGACTCCCCGGAGCTTGTATAATTCCTGTTACTGCCAAACTGATCAATGTAGTTGTCGTTCATAAGCCGGTGTCCATTCCTTAAATTCAAAACATCTGTGGTTTTCTTTGATTGGTGATCTTTAGTTGAGGTCATAATAGCACGGCTGATATTGAAATGCAACTAAAATTTATCGAATAACAATAAAATATTTCCGAATATCGAAAATGACATGGCGCTCACAATGTGGGATTAGTGTAATATTTCTTCTTGAAAATCAAGATCCCTCGTTATATAGCTTCACATATTTTTGTATCACCTTATCGCTCCAGATATGTGCTTCTATATACCTTTCCGGCCCGTACTTCCCATCGTCATTCCATTCCTGCGGCATACCGTATTTCTTTATTATTTCCAGGATCTCATCATACATGTAAACCTTTTTCCTGTACTCTTTGCCATCATTAACTCTATCGCTGAATGTAGGCATTGAGTCACCATAAGTAAATGATACTGTCCTGAGATCAAATTCCTCTACAGGTATTTTTATGTATCTGCATTCTTCATACCATGTTGATAACCAAGGGCTGAATTCCAAAACCATATAATGAGGCGAATCTATCTCCATGATCCCGCCCTTATTTGCAAATGCCTCCCGGAGCATGCGCTCGCAATTATGACGGTATTGCACATATTTATCATGCCTGGCGGCGCATAGAGAATTAGGTCGTTCTATCTTTATCCTCTCGATAACTTCTCTGGCTTCATCTTGAGATATAGAAGTCAGACTTTTAAATGGACCTGTCCTGGCATCGAAAAAATGATATAAAAACACAAATATCCCCTTACCTGATTAATAGTTAATCCTGATGGTCATACATATTAAATATCCATGTCACGGACTATATAGTGGTCGTTTTCGGTTCCGCCGTTGTAGTCAGCATACATGTTATTGATGTGATCTTCTTCCGTCATGAAGAGCTGATATCTTACCTTATAGTATTTCAGCGGATTATCTTCGGCCAGATCGGCATCCTTGGTATCGAAATAATACAGCTGCAGATTATAAACGCGGGGTTCATCATCAAGAAGCTCTAAAAAGATATCTTTTATCTCATTATCATCCGGAATTTGAGATTCATCATCACAGAACAAAAGCACCTGACAATCGTAATCCATATAATTCTTAATGAATTTCCTGGCGCCGATGTCTTCGACAGGATAACCCTTATATGACCTTTGGTTAGCCTGGCGGATGACATAACTTGAGCATGGGAAACGGCCGTCTAGAACACGGTACAATTCGTCATAGATATCTTCCTCATATGCAATGGCAAGATAATTGGTGTAAAGCTCTCCTTTTTCTTTCCACAAGCTGATATAAACGTCCGGGTATAATTCAGATCTGACTTTGACTACACTGTAATCAGTGCCGGTTAAGACCTGCTCCGGGTGACCGTCAAAAGTAAAAGTGTCTTCGGGGAACGCATCACTGAGCTTCTTTATCCAGCCGTTCTGCTGCATCTTTCCTATGGGTGTGCAGGAGGAAAGAAGCATGACTGATGCAAGTAATGTTGCTGCAATCCGTATTGACCTGACTTTATTCATAGAATAACCTTTCCGCTTTTCATGGTAGTTATATCCCTCATATAAAATGTATTATATCATCCGGTTGACACTCTAACAGTCGTTAGGTATTATTGCTCTAACAATCGTTAGAGAGAGGTTTTGGTTATGACCACAAAAGAGAAAATAATGGATGTAGCGCTTCATATGTTCTCTGAAAGAGGCTATGAAGCAGTATCGATAAGGGATATTTGCGGTGAGGTCGGTATTAAGGAAAGCACGCTTTATTATCACTTCAAAAATAAGATGGATATCCTTGATTCGCTTATCGCTAAGTTCAAAGAGCATATAGAAGGACTGTTGATCCACATAGATGAGATGCCGCAGATGCCTTCCGGTAAGACAAAGAAAAAGAATGCCGAAAGCAAGGATATCTTGGATTCATACATGATGGACAGTTATCTTTTCGATCCTTTTTGCAATCTCATGATAAGGCTGATGATGATCGAACAGTTCCATAATGAAGAAATGCGTGCGCTTTACGAGAAGACTATGTTTACCGACCCTTATGATATCTATCTCAGAGTATTCAGAATGCTTGCTTCCCAGGGAGCTTTCTCGGAATCCCAGGTTGATGCTATCGTCCGCCGGTATCACGCATATATGACTATGCTGACATATAGATATCTTCTTAACGGCGAACTTACCGAAGAGAGAAAGAAAGCATACAAAAAAGAAGTTCATGCTTTGATGAACGGCGGAGTTATATGAAGAAGATAGCTATGTTTACCATGGGCACCAGAGGTGATGTCCAGCCGTATATTATCTTATCCCGCGCACTTACGAATTCCGGCTTTGATGTAATTCTGGGGTCGCACCCATGCTGGCGTTCCCTGATAGAATCCTATGGTGTGCATTTTGAGCCGGTCGGACCGGATATTGACATCGAAGCAGAAGCTGCTGCGATAAGAGGCAAGTCATCCAATGCGGCGCTCAGCATGATCAGGTGTATGAACTTCATAATGAAGATCATACGTGATTCTTCAAAAGAGGTATATGAACTCTGCAAGGGCAGGGATCTCATCGTTGTGACACACAGTAAGATGGGTGCTGTCGAAGCAGGCATATTAGGGATTCCGACGGTGGACGTTTCTCTTCAGACAGAGATGATCCCTGAGAAGAATAAGCCTGTAAGTTTTAAGGACAGGCTCATCGGAAGAATGATCGGAAAACAGATCGACAAACCATTCAATAAGATCCGCAAACAATATGGTTTAGGACCCATGAAAAACGGCGATGAATTAAGGTCTGATAAGCTGAATCTGATCCCGATAAGCAAATATGTCGTAGAGCGGAGCCCGTATTGGGAGGATAAGAATATACTTACCGGTTACTGGTACGATGAAGAGCCGGAATATATTCCGGACGGCAAGCTTGCAGAATTCATCGAAGAAGGTGAGAAGCCTGTGATCCTCGCACTAGGTGCGATGTCATTTGAGGACAGAGCGGATAAGACTAAGCTCGATATGTTTGTTAACGCATTCCAAAAGACCGGCTGCCGCGCTGTGATCCAGGGCTTCCAGAAAACACTTCATGATTATGATCTTCCTGATACCATGATCGCATGCGGGAGTGTGCCGCACAGCTGGCTGTTCAGGCAGGGAAGCTTTGTTATTCACCACTGTGGTTTTGGTACTACGGCAGCATCAATGATCTACGGGATTCCGTCAATTCCTGTTCCGCATGTTTTAGATCAGCTGGGTTTTGCAATGCAACTCGAAAAGTGCGGCGTGTCAACAACTCATATAGATGCAAAAGACCTGTCTGAAGAAAGACTGGTCAAAGCCATTGAAGAGATGAAAAAAGACTACCGGCTCAGGAAACACAATGCAGAAGAGATCTCTGAGAAGATCAGAACTGAAGGCGGAATTAATGAAGCGGTAAGGCAGATAATCAGAATAACCGGAGAGCCTAATGCTTGACAGATCTGGTTTATCAGGTTAAACTTAATTCGGTTTAACGCATTAAACCAAACAGAGTTGAGGTTAGTGAAATGGAAGAACTGGTATTGTTTGAAGCTGAGAAAAAACTGATGGAGATCATCTGGCAGGAAGCACCTGTTGAGTCAGGCAAGCTGGTGAAGATCGCAGGTGACAGGATCAGCTGGAACAAATCAACTACATATACCGTTCTTCGAAAACTGATCGCCAAGGGTTTTGTTACGAATGAGGATACGATCGTACGCGTCCTTATTCCTAAGGAAAAAGTTCTGATATCAGAGAGCAACCAGATAATCAATGACAGTTTTTCCGGTTCTCTGCCAAAATTTGTGGCAGCTTTTTTCGGTAACAAAAAGACGTTAAGCGATGAAGATGCTGAAGCTTTGATGAAACTCATAAAGGAAAACATGGAAGGTGGCAAGTGATGGACGGCTTATTCCTTAAAGTTCTTGAGATGTCCGTCACCGGCAGCATAGTAATCCTTATTACCATGATTGCCAGATTCCTTCTGAGGAAAAGATCAAAGAGATTCATCATGATCCTTTGGGCTGTTGTGGCGTTCAGATTACTTGTTCCATTCAGCTTTGAATCGTCATTCAGTTTCTTTAACTTTCTTCCATTAAACACACAGACCTTAACTGAAATTACAGAGGTTCGCGATGCAGCACTGCCTGACAATTTAGCTGATACCCAAGCTGTAACAGCTGATCACGCTGCAAATACAGAGCAACAGGAATCGATCCGCACCGGAACGGCCGTTAATTATGGGGATGAGACTCTGTCAGTGAACCTTACAACTTCGGATACGTTACCGGATATCAAGACCATACTCTCAACAGTATGGCTAACAGGTGCTTTGGGTATTACAGCCTTCTGTTCAGTCCAATTCATCATGCTTAAGAGACAGCTTAGGAACTCGAAGCACATAAGCGGAAATGTTTATGTGTCTGATAAGATCAGCGCACCGTTTGTTTTCGGACTTTTCTTTCCCAGGATATATTTGCCTGACGTTCTCGATAAACATGAGAAAGAATATATTCTGCTTCATGAGAGGACCCATATCAAACACGGCGACTGGCTCATCAAGATAATAGGAATGTTCGCCGTTGCCGTTCACTGGTTCAATCCTTTGGTATGGCTTGCTTACAAACTTTTCGAGCAGGATATCGAGATGAACTGCGATGAGAGTGTCGTGGAAGGCATGGATGCTGATCTTAAGCAGGCATATACAATGTCGATCGTTTCTTTCGCTATGCAAAGCAAGGCCAAAAGATATCTGGTAACTCCGTTGGGATTCAGCAAAGCCAACATCAGCAAAACGGAGGTTACTAACAGAGTGAAAAATATTATCAACTATAAAAAGGGGAAGAAGGCTACTGCCATTGCTATTACGGCTGTACTGCTCTTTGTAAGCGCAGGATGCGCACTTAATTCAAAAGCGGTTGCAAGTAGCGAACCGGAAGTTACTGAAACAGAAGTCTCATTAACAGAAATCTCAGAAACGGAAGAAACAGGGGAGCAGTCCGAAGCATACGAAGGTGGCCGGATCTGGAAGCTGGATGTAGACGGACCCAAAGATTTCGCTGCATTTGCAAAGGCACTTATCGGCACGCCCTATGCTGAAGGTGGCAATCACCCGGATATTGGTCTTGATGGAATAGGCCTGGTAACGTATTGCTACAAAGAATACTACGGTTTATCCGTTCCGTTTGATGTCGAAGAAATAACTCTTGGAGTTGATGGCGCATATGACTCAGTATCGGTAAGTGCAATTCAGGTCGGTGATGTAGTAGTTTATGACTCCGGTAACATTGCAATATACGTCGGTAACGGAGAGGTGGTTTACGCATCGGAAACAGAAGGCTGTGTTTGTTCCGGTACCCTTACCATGGAGGACATCAGTGCAATAATCCATTACGTTAATTATTCCATTTCAGACATAGGCGTCGGATAAATAATCAACTCTGCGCTTTCATCTTAAAGAATCTAATCAAATAAACAGGCACGAAACTCCGGGAAGTCGTGCCTGTTGTTTTATCTCTTTATTTTCTGCTATATTCTTCGCCGCAATGAGGGCATCTCGATCCATATACTCTGCCAATGTGAGAACCGCAATGAGGACATCTTACAATGATGAAGTTAAGGATGATTCCTGCCAGGAAAGCAATTGCGCCAAGCACAAGGCAGATGTTCATCATCACTTTGTTTCCCGGAAATGCCAGGGAAGACATAAGGATGACAATACCAAGCATCATGACACCAACACAGATCCAAGCCTTTGCATACATATTTTTCATTTTTGCAACTCCTTTAATATCTTGATAGCATAATGATGCACTAAAGCTGTGTACTCTTTATGTACTGTTATAAAGATAAAGTCATTTTGCGACAGAATATCTACTATTCGCGACGGAATGAGTTTTAGTGTGATCCTGTTTGGTATTTTTATGATGTCAAAGGAAAAACAAATCAATATCAAAGAGGAAAACAGCTATGAAAGAATCAACTGAGAAGAAGATCACAACACTTAAGGTTTTTAAGGTAATCGTAATTATTTATTCCTGCGTAATTATTGCCCTGCTCATCCATACAGTATACGGCTGGGCCACAGGCACATATGATACCAACTATGTAATTCTCGCTCCAAGTGCAGCAACATACTGCGCTACAGTGGCTATATATGAAGAGATGAAGAAAAAGGAAGCAAAAAAGAAGCAGAAATGAATCAACCGGTTAATCGCAATCTGCGAAATATATGATGTTAAATTGAAACTGCCTGAGGGAATCCTCAGGCAGCTTTATCTTTGTCAATAGGTCCGTTTATCTCGTTAAGTTTTAACTGCAGGATGAAGATCCGATGAAATCGCTGCACGATGATAATGCAATTATTATGAATATAAGAGCTACCGCCACATAAACACAATATATGATCATCAGGACAAGGCCGAATTTGCTTTTACTGTATTTAATGCGGACTACGATCATGAGCGCAATTCCGGCTATCATGGCAGCTGAAGGAATGAAGCTAACCATCACAATAAAATAATAACTTGGAATGGATCCGAGGCTTTCTGCCACCCCGGCTATAATACTAGCTGCCAAAGGTATAACAACTCCCAGTATGAGTGAGATGACACAAAGTTTGGTGGCTTTTTTCTGCTCTTGAGGACCATAGGTTCTGCCGCGCTTCGGTGCCGGAACCTGCTGTTCTGATACAGGCTGCTGATTGACAGGTGCCTGTTGCATCACAGGCATCGCTGCCTGAACATTTAAAGGTTTTCCGCAGACTTTGCAAAACTTTTCAGTATCCCCTACCTGTGTGCCGCAATTGGAACAAAACATATGCAGTCTTTCCTTTCTTAACAATATGAGTATTTCAACTTTTCCGGTTTATAAGCAATCACTCTCTCAGACAAGGTAATTATATCATCCAAGCAAAGAACTCATGTGTCTATTACATGTGTATTGATGATCTTCCACTGTAAAACAACCCGGAATTAATGAAGCCTGCGAGTCATTTCCGGGCTCAGTTCATAAATTCTCGATTTATTCCACAAAATTTACAATTGCATCTTTATCAACGATAAGGAACGGATCTTCTGCTGTACGGAAATAATCAAGTACACCATTAAGGCCTTCTTCATATCCCGAAGGACCTGAATACAAAGACATATCACCGGTGTTAATAATAGGATCTGTGTCTATCCATTCATTAGCTAAGAAATTCTGCAACGAGATTACCATCAAATTATCGTCATCAATACGGTATTCCAAAAGATAAATCGTTTCTGTCACAGCTTCATATTCATAAGTGCAATGCCATTTGATTTCATATATCGTGATCCCGTTCTCACAAACTTCCGGCTCACCTATCTCGAAAGAATCATTATCGATGCTTTCTAATCCTGTTTCAGCATTTTCCACATGCCAATTAATACCGAAGCGATTATTCAGGTCGAAACTGACATATGGGTCAAATGAATCAAATCCGCGGTTTGCAGCATCAGGTCCGCTAAACAGAAGAAAACCATTTTTATTATTTTCAATATATTGGTCATAGTAGGTCTTATTTAAGAGTGGGTCCATTACATCCGCATAGAAGTCGAATCCGGGAACACGCCTGACATAAATAGTCCTGTCTTCTAAGAAAAGTGGACAATCTGTATAGTATCCGTCGCTTGAGATATCAATCACCGGCGGATTCTCAGTCTCTTCTTCTGTTGTTTCAGATGCTGACGTTTCTGTCACGGTTTCCTCTGACTCAGTGACATCTGTTTTTTCACCGGTAGTTTCTGATACATCTTCAGAGTTTAAGCTCAAATCCTTTGCTGTACCTACAGAACAACCAAATACAACGAATGCCATTGTAGTGCTAATTAGAACTGAAATTAACCTTTTCATAGAAATAAACCAAATCAGTCCTTTCCCTGCATATATTAACTATCATTCCAACGCACCCATTATATCAAATCGAAGCCAACAGACTCGAGATTCTCCGTACAGAAGTTTTTCTTCAGGATTTAGTTATCTATACTGTTGATATTCCTTACAGACTTAACATAATCTAACTCTAAATATCTGTTTCCGTCTGCTGTATCGTCGTCTCAACCGGAGGACCCTTCGTACCGGCTTCGTTCACAAAGAGCGCCCAATATAGCCAGGCATCTATGGCCAACAGAAACACGATCAAAACAGAACCTAATGCAATATAGAACGGTTTCTTCTTTATTATTGCAGAAATAAATCCGGCAATTGCCATAAGAAGACCTGCCGTCAGCGTAAATGCGACAATTATCTCAAATACCAAAAACAGGAAAGTGTAAATATCAGGATTCAAACCGTAAGCCTTATCGATCAAAAGGATAAGAGCATAAGAAAAAACAAGCAGTAAGCATAATGCCGTTGTGGCAAGTGGTGTAAGTATCAAAATCCTGATTGCTTTGGAAGTTTTATGTTTTTTAGACTTATCAAAGAATCCCATAGTATAAAATCACTGATTTGAATAAGATTGGAAATATCCGGATAAATCTGTCCGGATTCCCATTTTGCAACAGCTTGCCTTAGATCATATAATTACTGATTTATCAAACTAATAATCTCACTTTTTTTGCTCCTTCAGCAAGACCTCTCCGAACACTCTGCCCCTGGGAAATTGATATAAAACAAGTGTCGCGCGGGTGACCCTTTTAATGCGCAGGTAAGTGAAGAAATCAACGCATATAGTTATGGTCCTGCCGTCATTACGTTCAAACTCAACCAGGTAGTTTATGGTGCTTAAACCTCTTCCCGGTCCTGAACCGCCGTGTCGGACTATTTTTCTTTTCGCTGACAATACCAGGCCGTCAGATGATTCATATCTTCCTCGCATTAATTGAATGATGCGTAAATACTGTGTCCCCGATATGAGGATCGTGTTGATTCCGATGAGGACAAATGCGATGACGGGCGGTGCAAAAAACACATACAGGGCAAATAAATTCAGGAACAAAAATATTAACTTAAATAAAACGTATACCGCATTATAATCTTCATCATAGATGTCGCCTATTACTGTAAAAACCCGGACAAGATAAAAACAGAATACCGCAACGAGAAAAACAATGAGCAAAAGAATAAGTACAAGATTATAGGGAATGATACGCGGCAGGTAATATACCGCCAAGAGAAGACAAAACAACGCCAGATCGTTGCCGACAGTATAAAGGATCTTGTTAATGATAGCTTTTCTCATTTAATTAATTCAGGATTTTCCGTTCTATCCGATACAGTTTACTTTAAGCCAATGAGCCACGCCATCTTCATCGTTTGACATAGTTATATCGTCTGCTGCAGCTAATGCTGCGGGAACTGCATTAGCCACTGCTATTCCTTTGCCGCACAACTTCAGCATTTCCACATCGTTGCTGTCGTCACCGAAAGCAACAATATCTTCGATGCTTATGCCGCTGATCTTGGACAATGCTTCAATGGCAGCAGTCTTTCCGGAACCTGAAGGAAGGAAAGAATACCACTTCTCGCCGCGATAACACTGCAGTTTACAACCTGACTGTTCTGCTATTTTCCGGGCTATAGCCTCATTCGGCAGTTCAGCCACGATTTTATTTGCTTTGACGTTAAGCGCTGCAGAATAATCGTTATATGTAGCCTTATGAAGTTTCTCTGATTCGGCGATGTGAAGGCTGTTCCAGTAAACCGTCTTTCCGTGGGCAACGGTAATTTCCGATCCGGGCACGGCATTTAAAAGATTCCTTACTATATGTTCGGTGTCTTCTTCCGAAAACTCGCAGGAATACAAGCATTCACGGCCTGAATGTATGAGAGTTCCGTCCGTTGTTATCTCATAGTCAGGATTTAACAGATCTATGTATTTTTCAGCACCGATCCAGTATCTTGCTGTCGCGATCGCGAAAACAACACCTTGTTTTCTGCATACATCCAATACGCGAAGTGTCTCATCAGAAACGCTCCCGTCCTGTCTTAACAAAGTGTGATCCAAGTCTGAAAGAATAAGTCTGAACATTTTTACCTTATGTTTAGTTGCACTTACCATCGTGCATTATTCCTGTTGATTTTCTGTACTAAGGAATCACTCCCTCAGACAAGGAAATTATATCATCCCAATCAAGAACACTTAGCGTACTTTCAACTCAGTTTTAATGATGCAAAAAGACGTATTTTGAGTTTTTAGTGGCTTTTTAGTGGCTTAAAAAATTGAAAGTACCTATTTTAGGGACTTTCAAGCGTTTTGCGATTATTCGTACTCTATGCATACAAGCATATCTTGTGTTTGATGTGTTCCGTTAAGCACAATATGTAGTGGTGTTTGTCTACTCATTCTATTCATTCTTTCGCTTTTCTCTCTCGATTGTTGGCTTTTTGTTGGCTTAGTTCTTAACTTCCCAATGACCGCCGCGTGCAGATCCATGGCGGATTAGGACTCCATTCTCACGAAGTTCCTTTATACCCTTCTCAACAGCTCTGGTTGATAGTCCTATTTCCTTCGCTATCCCGGCAGCAGAAATATGATTATCATTTTTAATAAACATTAATATCTTATTCAATGTTTCAGATAACTCATTTTCACCGAACTTCACCGAACTTTCACCGAACTTCACCGAACTTTCACCGTCATTCTCCGGCAAAGGCTTACGGTAAAGATTTACTCTGAACAGCTCTGCTTTCTCCACAAATTCAGGCGTAGGCAGTTCGTATTCCTTTGCCGCTTTACAGATGCTTCTCAAGCCGTTACCCCATGATTCAATCAGTCCCATTTGATTGAACACTTCAGCAATAGCTCTGTTCCTCAGCCGCGAATGACCATCCAGTGCACTTTCCAACGTCAACCCCTGACACAGTCCACCGGGAGATGTCACTTCGAGGCGGTCGTCATATATTGCAACCTGCACACAGGAATCCTCAAGATAGCTTCTGTGGCAATGGGCGTTTATTATCATCTCTCGTATAGCATTAGGCGGCAGCTCATGACTTTCTCTTCTTATCAGACCTTCTACCTTTGCCGCTCTTCTTATATTACGAAGAACAAACGCGTATGCAGCTTCTATCTGCTCATACAAAGGTCCCGTATAATCCTGTTTATCGATAAACTCTCCTCTGTCAGTTCCCGCAAATACGGCACACTGCGTCTTTGAATTGCGAAAGTGCGTACCCGTCAGCAGCGCGAAAGCGTTTGACGCCTCGTACCCATCATTAACTTTCTTTATTATTCCCCAATTCTCAAGGTTTGTTCTGGTAACGGTCGGAAGCTTTTCGCTTAAGTTCTTACGAGTCTGCATTTCCGTTCTGTATGTGTTCATATCACGGCAGAGCTTCTTGATAGCACTCTCCTTAACAGGATATCCGATACACACCAACTCGTCCCATGATATTTTGGCGCCCTCCATCTCCAACTCTTTTATCTTTTCAGAAGAAGCCGGTCGAGAGGTTCCTGCCACACGTATATAGGTTCCTTTATCTCTGCCCTTTGATTTCAGATAATATGGTCTGTGCGGCTCCGGTGACACCGTAACTACGATAACGGTCTTGTCATCTATCGAATAAGGTTCTATCTCAGGAACGATCTGCGGCTCACATGAATCTGAAATTGCATTTGAAATGCTGTCAATCGTCTCGAAAAGAACCTCTTTTTCCACTCCGACAATCTCACGAGTTTCATCAACAACACCAAAAAACAGTTTTCCGCCCTGCGTATTAGCAAAAGCGACAACAGTCTTGATATACTTCTCGGAATCCTTCGGAAGCATTTCCTTAAACTCTGCGTTTTTAGACTCGCCGCGTATAATATCTTCGTTCGTCATTTCTAGCTCCGTATGATCCTTATACCATTACTGATTATATATCGTGTCGATATCACACTACATTCAAACTCTCCCCACCATATCCAATATATCGGACATTCGGCATCACCAATAACAAAGGGAGTGACGGAAGAGTTGCTTACGAGGTGCCTGTTGATCCTAAAATGATTACAAGAAATAATACCAAAAGAATTGCTCCGATAATAAAGACTCCAAGAACCGAAAGAAACAGTTTTAATTCAAATCCGTCGTGGATGCTATCTACCATTTTCTTTTCCAGAACAACACCTTGCTTTTCCAACGCCTTAAAAAGCACCTGTTTTAAATCGTTATAATATCTGCTAGCTTCTTTAGACTGATTGAATGTCGAATGAATATAACTCTTTCCTTTTTTTCCAAGTATATAAGCTTTAATGACAAGTTGTGAATTATCTATTGTATATTCAAACCCATAAACCACATGATAACTTACCAACACCGTTGACATTCCAGAAAACAAAGTCGTTACAACTGATGCACCAAGGCTCCCTATTGTATCTGTTGCTTTTTGAGTATTTGAAGGTTTTCCTGTACGAAAACATCCATAATCCGTATCATAGAAAAAATATCTTGATTTCAAATATCCTAAAATAGTATTCGCTACTTCTTTCTGTTCAGCTCCGCTTATGTTAAATCTGAATACAGATATCTTGCTCATTGCACAACTCCTGTCACATTGCTTTATCTGTAATGTATTAAATTCAGTGTATCATATTACGTCTGTTTTTCTGTTATATTCTCTAATAACTATTAAACGCTGAACCGTTGGCTTTAGCACTTCTTATCCAAGCGACAACAGATTTTGATCCTAACAACTCAGAAACTACATCCATTGTAGGCCCAAAAAAACATTTATAAAGGCCTTTATCTGCAGTTCTCAACAATCGACTGAATTAATCAAATAATTCTTTAACGAAAAACTTGCATGCCTCATCCTCATTGTGAAGCAAAACATCCATTGTTCGTTTACCTCGCTCAAGATAGAATACATGCCATTCGTTTTCAGATACCTTCTCTAAACAAAGGCGCTCATCCGTTCTGCCTCCATCTTCCGCATATAGATTATACGCATTCTTATCTATATGCATAAGTTTCATTTTGATATTTAGCTGTTTTCTGTTCATTGTCTTATCTTACTCATATAAACTTGTTCGTATATCAGCAAGAAACTGCCACCAATCATAAGTGGATTCGTATTCACGTATAAATAAATCTCCTAAGAACTTTGGGCGACACATTTCAATTAATAAATCTTTGTTACGGTCTGAAATACTACCACTATTCTTGTATTCCTCAATAATTACCGAAATAGTCTCAGCTTCTTTTCTATAATTATTACTATATAGATATTGATGTAGCTTTGTTAATTGTTCTTCCATAACTCCGTCTTCTGTTTGATCTCCGTTCAGTTCTCGCGAATTACATCTATAAGTTCATTAACATATTCAGCATCTTCACCATCCAACAGCATATCCTTTCCATTCCAGGAAAGAACGATACCATCGGAAGTCAGTCGGTAATTAACCATAAACATATAGATCCTATAACCAAGAAAAATCCCCTGATCATGCATCGATATTATACAATACATGACCAGGGGTTTCCCATCATCTCAGATATCCTTTGTTCTTTTTAGGCGGTACCAGCTGAGGCTTTTGCGCCTCGCGCTCGATTACTATCTTTTTCTTCTCCGACAGAGTCTTTATAACAGACTTGGGCTTAAGGAACTCCTTGAAGGCTTGCAGGAGTCCCTTGGACTCAATAAAGTCTGTAAGCTGTCTTATCTTGTTCTTGAGACCTGCAATCTCAGCCCTTAACTCCTTAATCAAGCCCTGCTGCTCTCGCAATCGAGCGCTGCAGTCTCGATACAGGATATCGGTAGCTTCGGTTACCCGATACGTTAGGACAAGTTCATCGAATGTCGTTCGAGGAATCTTTACCATAGGTTCTTTGTCGAGAAGCGACTTCACTTCTTTGGCACTTCTCTCTATCTTGGCAGCTTCCTCTTCAGCCTTCTCTCCGGCTTTTACCATTCGACTCATATCACTCATAATGCGAGTGCGGTTTTCCTCTGCTTCCTTGATCTGATTCTCGATCTCTTTTAGTGTCTCTTTCTGTTCATCGATCTCTTCTATGTTGGATCCGATTTGGTCAAGCGATGTTTCAAGTAATGTCTCGGCGGCGTCCTTCTCAGATCGTAAAATCTCAATCTCGGCTTCCGCCGCCTCCTTCTCACGCATCGCTTTCTTGTACTCCGGGATCGAATAATCATCACGCTTTATTCCCAGTACTTCTGTTTCGAGTCCCCGGGCTCTACAAAGATCTGCGATATACTCACGCTCACGTTGCTGCCAATGCATCGTCTCGGTATCGTTCTTGCTTACCGCCTTTGCTATCCCCATCTCCTGTAATCCTTTAGTCAGGCTGTTCCTTGTGGATAAGCCTGTCTTATATCCGTTTGCTACGGGGATATAGTCAAGGTGTAAGTGCGGGGTTGCCTCGTCCATGTGTAGAACTGCATTGAACAGTATCAGATTAGGATTTCTCTCTTGGAACGTTCTTGCATATTCATCAAGTACTTCTTTAGCGAGTAATGCTTCATCTGTTATGTTACCGTCTTCATCGAGGACAGCCGTATCACTCATTCTTCCAATCTGCACCAGAGTCTCATAAAAGACCTTCTCATTGTTTTTGGATTCCTTGACCTTAGCCATATAGTTATCTATCTTACGGTCGTTTCTCTTCTGCTTCGCGTTATACTCCGCGACTGCATCTCCGAAGATTTCTTCGTATGCCTGCTCTATGGGGATCTTTACATAAGTGATGTTCAACGGCGTTCTTGAAGCATCAACATTCTCTGCAGTAAAGGTTCTGTTGTTGTGGTTAATGATTCCTCTGCCTTTAACAAATGATATTGTTCGGGACATATAATACCTCCTTCGTCAGTAATAAATCGGAATGAAAAACCGACGGTCAGTCTTGTTACTTCTTCCAGAAGTAACGCCTTATTACTTTTGACACTGCGTATCAAAAATAAGGCGCTCTTCCAGAGGGGGTCCTGCGGACAGCCGTAACTTACGACGCGACAGTCGGGTTATCGCCGAACAGGCAATCCATGATCTCCAGTATCGTCTTCAACCGTTCCGCGTCTGTCGGTTCAAGTGATGTCAGGTCAGGGTTCTTGTCGATCTTTTCCGACAGATCCCGCAATGTGTCGCGTATCGCAGAGAATGACCGGATGTTGCCTTTGACGAGTATCTTCTGATAAAGGCAACTCTCTATAAAGAAAGTTGCCTTCTTCAAACCTGTCATTGCGATACGAGCCTCTATCAGATCCTTTTCCTTCTGAGTCATACGGAAGTTAAGAAATATGTCTCTATGCCTTCGGTGTTCATCAACCTTCTTTTTCCTTCTTCGTCTCTTCGGAGTATCAACCTTGCCATATATCTTGCCCATATCAATCCTCCTCAGAAGTCAGAAAAGTATCATTAAGCCTATCCGCCATCATGCGCTGAACTGACGGATACAGATGCGAGTACCTCTCTGTGATAGTCACAGTCTCATGCCCGAGGCGTTCTGCAATCTGTATCGGGGAATAACCGAGTTCTATAAGCAGCGCACAACTCGAGTGTCTCAGGTCGTGTATCCTGATACGCTTTACGCCCGCTTCCTTCGCTCCGCGATCCATCTCATGATGGAGATAACTTTTGCTGACGGGAAAAATTCTGCTGGTGTTATCAAGTCCATATATCGAGTCAAAGTAATCCGCCATCTCGTCACACAGGAACTGCGGAAGTTCGATAGTTCTGTTACTCTTCTCGGTCTTCGGAGAAGTGGTCATCGCCTCACCATTCACTACCTGATAAGTCTTGTTGATACGAAGGGTTCGTTTCTCGAGATCAAAGTCTCCTCTTGTAAGAGCAAGAAGCTCGCCGCATCTGATTCCCGTCCAATATAGAATCTGGAATGCGTAGTAGGACATCGGCTTACGCTTCATGGTCTCGATGAACTTCATATATTCATCCTTAGTCCAAAAAAGCATTTCCGGTCCATGCTGCTTTCCCATCTTCTTAAATGCCTTACATGGATTCTTCGGAAGATCGTAGTACTTGACCGCGTGATTGAATATAGCAGTCAACTGATTGTTGATCGATCTGAGATACGTCGCCGAATACCCTTTACCATCGTCATCCCTCAATGTCAGAATCTCGTTCTGCCACTGAAGGATATGGGTGTTATTGATCTCTGCCAGCGACACATTTACAAAGAAAGGTCTGATGTGCTTATCTATGATCTGTACCTTATTTGCATAAGTGCTCTTCTTAATCTGCGGCTTCATATCTCTTAAATAAATATCAACAAACGAATCGAATGACATATTGATATCTTTAGTCTGCTTTGCAAGGAAAGAGTGCTCATACTCAACAGCATCGTGTCTGGTAGTAAAGCCTCTCTTCTCGTGACGAATGCGATCTCCGCGCCAGTCTTTGTAATAACAGACAACTCGCCAAGACTTACCCTTATACACACTTCCGGTATCTTTTAAAACTGCCATGATCACACCGCCTTTCTGTACTCTGCTATAGCGTTTGCGGTGGCTCTTGTTATATTGTGGCCGCCAAACTTGGTCTGCTCTTCCATTACCCTCTCTTGAAGATCAGATGGGAGTTTAAGGAATTCATCGTACCCTTCGATGTCCGGACCTAAGATCGTGTCTGTAATTACAAGTGTGTGATCTATCCAGGATTTAAGAAGCTTTCTCCAATCCCTTATGGGTTCTCCATTAATCTCCCCTTTTCGATCAAGGAAGTAGTGAGTGATAAACTCCCTTGCTTCTTTTTCAGAAAGCTCTAAATCATGATTTGAAGCAATTTCTAAAACCTCATCGACTGATGGTGCATCGCTGTCTGACAAGGCAGACATAAACATATCATTATCATGAGCATAGACATTGTCATTGTCATTATCACAGACATTATCATTATCATTGTCATTATCACCATCCGTTTGCATTGCATCTGTATGCGAATGCATATCGTTTGGATTATTCCACCGTTTCTGAGCTGCTATCCGATTCTTCTCACACTTAGCCTCATAAGCTTCTATATCATCCCTCATGATTGCTTCGATAGCGTTAAAGGCTGTTCTGACTTTGTTGTTCGATATAACAACTTCCTTACCTTCAGCTAGGTCAAATATTGCATAGAGCAGCTCCCTGATGAGTTCCGGATCTTCCAGTAACTCAAAGAAGCTTCTCCATGTCGTGTATAACACGAATGATTTTTTACCTCTCATATAACCTCCTCGTATTCATTGGTTTGATAAATACGCAGAAAGGCACTATAATTAGGTTGCTATACAAATTATGCGTGCCTTTGTGTGCGTATTCGCCTCTCTTCGGAGAGGCATTATTTTTCTTCATCGCCTGTATATCCTCTCTGAAGGCAAGCCTCTTCATACCAGAAACGATTTACACGCCCCGAGACTACCAGCGCTGTGGGATTCTTCTTCTTGAGCTCTGCGTTGAGATCCTTGATGATCTGGTATGCCTTAGATCTTGAGATTCCCCAATCCTTTTGGATCTGAGCTACTCCGATAAACATTGTTGTACTGTTATTACTCATTACTCTTTCTCCTTTTCATTTAGTTTGTTTACCCCTGTAAGAGGACAGACTTCCCCTTGGGGTGTTTTTTGTTTCGTCTACGTCTACAGGAGGAGCTTTGCTAAAGCTCCACATTGGTTTTCCCACCGGGTCTTACTTCCCGGCCCCGCCCATGGGGTGCGACGGCTCACCGGGTTGCTATCCCGGCTTCAACGCTCAGCCTATGGCTACGTGATGTATCTGATCCCTGTACCATCATCGCCCGACGGGGAGCAACCCCGCCTTTTCTTCCTACGGTTTATCGCTCTCTCCCTCTCGGGAGATCATCGCGGCCGCGAAGTGTAGCTTCGAGTACAGGGGGATACCTGTAGATCGGTTTATTCAGTTGTCAAGGTTCACGGTACCAGTACGATTGCGGGTCGTACCTTTCATGTCCTTGCATTTGCCTTGCAAGGACATTTTTGTACTGTACCACCACTACTATACAACATCCCGTTTTGTTTAGCAAGCACTTTTCTGTACTACTTTGTATTTTTATTCTTACATTTCCGCAAGGCTTATGATACAATGTGCTTGCAAAGGAGTACGTGATCTTATGACAATTGGACAAAAAATACGTTTTTACAGAGATCTTCGCGGTTATACACAGGCTGAATTAGGCAGCAAAGTCCACCTGCAGGCAGACAGGATCAGGCAGTACGAGACTAATGTCCGTACCCCTAAGATGGACAAGCTAAAAGAAATCGCTGATGCCTTGGACGTTGATGTTGCTGCTCTTTCTGATATAAATATCCAATCAGAAGAGGATATAATGCATATCCTTTTTGAACTCGAGGATAATTTCTCTATAAATATCGAGAAACAGGACGGCAAGACAGTCATCGTTATCGATAATGAAGATAATCGTAATTCTGCCCTCAATACATTTTTGAACTATTGGCACGATAAGAAGCAGGCTTTTGATCCAAAAGGCGGCAATGAGGCTAGAGCCAAGGAATACATAAGCTGGCGAGGAAGATTCGGCAGCAATGAAAAAGCTTTTGAAGAAAGCATCATCCAGAGGTTGGAAGCTGCATATAAAACAGAGGTCGAAAAACTGACTAAAGCAAAGTCAGAACACTGTGTTACTACATCTGACCTTACACGATTATTATGCAGGATCTCCCCTGACGTAATCTTGGGTACAACGACCAAAAGAGTTCCTTATACTAAAGACATATCTTACGGGTTCGTTTTTGACGCAACCAAGCTCCTGAAGCCGGAATACTATTCAAAAGACTTTGCCCTGTTCTTATATGAACTAGGTTATTTCAAGAAGTTAGGGTGCAACTGGTACTCCGCTATCGAATATACCGGTTCAGAGATAAAGATCATTTATTACATACCGATCAACAGCTTCAATGTAGTCACTTCAATGGTTGATGACTGGCTAAACTACGCCGCTAAGAGCGATTCTTATTCAGTCTTTGCAAAAGAAGAGTTTGAACAGCGGTTCGAGTCTGATCTTCAGTCATACTCAAACAATATAAAAGAAGAGATCAAATTTTATGGAAAGTAATACGACTATCGTATGGGGCGGAACGCTGGCTGTTCTTCTAAGCCGGCTTCAGCGAGCCCCTTATAGAGTTACACGTATCAAGCACGATGTAAACGCACAGATCAAGCGGATTGGTGTCTATTACATGTGCATCGATGATCTGCCGCTATAAAACAACCCAAAATTATTGAAGCCTGCGAGTCATTTTTCGCAGGCTTCTTAGTAGATTATATTCATAATTAGATTAACCAACATCATTCATATATTCCCAATATATGAACCATCCCATGTGGAGATAATAAATGTTGTATCATCATTTACCATTGTGAACTCGTCAATAAAATCATAGTCAAATTCTCGTATGGTTCGTCTTTTGGCCAGATCAAAGAGAATGGACATTCCCTGACATGCAAAGAAACCGTATTTCTCGCCGGGCGATATCCACATCTTCACTAAGTTTGTATTGCAACCGTCATAACGGGCGGGGAGCGGGCTTCTTTCCAGCTCGTTAAAGTCTTTGTCAGTAACGACGATCGAACCGCCATCTTTATAATAGTTCCGGAGTTTGCACAATGAAATGCAATCCAGTAATCCGGGAGCTTTCTTCTTAAATACACTGACGGCATTATATGACACTTTGTTATTGCATAATTGAGATGTCTGAGCAACACCACGTTGATCATATCCGAGGTTTTCCACGATACGGTATATCTGTTTGCTGTACCGGTCATAATCCATAAAGGTTACATGAGGATATCCGTTCATTCCGCGTACAACTGGACCGTCCAATATCTCACACTGATTCGTTTGGCAGTTCAGTAGCATTGTACGGCCACTCCAGTCCATATCAAGAACATTCTTTCCGTCATCCGTAAACGCAATATTATAACCTTCACTTTTCCCCATTGGATTTCTGAACAGTTCTTCTCCTGTTTCCAAGGAGATCAACGCCATCATTCCGCTTGTATTTTTTGCTGCAAGCAGTTTCTTATCGGGTGAGATCGCCTTTTCAGCAACATTGCTTACCGTACGGGTCCAAAAGACCGGCTTAGTGCTTTTACTTTTCAGATCATATACATAGACAGTATTTCTGCAGTTAGAATTGACAAGGAATGTTTCATCCTCAGTTACAAACATACTCATTCCGCCTTTGATCTTTCTGATCTTATCCATAGTCATTACCTTTATTGGCTTTTAAAACTGATGATCTAGTAATCTTTACTCCCGCGTCAACGCTTTATTGTCCAGTAATCTTTGTACGCATATCCGTCCATTGTTCCTACCAGCAAACGTTCTGTCCTCTCAAATCCGACCTTAGACACAGCCTTCGCACGTTCGATGGCATATAGCGGTACTTTGGTTATTATTTCGCCACAATCAAATAGATCAAAGGCCGGCGGAATTATGATCTGCAATAATTCTCTGATTACACCTGCTTCTTCAAACTCACTTCCGAGATCTAATCTGAGCACACCTGCATGATTAAAATCGTCGTCTGCTTCACGATGGAATAATTCTATGGTACCGATAGTTCTTTTGAGTGTCTTATCAATAATAGTCCATCTTACGAACCATTTTGTCTGATAAGAACTAAGCCAGAACTCTATAGCCTGTGTCATTTTTTGCTCGTCAGGATAATAGAAATTCTCTCCGTGACAATTATCGCTGTTAAAGAACGGCAAAGCTTTCTTATCACTGTAAACACTAACAAGTTCTTTTGCATCGTCAAGGCAGGAGAATCTGATTAGATAATTATCATTTTCGAATTGAGGACATTCCTCATATACATTTTTCATGGCGATTTCCTTTTTGATTCTTAACTGTCTATTTTCTCTACCAAGGATTCTCTCCCTCAGACAAGTAAATTATATCATTCGGGTAAAGGACTCTTGATAACAACATCTAGACTTCTCATAAATGCTAATACCTGTTTTGGTTGGCTTTTTGTTGGCTTAAAAAACTGAAACGCCCTATTTACGGGCGTTTCCAGCGATTTGAGATTATTCGTACTCTACTGTAGCAGTCGGCTTCGGCGTGTAGTCGTAAAGGACTCTGTTGATGCCGGGAACTTCGTGGGTGATACGGTCTGTGATGTGGCACATGAGGTCGTAGTCGATAGGTTCAACAGTACACTTAACTACGTCTGTTGTGTTGATCGCACGGACGATGCAGAGCCATTCGAAAGCTCTCTTGCCGTCTTTGATGCCTGTGGACTTAAAGTCGGGTACTACCGTGAAGTACTGCCATACCTTGTCTGCAAGGCCGGCCTTTTCGAATTCTTCTCTGAGGATAGCATCAGATTCTCTGACTGCTTCGAGCCTGTCTCTGGTGATTGCACCGGGGCATCTTACGCCAAGTCCGGGACCGGGGAAGGGCTGACGGTAAACCATTTTGCCGGGAAGACCCAGTGCGGAACCTACTACGCGGACCTCGTCCTTGTAGAGATACTTAACGGGTTCAACGAGTTCAAAATCGAGTTCCGGGGGAAGACCGCCAACGTTGTGGTGAGCCTTGATGCCCTGTTCACTCTCAAGGATGTCAGGATAGATGGTGCCCTGTGCGAGAAAAGCGATGCCGTCAAGCTTTGCAGCTTCTTCAGCGAAAACCTTGATGAACTCTTCGCCGATGATGTGACGCTTCTGCTCAGGATCTGTTACACCTGCGAGAAGGTCTAAGAATCTGTCAACTGCATCTACATAAATGAGGTTGGCACCAAGCTCGTCTCTGAAGACTTTGCATACCATCTCAGGCTCGCCCTTGCGGAGAAGTCCGTGGTTTACGTGAACACAAACGAGATTCGTGCCGATTGCCTTGATCAGGAGAGCAGCGACTACTGAAGAGTCAACACCGCCTGAAAGCGCGAGGAGGACCTTTTTCTCTCCTACCTGTTCCTTGATAGCCTTTATCTGCTCATCGATGAATTGATCAGCCTGAGCTTTTGTTGTAATTCTTTTTAGGGATTCCGGTCTAACGTCTGCCATAAAAGCCTCCTCTTGTATAAAAATTCCACTCAAACATTTTACAATATTGTGAAGAAGTTTGGGACTGCAAATGATACAATCAGGCAGAACTTTTTTAAGATACAGGAGATTAATATATGCGTAAGACTAAAATCATTTGTACTATAGGACCTGCATCGGATAACGAAGAAACATTATCAAAGATGTGTGAGGCCGGAATGAATGTCGCAAGACTGAATTTCTCACACGGTACACATGAACAGCATCAGGAGAAGATCGACCTCATCAAGAGAGTTAGATCAAAGCTTAATCTCCCCATTGCCATCATGCTCGACACAAAGGGACCCGAGTACAGGATCAAGACATTCAGAGACCACAAGGTCGTATTAGAGGATGGTGCCACATTCACTCTTACAACTGATGAGATCGAGGGCGATGAGACACGCGTCTCAGTTACTTATAAGATGCTTCCCCAGCAGCTTGTTCCCGGTGACAGAGTCCTTATCAATAACGGACTTGTTATCCTTGAAGTAAGAGAGATCAAGGGAGCTGACGTTATCTGCGAGGTTATCGTAGGCGGCGTTCTCTCAGACCAGAAGTCAATGAACTTCCCGAACAAGGTCATGCAGGGCGACTTCTTGAGCGAGCAGGATAAGAGCGACCTTCTCTTTGGTATTGAGAACGATATCGATTTCGTTGCTGCTTCATTCGTATCCAGAAAAGAAGACATGATCGAGATGCGTGAGTTCCTCGACAGCAACGGTGGTGAGGACATCGAAGTTATTGCAAAGATCGAGAACCGTGCAGGCGTTGATAACATCGATGAGATCTCCGAGTACTGCGCAGGCATCATGATCGCAAGAGGTGACTTGGGCGTTGAGATCCCGTTCGTTGAGGTGCCGAGCGTTCAGAAGCAGCTCATCAAGAGATGCAGGCTTTTGGGCAGAAGAGTTATCACTGCAACAGAAATGCTCGAATCCATGATCAACAATCCGAGACCGACAAGAGCCGAGATCTCTGACGTTGCGAATGCCGTTTACGACGGTTCTTCCGCGATCATGCTCTCAGGCGAGTCAGCTGCAGGCAAGTATCCTGTTGAAGCAGTCCAGACGATGTCTCAGGTTGCTGAATATACAGAGAATCACATCAACTACAGAGACCGTTTCTTTAAGCAGGAATTCAAGATCAGAAACAACCTCGATGCTATCTCCCACGCTACATGCCAGATGGCAATCGACGTCGGAGCAAAGGCTATCGTAGTTCACTCCAGAAGCGGCGTTACAGCAAGAATGGTATCCCGTTTCAGATGCCCGATCGACATCGTCGGCATGACGACGTCAGAGAGGATCTGGAGAAGACTTAATTTAAGCTGGGGTGTCATCCCGATCCTCAACGAAGAGTTCACTTCTACTGACGTTATGTACTACCATGGCTTCAATGTAGCAAAGGACATCATCGGTCTTGAAGCAGGCGACAACGTCGTAATGACAGGCGGACTCATCAACGGTACGGCAGGCAATACCAACACGATCAAGGTTGAGACCGTTAACTGATCAAATATCAGTAATACAGAATCATTCAGGTTTAAGCAGCATCCAATCAATTGCAATTGGATGCTGTATTATTATTTAATGCTGTATAATAGGTTTATGAATAAAAAGTCC
This sequence comes from Saccharofermentans sp., assembly GCA_045648465.1. GTDB lineage: Bacteria > Bacillota > Clostridia > Saccharofermentanales > Saccharofermentanaceae > Saccharofermentans. The sequence goes on from JAZROA010000001.1 coordinate 258,432, forward strand.
ATCTCTGCTATTGATAAAGTAAGTTATGCATTGCTTGTTGTTGCCTTGGGAATCTTCGTGGTTGCCCAGGGTTTAATTCATAATCCCGATCAGGACTGTTATTTCCTTATAGATAACGGAAGATACATTGTACAGAACAGAGCCCTTCCTGAGACTGCGTACTGGCTGATAAATGAGGGCGTTCCTACCGTAATCCAGCAGTGGATGTGTGATGTGGTGAATTACTTTGCCTATGCCATAGGCGGATATACCGGAATAGTAATACTCGGAATAATTTTCAATCTTACTCTGCTCGGTGCCCTGTTTTTGTATAACCGTGATCTGTTGAAAAGCAATCAGACAGGTCTTAATGCTGCAATCTTTGTTTGGATCTTATTAGGTCAGTATGCTTCTACGAGACCTTATTCCATAACGATCTCATTAAACCTTATTGAACTGATCGTTCTTAAACACTTTTTTGATAAAGAGAAACACACTGCCAAGGAAACCGCTAAGTTCCTTGCAATTATAGCGGCGATATTTGTTTTTCAGGCAAACTGGCAGGCTTCGAACATACCTTATCCGATGTTCTGGATACTTTGCTACATCCCTGTTTTCAAGAAGAAGAAATTCCGTATTGACCTTTATGCTCTGGCTGCGTTGGTAACAGGAGGAGTTTTCTCGATCTTAAGTCCTATAGGCATCAGAGGACCACTGTTCCTGACCTATGCCGTCGGCTCGTTTGACGGTTTTGACATCTATGAGATACTGCCGCCGGAATTTCCTTCGTTGTACACGGTGCTTCAGATAATACTTATTGCACTGGTAGCATATGCGATCTTTAAAAAGAAGCTTACTTCTCCTCAATTCTTTCTGGCAGTAGGATGCTTCTTTATGTCCTGCATCTTCATGCGTTGCTGCTGGACACTTGTACTTCCGATCGGAGCGCTTCTTCCTAATCTTGAATTCACAGAACGCTCTCACAAGATGATGCGCTGGGCATATGTAGCCGCAGGAGCGCTTTCGGTCTTTCTGATCGTTAGATATAACCTGGAGAAAACCGATGACAGGCAGGTTATGTTAAGTGTAGTTCCTGCACCTGACAAGGTTACTTTGTTTACGGATTTCAATTCCGGATCTTATTTCCTTATTGACGGATATAAGATCTATTATGATGCCAGACCCGAATTGTACGATCATGTGATTGCCGGAGACAAAGCATTCCGTGATGAAGCTTACGCATCATGGTCCGGTGAGATAGATTATGATGAGTTTATCGCTAAATACGGCTTTAACTGGTTTGCCGTAACGAAGGATTCGCCTATAGAAAGTTATCTAATTGAGAATCCTGATTATGAATTCGTTTTCGATAATGCCACTGATGGAATCGCTATATACAAAAGCGTGTATTATTGACAGGTGATTCCTGACGGATCGGTTAATTTCCGTTCACGGGAGTTTATATATAACTTATTTAATGAATGCTTTTAGTTTGGTATTATGAATGAAGGATTGCATTTAGATCCATTCTAATTGTTTATTTATTTCGATGAACAGAAAAGAGCTTGATTATGGAATTAACAATTCTGATGCCTTGCTTAAACGAAGCCAGAACATTAAAGATCTGCATAGATAAAGCGAAAAAGTTTTTATCAGAGAATAATGTAGAGGGTGAGATCCTCATTGCGGATAACGGCAGTACGGACGGTTCTCAGGATATTGCAAGAGCTGCCGGTGCCAGGGTCGTGGATATTTCAGAAAAAGGTTATGGAGCTGCTCTTATAGGCGGTTGTAATGCTGCGCTCGGCAAATATGTAATCATGGGAGATTCCGACGACTCCTATGATTTCCTTAATCTGATGCCATTTGTGGAAAAGCTCCGTGAAGGTTACGATCTGGTTATGGGTAACCGTTTCAAAGGAGGCATCGAAAAGGGAGCCATGCCGCCTTTGCATAAATATTTGGGCAATCCTGTGCTTTCGTTCATCGGAAGAGTCTTATACAGAAGCAGCATCAGGGATTTCCACTGCGGACTCCGCGGCTACAATAAAGAAAGCATTCAAAAACTCAACCTGCATACGACCGGTATGGAATATGCAAGTGAGATGGTCGTTCAGGCAACCCTACATAAACTGAAAATTTGCGAAGTGCCAACCACACTGAAAAAGGACGGAAGAGACCGTCCGCCTCATTTGAGAAGCTGGTCTGACGGTTGGAGACACCTTACGTTCCTTTTAATGCATTCTCCGCGGTGGCTGTTCTTATATCCCGGTATGTTCCTTTGGGTTATCGGAACAGTTGTAAGTGCGATCATAATCGCTACTCCGGTTGTTATTAAGGATGTTACGTTCAGTGTCAACACTCTGGTGTATTTTGCCATGGCCTGCATTGTAGGTTTTCAGATGATACTGTTTTACGTAATGACCAAACGATATGCGACAAAAACCAAGTTTATCCCTTCAACCAAGATAGATTCCATGCTTGCCAGGTTAACAATGAACAAGGGTATTTTTATCGGTGCGGTCTTATGCATTATCGGTCTGATCGGATCGGTTGTTGCCCTGGTCATCTGGCACAATAACAGCTTTGGTGATCTGGAGCCGGAGAAGATGCTGAGACTTACGATCCCGATGCTGGTTTTATTTGTCTGCGGAATCCAGCTCATGTTCAGCAGTTTCTTTCTGGGAATTCTGGAGATCAAGATCCGGAAGGAATAACTTATCCGGGAGATCTGATCGCAGAACTCGTAAATTGATGCCGTTTGGATGCCGCTTTGCCACACTTTGCACCAAAAAGAGCATTAGTTAAGCCTGAGTGCGATAGTATAATTCTCGTGAAGTGTTGGGGACACTGTTTTTTGTATGGATAATAGGACGGAACAAAAAGACCAGTTAATTGAAAAAGGAGCAGTCACCGGTATGAGACCGGGGTCTGAGATAGTTCAGCCCAAAACTCAGAATACTGAAAGAACTGCGGTCAAGACTGTCTCTAAGGAAGAGGCAGAGATAAAGCTCATCAACAGGCCAAAGGCTAAGAATGTTACTCCTCTTGCAAGCATGAAGCTTACTCCCGATGATATTCCCGTATTTGAGGATACACCTGAGAGAAGAGAGAAGCTGGCAACCAGAAAAAAGAGATTTCAGAAAAGGAGATTCCGTGAGTGGGCTATATTCACGGGTTATCTGACACCGAGTCTTGTCGGCGTTTTGATATTCTTCTTTTTGCCCCTGCTGATGCTCCTCGTAACTTCATTCCAGAAGTCACCCACGAATTCCGATTTTGTAGGGTTCCGCAATTATGAGAGAGTACTTACAAACGATGCATTCATTAATGCTTCAAAAAACACTCTTACATTCGCTCTTATATCAGTTCCGCTCGCGGTAATACTTGCGCTGTTTGTTGCAATGCTGCTTAATTCGGGGCTTCCGGGAAAGAGCCTTTTCAGGAGCTTTCTTCTTAACCCCATGATGGTGCCTGTCGCATCAGTCGTACTTATCTGGCAGGTATTCTTCAGCTACAACGGAGTCATCAACGGAATCGCAGAAAAGATCTTCGATTCTCCCGAGAAGATAGACTGGCTCAAATCGGAATATGCGCAGATAGTAATAATGCTCTTATTCCTATGGAAGAACTTAGGTTACAACATGGTATTGTTCCTTGCGGCTCTGAACAGCATTCCGCATGAGATCCTTGAGTCTGCCGAGATGGACGGCGCAGGTCCCGTAAAGAGATTTTTTGCGATCAAGCTTCATTATCTTTCACCGACGATCTTCTTTGTCGGAATAATGTCACTGATCAATTCATTCAAGATATTCAGAGAGGTCTATCTGCTTACGGGTGACTATCCGTTTGCAAACCTTTACATGCTGCAGCATTTCATGAACAATTCATTTACGCACCTTGATTACAGCAAGCTTTCTGCGGGTGCGATAATAATGTGCATTGTCATGGTAATAATTGTCGGCGGTCTGTTCTTCGCTGAGTCCAAATTCGATAAGGATGTGGAGGGCTGACGATGGAAGAGACCAAGCGCTTGGAAAGAAGAAAACAGGCAACTCTTGCACGCCGCCATGTCTTTACGGAGACGGTGCAGCCTGAGACATTCATCACTTCGCTCTCGGAAGAAGCAAGAGAGAACTTTTTCGCAAGCGAGAAAAAGAGAATTGAGACCAACTTAAAAAAGAGAAACATCAAGAAGGGAATACTTACCGGAATCGGCGTATTCTTTGCAGTCCTCATCTCTGCATTGGCTCTGGTGCCGATCTTCTTCACGTTCCTTAACTCATTCATGTCATCAGAAGAGATCGTCTCTAACTACCAGGTCGTATTCCAGAGTATGTCGGGACACGCTACGCAGGGTGCGACATATATGTCCAGAATGCCGGTGTTAAAACTTATTCCGGAGCAGGTTACGATCAAGCAGTATACGACGCTGCTTTTCATGAATCCGGAATACCTTTTCAAGTACTGGAATTCGATCATTTTGACACTTCCCATCGTAGGTGGTCAGATGGTTGTGGCATGTCTGGCATCTTATTCATTTGCAAGATACAGAAGGAAGAGAAGAGAGTTACTGTTCTTCTCATACATTATCCTCATGCTCATGCCTTTCCAGGTAACGCTCGTTCCGAACTACATGATCGCCGATACACTGGGCATCCTTGATACCATCTGGGCGATCATCCTGCCGGGCATCTTCTCGACATTTGCAATCTTCCTTCTTACCAAATATATGCGCCAGATCCCGACCGGATACATCGAAGCAGCAACGCTTGACGGTGCTTCCGAATGGCAGATATTCACGAACATCGCACTGCCTTTGTGCAAGAATGCGATATTTGCTTTGACGATACTTTTATTCATCGACTACTGGAACATGGTCGAGCAGCCACTGGTACTTCTTACCGATACGGCAAAACAGCCGCTGTCGGTATTCCTTTCACAGATAAACGAACCTGAACTGGGAATCGCGTTTGCGGCATCGAGTGTCTACATGATCCCGCCGCTGCTGATCTTCTTCTGGGGTGAGGATTATCTCGTCGAAGGAATCTCAAGATCAGGAATCAAGTAAACATCATGTGCAGATAAAGCACATACGCAGAGATATGGAGGAAATTTGAAGATGGCAAAGGGTAGCGCTAGAAGGTCAAGAGTTGTAAAAGCGATGGTCGCTTTTGTGGCAGTTCTTGCATTGCTTACATTCTTCTCGAATACGCTGATGAACCTTACTATACCTAAGGTAATGGGAGCATATGCTTCGAGAGGCAATCTCTCATATTCAAACAGTGCGAGGGGCACGATCACCGTCGAAAACCAGACTGAAGTAAAGGGTCTGGAAGGAAGGACAGTCGACCAGGTAAAGGTAACTAATTACGATACCGTCCAGGCCGGCGATACGATCCTGACTTTAAAGCCGATAGAAGAATCAGAAGATCTTCAGTCAAAAAGAGACCGCTTAAAGCAGCTCGAGCGTGATGCCGAATACGATTCAAGAACAGATAATTCCACGGATTTCACTTCATATTATGACTCCATCAACATGGCGAAAGCCACACTCTCTGATGCAGAGGATACCTTATATGCCGTTCAGAACAAGGACGCAGTCGAAGAGGAAAACAAGCAGATCATTAACGAGGAATCCGTAAAGGAAGTTTCTCTTAAGGCTACGGTTACCGAAGCTGCGAAAACAGTAGAGGACATTCAGAAGCAGATAGATGCGATCGATGCATCAATTGCTCCGCTCCAGGCACAGATCGATGTTTATACGGCGCTCGGAACCCCTACTCCCACTCCGAGACCGGAGGTGCCCGAGACTACAGAACCTGCTGAGACTGAACCTGTGACAGATCCGGCAACAGAATCAGCGACAGATCAGGCGACAGAACCCGCTGAGACTTCGGTTCCTGTAGAAACAACGGCTGCTCCGGCACCGGTATACGATGCAGACGGACTTGATCCCTCATCTCCCACTTATGAGATGGAGAAACTGATGCTGAAGATCCGGCAGTACGAAGACCAGAAGACAGCTTTGGAGAGCCAGCTCGAATCTGCCAAGACACGTCTTGATGAGGCATCAGCAGAACTTGCAGAGTGCCAGGGAAAGATCAAAGATGCGCAGGCTGAGATCGATGCACTTAAGCAGCTTCCTTCTGAAGCAGCCGCACAGAACGCGGTAACAACAGCAAGAAATGCGGTCAACACTGCGCAGAAAGCATTAAGCGATGCCCAGACGGCAGCAGGCATTACAGAAGATAAAGCAAGAGATACCGCAGAAGACAGGGAAGAAGAGATCGCGAAGCTTAAAAAGCAGATCGAAGAACTTGAAAAGCAGGCTAAGGTCACTGAGATCAAGGCACCTGTCGGAGGTTACATTTACAACATTGCAGTAGCCTCAGGTGATGCACTTACCGCAAAGACTTTTGTAACTTATATCATTCCCGAGACAGACAGAGTCTGCTCAGTATCTTTCAAGTTCAGTTCACAGGCTGCACAGAGCATCCGTGTCGGAATGGATCTGGAGATCACCAGCGGATTCATTCAGGGATGCACGGTCCAGTCCATCAAGCCCGATCCGGATAACCCGAGAGCCAACAAGATCGTAAAATGCATGGTTGCAGGTAACGATGCATGGCCGGGTGAGGAGATTACGGTCAATGCCGGAAGAGGCAACGACAACTACAAGTGCGTTGTACCGAGCAGTGCCGTAAGTGAAGACAACAACGGGCATTTCGTTTATGTCATCGTCGGTTCTTCCACTCCTTTGGGTGATAAGTACACCGTAAAGAGAGTTGACGTATCCATAGAGGCAACGGATGGTGCTGCTACAGCAATCAAGGGCGAAGGCCTTGATAAGTACGATGTCATGATCGTTGTAAGAGCCGAGAAACCTCTCGAAGACGGACAGCGTGTAAGACTTGAAGACTACACTTCCAAGTAATCCTTAAGGTGCGAAGATAATGCGATTTATAGATAAGACAAAAGAGCTCTGGAATATAGAGAAGGGCAACGCGAAGAGGAACCTTTTAAAGCTCATCCTCGCGGTTCCTTTCTGGCTAATCGTGATAGCGCTATTTCTTATGGCATTTGGTATTGCCAGGGCGGTCTACCTTATAGATACCAGACCTGACCAGCAGATTGCCGAGGCCTGGCAGAGCAACTCTGATACAGCTTTCAGACACATGGCTGTTTTCGCAGGCGGCATAAGGGCACAGGGTGACACTTCACCCATGACGTATCAGGAAGGCGGCAAGTCGATCCACCTTGCAGACATTGCTCTGATAAGAACGGCTCTTCAGACTACGGCTGATACAGGCTCTGCTGCAGGAAGCAAGAACATCCAATATACTGAAGGAAAGCAGCTCAGAGGCTGGGAAGATTGCTATTCATCCACTTTTAAGGCTACGGTTGAAGCGCTCGACGTAGTTGACGGACTTGAGGTGACATCGGGCAAGTCTGATGCGCAACTTGTAGCTGTCGGAGGCAATTACAAGGCTTTCCATCCCTTCAGATACCTGTCCGGCGGATTTCTTCCCGAGACTCCCGTTGATACTAATCAGATCGTCTTAAATGACGTTCTTGCGTGGAAGTTCTATCATTCATATGATGTCGTCGGAAACAGGGTCATGATCAACGGCCAGATGTTTACCGTCATAGGTGTCGTTGAAGAGAGAACCACAAAAGTAGCTGAGCTTGCAGGTGAGCAGGAGCCCAGGGCATTTATTTATTTTGGTGCTTTAGGATCGATCTGCAATACAGCGGCCGGTGGCGAAGGTGACGCAGATAATACCATCAACGCTCCTGCAGATTATGCAATCCAGTGCTATGAAGCAATTCTTCCCGAACTCGTTAAGGGCGTCGGTGTAACGGATTTCAAGAATGCCATGCCCAACTATTCACTCTCAAATCCCCAGCTCTATGTCTCCAATAACACGGGACGTTTCGGAGTTACCAGAGTATTCGATACGGTATTCCCTCTGGGCGAGACGGACAGGGAAAGACTGGGATATGAGTTCCCTTATTGGGAAAGGGCAGCCCAGCTTACCGAGGACAGACTGTTCTACGACTACACCATCACGGGCCTTGGTATAATCCTTCTTCTTATAGGTTTTTCCATGATAGGCCTTAAGCTACGCGCGAAAATGGCCGTAAAACCCGGCGAGCTTGAAGTACCGGATGCAGAAGATGCGGCCGAGAAAGAAGAAAAAGAACTCATGCTGAAAGAATAAGTCCGTTTTTTAGGATAGAATAATCAGATTTTTTTACTTATAATTCCCTTTAGGTAATCTGACCTGAAGGGATTTTTTTATGCATAGGAAATGCTTTAAGTTTGTCTCAATAGTTTTGACAGCCGCTGTTGCTTTAAGTCTTGCGGGATGCTTATCCGTCCCGGAATATTCGCTTTCATCAACCGGAGATTCCAATGCTGCTCCAACTATGCCGTCCACATCCCAGACCGCATACGTCAGATCCAGTTTTGACATAAACAAAAACCCGTATTTTGCTATGCTCTCCGAGACGGAGATGAATGCTTATTCGTTCATTTATGAGGGCCTTATTGCAGGCAATTCTGAGATTGAATGTCCAATCAGACTTGAAGCAGACCAACTCTCCAAAGCGATGGATGCGGTGCTCAACGATCACCCTGAGATATTCTGGATAGATAACAACTACAGCTATTCTTATAATCCTGAGGACGGAAGTATAAAGGAGATCACGTTTACGTTCTACGATTTTGCGGATACTCCGGAGAAGCTCCAGGCTGCAAAGGCGGAATTTGATGCTGCGGCATCTTCAATAATCGCAGGTGCCAGTGAGTATCAGACCTTGATCGACATAGAGCTCTATATCCACGACTACATCTGCGAGAACACCGTGTATGATGAATCTGCGCCTTACCACCAGAGCGCTTACTCAACGATCGTTCTTCACAGGTCTGTTTGTGCAGGCTATGCAAGAAGCTTCCAGTATCTCATGCAGAGAGCAGGCGCTACCTGCTATTACGTTACGGGAAGCACCGAGAAGACTGTAGAAGGGAGCGGAGACAGCGGGTCCCACTCCTGGAACATGGTCCTTATCAACGGTGATTTCTATAATGTCGACTGTCTCTGGGATGATACGGCAAGTGATTCATATGGAAGCCCCATCTATCCGTTCTTCAACATTCCCGATTCAGAGATGGTCAATCACGTAAGGATCCAGATGGCTTTGGGTCTTCCTTCATGCACTGCAACGGAATGCAGATATTCCAACCAGTTCGGTCCCACGATAGAAGCCGACAGTATCGTTTTTGCGGACGACGAGTAATCAGGTCCGTTTTTGAATTGGGACCATACCCTCTTTATATAATGCTTCTTATTTAAAGGAGCGGCATTTTGTCGTATAATTAACAAATTGATTTATTAACAAAGTCAGTCTTTAGGAGATGAAGAAATGAAAGAACTTATGCTTGGAAACAAGGCTGTTGCCAGAGGTCTTTATGAGGCCGGCGTAGCAGTCGCAAGTTCGTACCCCGGCACTCCCAGTACAGAGACAACTGAAGAAGCTGCCAAGTACGATGAGATCTATTGTGAATGGGCACCCAACGAGAAGGTTGCCATGGAGACCGCTTTCGGTGCAAGCAGAGCAGGCAAGAGATCTTACTGCGCAATGAAGCACGTAGGACTCAACGTTGCCGCTGACCCGCTCTTTACAATGAGCTACACAGGCGTTAATGCCGGTATGGTAATCCTTGTTGCAGACGATCCGGGAATGCACTCGTCACAGAATGAGCAGGATTCAAGACATTATGCTATCGCTGCAAAGATGCCTATGTTAGAGCCTGCTGATTCCCAGGAAGCAAAGGATTTCGTTATCGAGGCATACGATATTTCCGAGCAGTTTGATACACCCGTACTTATCAAGATGTGCACAAGAGTTGCTCACTCACAGTCCGTAGTTGAGACAGGCGAGAGAGCTGACATCCCTGTTAAGCCTTATGTTAAGGATGCAGGCAAGTACGTTATGGTTCCCGCAAACGCAAAGAAACGTCACCCCATCGTTGAGGAGAGAACAAGAAAGCTCGTTGCATTTGCCGAGGAATCTTCACTCAACCGCGTTGAAGAGGGAACAGATACTTCCATGGGTATCATCACATCTTCAACTTCATACCAGTATGTTAAGGAAGTATTCGGAGACAAGTATCCGGTATTGAAGATCGGTCTTATCAATCCGCTTCCCGAAAAGAAGATCAAGGACTTCGCTGCCAAGGTAGACAAACTCGTAGTAGTAGAAGAACTCGATCCCATCATTGAGACACACTGCAAGACATTAGGTCTTGAGGTAACAGGCAAGGATATCTTCCCGCTCATCGATGAGTTCTCACAGGGTCTCATCGCTACAAGCTTGGGGCTCCCTGAAAAGCCCGCATGCAAGCCCATCGAAGGACTTCCGGGAAGACCGCCGGCAATGTGCGCAGGCTGCCCTCACAGAGGAATGTTCTATGTTCTTTCCAAGAACAAGATCACAGTCATGGGCGATATCGGATGCTACACACTTGGTGCCACACCTCCGCTCTGCGCTATCGATACGACAGAGTGCATGGGTGCTTCCATCAGCTCACTCCACGGCTTCAATACAGCTTTGGGTGCAGAAGCTGAGAAGAACACCGTAGCAGTCATCGGAGACTCCACATTCATGCATTCAGGCATGACAGGTCTTGCCAACATCGCATATAACCAGACGAATTCAACTGTCATCATCCTTGATAACTCCATTACGGGCATGACAGGACACCAGCAGAACCCTACAACAGGATATAACCTCCGTGGCGATCCGGCAGGCAAGATCGATCTCGAAGCTCTCGTACGTGCCATGGGCATCAACAGAGTAAGGGTAGTAGATCCTTATAACCTCGCAGAAGCTGAGGCAGCAGTTAAGGAAGAACTCGCAGCAGAGGAGCCTTCCGTAATCATCTCCAGAAGACCCTGCGCGCTTCTCAAGAAGGTTAAGCGCGGCGAGCCTATCCAGGTTAACGCTGACAAGTGCAAGTCCTGCAAGGCCTGCATGAAGCTCGGCTGCCCTGCGATCTCCTTCAAGGACGGACACGCACATGTCGATACGACACAGTGCTTCGGCTGTAAGGTATGCAGCGAACTCTGTAAGTTCGGCGCTTTCGAGACTTTGAACGGGGAGGCAATCACATGGTAACAAGCATAATGATAGTAGGCGTAGGCGGACAGGGTTCGCTTCTCGCCAGCAAATTATTGGGCAGAGCCGCTATGGACAAGGGCTATGACGTAAAGGTTTCCGAGGTTCACGGAATGAGCCAGAGAGGCGGAAGCGTTGTAACTTACGTTAAGTTCGGCGACAAGGTAAATTCACCCATCATCGACAAGGGTGAGGCTGACTACATCATTTCTTTCGAACTTTTGGAAGCTGCAAGATATGTTCAGTTTCTTAAACCCGGCGGACAGATCGTTACTAACTCACAGCAGATCGATCCTATGCCCGTAATCGCAGGCACGGCAGAATATCCGTCAGGTCTCATCGAGAAGATGGAAGAGTCCGGCGCTAAGGTTGATGCAATCGATGCACTCACGATCGCTGAGCAGGCAGGTTCATCAAAGGCTACAAACATCGTTCTTATGGGTGTCTTCTCAAAGTACATCTCCGAGATCAGCAAGGAAGAGTGGATCAAGGCTGTTGAAGCTTCCGTTCCCGCAAAGTTCCTTGAGCTCAACATGAAGGCCTTTGAGATGGGTCTTGCAGCAGAGTAACGCATATGCCTGATTTAGAAGCAGTAAGAAAATTCTTTGAAGGCGACAAGTACGCTACAGAAGTCAGCGGGATCGTAATCGAAGAAGCGCAGAAGGGACACAGTGTCGTATCCCTTGAACCTGACGGAAGACATCTTAATGCCGTCGGAGGTCTGATGGGCGCAGTCTATTACACTCTGGCTGATTTCGCTTTTGCCGTAGCTGAGAACTGCATACTTGATTCAGATACGGTCACAGTTACACAAACGGCACAGATCAACTTCTTAAGACCATGGTTCGGAGGTAAGGTTACATGCCATGCCGACATCGTCAAGGACGGAAGGGCGATCTGTTTATACGAGGTCAAGGTTTTCGATAAGGATAACAAAGAGCTCGCACTGATTATCGTCAACGGTTTTAAGACCGCACGAAAATAAACCCGCCTAAGGAGGGCAGATTATGATTTGGAATGAAGCAAAGGAGTGCATGTCGCGTGACGAGATAGAAGCGCTGCAGAGCGCACGACTTGTCAAGCAGGTAAACCGCGTTTACCACAACGTTGAGTATTACCGCAAGAAGATGCAGGCTGCCGGACTTGAGCCCGGTGATATCAAGGGCATTGAAGACCTTGATAAGCTGCCTTATACGACTTATCAGGATTTAAGAGACACATACCCCTTTGGCCTGGCCGCTGCGCCCAGATCAGAACTGGTCCGTGTTCACGCATCCTCCGGCACTACAGGTAAGCCTAAGATCGCCGTCTACACAAGGCGCGATATCGATATCTGGGCAGAGTGCGTTGCAAGATGCCTTTCAATGGCAGGGATCACAAAGGATGACATCATCCAGGTTGGTTACGGCTACGGACTTTTCACAGGCGGTCTTGGTGCACACTATGGTGCCGAATATCTCGGAGCAATGGTACTCCCTATGTCCACAGGTAATACACAGAAGCTCATCGACATGATGATCGACTGCGACGTTACTTCGATTGCATGCACACCTTCTTATCTCCTGCACGTTGCAGAAGATCTTGAGAAGGCAGGCCTAATCGACAAGATCAAGCTTAAGTCCGCTATCTGCGGTGCTGAGCCCTGGACTGACGAGATGCGCGACCAGATGGAAGCAAGACTCCACATCAAGGCATATGACATCTACGGCCTTACAGAGATGATGGGCCCCGGTGTTGCATGTGACTGCGAATACCACAAGGGTCTTCATATCTGGGAAGATCACTTCCTGCCTGAGATCATCGATCCTGCTACACAGAAGCAGCTTCCGAAGGGTTCTGACGGTGAGCTTGTTATCACCAACCTTACAAAGGAAGGTATGCCTCTTATCCGTTACAGAACAAAGGATCTCACATCCATTGAATATGACAAGTGCGAGTGCGGACGTACTATGGCAAGGATCCAGCGCTTCAGGGGCAGATCCGATGACATGCTCATCATCCGCGGCGTAAACGTATTCCCTTCACAGGTAGAGGCAGCTCTCCTTACCGTAGAAGGCACCACACCTCACTACATGCTCGTAGTTGACCGTGTTGATAACACAGATACTCTCGAAGTACAGGTTGAGGTAGCAGAGAACTTCTTCACTGATGAGATCAAGTCATTGGAGAAGCTTTCCAAGACAGTACACGACAAGCTCAAGATGGCCATCGGCCTTAACGCAAAGGTCAAGCTCGTTGAACCTAACGGACTCGAGCACTTCGACGGCAAGAGCAAGCACGTTACAGACAAGCGTAAGCTTTATCAATAATATCAGGAGGTGACACTATGTTCGTAAAGCAGATTTCAGTTTTCTTGAATAATACTGAAGGCAGACTTGATGAGGTTTTGAAGATCCTTGCACAGGGTGGTATCGATATTCTTTCCGCAAGTCTTGCTGACACTACCGAATTCGGTGTTCTCCGTCTTCTTGCAAAAGAGCCTGATCACGCAAAGCAGATCCTTCAGGATGCAGGTTTTGCAGCACGTGTAGATGAAGTTATTGCAGTTGTAGTTCCTGATGCAGTAGGAAGCCTTGCAAAGGTCGTAGGCGTGATCCACGCAGCAGGCATCAACATCAGTTACATCTATGGCCTTTCCATAGACGGCGAGGGTGCACCCATTGCAATCAAGACAAATGACAATGTTAAGGCTGAAGCGATCATCAATGCTGCCGGCGTAAAGACGCTCGGCATGGAAGATCTGCAGTAAGATTAATTGTTCCGGAATTATCAGAGGCTGCCTTAACCGGCAGCCTCTTTGCTTTTAAAATATATACTTTACTTAATTTGTTCCGGTGAATACTGGGCTATCAGCTGTTTCCCGCAAAACGGACATATTCCCACGGTGTTTGCCCTGATCTTAAGGCTCGCAGCACAGCTCGGGCAATTAACACCGACAAAGGGTTTGTTTTCAGGGATGCCTCCGCCGTTTTCGTAATTCTTACCTATCTTATCCGACAGCAGGAAAGCTCTTTTCGAGACACTGTAATTACAGTTTACAAGTGTTCCTTTACGTATTGCGCGTGTGGCTTTCTTGATAAGCATTTTTTCCGGCATTCCCATTCCTTTGGCGAGTTCCGATACGGGTACAAAGCCGTCAGCGTCTGCCGTGAAAAGATCACTGATCCGCTGGATCGTAGCGGCATGGAATAACTGTATCAGGAAGATTATGAAAGGCGTGGAGAATACGAGTGCAAGAAAGATATAAGCGATCCTGTAGGTTACGGGATTGGATACTGATTCATATACGCTCTCATCAAATGATATTCCCCAGAGCGTGACAGCAGGGAGCAGTAAGGTGCAGGCGATTCCTGCCCAGATACAAACTGATAAAGACAATTTCCTGGCGTTTCTATACATTCTGATCTTCTCCCTTAAGTCTCATAAATGTTCCGCAGTGCACACATCTTCCACCGCCGTTTTTACGGATGTTCACATGCGCTCCGCAGGAAGGGCAGGCAACTACCTGGAATTCGTTTTCATCTGATAACAGGTCCACACGGACAGCTGATCTGCCTACCGTTATGTTGACCATATAGTTGTGCTTCGAAAAACTCATAAGGTCCTTTATGACACGGGCTTCGGTAAAGCCTGTCATAGAAGCCATCTCAGAGTATGCGATGATCCCGTCATGATCTTCTTCAAGGATCGAATTGTAGAGCATGCATCTGGTCAGGCTGTTAAGGAAGATCGCGCGCCAGATGATTATTCCGATCTGTAAAACAAGCGAGATAGCAAAAAAGGCATTAAAGAAGATGCGGACGGCAGGAGTGAATACCGGATCATCTGCGGTAGTCATCAAGATCAGAAGCACAACATTGATTACGGCCGGAACACCGCAAATGGCGATGATCAACCCGTTGATTATCTTGGTCGAAGTTAACTTTGAATTGTTGAGATACATTCCTATTACTCCTTATAGAACAGAGTTCGTTCCCAACTTCAGATTATACAGTCTTTCAAATTATTCTTACAATAAAAAAGGGCCTGTTTCCTGTTCCGGAAAGCAAGCCCTTTAAGGTGCTAAAAAAATTATCAGTTCTCGTCAGCGGGAGCGTTCTCGGGAAGTGAGTATCTCTTCTCGACTGTGACTGTCTCATCGTAGCAGGAGAAGATGCCGTCGACCTTTTCCTTGGAGAGCTTAGGTGTGATGAGGCTTACGAGAGGTACGATCACGAGACCTGCGAGCATTGTAACTGCGCCGGCATTAATAGGTGATGCGATGAACTTGAGGAACATGTTTGCAACAGTGAAGCCGACACCGAAGATGAAGCATACCCATACGGAAAGCTTTGTTGTCTTCTTCCAGTAAAGACCCCAGAGGAAAGGTGCAAGGAAAGCGCCTGCAAGAGCACCCCAGGAGTAACCCATGAGCTGAGCGATGAACGTCGGCGGATTGAGGGAGAGAAGAACGGATACGACGATGAAGAATACGAGGAGGACACGCATTGTGATGAGCTGTGTCTTCTCTTTCTTTTTCTTGTCTGCTGTCTTGTTCTCAGGCTTGATCTGCTCAATGAGGTCCAGAGTAACTGTCGAGCTTGATGTAAGAACAAGGGAAGACAGTGTGGACATTGAAGCGGAAAGAACGAGAACGATAACGACACCTACGAGGATTACAGGGAGGTTGTCGAGCATTGTAGGGATGATGGAGTCAAACATGACAGAACCGTCATCCTTATAGATAGCGGGATTGTTGCTGTAAAGTCTTGCGAAGCCGCCGAGGAAGTAGCATCCGCCTGCAACGATGAATGCGAAGATCGTTGAGATGATCGTACCTGCCTTAACGGACTTCTCGTCCTTGATCGCATAGAACTTGCCGACCATCTGGGGAAGGCCCCATGTACCAAGTGATGTGAGAATGATTACGCCTAATAGATTGAGCGGATCAGGACCGAAGAATGAGGTGAATGCACCCTGCATTCCGGCTGTAACGGGAAGGTCGGACTCTGCCTGTGAAAGAGTCGTGAGAGCTCCGATGAATCCACCGTTGTTGTTAAGAACGGTAGCGATAACTGCCGTGATACCGAAGAGCATGATGATGCCCTGTACGAGGTCATTAACGACTGTAGCCATGTATCCGCCGAGGATAACGTAGATACATGTAAGAGCTGCCATAACGATGATGCAGATCTTATAGTCGATGTTAAATGCCATGTTAAACAGTCTGGAAAGACCATTATAAACTGATGATGTATAAGGGATAAGGAAGATGAATGAGATAAGCGCAGCTGCGATACGGAGAGCTTTGCTGTCGAATCTCTTGCCGAAGAAGTCAGGCATTGTCTTGGAATTCAAGTGCTTTGTCATGACTCTGGTTCTTCTTCCCAGAACGATCCATGCAAGGAGTGAACCGATGACTGCGTTTCCGATACCGATCCATGTGGAAGCAACACCGTATTTCCAGCCGAACTGTCCTGCATATCCGATGAATACTACTGCGGAGAAGTAGGATGTTCCGTAACCGAACGCTGTGAGCCAGGGGCCTGCGTTTCTGCCGCCCAATACAAAGCCTTCAACGCTGTTCGCTTTTTTGCGGGTCATGATGCCGATTCCGATCATGACAGCGAAAAAGACTACCAGGAAGATAATCTTGATAATCAGATCCATGAAATTTGTTCCTCACTTTTTGCTTCTTCCACCCTCAAAATGTTAAGAAGCGTTTTTATTCAAAAAATAAGCCCTGTGCCTAAAAATGACACAAGGCTTATATTTTAAGACTGATTTTCCTGTTCTACAAGTCTTTCTGCGCCATATCTCTTACGGAGAACCGGTTTTTCGATCTTTCCGGTGGCGTTTCTCGGAACGTCTGCCAGGATTATCTGCTTCGGTCTCTTGTAACGGGGAAGCTGTGTGCAGAATTTCTCGAGTTCTTCAACGGTGCAGTTGCTGCCGGGTTCGATCTCAACGATGGCACCTGTGATCTCACCGAGTCTCTTGTCGGGAAGTCCGATGACTGCAACGTCTTTTACCTTCGGGTATTCCTGGAGGAAGTTCTCAATCTCGACAGGGTAGATGTTCTCACCGCCTGATACGATAACGTCCTTCTTACGGTCAACGAGGAAGTAGAATCCGTCCTCATCCTGACGTGCCATATCGCCCGTGAAGAGCCATCCGTCTCTCAAAGTTTCCTTTGTAGCTTCAGGGTTTCTGTAGTATTCGAGCATGACGCCGGGACCCTTTACGCAGAGCTCGCCGACCTCACCCTGTGATACTGTGTTACCGTTCTCGTCAACGATCTTGCACTCCCAGCGGTAGCCCGGAACGCCGATGGCACCGACTTTGTGAGTGTTCTCGAGGCCAAGGTGAACGCAGCCTGGACCGGTTGATTCGGAAAGACCGTAGTTTGTATCGTACTGATGATTAGGGAAGTAATCCTTCCAGTGACGGATAAGTGACGGAGGTACGGGCTGTGCGCCGATGTGCATGAGACGCCACTGGTCAAGCTTGTAATCGGAAAGCTTGAGCTCGCCTCTGTCCAAAGCATCAAGGATGTCCTGAGCCCACGGTACGAGGAGCCATACGATTGTGCACTGCTCGTCAGATGCTGCCTTGAGGATTACTTCAGGCTTTGTACCCTTGAGGAGAACTGCCTTGCTGCATGTCCACAAAGAACCCATCCAGTGGAACTTGGCGCCAGTGTGATAGAGAGGCGGGATGCAGAGGAAGCAGTCGTTCTTGCCAGTGTGATGGTGTATGGCTTCCATCTCAGCTGCCTGTGTGAGACTTCTGTGAGGGTGAAGGATAGCCTTCGGGAAACCTGTTGTACCTGATGAGAAATAGATGGCTGCATAGTCATCTTCAGTAAGCTCGATCATGGGATCTTTGCTGGAATAGTCAGCTACCTGCTGCCAATAGTTTTCTGCAAATTCGGGAGCCTGTCCGTCTCCTACGTAGAGAAGGAGTCTGTCCTTAGCGAGCTCTTCAGCGTTGATGTTGAGTCTGTCAACGAATTCGGGGCCGAAGAACATGACCGAGATCTCTGCAAGATCAGCGCAGTAGGATATCTCGTTTGCTGTATATCTGAAATTGAAAGGCACTGCGATAGCACCTGTCTTGAGGATACCAAAATAGATGGGGAGCCACTCAAGGCAGTTGAACATAAGGATAGCAACTTTGTCACCCTTCTTGATGCCGCGTCCCAAAAGCATGTTTGCTACTCTGTTGGACTTTTCATCGAAGATCTGCCATGTGATCTCATGACGGTAGGGCATAGCCTTGGTCTGCTGTACAAGGTCGAATTCCTTGAAGGAGATCTTTCTTG
The DNA here is from genome assembly GCA_045648465.1 of Saccharofermentans sp. Lineage (GTDB taxonomy): Bacteria > Bacillota > Clostridia > Saccharofermentanales > Saccharofermentanaceae > Saccharofermentans. Next base: position 276,898 of record JAZROA010000001.1, read on the forward strand.
TGTCTTCCATTGTGGGGTTGAGTTCGATAAGCGCAACCTCTTCACCGTGTTCACGTGCGTTGCGTCTCAGTAAATCTGTTACAGGCATGAATATTCCTCCCTAGTGCTTTATTTATCCAAATAAAGCCAAAGACAATAATATCATCGCGGCCGATGTTCGTCAAAAAATAATATAATAGGAACAATTATTAAATTTACATATTCTTTTAGAGTGTTTTATAATAAGACGTCTTATATCTAATTTTGAGGAAATGTATGATTCGAAAATTACTGAAATCGGTTCGCCAGTATGCGAAGCATTCGATATTATCGCTCGTATTCATAATTGGCGAAGTTGTACTTGAAGTTGTAATTCCGTTCATAACCGCTGACATGGTCAATAAGATCCAGGCCGGTATCGACATGGAAACCATACTGAAGATGGGCGGAATTATCACATTATGCGCGATCATGTCCCTGGTCTGCGGTGCTTTGGCCGGCAGCTTTTCCGCTAAAGCTTCGGCAGGTTTTGCAGGCAACTTAAGAGGCGACATGTTCGCAAAGGTCCAGAAGTTCTCATTCGGTAACATCGACAAGTTCTCCACGTCATCACTCGTTACGAGAATGACGACGGATATCACCACGGTCCAGAACGCGTACATGATGCTCATCCGCATTGCGGTAAGAGCACCGTTCATGTTCATCTTTGCGATCGTCATGGCTTACGTCCTCGGCGGTTCGCTTGCCACGACATTCGTTATCATAGTTCCGGTTCTCGGTGTCGGACTTGTCATTATTGGTAAGCTTGCGATGCCTGCTTTCCGTGCCGTATTCAAGAAATACGACAAGATGAACGAGTCGATCGAAGAGAATGTACGCGGCATGCGTGTCGTTAAGGGATTTGCAAGGGAAGATTACGAGCAGCAGAAGTTCGGCAAGGCATCCGACAACATCAGACTTGATTTTACCAAGGCTGAGAGGATCGTCGGACTCAACTCGCCTCTCATGGAACTCTGTCTGCATTTCAATGTTTTATTCGTTCTTTACGTAGGCTCGAAAATGGCGATCACAAGCCAGGGCGCTACAATGAACATCGGTCAGATCTCAGCGCTCATGACATACGGCTTCATGGTTCTTATGTCTCTCATGATGGTATCCATGATCTACGTCATGCTCACGATGTCCATCGAGGCTGCAAAGCGTATCGTTGAAGTTCTCGACGAAGAACCTTCGATCCGGAATCCTGCCGAACCCGTCATGGAAGTACCTGACGGTTCTATCGATTTTGAAGATGTAGCTTTCAAGTATTCGGAGAAGGCAGCAAGAAATGCGCTTTTCGATATCGACCTTCACATCGACAGCGGAATGTCAGTAGGTATCTTAGGTGGTACGGGTTCATCCAAGACCTCTTTGATCCAGCTCATTCCGAGGCTTTATGATGCCACTGAAGGTGTCGTCAAAGTCGGCGGCGTTCCTGTTCAGGATTACGACGTAAAGACTTTGAGAGATGCGGTTTCCGTAGTGCTCCAGAAGAACGAGCTGTTCTCCGGAACGATCGCAGAGAATCTCCGTTGGGGTAATGAGAATGCTACTGACGAGGAGATCGTTGCTGCATGCAAGATCGCCCAGGCAGACGAATTCGTCTCACAGTTCCCTGACGGATATAACACATACATCGAGCAGGGCGGTACGAACGTATCCGGCGGTCAGAAGCAGAGACTCTGTATCGCAAGAGCTCTCCTTAAGAAACCGAAGATCCTTATCCTCGACGACTCCACATCTGCGGTAGATACCAGAACAGATGCCCTGATCAGAAAAGGCTTCATGGAATACATTCCTGAGACCACAAAGATCATCATTGCACAGAGAGTTGCTTCCGTTCAGGAATGCGACATGATCATAATTATGGACGGCGGCATGATCGCCGGCAAGGGTACTCACGAAGAACTCCTCAAGAGTAATGCAATCTATCGTGAGATCTATGAAGAACAGACGAAGGGAGGATCAGGTGATGAGTAATAACACTAAAGCTCCCGAAAAGAAGATAGAAGCTGCACCCGCACCCGGAAGAAGAGGCAGGGGCCCGGCTTCAATGTCACAGGTCAAGGAATCCATGGGCAGCATCAAGAGAGTTCTCAGGATGTATGTCAAACAGTTCCCTGTCCTTACATGGGTCGTAGTGATCTGCAATATCTATAATGCCGTTGCTGCTGCAATGCCTGCTGTTTTCCTCCAGAAGGTAACTGCAGTATTGGAGGAAACGATCGATACGGGTGACTGGGAGACAGCTAAGATAAAGATAGTCTCATTCCTTATCCCGCTTATCTGTATCTATTCGCTTGCGGCTATCTTAAGCATCATACAGTCCCAGATCCAGGCATATATGACGCAGAAGTTCCTGCATAAGCTCAGAACAGATCTTTTCAACAAGATGCAGACGCTGCCTTTGAGATATTTCGATACTCATAAGCATGGCGATATCATGAGCCACTATACTAACGATATCGACACATTAAGACAGCTGGTATCCATGGCTCTGCCTACGATCTTAAGAGCAGGTGTTGTAGTTATTTCTGTATTCTTCATCATGCTCAACTACAGTTTCTGGATGACGCTCATCATGATCGCCGGCATCATTGCAATGATGTTTGCGACAGGTAAGGTCGGAGCAGGTTCTGCCAAGTACTTCATCAGACAGCAGAAGGCAGTAGCATCCACCGAAGGTTACATCCAGGAGATCATGAACGGCCAGAAGGTAGTTAAGGTCTTCAATCACGAGGATAAGGTCAAGGCTGAATTCGACAAGCTCAATAACGGACTTGCTGAAGACAGCGGCAAGGCTAATACTTACGCCAATATTCTCGCGCCCATCATCGGCAACATCGGCAACATCGTTTATGTTCTCCTTGCCGTAGGCGGCGGCCTCATGACAGTATTCGGTGTTGCTAACTTATCGTTTTCAGGACTTCCGATGGGAATCGACATCATCGTTCCTTTCCTTAACGGAAGCAAGCAGTTCATGGGCAACATCAACCAGCTCACGATGCAGATGAACTCCATCGTAATGGCAGGCGCAGGTGCCCAGAGAATCTTCAATCTCCTCGACGAGCAGCCTGAGACAGACGACGGTTATGTAACTCTCGTTAATGCAAAGATCGCAGAAGACGGCACCATCACTGAAGCTGAACGTCCGACAGGCCGCTGGGCATGGAAGCATCCCCACAAGGCTGAAGGAACCATCACATATACTGAGCTTAAGGGCGACGTGTTGCTTGATAGTGTTGACTTCGGTTATGTTCCCGAGAAGCAGGTCCTTTACGATGTTTCCGTTTTCGCTAAGCCGGGCCAGAAGGTGGCATTCGTTGGTGCTACAGGTGCAGGCAAGACGACGATCACAAACCTCATCAACCGTTTCTACGATATTGCTGACGGTAAGATCCGTTACGACGGGATCAATGTCAACAAGATCAAGAAGAAGGACCTCAGAAGATCATTGGGACTCGTTCTTCAGGAGACAAACCTCTTCACAGGAACAGTTATGGAGAACATCCGTTACGGAAATCTCGATGCAACTGATGAAGAGTGCAAGGCTGCAGCAAAGCTTGCCGGAGCTGCCGACTTTATCGAGCGTCTCCCTGACGGATACGACACGATGCTTACCAACAACGGTGCAAACTTCTCGCAGGGCCAGAGACAGCTTCTTGCCATTGCCAGAGCCGCAGTTGCAAATCCGCCTGTCATGATCCTCGACGAGGCTACGTCTTCCATCGATACGCGTACTGAGGCAATCGTCCAGCGCGGTATGGATAAGCTCATGGAAGGCCGTACGGTATTCGTTATCGCCCACCGTCTTTCTACCGTCATGAACTCTGATGTCATCATGGTCCTTGACCACGGCAGGATCATTGAGCGCGGTTCACACGAGCAGCTCATTGCCGAGAAGGGCACATACTATCAGCTCTACACAGGTGCTTTCGAGCTCGAGTGATATTGTTATGCTCGTGCAGGCAGGAAAAATAAAGTGTCGCAAAAACTTATTTCAATTATTAAGAGGTTGGCTCAGAAATGAGGCAACCTCTTCCTTTTACTATCGGGAAACCCATATCGAGTGTTATAATCAAAAAACAATGACAACATACGTGGATAATAGGATAGGATTAAAAGGAAAATAAAAATATGAAAAAACAATTGGCGGTCATATCAGCAGCGGTGGCATTTTCACTGGTATTCTGCTCATGTGGCGGACATACACCCGGTGCGTTCGATGACGATGAGACGACACCGACTACTTCCGAGACCACTTTGCCCGATTATACGGTTGCAAGGTCTCCTCATCATGACCTTAACAGAGTAGATGCCACTGAAGATTTCGGTTCCATGAGCTTTGAATACAAGGATGCATGGGGTGCCCATCAGAATCTCCGCATGGCTCACGGAACGATTCATAACTATTTCGCATATTATTCACTCGATGCCAGCGACAGAAGAGTCAACGAGAATCTGAGTACCGTATCTGCGATAAGCCGTCCTACAGTACTTGAGTATCCTGCTGACAGAGACGGATATGTAATTTATGAAGTTACATATACCCAGACGTTCCCGATAAGCACAAAGGAACCCAGCAGCGTATATACGGCTTTCTTCTCCTATCACAGTGTCGGATTCCTGGATTACTACACGGGAACTATTTATCCTGTTATCAATATGTCCACACAGATCGACAGTTTCAGTGTTACCGGAGAAGTCGAGTGGAACGGCAAGACATATGATATGGGTTATTACGAATTCCGTGAGACCGAATGGCTCGATAGCAACACGGAGCAGGTGGACAGCTATACTGTAGTCAGAAGGGAAATGGTAAAGATCACATCAACTTCTTACTTCCTCGTTCCCGCAGGATACGACGGAATCGTTATGTTTGTTTACGTTGCTGATGATACTGACAGACCTGTTGAAGAGGTTCTTGCAGAGAACAATCCGTACTTTACTCCGGCAGACTATTTCGGAGACGATGAAAATCCCGACGATTACGTATTCATCGGCATTAATGCCCCGTCCTGATACGTATTCCGGTAATTATTCAAAGCAGATATTAAAACTAAAAAAGATGCCTCATTGTTTTGAGGCATCTTTTCTTTTGCTGTTATCAGTTTTCCTTACCCGGTTGTTCCAATCCCGAAGTCAGGAGCTTTACTGCTATCGCGCACTCAATACGTTTACGGAAGATATCGCAGCCCATCTCATAGATGCCGTTGATATCGCCTGATGCGTGATAGGAATTTGCTGCACATCCGCCGGAACAGTAGAGTTTTGCCCAGCAATCCTTGCACTCGGGGCGGCTGTATGCGTTGCATGAAGCAAACTTGTCCCTGAGCTCGAGGTTCTGTACGCCGTCGTAGATTGAACCCATCTTATATGCCTCGTCACCGACGAACTGGTGGCAGGGATAGAGGTCACCCCAGGGTGTAACGGCAAGATATTCAGTGCCCGAGCCGCATCCCGCAATCCTCTTGTAGATGCAGGGACCGCATGTGAGATCGAGCATATAGTGGTAGAAGGTGAAAGGTCTGCCTTCGTTGTAACGCTCGACCATGAGTCTTGCGAGTTCTTCGTACTGCTCGAAAACAACAGGCAGGTCTTCTTTTGTGATAGCGGAAGGACTGGAAGGCTCTGTAACGACCGGCTCCATGGAGAGCTCGTTAAATCCGAGGTCCAGCATCTGCCTGATATCGTTTACGAAATCAATGTTGTAGTGGGTAAAGGTACCTCTCATGTAGTAGCTGAGGTTACCTCTCTTAGCTACGAACTTCTGAAAGTTAGGAACGATCCTGTCGTAAGAGCCGTTGCCTGCATAGTCAACACGGAAGCGGTCATTTACTTCTTTACGTCCGTCCAGGGAAAGAACGACGTTGTGCATTTCCCTGTTGGCAAACTCGGTTACTTCGTCGTCTAAAAGGACACCGTTGGTAGTAAGAGTAAAGCGGATATTCTTGTTATGGATCTTTTCCTGCTCACGTCCATATGCAACGAGCTTTTTGCAGACCTCCCAGTTCATGAGGGGCTCGCCGCCGAAGAAGTCGATATCAAGGTTTTTGTGGAAGCCTGAATTCTCAATAAGGAAATCGATGGCTTTCTTACCGACCTCATAGCTCATTATGGCGCGCTCGCCGTGATACTTGCCCTGGCTTGCGAAGCAGTAAGAGCAGTTGAGGTTACATGTGTGTGCCACGTGAAGGCACAGAGCCTTGATCTTTATGTTCTTCTTACGGAAGTCCTTAGCCAGATGCTCGTACTTGTCGGGAGCATAGAGCTTGCCTGCGGTCTTGAGGTCATCGATGTCGGCGATGCATTCTTCTGCATCGTCTCTTGAGATGCCGTGCTTGGCGATAGCTTTCTCGATTACTTCCTCTGCAGGTTCATTCTCATACCATTGGATCATGTCATAAGCGACTTTATCGACCATGTGAATAGAGCCCGAATAGCAGTCGAGTACGATGTTAAGGCCGTCAAATTGGTAGCAGTGGATCATAGGAACTCCCGATTTTCATAAAAAAAGGTCCCACGTAAAATGAGACCTTAAAGTTTCAGAATAAGACTCTCTTATTTAGAAAGCTGCTCGCAAGGCTGGTTAGCAACACCGCAAGATGTCTTGCATGCTGACTGGCAAGATGTCTGGCACTCACCGCATCCGCCTTCCTTAGCTGACTTCTCGAGATCTCTTGTCTCAACTGTAACGATTCTTGTCATAGTAAGTAATCTCCCTTTTTTATAATATGTGAATTATACTTTGCAAGTCCTGAACCGTCAAGGCAAGACGGGAATCAGTCCCTGATAAGGCCGTCCTCCGCCAAGCATAAGTCTGATGTCGCCGTTTGCAAGGATCTTGACGATGTCTTCGGTGATGATCTCACCCGGCATGAGAAGCGGGATTCCGGGAGGGAACCCGTAGATGAACTCGCTGCTCGGAAGGCCGATCGCAAATTCAGGCTCAAGATCAACTGACCTCATGCGTGCTTTTGCCGCCTCCTGAAGCGTGATCGCAAACTTCGGGAATGGTCTCGAGACAAATTCTGCCGGAACATACTCTCCATCCATTGCATTGTCTGTCGTGATAACGGCATCGCAGAAGCGCTTCAGGGTATCTTCCGTGTCACCGATGCCGGTCATGGCGATCAGGTGGGAAGGGAAGCTTGCTTCGCACTCGATATTGAATGTTCCTCTCAGATACTCGAAAAGATAATTGCCCCTGCCCATCAGTACAAACTTGGATCTCTCCCTGACAGGTGCCTGCCAGAGCTTGAAGTTCTTTAATGATCCAAGGCTGCTCTCGGCGTGGGCGATGGCGTTTTCCCACGGCTTTAGTATCTCCGGACCTTTCGAGTTGATCTGTGCAAGACACTTCGAAATGCCCTGAAGGAGAATGTAAGAAGGGCTTGAAGTCTCAAAGATATCAAGGCCTCTTCTAATGAGTGATACGTCAATGGGGCATCCTTCATGAAGCAGCATTACTGCCGTCTGTGTAGGTGAAGAGAGTGTCTTGTGAAGGCTCTTGATCACCAGATCACCTTTGGCATCATGACCGAAGAAATTGTCATCAAGTCCCAGGTGGGCGCCGTGCGCACTGTCGGTTATGAGGATCGCGTCGTATTTTCTGGTAATGCGGAAGATCTCATCTGTGTCGGACAGAACGCCTTCGTAGGTAGGTGAAGTGATCACGACAGTCTTGATCGAAGGATCTCTTGCGAGGTTCTTCTCAATGTCGGAGGGTGATATGTGGCCTGCGAAAGGGAGCTCCGGATCAAATGCCGGCATCAGCGGAACGATGGATGAACCGGCAAGCTCTATGGCATTCCATACTGCCAGATGGCAGTTCATGGCTACCAGGATCTTAGTGCCCGGATTCTGGATTGCTGCGCTCCAGATAGCTGCGAGGATCAGGGCAGAAGAACCGTTTACCGACAGGAATGCATTCCTGGCTTTCCACACCGATGCTGCGCAGTCTTCCATGTCTTTGAGAAGCCCCTCGGGCGCGTGAAGATTATCGAATCCGCCGATCTCTGTGATGTCGCGCATGAATGCCTGCGATACGAAGTCAGGATTACGTTTGCCGCCGGGCATATGCATAGGCAGCGGATCGGAACCCAGGTAGAGCTTTAATGCTGCTCCCAATCTGTCGTTATCGTATTTCATTTTCGCGTCCTTCCTTTTGATTGTAAGTTAACACAAAAGAAAAGGGCTGTCGATTGACAGCCCCTGAATGATCAGATTGATGAATCAATTAAGGATTGATTACTGTGAAGCTGTAACCTGATACAACATCGGAATCCTCATAGATCGTCTTCTGCATCTGGAGAGCAGTAGAGAGGAGGAGTGTATAAGGTGAAAGCTTGCCATCGAGAAGCTCAACGTCTGAACCGTAGCTGATAGCCTGAGCCTCGTCGTCAGAAAGAAGCATGTACTGTGAAACGAGGAAGAGGGATCTTACGCCAACGTTCATGTGAACGAGCTTGTTGTTGATGGAATATGTAGGAGTAGAGCTTGAGGATGAACCTGAAAGTCTGCTACTGAAGGAAAGACCCAATGTGGATGTGCTGCCCAAAGAGCTTGACTCTTCCTGGATGAAGAGAGGCTTGCCTTCGATACCTACCTTACCGACTTCATGGAACAGAGCGATGATGATTGCGGATTCTTCATCGAGCTGAGGCATGATAGTATCTTTGATTCTCAAGAGCTGCTTAGCAACTGCAACGCTTCTGATGAGGAGACCCTTCTCGCAAGCGAGGGAACCCTTGATCTCTGCAGGTGCTGTGAGCCAGGAAGTTCTGTTCTCGAGGAAATCGATGAAGTGGTCGAACTCTGTCTTTCTCTTAACGATAGCTGCCTTGAGCTGCTCATAAAGAGTATCAACGTTATCTTTATTTACTTCGATCATCGGCATGATGCCGGCAACCTTATCGGACTTACCTGTAGCTGCTGCTGAAACTGCTGCTGCCTGAGGTGTTACTACAGGAGCGTCTCCACCGCCTGCGCTCTCGTCTGCTGATGTGAATGTATACTTACATTTAGGGCATCTGATGGCCTGATTGGCAATGACCATTCCGCAATCGGGACATTTCTTCATATTTGTGACCTCCTGTATCACGGATGTACGTGAAAGTGAATCCGCATAGATAATTACAATTTATTTTACAACTTGATTTTTACACAATCAATAAGAAAACTGTCTTTTATTTAAAGTTTTATGTCTAAATTGTAATAAATAAAAGACACTGACGAGGGGGTGTCAGTGTCTTAAGGAGGGTGTTATGAAGTAAGGAACAATTACTTTGAACAACCATATCTTACCATGTGAAATATTTACTTTAAGATTCAAAAAAGGCAAAATAGTGGCAAGAATTTCACAATTCAGGCTTTTGGAGGAATAATGTCTTGAAACTTGAAGGTAGGCTCTTTGTTGCCAACAGGATGACTGAGATCAGGGAAGTCACTACAGAGGACACTGATCCCTCCTATTCCAAGCGCCTTGAGAAGGCTCTTATTGAGCTTTGCAGACAGATGGACATTCCCGTTCCCATGTGGATGAAAAAGAATACCAAAGAATTCGCTGCTTTCGGCCAGACGATATTCTTCCGCGAACAATATACAGAACAGGTCAGATTTGACAGGTTCCAGATAAGAGTTAGAGAAGATTGATGAAAAAGATAGGTATAATCGGAGGCGGAGCAGCAGGCCTCTTTGCCGCATGTCTTTTAAAGAAGTTTTCGGAAGATGGGATAAACGAAGTTACTCTCATTGAAAAGAATGAGATTCCCGGCAAAAAGCTCATACTTACAGGACACGGTCGCTGTAACATCACTAACTGCAAGCCTGCATCTGAACTTAAAAACGGTTATCACGAAGCAGATAATTTTATATTTCCGGCGATAAAGGAATTCGGTCCTGAAGATACCATCAGTTTTATCGAGAATGACATCGGCTTAAAGACCAAGGAAGAGGACAACAACAGGATCTTCCCTGTGTGCGACAGCGCAGCAAGAGTAAGGGATTCGCTTGTATCCTATATTGCAGGCAGCACGAATACCGTATGTAATTCAAAGGTTCTGGACATCAGGAAGGATTCTTCATTTGAAGTCAGCACAGCTGATAAAAAGTATAACTTCGATTATGTGATCCTTTGCTGCGGCGGAAGCTCTTTCCCGCAGACGGGTTCTGCCGGTGATTCATACAGGCTGGCAGGGAAGACCGGCCACACGGTTATTACTCCGAGAGCTGCGCTTGCTCCCGTAAAAGCAGATGAAGAATCACTCTCATTCATAAAAAACTTAAGCGGAGTTTCCGTTGCTTCAAGGGTAAGTCTTTTCTGCAATGGTAAGAAAACAGCATCAACGGAAGGCGAGGTATTGTTTGCGGAATTCGGACTTACGGGTCCTGCGGTCATGGAGATATCAAGAGAGATTCCCCGTGACATATCAGATTGCAATCCGTATCTTGAACTCGACCTCATACCGGCATTAACTGAAGAACAGTTTGACCTGGAGTTTCAAAAGCTGATACGAGATCATCCTGATACCAAGATAACAACGCTTCTTGCAAGATATGTTCCTGCATCGGCTGCAGGTGAGATCGCTGCAAAGGCAGGTGTGTCAGAGCTTTACGCTCAAGGCTTTACCAAAGATAACCGCAGGAAGACCGTCACTGAAATGAAGCATCTTAAAGTCACGGTTGGAAGGGAACCTTCCATCGACAAAGCATATGTTACAAGGGGTGGGGTTTCTCTTAAGGAAGTAGACCGCAAGACTATGCAGTCAAGGCTTGTACCGGGTTTTTACATTATAGGCGAAGCACTTGATATCGACGGTATCAGCGGCGGTTATAATCTTCAGGCATGCATGAGCGAAGCTTATCTTGCAGTAAAGGATATCCTCGGTCTTTAGTGCATATAAAAACGGTGACAACTGCTGCCGTCACCGTAAGATTTACATTTAACTATTGAAATCAGTTGTATTTCTCGCCCTGGACTCTGAAGATAACCTCACCGGGATAAACCATGTCGAGCTGTGCTCTTGCTACGCTTTCAACATAAGCATCGTCTTTACCGAATTCTTCCTGGGCCCTGATCTGCTTAAGCTTGTCTTCCAGTTCTTCTGTCTGTGCAACAAGAGATGCGTTTTCAGCCTTAAGACGTTCTTTCTGCTTAGCAATGTTGGCATATTTGGTGATGCAAAGAATACCTACGACAACGCATACAATGCAGATCATTGTCGTGAGGAAGGAAAAGCCGCCTGTCTTGCGCTTAACTCTGAGCACACCATGCCTCCTTAATAGAGATTTCTATAAAATTATTATTACTTAACCCCGGGTGCAAAACAACAACCCGGGGTTAAACTTAAAGTACTTGTAATATTTCGTTTTCTATTGGACTCATTCAATGAGTTCGTACATGGAGGCGGCCTCTTCTTTACGTACAGTCTCGGGTAGAGCCGTTACCCTGAATCTGACCTCACCGCTTCCGAAAAGAATGCTTACTTCATCTCCAACCTTGAGTTTTACTGAAGGCTTTGCGGGCTTGCCGTTAACGGTAACTCTGCCGGCCTGGCAGACATCGTTTGCGACAGTCCTGCGCTTTATTACTCTGGAAAGTTTAAGGAACTTATCAAGCCTCATTATTATCTCCCGTAAGCATTACCCTGCCTTTCAAAGCTGAAAGGAGAGTAAGGTCATCTGCGTATTCGATATCAGAACCCATCGGAAGACCTGAAGCCAGACGCGATACCCTGATGCCGGAAGGCCCCAGCATTCTTGAAAGATAAAGTGCCGTGGCATTGCCTTCGGCTGTCTGGTTGGTTGCAACGATAACTTCCGTGATCTCCGGGTGATCGGCCAGACGCTTGATCAGGTCAGGGATCGTAGTATCGGAAATGCTCGTGGACTTCATCGGATTAAACACTCCGTGAAGCACGTGATAGAGTCCTTTATACTCGTGCGCACGCTCAAACGTTGACACGTCTCTCGGTGACTCGACAACAAGAACCGTTGTCTTATCCCTTAACTGGTCTGAACAGATGGGGCAAGGATCTGAGTCCGTGAAATTCTGGCAGCAAGTGCATCTCTTTGTGGATGCTCTTGCAGACATGATCGCGGATGTTAAAGCCTCGGCATCCTTATCATCCATAGCAAGGATGTGGAATGCCAGACGTTGCGCAGACTTGCCTCCTATTCCCGGGAGACTGCTGAGCTGAGTTATTAAATTCTGAATTGAAGGCGAATATCTTGCCATTATCAGAAGGGCATCCTCATTCCGCCTGTGATGGCACCAATACGCTCTTGATTTGTCTTGTCAACCTGCCCAAGAGCCTGGTTTGCAGCAGCGATGATGAGATCCTGGAGACCTTCGATATCTTCGGGATCAACTACGTCCTTGGCAATCTCAACACTCTCAAGCTGATGCTTACCTGTAACAACTACCTTTACGAGTTCGCCGCCTGCAGTACCTGTAAATCTCATTTCCTGGATCTCAGCCTGAGCCATCTCGATCTGTCTCTGCATTCTTTGAGCCTGTGCAACTACCTGATTCATGTTGCCGCCCATACCCATTCCGCCGCGGAATCCTTTTGCCATGTTTATAACCTCCGGTTAATTAATCTAATCAATTATATACTTAATCGCCGAAATGAACGTCTGTGGGAACCCCCATGTTCTTTGAACGCTCATTGAAATCGTCAAGCTTCCTGTCAACCTCTGATGCCTGTTCTCTCTTGACCTGCTCGGAATATTGCTTTTGCGTGCAGATGTAGAGGTGGTCGGCACCGAACTCGTCTTTAATGCCTGAAGATATCTGTCTGAATGCCTGGGATTTTTTGAGATTGGACAATAAAGTTATGTCCCTGTCCTCGAAAACAATATAAGCAGACGTGCCTTCTTTCTTAAGGCTCGTGCGCTCTAAGATGACAGCTATGTTCTCATTTGTTCCCTTAAGTCTGGATGTGACATTTGTCCACCTTACGGCGATATCTGCATCTTCACCCGTAAATGACGGAGCTCTTACAGAGCTTGATCTTCCGTCCACGATAAGACCGCTCTTATCTGCCTGTACGGCAATCTGTGAACGGGGCTGGACGGGTGCAACGGGTGCCTCGGGTTCGACAGTCTCTTCTTGCTCTCCGTTCTCAAGGTCATTGAGGAAAGAAGGAGAAAGATTTCCGAAGATGCCCAGAGGCTGCATGGGTGCAGGCTCTTCCTGCTCTTCGGGTTCGTCAAAACCAAAGCTGAACTTTGATTCTGTATTCTCATCTTCCTTCGGCATGAAGGAGAAGATGGTAGGTTCGGCATGCTTCTCATGGGAAGTGTCAGCCGGGATATATTCATCATCCTGTGAGTCGTCTTCTACTGGCTCTGCGGGCTCTTCAGATTCAGCAGGTGCCGGGATCTCAGGCTCCTGAATTATCGAAGAGAACAGCGATCCTGTTGAAGGCTTAGGCTCTTCAGATTCTTTAGGTTCACTTGAAGAAGTGCCGAAAATTGAAGGAGTTGCAGACGGCTGCGGTCTGTAAGGAGTCGCAGAAGGCTGTGGCCTGTAGGGTGCAGGAGGTACCGGTATAGACGGTTCTGCATCAGGAGCAGGCTCAGAAACTGAAGATTTTCCCTCAGCACTTTCCTCAGTTTTGGCAGGCTCTTCGGTCTTTTTCTTGAAAAGACTCTTAACATCCTTGGCAGGCTTGGGTTCAGCAGTGTGCTTAGGTTCTTCAGAAACCTTGGATTCTTCAGAAGAAGCCTTGGGCTCGTCAGAACTCTTTTCTTCTTCGGGTTTCTTAACTTCCTCTGTTATCTTAACTGCCTCAGAACTCTTTGCAGGGCTGTCGTTTAATGTAAGCGTTGCAGCCTTGGCAGCCTGGTTCTTTTCGAAGTCGGGAATGACAATCGGAGTAACGGGGAGAGCTGACTTTCTGCCGCAGAGGCGCATCAGCATGAGCTCGAAACTCGTTGCGATGTCAGGAGACTTGCGAAGTTCCGCATATTCCTTTGAAAGGTAGCTTATATAACCGGTCAATGTATCTGCGCTGACCTTTGCGGCTGTCTGATACATGTCCTGGATGGTTTCCTTAGGATAGGGAAGATAGATGATCGGATCTGCCTTGACCCTGATGATGAGGAGATCTCTGAAGTAAGCTGCAAGGTCAAGCGTGAAACGCGCCTGGTTCTTTCCTGAACCGTTTAAGATCTCGCAAAGGTCGATGAGCTCATCGAAGCGTGCATCGATAAGGCAGTTTGCCATCTTGAAGAGGAATGAGCTGTCTACTGTGCCCGTGATCCTCTCGACGTCCTGTGAAGTGATCTCCTTGTCGCCGGAAATGGCGGAGATCTGGTCAAGGAGGGAAAGGGCGTCACGGAGCGCGCCGTCAGATCTTGAAGCGATGAGGCGGAGCGCATCGTCAGAGGCGTTTATGCCTGACTTGCCACAGACTTCTCTTAATCTTCCTGAGATAAGATCGATCGGGATCCTCTTGAAATCGTATCTCTGGCAACGTGAGATGATGGTTGCCGGGATCTTGTCGGATTCCGTCGTAGCAAAAAGGAACATTACATGCTTCGGAGGTTCCTCGATAGTCTTAAGAAGGGCATTGAATGCACCCTTTGAGAGCATGTGGACCTCGTCGATGATGTAGACCTTATATGTGGTTCTCGTAGGAGCAAAATTAACTTCCTGAAGGATCGGCCTGATGTCGTCGACACCATTGTTGGAAGCGGCGTCCATCTCGGTAACGTCAAGGATGGAACCGTCCAAGATACCCTTACATGTGGGACATTCGTTGCATGGATTACCGTTTATGGGATTCTCGCAGTTGACCGCGCGAGCGAATATCTTCGCAATGGTGGTCTTACCCGTACCGTGCTGACCGCAGAAAAGATATGCGTGGGCAAGCTTTTTTGCAACTACTGATTGCCTGAGGGCAGTGACAGCGGCTTCCTGACCGACAACATCATCAAATTTAAGAGGTCTGTACTGTCTGTAGAGAACGATATGATCTTCCATAGTAAGTTCCTTAAAGCCGAATCGAAATCCAAAAACTAAAAATGTCCGTCCCGCCCGAACTGCCGTCGGTAAGGCTTGACCCGCGGCGCACTTCGTAAACCGCTTACTGCTGCTTCCTTCCGGACCTGACAGGGTTCACGGCCCGAAATCGCACGGGACCTTGGCCGGCGGCAGACCGCGCGGGACGAACATCTGAATTATCAAACACAAGGATTATAACATAAAAGATTCTATTATTAATTCAATTATGGGGACAACCCGAAATCAGCATCAGGAATAACAGGATTCAATGAATTTCTGCGTATATCCGCCGATCGTTGCAATCGCTGTTCCTGCCGCATCGGGTGCAGCCGCTTCAACATAGATAATGAGTGCGATAGGCTCCTTGTAATCCACTATCGCACATTCCATGTATGCGCCTCTGCCTGTATTCCTTCCGAGAACGTGAAGGATCCTGGTACCCTGAGGAAAAGCAGCGGCCAAAGGAGATTCGATCTCACTGTGGGCCATGTCGTTGATCAGACGCTGGTGTACCTGGGGTGTGTTGATGAATACGTGATAAAGATATGACAGGTAGTTGCCCATGTCGTAGCAGGAGATCGTTCCGGGCGCGCGGAATTCCATTCCTCTGTAATCTTTATAGATAACTGAGTCGGTATATGAGATATAACCGCTGATCTCGTTTACCTTTTTGACTGCTTCATCAAGTCCGCCCATTTCCTCGATAACAAAATTGAGAGCAACACTGTCGTTCTTTATGATGGCGTAGTTAAGGAGGGTGCGCATATAAAACTGTTTGCCGAAGAAATATGTCCTGGCAATATATGAGGAATTACGTGCGCTGTTGGGAGGGTTATCCTCATAGTCTATTACCTTTGACAAAGGACCCGTAGTACCGGCAATGCTGTCGTAGTAAGCGATCTCAAAGGGAATTGCCATTGCGCCTGCGGGAACTACCGGATCGAGCTCGTCAACGCCTAAACGTTCGTCTGAAGACAAAGAGATAAACTCGAAGCAGATCCTCATTTCAGGATGGGTCTTCTGGTAGTTTACGACTCGTTCCTTGAGCTCTTCCAAAGCAACTGCCCTTTCCTGATATGTAGCAGTCTGGATGCCCATGGGCTGGAAACTGAAATCCCTGTCTTCCGTGAACGGGTCAGGTGAATTGTTCTGTGATGTATGGGCCGTTTCCTCAGGAGACGGTGTAGGCGTGGGCGTCGCAGCGAGCACGGCATGAAGTGCAGTGGTCGTTGCGGTCGTCGTTACCTCTGTGGTTGTCTCAGTCGTAGTATGAACCGGTCTCTGATATTGCGAGTAAGCAGTAGTAGTGCTCGTGGCCGCACCGACAAGTCCGGGGTACATCTGGCGGTAAAGATCCTGCTTTGCAGCTATGGAACTTATAAACACAACCATAAAGGTTACAAAGAGCAGAACCCCGATAATTATGAGGGTACGCTTTTTGCGGGATGATTTTATCCCTTCAGCCTTTTTCAGAAATGTCGGATTCGGTCTTACCATTAATTATCAGAACAGTCCTGTGATCACGCCGTTATTGTCGATGTCGATGTCCATTGCTGCAGGGTGGGGAGGAAGTCCCGGCATTGTAACGATGGTTCCTGTAAGGATAACGAGATATCCTGCGCCTGCTGACAGGAAACAGTCTCTGACTGTAAGAGTGAATCCTGCCGGATTGCCGAGCTTCTTGGGATCATCAGACAATGAATATTGTGTCTTTGCAATGCAGATAGGGAGGTTGCCGTAACCCTTTTCGACGAACTCCTTTATCTTTGCGGAAGCTTCAGGAAGAATGTCTACGTTTGCAGCGCCGTATACCTTTGTTGCAACCTTGTTGATCTTTTCTTCGACTGAATCTGTAAGTTCATATGTGTATTTAGGGTTCTTGGGCTGGTTTTTATCCAGGATGGAAACAGCCTTGTTTGCAAGGTCGATTCCGCCTTCGCCGCCCTTTGCGAAAATCTCTGCCGGTGCGAAGTCAGCGCCTGTAGCCTTGCATGCTTCTTCAACGATTGCGAGTTCTTCTTCGGTATCCGTAAGGAATCTGTTGGAAGCAACGAGAACCGGAACGCCGAAGTTCTGCATGTTCTCGATGTGCTTAAGAACGTTTGCAAGACCTGCTTTGACTGCTTCGGGATTGGGCTCTGAGAGTTTGTCCTTCGGAATGCCTGCATTGTATTTGAGAGATCTTACCGTAGTTACGATAACTACGAGATCAGGCCAGATGCCAAGGTCTCTGCACTTGATGTCGAGGAACTTCTCGGCGCCTAAGTCAGCACCGAATCCTGCTTCTGTTACGACGATGTCGCCGAGCTTCAATGCTGTCTTTGTTGCTATGCAGGTATTGCATCCGTGTGAGATATTAGCGAAAGGTCCGCCGTGAACAAGAGCGGGAACGCCTTCCAATGACTGTACGAGGTTAGGGCACATTGCGTCCTTAAGGCAGGTAGCAAGAGCGCCTGTTGCGCCGAGCTGTCCTGCAGTGACGAGGTTGCCGTCCATATCGTATGCAATGGCGATGCGGTCAAGTCTTACTTTGAGATCGTCCATGTCCTTAGCAAGACAGAGGATAGCCATGATCTCGGAAGCAGCTGTGATCTGGAAGATCTCGGGACGTGTTACGCCCTTTGTGCCGCCGCCGACACCGACAGTAACTGCCCTGAGGCATCTGTCGTTCATGTCGAGACATCTCTTCCATAAGATCCTGTCCTTATCGATATTGAGTTCGTTGCCCTGGAAAAGATGGTTGTCGATCATGGCAGCGAGAAGGTTATTTGCAGTTGTGATCGCATGAATATCACCGGTGAAGTGAAGATTGATGTCTTCCATCGGGACGACCTGTGAATAGCCGCCTCCGCAAGCGCCGCCCTTGACACCGAAGACAGGTCCCAGAGAGGGCTCTCTTAAAGCGAGAACGGGCTTTTTGCCGATGAGTTTTAAGCCCTGGGCGAGACCGATGCTTACTGTCGTCTTGCCTTCACCTGCAGGTGTAGGGTTCATGGCTGTTACGAGGATGAGTTTGACATTGGGATTAGAGGGCAGATTCTCTACATAATCCAAAGGAAGTTTTGCTTTGTATTTGCCGTAAAGTTCGAGTTTGTCGGTATCGATTCCAATGCTTTCGGCTACCTGGGTTACGGGGTTGATCTTTGCGTTTTGAGCTATCTCGATGTCACTAAGCATATCTGGCCTCTCCTCTTAAAAAGTAATATGAATACGATTGTATTGTAAAAGGACAGGCATTTCAATCACGGCAATAAGCAGAAGTGCAAGATTTTCAGCGCCTCCGCGGCACACCACTATATTTTGTAGGATATGTGGTATTTTTTCACTAAATGTTGTGTTTTTTCGTTGACAATATATCAAGGAAATGTTAGCATTGGTGCATATTGGTAATATTTCCGTAATGTTCCTTTAAGGTTACTGAAATATTTGAGAACTCTAGTCTCCGGGTGGGGGTAATACTTATGATCATCAGTTCCGATTTGGAAATGTGCAAGGCTAAGTTTGAAGAGCTTATCGGCAAGCGTATCGTTTGCAAGACCAACGGCGGCCGTAAGAGGATCATCACTTACATCGGCACAGTCGAGCACTGCTATCCCAACGTTTTCACAATGCTCTGCAACAATGAAGCAGGCAAGCAGTCCATCGTTTCCTTCTCATATATCGACGTTCTCACAAGAACAGTAAGAGTAGGAATCATGCCCGAGAAGGCACAGGAAGACGTAGTAGCTGTATAATATTAAGCTTAAGCAAGTCACTTAGAGCACTGTCACTACTGAGAAAATCAGGTTATGACAGTGCTTTTTTATTGCCTGTTTTTATGAAACATAACTGACACAGGGGTTTGCTTTTATTTCCTCAAATAATAAGGTAAAATTGATATATAAAATTCGACGCTAAGGGCGATTAATTTTATGGATTCTTACGAGATCACAGCTAATGCTAAGTTAAATCTTTTCTTGCGTGTACGCGGGATTCTTCCGAACGGATACCACAGCCTGTATTCGATAATGCAGGAGATAGACCTCGCGGATACTCTTACCATAAACATTTATCCTGAACTTGATAACGGTTTTGATATCAAATGCATAGGCAGAAACGATATCGATCCGCAGAAGAACCTCTGCAGAAAAGCCAGAGACAGATTCTTCTCATCACTTCGCAAGAAGGCAGGTGCAGATCCTTCGGTTCCGGATGCAAAACGCTGGAAAAAGGGTATTTTCCCTAATATTGAAATCGTACTTACAAAGGTTATTCCTTCCGAATCCGGTATGGGAGGCGGAAGTTCCGATGCTGCAGCAACGCTTATGGTGCTCCAGGAGCATTTCGGCAATCCTTTTACCGATAAGGAACTTAACCAGCTTGCAGTAAATGTAGGTGCGGATGTTCCGTTCTTCCTTTACGGCGGAACATGCCTTTGCCAGAGCGTCGGCGAGGAGATCAGCCAGCTTGAACCTCTTGCAGGCATACCTCTTCTCATCGTTAAACCTTCGAAGGGCGTATCAACTCCCGAGTGTTTCCATGCAATAGACAGCAAGCCTTTGCCGGAGTTCGACGAAGACCGCTATTCTGCTTTTATTGAGAATCTGAATAACACAGACAAAACGCCTTTTGAAAGATTCCTTGAAGGAAAAGACCTTCTTACGAATGATCTTGAGATGCCTTCCCTTGAGATGATCCCTGAGATCGGCAAGGCAATGGATCTGCTTCTTGAGACAGGAGCAAAATTCAGCCGCATGACAGGTTCAGGCAGCGCCGTTTTTGCAATGTATGACAGCGAAGAAGCAAGGGATGCCGCTTATAAGACCATCAAGGAAAGTCCGGCAATTTCCGGCTGTGATGTGTTCGTTTCAAAAACGATCTGATCAGAAAGAAGTATTGGCAAAAAGGCCTCTCTTATAGCCTCTTGAGTTTTCAGAATCGATAAGTTCGAATCCTCTTTTACCGTAGAATTCAACCATGTTCTTATTCGTGGCAGCAGAGTGGAGAAGGACACACTTTGTTCCGTCTTCGCGTGCCATGTCCAGAGCTTTTGTGATGAGATCTATCCCGAGTCCCGTTTTCCTGTAGTTCTGGATTACAGCAAATCTGGAAATGTAGTAGGAGGGACCGGCTTTTTCGAGGAAGTTTAATGTCTTATCGGAGAAGTTGTAGATGATGGGATTCTCGACCCTTTTAAGGCAGATGGAGCCGACGATCTTTCCGTCTGATTCTGCAACAAGGCAGGTCTGACGGATTATTCTGTCGGCAACGCTCTCAACGCTCTCGGTCATTGCCTCGAGCATAGAAGAAGATATTCCCGAATCCGCGCAATAAGTAAGCATCGCGCTCTTTAGCAAGCGCGATACTTCAGCTGCGTCATTGACGGTAGCGATTCTTATTACGGGTCCTGTTTTCATCAGTTAAGGAAACAGTTTACAAGGATAGCCTTGTGAGCGTGGAGTCTGTTCTCAGCCTCATCGAAAACGACGCTCTGAGGTCCGTCGATAACATCTTCAGTAACTTCATAACCTCTGTAAGCAGGGAGGCAGTGCATGAAGATTGCATCCTTGTGAGCTACACCCATAAGCTTTGAGTTAACCTGGTAGTTCTTGAAGATCTCAACTCTCTTGGCCTTTTCGGCTTCCTGGCCCATGGATGTCCATGTATCTGTGTAGATAACGTCAGCGCCTTCAGCAGCTTCGAAAGGATCTTCGGTCATGACGATCTTTGAACCTGTTACCTTTGCATCTTCCTTTGCTTCGTTTACGTATTTGTCGGGACATGTGTAGTCCTTGGGGCTTGCAACGGAAATATCCATTCCGGCCTTTGCACAGGCATGGAGAAGGGAATTGGCCATGTTGTTGCCGTCACCGAGATAAGCCATCTTGAGACCCTTGAGTTCGCCTTTGTGCTCCTTGATCGTAAGGAGGTCAGCAAGAACCTGTGTAGGGTGCTGGTCGTCTGTAAGGCCGTTAATTACGGGGACCTTGCCGTACTTTGCAAGGTCTTCGACATCCTGGTGCTTGAAGGTTCTGATCATGATGCCGTCAACCATTCCGGAAAGAACGTTTGCCGTATCGTAGATAGTCTCGCCTCTGCCGATCTGGATGTCGTTGTTGCTCAAAAAGAGTGCCTGGCCGCCGAGCTGATACATGCCGACTTCGAAAGATACTCTTGTTCTTGTGGATGACTTTGTAAAGATCATGGCAAGTGACTTACCCTTAAGAAGGTGGTGCTCAATGCCTGCCTTTGTCTTAGCCTTAAGATCGATAGCTGTATCAAGAAGATAATCAAGATCTTCAAAGCTTACGTCTCTGTGGAAATCTATATAATGCTTCATTTTGTTGTATTCTCCTTATTCTCTTTATTCGTCATCGTCAGCGGGTTTGACGTCTTTGGGTTCTGCAAGTCCGATAGTATCGAGCTTGTCGATCTTTGCGCTTCCGATGCTTGCAGCAGATTCCTTGACCTGCTTCTTTGTAGGGAGTGCGCCCTTGATCTTTTCGAAAACATTCTTGGGACCCGCAGTGTTCTTCAGGATCTTGTCCAAAGCTTTGACGAACTGGTTTGCCTGGGCCTTTGTGATGATGAGCGGAGGTGCAAGTCTGATAGTTGATTTGCCGATAGCACTTACGAGGATGCCCATCGTGAAGAGCTGCTCACGCATACCCTGCGCGGTGATCGTATCGTCGAATTCGATTCCGATGAGAAGGCCCTTGCCTCTTACCGAACGGATGCAGTTGTACTTTGATCTGAGCTTGTTAAGCTTCTCGAAAAGTTCTGCGCTTACATCCTGAACATTATCAATGATGCCTTCCTGTTCAATCGTTTCCATTACGGCATTGCCTGCTGCGCAAGCGAGGGGATTGCCGCCGAATGTTGAGCCGTGGTCACCGGGCTTAAAGCCTGTTGCGATCTCGTTTGTTGTGAGCATTGCGCCGATCGGAACTCCTCCGCCGAGACCCTTTGCGAGAGTCATGATGTCAGGTACTACACCGTATGTCTGGTAGCAGAAGAGCTTGCCTGAACGGCCGATACCTGTCTGGACTTCATCGAAGATGAGGATGATGCCCTTTTCGGAGCAGATCTTTCTTACTGCCTTAATGTATTCAAGGTCAGCCGGATGAACGCCGCTCTCACCCTGGATGAGCTCGAGCATGATTGCTGCAGTCTTGGGATTAACAGCTTCGATCAATGCATCGATATCGTTATAAGGTACGTGAACAAAGCCCGGAACGTTAGGCTCGAAGGGCCTTGAGAACTTCTCCTGGCCTGTAGCTGCAACTGTTCCCATCGTTCTTCCGTGGAAACTCATGTTTGCAGTGATGATCTCGTATTTATTTACATCCTTATAGTAGAAGTAACTTCTTGCGAGCTTGATCGCTGCTTCGTTAGCTTCAGCACCGGAGTTGCAGAAGAATACCTTATCTGCAAAGCTTGCGCGGCAGAGTCTGTAAGCGAGCTCTGACTTCTCCGGAATATAGTAGTAATTACAAGCGTGAACGATGCTCTTTGCCTGTGAGCAGATAGCTGAAGTAAGCTTCGGATGCGCATATCCGAGGCAGTTTACGGCGATGCCGCCGATCATGTCCAGATATTTCTTTCCTTCGGTATCGTAAAGATAGCATCCCTTGCCTTTTACGAAAGCAACAGGGAGGAGGTTAAATACCTGAAGACAATAGTTCTTATCAAAATCCTGAATCAGGGCGAAATCATTTTCTATACTCATAATGTTCTTTTTTCTCCTTTACGATCATTGTGCCGATGCCGTTCTTGGTAAATGTTTCAAGAATAATAGAATGAGGGATTCTTCCATCTATTATGTGTGCTCTGTCGACACCTCGCAATACCGTATCAAGACAGCCTTCGATCTTCGGGATCATGCCGCCTTTGATAATGCCCTCCTCAACGAGATCTTTGATATCATTCTGATCCAGAACGGGAATGATATAGTCCGAACCGTCTTCAAGTTTCTTCAATACGCCGCCGACGTCGGTAAGCGTGATGAGCTTTGAAGCACCCAATGCAACAGCTACCTCTGCTGCGACTGTATCTGCGTTGATGTTGTAGCTCTCGCCGTCTTTTCCGACACCGATAGGCGCGATGACGGGGATATACTCGTCGTTTGCAAGCATGGAGATGACCTTTGTGTTGATCTTCTTGATCTTGCCTACGTAACCGATATCAATGCTGTTACCTTCGGCATCTTCGGTCATTTTCTCTGCTTCGATGAGGTTGCCGTCGATACCTGAAATGCCGATAGCTTTAGCACCCTTGCCGCAAAGAGTTGAGACGATGTCCTTATTTGTCTTACCGATGAGTACCATCTGGGCATAACCCATTGTCTCTTCGTCTGTATATCTCAAGCCGTTTACGAAGTGGGATTCCTTATTAACCTTATTAAGCATGTCGCTGATGTCAGGTCCGCCGCCGTGAACGATTACGGGATTGATGCCGATATACTTGAGAAGAGTGATATCGTCCATGACAGACTGCTTCAGTTCTTCGTTGATCATGGCATTTCCGCCGTACTTGATGACGAATGTCTGGCCTCTCATCTTCCTGATGTAAGGAAGTGATTCGATAAGGATCGATGCCCTGTCTACGTTATTCTTCATGTCACCCGTGATTACGGGGTTTTCTTTCTGTCCTGCCATGATCAGATACCTCTTACGATATTCTTAAGTCCGGAAGTCTCTTCGAATCCGAACATTACGTTTGCTGCCTGTATTGCCTGAAGAGCTGCGCCCTTGCCGAGATTGTCCTGTGCCGTGAAGAGCTTGATGATTCCTGTATCGGGATCGAAAACACCGTTTACGTCGATGTAGTTTGAACAAGCTACAGCCTTAACGTCCGGCAGTTCCTTTCCGGAAAGTACTCTTACGAATGTCTCATCTTTATAAAAATCCTTATATATAGCGTTGATCTTCTCTGAAGATACATCGCCGAAATCCTTTGAAGGCTTTGCATAAACCGTTGCGAGCATTCCGCGCTTGAAGGGTGCTAAGTGGGGAGTAAAGGTTACCGTTACGTCACCGGGATTCTTTCCTGCGAGGAAAGAGCACTGCTCGGAGATCTCCGTCGTGTGGCGGTGTCCTACTGCTCCGTAAGGCTTGAATGACTCATCTACTTCGCAGAATGCATACGCGAGGTCTGATTTTCTTCCTGCACCGCTTACGCCTGATGTTGCATCGATGATGATCGAGTTCTCTTCAATAAGGTGAGCCTTAAGGAAGGGTGCAAGTGCGATCAGGGAACATGTCGGATAGCAACCGGGATTTGCTACGAGATTAGCTGTCTTGAGCTGCTCTCTGTAGAATTCGGGAAGTCCGTATACAGCGTTCTGCAAAAGCTCCGGATTAGGATGTGTAAGCTTATATGACTTCTCATATGTTGCAAGATCCTTATATCTGAAGTCGCCGCTGTGGTCGATTACCTTTACGCCTTCAGCGAGGAGCTCGGGTACGATCTTGGCTGATACTCCGTGGGGAAGTGCGGTGATAACGAGATCGGAATCTTTTGCAACTTCTGCATAGGGAAGATCTTCGCAAAGATTATCAACGATGCCCCTGAATTCGGGATAGATATCAGAATAAGGCTTGCCTGCAAAAGTCTGGCTTGTAAGATGGCGGAATCTGAAGTAAGGGTGGTTTGCAAAACCTCGTACGAGTTCTGCACCTACATATCCTGTTGAACCAATGATAGATACGTACTTTACAGCTTCTTCAATTGCCATGTTAAATCCTCCGTAAGAGTGGGATTCCCCACCCTGATGTGTGATTTATGCAATATAATGCATAAATATTCAAAAGTCAACATAAATATGCATAATTAACTACATATATTATTGAGGGGGTCTAACACGCATAATATCGCTAATATCCCGGTCATGTGCTTCCAGGGGTCTTTAAGTAATATAAAAGTAATATTATTTTTTGGATTTTCATCACGAAAAAGGTATATTGCACAATATAACAAAAGTCCGAAAATGCCTTATTTTGCTTGTTTTGCCTCTTTTTCTTGTACAACACTCACAAAATAGTTTAAGGGTATTTGATATATTTACCAAGCAAGGCAAATTACTATCCCAAATTCCCAAAACATTTTTTGGGAAATGTGTCATATAGTAATGAAAATTGCGTTTTGTTACTATTCTCGTAGTTATCAAGCCCAGATGTATGGGCACAATTTTGGAGGTTTGAAGAATATGGCAAGTTTATCTTTCCAGCACGTTTACAAAAAGTATGAGGGCGGCGTTGTTGCTGTATCAGATTTTAATCTTGACGTAGCAGATAAGGAATTCGTTATCCTCGTAGGTCCTTCAGGATGCGGTAAGTCTACAACACTTCGTATGCTCGCTGGTCTTGAAGATATTTCAGAAGGTGAAATTTATATCGACGATCGTTGTGTAAACGACGTTCTCCCTAAGGACAGAGACATCGCAATGGTTTTCCAGAACTACGCTCTCTATCCTCATATGTCAGTTCGCGACAACATGGCTTTCGCTCTTAAGCTCAGAAAGATGCCTAAGGACGAGATCAACCGCCGTGTACAGGAAGCAGCTAAGATCCTTGAGATCGAGCACTTGCTTGACAGAAAGCCTAAGGCTCTCTCCGGTGGTCAGCGTCAGAGAGTTGCTCTCGGCCGTGCTATCGTTCGTGACCCTAAGGTCTTCCTCATGGACGAGCCTCTCTCAAACCTCGACGCTAAGCTCCGTGTACAGATGCGTGTTGAGATCACAAAGCTTCACCACAGACTTAAGACAACATTCGTTTACGTTACACACGACCAGACAGAGGCTATGACCATGGGTACCAGAATCGTAGTCATGAAGGATGGTTTCATTCAGCAGGTTGACTCTCCTACGGAGCTCTATGACAACCCGGTTAACACATTCGTTGCAGGATTCATCGGAATGCCTCCTATGAACTTCATCAATGCTGTTATCAACGTTGAGGGTTCTGACGTATTCGTTTCTTTCGAGAACGTTACAATCAAGCTCCCTGAGAGATATGCAGTTGAAGAAGTTATGGATCGTGACGGTCAGGAAGTTATCTTCGGTGTAAGACCTGAGGCAATCACAGACGATATTACATACGTTACTGATCACCCTGAGTCTGCATTCACAGCTGACGTAGACGTCGTCGAAATGCTCGGTGCTGAGACATATCTCTACGTTACAGTTAACGGATCACTCCCGCTCACATGCCGTGTTGACCCTACAACTTCACAGTCTGCAGTTGGTCAGGTTGTTGACCTCGCAGTTGACTCTAACCGTATCCACCTCTTCGATAAGGATACAGAGCAGAGCATCATTTCTTAATCTGAATAATTCGAGAACCTCAATTAGAGGCCGTGACTCTTGTAAAAGAGCTCACGGCCTCTTTTATGTGGCAAAAAAGAGACAAAAACGGGCGTTTGCTTGCACCTTTTTGCGAATAATAATATTATTTAGAGTAGCGTTTTAGGCGTTCTTATTGATTTCTTAAAGAGGTAGAAGCAATGGAAGAGATTAAGAAATGTATGCGTCAGGTAAAAACAATTATTTCCGCTAACTGCGGCGTAATTGATACGGCGGGCAAGATCCTTGCTGCTACGAATGAGATTGGTGAAGAAGAGACAGATCCTTCCTTCAGAGCAGTCGTATCTTCCGATAATCTTTTCGCTTCCACAGCAGACAGAACATACCTCAAGGTGTTCATCGGCGAACAGCTCAAGTACATCCTTTACATTGAGAGCACGGATCCGGATTCAAAGGTAACACTCCAGCTCATCGCAGAGTGGATGAAGACTTTGGTCAAGGAGAAGGGTACTGATGCTGAGAAGGCGATCTTTATCCGTAATGTATTGCTCGATAACGAGATCAGAAGCGAAGTGCCTATGATCGCAAGAGGCTATAAGATCGACTGCAACGATCCGAGACTCGTTCTCGTAGTAAGAACTACTGCAGAGCAGAGTGCAGAAGCATTTGAGATCCTGCAGAACCTTTATACAGATTCAGATGTTGCTACTGTCATCTCCATGGATGATACAACGGCAATCGTCATTATTGACGCTCTTGAATCACAGGTCAGCGAAGATACAAGAGACAGCTTTATCGAAGAGACTGCACAGTCCGTACTGGCATGCCTCACATCCGAAGGCTGCAAGGCAAAGGTCGCTGTAGGTTCTGTCGTAGGTTCATTCATGGATATAAGCAAGTCTTACTCTGATGCCATGACGGCACTTAAGGTAAGCAAGATCTTTGACGGTGAATCTGACCTTTCAAGATATGACAAGTTAGGTCTCGGAAGACTTATTTATCAGCTTCCTAAGCCCCTCTGCGAAATGTTCATCAGAGAGGTTTTCCCCAACGAGGCATTCAAGCAGCTCGACGAAGAAACAAGAACAACGATCGATACTTTCTTCGCCAATGACTTGAACGGTTCCGAGACTTCAAGAGAACTGTTCGTACACAGAAACACTCTCGTGTACAGACTTGAGAAGGTAAAGACCAAGACGGGCCTCGATCTCAGAAAATTTGATGATGCGGTACTCTTTAAGATGGCGACAATGGTTAGAACCTATATCGAATATCTTAACGATACCAATGACAACAAGATCAGGTAACTAATTTGATAGATTTTATTGACGTTGAGAAAACATACAAGTCGGGAGTTGAGGCTCTCAAGGGTGTCAGCTTCACGATCGAAGACGGTGAATTCGTCTTCATAATAGGCAAATCAGGTTCAGGTAAATCGACTCTTCTCAAGTGCATCACATGCGAAGAGACTCCGACTTCAGGTAAAGTCACGATCGACAATTTTGACATCTCGCATATGAGCCGTGCGCTCGTACCTGTTTTGCGCCGTAAGATCGGAATGATTTATCAGGATTTCCGTTTGATCGAGACCAAGACGGTCGCAGAGAATGTTGCATTCGCAGGCGAGATCATCGGTGTTCCCAAGCAGAGTCTCATGAATACAGTCCAGATCTGCCTCTCGGTAGTAGGACTCAAAGATAAAGCTGACTGTTATCCTCAGGAACTTTCCGGTGGTGAGCAGCAGCGAGTTGCCATTGCAAGAGCGATGGTAAACAACCCCAGCCTTATCGTTGCCGACGAGCCTACGGGTAACCTTGACCCTGAGACATCCGAGGCGATAATGGCGATGCTCTTAGAGCTCAACCAGAACGGCGGTACGACCGTTATTATCTGCACACATGACAGCACGATGGTTGACCGTATGAAGCAGAGAGTTATCGAGATTGATGACGGTCTTGTCGCAAGAGACGAGAAGCGAAGCGGTTATAAGGGTGACCAGACAGATACAAGTGCATCTGCTCCCCAGACGGCAAGGACCTCACTTTACGGCGGTTCAAGAAGCGTTGCTTTCGGCGATGACGAAGAATATGGTGATAATTACGATGATCCGGCTTACGGACCTTCTGAAGTAATAGATCATAATGCCGGTCTTGTTTTCGGAGAAATGGCAGGCGGTGATGTTCAGAAAGCCGTTCCTGCTGAAGAACTTTTCGAGCCTGAAGAAGAAAAAGCTATTGAGGAAGTTATTGCTGAAGAAGTAATTTCCGAAGAAGTTATTCCCGAAGAGGCTATTTCTGAAGTTACGGAAGTATCAGAGCCTGTTATCGAGGAGCCGGTATTACAGGAAGAGCCCGTTCAGGCTGAGCCTGAGATAATCGAGATCAACATTCCCGAAAATGACACACCGGTAGCATTCGGAGACGAGGTCATTGAAGTACCTTCAGCTCCGGCAGAACCTGAAAAAGCTCCTGAAAAGACTCCTGCAGCTCCTGTTGCTTCACCTGTCGATGAAGATCCCGACATAACATCTTCTGATGAACTTGCTTTCCCCAACAAGGAAGCATCTGATGAATCCAGAGAGCTCAAGCGTGAACAGAAGCGCAAGGCACGTGAGGAGAAGCTTGCCCAGAAGGAAGCTAAGCGTCAGGAAAAGCTCAATAAGAAGAAAAAGGACAGAGGCCCAGGCTTCACACCTGACAGCGACATAGATATTTTCCCGGAGGACGATGAATAAATGAGCGGCAGAGCGTTTATCAATTCAATCAAGGAAGGCGTCCTCGGAATCATCAGGCATCCGCTTGTTACCATGGCGTCTATCACTACCATCATGATGATGCTCATCATTATGGGCGCTTTCTATATGTTCTCGGTCAATGCGAGAAGGATCATGACAAAGCTTTCCCAGAGACCGCCTATTGAAGTTTACATGACACTTCAGTGCACGGAAGAGGAAAGACAGTTTGTTGCACAGCAGCTTACAAACAACCCGGACGTCATCGAATATACGTTGTCTTCACCTTTGGAGAACTATGAGGGATTCAAGGAAAACCTCGGTTCTTCCTCATCGATCCTCGATGACTTCGACTACAACATGTATCTTCCTTACACATTCAGCATCCGTCTTTCAGATCCTTCTGTTGCGGATACGGTATGTGCTGAAGTTGCAACATATTCAGGCGTATCAAAGGTAGCCCAGGAAAGCAGCGTAATGAACTTCCTTACCAGGGCATCAAGGATCGTTAACATAACTACAGCAGTATCGTTTGTGGTCCTTTTCATAATCGCACTTTTCATCATCTCGAACATGGTCCGTATCTCCGTTTACTCAAGAGCCAGTGAGATCGAGATCATGAAATTCGTCGGAGCTACAAACAACTACATCAGATTCCCTTACATTACGGAGGGCGCGATCGTAGGTTTGTTCAGCGCTCTGGCTTCATGGGCAATAGTAACTCTCGTATATAACCAGGTTTACGGCAGAGCCATGAGATCTATCGATCCGGCAAGCTTTTATGCCCTCGCGACAACAAGATCCATCATGTGGCATGAGCTCGTGATCCTTGTTGTAATGGGACTTATTATCGGTGCCGTCGGAAGCGGCATCTCCGTACGTAAGTACGTCAGGGTCTGAGGTTTTATTATGGAAACTGAAGAGATTACAGTAAGAACAGGTAAAAAACAGAATCTCGTGCTGAAGAAGATCTGCATGTTTGGTGTAGCGCTTCTGTCCTGTCTGATCGCAACGGCATCAAGTTCATGGATGTCTGCCAAGGGCGTAGTTGCCGTAGGAGGCGTACCGGTCATTCTTAACGAAGTAACCCAGGCTGACATCGATGATGCGAAGGAAAGAAGAGATGCGGCAAGAGCCGAAGCAGACGAGGCTTCTGAAATGATCTCCCAGCTTGAGGACCAGAGAACTGATCTCGAAGGAGAACTTTCCAAGCTCAATGAGGCGAGCGATGCACAGCGTGAGCAGTACGTTATCATCTACGGCCAGCTTGAGGCAGCTCTTGAAGAGAAGGCAAAGGCTTTGGACGAATTCATCGTTGCCCAGGAAAACCTTGAGGCACAGCAGAAGGTTTTCACGGACAGAGTTACCGTAATGTTCGAATACCAGAACAAATCCACTCTTGAAGTCCTTTTGGAATCTGACAGTATTGCCGGTTTCTTTACGAACATGGAACTCATCACTCTCATCGCAGATGCTGATGCACAGGCAATCGAAATGCTCCAGACTGCACTTGACGATGCCCAGCTTCAGGCAGACATTAAGCTTCAGTACGCTGAAGAGATGCAGGCCATAGCAGATGAGAAAAAGAGACAGTTAGATGAGCTCGAATCCCTTATCGGAACTACGGAAGTAGCACTTGATAACCTGAATACGGACATTGATTCCTGGGAACAGCAGGAAGACGAGCTTGAAGCTTATGCCGAATCACTTGATGACGAAGTTAAGAGACTCCAGGAGGAGTACGACCAGCAGCAGAGAGTAAAGTATTCCGGCGGCAACGCTTTCCGCTGGCCTACTTATAACAGGTACATCACATCTTATTTCGGATACAGAACGCACCCCGTTTATGGCACGACCAAATTCCACTCCGGAATCGATATCGGCGCAGGTTACGGTGACACGATCATGGCAGCATGCTCGGGTACGGTCATCTATGTAACCGAACCTTACGAAGGATGCAACAAGGGCGGTACCGGCTACGGCAACTACTGCATCATCGATCACGGCAACGGCTATTCAACTCTCTATGGACATGCAAGAGACATCTATGTTTATGAGGGACAGTGGGTAGAAGCAGGCCAGTCAATCGGCGAAGTAGGAAGCACGGGAACTTCAACGGGTGCGCACCTTCACTTCGAAGTCCGTATCTGGGGTGAGACCCAGAATCCTCTGGATTATCTGCCGTAACATCCCATGGACGACAGTTTTTACGACATTCTCGCATCGCATTACGATGATCTTCAGCTCACGGGCGATACTTCCGCATGGGCTCCTTATATCTGCAGTCTCATCACTGATTTCTGCAAAAAGGATGCTCCTTCGGTAACGGATCTCGGGTGCGGAACGGGTGTCATCACCAATTATCTTGCATCGAAAGGCATGACGGTTACGGGCGTAGATCTGTCTCCAGATATGCTCTCCGTTGCTTCATCGGGTGATGAGACAGGAACAGTTTCCTGGATCTGCGCAGACATTACCGAATACGAAGGCCCTGTCTGTGACTGCTTCATATCTACTATGGATACAGTCGGCCACATTACTGATGTTAAGGCCCTCTCGAAAATGTTTGCCGCCGTAAGCGGACTTCTTGAAGAAGACGGCGTATTCATTCTTGATACGACCACAAGGCATCACTTCGAAGAGACTTTGGGCGATAATGTTTTTTATGAAGACTACGATGACTTTACTCTTTTATGGGTAAACCATTACGATAAGGATGAGAAGATCAATCACGCTGAGCTTACTCTTTTCGAGCTTTGCGAAGACGATCTTTATGAAAGATACGACGGCGAACTCACCGCGAGATTCCATTCGCGCGAAGAGATCGAGGGAATGGCTGAAGATGCCGGACTTAAGGTGCTTGCCGTATACGGTGAACTTAACAGGGAAGAACCCAAAGATACCGATGAACGCATCTTCTATGTGTTCGGTAAATAATTATATTTAAGGAAGAGACATGTCAGATAACGCATATTATGTACCGGGTGCGCCCGAAGATCTCAAAAAGGACCATATCGTAAGGGCAGAAGGCCTTGGCGGTCTGGTCAAGTGCCTTTGTGTCAGCACAAGGACCGTTTGTGAGACTGCAAGGCTTAAGCATCAGATGTCTCCTGCCGCAACGGCAGCTTTGGGACGTTTCATGACAGGGTCTCTCCTTATTTCCGAATCGATGAAAAACGAGAAGGATACCCAGACGACCATCATCAGGGGCGACGGCCCGATGGAAGGCATGACCTGCGTAGCCGACTTTGGCTTTAAGGTCAGGGCATATCCCATTGAACCGGTAATCCCCACCGAATATCACAAGCCCGGCAAGATCAACGTCGGTGCAGCAGTTGGTAAGGGAAGCCTTACGGTAATAAGGGATGTCGGACTTAAAGAACCCTATGTAGGTGTGTCTGAACTCGTATCGGGTGAGATCGCCGAAGATTTTGCATATTATCTTGCCAAGTCGGAACAGACCAAGTCGATCGTATCGCTCGGCGTCCTTCTTGAGCATGGTGAGGTCAGCGCGGCAGGCGGACTCATGATCCAGCTGCTTCCCGGCGCAGGTGAAGATGAGATCTCCTATCTAGAAAAGAGAGCTTCAGGATTCCCTGAAATATCTTTCCTTTTCAAGGAAGGTTTTACCCCCGCCCAGATAATCGATCTGTTCATGGGAGATCCCGACCTGGTATATCTAGACGGCCAGGAAGTTGAATTTAAGTGTAACTGCAGCAGGGAGAGGATGCTCTCAGGTCTTGCCGCTCTCGGAAAAAATGACCTCGAAGAGATAACAAAAGACGGAAAACCTATTGAAACTGTCTGCAGATTCTGCAATAGTAAGTACGTTTTCGACCCTGAAGAATTAAAATTCGGTTAAATGCTTGAAATAGAGCGAAAAAAGTCGAAAAAAGTACTTGCAAATCCCAAAACATGATAGTAGAATACTTTCCGCACGCGTCTATTTAGGGTGTATTTTGCCCTGAAACACGAGTGATAAGGCTTTGATAACGGAGATTGCCACGAGGTGATGCGCAGCTGCGCGGGAGTCACGAGGTGGGGAACTTCGAAGGAGCCGAAGGCGGAGGATACGATCCGATGCCGTCTCGGGACCTTAAGTCCGGAGAGTCGCAAGCAGTACGTTACTGCCCAGAGAACCAAAGTGCCGCCAAGCAGGTGGTAACTGGATAGTCTGGGTTTTTGAATGGAAAGCCAAGACACTCCCGACAGGGTTGAGAAAAAGAAATACAGCTTATAGTAAGGAGGCCAACAAAATGGCAGCAAAGACAACAATGGTCAGAATTAAGCTCAAGGCTTATGATCACAAGATCCTCGACGAGAGCGCAAAGCTTATCGTAGACGCACTTGCACGTGATGATGCAAGCTTCTCCGGTCCTATCCCGCTCCCTACAGAGAAAGAGGTAGTTACGATCCTTCGTTCACCTCACGTAAATAAGGATTCTCGTGAGCAGTTCGAGCAGAGAACTCACAAGAGAATCATCGACGTCTATACACCGTCTTCCCAGACGATGGATGACATTGGCAAGCTTGACATGCCTGCAGGCGTTTCTATTGAAGTAAAGATCAAATAATGACGCTTGTGGCTTAAATCGGTTTTTAAAGGATTGCCAAGCCTTGAAAACCGAGGTCACGTTCTTCGGGAAACCGTTGAACCAATAACCTAAATAGGAGGAAAGAACTTTATGACGAAATTCATCATTGGCAGAAAGTCCGGCATGACACAGTTGTTCGATGACAACGGTAACGTTATTCCGGCAACCGTTATAAGCTGCGAGCCTATGTACGTGCTCCAGAACAAGACGGTAGAGACTGACGGATACAAGGCCTGCAAAGTAGGTACAGGATCCATCAGAGCAAAGCTTGTAAACAAGCCTGATGCAGGACAGTTCAAGAAGGCTGACGTTGAGCCTAAGAGAATTATCCGCGAGTTCACACCTGATGAGGAGTACAGCCTCGGACAGGAAATCAAGGTATCCGATATGTTCGCAGTCGGCGACAAGGTTGACGTTAGCGGCGTATCCAAGGGTAAGGGATTCCAGGGCAACATCAAGCGTCACGGACAGAAGGGTGGTCCTTCAGGCCACGGCTCCATGTATCACAGAAGAGTCGGTTCAATGGGCGCTACTTCCACACCCGGTAGAGTTGTACCCGGTAAGAAGATGCCTGGACATATGGGCGCAGTTAACTGCACAGTACAGAACCTTAGCGTTGTCATGGTTGACGGCGAGAGAGGAATCCTCGTAATCAGAGGAGCTATTCCCGGACCTAAGGGCGGCATCGTAACAGTACAGAATACTGTTAAGGCATAAGACGGAGGAACATAGTAATGGCTAAAATTGATGTTAAAGATTTGACAGGTGCCGTTAAGGGTTCCATCGAGCTTTCCGATGAGATTTTCGGCATTGAGCCCAACGAAGTTGCAATGTCTACAGTAGTTAGAAACCAGCTTGCAAACAAGAGACAGGGCACACAGAAGACAAAGACAAGAAGCGAAGTATCCGGTGGTGGTAAGAGACCTTACAGACAGAAGGGTACAGGCCGCGCTCGTCACGGTTCAGAGCGTTCCGCACAGTATGTTGGCGGCGGTATCATCTTTGGACCCAACCCCAGATCATACAGCTACACAGTACCTAAGAAGGTTAAGAGACTTGCTCTTAAGTCTGCTCTTTCTTCAAAGGTTGCTGATCAGAAGTTGATCGTTGTAGAGAACATGGATCTTGACGAAGTAAAGACAGCTACAGTTGCTAAGGCTCTCAAGGCTATCGGCGCTGGCAATTCTTCACTCATCGTTCTCGAGGACGTAAACAAGAATGCAGAGCTTTCTGCAAGAAACATCAAGGATGTTAAGACAGCACTCGTTAATACGATCAATGTATTAGACATCCTCAAGTATGACAGCTTTGTTGCTACAAAGGCTGCAGTTGAGAAGATTGAGGAGGTGTACAAGTAATGAAGTCACCCTATGATGTAATCATTAAGCCCATCATCACAGAGAAGACGATGGCTATCACAGAAGAGGGCAAGTACACATTCGTAGTTGCAGCTGACGCTGAAAAGCCTGAGATCAAGGCTGCAGCTGAGAAGCTCTTCGGTGTAAAGGTAGTTTCCGTTAACGTTGCTAACTATGACGGCAAGGTTAAGAGACTTAGAAACAAGCCCGGCAAGACAGCTGCTTTCAAGAAGGCTGTAGTTACTATCGCTACAGATTCTGTTGAGGGTACATACCTCGGCAAGGGCGGTAAGGCAGTCAAGACCGGAACAAAGAACAAGACATCAATCGAAGAATTCGGTTTTGGTCAGTAATGTAATCAAGGAGAGAAATTAAAATGGCAGTAAAAACATTTAAACCTACTTCTCCCGCAGTTCGTGGAATGGCCATAGCTGACTATTCCGTTCTCACAAAGAAGGACCCGGAGAAGAGCCTTCTTAAGTCTAAGAAGAAGAGCGGCGGCCGTAACTCTTATGGTCGTATCACGGTTCGTCATATCGGCGGCGGTAACCGTACAAAGCTCAGAGTAATCGATTGGAAGCGTGACAGAGTAGGTATCCCTGCTACAGTCAAGGCAATCGAGTACGATCCTAACAGAACAGCTTACTTGGCACTCATCCAGTATGTTGATGGTGTTAAGTCCTACATCCTCGCTCCCGAGGGCCTCAAGGTAGGTCACAAGGTTGAGAGCGGCCCGGATGCAGATATCCTTAACGGTAACGTTCTTCCTATTTCATCTATCCCGGTTGGTACAGTTATCTGCTGCGTAGAGATGAATCCCGGCAAGGGCGCTCAGCTCGTTAGAACAGCTGGTGCTTCCGCACAGCTCATGGCTAAGGAAAATGGTTTCGCTCAGATCCGTCTTCCTTCCGGCGAAGTTCGTATGGTTCCTGAGAAGTGCCGCGCAATGATCGGTTCTATCGGCAACGCAGAGCACGAGAACGTTAAGCTCGGTAAAGCTGGTAAGTCCAGACATGCTGGTGTAAGACCTTCAGTTAGAGGTGTTGTAATGAACCCTAACGATCACCCTCACGGCGGTGGTGAAGGTAAGTCTCCTATCGGTCTCCCCGGCCCTGTTACACCTTGGGGTGTTCCTACATTGGGTAAGAAGACACGTAATAAGAAGAAGCAGTCCAGCAAGTATATTGTTAAGTCGAGAAAGGCATAAGGAGGCAGTTCAATGAGTAGATCAACCAAAAAGGGCTATTACGTTCAGGACGCTCTCATGAAGAAGGTCGAGGCGTTGAATGCAGCCAACGACAAGAAGATCATCCAGACTTGGTCTAGAGCTTCTACGATTTTCCCTGAATTCGTCGGCCACACAATCGCAGTATACGACGGTCACAAGCATGTTCCGGTATATGTTACTGAGGACATGGTAGGACACAAGCTTGGTGAGTTCGCACCTACACGTAAGTTCGGCGGTCACACAAGCAACGAGAAGTCCGCTTCTAACTGATAAGGAGGGTAAGATCTGTGGAAAAGATTATTTTAAGCAGAGACAATATTGAGAAGAACCGCGAGAAGATCCTCGAAGCTTATGCGGCTCCTTCCAAGTCTTCTAACAAGCTTCCCACTCCTACAAAGAAGCAGAGAAAGCTTCTCGGTATGGGAAGAGACAGAGGAACAGCAACAGCTAAGTACATTAGAATTGCTCCCCGTAAGGTAAGAGTAGTTGCTAATCTCATCAAGGGTAAGTCTTTAGATGATGCTTATGCAATCCTCACATACACACCCAAGGCAGCTTCACCTGTTATCGCAAAGGTTTTGAAGTCAGCTGAGGCAAATGCTGTCAACAACTTCGATCTCTCCAGAGACAAGCTTTATGTTGCAGATTGCATTTCCAACCCCGGCCCCGTGCTCAAGAGATATATCCCCAGAGCAAGAGGTTCGGCTAGTTCGATCAAGAAGAGAACAAGTCACGTTACTGTAGTTCTCAAGGAAAGGGTATAAGGAGGTTTAAGCATGGGTCAGAAAGTTAACCCGAATGGACTTAGAGTAGGCGTTATCGATGACTGGAGCTCACACTGGTATGCCGACAAGAATACCTTTTCTGATTGTCTTGTCGAAGATCAGAAGATCCGTGAGTTCGTATTGAAGGCAGTTGAGCCTATCGCAAGAGGCAACGCTAAGAAGCCCGTAGATGAGAGCCGCACAAATGTTGCCGGTGTTTCAAAGGTCATCATCGACCGTAAGGGTACAGACAGAATCAACGTTATTGTTAAGACAGCTCGTCCTTCACTCGTAGGCGGCGACAAGGGTTCCGGAAGAATTGCTCTTAAGGATGCACTCGAGAAGGAATTCAACAAGAACGTTGCTAAGGATAAGAAGAGAACATTCACTGTTGATATCGAAGTTATCAAGAACAGTGATACAGATGCACTCCTCGTAGCTCAGAACATTGCAGCTCAGCTCGAGAACCGTGCAAGCTTCAGAAGAGCAATGAAGAGAGCAATGCAGATGGCTATGAAGCAGCCCGGCGTTCTCGGAATCAAGACAAAGTGCTCCGGCCGTTTGGGCGGTGCCGAGATCGCAAGATCCGAGACATATCACGAGGGCACAATCCCGCTTCAGACACTCCGTGCAGATATCGATTATGGATTTGCTGAGGCAAAGACAACATACGGTATCATCGGCGTTAAAGTCTGGATCTACAAGGGTGAGGTTTTCGGCCAGAAGAGCCAGTCAAAGAAGTCTGAAGGAGGAAAAGCTTAATGTTACTTCCTAAGAGAACAAAGTATAGAAAGCAGCAGAGAGGCCGTATGAAGGGCCAGGCTCACCGCGGCAACTTCGTAGCTTACGGTGATTACGGACTTCAGGCACTTGAACCTTGCTGGATCAAGTCAAATCAGATCGAAGCAGCACGTATCGCAATCAACAGATACGTAAAGCGTGGCGGTAAGGTATGGATCAAGATCTTCCCTGACAAGCCGGTATCAAAGAAGCCTGCACAGGTCCGAATGGGTTCCGGTAAGGCAGCAAACGAGTACTGGTGCGCAGTAGTTAAGCCGGGCAGAGTTCTTTTCGAGATCTCAGGCGTTACTGAAGAGCAGGCAAGAGAAGCAATGAGACTTGCAGGACACAAGCTCCCTTGCAAGACAAAGTTTATCGCAAAGGTAAAGGAGGAAAGCACAAATGAAGGTTGAAGAAATCCGCAAGATGTCTGATGAAGAACTTTCTTCTGAGCTCGCCTCTTTGAAGGAAGAACTCTTCAAGCTCCGCTTCCAGCATGCAACAAACCAGCTCGACAATACAGCTCAGATTGCACAGGTTAAGCGTGATATCGCTAGAGTAATGACAATTCAGCGCGAGAAGCAGCTCGCTGCTAATAAGTAAGGAGGAGACGACAAATGGCTGAAAGAAACTTAAGAAAAACCAGAGTCGGTCTCGTTACATCTGACAAGATGGATAAGACGATCACAGTTTCCGTCGTAGAGCACGTTAAGCACCCTCTTTACGGAAAGATCATGAAGAGAACCTACAAGCTTAAGGCACACGATGAGAACAACGATGCTCACATCGGCGATAAGGTTGAGGTTATGGAGACACGCCCTATTTCCAAGGATAAGCGTTG
This sequence comes from Saccharofermentans sp., assembly GCA_045648465.1. Taxonomy (GTDB): domain Bacteria; phylum Bacillota; class Clostridia; order Saccharofermentanales; family Saccharofermentanaceae; genus Saccharofermentans. The sequence goes on from JAZROA010000001.1 coordinate 315,507, forward strand.
GAGACTGGTTAGTGTCGTTGAGAAGGCTAAGTAAGGCGATTAAAGGAGGATATATCAGATGATTCAGGTTGAATCCAGACTCAGATCTGCCGACAACACCGGAGCAAAAGAGCTTCTCTGCATCAAAGTTTTGGGTGGCTCTTGGAGAAAGTATGCCAACATTGGCGACGTTATCGTTTGCTCCGTAAAGAGCGCTGCTCCCGGCGGCATGGTCAAGAAGGGTGATGTTGTTAAAGCCGTTGTAGTACGTTCCAAGCAGGGCGTAAGACGTAATGACGGTTCTTATATCAAGTTCGACGAGAATGCGGCTGTCATCATTAAGGAAGACAAGAATCCCCGCGGTACTCGTATCTTTGGACCCATAGCAAGAGAGTTAAGAGATAAGGACTACATGAAGATCCTGTCTCTCGCTCCGGAAGTTCTTTAAGGAGGAATCGACACATGGCTAAGAGTAGTGTTCATGTAAAGAAAGACGACCAGGTCATTGTCATTTCCGGCAAGGACAAGGGCGCAAAGGGTAAGGTTCTCATGGTAGATGAGAAGAAGGGCAGAGTTTACGTAGAAGGCGTAAACATGGTCAAGAAGCATCAGAAGGCTAGATCCCAGACAGCTCCTTCAGGAATTGTTGAGCGTGAAGGTTCTATCGATGCATCAAACGTAATGCTCGTTGACCCCAAGACAGGCAAGCCCACAAGAGTTGGCTACCGTATTAACGAAGACGGTTCTAAGTCCAGGATCGCTAAGAGATCCGGCGAGGTCATCGATACGGTTTCTAAGGCTAAGAAGGGGGAGTAATCAATGACCAGATTAAAAGATAAGTACATTTCCGAAGTAGCACCCGCACTTCAGGAGAAGTTCAAGTACAGCTCACCTATGCAGATCCCGAAGGTCGACAAGATCGTCCTCAACATGGGTGTTGGCGAAGTTAAGGATAACCCGAAGGCTCTTGAGAGCGCTATGCGTGACATGGGCATCATTGCAGGCCAGAAGCCTGTAGCAACGGTTTCCTCAAAGTCTATCGCAGCCTTCAAGCTCAGAGAGGGCATGAAGATCGGATGCAAGGTTACTTTGAGAGGCGATAATATGTATTACTTCCTCGATAAGCTCGTTAGCCTTGCTCTTCCTCGTGTACGTGACTTCCGCGGAATCAATCCCAATTCCTTCGACGGACACGGTAACTATGCGATGGGTATCAAGGAGCAGCTTATGTTCCCTGAAATCGACTACGACAAGATCGACAAGATTCGCGGTATGGACATCATCATTGTTACTACTGCCGGAACAGACGAAGAGGCATTCGAGCTCTTGAAGCTCATGGGCATGCCTTTCCGCAAGTAATTTGGAGGAGAATATCACATGGCAAAGAAGTCAATGATTCTTAAGTCTCAGAGGACACCCAAGTTTTCCACACAGCAGCATAACCGTTGCAAGATCTGCGGAAGACCTCATGCCTATATCCGTAAGTACGGCATCTGCCGTCTCTGCTTCCGTGATTTGGCATACAAGGGAGAGATTCCGGGCGTAAGAAAGGCAAGCTGGTAACAGTTTCTTTCTTAAGAATTAGAACTGTCCATATTTAACAGGAGGAAGAATTATGCAGATTACAGATGCAATCGCAGATATGCTTACAAGAATCCGCAATGCCGGTACTGCAGGACACGCTACAGTTGATGTTCCCCAGTCCAACATGAAGAAGGCTATTGCTCAGATTCTCCTTGACGAAGGATATATTGAGAAGTTTGAGACACTCGAGGGAAATACTCAGGGTATCATCAGAATCACACTCAAGTATTCCGGAAGAAAGCCGGTTATCTCCGGTATCAAGAGAATCTCCAAGCCCGGTCTTCGTACATATGCGGACAAGGAGAATCTGCCTCGCGTACTCAACGGCTTGGGCGTTGCTATCATCTCAACATCTAAGGGTGTTATGACAGATAAGCAGGCTAGAAAGCTCGGCGTAGGCGGGGAAGTTTTAGCTTACATTTGGTAACTTTTAAGGAGTTCTTTTACAGGGCTCCTTTAAAGATATACATCTCTGAAAAGCCGTAGGTCCAGGGCGACATACCGGACCTGCAGGTTAAATCTCAAGAGCAGGAGGAAAAATTTATGTCAAGAATCGGCAGAATGCCCATAGTCGTTCCCGCCGGCGTCGATGTTAAGATCGATGGTCAGCACGTAACGGTTAAGGGCGGCAAAGCAGAGCTCTCACTTGATGTACATCCCGACATCACAGTAAAGCTGGAGGATGGACAGATCCTCGTATCACGTCCTTCCGATGATAAGAATCATCGTTCACTCCACGGCCTTACAAGAGCGCTCATTCAGAATATGGTAACCGGCGTACACGAAGGTTTCTCTAAGACATTGGAGATCAACGGTGTAGGTTACAGAGCAACAAAGCAGGGCAACAAGGTTGTATTCAACCTCGGTTATTCTCATCCTATCGAGATGGTTGAACCCGCTGGCATCACAATCGATGTCAAAGATAACCAGGTCATCGTACAGGGCGCTGACAAGCAGCTCGTAGGCGAGACAGCAGCAAAGATCCGTTCTCTCAGAGTTCCTGATGTTTATAAGGGCAAGGGTATCAAGTATGCCGGCGAGCACCTTATCATCAAGGAAGGTAAGACCGGTGCTAAGAAGTAAGGCGCAAAGGGGGTATATTCAACATGATTGGTAGAATTGATAAAAACAAGATTCGTAAGAGAAAGCATGTTCGTGTAAGAAAGAAGATTTCAGGAACGACAGAGTGCCCTCGTCTTTGCGTATATAGAAGCAACAGCCACATTTACGCTCAGATCATCGATGATACAAAGGGAGTCACACTTGTAAGTGCTTCTACACTCGACAAGGAAATCAAGGGCTCCGTATCCGTTGGCAGCAACATCGAGGCAGCAACAGCAGTTGGTAAGCTTATCGGTGAGCGCGCAATTGCCAAGGATATCAAGGACGTAGTATTCGACCGTGGCGGATATCTCTATCACGGAAGAGTACAGGCTTTGGCAGAGGCGGCAAGAGAAGCCGGTCTCTCATTCTAATCGGGAGGAGCAAATTAGATGGCTTTAGAGTCTAAGAACATTTCAAGAGAAGAAAAGAAGGATAAGGAGTTCGAAGAGCGCGTTATCCACATCGGCCGTGTTTCCAAGACTGTTAAGGGCGGTAAGAACATGAGATTTGCTGCTCTCGTAGTTATCGGTGACAGAAAGGGTCGTGTAGGTAAGGGCATCGGTAAGTCCACCGAGGTTCCGGACGCTATCAGAAAGGGTATCGAAGAAGCAAAGAAGAACATCGTTGATGTTTCCATTGTTAACGGTACTATCCCTCACGAGACAGTCGGTGAATTCGCTGCAGCTCACATCGTTATGAAGCCTGCTGCAAACGGTACCGGTGTTATCGCTGGCGGTCCTGTTCGTTCAGTATGCGAGCTTGCAGGTATCACAGATATCCGTACAAAGTCAATCGGATCCAACAATCCTAACAATATGGTCAACGCTACTATTGAGGGTCTTAAGTCCTTGAAGTCCGCTGAAGAAGTTGCAAGACTTCGCGGTAAGTCTGTTGGCGAGATTAAGTAAGGAGGGCCCGCTCAAATGGCTAACATTAAGATTAAGCTTGTCAAAAGCACAAATAAGGCAAGAGAGTCCGAGAAGGCTACAATCAGAGCTTTGGGCTTGAAGAAGATCGGTCAGACTGTTGAGAAGGCTGACAATGAGGCTACACGCGGCATGATCAAAAAGGCTGTTAACTACGTAGCCGTAGAAGAGAATTAATGGAGGTGCCACATGAAGCTCAATGAAATGACTTCCGCAGGCAACGAAAAGGCTTATCGTAAGGGTAGAGGTCCCGGATCAGGCAACGGAAAGACTTCCGGCCGTGGTCACAAGGGTCAGAACGCTCGTTCAGGCGGCGGTGTTAGACCTGGTTTCGAAGGTGGTCAGATGCCCCTTTACAGACGTCTCCCTAAGAGAGGTTTCAATAATAAGAGATTTGCTCCTGCTTACATTGAAGTAAACGTTGGAGATCTTGAAGTATTCGATAACGGAACAGCAGTAGATGCTAAGGCACTCGCTGAGAAGGGTGTTATCACTCTTCCTAAGGTTAACGACGGCGTCAAGATTCTCGGCAACGGCGAGCTCACAAAGAAGCTCGATGTAACAGCTGTTAAGTTCACAGCTTCAGCTAAGGAGAAGATTGAGAAGGCCGGAGGCACGGCAACGGAGGGCTAATAGGCATGAATGGTATTTTTGATACTGCAGTTAACGCTTTTCGTGTAGAGTCTATACGTAAAAGACTGCTCTATACCTTCATGATCCTGGGCATCTTCATGCTCGGCGGACTCGTACCTGTACCGGGTATCGATGGTGAGCAATTCACCAGCGTTATCCGTCAGTGGGGTCAGCTCGGTAGCATTATGGACCTTATTTCAGGCGGTGGCCTGTTCCATGCGTCCATTCTGTCACTGGGTGTATCGCCTTACATTAACGCATCAATCATCATTCAGCTCTTAACTGTCGTTATCCCTGCCTTGGAAGATCTTTCCAAGGAAGGTGAGTCCGGCAGAAAGAAGATGGATAAGATAACCAGAGTTTCAGCTATTGTATTGGCTTTTGTTCAGTCCTGCCTGTTCACTTATTCAACTCGTTCAGCTCTGAACGGAAGCCTTCCCACATGGCTCAATGCCGGTCTTGTAGTTCTTGCTTTCACAGCTGGTTCTGCAATCGTCGTCTTCCTTGGTGAGAAGATCAATGACAAGGGAATCGGAAACGGTGTATCCCTCCTGATCTTCGCTGGTATCGCAACCCGTCTTCCTGATATGGTTAGGAACCTTTATGAGAAGTGCGTCAGCATCAGCGACTCAGTCGAAAATGCTGCTTTGGGAATCCTCCTCGGAATTCTTGTATTTATCGCTGTAGCGATCGTAGCTGTAGCTATCATCGTCTTCGTTCTCTATGTTCAGAACGCAGAAAGAAGAATTCCCGTTCAGTATTCCAAGAAGGTTATCGGCAGACAGCAGCGTGGTGGTAACAGAGACTATATTCCGCTCAAGGTTAACATGTCCGGTGTTATGCCTGTTATCTTCACAATGTCACTTTTGGCAATCCCGAACATTATCGTTACGTTGTTCTTCAGCAACAGCACAAACAAGGTTGCACTCTGGCTTAAGTCAGCATTTACCGGAAGTGTTTGGTACTATGTACTTTACTTCCTCCTTGTTATCGGATTTACATTCTTCTATACGGCGATCAATTTTCATCCCGTTGAGATTGCAAACTCCATCACAAAGAACGGCGGTATGATCAACGGTATCAGATCCGGTAAGCCGACAACTGATTTCATTAAGACAACAGCTCACAGACTCAACTGGCTGGAAGCTTTCTTCCTCGTTATCGTCTGCATCCTGCCGACAGTAGTTGGTATTCTTACAGGTTTGGAGAATGTATGGTTTGCAGGTACGTCAGTTTTGATTCTTACAGGTGTTGCTAACGACCTCATCGTTCAGGTTGAAGGTGAACTTGAGATCAGAAGTCCTAAGGGATTCCTGGAAGATCTTACGATCAAGACAGGCAGAAGGTAATCCTTTAACTGCTAAATGTTAATTCAAGAGGCTGTCTCGAACGAGGCAGCCTCTTTTAGTGTTATGCATAATCCCTCATCGGCATTATAATTAGCTTATGAGCAACATACTTGATTATCTGGCATGGCGCGGTGATCTTACGCTTGATCAAGATCCATTTAACAGTATCGACGCACTGATACTGTCATGCTTGTCATACGTTAATTTCGACAAAGTCGTTCCGTCAAGATCCCAGGGCAGGATAACGATAGAAAAAGCCTCAGAGAAGTTTTTCTCTTTACATTCCGCGGAAGAGTTGGCACAGGATAAATCATTTATCAGTTTTGCTCCCGCGATGCTCAGGGCATTAGGCCAGTCCGAAAGATTTAAAAATGCTTATCTCTCAAATTATGTGGACGATACGGACATATCACGCGAGATCCAGTTCTCAGCAATTGAAATAGACACTTCTGACGACAGAGTCTTTATATCATTCCGCGGTACTGATGATACGATTATCGGATGGAAAGAAGATTTCAATTTAAGTTTCATGACGGTTCCTGCTGAAAACGAAGCAGCCGCTTATCTGGAGAAAGTAATGAAGGGCCGACTTGATAAAGTGCGCCTTGGCGGACATTCAAAGGGCGGACACCTGGCGGTTTATGCTGCACTTGCAGCTAATTCAGACCTGACTTCAAGGATCGAGAATATCTATAATTTTGACGGTCCCGGCTTCAATCACGAAGCGATGGAATCTGACCAGTTCAAGACCATAAAGCCAAAGATAGGTAAGTTCATTCCTGAAAGTTCAATTGTCGGAAGGCTTCTCGAAAACACAGTAGAACCTGTAGTAATAAAGAGCACGGAGCTCGGCATAATGCAGCACGATCCTCTTTCCTGGCAGCTTGAGGGAAAGCAGTTTACCACTTGTGCTTTCCCGGATAAGATAAGCAATCTCTTTGATGAGACCATGACCACCTGGCTCGGCGAGATGAGCTTTGAACAGCGCAAGGTATTTGTAGATGAACTGTTTTCAGTTTTCGAGGCTTCAGGATGTGAGAACCTGAGCATGCTTACAAAGGTAGGCGTTAAGGGGACGAAGGCTATGATCTCGAGAATGCGTGAGATAAGAAATGATTCCGGTGCCAGGGTCAAGACGCTGATGAAACTGTTCTTCGTAAATATCAATGTGCTTAAAGACAGCGTCGTTAAAGAAAAACTGGAAGAAAGTCCTATAAAACTCGGATTAGCAGCAAATATAAGCAAAAAGAACGGGAAGCAGTAAAGCTTCCCGTTTATCTTATATGATGTTGTCCTAATATCACGCCTGGCTGGTGATGACAGGGAATGAAAGGGACACTTTGAAAAGATCTCCGTCGATGTCGATCTTGAATGAGCCGCCCTGAAGCTCAGTCATGCTCTGTGCGATGGAAAGACCTAAGCCGTTTCCTTCCGTGTTACGTGAAGAGTCACCCCTGACAAATCTTTCAACCAGTTCATCGGGACTGATGTTAAGCTCTGTATTTGAAGTGTTCTTGAATGTTGTAACGGCATATCCGTTAATTACTTCAAGTGTGAGGTAAACTCTCGTTCCGGGCATTGAATACTTGCAGATATTATTCATGAGGTTATCGTAGATCCTCATCATGCGTCTGCCGTCACCCATTATCATGACCTTGCCTTCAGGTGCAGTGGTTACAAGCGTTAGGTTGCAGCTGTCGAGCTTTTCCTTGAATTCACCTGCTGTTTGTGTGATGAATGTGCAGCAGTCGAGAGGAGCAGGTACGATCTCAAGATTTCCTGTTGAAGCCTTGGATGCTTCGACGAGATCTTCAATAAGTCTCTTAAGTTTTTCGGACTGTCTTACGACTACTTCGGAATATTCGCTCATCTTGGGGTCTGTAGGTTCAGTAGTGCCCATGAGTTGTGCGTAATTGATGATGGACGTAAGAGGTGTCTTGATGTCGTGGGATACGTTAGTGATAAGTTCTGTCTTCATTCTCTCGGACTTCAGCTTCTCATCTACTGCAAGGGTAACGGAGTCAGCGACGGCGTTAAGGTTAACGGCATGCTTTCTGAAGTCGCCCCAGAGACCCCTGGTGGATGTACGGTAAGAGATATCTCCCTTTGCCATCTTCTCGCCTGATACTCTGAGCTTTCTCATCATGAGTGCAATGTAGAAGATAAGGGGACAGATGAAAAGCTTTTCGAAGAACCAACCCATAATCATAGCTTCTTCATCAGCTCTTGTACCAACTATGACTATGGCTTCGAAGATGGTTATTCCGACCATGATAAGAACAGTGCGCCATACGAGAGGAATTGCAAGGATTCCTTTGATCAGCCAGTAAAAACACTTGTAGACCAATGTTCCCTTGATGAGCACATGACGTTTTACTCTTGAAGCGAAACTCATGCAAAGTCCCATCATAACGTTAACGAATACGAAGAAAGCTAAAATAAACAAAGCGCCTTCGAATAAACCGTTAGCTGTTCCAACGAGGATGAAAAAGGGTATGGTAAGGAAGATTGCAACAGTGGCGAGAACGTCGAAAGGAACTTTATCCAAGGGTCCCGGAATGACCTCTTCAGTACCGGGTCTTTTTCCGGCTACACATATGAGTGCGATAAATGCAGCAATTCCGGCGATTACACATAAAGCGCCAATGGGGTATACAGCATAGCGGATACCGTAGGCTAAGTGGATGACCTGCCTGTCAAACTCTGAGTACTGCAGGAAGTCGGAAGGATTGGCATAAGCCTCTATCGTAGCATTGACTACTACGTCATCAGGTTCCAAAAAAGATGCGCGCATATGCTTGAATGTTCCGTCCTTGCCGTATACAAGGTCAACATCATATGTATAGAGCACAGCATTTTCGTATTTGCCTGACTTGCCGGCAGATGCTTTTGCTTCATCAAAATCACGGGTAGATGCGATGTATTTACCGTCTTTATCCGTGATCATGATGTTCATGCCTTCAACGGCGTAATGATCGATGCCGATAAGGTAGTTAGAGTTTTCCATCACCTTATACTCGAGGTAATCCTCGCTCTTATATTTATAGAATTCCTCTTCGGAGATGCCGTAAAAATCTTCCTGAATGCATACGGCAGCAACGCAAGTGCATGCCAGGACGGCAATCATAAGGATGTTTATCATCAGGAAGAGCAGTGCCTTGCCGGGAACTGTCCTGATAAACGGTTTCTTGTTCTTTTCCATTAGTTTCTCCCCTTCTCGATCTTATAACCCTGGCCGAAGATGACTTTGATGTATCTTGGTTCATTGGGTGTGATCTCAACCTTTTCTCTAAGATGTCTGATATGTACCGCAACGGTGTTTTCGCCGGCTGACAAAGCGCTTTCGCCCCATACCTTGCTGTATATCTCTTTGGGCGAGAAGACTTTGCCGGGATATTCCATAAGCAGTTTTAAGATGTCGAATTCAGTGGGGGTAAGGTTGACGGCGTTTCCGTCTACCGTAACGGTCTTGGTGGTGTCATCAAGTTCGATTCCGCCGACCGTAAGAAGTTCTTTTGCAGCTGTTCCCGAGCCGAGCTTGGTGTAGCGTCTTAACTGTGAACCGACTCTTGCTGCAACCTCCAGGGGGTTAAAGGGCTTGGTGATATAATCATCAGCCCCTATGTTAAGTCCCAATATCTTGTCCTGGTCCTCTGACTTAGCGGTTAAGAGGATGATGGGCATATTGAACTTCTCCCTGATCTTTGCCATCGCTGTTATCCCGTCCATTTGCGGCATCATGATATCAAGCAGTATGAGGTGTATCTCCTGTTTCTCTACAAGTTCTGTTGCCTCGATACCGTTATAAGCTTCGAACAAACTGTAATCCGGATTTTGCAGATAGATCTTTAAAGCGTTAACGATATCTTTGTCGTCATCACAAATGAGAATGTTATACATGTTGCCCCCCACACTGTTTCAAGATAATGCAATTGTACGAATAAAAGCCTTAATATCAAATGACTTAATTCCTTAAGATTTGATTAAGACTGCGGTTTTATGGCAAAATAGCCCCTGGAAAATCAAACCGTCATAAAGGAATTATAATGCTTTACATAATGAGACACGGCAAGACGGACTGGAACCTGAAGCATAAACTTCAGGGACAGACGGACATTCCGTTAAATGAAATGGGAATTGAGATGGCCAAAGAGGCCTGTGAGAAATATAAGGATGTTCACTTCGACGTCTGCTACTGCTCGCCGCTCGTAAGAGCCAGGGAGACTGCAAACCTTGTGCTTGAAGGCAGGGAAGTCCCTATAATCATTGATGAAAGGCTTGAAGAGATGGGATTCGGTATATACGAAGGCATCGAAAACGTTTTCGAAAAGCCTGAGTGCCCGGTAAGGGAACTGTTCTTCAATCCCGCAGGATATGAGGCTGTCGGAGGCGCAGAAAGCCTTGAATCCCTTATCTCAAGGACGAAGAGTTTTTTAGATGAGATCGCGCTTCCGCTTGTAACTGAAGGCAAAGATGTACTTATCGTAGGTCATGGCGCCATGAATTCGGCGATCATCGGACAGATAAGGAATACTCCCCTTGAGAAATTCTGGGCTGAAGGCATTGAAAACTGCCGTCTGATAAAGCTCCTATAATAGGAGCGACCACCCACGAAGGGTGGCCGCAAATATGGGGATAATAGGAATAGAAAAATGTCTTTGTTGATACTTGAAGTATAGTTTATTCGTTAATGAATTTCAATGACCTAAATTTAATGTTGTATTAATGTAATTTGAAAAGAATATTAAGTATTTTATCGTTATATTAACGAATAAGACACATGCCTCAAATAATGTTGTTAAAATCCTCCTCTGCCTCCGGGATTACCTCCTGGAAAGTCACCGGGATTACCTCCCGGAAAGCTTCCCATACCAAATCCTGAACCGGAACCATAAATATATTCGCTAAGTTCAACCGTTTCAGAGAAACTTCCCGCGGAAACAGTGTATTTATTGCCTTTGACAAGGCCCGGGCTGCTTATGACCACTGTTTGGTAGCTGCAGTCGGCTGTAGCCTGAATGATTACGTTTCCTGAAGAGTCAGTAACTGTGATCTCAGTACCTTCGGACTGTGAGCCCGTATTTATAAGGATCGCGCCCTGGTTTGCGTTAGTGAAATTCATTGCCATGTCCGATGTTCCGGCCATTACGACAGTTCCGCCCGTAATGGAAGCAGTTCCGTTGACATCAAGAGAACCGTTGCCGCCCCTTGAAGGTCCCATCACCGTAAGTGTTCCGCCGCTCATCTCAAAGGAACCGTTGGAATCAATGCCGTCGCCTTCGCTTTTTACATAAACCGATCCGCCTGTGATTACAATGCTGCTTGTACCGTCAGAACTCATTGCGTCACTGGATGTTTCTGATACTGCATTGACCGCATCATCTGATGAGACTATCGAGATGTCACCGCCGTTGATGATTATGTTCTGTCCTTCAAGACCTTCATAAGAGTTGCGGATGTTGATGGTACCGTCATCTATTTGAAGCGTGGAAGTTGCGGTTATTCCGTCATCGCCGGCATCAATGGTGACATTGCCTGATGAGATGTAGATATAACCTTGTGTCGGATCATCGTCGTTGTCGGCCTGGATACCGTCTTTGCCGCATGTGATGCCGATCGTTGCATTCTGGATAGCTACGGAATCATTTGCCTGAATGCCGTCTTTTTCGCTTACTATGGCAATGACTCCGCCTGTTATGTTGACGTCATCCTTGCCCACGATGCCGTGAGCCGTTGAAGATACTTTTAGACTTCCTGCACCGTTGATGGTAACGTCCGTCTTGGCAAATACCGCACCGTCTACACTGTTATCGTCCTTGGAAACATATTCGCCACTGTTTATCAGGGAATTCTCCGTGCCGTCTTCCAAAGTGATAAAGACGTTGTCGGCATTGAGACAGTAGATGGCAGCATAATCGGAGGAAGTGATATCGGCGCCTTTAAGGATGAGCCTGATATCATCGGAGTCTCCGGCATCAACTACTATGTAGCCGTCATCAAGGGTTCCGGAAATGACGTATGTTCCCTTGGTCTTAATGGTTATTACGCTTCCTGATATATCCACGGAATCTGAAGAGGATACTGCGGAAGAACTGTTAAGTGTAATGGTCTCTGCTTCGCTCTCATCATAGCCGACCTCAAGATCTTTTCCTGTGAAAGCCTCTTCAGAAGTCAGTGCCGGCGTGGTCTCTGTAACGGCCTGTGTCTGTTCCGTGGCTTTTGAAGTCTCTTGCGGCGTTGTGCATGCGGCAAGCGGAAGAATTATAAGCGTTCCCGCTGTAATTGCTGCAATAAGCCGGGGATCTGTTTTAAAACGTTTCATGTTATTCTCCTTATCTTATGTCAAAGCTGTTCTGCACTCTGGGTCTGGTAATCCGAGATGGATATCTCAAGGTTTCCGTTTCTTACGCGGAGATCATCAAGGAATTCTTTCTCGAGTGAGGGATCGCTTAATACTATTTCGTAGCTGAGCTTGAAGAGCGAGCCCATGTTGCTGGTCTTTACCTGCTTTAATCTGTACGACTTTGTGTATTTACTTAAGACTTCATCGAAAACATCAGTGTAGTTAAGGTTTTCGGGTATGGTGATCTTGAGGCTCTTTCTAATGTTTTTCTTGTCTCCTGCTGAAATGCCTGCATATACGAGCATTGCGATACCGATCAGACAGGTAAAGAGCGCTGCGTATCCTATATAGCCCATTCCCATGATGAGTCCCATGCCCATGGCTGCAAATAATGCGCCGATCTCTCTTGCCGTTCCGGGTGCCGATCTGAATCTTACGAGACTGAAGGCTCCTGCTACTGCAACACCTGCGCCGATGTTGCCGTTGACCATCAGGAGCACTACTGCAACGACAGCAGGGAGGATCGCAAGGGTCATTATGAAGCTTTTGGTGTAATCGTTTTTATAGGTGTGGATCAGTGCAAGGATTCCGCCGAGCACTAATGTTGCGAGAACCAGGATAATGAACACAATAGGTGTTATTCCTGTAGACGATATTATCGAATTAAATAAGTTAAGCATATATAGCGCTCCTTTCAGAAAGCTGATTTGTCATTAGGTGGTCTCTGTAGTAAGTTCCGTACTTCGAATAAGACACTTTCCGGACTTCGAGACTACTTAGAAACCTTGCCATCCACATAGGCATCGCTCCGGCGATCTTTACTTCCATAAGGGTTATTCCTTCAGGAAGAAGGGACACGCCCCAGATATCGTCTCCGAGATCCAAGTCCGTATCTCGTGCGCGGATGTTCTCATCAAGAGTCAGACGGAATTCAGGATCGGAGGTGCAGGTATAAGCTTCGCGCTCGTAACTGATAAAAGCTTTGGCCGATATTCCCTCATAGAAGTTAAGGAAGTAATCTATCTCTGATGTGATCTGCGTCTTAATCGGAGTGTTCTTCCCGTTGTCTATCCATTCGGAAGCGGCTGTCTTTGGCACTGCCACGCGTCTTTTATAAACAACGTCTTCAAACTTTTTCTTGATCTCAACGAAAACCATGTCGCCGGCATCTGCTCTTTGGTAAGACCTGACCCTCAACTTTTCTTTGTAGACAGGGTGATCTAGTGAATCTCTTATGAGCCTGAAGCTGTTAGTATCGTAATAGATGTTTCTGATCGTAGTTCTTCCGTACGAGTCAAGGACAAGCCTGTCTCCTGTCATGTGAAGCAGATCGTGCTTCTGGGATGCAGTCAGAAAGTATTTATATTCATATCTTTCGAAAACATTCTGGTAAGACATTTTTTAACCTCATTTAAGTTTGCTGGCTTAATCTTAAGGTGCAAACTTAAAACGGACTTTAAAGCAAACGAGTGAAAAATGAGTGAAAGAAAAACAGGCATCAGCGCCCCCGAATAAGGTGGTATATTAAGAATAACGGGCGGCCGGCGGCTCATAGCTTAAGAGGTGTAATATGAGAATTCTTTTGGCAGAAGATGAGAAATCCTTATCAAAGGCATTAAAGGCTATTCTTACGAAAAGCAATTATTCGGTCGACTGTGTATTTGACGGTGAAGAGGCAGTGTCATATGCAATGGCAACCGAATATGATCTTGTGATCATGGATATCATGATGCCAAAACAGGACGGCATCTCCGCTTTAAAAGAGATCAGGGCTAAAGGCAATAACGTTCCCGTGCTGATGCTTACGGCCAAATCAGAGATCGACGACAAAGTCGAAGGCCTTGATTCCGGAGCAAACGATTATCTTACTAAGCCTTTTGCCACACAAGAACTCCTTGCAAGGATAAGAGTTCTTACAAGGCAGCCTTCCTCTACACAGGGTAACGTCCTCAAATTCGGCAACCTTACATTGGACAGGGGCTCTTATGAGCTTTCTTCTACCAAGAGCAAATACAGGCTTGCGGGCAAGGAGTTCCAGATGATGGAAATGCTCATGATGAATCCCGGAATCCTGATCTCAACAGAAAAGTTCATGGATAAGATATGGGGTCTGGATTCAGAGTCTGACATAAGCACCGCATGGACATACATATCTTTTCTGCGCAAGAAGCTTGCTGCTCTTGATGCCAACGTTCAGATAAAAGCCGTAAGAAATTCCGGATACACTTTGGAGGAAATCAAATGATCAGTAAGCTCCGCAGGAAGTTCATCGTCATTTCCATGGTGTCGGTAACGGCAGTTCTTGTCATGCTTATTGCTCTTATTAATATCTTCAATTACAAAGAAGTTATAAGAAATGCAGATGATGTCCTTAACATCCTTACGGCTAATGAAGGAGAGTTCCCGCCTGATACTGATCCGAAGCCTGTGTGGGACGGACCGGGCGGCCCCGGTCCTGACGGCAGAGGAAAAGACCGGATGTCTCCTGAGATGAGATTTGAGGCGAGGTTCTTCACGATAATATTTGATAAGTCCGGTAATGCTGTCGCAGTTGATACCGGCAGGATAGCGGCTGTTGATTCAACGGAGGCCATATCACTCGGTGAGAATATCTACAATAGCGGAAGGACAACAGGTTTTGTCGGTGATTACAGATATAGAAGAACCGACAAGGACGACGTCACTCTGGTGATCTTCTACGATTGCGGAAGAAGTCTTGATAATGCGAGATCGTTCCTGGGGATCAGTGCTGCCATTTCGGTAATCGGTCTCCTGATCGTTTTCGCGCTCATAGCAGTATTTTCGAAGGCAGCGGTAAAACCTGTAGCCGAAGCATATGAGAAGCAGAAGAGATTCATCACTGATGCAGGCCATGAATTAAAGACTCCGCTTGCAGTTATAAATGCCGACTGTGATGTAGTCGGGATGGATACCGGCAACAATGAGTGGATCGATGACATCAGGAAGCAGACAGAAAAACTTACAGAACTTACCAACAGCCTGATCTATCTTGCAAAGACCGAAGAAGGCACAAAGAGCAAGCTGGTAAAGATCGATTTCCCGATCTCAGATGTGGTCGCAGAAGAAGTCGAATCCTTCAGGGGACTTGCTAAATCCAACGGAAGAAATATTGAGACGGCAATAACGCCAGACCTGGCTTATAACGGAGACCAGAGGGCCATAAGAGAACTTGTATCGATACTGATGGATAATGCGATCAAGTATTCTCCCGAAGGAAGCACCGTCAAGGCAGGACTTCAGAAGAGCGGATCCAAGATCTTATTGTCTGTAAGCAACGACACAACCGTACCCGTATCAAAGCACGACCATGAACTCATATTCGACCGCTTCTACAGAACGGACAAATCCAGAAATTCAGAGACGGGCGGTCACGGCATCGGACTGTCCATCGCCAAAGGCATTACCGAATCACATGGCGGAAAGATATATGCCGAAGGCAACGATAAAGAGATAAAAATAACGGCTGAATTATAAGTTCAGCCGTTATCGTTTTTAGGTTGGTCTGATTATCAGTGCAGGAACTCGAAGCTTAAGAGTGAAGGAGTTCCGCCGCCCTTGAATGTGAGGTAGAGCGGATATACGCCGTCAGGGATGGTGAATTCTGCCTTGCCGTCTTCCCATGCAGTACAGAATCTGACAGGGATCTTGCCAAGCACTTCGCCGTTGATAGAGGTCCTGATCTCGAAATCACCCTGGCCGTAGCCTCTCGTGGTGATCCTCAATCCCTTAACGCCCTTTAAGTTGAAATACTTAAAGCCGATTGTGGTGGAATCACCGATGCATCTGATATGTGAAGGACCGTCAACGATATTTCTGATATCCATTGTGATGTTTGCAGACTTCGGTTCACCGACGTACATCTTGTTTCTGTCGTCAAAGATGTTGCATGCGATGTGGGCAGGATACTCACCGATATCAGAGAGCGGTCCGCCGTTAAGTCCGCAGGAAGTGATCTCAGCCTGCTTGATCAGTCCGTCTTCGGTGAACTCGATCTTCTCAGCGCAACCCTGACGTGAATACCAGTCGTTGTTGGTCTGTCTGTGATAGAAGATGTACCATTCGCCATTGATCTCAACGATGCTTCCGTGGTTGTTTGCTCCGAATGCCGTGGGCTTGTCAGCAGGCTTATATGTATCGATTCCGATATCGCAGTTGCTTACGATGACACCGCCGTACTTGTAAGGTCCGAGCGGGTTGTCTGAATAGCCGTAGCAGAGCTCGTGCATTACCTGAGATGAATAGATGAGGTAGTAGATGCCGTTTCTCTCACGGATGGAAGGTGCTTCAAAGAATGCGTGTCCTTCATATTCGGTTCCCTCGCTGTACTGCGTTGAAGGGATTACGAATTCAGGTGCACGCTTAACTGTGAGCATGTCCTTATCAAGAACCGTAAGCATGCATCCGTGGCGTGACTTATCGCCCTGTCCGCAGAAACCTGTGAACATGTAAGTTGTGTCGCCGATCGTGAGAACGCCCGGATCGAACTGCTGTTCATCGCCTTCCTTCTTTCCGAGAGGAGTACCGTCTTCGTAGTGGACGTTGCCTAAGAATTCGAATCTGCCTGAAGGTGTATCGCTTACGGCTACGGAAATAACGCAGTCGTTATCAAGCGCATAGAACAGATAGTATCTGCCGTCAGGTCCTACAGTCATGTCGGGAGCATAGAGGCATCCGCGCTCGTCCTTATTTGCAGGATCGTCGGTTCTCTTGAAGATGACACCTTCGTAGGTCCAGTTGCCGAGATCATCTACGGGAGCTGACCATGTTACGTAATCACCCGGGCAGAAATATTCGCCGTTGAAGATGTCGTGTGAACCGTAGATATATACTCTGTTGTTGAATACATAAGGCTCACCGTCAGGGATGAATTCCCAGTTGGGCAGGTAAGGGTTGAATGCCTGCTTCTTCGGAACCTCATAAAGGACTACCTTGGGTCCTGATTCCTCACCTTTGATTTCAGCTGCTGTTCCGACGGTAGCTTCTGCTATGTGCTCTGTCATGAAGGTGTAGAAATCAGATTCAGGAGAATCTTCCTGAATGGAAGTCTTCGCGCCGTCACGGGTGAAGTGCATCTCATTTTTAAAATCAGGTGTGAAAGGTTTCCACAAAGGAAGTGCCGTTCCGTCGACATCGTTTCCGTTCGGATTGCCGCTCTTAACGAAGTTGACGAAATACGTGCTCATCTGTCTTGCGATGTCGTAGTGTCTTCCGGTCATTGGTCTCCAGCACTTGTCTAGGTTATCGAAGAAGAACCACAGATCTACGGAGTGGAATGTTCCCGGATTGTCATCACCAGGAATATCGGGCTCGAAGCTGTAGTAGTAACCGGGCTTGTCGTTATGTGCAAACGCAGCCTTAACGGCGCATTCGATCGCGCGGAGCGTTGCATACTGGTTGCCGTTGTTCTTCTGCGCTTCAGGGAATGAGAGGAACTTCTCTGTCTTGGATCCGAAGACCTCTCTTGCCTTGGCTTCGAACTCTTCTTTTGAATTAGCGAAAATAGCGCTCGGGAATTCATCGTAT
Organism: Saccharofermentans sp.; assembly: GCA_045648465.1. GTDB lineage: Bacteria > Bacillota > Clostridia > Saccharofermentanales > Saccharofermentanaceae > Saccharofermentans. The sequence continues at coordinate 332,969 of JAZROA010000001.1, forward strand.
GTGTTACCGGACATGAGCGGAACGTGTGCATGCTTTCCTTCAAGGAACAGCTTGTAAGGCTCATCGTCCATGAAGACGTTGTCGATCATGGGAGTGAAGAAGTAGCTCTCGGCTTCCCTGAATTTCGAAGCATTGTCACGGATGAATGAAGCATCGAGTTTTCTTGCTTCCTCCAGTGTCTTTACTCCGAGCTGCTCGAAAAACTTTACGCCGTAAGAACATGCGTCATCAGCAGTTCTGGGGATCATGACGAAGTCTTTGATGTAAGGGAATGAAATGATTCCCGAGAGGATGATGGCTTTCTGATAAAGGCCGATGCTGGATTTTGCAGTCAGATGGTTAAGAACGCTTCCGCCTCCTGCTGACTGTCCTGCGATCGTGATGTTGTCAGGATCACCGCCGAATTGAGCGATATTTCTTTTTACCCACTTAAGTCCTGCCTGCTGGTCCAGAAGGCCGAAGTTTGCAGGTGCATCAGGAGACTCTTTGAAAAGCTCGGGGTGTGCAAGGAAACCAAACGCACCGAGTCTGTAGTTTACGGTTACGACAATGATGCCTTTCTTAGCGAGGTTCTCACCGTTGAACTCCATCTCTGCCGTGTATCCCCACTGGAATCCGCCGCCGAAGAACCATACGAGAACGGGAAGCTTCTCGTCAGCGTTTCTGGCATTTGTCCAGACATTCAGATAGAGACAGTCTTCATTGAGCTCGATATCCGGATCGACGTGCCATTCTCTGCAGTAGATGTCTGTGCCGATACCCGGCTGGTCCTGCATGGAGATCGGCGCGAATTTATATGCGTCGTAGATGCCGTCCCAATCCTTACAGGGCTGGGGAGCCTTCCAGCGGTTTTCACCGACAGGCGGCTGGGCAAAAGGGATTCCTTTAAAAACTGAGATTCTTGTGTTGTTTCCGGGAAGGCCTCTTACAAGTCCGTTCTCGGTCTTTACTATCTTTAACATAGGGGACTCCTCATAAATAATTTATAACTGTAATTATGTTAGTTAAATAGATTACTTTATTCAACGGGATAAATTACTGATAAGAGCAGGGTTAAATCAAGCACTTTGACTACCTTCAAGTTTGCAAAGGCAGGGTGTTTCTACTAACATAGTAAGGTACGGGTTAATCATCAGATCATGTTTTCGGGGCGGACATATAAGAATGACTAAAGGCGGTAAGGAAAATCTACTCGGCAAATTAAAGCTGAATAAAAAGTTCCTTTTAATGTACATATTATGTGTTATCCTGCCGCTCGTAATTACAGACGCGATCCTTTTTAAATCCGTTTTCGATGCCGAAAGGCGCAACCAGACATTCTACAGGGAAAAAGGAATAGAAGCTTACACCAATTATCTTGACGACCTTTTATCCTCTGATGCCACAGTTGCAACGGCGATCGACCTCAACGATAACCTTAATAAGTTCATCAATACCGGTTACCAGATCCCGTACGATTACTACAACAGCTACGTTAATACGGTCTCCAATTCATTCTTCTCAACAATGTCCGACATGAACCAGAAAAGGCTCGTCATCTATTCGGACAACCAGACGATGCTGAGCGGACACTATTTCCACAATCTCGCTGAAGCAAAACCCGAAAGATGGTATTCCGACTTTATTGAAAACGGAAAGAAAGAAGCCGTTTACGCATATTACGATGACGTACCGGTCGTGCTGACCACAGACCAGGACCGCTTCATATATGTGCGAAGGATGACCAATACAAGATCAAGCATCACAAAGATAATCACGATCGAACACAAGAAATCCTGGATCGCAAAAGAGATGAACGACATCCCCGTAAACTGCTCCATGTATGTCTGCTGTGATGACTACGTAATCTATTCGAACCAGAATGTAAATGCCGATTATGATTCCGTCATGCAGAGGGTCAATGCAGATCCTTATGTAACCATCCAGGAATACGAGAAGTTCGGCACCATGTTCAAGATCTATGCATTTACCGATGATGTTGCACTGACGTCCGTTCTGAAGAATAACCTGCCGGCATTGCTCATTATCGTTGTCTTCACACTCCTTTTTCCGATCCTCATCATGAAGATGCTCGAGAGATCCATCACCAGCAGGATCAGTATTCTTGAGAAGGCTTTCGGTGAAGGCGGCAACGAGATCTTCCAGCCGATAAAGGAGATCACAGGTACGGATGAGATCTCGTCTCTCATGCATAACTACAACAGGATCGTTGATATCAACAACGAACTTACGAATACTATTTATAAAGATAAGCTTCGCGAGCAGGAAAGTGACCTCGCCCGTAAGAATGCTGAGCTCCTTGCACTTCAGAGCCAGATCAATCCTCACTTCCTCTTCAATGCCTTAGAGAGCATAAGAATGCACAGCATCCTCAAAGGTGAGACCGAGACTGCCGAGATGGTACAAAGACTTGCGGTCATGCAGAGGCAGAATGTTGAATGGCACGAAGATGCTGTTACCATTGAAGAAGAGGAAGAGTTCATCAATGCATATCTCAAGCTCCAGAGCTACCGCTTTGGCGACAGGATCTCGTTTAACATCGACATCAGTGAAGAGTGCAAGAATATACTGATCCCTAAGCTCACGCTCGTTACCTTTGTTGAGAACGCGTGTGTTCACGGCATAGAGTCCAAATCCACACAGGGCTGGATCTTTGTAAGGGTTTACAAGAACGATGACCATCTTGTTATCGAAGTTGAAGATACGGGTGACGGCATGGACGAGAAGGAAGTTGAGCTTTTGCAGCAGAACATGAACAGCGTCACTATTGATACAATTAAGAAGGCAAAACACGTAGGCATCCTTAATGCGTGCCTCAGAATAAAGATGATGTTTAAAGATCAGGCGAAGTTTACGATAGAGAGTGAGAAGGGTATCGGAATGAGCGTAATCATCATGATACCTTCTGATATGATCACAACTGCTTAAACCGGGGTGAATTATGCTTAAAGTAATGCTTGTTGACGACGAACCTTATATCCTTCAGGGTCTTCAGGTCCTGATCGACTGGGAGAGCGGCGGTTTTGAGATCGCAAGGCTCTGCTCCAACGGCAAGGAGGCATTGAAGTATCTCAAAGAGAACGATGTCGATCTCGTCATCTCCGATATCAGAATGCCGGAGATGTCAGGTCTTGAACTTCTCGAGACGGTCAAGAAGGAGAAGATCTCAGATGCTGAATTCGTACTGCTCACCGGTTACGATGATTTTGCATATACACAGAAAGCTATCAGGAACGGATGCCTCGATTACATCTTAAAGCCTGTTGAGGAAGAGGAACTGATCTCAGTCCTCAGGAAAGTTACCAACCTCAATAAAGAATCGATCATATTGAGAAAAGACAGGGAGAAGATGGAAGATGCATACCTTGCCAGGATCATCAGACATCTCATAAGAGGCAAATTCAATGACGAGGATATCGATTATGCCAACAAGCATCTCCAGCTCCTGGGCAATATGAGATTCATTTATATTGAGCTCGTCCACAGTGAGATCGAAGATGATGATAATGATTCTGACGAGTACGACATGAGTGCCGCCCAGAAGCAGCTCTATAATGCATGCAAAGAAGTCCTCAAGGAATATGCCAACCACTTTACTTTAGACATATCGTTCGATGAGGATAACTATAATGTGGGTTTCCTTTTCTGCGACAACATGGCTGCCCTTCGTGACACCAGCGAAAAGGAATTCCTTGAATCGTTCGTCAAAAAGCTCGAGACAATGATCATTAAGCCCATCAGGATGTACTGCGGTGAGGCGGTGCCTGATATTTCATCTCTTTCCAAATCATTTGATTCATGCAGAAGACTTAAGAGTATCTCCGGATTCCATAATAAAAAGAAGATCTATTTCTATGAGGAAACACAGACAGGACATGCAAGCATAGTTCTCTGCAAAAATACCATCGACGAGATCATAGGTTCTATTATTAAGAATGACACACAGATGATAGAGCAGGGCGTCGATAAGCTTCACGAGGAACTCCGTGGCAAGGAAGGCACAAACAGGGCGTTTGACCTTAACATCAACTATCTTCTTTTCCAGCTGATACATCTGGCGAGCGAACTCGATGATACGGTCAACCAGGAAGAGATCATCCAGTATATTTCCGAACAGACATCAGAGGGCGTGTTCGTCAGAGGCAGCCACCAGCACCTTAAGAAGTTTGCTTTGGAGTATGCCGCATACCTGTCAGAACTTCGTAAGAGCATCTCTCACGGAATCCTTGCATCTGTAGAAGCGGAAGTAAGAGAGAATTATGCCGACAACATCAGCCTTAAATCTTTGGGTGATAAGTATCACATCAACAGTTCTTATCTCGGACAGGTCTTCAGCAAGAAGTATGGAATGTCTTTTAAGAACTACCTGACAAATTACAGGATCAAGGAAGCCGCAAGGCAGATCATCAATACGGACAAGAAGATAAACCGTATTGCGGAAGACGTCGGATACAAGGACAGCGACTACTTTATCCGCAAATTTATTGAGATCATGGGGTGTACCCCGTCAAAGTACAGAAAGACAAACAGAGAATCCTGAAAAAAGCCGGTCTGCCAAGCGCAGACCACTTCTTTTTGTGCAAGTTGCACTAATAACAGCCGCGTTTTTTGTCTACTGATGTGGAAAACTATGCGTTTTTATAGAGTTTATCAGTATTTTAGTTTGAGTTTTTCAGGTTGTGGCAAATATGGGGCAAACATATAATGTAGGTGCTAAATACTCGTTTTAATTAGCGAGAATCTATTTCGGGAGGTCTAGTAATGAAGACTAAGAAAATCGTTTCATTGATCTTAGCATCAATGCTTGCGGTATCATCTTTTGCTGCATGCTCAACCAAGCCCACTGACACACAGACTAGTGGCAGCGGTGAGACTGCTCAGACAGGTGATGGAAAAGAAATCGTTGACTTCACAATGTTTGCTGCTATGGCAGGCAAAGAGAAGAACGACGGTAACGACATCATGGAGCTCATTGCTGAAAAGACAGGTGTACGTGTTAAGGAAACATGGCTCACAGGTCAGGATGCAGGCGAAGCTATCGGCTCCATCATTGCTTCAGGTAAGTTGCCTGATCTCATTGATGGTGGTGACGGTTCCGTTACACTCTATCAGAATGGTTTGCTTGTAGCTTGGGATGACTATCTTGAGAAGTATCCTAACCTCAAGGAAATGTACACAGAAGAAGAGTGGGATAAGTTCCGTATGGACGATGGCCACATTTATTGGGCAAACGTTTTCGGTAACTCTTATGACCACAACACAGCAACAGGCCACAACGGTGAGGCTTTCTGGATTCAGGTTCGTGTCCTTGAATGGGCTAACTATCCTAAGATCCAGACATTGGATGAATACTTCAAGCTTCTCGAGGACTATGCAGCTGCTAACCCGGAACTTCCGGATGGAACACCTGTAATTCCTTACACAGCTCTCTGCGAAGACTGGAAGTATTACTGCCTTGAGAACGCTCCTATGTTCCTCGATGGTTATCCGAACGATGGTTGCGTTATCGTTAATATCGATGCTGGTATGGACAACCCGAAGGTTGTTGACTACAACACAACAGACACAGCTAAGATGTATTTCAAGAAGTTGAACGAAGAGTATGCTAAGGGCAACATCGATCCTGACTTCGCTACACAGACATACGACGAGTATATTGCTAAGCTTTCTACAGGTCGTGTACTTGGTCTCTGCGATCAGTATTGGGACTTCGCATACAACATCATGGGACCCTTCGCTTCACCCCTCGAAGCAACAGATGGTACAACATTCCGTCTCGATGAACTCGGATGCGACTATGTACCTCTCGGACTTACAGCTAAGGCTGGCATGTCACAGCAGTGGCACTCTTACGACGACGAGCTCAACCAGTCTTCCGGTTGTGCAGTTACAACATCCTGCAAGGATCCTGATCTCGCATTCGCATTCTTGAGCGCACTCCTCGATCAGGACATCCACGATCTCCGTTTCTGGGGTATCGAAGGCGTTGACTACCTCGTTGACGATCAGGGTCTCTACTACAGAACAGAAGAGATGAGAGAGAACTGGAAGAGCGACAGCTACAAGGCTAAGCATACTTGTGAGTATTCTTACTGCCCTCAGTGGGCTGGTATGAGCAAGGACGGCATCAACAGAATGCAGCCTGCTGAACAGCCTTCAGAGTTCTATGAAGGTCTCGCTGAACCTCTTAAGGAATGCTTCGCAGCTTATGGCGCTCAGACATACTCCGAGTTCCTCGGTTCTGAGATCGTTGTAAATGCTCCTTGGTATCCTCTCTGGTCTTGGTCAAACAATATCAGCTCTGACACTCCTGGCGGAATCGCTTGGAAGAGAATGGGCGAAGTTAAGCACCTCTGGCTCCCTACTGTCGTTATGTCAAGCGACTTCGAGTCTGATTGGGCATCTTACCAGGCAGCTTACGCTGAATGTGATCCTCAGGCATTCCTCGATGAGGCTCAGGCTGAGGTCAACAAGAGACTTGAGACAGCTAAGTCCTACGGATGGACAGCACCTGTATAATTCAGTCTTGAATAATTAATTGTGGTGGCAACCATGGCATAAACACTGTGGTTGCCACCATTTTTTCACAGGAGTGGTTAAAAAATGGAAAATTCGATCGTTAAATCGAAAAGGACTAAAGAGGTAGACATTAACAAGCCAAAGTTAACTGCCAAAGAGTTTAAAAGGCAGTGGATACTGGTGGCAATCAGTGCCGTTTATGTCATTTACGGAATTATCTTCTATTATCTGCCTCTTGCAGGTTGGATAATTGCTTTCCAGAACTTCGTATTTGCTAAGGGTATCGGCGGTTCCAAGTGGGTCGGTATCGACAAATTCAAGTTCTTGTTCAGTGATAAAACGTTCCTGATGGTTATCAGAAATACATTTGTAATGGGTGTCCTCAACCTTTTCTTCAGTACAGTCGTTGCAATTGCTTTCGCTATCCTCTTGAACGAAGTTAAGAATAAGTATTTCAAGAAATCCATCCAGACGATTTCTTACATGCCTCACTTCCTTTCATGGATCATCGTTGTTGCCATCGTTCACGATGCTTTGACATCAACAGGTATCATCAACGACATTCTTTTGAGATTAGGCATATTAAAGCAGCCTTACGCATTCCTCGGTGACCCTAAGCTCTTCTGGGGTATCGTCACACTCTCCCACCTCTGGAAAGAGACAGGTTGGAATGCGATCATCTATCTCGCTGCTATCACTTCAATCGACCCCTGCCTCTATGAGTCAGCTTCAATTGACGGCGCAGGACGTTTCCAGAAGATGCGTTATGTAACTCTTCCGGGTCTCCGTCCTACTATCATGATCCTTCTCTTGATGAACATGGGTAACGTTCTTAATGCAGGATTCGAGCTCCAGTACTTGCTCGGTAACGGTCTTGTCCAGAACGTTTCAAGAACAATCGACATCTACATCCTCGACTGGGCATTGGATGCACGTAATATGGACTACTCACTCGGTACCGCTGCAGGTATCTTCAAGACAGTAGTTTCAATGACCTTCATCGTAGTTTCTAACTACATCGCCAAGAGAAAAGGCGATGAGCGTCTATTCTAAGGAAAGGGGGAAAGTATCATGGCAGATGTTGTTTCATTTGAAAAAATCAAGCACAAGAAGAAGATGGCTACTGAAGACATTGTCTTTACTGTTCTCAACACCACTTTCCTTGTATTGTTTGCGGTAGTTACACTTTATCCGGTTCTTAACACATTGGCATATTCCTTCAACGAAGGTAACGACGCGGTAAGAGGTGGTATTTACCTCCTCCCCCGTAAGTGGTCACTCAGAAGTTATCACGAGATCCTCTTCGAGAGACCCGGTATCCGTGTTGGTGCTAAGGTTACAGTTGCAAGAACCATTCTTGGTACTCTTACGTCTTTGGCAGCAAACGCATTGCTCTCATTCATCCTCAGCCGTAAGAAGTTCCTCTTCAAGTCCGGTTTGTCACTGTTCTGGATCATCACAATGTATGCTTCAGGCGGTATGATCCCGGTACTCGTACTCTTCAGATACCTTCACCTCACATCCAGCTTCTGGGTTTACATCATCCCCGGTATGGTAAGTGCATTCAACGTAATGGTCATGAGAACATACATGGCAGGTATCCCGGATTCGCTCGAAGAAGCTGCTCAGCTCGAAGGTGCCGGCTACATGAGAGTATTTATAAGTATCATTTCACCTCTGTGTAAACCGGTTTACGCTACGATCGCTCTGTTCGTTGCTGTATATCACTGGAACTCATGGTTCGATGCTATGCTCTACAACAGATTCGATCCTCAGTACACAACACTGCAGTACGAGCTCATGAAGCTCCTGGATTCCGTATCCGCTACAACAGGTACAGCATCCGGCGCTCAGATGTCCCAGGCTGCTGCGGCTAACACGATCACACCTATCACGGTAAGAGCTGCCGCTACGATCGCGACAATGGCACCTATCATCGCCCTCTATCCGTTCCTTCAGAGATACTTCGTTACTGGTCTTACGATCGGTGGTGTTAAGGAATAAGGTTTATCGTTCAAATTTAAGAATAAGCTTGGGCTGTCTCAGATGGGGCAGCCCTTCTTATCTTAAAAAACAAAGAATCTGTTTTTGTTGTAAAATATAGCGGCCGGCATGGAAGAGCCGGCGGCAAATAGATTGATCAGGTAGTGAAGAAATAAATGAATATATTAAAACCAGACAGTCCGGTAATGGATTTCATAAGTACGGTAGCAGATCTCATCATCCTCAATCTGCTCTTTGTGATCTGCAGTATTCCGATCGTTACTTTCGGTGCTGCTTATTCGGCAAAGTACTATGTTGCGATGAAAAAGATAAGAGGTGAGGAGACAGGCACGGTAGTTCCTTTCTTCAAAGCCTTCAAGCGCAATTTCAAGCAGTCAACTATCGTATGGGCAGTAATGCTCGTAGCCTACGCACTTATCGGTTTGGACTGGCAGTGGATCCTTTATACCGGATGGAATGAGACTCCCACGATCTATAAGGTCGGTGTCATTGTTTTCACCGTTATCGTTCTTCTTATGACGATTGCTGTCTTCCCGACCATTGCAAGATATGAGATGAAGATCCCTGAGTACTTCAAGGCTGCTTTCATTCTGATAATAATTAAGTTCATACCTCTAATTCTTATACTCGCATTTTTCCTGGGTTCTATCGTTGCATGCCTCTGGTATGCACAGTGGTTCCCGCTTATATATGTATTCTGCTCGACATCAATTACATACTTCATATGCATCGTAATGATCAAGCAGTTTGACAAGCTCGAAAAGAACCAAGCTGAGAAGCTTAAGGCACTCCAGGATTCCGTTGACTACGATCCTGAGACCGATGCTGCAGGCAATATCTCACTTGCAGCAGGCAAGAAGGATATCAAGGAACTCGAAAAAGGCCTTGATGCACCTGATGAAGCAGAAGACAAGTCAGGAAATAAAATTACAAGATTCTTCAGAACAGAAAAGAAGAAGCTCGCAAGTCTTTCTTTCAAGCAGAGAGCAGTATATCTTGCGCAGTATTATCTCCCCGGAACTATTCTGGTGATCCTTCTCATCGGAGCTATCGTCTGGTATTCAATGGATGTATATAAAGATACGATGCGCGTTTTGGGCGGCGGCATGGTCAACTGCCATGTTACGGATGAAGGCCGTGACTACGCGACAAATGGTTTCCTTGAATGGGGCGGATATAAAAAGAACAGAACTGCAGCAATTCTTGATGCTGAAGACCTTAACTTTACAAGTGACTCTGAATATGATGCGAATTATCTTGAAGTCGCATTCAGAGCTTCTATCCTTACAGGAACATACGATTATCTCATCCTGCGTGAAGATGCCGTTTATAACTATTCGACACCTGACTATTTCCAGGACATGAATGATCTCGTAAACATGGAAAACTTCTCAGAAGATGATTTCTACTACTATGTGGCAACGGATGAGGAGAAGGCCAGAGCCTCACAGGGCATTTCTTTCAGGGATATCTTCAACGGTGGTGAAGAGGAAGATGAGGACGCTCCGGTTCCTCTCGGACTGAAGCTGACGGATGATATCGAGAGAAAGCTCGGTCTTGATGAAGAATACACATACTATATTGCTTTTGCTTATTCGACATCTTCAAGCGGCAATAAGGATTGCGTAAAGTTTATCGAGTATCTTTTCGGAAAGTGCTGATCGGCTTGACATTATAACCCCGCCCTAATATAATTTTACGGTTAAATTAAGATTGTCGTATTATGCGCTGCCGCCAGAAACGCGGGTGTGCAACTTAAAGAAACAACGATCCGGAGGATTTATATTATGGCAAAAATGACATTCCAGCCCAAGAAGAGACAGAGGGCAAAGGTTCACGGCTTCAGAGCAAGAATGGAGACAGCAAACGGCCGTAAGGTTCTTGCAGCAAGAAGAGCCAAGGGCAGAAAGAGACTTGCGGTCTGATCTATAAGACCGCAATCGCAATCTCGCTTTGAAATCGGTAGCGCTCAGATTCAACTTTGAATTTAACAGGGTTTACCGGTATGGGAAATTCGCAACCGGCAGATACCTGTCGGTTCACGTGCTTAAAAGGCGTGAGGGAACCACTCAAAGCGGCTATAAAGTAGATCCTGCATTAAGGCGGACCGGCTTTTGCGCAAACAAGAAAGAGCTTGGCGCAGTCGGAAGGAACCGTGCAAGGAGACTGATGAGAGAGTCTTACAGGCAACTGGAGGACAGACTTCCCACAGGTTACGATTACGTATTTACTTTAAAGGCCAAGGGCGGAATCCCGGATTTTCACGAATTAAGCACAGATATGGGGAAGTGCCTGTCCAGGCTTGATCTTATTGACGGAGCAACCGTATGATTTCCAAAGCCTTAATAGGAATGGTTCGCTGGTATCAAAAGCATATTTCTCCTGCTATAGGACCCCACTGTAAGTATCAGCCGACTTGTTCGCAGTACATGATAGATGCGGTAACCAAGTACGGTGCTTTTAAAGGCGGACTTATGGGTATATGGCGAATATTGCGGTGCAATCCTTTTTCAAAGGGCGGATACGATCCCGTCAGGTAAGTAAAACATTCATTAGAACCGGAGACCAATAATGGGAGACTTTATAGTTCAGTTATCTATTCTCGACCCGCTTTACACATTGTTTGGCTGGCTTACGAGAGTTTTATATGAATTCTTCGGCAATTACGGTTTGGCTATTATCTTCCTTACCGTAATTATCAGAGGAGCTCTTATCCCGCTGAATATCAGATCACAGAAGTCCATGCTCAAGATGCAGGCATTAAGCGGCAAGCAGGCAGAACTTCAGCGTCAGTATGGGGATGACAAGGAAGGTTATCAGGAAGCTTTCATGAAGCTGCAGAAGGAGAATGGTGCAGGCGGACTTTCCGGATGCCTTCTTCCTTTCCTTCAGTTGTTCTTCATCTGGCCTATCTACCGTATCGTCAGCGGACCGTTGATTTATCTTTCACAGGTAAGCAAAGAGAACGTTCAGTCCATGATCGATCTCGGAAACAGATTCGGCGGTACAGGCTTATTTGACGGCAGAATCAGTGTTGATATCCACATCGGACTTATCAAGGCATTAAATGAGAATGCACAGTTCCTTAAGGAATGTATCGATCAGGGACTTATCAGACTCGACCAGATGGTCGACCTCCACTTCCTCGGTATGGACCTTACGGTTACACCTGCATGGAATCCTTTTGAGATCGCAAAAGATCCCAAGACATATCTTCCCATGCTCCTTATCCCGATCATCGTTGTTCTTGTTAACATTGCAACAATGCAGCTGACAAAGATCATGAAGCCCGGCTGGAAGGAAGAGGAAGAGGCTAAGAAGCGCGCCAAGAAGAATCCTGCAAGAGCAGGTCAGAACGGTGACGGCAAGGGCGCTGAGGATATGGCTCAGAACTCAATGAAGATGATGAACTGGATGATGCCTGTCCTTATGCTCGTAACAACATTTACAATGCCTGCAGCAATGGGTCTTTACTGGATCATCTCAGGTCTTATGAGCATCATCACAAGCGTTATCGTATATTTCATGTTCACCAAGCCTTACGAAGCAAAGAAGGCTGAGATCGAAGCTAAGAAGGACGCCGTTTTCAAGAAGGGCGGAAAGGCTGCTCTCGCTGGTGTTAACGGTGAAGTTAAGGCTGAAGGTTCCAAGAAGAACGGCAAGAAAAAGAAGAATTAATTTTGGCTCGAAGGAGGCCTTGTACATATGGAGAAGACAGTAATCAAGACAGGCAAGACGGTTGATGAAGCAATTGAGGCAGCTCTTTCCGAGCTCGGTTGTACAAAAGAACAGGCTACTATCGAGGTAGTTGAAGAAGGAACAGAAGGCGGTTTTCTCGGTTTAGGCAGAAAGGACGCTGAAGTTAAGGTTACATTTAATTCTGATGAATCAGGCGAGGCTGCTCCTGCAGCAGAGGCTGAGGACGATACATATTTCGGTGATGACGAGAGCTTTGAAGGCGACGCAGTAAGCGAAGCAGAAGATGCAGCTGCTAACTTTGTAGCAGAAGTTCTTTCCGGCATCGGCATTCACGGCAACATGGATTCTTACAGAGAAGACGATACTATCTACATCTCCGTTACTGGTTCCGACTGCGGTGCAGCTATCGGACGTCACGGTGAGACACTCGAGGCTATCTCTTACATGACAAACCTCATCGCCAACAAGCACAGCGAGCAGAGAGTTCACGTTTACCTCGACGTCGGCGGATACAGAAAGCACAGAGAGCAGGTCATCAAGGGCCTCGCTGACAAGGCAGTATCCAGAGTAAGACGTTCAGGACGCAAGGTTACAATGGAGGCTATGAGCCCCGCTGAGAGAAGAATCGTTCACTCTTATCTCCAGGATGTAAACGGCGTAACAACTCACAGTGAGGGTGTTGAGCCCAACAGATGTGTTGTCGTAACACCTGAAGAGAAGAAGTAATCCACTTCAATATTTCTGATCAGATCTATCGATGTATTCGTATGATGACGAACCTATCTGTGCCTGCTCTACGCCGGCCGGAATATCAGGCATAGCGGTTATCCGCATCTCGGGTAACGGCTGTGGAAAACTTGCCGATAAATGTTCAGTCATCTTAAGAAGCAGCGGTGATTATTCCAGGTTATCCGAACTTCCGGGTTACACCTGTGCATTCGGATACGTAAAAGATCCTTCGAACGACATTAAAGTAGACGAAGTCATCTTCACACACTTTGAAGCACCACATTCTTATACCGGCGAAGAGATGGTTGAGATCTCTTCACACGGTTCAGGTGCGGTAAAGCAGGAGATATTAAAGTGTCTCGGCATGTCCGGAATAAGAATGGCTTATCCCGGCGAGTTCTCCAGAAGAGCATTCATCAACGGTAAGATGAGCCTTGCTTCGGCTGAAGCCGTAATGGACGTAATCAATTCCGAGACAGAAAGACAGCTTGAGGCAGCAGGAAGCCTCATGTCAGGCAAGCTCGCAGAAGAGATCGATTACATAGAGCGCAATCTATATGATCAGGCAGCAATGCTTGAGACATTCACAGAATTTGATACTGAAGATCCCGACGAAGAGGAAGCCAAGCTTGAGACGGTCAAGGACAATCTCAGTGATTGCCACGACAGACTGACTACTCTCTGCAAAGGTTACGGCAAGGGAAGAATACTTTCCGAGCGTCTCCGCGTGGCTCTTTTGGGACTTCCCAACAGCGGCAAGAGTACACTTCTTAATACTCTAACAGGTTTTGACAGGGCGATCGTTACAGAGGTTGCCGGAACCACCAGAGATACAATTGAAGTACAGCTTAACATCAACGGCATCCCCGTTACTTTGATAGATACTGCAGGCATCCGTGAGACAGATGACATCATCGAGTCCATGGGCATAGGCAAGGCCTACGAGGCAGGCAGAGGATCAGACATGATCTTCTACATGATCCCGCCCGACATGACTGCAGACGAAGCATATTCGGGAGTTAAGGGCATCATTGAAGACTGTGAGTCAGTTACCGCGGTCTTTTCGAAAAGCGATGCAGGCGAGAATCCCGACAGGGAAGAGATAGAGACCAAGCTTAAGACACTTGGCATTGATAGCTTTATCTCTATAAGCGCAGAAGAAGACCTCAACATCGACAAGTTAGAAGACGTTATCATCGACTACTACAATGAGCTTGGCGGCGGAGCTTCCGAGGGACTTCTCATTACCAACAGCAGACATTATTCCAAATTCCTTAAGGCATCCAAGAAGCTTGCACTTGCTCTTGATGCGCTCGATAATAATCTCGGTACGGAGGTATGCGCATCTGCATTGAGAGCATGCCTGGACGAGATCGGCGAGGTAACAGGCAAGACAGTATCGGCTACATTGGCTGATACCATCTTCTCAAGATTCTGCATAGGTAAATAAATGACTATCCGTGAGGCTTTAGAGTTAGAAAGAAGCTTTGAAGCGGGAACATTTGATGTTGCCGTAGTAGGAGCAGGCCATGCCGGATGCGAAGCAGCGCATGTGTGTGCAAAGCTGGGTCTTGATACGATCCTTTTCACTCTTTCGTTAGACAGCCTTGCAAATCTTCCGTGCAATCCTTCGATTGGAGGAACTTCCAAAGGCCAGCTCGTAAGAGAGATCGATGCCCTGGGCGGCATCATGGGAATAATGGCCGATAAATGCGCTGTCCAGATGAGAATGCTCAACCGTTCCAAAGGACCTGCCGTTTATTCTCCGAGAGCCCAGGAAGACCGTGCGATGTATTCTGTCGAGATGAAGCACTATCTCGAGAATCTCCCTAACCTCACATTGAAGCAGGCTCACATTACTGAACTTCTCGTAGATGACGAAGGCAAAGCCGCCGGTGTCATGACCGAAGGCAAAGCAATCTACAGGGCGCGTGCCGTTGTTATCTGTTCCGGCACATATATGGAAGCCAGGATAATCAGAGGCGAAGTCATCGTAGAGAGCGGTCCGGACGGACTTCCGAGATCAGTCGGATTGTCTTCATCACTTAACTCTCTTGGTGTTCCGCTTTTGAGATTCAAAACAGGTACGCCCGTAAGAGTTAATTCCAATTCAGTAGATTTCTCACAGATGACGAGACAGGACGGCGAAGACGATATTCCGCCTTTCTCATACAGAAACGAGATGGAAGGAATCCTTCCCGCTCCTTCTGAAGAGCAGATCCCCTGCTGGTCTATCTGGACAACTGAAGAAACAAGAAAAGTAATTGCAGACAACATGGACAGATCGCCTCTTTACAGCGGCGAGATCAAAGGCATCGGCCCGAGATACTGTCCTTCGATAGAAGATAAATTCATGAGGTTCAAGGATAAGACAAGACATCAGATCTTCGTCGAACCCATGGGCCGTCATACGAACGAGATGTACCTTCAGGGATTCTCCACAAGCCTTCCTGAAGAGATCCAGGAGAAGATGGTAAAGTCACTGCCCGGTCTTTCAAACGCGAAGATCCAGAGAGCAGCCTATGCCATCGAATACGATCTTGTAGATCCACTTTCCATTAAAGCAAGCCTGGAATCAAAGGTCGTTCCCGGTCTGTTTACTGCAGGCCAGATAAACGGTTCTTCAGGATATGAGGAAGCAGCCGCACAGGGAATCGTAGCAGGCATAAATGCAGCAATGGGATGCCTTGGAAAAGACGCAGTCATCATCGACAGATCACAGGGCTACATCGGCGTGCTCATTGATGACCTTGTTACCAAGGGAACAAACGAGCCTTACCGCATGATGACTTCGCGCGCAGAGTACAGACTCTTCTTAAGACAGGATAATGCCGACGAGAGGCTTACTCCCATAGGACACGAAATAGGTCTTATCAGCGATGAGGTTTTCGGGAAGTTCGAGAAGAAGGTTGAAGCGATCGCTGAAGAGACCGAGAGGCTCAAGAAGACTTATGTAGCTCCCACAGATGAACTGAAAGCATTGCTTGAATCAGTTAACCAGACGCTGCCCAAATCAGGTGAGAGCCTTGCTGATCTCATCAAGCGTCCGGACGTTACATACGATCTTTTGGCTCCAATCGATAAGAAGAGAAAACCTCTGGCGCGCAACATTACTTTCGCGTGCGAGACCAACATCAAATACGAAGGATACTTATCACTCGAGAAAGAAAAGATCGAGAAGTTCAAGAATCTCGAGAAGATAAGGATACCTGAAGACATAGACTATTCGCTGATAAAAGGACTCAGGATAGAGGCTACGCAGAAGCTTTCCAAGATGAAGCCTGAGAACGTGGGCAGAGCTTCGAGGATCTCAGGCGTATCACCTGCAGACTGCGAAGTGCTTATCGTATATCTTGAACAGCTCAGAAGGAGACACGATAATGGCTGACGGCTTGTTCCCCAAAAGAAAACCTCTTACCAAAGACGACATAAAGCGTTTGAGAGAAAGCCTTCCCAAGAAGGTTGAGATCAACGCGAAGGGAACAAAGATCACCGAGCACGATGAAGAGCCTGCCGATGTCGCCCCCATCCTTGAATCGCATTCAGAAGAGATAAGCGTTCCTCTTTCAGCTGAAGAGATCCGTGCCTTCCAGGTCTACGCATCCATGCTCAAAGAGAAGAACAAGGTAATGAACCTTACCGCCGTTGATGACGATAAGGGAATAGCCATGAAGCACTTTATCGACTCACTTACCCTCTGCCCTTACATCAGGGAAGAAGAGGAAAAGAAAAAGAGTTCCAAGGCACTTACCTTTGTCGATGTAGGAACAGGTGCGGGTTTTCCCGGCCTTCCGGTCAAGATATCATGTCCCGAATTGTCCGTAACCCTCATGGATTCGCTTGAGAAGCGCCTCAAGTTCCTGGACGAGGTCATTACCGCATTGGACCTCAAAGACTGCAATACGGTGCATTCAAGGGCTGAAGACGCAGGCAGGAACAAGAAATTCCGTGAGAAGTACGACATAGTTACAGCCAGAGCCGTTGCAAAGCTCTCCGTACTCGCCGAGTATTGTCTCCCGTTGGTTAAGGTCGGAGGCGTATTCCTTGCCATGAAGGCACATTCGGAAGAAGAGGAAGCAGAGGGCGCAAAGGCAATCGCGCTTCTTGGCGGCACCATCGAAAAGACTGATACATTCAAGCTTCCCGGAACAGACATGGAGAGAACGATCATTGTCGTAAGAAAGATCCGTCCGACTCCCGCAAGATTCCCGAGGAAAGCGGGCACACCTTCCAAAACCCCCATAGCCTGATATAAGGACATTTGTGCTATATATTATAATTATATACGCGCGCACGCGTTTACTTATGGTATAATACTTTAGTTTGTAGAACTATATCTATTAACTAAAGTATTCTAATTACCCGTGAATAGTGCTTTTCGCGGGCGGAGGCGACAAATGGCAGACAGCGACGACAAGAAACAGGCCAGGCTTCAACAGGAAGCCGAGATGGACGAGGTCTTCAAGTCAGAACAAACGACAATAGTTCCGGTTGACTTAGACGGCGAGATGAAGAAGTCCTTCATCGACTACGCAATGTCGGTTATTTCCGACCGTGCTCTTCCGGATATCAGAGACGGACTTAAGCCGGTTCACAGAAGAATCCTTTATTCAATGTTTACACAGGGTTTTACACCCGATAAACCGTTCCGTAAGTGCGCTACCACTATCGGTGACGTTCTTGGACGTTTCCATCCTCACGGTGACGCATCCGTTTACGATGCTCTCGTAAGACTCGCACAGGACTTCTCCTTGAGACATCCTCTGGTCGATGGTCACGGTAACTTCGGTTCGTTGGACGGAGATCCGCCGGCAGCTTACCGTTATACGGAGGCAAGACTCGAGAAGATCGCATTGGAGATGATGAGAGACATCAACAAGAATACTGTTGATTTCCGTCCTAACTTCGATGAACACGAGATGGAGCCTGTATCGCTTCCTTCACGTTTCCCGAACTTCCTCGTAAACGGCGCAGTAGGTATCGCCGTTGGTATGGCTACTAATATTCCGCCGCACAATCTCGGTGAGGTTATCGACGGATGCATCATGATGATGAATAACCCTGACGTTACAGTCGATGAACTCATGACTGTCGTTAAGGGACCTGACTTCCCTACAGGCGGTGCCATCCTCGGTACTTCAGGAATCAGGGAAGCTTACCTCACGGGTAAGGGTCGTATCGTTGTACGTGCCCACGCTGAGATCGAAGACCACGGCGGCAAGACAAGGATCATCGTTCACGACATTCCTTATGCAGTCAACAAGGCAAGACTCATCGAGCGTATGGCTGATCTCGTTAAGGAGAAGAAGGTTGAAGGTATCTCCGGATTAAGAGATGAATCCGACCGTAACGAACAGGTACGTATCGTTATCGAGCTTAAGAAGGATGCTAACGCTGATGTCGTTCTCAACCAGCTCTACAAGAACTGCTCTCTCCAGGATGCATGTTGCGCAAACATGCTTGCACTTGTACCTGATAGTGAAGGCAAGCTTGAGCCTAAGCTCGTAGGTCTTAAGGAAGCTCTCTATTACTACATCAAGCACCAGGAAGACGTCGTTACACGCCGTACCCAGTATGACCTTGAGAAGGATGAGGCTAAGAAGCACATCGACGAAGGTCTCCTCATTGCGATGGATTACATCGACGAGATCATCGCCATCATCAGATCATCACGTACCGAGGCTGAGGCTAAGGTCCGTATGTGCGAGAGATTCGGTCTTTCTGACAAGCAGGCACAGCACATCGTTGATATGAGACTCGGACGTCTCACAGGACTCGAGAGAGAAAAGCTCGAAGCAGAGATCAAGGCTCTCACGGAAGAGATCGAATACTTCCACAGAGTTCTTTCTGATAAGACTCTCCTCGATGACATCATCAAGGATGAGATGACTGACATCAAGAACAAGTTCGCTACTCCGAGAGTTTCAGAGATCATCAACGGTTCCTTCGAGGATATCGACGACGAGTCTTTGATCGCAGAAGAGAACATCGTTGTAACTCTCACACACTTCGGCTACATCAAGCGTCAGAGAGTTGATACATACAAGGCACAGCACAGAGGCGGAAGAGGAATCTCCGGCCAGTCCACAAGAGAAGAGGACTATGTTGAGAAGATCATCACGACCACGACTCACAAGTTCCTTTTGTGCTTCACCAACACAGGCCGTGTGTTCAAGATCAAGGGCTACAAGATCCCTGAGACTACATCACGTTCTGCAAGAGGTACTGCCTTGGTCAATCTCTTGAACCTCAATGACGGAGAGACAATAAGAAACATCATCCCGATCGACAGCTTTGAGGAAGAGGATCTCTACCTCACAACTGTTACCAAGTATGGTGTTATCAAGAAGACATCCATCGATAAGTACTCCAACATCAACAAGAACGGTCTCATCGCTACAAAGATCCGTGAAGGAGACAGCGTTGTTGCAGTCCAGCTCACAAGGGCAGGACAGGAAGTCATCGTTGTATCCGCTGCAGGTAAGTCTGTCAGATTCAATTCTGACGATGCACGTGACATGGGCCGTGGCGCTACGGGCGTTAGAGCAATGAGACTTGCTGATGACGATGAAGTCGTAGGC
>JAZROA010000002.1:0-263302 GCA_045648465.1 Saccharofermentans sp.
CTTAAGCAGGTATGGTTTGAGGACAACGTCTTTTACGTCTATTGTCTTAATCCCGAATTTATCCAAAGCCTTGTACAACTCAGGAAACAGAAAGTGAGTGTATTGAAGAGGACTCTTTCCGCCAAGCATTTCAACAGGGTAAACTCTTTGGAAAGAAGAAGTTTCTGTATGACTAAATTCCTATTCTGCCCGCTAGAAGTGGAATTTAAATTTTCACTTCAGCAAAAAATATTTTCTTGAAATTTGGTGTTGACAAAAAATAGGCTCGACCATATAATAATCAGGCACGCGGGATTAACTCAGTGGTAGAGTGTCACCTTGCCAAGGTGAAAGTCGCGAGTCCGAATCTCGTATCCCGCTCCACCTAAAGCCTTGATTTTTCAAGGCTTTTTCTTTTTTACAGACAGAATGTGACTGTTATGTGACTGTTATGTGATTCCCAGAGAGGAACACAGTAAAGTATTGTGCAAATTTTGGCACGATTAATCCTTCCACGCTCTCTCCTACCTACCCTTTTCAAAAAAAATATTGAAAGATTTTTTTGATGTGGTATCATTATTATGTACAAATATGTACGAAATAGACAGCACTCCTTCGGGGGTGCTTTTTTGTTGAAAGGAGAAATGAACATGAATGCGAACAACATTTTCATTATCAAAGGCAACTTAACAAAAGCGCCTATCCTAAGACAGTCGG
The DNA here is from genome assembly GCA_045648465.1 of Saccharofermentans sp. Classification (GTDB taxonomy): domain Bacteria; phylum Bacillota; class Clostridia; order Saccharofermentanales; family Saccharofermentanaceae; genus Saccharofermentans. The sequence goes on from JAZROA010000002.1 coordinate 697, forward strand.
AGAAAGGAAAAAACTATTGCTACCTGAACATTGCCGTTGACAATGGTTATGGTGATGCAAAGCCTGACTTTCTTTCTGTCATCGCAAGCGGCAAGCAGGCTGAGAACGCTGTCAAATACCTTGTAAAAGGCCAGAGCGTTAGCGTGTGCGGTTCTGTAGGTTCTTTTATGGATAAGGACAGAAACATTCAGATAAGGCTTCGTGCCAGTGATGTTAAGTATGGTAGAAAGCCTCAGCTCTCAAAAGATAAGGAGCAGCCTATCACAAATGATAAGGTCGAAACTCCGATTGAGGAACCGGTTCAGGAACCGGAACCCATTGAACCACCGGAAGAGTTTTTTGCTGAAGATCCAGATGAACACGAGTTATAAAGAGGTGACAAGTATGACCGGTTGGGATAAATATTCTATCGCCATGAGAAATATGGGCGATTATCACGCTACGCACGGAACTGGATTAGACGATTACGAAACATATTCACGGGATCCTGAATGGCAGCATTTAAACAAAGAATTAAACAACGCTATGATGGAATATGCAAGGGAGCGAAAAGCAGAACTTGAACATAATCGTTATTATGCGTTTAACGATGGTGCTTTTTCCTATTATATAAACGTTGATACTCGTGAGAAAAAGTTTGAGCTTGAAGAAGGTGATGTTGAAGTAGAATCACCGTTTGATCCAGATATTGACTGTGGGCTTATGTAAGACCTTTTCATTCACTCCTCAATAACCGGTAGCGGTCATTTCCCTCGGCTGCTGCCGGTTAGCTTTTATTCGTTAGGAGATAAGATTATGGTTCAGATAAATATTTTTGATTTGCTTCCGGACAATCCCGAAGATTATCCGGATTGGCATAATATGACGCTTGAACAAATAACTGCATTTATAGGTGATAAGATAGGTGTTCATTTTGAAAATGACACTAAATCAGAAAAACCAACATTTAAAGCATATAGGAAAGCTGAAAAAGAAGAATTTAGTTTGTATGTTGGTGAATACAATGAATGCGTTTCTTGGCGAGATCCGAATTTCCCGTACTATATCGGTGCCGGATATTACAACAAGAAATGCTGGGGTGGTGCCAGTGGTCCTTGCGATTCACTAAAGGAAGCTGTTGAACTGCTTCGCCGTGCTGAAAAGAACTATCGCAAACAAGTTGAAGAACGAATTGCTATAAGAGAAGGTATAAATCATTCTATTAACGAAGTTGCAGAAGAAATCATTGGTGAACCTCTTTTACCATATGTCGCTATGATAAGCCCTGATACAAACGAGTTTGTTTTGTATGACGATGATAACGATATTTACATCAACCCACCGGATGATGTATTAACAGAGATCAACGCTATAAGGTACGCTTCAGGAACAGAAACCGAAGAAAGCATTGCAAAAGCAAGTTCAAGACTGGTTGAGATTGCATCCGAAGAACCTGACTGGCTTTATGATGTTAGCAATTACATTGATGATGACATTGCTATCTGACATAGCCTTTATTTCTTCTCAGTTCTCGTATAAGAGGCTCTAACACATCAGAAAGGAAATTCCTATGACACTTACACAAGAAGCTATTACAGCCCTTGTAGAAGCGAAGAGGGCTAATGGTATGACGACAAAAGAAATAGAAGAATATTTCAAGGATTCTTTTAAGTCCGAAATGATAGATATTGAGCTTTACACAATGGCAATAGCTGAAACATATCGAAGTCGGAGTGAAGAACCCACTACTCAGGAGAAGAACTAGGAAGGTATAAACAATGGAATGGTATGAAGAGCTGGGCTATGCTGACGAGCTGGATGCTCGTCTGGCAGCTCCGAGAATACGTACAGCAGAACCGGATTCAGAAGACTAACCGGTTCAATAACAAAAGACATATTAAGGCAGTCCTTCGGGGCTGCTTTTTTATGAATAAATTATCCCGAAAGGAGAAAAACAATGAAGGAAGTTGACTTTGTAATCAGTGTCAATGACAAGAACGTTCTCATTTATCCCGAGGAACCGGTTGATGAGAAGAAGCAGCAGGAAGCTCTTAAAGCTTACGTAAACGCAATTGCCGAAGCGAACAACGGCGAGAAATAATTCATAAAGGAGAATGAACACATGTTAAACTACGAAGATTTTAAGAATGAGCTTATGCAGCTCGCAGAAGAAGAAGTTGAGAACAGAGGAATTGATAACATTTCCTTTAAGCTCGGAGAGATCGAATCCCCTGACGGTATGACAGATAGAATGATTGTATCTGTTGGTGACTCGAAAATGTCTATGGCTTTCAGACTCAAAGAGATCTTTAGAGATTACGAGAACGGTGAAGACCTGGATCACGCTGTTGAGCGTATCTGCAATACCATTGAGGAAAGCATTACCATCATCGAAACAAAGGAGCAGGATGTAAAGACATTCATTACCAACTACGGTAAGGTTAAAGACAGTCTTTATCTCCGTATGGTGCCGGGCAATTCTCCCATTCTTAGTAATGCTCCGCACAAGATGATTGGTGATATGGCTGTTATAACCAATGTCAACCTTGATTCTATGTCAAACGAGAATGGCAGGTCTTGCGTTGCTGTAACAACTCAGCTTATGGAAATGTACGGCATTGATCAGGATCAGCTCTTTGCCGATGCTGAAAAGAACTCACTCGAAAAGGAGCCTATTGTTCTTACACCGCTTGGCAATATGATTGCTGCACTTATTCAGTCTGAAGAACTTCCCGATCCTGCTGATGCAGGCATTACAGCATTTGTCGCTACTAACCCCAGTGGTTTTCATGGTGCAGCTATCGCAGCATATCCTAATTTTGCCGAAAAGTGCTTGAATGAGCTTGGTGGCGATTTCTGGGTAATACCTTCCTCAGTTCACGAGTTCATTCTTATCAAGGATGACGGACACGGTAAACCGGAAGACTTAGAAACAATGATTCGAAATGTTAATGAGACAGTTCTGGAACCCAGAGATTATCTTTCTGACCATGTTTACCACTTCAGCGAAAAAACACTCACGCTTGAAACCGGTATCACAAAAGAACCGGTCATGACATATGAGGCAACCGGATCTGTTGATGTTGATACAGATATAGACGATGATCCGGAAATCTGAGATTGAATAAAGATATTAGCTGTCCGTACTTATGTGCGGGCAGCTTTATTCTGACATCAGCTGTAGCGAACAACAGCAAATCTATATTAAGGAGAAACGAAAGATGAATGAACAGAAAAAATTGAATTATTCGCAGTTTAAGATAGAAGCTGCTGCTAAGATAAAAAGCTATCTCCCTGAAGAGTATCAGGATTACAAGGTTGAAATACAGCCTATTGTAAAGTCCGCAGTTAAATATGATGCTCTTTTTGTTAAACCGGTAAATGAAACAATTAACGTTACACCTTCTCTTAATCTTTCCGATGCTTACGATGAATACCGCAACGGAAAGAGCTTTGAAGCTATAATGCATGAACTGGCTTATATCAGAGCGAGCGTCAGCATGTCTATTCCCGGTTTTTCAAAAGAGGATGTTGTGAACTACAACTGGGTTAAAGATAAGATTTACCCAAGACTTATCAATACGGGTATGAGCGAGGAATATCTTTCTAATAAACCTCATAAAGACATCGAAGATCTTTCGGTTGTCTATACCATAAGATTCAGTTCTGATGAAAGAGGCATTGCTTCCGCAGCAATAACATATGATCTTCTTGATTTATATGGTGTTGATAAAGATACCATTCATAAGCAGGCTATGAGCAATCTTGCAAAAGAAAAGCCTAAGTTTATGAATATTGCGGATATGCTTTTCAAACCCAATGCTAAAGAAAAGAAAATAGAAAACATCTATCCGGAAGATTACGAAGTTCCTTTCTTTGTCTTGTCAAGTCAAAATGGCACTTGCGGAGCCGTAATGGTTCTCAATCCCAAATTAATGGATGCAATTACAAAGAACTTTGGCGATGTCTATGTTGTACCTTCATCTGTTCATGAAGTTCTGATTGTTCCACAACACGTTATGCCGGCTAATCTTCTTGCCAAAATGTGTACTGAGATAAACAGTAGAGAAGTACCGGATCAGGATGTTCTTTCAAACAACATATATGAATTCGATGCTTATACACATTCCCTTTCTATCGCAGAAGGAATAGAAGAAAATCTCGATATTGATGATGATCCGGACATCTAATTAAGTCGGATCCAGATTAATACAATACACTTTAGATATGAATTGTTGTTCGAGAGTTTGTTAAGTTCACAAAAAAGAAAAGCTCGTAAACCAATTACGAGCTTTCCCGAAAGTGAATGAACACAACTTTCTTGTTATTAGCAAAAAGCTAATGCGAACAACTATATTATACGCTTAAATTGTGCCATAAACACATAAATTTCAGTGCTTATGATATAATATTTCTAAAGTGTGAAAGGTTTCTATATAGTAAATATGGACATTGATATTGAAATTGGAGAGCTGACACCTTGTTTAAAGAATGCGTTATCGAATGAAATAGTTAATACGCATTATGAAGAATGTTGTCAGCGAATCTTGCAAAATGCTTTTAAAGAATGGAAGTTTGATTGGTCGCTGCCACAACAGAATGGTTATAAAATCTTTCAATTATTCGTGGTTGGAGAACCGGAAATTCAAGGGCAAATCGCTTTCAAGATAAACAATAACAGTGTTCATGTTGAATTAGTTGAAACAGCTCCACATAATTATGGAAGGAACGGCAAATATATTGGAGTTGGAGGGCACTTATTTGCAATAGCTTGTAAATACAGCTTTGAAAATGGTTGTGAAGGATATGTTGATTTTGTGTCAAAGACAAATCTGATGAAATATTATCATGATGAACTCGGTGCTAAATATGCTGCCGGACAAAATATGTATCTTGACACCAATGTCGCTCGCAAGCTCATTAACAAGTATTTGGATAAGGAGAATTGAATATGAAAGATATAATGGCCGAACATGAAATCGAATATTATGCAACTGACGGTCGGTTGTGTGAACCTAGCAACGATAAGTTATATCGTATGCGAGATGCAATTGCTCTATGTGAAAAATTAGGCAGGCCATTAACTAATGAAGAAATGGAACAGTTTCTTGTCCGTGAAGATGTAGACAATCAATCTCCGGATACATTAGCAATCTGAACATATAAACAATCAGACGATATAATGCAGTCCTTTATGGGCTGCATTTTTTATGGGAGTGCCATTATGATAGAAAAATACAAAGGTTACTGCATAGAATATATTGAAACTCGTGGAGATTACCGAGTTTATGATCCGATTCATCCTTCCCAGTCAATTGCTTATGTTGATTCGATTGAAGAAGCAAAGCAGGGAATAGATGAACAGCTGGCAATAGTTGTACCGCTCAACAGACCATATAACCAGTGTGAACTGTTTGACGAAATCATAAAGAGAGTAAACCTGCCTGACTTCGTTGAATATGCTCAGTCTCCCCGTTATGATACAAAACATCAGATAAAGTATTATGAATTTGTTGTAGTTACAGAAACAAAACACGGGGGGTCTGAAGGAGTTTATACTGATGTCTATATTGCTGGTTATATTAGAAACGCTGATGACTTTGAAAGAATACATATAGGCACAATAAAGACTCTTGATGAAGGTCCTGAAGCCATAAGAGAAATGTATTCACTTGCAGCAGATGTTTACATAGCTGGCAACGATTATATTAATAAGAATCTTGATGCGTTTACGTGGATTGGCTATCAACTGACTCTTCATCCCGGAGATAAGATTCACTTTGAATATGGTAGTAAAGAATCCCTCAATAGAGGTATTGAACAATTTAAAGAACGCGGTGAGGATTTAAGCGAGATTCAGATTATAGATCGGTCTACTCGCAAAGAAATCGATCCGGAGCCTTATATTCCAAAAGATGACGATATAGATATATGAATCAAAAAGCAGCTGCCCGAACCTCAAAGGACAACTGCTTTATATATTGTTTAGCATAAATGCTAAAACTGTATTGATATTCTATCACGAAGATTAAGAGGTTGTAATATGGCACACGATATAAGAAATGGTCACAGAATAGTAAATAAATGGGATGACTGGGCTTTATTGGATAAAGGAGAAGAATATACAACGGCTCGCTGGATCCTCGCTCATTATCCTCATTATGATAATGAAGGTAACATAACTTCTTGGGATTATGGTCATTACTTTAATAACTTTTTCGATGCCGTACATTATGTGGAATTAGAATTAACTCCCAGTATCGAATGTGAAGAACCAAACATTGATGATGAACCGGAACTCTAAAGCTCATATGTGGGATTGACTTGCGAATCAATGTATGTCATTGTGCGAATCAATGTATGTCATTGATTTAATAAAAATGCCTAAATCCCTTTGTTTTATTGGAAAATAGGCTTATTTAGTCGCTTATTTGAACAAAACGGATTTGCGAATCAATGTATGTCATTGTGCGAATCAATGTATGTCATTGTGCGAATCAATGTATGTCATCTTGCGAATCAATGTATGCCATTGATTTTGCAAATGCAATAAAATCAATGCTTTTAAGGCACCGAAAACAAGATATAAAACAAGATATAAAACAAGAATAAAAAAGAACTGACTTTTGTTGGTTCTTTTTTTATTGGTAATAAGATATGAATAAACTTGCTAATTACAAAATTGAAAAGAGAAATCTATTAAATGAGCTTAGAAGTAATAATATGACTCTTCAACAGCTCAGATGGTTTGGAATCTATTTAGCAAAAATTAATCCAAGAGATATATCTACAAGAAAAGTAACATTTAAACTTGAAGATTATTGTCAGATTATGGGCTTAGGAAGACCAAAAATAGATTACGTTCAGAAAAGCACAAACGATCTATTATCTAAAGTTGTTAATATACCAAACGAAAATGGTAAGGGTTATAAGGCATTTCAGCTTTTCAAAGAATGCGAAGTGTATCAGGATGAAAATGACAAAGAGTGGTACATCACAATAGATGCTCACGATAATGCTTTGCCTTTAATGTTTGATATTCAAAAAGAATATTTTACTTATAAAGTATGGAATATCTTAAGCCTGAAATCACCTAATCAGATAAGAATGTATGAAATTCTGAAACAATATGAAACTATAGGCACAAGAGAACTATCAATTAATGATCTGCGTGAACTGATTGGTATTGCACCAGATGAATATGTAGGCCGAGGAAGTTGGGCAAATTTTAAGACACGAATTATAGATGCTTGTCAAAAATCATTAAAGGAAAGCACGGACATATGTTTTGATTATGAGCGTGGTGCTGTCGGTCCCGGTGGAAGCTGGCAATCAATAATATTTCACATTAAGAGAAACGAGGAATATATCAATAATCTCTCTATAGAAGAATTCTTAAAGGATAAGAAAGAAACTGAAGAAAACATTCTGGTTATAGATAAAATAACTGAACTGTGTCAGGAAAAACTAATCTCAAACCTTAATGGAATCCAACTTGGCTGGATCAAAACATGGGTAAATGAATACAAATATACAGAAGAAATAGTTGCCCTGGCATTTGATAATAATTCTTTTAGAAATAATCTTTCAATGAAGAATATCAACGATACATTAATTAAGTGGCACGAAAATAATATCTCTACTGTTGAAGCTGCTAAAGAGTTCTGCGAAAACGAGCATAAAAAGAATATTAGAAATGCTGCTCGTAATAAAAAAACAAACAACTCTGTATGGCGAACTGGAGAAGAAGCAGGAATTGTTTGTAAACAATCTGAACTTAGCAATTCGAAAGAAGATGAAGTAGAGAATGATGAAGATATAGACATTCTCCGTTCTATTGATGATACGGAAAAAAGAGAAGAAAAAACTATTCCTGAAAGTGTGCTAGGGATGTTTGGAGACTCAGACATTGATGACGATCCGGACATCTAATAAAGAAAGGACAATATGAAGATTATAAAAACAATCGGTCAAATCAAGAATGATAATGGTGCATTTGACATTTGTGTTGTCGATGTAAATAAAAGAATTTGGTTAGCAACTTGTGATAAAAAGACAGACGAATTTGATTTTTTGGAAACAGTAAAGGACATTTCTGATGCCATTTCCAAATCAAATAAGCGTTTTGGAAAACAAGGTGGTGATGATATATGAATCGTGATGATGCTACGGATCAGGTTAAAAAATCACTTGCAAACTATCTGGAAAGTCAGGGCATAAACATTGGAAGAAACTTTCACTGTTTATCCGGAACTCATTCAGACAATAAACCGTCAATGAGTTATAAAGCAAACGGATCCAGCGGCTATCCTTTTGTTCACTGTTTCAGTTGCAATGCAACCTTTGATACGATTTCGCTTATCGCTCATGATTATGGCCTTAAACCATATAGCAGAGAAAACTTTGAAAAAGCATACGAAATATATGGTCTTTCAGTTGATGGTATAGATAGAAGAAACCTTCCCAATAAACCGATTAACATTGTTAAACAAGAAAGAAAGATTGCAGAACCGGCAAAACTCGGTAAATATGATTTTTCAGAAGAGATCGAAGCAGCTCACAAAGCAATGAAGGAAAATAGAATAGCAAGAAGTCATTTTGCAGCAAGAAGATATTCTAGTTCGGTTGTTAAGGAATACAAGCTGGGCTTTTATGATAAAGGCCATAATGAGCTTCTTAAGAAGCTGCCAGAACACCAGTGTAAGTCAAAGAAAGCTAATCTCTATCAATATGTATATCCGATTATTGATGAAAATGGCAAAGCTACATACTTTATGACGGAGATTAATGACCGGTCAAAGATGGATGATTACAATCCGAAATACAGAAAGATCAATGACCTTCCTGCACCATTATTTAATGAACGGTACATCGTAAAAAACACACCGCCGGTCATATTTATTGTTGAAGGAATCCCGGATGCTCTTTCTGTTGAGTCAGTTGGGGGTAAGGCAATAGCTTTAACTGGTGTCGGTTATATTCGATTAGTCGAACTTATTAACTTCTATAAACCCAATGCAGCCTTTGTTCTTGCTCTTGATAACGATAAAGCTGGCAAGGCTATGACTGAAAAGCTCGAAGCTGAACTTAAAAAGATAGGCTGCCGATATGTGTTAGGTGGAGCAACCTTCAAAAAGGACTATAACGAAGAACTTATAACTGATGTTCAGCTCTTTACAGCATCTATCAAAAAGAGCTGCAATGAAGCTTATAAAGAACTGTTAAGAAAGGATGTTGCAAAAAAAAATAGTGAAGTAACACCCGAACCGGAAATTGATGAAGAAACGGATGTGGATATATGAGTGTTCCTATAAAAGTTAATATCAATGGTTCTAAAAAATTGATACAACCGGATAAGGAGATTGAAACTGTATTTACTTGTCTTCTGATAGATATTTTCTGTAAACAAGTTGCGGAAACAGATCTTGTCCGAAGCGAAAAAGTGATACTCTTCCTTTTGCTTAAAGAAATTCCTTTTCAATGTGTAGTAATCAGTAACGAACAGTTAGATAAGTTCAAAGAAGCTGCCAAGAGATACAACATCGCTTATCATGTTTCAGAATATGTGTCGCTCCCGTCTTATCAAGTCTTATTCTTTAGGGAAGCTGACAGCGTAACCTTTAACGAGATAATTCACAATAACGACATTGATACTGTTGTAAATCTTGGTCAAATCAAATCCGAGGATCCGGACATAGAGCAGCACGAAAGAGCAGCAATGGCAAATCTGTCAGATGACGGAATGCTGGATATATATAAGCTTTTCCTCAATTACACGGATGACGGTGGAACGGTTGAAGAGTTCAAAGCATATATACGAACAATGGCGATTGGGCCATTATTTGAAACACTGCTGCAAAGCAACCAGATTAAAGGTATTAAGTTCGATGAACTATTTGTTCCAGACAACGAACCTGAACTTCAGGAACTGGATCCTGAGTCTGTTATGAAAGGCGGTCACGGCACAACAGACTATTTTGCTAAAATAAAAGCTATAGAAAGGGAAGCATTAAATGGAAGACCATAAAGGAGTTGAACTTACTATGGATAAAATGACCGCAAAAGAAGCTACAGACATCTTAGTTGAAAAGTTGAAGATAGATTATTCAGATTTAACTGAATCTGAAAAAGATTCTGTAAATAGGGCTATTAATATTGCTTTTATGTCTTTAGCGAATGAAAAACACTGGAACGAAATTCTTTCAGTTCTTAATGACTATCTAGGGAAAAAGATTTCTGCTGAAAGAGCAATGGCATTAATAAATCGTATTTACACACATAAATTATCTGATGAATATGAAATGCGAACATAAACAAGAAAGGAGTAGAACATGGCTGATGAAGTAAATGCAATGGTACAAATGGTATCAATTACTATGAATGGTGCTGAAAAAATCTTTCGAGGGAGCTGGGCTTTAGGAAGGGCTCTTCTTAAATTACTGATTATGGCATCAATGAAGATAAAACAGAACATTGACCTGCTTCCCGGAGAAAAGACAATGTTAGACTTTGCCAAGCAAGGCAAACCACTTCAGTGTCTAACAATGAATGCAGAGCAATTTAAGCTCTTTAAGGCTCATTCAAAGGAATATAACATCCAGTACCATCATATAAACGATAAGATTGGCAAGAAGAAAGATACCGTTACGGTATTTATTCCTGAGAGCGATGCACATAAGTTCAACGAATTGGTTAGAAAACTGAATCTAAACTCTGTTGAAAACCTCGGAACAATCAAGACAGAAGATATTAATCCCGACAAAGCATATAACATGAATGCAATGATCGAACAGTCTGTCAATCCTGAAGGTGTTTTGTCGCTCACAGAACTGCGTAAAAATATGGTAAAAAGCGGAATGGATGCTGACCGTGCTGACGAAATTCTTTTAGACTTTGCCGATAGTCCTGAGTTAGAAGAAGCTGTTAAGGCTGGAAAAGTAACCAATATCGTTGTTGACTTCCCGAAAGAAATAAAGATAGAAAAAATAATGGATCAAGAAGCTCCAACCGAGGTAACAGCACCGAATCCAGCCGAAACTATATCGGCTGATTTCGAACCGTTTGAACCGGAGCTTGAAAAGACAATCTCTATTTCAGACCGGAACTGGAAGCTTGACAAATCTTGCTTTGAAGTTGAAAAACAACAATGCATTACAGCAATTGAAAGCACACCTCAAACACCGGCTAACGAGTCTTTTATAGAAAACAATCAGCACCGCATAGAACGCATAGACAAGATATTAGCTAATGACGGTACGGATCTGGCTGCCATTGAAGCCGATCCGGTGTTAGCTGAAGAGTATGCTTGTGTGTTATCAAAATTTCCTTCCGAACCCGAACTTGATAACTCAACAATATATGAAGTTGAATCTGCTGTTGCTGATACAGCAGAAGAAGTTGTAACAACAGTTGCAGCACCCAAAATCACACCGGCAGTAGCTAACGCTGGAACAACGGCCTACGACCTCATAGGCGATGAACCGTCTATGATAGAAGGTGTTGTCGAAGCTGGTGTAGAGGTTGGAAAAGAAATTGCCAAAGAAGTGCCAGGCATTGACAACCTATAAAGAACTCAACCCCGGTTAAAGCCGGGGTTAATTATTTAATACAAGGAGTGAATAATATGAAAACAATCTCGAAAGTTACATCACTTATACTTGCGGCTGTTCTTGCTGCCACATCATTTGCTGGCTGTAAGCGACAAGAGCCTGAGTTACCGGATCCGGTGTTTGAGGACTCGGAATTTAAGGAATTAGCAAGTGAAGCAGGAGCTGAATACTTCGAAGCGTTCAGAAACAGAAACATAACCACAATGGCTACACTCTCCGAAGAATCATCAAGGTCAACCTTTGTTGAATCCGCTGAATCTTACTATGACTATGTTAAGAGCAGCATCTGGATCGAAGAGTTCTACAATGCCTATCTGTATGATATTCAGATAGTAGAAAGCACTTTTACCCGTGTTGATGATGAATCAGCAACAATAGCTTATAAGATCATAATTGCAAACTATAATTCAAATCAGACCGGAGCTTTAGTCAGCTATGATGTAAAGCTCTCGTTTGTCGGTGATGCCAAGAATGAATCCGTTTATGTCACTAATCCCGAACTTGCAATACAGCTCTATGAAGATATGGTTGATGATTATGCAAGATACTTGTTGGATATGAACTACGAAGCTCTTGCGGAGACTATTCCGGAAACCACACCAGAGCCGACACCGGAGCCGACAGCAACACCGACACCAGTTCCGCCGCCGCCGACAGCAACACCCGTTCCGGTTGAAACTCAGGCAGAAGAATAATTTTGAATTGAAAGCACCTATCGGGATTTCTCGGCAGGTGTTATTGAGTTCAAAAATGTTATAATTCCTTTAAGTAAAGGAGAAAAGCAAAATGCAAATTAACTGGTTAGACAATATAGATCCAAGACCTACCAATGAGCCGTTGATGGCATTGGTTTCTATGGATGGTTCTGCTGCTTATGTAGCTCTAGCTGATGAAGGTGCAGAACACAGTGTTCTGTTAAGAAAGATGGTTAGCCCTGATGCTGATATAGAAAAGTATTATAGAATCATATTTGACAACGAAGGTGCTGACTGGACTTTTATTTGCCCACCGAGCTATAAGGGAATTACGAATAAAGAGCATCGCATCAAAACTTTTTATGAAGAAGGATATGCAACGCTTTGTGAGTTTATGAAAGAAATTGAATATCCGCAAGATATTGAAATTCCCAAAAGGTACAGACGGCACTTAGATTACTTAACAAATAATGATTATGAAATCTGAATAACATAGAACAGCATCAAAAACTTGTGATTTAAGCCCCGGGAGACCGGGGTTTATTTATGCCTGAAAGGAGAAGCGTGATGACAGAACAACAGATATATAACAGATTAAACCGTTGCTATCTAAACTGTATGGTTGATAACAAGGAACAAGTTATGACTGACGAATGGTACGGTACTGAAGATCCAAAAGACTGGCAATGGCATAGACCTTCTGATGATAAGCGTTATCGACTTGTTCTTAATCCGGACAAAACCATAACTTGTTATGAGAGCAAATCAGAAACAGAAGCTTTCTATAAAGTAAGAATCTTTAGCAACAGTGAATATATGCACGAACCGGATCCCGAACTTATAAATGACATTGATGATGATTTGGAGATATAAAAGATGCAGAATAGCAATAATATGCAGACGGTTGAAGAAGCATCGAGTCAATCACGGTATTTCATAGAACTTTGCTTTTACTTATCAGAACTTTTGGTTGCTATCTCAGAACAAAACAAAATCTTAAGTAAGCGGGATGCAAAGCATTGTCTTGAAAAGCTGTATGAAAAAGAATCGAAATATACCGCAAATGCAAGATTGAATTATGTAATCAAGGCCGTAAGAAGTAAGTATAGATTTGCATCATTTAATTCTTATTGCCACAAAAAGCAATTTGGCAAATTTGTCATAAAAAAGAATCCATAGACAACAACGAGGTAACAAATGAACACAAAGGGCGAAATGGGTTATGACGATTTGGATATTGCATCATTATCCTATGACGATCTGTTACCGGGAATACAGTGTTATCGCCCAGTAGAAGTAGGGAAGACAAGAAACCCTAACGGTACATATAGCCGTGATTATAAACTACACGGTTGGTATAAGACGAAAATAGGAGACATTAAGGAATCCGATTATCACAAAATCGGTCTGGAAGTGATTAAGAATCACAACGAAGAATGGATATACGAAAGAGTTCTGGCAAGGGTAAAAACCTTTCCTTTTCTTAATTCTGAAGAAGAACAGATACAGTGGGCTGTAGACTGTACTATCAGTAAGGCTTATGAAGCGTGGATAGAACGAGGCGAGTTCGCTCTTGAAAGTAATGTGGAACCCGGACAAATAGATATATTTCAGTATTTATCTGAATGTGAAGACAAAGAAGCTGACGATGACATTGATATTTAGCAAATAATCATATGAAGAAAGCAATAAAGATAATAGGCGGAGTCTTATTAGGACTTGCACTAATAGCAGGCTTAACACTTGCTCTGATAGAACCGATAAAAGCTCTTATCAGACAGAAATACAGTAATGAAGCTGTTGAAGCCGTTGAATCTGCAATCATACAAGGTGAAGGTGTTATTACTTTTGAAGTTCCTGCATCACCGGCATTAGCTGTTCAGGGTGAAGACGGTAACACGGATGTCGGACTAAAAAAGCTCATTGAAGACATGAGCCAGTTATCAGATGAACACGAAACACTTACATTACTGGGAATCCTTGAAATACCTTGTATCGATGTAAAGGAGCCGATCTGGGATACTTGCAGCACAAATGCTCTCCGATATGGAGTAGGCCGTTATCCCGGAACTGTTCAAATTGGCGAACAAGGGCTATGCAATCTGTTCGGACATAGGCAGATAGGCGACCTTGATACAAAACTTGGTTCTATTCAGTTTTTACAAGAACATATAGGCGAGGAAGTTGTTGTAACCACAACAGACGGTACGCAGCATATTTACATAATCATAGACACGGTATATGCAACGGATGCGGAATTAATGCCGTATCTCGATCCGACAACCTATGATGAAGAAACACTTTGCATTACCGCTTGTGGCTGGGGTAAGGATCCGTGTACTGAGGAATCTTATCCTATGAACACGGAATTTATAGTTATCTGCCAACCGGCAAATGAAGATTAAGAAAGGAGATATTTATGACTATCAAAGAATACTTCGATTCGTGTAATACCGACGATTTTGATGTTTGCGACACGGTATTAAATGATGTTTATGTTGCTTTCGTTCTCGGAGACGAAGATAGTAATGAACCTTACGACAAGTTTCTTTCTTTACTGGCAAACAATGTTGAAGTTATCGTTCCTAACTCCCCGAATGAATCTACAATTACTTGTAAGTTTTCCGAATTTGCAGAGAAATACAATGATGCTATCAGGGCAACTATGGAAAAAAACAACGGGAACTTTGAATTTGACAAGCCTGATGAAGCCTACTTAAACTTTGTTTCAGATCTTAACGCACTAATAGCTGGATATGCAGGCGATGCTACTTACGAAATGTGGAATAAGGTTTTTGAAGCCGAAATAAGACCAAAGAAAATATACGAATGCTCAGACTTTGAAAGTCTTGATATACAACCTAAAAGAGAACATGCAGCCGAGTCCGAAAAGACTCGGTTATTTGTTGATATGGATGGCACTCTTGCGGTTTTTAACCCAACAAAGAAGCTGGAAGATCTGTTTGAGGAAGGTTACTTCCGAAACTTAGAGCCGCATAGGGAAGTGGTTGAGGCAATAAGACAGATTGTTACTTGTGAGCCGAATCTGGAAGTGTTCATCCTTTCTGCTTATCTTACGGAAAGCAAATTTGCTCTAAAAGAGAAAAACGAATGGCTTGATGAATATCTGCCTGAGATCGATCAGGCTCATAGGTGTTTCTGTCCGTGCGGTACATCCAAAGCTGATTATGTTCCCGGAAAAGAGATTAAGGAAACTGATACGCTGCTTGATGACTACACAATAAACCTTAATGACTTTGATCCACCGGGAGTCGGTATCAAGCTGCTCAACGGTATCAACGATACACATAAGAGCTGGAAAGGCGAAAGAATATCTCGTTTCCAATCTTCTACTGAAATTGCAATGAGTATTATCAACAACATTAAGATAGCTCTCGGTAAGGACTCAGAAGATAAAGATAAGGGTGATGACGGGGTGGAGCTATGACAATCTCATATAATACCAATTCTTTTGACTGGCTGCGATTTTGCGTTCACTACGAATCCGAAGTGATGCAAAAGTATCAAAAGACACCATCCGTTGCAGCTGACAAGATAAACAACCTGAGAACAATTCACCACAACTTACAGCATACAGACATTGAACCGGATGCCTTAGTCGAACTACTGATGAAGAACTTGCCGTTTGACAGAGGTGAGATAGCCGCATTTTGTGATCCTGAACGGATTGAGGAACCGGACAATCTTATAGAAGGTTATGAATGGTGTGTTTCAACATTATCAGACAACACCGTGCCTCGTGAGATTCGTTCCTTTTGTGCGGCACAAATAGGTGACTTTGATGAAATGCTTCAGGAAGAAGAAATAGAAATCTGAATCAAGGGAGAATGAACATGGCGAACAACATTAAAAAATTCCTTTGTACCTTTAGTAATGGTATGCAAGCCATTATGGGTGCTGATTCGGCAAAAGATGCTATGGAAGCGGCAACTATGATGCAGTCGCTTGCTAGGGCACATATAGTTGATGTTAAGGAAGTAAAAGAACCGTTTATACCATATAACGAAGAATATTTTATGAGTATTCTTGGCAACAATCCGATGCTCAACGCTGAAAACGATGGTATTGATCCGGATCCGGACTTCTTCTGAAGTAAGAGGGCTTATCTATGGAACAAATATCTTTATTTGAATTAGACAAACTTGTTGAAGAGATAAACAACCCTATTACAGATCCAATTAAAACGGAACAATCAATACCCGTTCCTGCACCTAAACCGGTGAAGAAAGAGGAACCGGTAAAACCTGTGTTCCCCGAAGAAGAACTGGAACGGATTAACAATATCCGTGACCTATCTGATTTATGCCAGTATATGTCAACCGATACTTGCTATCTGGATGTTGGAGAAAACTTCAGAAGGGAAAGACACGGATATAGCGTAGATATTCGTGGTGCAAGAACAGCTGAATATTCTTCTCAGATAAAGGAAGATCACTTCTCTGCTCATATTCACGTCAGAAGCGGTTGGGAACACTCGGAAAAGCAAACTATGGTCTTTTTTGATAAAAACGGAAATGCGTGGTGGCGACCTTGTAATATTGAATTTCTTGGCGGTAGTCTGGGAGCATCTTCATATCATCCAAGTAAATGGGATATTAAATTTTCTTGGGAAGGCAAATGGAGACTGATGACGAGTCTACCAACAGATAAGGTCATCTTTCTGCAAACATACTATGCCAGAAGTCATATATTTCATGATGCAATGCCTTATACCTTTAAATATTCTCGCAGCGAGGGCAAAAAGTATTCTCAGGAACTACTTATGATGTGTCCTCAGATCGAATTGCTTGATAAGGCCGGTTATAAATTTGTTGAACAGCTTATTCAATATCCGAGTCATATAGACAGTGAGATTGTTACTTCATTTAACCGTCTTATCAAGTTTGATAAAACTCCGGGAAAGATACAGAAGATATTTAAGACAACCTCAACGGTATGTAAAATCCTGAAAGAAGAGCAGCATCTGACCGTCTGGGATAGGATAAGAAAACTGGATAAGTTTTCTGAAACCTCTCCTGATGAATTACAGCAGATATACGATAACAACTATAATGACAAATCGTTGCAGCTGATCCAAAGAATATTGAATCAGAAACACGAGAACAAAGCTGTATTTACATTTTCAACTCTGGTCAACTATCTTCAAAGACTCGATCAGTATGAAGCGATAGGAACATATGAAGCTCTGACTCTAATATCTGATTATCTTGAATCGTGTCGCTTGCTTGAAATGAAACCGAGAATTGACGGTGACAGTCTTAAAAGAGAACACGATGTTGCAGCTCGTCTTGTTAGACAGAAGAGAAATGAGATAGAAGCTCAAAAAATGACAAACGGCTGCAAGAAGCTTCAGGAGTATAACTACGAAAACGAAAAATTCATTATAAGAGGTGTAAGAGATTACGATGACCTTTTAAATGAAGCTAAACAGCAGCATAACTGTGTTGCCAGTTATTCATCAAGAATCGCAAGCGGTCATTCGTTGATATTTGTTATGCGAAGAAAGGAAAGTCCTAACCGTTCATATGTAACCATTGAGCTTTCACCGGATCTCTTAACGGTAAGACAGAAGTTTATGGCTTATAACCAACCGATAAGAGATAAGGAAACAACAGACTTTATCAATGAGTGGCAGGAACACTGCAAGGATGTAAAGAAAGGAGTAGTAGAGCCTCATATTCTTGAAATGGATGTGCGAAGGGCTGCGCTGGAAGCTGAAAATGCAGATGTTGATAACGAGGTTGATGACGATATAGACATCTAAACATAACTAATAATCATTTCTAAGGCACCTTCGGGTGTCTTTTTTGTTGTCTTTATAAACGCACCGAAAGGAGTGATTTTTATATACAAAACAGACGAGGGAACTTCTGATAAAAAGCTGACAGAAGTTAGAGGGAAAAACAGCATTTCCCGAAGGCTTAGCAAGAAAGGAAAATTTCAATGAAAGTAAAAGAAAAGTTCGCAGCTTGCTTGGCGAAGTTGAATAAACTCAATAAACCGGTTATATCCGGTGTTATTGCGTTTGCTCTGGCTTTCAGTCCATTGCAGGCAACAATCACAACTCTTGCTGACGAATTAACAGAAGACTCGGTAATTCCGACTGAAGAAACAACTATGGAATCCGAAGAATCTGTTATTCCTTCAGACGAGAGTACAGAGGAAACAGAAGAAATCATCATTGCTCCAACAGAACCGTTTGAGCAGCCCGATTATTCTGATTATGCAGAAGAGTTACCGGAAACCGAAGAAACGATAGCGGTAACAGAAGAAACTACAACGGCACCGACTGAGGAAACTACAGTTGAAACAGAAACAACGGCTCCTGCAACGGAAGAGTCTGTTGTTGAAGAAATGCCGGTAGAAGTTACAGAAACAACAGAGGTTGTTGAAGTTGCTCCGGTTAGCAACATTGTTTTTGCGGAGTCATCTGAGGAATACTATAAGCTGGTATCGGAACTCCCTTCCGATGCTTTAAGGCTTATCGTAGAAACAAGTGATGATCTTTCGGTTGTGAATGCAGCCAATGGTGTTTACTTCGAAGGCACATACATCCTTTACTTTGACGAACAGAATGAGTACATTTCTGCAATCGACTTCATTTCCGAATCCGGTTATGAGTATGACATTGACGGTACTCTTGGTCTTTGCGGTGACTTCGATGGTGTTGTTTCAAGTGCCACGATCAATCCTAATGCAACGGTTAAGGTAGCTGTGATCGATACCGGATCCAATCTCGCTAACGAGAGCTATTCCGTAATAGGTGATGATACATCAGACTATAACGGTCACGGTACGGCTATGGCTTCATTCATCCTTAATGAAACCAATGAAGCTTACATTATTTCTATCAAGGCTATTGGTGATGATGGTAAGGGTAATGTTTCTGATGTATATGCAGCCGTTCAAATGGCAGAAGATATGGGTGTTGATTATATCCTTATGGCTATTGCTATCAGAGATTGTGGAAAGTATGACCTTTTCAAGTCATTGGTTGAGAATGCCAGGGCAACTGTTGTTGCATCTGCCGGTAACAACGGCACAGATGCAGCATATTATCTGCCTGCCGGACTTAACGGTGTAGTTACTGTAGGTGCTATTAACTCTAATAGCGAATTACAGTCATTCTCCAACTATGGTGATAGCGTTGAGTATTATGTAGCAGCTGACTCTACATCAGAAGCTGCATCCAAGGCATTGGGTATTATCATCGATAATAGAACATCAGAGCTTGCTACTGAATATGTTGAACCTATTGCTGAAACCGGTGAAATCTATTACAAGGTTGGCAGCATTGATGATTACGGTAACTTTATCGTAAATAACATCGGCGATAATAACATTTATGTCTTTGGTGGTGCAGATGCTGATACGGAAATACAGTATTATGACTTCTTTGAGGGTGGTATTTACGGTAGCACTTTTGCTATGAATGACCAGATTGACAACGATAACTGGTCATACGCATCTAATGGTTTGTATTCTGCTTCAATTTATTGTATCCAGCCATTCAAGCAAACACCGCCTATCACCGACAATGGTTATAGTATAGACAGTTCAAACTGGGATGCTGCCAACAACACTTTATTCCAAGCCGCGTTGGCTTGTGCGCCGGGCGGAAGCCTTTATCAGTTGGAGATAGACTGGTGGAGAGATAATGGCAAAAGTGTCCTGAAGGTAGCTATTCCGGATTCTTTCTCAGCGCAAAATGTAGATGCCGGTAATCTCAATTACAATTCAGATCCTAACCGTGAACTTTATGCAATCGCCCATTTGGCAGCTTCTTATGCATACTATAACGAAGATTATAGTGTTGCAGGCATTCCCGATGGTAACTTTAAGACGGTATTCGCACAATATATTGCATACCTGAAAGAAGTAAGAGCTGATTCCGACTACGAAAACTGGTGGGCGGAAGTATATGAGCATCAAGTGGACTCAACAACCTATCAGACCATTGCTCGTGGCGGAGCTACATACTCTCCGACATCCGTTACAGTAAAGAAAACATCTACCAATACAGCAATCGTAAACGGAAACTCCTGCTACGATATGACTGGTACAACCTATGGCTTGTATAAGACAAGCAATGATGAACTTATCCACACGTTTACTCTTGATGCAAGCGGAAACACAACGGCTTATACTCTTAAGTCTGCTGACGGAAAAGACCTCTATATAAAGGAAATTACCGCAGGCAAGGGATATAAACTTGATACCGCAAAGCACACGGTAAACTTTAGTTCTGCCGAAAACAAGCTAGTAACAGTAAATGTTCAGGATGAACCTATGTCGGATCCTATTTCTTGGACTCTTGAAAAAGAAGACCACAACGGTTGGTACACTGCCACAAATAAGACTTTAGCAGGAGCTGTTTTTAGAGTTGACTATTATGACAGAACAGATATTAGAACAGCAACAGATATTAATACATTAAACAGTGCCACACCCAAAGTATCATTAACGCTTACAGCATCACAAGTATCAGTACGCAGAGGCCAAATTACAATTAATCAGTCCACTCTTGCAGCAGCTGACTCGAGTGGATATTTTAGTAGTTTTAACTCTTTGAGAGCATTGCCTTTAGGAACTTATAAGGTTACAGAGGTTTCAGCACCTACTGGCTATGCTGTTGTTCCATCGGACAAACCACTTGTTTTCTATATTTATGATAACAATGGTTCTCCCATCGCAGATACTGTATTTAATGACAATACCATCTACAACAAAGCAACTGCATCTGATATTGTCATGCAGGAAACCCCGCAAGTCGGCTTCTATGCTCCGACAAAGGTTGTAGCAGCTGGTTCTCCGGTAATTACCGGACTCCATTCCCTTAACGGAACAAAGTACGGCATCTATTACAAGGATAATGATAATCTTGTTTGCACGATAACATTTAATGCTTCTGGTGCGGTTTCTGATGTTGTCTATGCTGCTGGCATTACTCCCATTCATCCTTGGACTTCCGGGAATGCAAACATTGAGCTTGCTGTTGGTGATTACTATGCAAAGGAAATTACAGCAGGAAGATGGTTTAAGTTAGATACTTCGACTCACGATTTTACGGTTACGGCTAATGCCACAACAACGGCTGATCTGACTGATGAATCAAAGCAGCCGCCGAAGCTCCACACAACAGCAACGGATGCCGACACGGGAACACATCAGCTTTCCTATAAGGAAAGAGTAACTATTACTGATGAAGTTGCTTATGAAGGTCTTGTTGTAGGCGAGTCCTATACAACAGAAGCATTCATCTATGATGTATCAACCGGAAAACCGTATGAAGATGCAGACGGTAAAACATATTCTCAGAAGGTAGTAATTACTCCTACAGCTGAGAACGGCAAGGCAACAGTAACATTTAAGGATGTTCTTGTTCCTATGACAGCCACAAAACTCGTAATCTTTGAGTATCTGTATGAAAACCAGAACAATGTTCTCATTGCGACACACGCAGATCTTAATGATGAAGGCCAGACTGTTGAGAGAAAGGAATCCGAGCTGAAAACAACGGCAACGGATGCCGATACCGGAACACATCAGCTTTCCTATAAGGAAAAGGTAACTATTACTGATGAAGTAAGCTTTACAAACCTTAATACAACCGAAGAGTATAAGACAGTCGCACATCTTTACGATGCAACAACCGGAAAGCTCTACGAAGATGAAGACGGCAAAACATACTCTCAGACAGTTGTATTTACTCCTGCAACAGCTAACGGAACGGTTACGGTAACATTCAAGGATGTTCTTGTACCCGTTGGAAAGCTTAAGCTCGTAGTATTTGAGGAATTGTACGAGAACTCAAACAA
Organism: Saccharofermentans sp.; assembly: GCA_045648465.1. Classification (GTDB taxonomy): domain Bacteria; phylum Bacillota; class Clostridia; order Saccharofermentanales; family Saccharofermentanaceae; genus Saccharofermentans. The sequence goes on from JAZROA010000002.1 coordinate 22,819, forward strand.
TACACTCATTGCGACACACGCAGACCTGACGGATGAAGGCCAGACCGTTGAGAGAAAAGAAGTTGATGTAAAGACAACGGCTACTGACGCTGATAACGGAACTCATACCCTTACTTATAAGGAAAGAGTAAATATCAACGATAAGGCTACTTACACTAACCTTAACCCCGGTGAAACATATTACTTTACCGGAACGCTGATCGATACCACAACCGGACAGCCGTATAAGGATAGTGAAGGTAAGACTTATACTAAGACTGTTGAATTTACAGCAACAACAGCAGACGGATATGAGATTATCGCTTTCACGGATGTTCTTGTACCTTTTACAAAGACAACGCTCGTTGTATTTGAGGACTTGTACGAAAAGACAACCGGTAATCATCTGGCAACACACGCTGATTTGACCGATAAGGATCAGACCGTCAAGAGACCGACAGCTGCAACAACAGCTACAGTTCTTAATGCAAAGGAAGTTTGGCTTGGTTCAAGCGAGGTAACAACTATAACAATCTCCGATGTAATTGCTTTTACCGGCTTTGAAATTGGTGGAACTTATAGAGCTGAAGCTACAGCATTTAAGTCTGACGGCACTCAGATCTTGGCAGCTGGACAGCCCGTTAAGAGCATTGTTGTATTTAATCCGACAACAGAAGACGGTACGGTAACTGTTGATATTACAATCTCAACAGAAGGCCTTGCTGAAGGTGACAAGATTGTAATCTTTGAGAAGATTTATGATGTAGCAACTGATGAAGAGATTAAGAACGGTATTCAGACCGGAGATCTCTTGATTGCAAGACACGAAGATCTGACCGATACAGATCAGACTATTACGCTCCATTATCGCCCGATGACCGGTAGCGTAACACCTTCTTACACTGTAGCAGGCTGCATGATTGCAACAATCTCAGCTGTAGCTATTGGAGCTTGGCTTGTAATTGTTCGTAGAAAGAGAATAGGCGAAGCTTAATCAATCAGTTTTGAACTGAACGCACCCATCGGGAATCCCGGTGGGTGTTATTGAGTTCAAAAATGGCTCTTAGGGAAAATACGTAACTACACAAAGTTGAAAAAACGCAAAATGTAGGTTACACTTCTTTTAAGAAGGAGTCTACCTATGGAAAAGTTAGAATTAACAATGTTGGAAGAACAATTGCTGGATGAATACGAAAGATGTGTTCGCATTAGTCGTATGCACGAAATTGAAAACCAACAGCTTCCCAAGGGAAGTATTAGCCGTAAATATATTAATGGCAAAGTGCGACATTATCTGCAATGGCGAGAAGGAAAACAAGTTAAATCAACATATATTAAAGCCTCTGATGTAGTTTTGCTAGAAGAAAAAATTAACAAAAGGAAAAATAACGATTCAAATATCAAGCGACTGAAACAAAGCCAGAAGGTAATTGAAAAAGCCTTTGGAAGAAAAAGGTTAAATAACATTATTGATAAGCTGGCTCTTATGGGGAACATTCAAGCTGTAAGTCTGAAAAAAATGTTAAGTGAAGGAGAAACAAGATGATAAATGATATTGTTCAATTTTCAAACTTTCTAAAGTGTTTGAAAGAAGCTCGCTGTCTTGGAAATGTTATCTTAGTAGGTTCGTGGAGCGAATATCTCTATCAGACATTTATCAGTGACTTTACAGCTGAAATGGCCACTGTAGATCTTGATTTTTTAATACCTGACCTTAATCAACCAGAAGAAAAGAGAAGTATTTCTGAAATAGCAAAACATTATGGTTTTGAGTATAGCGAGAAGGGGGAACCTGCTTTTTCTGTATTTACCGGTCAGGATGGATTTGAAGTAGAATTTCTTTCGGAACTGAAAGGTGACGGGATAAACAAAAATGCATTTAGTAATATAGGTGTTAAGACACAACAGTTACGACACATCCATATTCTCCAAAACTATACTCGGTTTGTATCTTTTAACAAAATGACAGTTCGTGTTCCCGAACCTGAAGCATATTGTCTTCAGAAAATGATTATCAATTCAGAACGGTTAGAACAAGGAAAGATAACTTCAGATCAAAAGAAAATTAAGAATATTATTCCATATCTTAATGCTTCGATTGTTGCAATAATATATGATTCTTTGACAGAAAAGGAAAAAGCTCGTGTCAACAAATATATAAAGGCACACCTTAATAAACTTGATATATATGAGTTGTTCAACATAGAAAGGGAAAAAGGGTTTATTGCTACACCAGACTTTGAGTCGGGTATACACGATATTGCAGCCATGATGCGAGCTACAAAGAGAAATGAATCCAAGTTATCTGTAGCAGCGGATGATAAAGAAATAGATAAGCTGCTTGCTGAATCGACTAAGCTTCGAGGTCAGATTTCAAAAGCTCTTAACGAGCTTATAGCAACTACAAATGATAAAGAGGAAGCTAAGACATATATTTATATGCAGCTTTCCAAACAAGGAATACACAGTCCTGAAAACGTAATAGATAACATCATAGAAGCTGAACAAAATAAGGAAATCAAAGATGATTCAAGCACATTAGACTATGAATCAATAGCCAAAAACCCATCCTTACTTGGAACAGTAGTTGATGGTGATGATGATCCGGATCCAACACCGAATATAGACAAATCGGATACATAAGCACCCAAAACCCCGGCAATATGTCGGGGTTAATTGTTGTTAAAATGCCTATGAACCAAAATGTTCAAAACTCTATTAAACTGTGAGCCAATATGTTATAATAATGGTGAATAAATATATCTTTTGTAGATAACGAAAGGAGTTTTGAATATGAAAGACAATAACGATAAGTTGATGGCTATTTACAAAAAACTGATTGATTCGGCTGCGACAAAGAGGAAGGAAACAATAGCTGCTAAAGAAGTTGCTGATAGGATGGAGATAAAGCCTACGGTAATCTATAGGCTGGAAAAAGGTACAAGACCGGTAAATCTTTTAACGCTGATTGCATACTTACAGACATTCGGCTATACATTAGCAATAGTTCCAAATAAGCTGGAGATTGTTCCTAACCCGCCAAAGAAACCGAAGATTGAAACAATCAAATATGACCTGAAGAAGATGGATCGCAAACAAAGACTCAGACTGTTAAAGTTCCTGATTGCCATAGAGGAAGCTGAGCTTGGAAGCGATGACGAAGAATAATGAGGTAAACAAAATGGCAGCCGTTAAAATTGACTATAAGGTAGAAGTCTATGAGTTTACTGTTAGGACTGATAAAGACCTGCCGAGCGAAGAAGTAAAAGACTACATGGATAATGGCGGTTATGAGACGGTTCGCTCCTACTCAAGCGAAAGCTACGATGCAGCCAAACAGATATTTGAAAAAGGAAAAACGGTAGTTGTTACCGAGAAGGTAAGCGACAACGAATATGAAGCCAGAGCTTGTAAGCTGATAAAGAGGGAAATAGATAGCGAGGGTACAGAATACTGGCAAACGCTGGATTTCTGTTATCCGGAAATAAAAGTATAGTTAAACATAAAAGATATGCCTGAATTTTATTTTATTCAAAGACCAGACGGGTATTTCATAATAGAAGATGCCAATGGTAAAAACATAACAAGAGAAGTTTATGACGAATGGTTCAGGAAGGGGAATAATATGAAAAGGACTAGTAAGAACTACAAAAAAAGAAGATTACACGGCCTTACTCTTGGAAAGGGTATAGCTATAACCACAATGGCAGCTGTCAGCTTGGCATCTCTTCCGGGTTGTGAGCTTAACGAAAGTGGCGGTTCACATATTGATGTGGATCCGACAAGCTCTTTTGTAGTAATTGACGGTCAAACCGTTACACCTACTCCTGCAATAACAGACGGGAAAGGGAAGCAGACCGTTACTCCGACACCTACGGGAGCTGCTAATTCTGAGGCTTCTACTCAGACTGGTTCCACTACTGTCGGTAATACAAACAATAATGGCAATGGTTCAGGTAAAACCGCTACACCGACACCGAAGCCCACAAATAATACTACTTCTACAAGTGCAGCAACCCCGACACCCAAACCGTCAGGGCAGGGAAGCGGTAATGCTACGGCTACACCTAATCCTACGAATAACTCAACCAACAACACAACGGCTGAGCCTACTTCTACTCCGTCATCTTCATCGGAGCAGACATCAGGCGGTGGTGGGAGTTCATCAGGTTCCGGTTCTGAATCTTCAAGTGGTTCGTCTTCGGGCGGTTCATCGCACACAGCTGATCCGTATAGCGAGTCTTGTGACTGTCCGTATTGCAGCGGTGATGTAAGTTACCGTAGTGCAAGAACGGTTCACCACGATGCCGTAACACACGATGAAACAGAAGTTTACTATGACAGAATAGTTAGAACATATTGCTATTCTATCAATTGGACTGGTAGCTTTAGAAACTGGTGTGATGAAAATGGTATTGCATTGCCTTCTGCACCAACAGCAAACGGAAGAGTTGTTTTTGATTCCGATTGGAATACTCTTGATGCCTCTGGTGAAGATGCAGCATTAGATCAAATCTTTGAACAAGCTGACATTATTCTAGATGACTTAGGCTATAGTGGATATGGTTATAGTTATACTAATAGTGTTGTCAATGACGAATACGAAGGCAGACACGAGAATACAACAACCGTTGTTGATGAAGAAGCTTGGGATGAAAACATTCCTGCCGGTTGGTACTGTGATTCTTGTGATTACTACTCTTCAAGCATTCCTAATGAGTATGAGATCTGATAATTCTTTTTGAGCTGAAAGCACCCATCGGGATTCCCGGTGGGTGTTATTGAGTTCAAAAAATGATATATAATTGAGTAAAACTAACAAGGTAAGGTTCGTCTATGATAATAAATTACGAGTATGATCCTAATATATTTCAAAAACTGAAATTGGAAAAAGATAGGAATATCAAAAATGGTTTTTATCATTATATTCAGATTCAGTTTGCTTATAATTCTAATCATATAGAAGGTTCTACTCTAACGCCTGAACAAACGGAAAGCATTTTTGACAGAGGGGAAATTTCGGGAAAAGCTAAAGTGGATGAAGTTCTCGAAACTGCCAATCATTATAAAATGTTCGATTATCTTCTTGATACAATATCTGAACCGTTGACAAAAACACTGATTAAAGAATTACATTTGAGATTGAGAAACGGAATTGATGAAGATGCCGGAAACTATAAGAAATTTCAAAATCAAATAGGAAGTATCAATCCGATTTCTACAACAAATGTAAAAGATGTTCCAGATGCTATTGATAAATTATTGGCAAGCTATAATTGCATTGACTCAGTTTCTCTTGAAAATATAGCAGCTTTTCATAGTGAGTTTGAAAAAATACACCCTTTCCAAGACGGTAACGGCAGAACCGGAAGAGCAATAATGTTTAGAGAATGTATTCGCAATGGGATTATGCCTTTTGTTGTCTATGATATTTATAGAAAACCTTATGAATCTGGACTAAATGAATGGCGCAAAGGCAATAAGCAACAATTACTGGAAACTCTTAATGCTTGTCAGGAAGTTTTTAATCAAAACTATAGGTATTTTATTGGAATAGAGAACACTTTAATTACACCAACCTATACGGAGAGACAATTTAACGATAAAACAGAAATAAATAATTCAACAACCGATGAACCTGATCCAACAGACAGTACCGAAAACTGTGACATTTAATCGCTAAAGCCCATCAATCAAGCCCCGGCTATTTTGTCGATGATATAATTAGCAGTAAATAAGAAAGGGGGATACAACAATGAGTTTAATATCAAAAGGACAAGTTATGTCTGGTAATCGTGTTGTTGCTTCTATCGAGAATGACAAAGTTACAGTCATTGACAATGAAAGATGTCCTTACTTTCTTATATATGAGTCTGATGATATTCAGGACTGGCTTGCGGACAGAGCTTTTGATTCCACAAGAGGTCATTCAAGAACACTGAAAAGAATATCAAATCTAACAGCTAAAACGGATGCAGAAATTGCTTTGCATTTTTATGGTGCAACCATTACAGATAATTATTGGGTAAAAACCGCAGAGAACAATAATCTTACCTATGAGGATGTACGATATAAAACAGACCAATTGTTTCATTTGGCATTAAACGGTGATTCATCCGATCTTAATCACAAGCCGGAAGATATAAAATCTCCTCAGTTTACGGTTTCGGGTTGTCTGGAAAAGGGCTGGTCTCTTGAAAATGGTGTGTGGTTTCTATATAAGCGAGACAATCCGGTTGAGCAGTTTAATGAGCTGTTTGTTTCAGATGTTTCTAATGTCCTCGGAGTTAAATCAGTAATATATCTGCCTACTACATCCGGAGTAAAGTCTGCTAATTTTGCCGACAAGTATAACTTTGAAGATATGAGAGGTCTTATTGGTGAAAACGGATATGCAGACTATAACTCTGTATATGACAGAATTAAGAACATGTTTGGCAATGAAGCTGCTATGGAATATGTAAAACTGATTTACATCGATGCTGTATGTTGCAACCAAGACAGACATAGTAAGAATTTTGGAATACTAAGAGACATTCATTCCGGAGCTTTTGTTTCTCTTGCTCCGAATTATGACTATAACATTTCTTTATTTGGTGATGGCATTGGAATTGACACTAAGAAGAATGCTGTCGCTGATCCGTTTATCCGTGATTTTTGCAATCTGCTCAATGACAAAAACATTGATTTTGTAATGCCCAAGTTGACACAAACAGAACTGGAAACCGCAACTCAAAGAAACGAATCAAACCCGTTGTATAGTGATGCAATCCGTTATGTTATGCAAAGACAACAGCTGATTTGTGAAATAATGCCTCGGATATGCGTTTGTTCAGTAGATAGCGAACCGGTTCCAACGGACAGTACCGAAAACTGTGATATTTAATCAGTCAATTAAACCAAAAGCTAAAACCCCGGCAATGTGTCGGGGTTTATTTATGCAAGAAAGGACTAAGGATATGGAAACAACAGAACTGAAAGAAATCGAAACATTTATTCAGAAGAAATATGTTCTTGCCAATTCTGAACTTGATGAACCGGAGCAGGCCATTGCTAATGCTATGGAGCTGTTTTCAATAGGAATAATAATAGATATGGATGACACGGTTGTTTCAGAAAACTATGACTCCTTTCCTGCATATGTTTCTGATGATGATGATCCCTCTCGTTCTGGCCTGGTCTTTCCGGACAAACCGATATTACCCATACCTGAACATCTTACCAAAGGCACGGTATACAGAGTTCTCGCCGAAAAGGAATACAGAAGAATTAAAGGACAGACTGAATGGCAGCTTTACTCAATAGACTTTACCGATGCAATAAAGGAAGGTGATTAAAATGCCTAAAGGCAAACTAAATGACTTTGGCGAAAAGATAGGCGGAGCGAGAAAAGATCTGTGGGCTATAAGAGGCTTAATGTCATCAGACCTTGCCGATCTGACCGATTATGAGAAGAAAGAATACATTAACAAGAATAATATCTGGAAGAAACCTGACTATGAAGCCATGCTTGCTGAAGGCAGACCGAGAGAAGTTGTTTACTTTATAAAACTTGTTCGTGATGCTCTTCCACCGAAGTTTGCACCATCATATTTAAGTGAGCAGACAGCAGATGAACAGTATGCGTTCTATATTGACTTCATTCAGGAGTTCAAAAATCTTGTAATGAATATAAAGACGGTAGACGAGATAAAGCAACTTCACGATTATCTTGATAAGACCGGTAAGATCGAACATTGCGGATATCTGCGTTATAAGGTTAATACAAAATACTGGAATGTAGTTAGTAATAAGCTTGTTAATGTAATGAACTTATATGGCAGCGGTATCAACCGTTATATAAGGGAGATTCGCAAAAAACAGTTCCTTTATACTGATTATGAAAAAGCAACGCTTAAATATGACATCATTCTGCTAACTGATAAATCAAAGATAGACAAACAGACTCTTTCAGACTTTGATATGGAAAAGCTGAAAGAGATTAAAGCAGACAGAATAGCGATTATAGGTGTTCATTGCCAGTCTGATATTCAGACAGACGGTAAATCTCAGTTAGGTGTTTTTCTATCTCCTGCCAAAGCCGAAGAGATAATGAAGGATGCAAAGATAGGTGACTATCTTTGTTTTTACAGAGGACAATATCTATTCAAAGCTGAAGCAGAAAAACAAGCCTACGATAATTGCTGGGAACACTATAAAGCAAATAATAAAGGAACTGAGCAGCAGAAGCAGCAATCTTCAAGAAAACCCAATTACATACCACCACAGCTCCGAAAGGTAGACAGAAAAGGCCCGGTATGGAGATTACACAACAGAAATGTTGACGGTGAGAAGATGCTTGACGATTTCAAGTTCCGAGGCGGTGAGTTTGGCAACTGGTTAAACGAATCCGACAGAAAACAGTCACTTAACTTCTGTTACGATGCTCTAATGGATCTGTCCTATGCTTTGGGTATGCAACCTTCGGATATTTCCTTTAACGGTACGCTTGCTATTGCCTTTGGAGCAAGAGGTCGAGGCGGTGCCAAAAGTGCTGTTGCACACTATGAGCCGGCAAGACAAGTTATCAACCTTACCAAGATGAAAGGTGCCGGATCGCTCGGTCACGAGTGGATTCACGCAATGGATCACGCTGTTGCTAACTATTGTGCCGGTTCCTTTATATCTCTTGCTACGAAGTCAGGCTATTCAATCAAAAAAGAGATTCCGCAGGAATTTTTTGATGTTATGACAGTCATAAAGGAAAGCACGAACTTTATAAACGCTGCAAAAGCAATGGTTCACAGCTTTGGTTCGGACTCACAAGGATATTGGCAATCTGATTGTGAGCTTCTTGCCCGTGCTGGTGCTTGTTGGTTGCACGATAGACTTACAGCTGTCGGAATAAAGAATGATTATCTTGTCGGACATGCCGAAGGCAAGTTGATTTCTCCGCACGGTGAAGAAAGAGCAAAGATAAATCAAGCTTTCAACAAATGGCTTGAAAAGGCTAAAGAGATTGGATTATTCAATCAAGAGTATCTTCTACCCGGAAGTTCTGAAGATATGAATCTCAGTCTTGAAATGCCTGATGTAGCCGAAGAAGACATCAGAGCTTACGATCCGACAGTTGAATATGTGCAAGTGTCCTTATTTGATCTTCCTGAACTTGCTGGATGCAGCAACGAACCGGAAGAGGATATTGATATTTAAGGAGTAAAGACAATGGATATACAGCGGCAAATGAAGATTTATAAAGACGAGCTGCTTAAAACAGCCTATGGTGAATTAAGCGAAGCTGAACAGAGCAGCTATTCATCGGTTTTTGTTGAACTTTGTCGGGATGTCAGAAAAACCAACGAGCGATATAACAACCGTAAGATAACGATATATAACTTATATCGGCAGGAAAGCGAGATTATCAATTCGCTCATTATCGGTCTTGCTCACCATGTGGACTTCTGCAAAAACGGTGAAACCGATAACACTCAGAAGTTCAGAGAAATCTATCAAGATATGCTTTTCAAAGCTCTCGATGCAGACAGGTTAAGTTTTGACGAGCTGAAGAAATCAAACGATTATCAGACAAAAATAGCTTTAAGGAATGCGTTATCAACCTATTGGCCTGATAATACCGATACAAGCAGCGAAAAGATTATTGAAGTAAAGAACTGTTTTGAGATCAAGGATGACCTTAAAAAGATGGGCTTTACTTATAATCAGCTGCTTCAGAGCTGGGATAAGAATGTACCGGTCAAAGAAATAAGCAAAGTAATAACGGACATTCATAATCTGAAGCCTGAAGCTTTGGTAAGCACACGCTCGGTAAATCGAATGGTCTTTGGATTCAATGCCTTTGTCTGTGTTTCGGGTAAAACTTATGCCTATAAAGACATTCTTCGGGATAACGGTTATCACTTTGATATGACCACTAAACTCTGGCGAAAGAAGATAGTAAATAATCAGTTTCTGTCAGAACAAGAAAAGATTCTTGAAGCCCTTCCCAAAGGGCAGGGGATAAAAGTAGAAATGACATACTGATAAAAGAAAGGATAATGAAAAATGATGACGATTAAATGTAACCAACTCTTTACTTACTGTATTGAGGACTATGCCGTTCTTGAACTTGCGACAAGTGATGAAAAACAAGGCATATATCTTGTTAATGGTTCCGGTGAATTGCTTTATAAATGCGAGGATCCGGTTGCCTCAGATGATAATCTGTCGCAACTTAGAACATTACTCGATAGTTTTTCGGCAATCGTAGTTTACGATGTAAACCGATTAAAGAAAAACAATGTAACAGCAGCCTTCCTAAATCTTTATCAGCCTATGATCTGTGATGTTGCAGCGGATCTGGCTTCCTTGATTGGCACAATGGATATAAGAAAAGGGAAATGGCTTGTCCGAGACTTGGATGAAGTTCTTTCATTCTATCGTTGTGAACACGACATTTCAGAACCGGTTGAACGAGCTAAAGCAATACTCTGGCTTGCTGAGTTGGTTTCTGAAGCAAGCTCAACGGAACTGACTATCAAAAGAGAACAGAAACTTAAAGACTTGCGAAAAATGAGAGGATATTTCTTACAAGCTGAAGGGAAGTGATAGTTATGGCAATCTTAGGTAGACCGAGGAAAAACCGTTCCGCCTATCTGATGAAGGCCCTTTGTTTTCTTCCTATACCGGTCTTAATTGGTATATATCTGGCTAAATATTTTCCGCTATCCAACTTCATAATGAATTTTCAGACAATCAATTGGCTTGACGGTATCATTCATCCTGAGATAAATGATCAGACAACCGGTTCCGTTGCCCTGATGATGATAGTTTATATGTTCATCGTATGGAAAATGTATGAGCCGGACAATAAAAGAGGCGGTCAAGAGTACGGTTCGGCCGGCTGGGGAGACTGGAAAAAACTTGTTAGAAAATATGCAGCCAAAGAGAATAAAGATTACCGCAAAGCACTTCGTCACATAGACAAAAGACTTATCAGTCGCTCTTCTCCGAATGCGATTAAAGATATGAAGGCGGTAACCTCAACTAATCGTATTTTAAGTGAGCATATGAAAATAGATACAAATATGCTTACATCTAAAATGAATGCCAATTCAATAATTATGGGTGCATCTGGTACAAATAAAACAACTGCTATCGTCTACACAAACATAATGCAGCTTTCAGGTTCTATGGTTGTCTGTGATCCGAAAGGCGATGTTACTCCCCGTTGTGCAGGGTTTGCTAAAAACGCTGGTTATGATGTTAAGATACTTGACCTTATAGATATGGATAACTCCGACAGATTTAATCCGTTTGAATATGTCAGAAGCGATGAAGATATTATCTCAATGGTTTCTTTCTGTTTCAAAGGGTTAGATACGGATAAATCCGGTACAAGCAAGGATCCGTTCTGGGATGATGCTAATATGTTGGAAATTGCTGCCGTTTGTTATCTTCTGTATTACGATGGAAGACCTGAATCAAGAAATCTGTCAACGGCAATGAAGTTGGTCAACCTTAACTCTTTGGTTATTCAAAGAGGCAATCAGAAAAATACAGCTTTGACCTGGCTATTCTTGGACTTTGAGAAAAGACACGGAAGCAACAATATGCCGATGACATATTTTAAGATGTTCAATAAGGCAAAAGATAAGACATTGAGCAACATAGAGACTACTCTTGCTGCTAAAATGCAGATGCTATTGCAGCCAAAAGTTGAAAGACTAATGAGTAAGGATGACCTTAATCTTTCTGATATTGGCAGAAAACCACAAATGCTCTTTCTCAGAGTTCCGGATTCCAACAGAACTTATAACTTTATCATTTCAATGGTATATATGTTCTTATATAAAGAACTTTATAAGGTAAGTGATATTGAAAACATGGGTAATGGTTGTACTGTGCCAGTCACGATATTACAAGACGAGTTTGCGACATTCCCGCAGCCTGAAAATTATATGGATATATTATCCGGTTGCCGTTCCCGTAATATCGGCTTCATTATTCTTGTTCAGGAGATAGCCAGACTTAAGACAATGAAGTGCCTTTCTGAAGGTTGGTCTGCTATCTTTGGTCAATGTCACTCTTGGGTATTTCTTGGTGGTGAAGAAAAAGAAACTAATACCTATATTTCTGAACTTCTCGGAAAGGAAACTATTGAAGTAATAAACAAGAAGGATTCGACACATACCGGGCGAGAACTTGCCACCGTTAGTGAATTAGGCGAAATGGATAAATTTCATTGTATTGTCAAACTTAATGGTCAAAAGCCAGTCTATGACACAAAGTATCCTTTTCTCAATCATCCGAATATTAAACTGACCGCAATACCTCGTGATCAGTCTGGCATTCCGTTCTATAAACGCACCAATAACAAAGTTGAGGGTGCAAAGAAGATTTCCGTAGAATCTGCGGTTCAAGTTCAATAAAAACGGCTTGTAGGAGCGTTTTATTTCAATCCGGATGATGAATTCATCATTCGGATTGTTCTCGTTGGCTCCTGCAAGTTGCTTTTATATACATTTTTATAAAGGAGACACAAAAATGAAAAACTTAAAAGCAAGAGACATGATTATCAATGCAAAGAGAAGTCTTACGAGATTCAGTGACTTTCTTTCAAGAGCAGCTTTTGGAGCTGCCCTTACAGCTGGCGGACTAATTCAGCATGCCGGTACAGATGATGCAGGACAAGCAATCATAGAACGAGTAAACAGCTTTAAGACCGTTCTTCTTTCTATTGTAGCTGCCGGTGGTGTTATATACCTGATTCTCTCTATTTTAAAAGCCGCAAAAGGTCACAAAAATCAGGATGACAGACAGTTAGATCAGGGTGTATCTGGTATCTTTGTTAGTATCCTTCTTATTATGATCGATACTGTTCTTCTTATTTTTACGGGTGGTAACTAATGGGCGGCACACATGTTATTGTCGGAGCATTTGCCGAGAATTTAATTCAACTGGCATATACCATATGGAATACACTAATGGGGTATTGTTATGATACGCTAACACAATCACCGTTTGACTTTGGTGTAACTCGATATGCGGATCCATCTATGTCTACTGGATATGCATATGAGGGAACTGCGATACTTCCGGAAATCCTAAATAAAACGGAAACCGTTGTCTTGGGCATAGCAACCGGGCTCTTAATCCTCGTTTGGATCGTTGGTGTATTGCGTGAAGGCGGTCAGCTTCTTTCTGACCGCGCTCACCCATATGCAATCCTTACTCATATAATCAGATTCTTTATCTGTGAAGGATTAATTGCTGCTTATCTGACAATAACCGAATTTATATTTGACATCTTTACTATTGCTACACGAGCCGTTGTAGGACTGAAGGCATTTGGATTAACAAATCCGGCAGATGCCGTTGATGTTGCCAACAGAGTTACCGATGGTAATGTGGATGCCAGTGCCCAAGGAAAATCAATTACGCAGCTTATTGCAGATATTCCAGTCTTCAATGTTACGGACACGCTGCTAATTGATGTTGTGGTCGTGCTTTACTTTGTTGTGGTTATTGCATGTGCCGTTGTTATATTTATGAAAGTATATGGAAGATATTTCCGCATCATTGCAGCTATAGCGTTGGCTCCAATAGGAATATCTATGTACGGCAGCCCTCATACCGAACAGAACGCTAAGAAGTTCTTGTTTTATTTACTTAAACAAGGAGCAGAAGGCTTTGTGATTGCTCTGGATTTGATTATATTCTCTCTCGTTATGAACGGAGGAATAGACACACCAAAGCTCTTCTCTAAGCTTATTAACGGTGTAACGGGAGATCCTACTGTCAATGTAATTCTCGGTTTTATGGTAACGCAGATTTTCTTATGCGTTCTTTTGATGACTATCATTTCCGCTACGGAAAAAATGACAGAACAGCTCTTGTGAGGTCTTTTATGCGATTAGAAATAAATAAAGACATTTCAAAATATAAAATGACTATAAAAGGATATACACCAAGAGGTATTATCTGCACATTTCTTATAGTTTTGGTAAGCCTGATTATAATGGTCGGATTATTTGATTACCTGACAACCATAGGTCAGCTTGCCTTGATAGTGGTATGCTGCGCTCCGATAGCCTTGTTTTATTTAGAGGAAGTGCCGCTGTATGCTCTTCCTACTGAAAAAATAATCCGATTAATGATGGTTTACGCATTAAGTCCTAAAAAATCCAAGGTGGAAAATGTTGATATGTTTAATAAGAGAAAGAGAGACAATCCGCTTTTGTCTTATCTGAATAGATACAAGTTTAATATTCCCAGAAGTATTCAGGACTTTATACCGTTAGACTGTTTCTATGAAGATGGTATGGCAAGGTCGGGAAACAGATATTCTGTGTTATATAGGTTTACAGATGTTGACTTTTCTGTATTATCCGATGACGATAAAGAAACTGTTCTTGAAAAGTATGAAAGTGTAATTTCAACTTTTTTGGATAAGGCTACATATAAGATTACGGTAGCATCGTATAACATTTCCCAAGAAGCTATATATAACAAAATGGCCTTACCGGTGTTTCCGTATAATCCTAATCTCTCGGAAAGTATTAACGGTCAGATCTATAACAATATAGCAACTGTCGGTCAATCTGTGACTGGTTTATATCTAACCGTAACCGTCTTGCAAAACTCTGAAGAGGATGCAACCTCATATTTTGAATTGCTTACAAACAATCTCTATTCAAAGTTTTCTGAAATTGGTTCTTTATGTCATAGAGTTGATTTAAGAGATAGGCTTTCTCTTTATCACTTCTTAAACAACCAGAACAACCACAAACAGTTCGAGTTTTCATCAATTAAAGAACTAAATGCAGCGGACATAAAACAGTATTGTTGTCCTGAAATGTGGCATATTCATAAGGACTATATAGATTTGGGTAGTAGCGTGTGCAGGTCATTCTTTCTACAGAGTGTCGGAACATCGATTCCTGATAGTTTTTTTAGAAATATGCTGAAAGGTGTTCCTAATCTGTCATTTGCATCGCTCGAAATGGAGTGTTTATCTAAGGAAGAAGCAAAGAATAAAGTTAGTAGAGCAATCGCAGACACCCAATCAAAACTTTCAAAATACCGTCAGGACAAATCAAAAGCTGGCGATGTATCGTCTTATGCTCCGCCGGAACTTGTTGAGGAAAGTCGAGCTTGCAGTAGCTTGTATCAGGATATATCTGAAAGAAATCAAAATCTGTATATGGCAACAGTTCTTGTTGTCATTACAGCACCTGATAAAGAAACTCTGGAGAAAAACACTAACGCATTTATTCAGGAAGCAAGTGCCAATAAAGCTGTCTTTAACATTCTTTATCATCAGCAAGTTCAGGGTATGTTTTCTTGTCTTCCTTACGGCATAAACAACCCGATTGAAGTGCGTAGATTAATGACAACTGAAAGCATAGCTGCTTTTGTTCCTTTATCGGAACAAGTTGTAAGACATTACGGCCCTAAAGCTCTCTGGGAAGGCAGAAATCCTATTACCAAAAAAGTAAACTCCATTAATAGAGATAATCTTCCTAACGGTAATGGTATGATCTTCGGCGATTCCGGTTCCGGTAAATCCGTTCAGGCAAAGCTTGATATTATTCAGCGGAGAATAAAGGAGCCGAATTCAGACATTATACTTGTGGATCCGAAAGGCGAATATCCCGAACTCGGTAAGATGTTAGGTGGTTTGGCTGTAAACATTTCTGTTTCTTCTAATGACCACATTAATCTTATGGAGATTTCTAAAGGATATGGCACAACAACCGGAAAAGACTCAATAAAAGCTAAAGTGTCTTTTGTTCAGTCTGTAATACAGAATATGTGTGCCGGAGAAGTGCCTACAACATCGCTTAACTCAATTGTTGACCGCTGTGCGACTCGCCTTTACAAGCGATTTATGAATGGTCAAATGCCAGGGCAGCCAACCTTGCAGGATTTGTATAACGAGCTTTCCGCTGAGAAAAAGGATGAAGCCATTGCAAAGCAAATAGCTACAGCAATAGAAACATATGCTGTTGGCTCTCTAAATGTATTTGCTCAACAAACAAATATACCTGAAGATAACGGTCTTATCGTCTTTGATATTCACAATCTTGAAGACAGCTTCCGTGATCTAGGTCTGATGGTAATGTTGGATCAAGTTATTAATAGAGTCGCCCAAAACAGAGCTAAAGGCATATATACCTATATCTATATTGATGAATTTCATAAGTTCTTCAATACTCCTGCTGAACCATTATTAATGGATCTGTGGAAGATGGGTAGAGCCATGCACTGTTTCTCGACTGGTATTACTCAGAACATTATTGAAGTTCTGAATAATGAAAACGGTCAGCTGATAGCTCACAACTCGGAATATCTGAAGATATTAAAACTGAACCGTATGGAGATTATTGAAGACCTTTCAAGAGTTATCTTCATACCTCACCAACTTATTACTTATATATCCGGACTCCCGAACAACGGTGATGAAAAACTGAGGCGGTCAACCGGATTAATTAAATATGGTACTACCATAATTCCGTTCGAAAGTCAGATACCGCACGAAAGCTATTTATATCAGCTTATCAATTCTGACTGATAGTTATGTTAAAAACGGTCTGTGGGAGCCAACGAGAATGCTGCGTATGATGAATCATTCATAAGCAGCACTATAAAAAGCTCCTACGGACCGTTTTTCATACTGAATAAGGGAAATACTTAATGAAAGGAGAAAAGTTATGAAAGTCTACGAGAAAACACGAACAACTAAATATTTCGATTATGTAGTTCCTTCAAAGACTTCATTTAAGAAAAAGCGTTTCTCCAACTATTATGAATTTGATAATAATGACTTTTCTGATGATTTTCTCGAAATATATGACGGCGGTATTGTAAAAGATAAGAAAACAAAATCAAGTGAACTATCTGAGAAAAAGGATCTGAATCGCAACTCAATCTCAACAGAAAGAGCCAATGAGTATCAAGAGAAAGTAATTCAAGAACAATACGAACACCGTTCAATAGAACACATCCAGAAAAAGATAGTTAAGAAAAAATATAATGATAAGCAAACCGACAAAAAGAGAGTAAATAGCTATAACAAAACCAATGGCAGCTCAGCTGTCAATTCGAATAAGGTTAATTCAAAAAGTAAAACAGTCAAAAAGACATCTGCCAATAGTGTTAATGCTAACACTGGAACAAAAGTATTAGGCAAGATTGCCGTTTGGCAATCAGCTGTAAATCTCGGCAAAGCATTTTTGCCTGAAGCTTTGAAAGCAAGAAATTATACATATCAGAAAAACCAACAAAGATTAAAATATCTGACTGATGGTGCTGAAGGCGATCTTGAAATGGATGCAGGCAAGAAGACCGGGACTATATTTACACGGTTGTTTGACCGGATCCGAGAAATTCACCTGAACCTATCAGTCATTATTGGCCATTTCAATATATATGCCGGTCTTGCCTTCTTCTTCATCCCGGTTTTTGTTGTTTTGGTCGGTTTCATTATTTTCGGTGCCGAATTGGGAATCCATCTTCCTTATTGGGCTTATAGCAATCAATATACGGTACGGCAGCTGATGACTCAATATGATTACTACTGGGAATGTGTAAGTATTGAAACCGCATCGTCTGTTGAAGAAAAATACGGCAAGAATAAAACCGTTGCCGTTCCGATCTATTACAATCTCGGAGCTAATTCTGAAGATGAAGTAATTCAGGTAGCCAGTGCAGAAAACTTCATTAATTGGAGAGAAGTGTTAGCTGTATATTATGCCTATTACTCCAAAGAATCTGAACTTCCTGCATCAGAGTTAAAGCCGCTGACAGATGATGTTATAGAATCTCTTTTCTCGGCTGAAAATGATTCTAAGTTCAATGAAATATTCTGGACTATGAACTGTATAATGCCTGCCGGTAATGAGCTTACATATAAAGCTGATGAACTGGCACAATATACAGACAGTAGTAAAGAAGGAGTAAACATCAATCTTTGTTATCACCCAAGTCTTTCAGTTGTTGAGGCTCGACTGGGTTTTGATTTTTATCAAAAAGATATGGTAACAAAGTATCTTAGTCCTGAGTATGATGATTACTTTGAACCTCTTATAGCGCATCATCAGGTTTCATCAAGCCAGTATGTTGTAGAAACCGCACTGGCAGAGCTGGATAATACCGGAGAAAAATATGCTCCCAACGGTGAAAACTGGTGTTGCTTATTTGTAGACTGGGTACTTCGTCAAACTGGAAATGACTCGCTCAGAACCTGTCCTTACGGATGTACTCAGGCAATTCACGGTGGCGATGGTTATGAAGGTTGGGAAAATACTCCGGATATTGCCTATGTCTATTATCTGGCTGATGCTAAACCGCAAAGTATCAACCCGCAGCCCGGCTGGATTGTTTTCTTCAATACATCCGGAGATACAGATAAGTTGGAACATGTAGGAATAGTTGAATCCTATGATCCGGTCAGCAATATGCTGATTACCGTTGAAGGCAATACCTATCATCAGCAAGGCGAAGCTTTCAGAGTTTGCGAAATGCACAGAACAAACTGGGATACGGTCTATTGTTTTGTCGAGCTGAAATACCCGACTGACAATCTGGATCCGACAGCAAACTATCCTGATGATTATGCAGCTCTTCTTGAATACGGCGATTCTTATGAAGATATATGCAATGTCGCAATAGGAATTATCAAAGGCAATTCTGCAATCGAAGAAGTGTTGTTGAAATGTTCCGTATTGGTAGCTAATCGTGGTACGGCTGAATGGACTGTAAATGAATCTCAGGCTTATCAGCCGACAAGCGGAGTGGCCTATATTACGAAACATGCTAAATCGCTCCCCAAGGATTATAACGACTGGGAATGTGATACGGGTAGATACGCTTTTACTGATTACTTTACTAAGTATTGTGCGTACTTTGTCAAACGCACAAAGTCTTAATTTACTGTTCATAGCAAGGGGTTTTAGGGGCTTTGCCCTTAACAAGACGGGATTTGTGCGTACAAATCCCCTGCTTGCTATGAAAGTCGGAAGACACAATAGGGAATAGGGTAACGGCTGATGCATCGCTCAGCCTATTCAAGCCTAACACACATCACACAGAATTGATAGGAGTAAAGAAATGGAGTCGGAATCCAAAAGCAAAAGGCTTTATATAAGACTATCTAATAAGGAGTTTAATAAGCTTCAGGAGCTTGCTAAGCGGTCTGGGAAGGCTTCAATGAGTGCGTATGTATTGGAATGCAGCCTAAAAAACAAGCCCGCTAACGAAGAGTTAAAGCTTCAGGGTGAAGCGAAAAAGGATGTCCGGGAACTGACACACCAGCTGTATAAGATTGGAACAAATCTTAATCAGCTGACGAGGCTGGCTAATACCGAAGGAATTATTGTGAAGGATCTGGATCAGGTATTAAACGAATTGACCGAAACCGTTAAAAAGATAAACGAGCTGTTATAACGGAGTAAAAATATGGCTATTACTAAAATTTGGGCGCTTCATGCATCGCTGAAAGCTGCTGTTCAGTATATCGAGAATGTTGAAAAGACAAAAAATGTCGATATTAAGTCAAGGATTGCGGATGAAAATGACTTTCTGGCTCCTGCATCCTCTGATAAAACTGATATACAGATCGCTAACCTCTCCAATGCTCTTAGTTATGTTTCAAAGGAATATAAAACGGAAGAAAAAAGACTGGTTTCCGGTATTAACTGCACGGCTGAGAACGCACTTAGCGAAATGAATAAAGAAAAAGAGTATTACGGTAAGTTAGGCGGTGTAGTCGGCTATCACTGTGTTCAGTCATTTATGCCGGGCGAGATCGATCCGGATCACGCTCACCTTATCGGCATAGAACTGGCTCAACGAGTCTGGGGTGATTCAAATTATCAAGTTGTAGTAGCAACTCACATTGACCGTGAACATATTCACAATCATTTTATTATCAATTCGGTATCACTTGACGGTGAGAAGAATCCTTGTTGCTATCACAGAAAAATATCAGCTATCTCCGATGACATTATTCGTCAGCACGGTTTATCAGTTATTACAGAACGAGGTATCTCCCCTGCCGTTCTCCCCCACTACTCTAAACGGCAATTAGCAGCCAAAATGATAATTGATGAAGGCATAGCTCTTTGTAACAATCTAAAAGAATTTGAAAAGTTTATGTCAGCTCGTGGATATATACTCGGTCACTTAGACGAAAAACATAAATATTGGACTGTTCAGCATAAGGATTGGGAAAGACCTATGCGACTGATCCGATTTGGCGATGAATATTCCAACGAAAGAATACTTTACCGGTTGGAACACGAATATATTGTTATGCCTTCTGGCGAACAACAATCTGCAATGTCGCCATATCAGCTTTATATGTATGAAAATCGGTATAACCGGATCCATAGGAACTGGAAAGATACATATCAATATAAGCACTTTATGTTTATGTTGCGTAATTTTGGAATTAACCTTAATGATTTTAAGGTGCATCCGGAGCATTACACCCGACAGCAGAAAAAAGATTATGAGCAGATCTGGAAGTCGCTAAAGTCTATTACCCTACTCAATGAGCTTGATGTAAAGACTGAGAAAGATGTTGAATCAGCTATAGCAACACTTAACCATAAGATCAGCTACTATGAAGGTCAATTACAACAGTTGCAAAATAAACTTCGAGGAATAAAGATGAATCCTTCTCGTTCCGATGAAGAATATGCTGTTCGTTCTAACCTCGAACAACTCAAAAGCGAGTTAAAGGAACTTCGCTCTAAGCTGAAGCTGCTGCAAAGCATAACAGAAGAACCCATTATTTCTTCTGAACCTACACTCGAAACAGGTGTAGAACCCGAAAAATAATTAATTGTGCCAAATTTGGCACAATTAAGAAAAATGCGTCAACCACAAGGGATTTAACGCATTTTTACAACTATCTAAAATTGCATGATTTACCCCCGGTGTTTAATGCCGGGGGCCTTTTTATTTGGTGTTATTTAAACAGTCTGGCATCAGCTTTACTCTGGGACATTAAAGTAGGGATTCATCGTCTTTCTGACCTGGCACCTTTCGCAGCGATGCGTATAAGACACATCTAACCTTTCTTGCATACATTGGATGCAGTCGTTGCTTGCTACATAAAATCCGCCTAAATGCGTTATGTCTGCAAATTCTTTTTTCAACACCGTATCCAAAACCGT
Source organism: Saccharofermentans sp. (assembly GCA_045648465.1). Taxonomy (GTDB): domain Bacteria; phylum Bacillota; class Clostridia; order Saccharofermentanales; family Saccharofermentanaceae; genus Saccharofermentans. Next base: position 43,959 of record JAZROA010000002.1, read on the forward strand.
ATTGAGAGTTGTGCCGTCGGCACTCTTCACCGAGATAAGTTCCTCGTCGCCCAAAGTGGAAAACCAAAAGTGGTACCAGCCGCTAATCTCAATCGTAGCAAACTGATATATATCAACAATTCGGGGAATGATGTTCTCGACGAATTCGCCGTTTTCATTTTTTCTTGCAAAATAAAACTTGATCCGCATTTATGTTCTCCTTATGAAACCCTCATTAATAGCATTAAGTCTGGGAATTGGCTCTGATATTGTTGCTTCCAATGAAGAAAAATAACTAGGCGGTGCAATCGAACCCTATTGAACACACTTTTCATAAACTTCAGCTAAAGACATATCAGCTGGAACGGTTACAATTATTGGTCTTTTGTTATTCTTCATTTTCTGTACCCTGTTGAGATTCCTGATAGTATCTGATAGCTTCTATGAGATAATTATCAATATCATCTGGTTTCTTTATATTCGGTGGCAGAAGTTTGCTTACGCTTCTATTTAATTTAGTCTTCTTTGTCTTAGGCTCTACATTAACAATGGTTAAGAGCCAAGCGGGTGTAATATCAAAACGTTCGGCTCTTTCCCTTATTCTTTTTGTCTGTGGTGTATTTAAAGAAATGTCGGTTCCGAGTTCATCATTATTAAAAACAGTTTCATAGACAACTCTCTGATATTTCTCGGGCAAATAAGAAAGTTCTACCGCAGGGATAAGTTTTAAATGTTTTTTCTCGTCAACAAGATTAAGAAGTTCCGGAATAAGATAAGTCAATCTGACATAATTCTGTATTGAAACCCTGCTTTCTGACACTATTGAAGCTAGCGTTTCTACTGCTCTTCCTTCGGAATTACCTCCATCCATCTTTCTGCCAGCTTTACGCTGCATTGCATCGAGGGCCATTTTATAGAACTTTGCTTTCTCGGAAGGCTTGTAGTTCTTCTTATGATTAAAATTATCGGTTGCAACAAGAAGAGCTGCATCATCATCGTCTATGTTTTTAACATATGCTCTAATGGTTGTTATACCGGTTTCTGCTGACAGAATCTTACAAGCCGCAACTCTGTGATGACCGCAAAGAATCTGATATTTACCTTCTTCATTCTTTAATGGTCTGACGATTATCGGATTATCCAGTCCTCTTTCTCTTATGTTCTTAACAAGAGCTACGAACTCCGGATCCGAATCATCTACAATAGACGGATTGGTTACACCATTCGGATCAGTAAAAACAACAAGATTATTAAAATCAATATCAATGCTCTCACGCTGAAATCCCATTTTTCCGCTTGCCAATATGTTTGAAAGTGACGGCATATTATTCTTCCTCCTTAATCATATCTATAACTTCATCGGCTAAATCTATATATCTCTGAGCAAGTGTGCTGGATCCGTTCTTATAAAAAAGACTGTGACCGGTACTGGCAGCCATTCCGCCTACAACAGCTTTAGGAATGATTGTCTTAAAAATCGGAATGTCATCCTTATACATTTCTGTTACCTGCTGAATAGCATTTTTGGTCTGAATCGTATTAGCTTCAGCAAAAGTAAAAAGAATACCTAAAAAGTCGAGTTTACTGTTGAGTTCAACCTTTACACCAATTGATGTAACGATCAGGTCTTTTAATCCCTGAGTCGCAAAACCCTGAGTCGCAACCGGAACCAACAACAAATCAGCAGCGGTCATAGCATTTATCGGGAGAATATTTAATGAAGGCTGGCAATCAATTAAACATATGTCATAATCATTTTCTACAACCTTCAAAAGACGGTTAAGCTTTGTTTCTCTTGCCCTGGCAGCCTGAAGCTTTGTTTCAAGTGTAGCAAGCTCGATGCAACTGGGTATAAGATCGACACCTTCTTCATGGTGTAAAATGGACTTATGAATAATATCTTCATAGTCCTCACCGTCAATCAGTGCTTCGATAGCACCACAAACATTGTGATAGATCGCCTTGTTCTCGCCAATAATTGTTTTCTCATAGACCTTTTCATCAAAGCCTAAATGAGTAGTTGTGTTAGCCTGCGGATCAAAATCAACTAATAGAACTCTAAAACCTCTTTTTGCCAACGCAACTCCAAGATTAACGGTTGTTGTTGTCTTGCCTACTCCGCCTTTTTGATTAATTACTGCAATCTTTTTCATTTTATTCACTCCTTATATTTATTAATATTTCTTAGAATAGTAATTTCTCTTTCATCAAGAACATTGCACATTTCCTCTCTCCTGACCGGATCAGCTCATTAACACATTCCCTATCTGTATAAAGAGCTTCGGCTATTTCCCTCTTTTTAGCCGGTGCCTTGTTCTTTTCACGAGGATAAAACATTCTTAATGCTTCTCCTTCATCGCCAGTCATTACTTCGATAAAGCCCGATAACTTATTGATTCGGTCAACTTCATCCCATAATGGCCCTATCAGTTCACGATGTTTTTTCTCTAACTGTTCAAGCCTTAACATCATCTGGATATTCTTTTCATCAGGCTTGCCGTTAGATTCGATCCTATCGCTCCCATAATCAACAACACGAACAGCAGCACGGATCTCCTGAACCGTTTCCATATAGATACTTTCTGCTTCATTGATACGGTCAATAAAGAGCTGCTTATCACGCAGCGTGGTCAGAAGGTATTGAGTCTGCTGTAAGATCATTGCTGGTATCATTGATTTGCTAGTTCTTCGTATGCTTCAGCTAATTGTCTGTGCAACATAGCTATCTTGTGGTTGATTTCCGTATTGTTTATGCTCTTCTGCTTTTTCAGTTCATCGATGTGCAAATTAATAAGATTCCACTCTTGAAGATTGAAGTCTTTTCCATCTTTTTTCTTAATGCGTTCTCTGGTGTATTTCGGACTCTTATTTATGCATTTAGCAACCTCAACCGCATTTTCGAAATATTGAAGAATAAACTCATTATTCTGTTTATCCATGTCATACCTCTTTCAGAAAAGCTTCATATATATCCAAGATTTCAGCAGCATCTTTAATTACAGCATCGCCTTTATCTTTAAACTGATAACTGTCTGATAAGATTGCTGACAATGTTGGCATAGACATTTTGTGCCCTTTTCTAGTTAACTGATTAAGCAGCCAAAGCTTTGTAAGATTATTCTTAGCCAGCCGGGCTTTAATATCTGTTCCGGTAATTTTCATCATTTTCTCCTTTCGAAAACAGAAATTGTGTCAATACTTGTATATTACATTGCTTTTTTTTTTTTCAATTTTCTGTCATAAAATTTTTCTGATTTCAGACAATAATATCAAACATTGTTAGAAAACGGCAAAGACATCAACTTGAATGCAAGCACAATCTACACCATAGTATTTGTTAGGTATATATATTAATTAAGTATATTTATTAATAAGGAGATAAAAATGACTGAGCCTTTCTATTCCGGCGGCAGATGGTTCTACCGTGTGAGACGTGATGATGGTGTAGAAATGAGATTCACTTCTACAAAAGAAGGCATGGCTGGTAAGAGAGCTGTAATGAAGAAAGCTCGTGATTTTATTGACGGAACTTATAAAAGGACTAGCAGTAAAGTAAAAGATTACTGGCAGCCGTTTCTTAACTACTATAAAACGATGCACGGCGGAGAAACCGAAGGCTATTATCTTATAAAAGAAAAAGGTGACAATTATATCATTCCGGTACTGGGAAGGTATCATGCAGCTGATCTGAGGTACAAGGTGCTTCAGGAGTTTCTTTTAAGCATAAGACTGCAAAACGGCAAGGAGCCTTCCAAAAAGACTCTTGAACTTACACGGTCAGCCTTAAACCAGTTCCTGAGATATATGGCTGTTGTAGAAGAAGTATGCGAGCCAATTGTAATTCCGTTACAAATTCCACCAACAGCTAAAAAGCAGCAGGAAAGAAAGATACTTCAACCAGAAGAGATAAAACATCTATTCAAGCTTAGCGATAATGACACTCCGTTTGCTTATGCATATCAGTTCTGCATAGCAACCGGACTTAGAACGGGTGAGCTGATCGGACTAAAGAAATGCGATTATGACTCTGAAAAGAACTGCTTAACTATTTCAAGGTCTATAAGCGGTCGAAGGAAAATTACTCCCGGAAAGAACAAAAACGCACAAAGAAGCTTTATACTAAATCCGGTTGCTAAAGAAGTTTTAGATAAACAACTCAAATATATAGAACAATTTGACGGAGAATGGTTGTTCCCGGACAAATACGGAAGAATGCCAACTCAATCAAAGATAAACCACGATTATGACAGATTGCAGCTGCCCGGCTCAGTATATAGCCTGAGACATACATTTGTGTCGCTGATGAAATACATAGATCTGTCATCATTGAAACGAGTGCTAGGGCATAGTGCTGCAATGCCGACATTAGAAACCTATTCGCATCTGCTCGAAGGTGAACAAGAACGCGATGCTCAAATCATTGGAGCAGAACTAAAAAGAAGATTGGAAATATAAACGAAAATGTGACTATTATTTGCGAACACGGTATTTATGTAGTTTATAAATCATCAAAAACCCAATAAAGTGAACTAAAAGCGGAACGCAGTACACAAGTGGTACAAGTCCGAATCTCGTATCCCGCTCCACCGAAAGCCTTGAGTAATCAAGGCTTTTTATTTTTCACCCTTTATAACATCAGCGAAAATGTGACTATTTTTCGTGTGCTTCCGAACTTTCAAATATGTCCGCGGTAATGTATATTTATAGTATCAACAGAATTTGAATTTTTCGGAGGTAGCCAAGTGAAAGGAATTATTCTTGCTGCAGGAAAGGGCACTCGTCTTTACCCCATTACAAAGCCGGTGTGCAAGCCTTTGCTCCCCGTATACGATAAACCGATGATCTACTATCCGCTCTCCGTTCTTATGGAAGCCGGAATCAAAGATATTCTCGTAATCACTCCGCCGGATGATACAAAGCCTTTCGTCGATCTTTTAGGTAACGGCGAACATCTCGGAGTCTCGATCCAGTATATGGAACAGAAGGTTCAGAGAGGTATTGCCGATGCTTTCATCATCGCAAAGGATTTCATCGCAGGCGATTCAGTCTGCCTCGCACTTGGAGACAACATCTTCTATGGTCCTTTCTTCAGACGTAAGCTCAGACTTGCAAGCCGTCAGGAGCAGGGCGCAGTAATCTTCGGATATTACGTTGCAGACCCGAGAGCTTTCGGTGTAGTTGAGTTTGATGCTGACGGCAAGGCAGTATCCATCGAGGAGAAGCCCCGCCATCCCAAGTCAAATTACATCGTTCCGGGACTCTATTTCTACGATTCACAGGTTTGCGACATCGCAGCAAACATCCAGCCTTCCGCAAGAGGCGAGCTTGAGATCACATCAGTCAATGAGGAATACCTTAAGAAAGACCAGCTCCACGTAATTCCTTTGGGTAAGGAATTCTCATGGTTCGACGCAGGTAATCCGGACAGCCTTTATGAAGCTGCAGGCCAGATCAGGGCAGCACAGAGATCAGGAAGAATGATCGGATGTCTTGAGGAAATCGCATGGCATAACAGATGGATCGAGAAGGATAAGTTCATTGAACTCGCCCAGTCCATGTCCAAGACGGATTACGGCCAGTACCTTGCTTCTTTGGGTGAAGATATCTGATAAGACGGGTATTTTTGAATTTCAAAAGTTAATGTTATAATTGACATATGTCGCAAACGCGGCATATGTCATTTTTTTTAGGAGTGCACCAGTGCCAAGGCCGGTAAGAGTCAGAAGGGTTTGTGAGGAACCCAAATTCACTAAGTTCGTTCCGCAGGAAGGTGCGGGCAGTGAGTCGCAGGTCCTCACGATCGAAGAGTATGAGACTATCCGTCATGTGGATTATCAGAATAAGACACATGAGGAATGCGCAGCTCTCATGGATATCTCAAGGACTACGGTGACTGAGATCTACGAATCTGCAAGATTTAAGATCGCGGACGCCCTGATCAACGGCAAGACATTGTGTGTCGAAGGCGGTAACTACAGAGTATGTGAAGGCGGCGAATGCTGCCTTTCAAAAAACAAGAAGTGCAACGGAGATTGCAACAACTGATTTGGAAGGAGACAGATCAATGGCAGAAATTGTTTTGGATGACATGAATTTTGAAGAGGAAGTTCTTATGAGCAGCACACCTGTTCTTGTTGACTTCTGGGCCCCCTGGTGCGGACCTTGCAAGATGCTCGGCCCCATTATCTCTGCCATTGCGGAGAAGTACGACGGCAAGCTCAAGGTTTGCAAGTATAACTGTGATGAATCAAGTGAGTTTGCTGAGAAGTACTCTATCGACAGCATTCCCGCAGTTAAGTTCTTCAAGGATGGTGAGGTTGTAAATGAGTCTCTTGGATTCGTTCCGCAGCCCGCGCTCGAGGCAATCGTCGAAGGCATCATCTGATATCTGAAAAACAAACAGGCAGCAGTGATTCCGGCTTCAGGTTCTGAAGTCCGGAATCATTTCGTTTCCGGAGGATTCATATTCCTGGACGAATGCATTGGTCTGCCCCTTTGATGCGAGGTAATCTGCAAGGCTCTCGCATGTCCTTTGTGACGGGCGTTCTTTGAGCTTTCCCGTGCATGACGGCATCGGCGTGTACTGGCTCATTAGGCTTATGAAGATCCTGTTTCCGTATCTTGAAGTCAGATAATCCAGGACATGCTTTGAATCGAAAAGTCCTCCCGGAAGAATGAGGTGTCTTACGATGACGCCTTTTTTTATCAGTCCGTCATCACCCATGACGATATCACCGGTCTGCCTTACCATCTCGTCTATGGCCTGGCAGCAGACCGTGAAGTAATCTTTTGCATTTGAATACTTAGAAGAGAATTTAGGCGAGAAGTATTTCATGTCGGGCATGTATATGTCGACCAGCCCGTCGAAAAGCTTCAGCGTTGACACAAGGTCGTAGCCGGAGCAGTTTACAGCAACGGGAATCTTAAGGCCTCTTGTTTTCGCTGTCGATATAGAATCTGCAACTGCCGGAGCGAAATGCATAGGCGTTACGAGATTAATGTTGTTTGCACCCTCATTCTGAAGCTTTAGATATGCATCGGCGAGAGAAGAACTGTCCATCGTCATCCCCAAGCCAGTGGGGCCTCTTGAGATGGTGTAATTCTGGCAGAAAACGCAGCCTAAACTGCATCCCTCAAAGAATACCGTGCCGCTGCCTTTATCTCCTGATATGATCGGCTCTTCGCCGTAGTGGAGCTTTATGAGGTTTACGACGGGAATCCCGGGCATTTTGCAGTAACCGGTCTTACCGCCGGTCCTGTCGGCTCCGCACCTTCTCGGGCAGAGGTTGCAATTGTCAAACAGATTTTCCATAACAGGGCTATTTTACTACTATCGATACCCTGAGTTGTTGTTATATCCAAACAGAACCGAAATTGAGGTTCTAAAATACAGACAAATTTACTTATATCTGTTCGCTAACAGGGTGTTAAAATCTACTCATGGCCATACATGAAGAATGCGGAATATTCGGAATTCACGGCAGTGAGTACTGCGCCAGTGATGTTTACTACGGACTTTTCAGTCTCCAGCACAGGGGACAGGAGAGTTGTGGTATCGCGACCAATGATGATGCCTCAATTGAGTGCGTCAAGGGCATGGGACTTGTCAGCGACGTTTTGAGCAATGACAAGATCAAGAATCTCAAAGGCGATATCGCGATCGGCCACGTAAGATATTCCACAGCAGGCGGCAGCGTTCCGGAGAATGCACAGCCTATCGTTACCCAGTATTCAAAGGGTACTCTTTCCATCGCACATAACGGAAATCTCACCAACGCCATCGAACTCAAAAGAGAGCTTGAGGATAAGGGTGCCATTTTCCATACGACCACCGATTCGGAGGTCATCGCATATCTCATCGCAAGCAAGAGATCTTCCACACCTTCTGTTGAAGAAGCAGTTAAGGAAGTCATGGGAATCATCAAGGGCGGTTATGCGCTCCTTGTAATGAGCCCGAGAAAACTCATTGCTGCAAGAGACCCGTTCGGCTTAAAGCCCCTTGTCATGGGTAAGCTCGACAATGCCACTATTTTCTGTTCTGAGACATGCGCTCTTGAAGCAGTAGGCGCTGAGTTTATCAGAGACATCAATCCCGGTGAGATCGTAGTCGTCGAAGAAGGCAAGATCACATCAATAGATTCCGGCATCAAGCGCGGCATGAAGAAATGCGTTTTCGAATATATCTATTTTGCAAGACCTGACTCAGTCATCGACGGTATCTCCGTTGCCATGGCAAGAAGAGAAGCAGGAAGGATCCTTGCAAGAAAGCATCCCTGTGACTGCGACATCGTAATCGGTGTTCCGGAGTCCGGCATCGATGCGGCATTAGGTTTTTCTGCAGAGTCAGGCATTCCTTACGAGAAGGGCTTCGTTAAGAATTCCTATGTCGGAAGAACATTCATCAAGCCTTCACAGGAACAGCGCAAACAGGCTGTTAAGATCAAGCTCAATCCTATCTCTGCCGTAGTTAAGGGCAAGAGAGTTGTAATAATCGACGATTCGATCGTAAGAGGAAATACGATCGCAAATCAGGTCAACATGTTAAGAAATGCGGGAGCTGTGGAAGTCCATGTAAGGATCAGTTCTCCGCCGTTTATGCACCCCTGCTATTATGGTACTGACGTACCTGATGAGGAGCATCTTATCGCATGCAGTCACACAATCCCCGAAATTTGTGGCATAATAGGTGCCGATTCTTTAGGTTATCTTGATACCGAGGATCTGGACGCAATGCTTGGTGGGGATGGTTTCAGATATTGCGACGCGTGCTTCACTGGTAACTATCCGGAGCGATAAAGGGGCTTCTAAATGCAAAACGAAGAGTTCTCCAAAAGAGGACACGAGAAAGCGCGGGTAAGATCCGCTGATGCCGCAGTGAAAAAAGCTGTGGAGCATGAAGCTGCGCTCGAACGCAAGACTGCGAAAAAAGCCAGGTCTACTGCAAAGCACCTTAAACCCGAAAAAACCAAGCACGCTCCGGCACGTGCAAAGCGTGTCAGCACCCGGGAACTCTACGGCATAAAGAAGAGACACAAGGGTCTGGTACCGCTTGCCGTCATATTCGTTTTACTGCTTGTTGTCTTCGGCGTTGAATGCCTGGCGATCTCCATCTACGACCAGGATACTGCCATGCTCGTGCGCGAGAACACGATAGAAGCAGGACAGACTGCTGATCTTAGTATGTATGTCAAAGGCGAGCCGGCTTTCCCGCAGTATGTATATTCCAATCTCGATTTTTCGACTGTTAATTACACGATCCCCCAGACCATAAGATTTACCGTTACTTTTTACGGCAGTCATTTCCCTTGCGTTCTTGAGATCGTAGATACGACTGCTCCTGTAGCAGAGGGAATACCCCAGAAGTTCTATACGACTGATCCCCTCCCGCCGGTAGAAGACTGCATTAAGAATATTTACGACCTTAATGACACGATTGTTGAGTGGGAAGAGATCCCGGATTATACATGGGGCGGTTATTTCACCGCCAAGGCACGCGTAACGGATGCTGCCGGAAACGTGACCATAGTTGATGTTCCGCTTACCGTAACAAGAGACATAAGGCCGCCTGTCATAGAGGGTCCGGAAGATATTGAAGTCTTTATCGGTGACTCGATCTCTTATATGGAAAACGTCACCGTAACAGATGACCTTGATCCGAATCCGACCATAGAAGTTGATACCAGCGGAGTTGTTTTCGACGAGGAAGGAACTTATGAAGTCATCTACAGGGCACGTGACCTGACGGGCAATGTCTCGGAGGTCTCCATCTGGCTTACTTTGAACGAGAAGCCCGACACATGGGTCGATCCTGAAATAGTTTATGAGGAAGCCCGCGATGTCCTGAACAGCATTACATGGGACGGCATGAGCGACATGGAAATGGCCATCCAGATCACGTGGTGGGTCAGATACAATGTCCACTATGTTTCCGTCTGCGATGACACCAACTGGACGAGAGCGGCATATGACGGATTAACAAAGCGTTCGGGCAACTGTTACGTTTTCGCGATGACCGCAAAAGCGCTTTTCGACGTTGCCGGAATCGAGAACATGATCATTATCAGAGACCCTTATATCTACAATCCGCACTTCTGGAATTACATCCAGATCGACGGTGAGTGGTATCACTGCGATTCAACTCCGAGAATGGGATATGACGGTTATTTCTTCATGCTGACTACAGATGAATTACGTGACGTTTGGGAAGGCGGATGGAACGGGTATAATTTTGATGATGAACTTTATCCCGAATCTGCTACGGAATCGGTCCAGTACATGATAAATTACGGAAGCCACAGCATAAGCGATTAGTATGAATAACCAAAACGGCGGAACAAACAGAAATCCGGAAGCGCGGCAGAATGCCCGCCCGATGCAGAGAAGACCTGCTAATTCCGGAAGTGTATCCGCAAACCATCCGTCAGGACAAAGAAGGCCACCTGTTCAGAACGCGGGAAGAAACGCTCCGCAACGTCCTGTTCAGAGACCGCAGAATGTTCAGCGTAAGCCCCAGCCTTCAAAGCCGGCACCTTCGAAAAATGCCCGGCCCACTGATCCCGTTAATGCAAAGCGTACTCCGCCTAAAAAGGTACAGCAAAAGCCCGTAAAGGCATCAAAAGGTCTTATCGGACTTCTTGCCGGTGCGGGTGTTATCCTTGTGCTTGTTGTGCTTGTTGCTGTAGTTGTCAATTTCTATCAGAAAGAGACCGCGCTTCTTAAAAACGAAGTAACGATAGAGGCTGGAACTGTAAGGCCAGACATCAATATGTACTTTGATGGCGAACTGACTTTCCCGGATCTTATGAAGTGCAATCTGAATTTTGATGAGGTCAACATCAATCTTCCGCAGACGGTTAATTTCAACATAAACATCTACGGATTAAACTATCCGTGCAAACTCTATATTGTCGATACAATACCTCCGACAGGTGAGGGCGTTGCCCAGGAAATGTTTGCCGGCCAGGAACTTCCCGATGCTCTGTCATGCATTACAAACATCAATGATGTAACGGAAGTCTCTGCATATTGGAAGGACGTTCCCGATCTGTCTTACGGCGGCAATTTCTTCCTTAATGCATTCCTTGTTGATGCGGCAGGTAATGAGACGCCCGTAACCGTCCCTTTCAAGGTGACCAAGGATTCCACGCCTCCCGAGATAAAGGGCGCGCTGGATCTTGAAGTTTATATCGGAGATTCTGTCACATACCTCAGCACCCTCATCGTAACAGACGATTACGATCCTGAGCCGGTGGTCACGGTCGATAATTCAGCGGTTAACGTTGAAGAGGAAGGCGTTTACGAGGTTATCTATACCGCCACAGACTTTTCTGGCAACAGCACTTCGGTAAGCGTTGATCTTACGGTAAAGGAAAAGCCTGAAGGATATATCGAACCTGAGGAAGTATATGAACTTGCCAGAGAGATCTTGGATGAGATCACCGAGCCCGGCATGACGGAAGAAGAGGTCGCATTGCAGATCGTCTGGTGGTGCAGATATAACATCAAGTTCATCTTAAAGACTAACAGCGATTCCTGGACGGAGGCGGCTTATAACGCGTTTATCAACCGTACCGGCAACTGCTACTCGACGGTTTATGCGGTAAAGGTTCTGCTTGATGTCGCAGGAATCGAGAACATGATCATCGAGAGATGGCCTTATGAGACAGCAACCCACTTCTGGAACTACGTCAAATTAAACGGCCAGTGGTATCACTGTGATGCTACTTGGCGTGAAGGATATGACAGTTATTTCTTCATGTACACGACGAAGGAACTCCAGAATTTCTGGCAGGGCGGATGGAACGGATTCCAGTACAGGGTGGACGACTATCCCGAAAGTGCGACTGAGTCTGTCCAGAGCAGGATAGATTATAAGAACCATACATTTAAAGAGCAGTGATTATGCTATAATCCTTAAAAGCAAACACATCCTGGGAGAGCTCAACGTGGATATTCTTTATATTGTTATGCCTGCATACAACGAAGAGGACAACATTCTTGATGTTGTTACTTCCTGGTATCCAATACTTGAAGGCAAAGATCCTGCTTCAAGACTTGTCATTGCCGACAGCGGAAGCGTGGACAGAACACATGAGCTTCTGGAGAACTTCAAGAAAGACCACCCCCAGCTCGAGATCTTATCGGAGACCGGCAAGCAGCACGGTCCGAAGGTCATCGCACTTTACGATTACGCCATCAAGAACGGCGCTGATTTTATCTTCCAGACTGACTCAGACGGACAGACTCTTCCTTCCGAGTTCGATGCTTTCTGGCAGATGCGCCACGGCTATAAGGGCATTTTCGGTCACCGCGTAGTAAGAGGTGACGGCAAGTCCAGAGCATTTGTCGAGAAGGTCGTATGTTTCCTTCTCAAGTGCTATTTCCACGTAAAGGTTCCGGATGCGAATGCACCGTTCAGACTTATGGATGCCAAGACGGTAGCCAAGTATCTTCCCAAGCTCGACAAGGATTACAACCTGCCGAACATCATGATGACAACTTACTTTGTCCATTACGGCGAAGAGCATGCTTTCCGTGAAGTGACATTCAGACCCCGTCAGGGCGGTACAAACTCCATCAACATTAAAAAGATCGTCAAAATCGGCTGGAAAGCTCTAGGTGATTTCCGCCGTCTTAAAAAGGCAATGTAATGACGCAGTCCGCGAAAAAAGAATCCAAGACAATAAAGAAAGTAGTTATTGCGCTGGTTTTACTGGCGCTTACTTTTGGAATACTCGGGTTTATCCAAAAGCTCCTGATGCCCAAGTATCAGAAGGGCGTTATCGAGGGTTCTTTTACCGAAGAATACTACAAGGAAAAGGTGCCTCACGACGTAATCATCTTCGGCGACTGCGATGCATATGAGAGTTATTCGCCTATCAAGATGTATGAGGAATACGGGATCTCATCTTATATCAGAGGTTCCGGTGAGCAGTATATCTGCCAGTCTTATTACCTCCTGAAGGACGTTTTAAGGACAGAGACTCCGAAGGTGGTAGTCCTTTCAGTTCACAACCTCCAGCACGATGTTCCGCGCAACGAGGCATATAACAGAATGACCTTGGACGGCATGAGATGGTCCAAGGATAAGGTCGATGCGATCAATGTTTCAATGACGGAAGGGGAGACCTTTGTTTCCTATGTATTCCCGATACTCCGTTACCATGACAGATGGAACAAGCTGACCAAAACGGATATCGAGCATGTTTTCTCAAAGGACATCACTTCACATAACGGCTACTACATGCGCTGTGACGTCAAACCGATGAGCCAGTTCCCTCCGATGCCGCTCAGGCCCGATTACAGCTTCGGCGACAATGCCATGTACTATCTTGACCAGATCAGGATCCTTTGCGAGGAAAATGGCATTGAACTCCTTCTGGTCCGTGCCCCGATCGAGTACAAATGGTACCCGGAGTGGGATGAGAATGTGCAGAACTATGCAGACCAATACGGCCTTACTTATATCAATTTCAACGATTATGCGGATGAGATGGGACTCGATATGAGCGTCGATACTTACGATGCAGGCATTCATCTTAATCTCTTCGGCGCCGAGAAGCTCAGCGTTTTCTTCGGTCAGTACCTGGTCGACAATTATGACCTTACTGATTACAGGACCGTTCCCGCCGTAGCTGCCGAATACGAAAAGGACATCCAATTCTATAACGATATGAGAGACGACCAGCTGTATGAGATCGCCACCTATGGTGAGCTTAAGAGCTATGGTCTTGCCGCCGTTGAAAATTAACCTACTGATTTAATAATATAATTAGTCATTTTAGAGTAAAAAAATCTTGCATTATTCCCTAATTTTGTCATATGTGAGATACACGCTTGGTGTATCATATTATGGTGTTTAATTTAACGTTTTGGAGGATAAGGAATAATGAAAATCGTTAAAGCTGCCGCTCTTCTTATGAGCTTGAGCATTGTCGGTATGAGCCTCTGCGCATGCGCAGGTGAGCCTGAGCCGGTTTCTTCAGATATCAACATCATTTCAACACAGGCACAGAATACAGGATCCGCTGTTGAGACATCAGCTGCTCCTTATGTTTTCGATTACAACAACTTCATCATTGGCACTCCCATCGACAGATCCAAGCTGCCTGAGAACTACGATGAGGTTATGCAGGCTTCATGTGCCGGCGTTGGTTTGGCAACAGTATTTTCCACTAACTCTTTTGAGGTAGAGCTCAGACTGGATTCCGAGATCATTGCCCAGGTACGACTTAAGGACGACACGGTATCTACTCCTGAGGGCATCAAGATCTCTGATACTCTTGATGACGTAAAGAGAGTTTACGGTGAAGAACCCTTCCTTGAAACAAGTGGTGCCATCGAGTACGCAATTGATAATTACAGAGTTCATTTCGAATTTGATAATACAGGTAAGATTACATATATCTTCTATCTTGATCCAGAGTTCATTTAATGACTAGAGTAGGAAAGCAATCCAAGTTTACCCTTTCAAAGTTTCTGGGAGTGGTGTTTATGCCGCTTCTCGCAGGAGCTTTGTTAGGTTATACAGCGGCATACTTTCTATACTCCGGATTAATTAACAACATTGAGCAGGAGTGTCTCTCCCAGGTAGATATCGAGTATGGTCATCCGATCACACTCGATTGCTTTTTTACACAGATCCCGCCGAACACCAAGTTCATTACCAATGTCGACATGATCGATACGGGAATGCTCGCATCTTACGACATCGCAATCGACTGCGGCGGACATGTAGTACACTCTGTTCTTAACGTTGTTGACCGCACGGCTCCTGTTGCCAATCCCGTTCCGCAGCATATGTATTCCGGTACTGCACCCGAGCCCAAGACCCTCGTAAAAGACGTTTGGGACATGACAGACGTTCACTGCACATACAATGACGGTGAACCTGATCTCTCAAAGGGCGGCAAGTACGATGTCAAAGTCAGACTTACCGATACAAGCGGCAACTATTCGATAGTCGACGTTCCTTTCACGGTCATAAAGGATACGACAGCTCCGGTGATCATGGGCGCCTGCGATTTCGATGTTATGATCGGAAGCGAGTCCGTAGATTACAGCGACGACATTATCGTTACAGACGATTATTGCGAGAACCCGATCCTTGTCGTAGACAACTCACAGGTAAACCTCCACGTTGTCGGCGACTATCCTGTTACATATACGGCTTCCGATGATGTCGGAAACCAGTCTTCCGTTACCATAACCTTACATGTCGTTATTATCGATAATGCCGAGATGACTTCTGCAGAGACTCAGGCATACGTTGAAGAAGCTTATGCAATGGCTGAAGAGATCCTCGATGACATACTCTGGTATGAGGATACGGAAGTTGAGAAGGCAATGAAGATTTTCTACTGGGTACACAACAACATCAGCTTCATGCTCAGCACTCCCCAGTACGACAACTGGGCAGTAGCCGCTATTAATACTTTCACTAAGAGATACTCATCCTGTTACGGGACATGGGCTTGCTGCAAGGCGATGCTCGATGTGGCTGGAATCGAGAACTTATGCGTCGTAAGAGAACGTTCCAACAGCTGGGATAACTGGCACTACTGGTGTCTTGTAAAGCTCAACGGCGAGTGGTGGCACTGTGATGCTCAGAAATACTTCAACGACTATACGCCGAAGGCTTATTTCTGCTTCATGATGACCGACTACGAGATCATTCACGCTCCTACAAATCACGATTTCGATGAGGATGCATATCCTGAGAGATCGACGGATTCTGTACAGAGCTATATTAATGTTTACCAGGGAACCATTGATTCGGATTTCCCTTATATTGAATAGCAAGAACTTTAATGGGGATTAAAGGAAAAAGTTATGAAAAAGAATTCAGAAAGAGGATTAACGCCGTTATCGGGTGATCAGGGTGCAAGAAGCACCCGTAAACCTTCCATCGGAGTTAACGAGAATCCTTATGCGGGCAGCGGATCTCAGGGACCTTCTATGGGTTCTGACGGATACTACGATGCAGGACAGGGCCAGACCGGGTATTACAACGACTACAGTACCCAGCAGAATTCAAACGGCTATTACAATGCCGGACAGGGTTATTCCGAACCGATAACCGAGACTGATTATTTCCAGACATTTGAGGGCGAAGAGGATCCTTTGACAGGCATGGCAGCAGACTATGTTGCCGGAAGAAACTTAAGAAGTTCTGCCGAAGTAAACGACGCCACAATGCTCTACAGCGGTAAGGTATCGCCTGACGGAACCAAGGTAAAGAAATCAGTAGCTGCTGCAAAAAAGACACCTTTAACCAAAAAGCAGATCGCTATGCTTGCGGGCATCATCGTACTGGGTGTTGTTGCAATCGTATGCGGCATCATGCTGTTCACACCTGCCGCAGGAATCAATGCCTCTGTCAGGGAAGACGTTGTACTTGAAGCAGGTACAGCCATCACGCTTGATGCATTTTTCGATAACGTTCCCATGGATGCCGTATTCCTTACGGACATCTCCGGAATCGATATTACGCAGCCTGCCGTATACCAGCTCAAGATCGGATACGGCCACAACAAAGTTGCTGATGTCGTCTTAAGGATCGAAGATCACACGGGGCCTACGGGTGAGCCTGTTCCTCAGGAGATCTTCCTTAACTGGAAGATGCCTGAAGCAAAAGACTGCGTAGCAAATCTTTTCGATCTCTCAGGAGTGGCAAAGGTTTACTATACGGAAGGAACGCCGAAGTTTACAACAGGCGGCACCTACCAGGTATCTGTTTCCGCCACCGATGTTTACGGAAACACGACTCTTTTCCAGGTTCCTTTCAACATGATCGACGACCATACTCCTCCGGTCATCAAGGGTGTTCACGACCTTACTCTTGAAGGCAACCCTGACCAGCTTAATTTCTATGCGGGAGTAACGGTTACAGACGATTACGATCCGGATCCTGTCCTCAAGGTCGATGAATCACTCATCGATTATACGAAGAGCGGAACTTACGATCTTGTATACAAGGCTATGGATAAAGCCGGCAATATCTCTACTGCAAAGTGCAAGCTTACTATCAAAATGTCCGAAGAAGAAGAGGAAGAAGCTGCTTCGAATTCGAACACGGATACAGGCACATATTATGTCGGTGACGGAGATCCTTATGCGCTTGCGGACAGTATTGTCTCAGGTCTCATCAGAGGCAACGATGTTGAGACAGCAAGAGCAATCTTCAACTGGGTTCACGACAATTTGTGGTTCAGACTTCTCTCCGGAACACCGGACTATGAAGATGCCGCATACAGAGGATTTACAAGACACAGCGGAGACTGTTTTGTTTACTATTCATGCTGCAAGATGCTTCTTGATGCTGCAGGCATCCCTAACATGAGAATTGAACGTTATCCGCAGTACAACGGAAACATTCACTACTGGCTTCTCGTAAAGCTTAACGGTGAGTGGTATCACTGCGATGCTACAGAAGGTTACAACGATCACCCGGGCGTATGGTTCATGTGTACGGATGAAGAGATCGATGATAAGTATCACCAGTTCAATGGTTCGCTCTATCCTGCACGTGCAGGCGGTTCGTCTGAGTTCCTGGCATCACCTACGCCGTCACCTTCACCATCGCCTACACCATCAGCATCTCCGTCACCGTCTCCGACACCGGAAGGAACGCAGACGCCTACACCGACACCGGAAGGAACACAGACACCTACACCGACGCCTGAAGCTACGCCGACGCCTGAGGTAACAGATACGCCCACGCCGACACCTGAGGATACACCGACGGATACGCCTTCTCCGACTCCTGAGATAACGCCGGAGGATACGCCTACGCCGACTCCTGAGATAACACCGGAGGATACGCCTACGCCGACTCCTGAGGGCGGCTGACAAGATCTGTCTGTATATATAAAGAAAGTGTATTTTAGTAATTAATTAATAATCCGTATGAATAAAATAATCGGAAAGATTCTGGCATGCATTTACTGTGCCGCTATTGTTGCGGGCACGGTGTATTTCACCATCAGAGATGCTAACCGCAACATCATAAAAGACGTAACGATCGAAGCAGGTTCTCAGATCAAGATCGAGGACTTCTTCAAAGACTGCCCGGATGATGCCAGGTTCGTAACTGACATCTCAGGCATAGATACAAGCGTCCCTTCGATCTACATGCTTAAGGTTTTCTACGACGAAGCATTCGAAAAGGACGTCACTTTAAGGATCGAAGACCACACTGCACCCAAGGGGATCGCTCTTCCTAAAAATCAGTATGCAAGTCTTGCATGGCCTGAAGCATCCGAATGCGTCGGATATCTTTACGACCTTTCGGGCATTGCATCAATTGAATATAAGAACGGTGTTCCGGATTACCAGCTTACGGGTGATTATCTTGTTCCTGTGGTCGTTACAGACTGGTACAACAATTCAACCGTAATAGAGGTTCCTTTTCATGTAACAGACGACCATAACGCACCGCTGTTTTACGGCATTCATGACATCACGGTCGGTGATGCTGAAGATACTGTAATCAACTATTTGGACGGCATTACGGTAACGGATGATTACGATGAAGATCCTTTTGTTATGGTTGATTCTTCCAGAGTACAGATAGGTGAGCCCGGTATATATACAGTTTCATATATTGCTAAGGATGTCGCAGGAAACATAAGAAGACAGGATGCCCATGTTACCATCAAGAGCACAGATACAGATGAAAGTGTCTCCGGTGCCGGTAGCATGTGGGATTCACCTTACCATAATGAGCTGTACAGGCTCGCGTATGATCTTCTTGATGAATTAAGAGGTGATGATGACAGAGAGACTGCTCTTAATATCTTCACCTGGGTTCATTCATATGTATCTTATGAGACCGTTATGGGCACCATTACGTTCGAAGAAGCAGCATACAATGCGCTTACAAAACACTCCGGAGACTGCTACGGCTTCTATGCCTGCTGCAAAGTGCTCCTTGACTGTGCGGGAATCCCGAACATGACAGTGCTTAGAGATCCGATCACATATAACGGACATTACTGGAATCTCGTCAAAATAGATGGCGAGTGGTATCATTGTGATTCGACGAAGTTCATGAACCATCAGTCTCTGTATTTCGAACTTACGGATGATGAGATCATGGACAGCCGTCATCAGTTTAACGGTTCAATGCTGCCGGTAAGAGCAGACGGAACCCCTGAATATGCCTAATCTGAACAGATTAAAGATAATAGGAAAAGGAAAAGAAAAAAGGAGAAAAGAAAATGAAGAAAACAAAGATCATGACAGCAGCCATTGCTTTGTGCATGGCAGCAACAATGTTTGCAGGATGTTCAACCAATGAGACAGTTGGCGAGACAGCTGTAGCTACACGCATCGAGGGCGGTCAGACACAGATCGCAATCGAGAATTCAGATGTTGAGACAGGTGAGGCTGTAAGAGGTTACGCTTTCTCACACAACGGATACGAGATCGGCATCGGCTCTAATGAAGAGCTTGTATTTACTGCGATGGGTGAACCTTCTGATTCAGAAGCTGTTGCTAATTGCGCCGGTCTGGGTATGGGAATCAACAACTACTATTACGATGGCAGAGTATTCATTCAGATCGCAGATACTACAGGAACAGTAACACAGATCTTTATCAGCGATCCTATCATCGACTGCGGCGGTGTTGCAGTAGGAGATTCTGTAGATGCTGTTACTTCCGTTTACGGCGAGCCTTCTTTCCAGAGTGAGTTCATCGTTGAGTATAAAAAGGATGGCATGACACTTCAGTTTGAGTTGGAGAACGGTAAGGTGTCAAAGATCTGGTATCTCGAGAACGCAACCGTAGAATAATCGAGAATTTCGGCGAATTTCGACGATTTTAAGAGAATTCTTAAAGTTTTTTCGAGAAAATTGTTGACATATCCGTGCAAGGCGGTTATTATATCCGAGCTTGCGCATAAAAAGGGCGTATTTTGCCCTTTCGTGAGATAAAAAAATCAATGAATTTAAGGAGACAAACACATGGGCACATATGTTGCAACCAAGGATTCAATTGAAAGGAAATGGCTCGTAATCGACGCAGAGGGCATGGTTCTCGGTCGTTGCGCTACAGAAGTTGCTAAGCTCTTAAGAGGTAAGCACAAGCCTACATACACTCCTTTCCTTGATACCGGAGATAACGTAATCGTAATCAACGTTGATAAGTTGGTTCTTACAGGTAAGAAGCTCGACGATAAGAAGTATCGTCATCACTCAGGTTTCCCGGGTGGACTTAAGGAAGTAGACTACCGCACATTGATGGCAAAGAACCCTGAGAAGGCTTTCGAGATCGCAGTTAAGGGCATGCTCCCTAAGAACTCTCTCGGCCGTCAGATGTTCAGAAAGCTTCACGTATATGCTGGTCCTGACTATGAGCAGACAGCGCAGAAGCCTGAAGTTTACACATTCTAATCGGAGGACTACTGATAATGGCAGCAAAGAAAACAAGCAGCAAAGTATATTATTACGGCACAGGCCGTCGTAAGGACGCAGTAGCAGCCGTTCGTTTGGTTCCCGGTAAGGGCAAGATCACGATCAACGGCAAGGACATCGATGATTACTTCGGTCTTGATACATTGAAGCTCATCGTTCGTCAGCCTCTCGCAGCTACACAGACTGAGGATAAGTTCGACGTTATCGTTAAGGCTGTAGGCGGCGGTATTTCCGGTCAGGCTGGTGCTATCCGTCACGGTATTTCAAGAGCATTGGTTGAAGCTGATGAAGAGAGCTACAAGGCAGTTCTCAAGGAGAGCGGATTCCTCACACGTGACGCACGTATGAAGGAAAGAAAGAAGCCGGGTCTCAAGAAGGCAAGAAAGGCTTCACAGTTCTCAAAGCGTTAATCGTTATCCGATTTACTACAGAACTTCAAAGGTCGTTCCGTTTGGAACGGCCTCTTTCTTTGTTGACACTATAACACGACAGTGTTATATTTTAGTTAATATAACACGGCTGTGTTATACCTTGCGCAAGGAGATATTTTTATGAATAGTGGTTTTAAAGATGCATTAAATGACAGTGGAATGACTATGTATAGTCTTTCCAAGCAGACCGGACTTCCATATACGACCATCAACAGGCTGGTAAATGAGAAATTAAGTATTAACAACTGCAATGCCGGCGCAGTATTCAAGATAGCCTCAGCACTTGGAGTTCAGATGGAAGTCCTGATGAGAGGCGAGTGTGTTTACACACTGGATGAGATAGCTGAACGGATTGCCCCTGTAGCAAAAAAATACAATATCCCCAAAGTTTATATTTTCGGTTCCTATGCAAGAGGAGAAGCAAATCCTGACAGCGATGTTGATCTGATGATAGAAGTGGGTACTCTTCATGGGCTTGAAGTAATTGGTGCATTGGAAGAATTTAAAAATGTACTGAAAAAACAGGTTGATCTGATTACAACCAGATCATTAACTCAAGAACGAACTCAGGACTATTCAAAAATCTTTGTTGAAAATTTAGAAAAGGAGAAGCGACTGATATATGGATAAACGCGATGAACAGATTCTTCTGCACATCTATACGCATTGTAAAGATTTAGAAGGATTTATAAACCGATTTGGAAACACAATAGATAACTTTAAGAAAGACAGAGCTTTCTATAATTCTGTATGCATGTCATTAATGCAGATCAGTGAGTTATCAAGAAATCTTACTAGTGAATTCATTGAAAGCACTCGGGAACAGATTTCATGGAGTGCCGTTAAAGGATTGAGAAACTGGATTGCACATGAATATATGGATCTTGATATGGACATAATTTGGGAAACTGCTACAGATGATATCCCGGTACTTTTAAAACTGTGTAAGGAATGCTTGAATAAAGAAGAATAAGCTGTATTAAGTATCTTTTGCTATTTATCCTCTTTGAATGTAGAATTACTACGCAAAGGAAGGATAAGGCATGATAACTTTCAAGACTACATCTCCGGAACAGACAGAAAGATTTGGCTATGAACTTGCCAAGTCTCTTGTTGCCGGAGATGTTATCGCATTGACAGGAGATTTAGGTGCGGGAAAGACTTGTCTTACAAGAGGCATCTCGAGCGGCCTTGGTTCCACATCCCATGTGTCTAGTCCTACTTTTACTATCGTTAACGAATACGAAGGCGGAAGACTCATGCTCTTCCACTTTGATACATACAGACTTTCAGGTCCTGACGATTTCCTTATGAGCGGGCTTGATGAATATTTTTTCAGAGGCGGCGTGTGTGTCATCGAATGGAGTGACATAATAGAAGAACTGTTGCCTGAAGACACGATTAAGATGACAATAACCGGTGACGGCAACACGAGGAATTTCGTGTGCGAGTCAGGCGAGAAGCACATCGGATATATTAAAGAGGCAGCTGAGAAAGCGGGAGCAGAGATCGAAGAATGAGATTACTTGTCTGTGATACATCCAACAGCAACTGCAGTGCCGGGATCTTTGAAGACGGCAAGGAGATCTGCTACGAGCTTTCCTTTGAAACGCTGACTCACTCAGAGACCTTCATGCCTCTGGTCCACAGGGTAATGGAGAAGGATAAAATCAAGCACGAAGATCTTGATGGTTATGCAGTAACTGTAGGTCCCGGTTCATTTACGGGAATCAGGATCGGCCTTGCTGCAGTAAAGGGCATGGCACTTGCATCAGGCAAAAAGTGCATAGCTGTATCTTCCACGGAAGCTCTCGCAAGATCGTGCGAGAATGCGACCATGACTCCCAAAAACGAGACACTTATAGTTCCTGCAATCGATGCAAGGAATAACAGGGTTTTCGCGCAGGCTGCAGAAGACGATACATTAAAATCATTGCTGCCTGAAGATGCATACGATGCTGATGCATTCGTTGCAAAGATCGAGAAAATACCTGAGATAATCTACGGCGCGAGACGCCAGATCATAGTCGTGGGAAGCGGCGCAAACGTAATGAAGAAAGCTTTCGAGAAAGCAAAGTCCGGACTTAATATCTACTATGCGCCGGGCGCTGCGATAATGCCCAAGGGTGTTGCGTTTGCTGCTTTTGCAAGCGGTAAACTTATCGATGCAAGAGATTTAAAAGCATCTTATTGTGCGGTTTCACAGGCTGAAAGGCTTAAGAAGAATGGCTGAGCCTGAGATAATCATCAGACCCGCAGAACTTGACGATGTATCTGAGATCATGGAACTTGAGACCGGTTCCATCGTTCATCCGTGGGAAAGAAAAGCGATCGAATTACTTATAACCGATGACAATAAAAGATGCCTCGTTGCCGTAGCTGACGGAAAGATCGCAGGCTATGTCGGTGCTGAGTCAGTGCTTGATGAGAGTAACATCGGCAACATCGTAACGCAAAAGGAATTCAGGGGAAAAGGCATCGGCACAAAGCTTTTTCGGGCGATGTTAGATGAGCTTAAAGCATCCGGGATCGTGAAGGTTTTTCTCGAGGTTGAGCACGATAACGTTCCCGCGTTAAGACTTTATGAGAAGCTCAAATTTGTGAAATACGGCCACAGACGTGATTATTACGGTGCAGGCAAGGATGCTGTCCTGATGAGCCTGGATCTTGATTGATATTTTTACCAAAAGGTTTTGTCAAAACCCATTCATTTGGGGTAAATAGTCGAAATTGGGCAAATCCGCCTGTTTTCTGTTGATTTTCGAAAGACTCAAAAATATACTTATGAAGTATTTAAAGAGGGGTGTACCTGATTATGACTAAAGAAAAGATTGTTTTTGATTGTGAAGATGCTTTGCAGATGAAGGCCGTTGCGGTTATGATTCAGAAAGCTTCACAGTTCCACAGCACAATCTATATTGTCCGCAGTGGCAGAAGAGCTAATGCGAAGAGCTTGTTGGGTGTTATGTCCCTCGGTATCGAGAACGGCGCCGAGATCGAGATAGAAGCTAACGGCGACGATGAGAAGGAAGCTTGCGACGCACTTCTTGCCCATCTTAAGAATCCTAAGATCGCAGTGTAATGCCCGCCGGTAAATTCGACGCGCGTCTGGACACTGTTCCATTAAGCCCCGGAGTGTACCTTATGAAGGACTCTTCGGGCTGTGTTATTTATGTAGGTAAAGCAAAAAAACTCAGAAACAGACTGAAGAGTTATTTCGGAGGCGGCACGATATCCAGTCCCAAGGTAAGGGCTATGGTATCCCATGTTGCCGATTTTGAATACACGGTCGTAGGCTCCGAACCTGAGGCACTCCTGCTCGAAAACAATCTCATCAAGAGATACCAGCCAAAGTACAATATCCTGCTCCGTGACGATAAAGGATATCCTTATATCTGTGTCACACTGAACGAAGCATATCCGAGAGTTTTCAAGGCATTCAGGCCTGACCCTGAAGCGCGCAAAAAGGGTGCGAGATACTATGGTCCTTACATGGGCTCCGACTGCTTTGAAGTGTTGAAAGCGATCAATGACATCTTCCCGCTAAAGCGCTGCAAGAAGATCTTCCCGAGAGACATCGGCAAGGAAAGACCCTGCCTTAACTATCACATCGGAAAGTGCATGGCGCCCTGTCTCGGTACGGTAAAAAGTGATGATTACCGCAACATGGTAAATCAGATCGTGCAGTTCTTTGAAGGTAAATACGACGGCATCGAGAAGGACATTAAAGCACAGATGGAAGTGTGCTCTGAGAACCTCGAATTCGAGAAAGCGGGAGCATTAAGGGACAGACTTTACGCGCTCCGCGCTATCCGTCAGAACCAGAGAGTTTATCTTGATATCGAGCGTGACGTTGATGCCATCGGACTTTATTCCGACTGCGGTGAGACGTGCGTAAGAAAACTCGAATTAAGACAGGGAAGAATCGTAGGTTCATCAACATATTTCTTCTCTGGTGAAGAGGGCGATCAGGAAGAGATCTTAATGAATTTCCTGATGCAGTATTACGAAGATGCGCCGTTCATTCCGCCGCTCATTCTCGTGCCTTTTACAATGGAAGAAAACGATCTTGAAGTCATCGAGAAAACGCTTACCGAAAAGCTAGGGAAAAACTGCAGGCTTCATGTCGCAGAGCGCGGCGAATTAAGAGAACTTGCAGATCTCGCGAAGAACAATGCGCGTGAGATGATGGTAAGAAGGATCTTGAGAGGCGGCGCTGCAAATGCTGATCCGTCAGTTCCTTTGAGATACCTGGAAGAACTTTTGGGCGCGCCTGAAGGAAGACTTTCAAGAGCGGAATCTTTCGATATTTCCAACCTCGGAAATGATGATATCTGCGCAGGCATGGTCGTGTTCAAAGACGGCCGAGCTGACAAGCAGTCCTACAGATTATTCAAGATGAAGAGAGTCGAATCTCAGGACGACTACCAGTCGATGAGAGAGACTCTTGAGAGAAGATTTTCTCACAACGAAGAAGACGGATTTAAGTATCCGGATATCATTCTTGTCGACGGCGGAAAAGGACAGCTTGAAGCAGTCGCATCTGTCGTAAGATCCATGAAGGGAACAGAGGATATCTACCTTGCCGGCATGGTCAAAAACGACAGGCATAAGACTGCGGGAATCGTTTTCGAAGACGGACGTGAGATAAGGCTTGAAGGAAGAACACTTACCGACAGCGAGATGGGTCTTTTGAGATTCCTTACGACGGTGCAGAACGAAGTCCATAGATTCGCAATCTCATATCAGCATAAGCTTGCGGGCAAACGCAACATCAGATACAAACTCGAAAACATCGAGGGAATAGGTCCTGCAAAGCGCAAGAATCTGCTCTCGCATTTTGGTACAATAAAAGCCGTGGAAAATGCGACCGAAGAGCAGCTTAAAGAAGTCAAAGGTATTTCGGACAAGGACGCTTCGGCAATTTATCAGTATTTCCACTGAGGAGTATTGATGGCAATCTATGCACTGGCAGATCTTCACCTGTCCCTGAGTATCCCCGGCAAAACGATGGAGGTATTCGGTTCATCCTGGGGTGATTACATTTCCAGGGTAAAGGAGAACTGGGAAAGCACGGTTACCGGTGCTGACACGGTGCTCATTGCAGGAGATATTTCCTGGTCAACTTACATCGACAAAGCCAATGAGGATTTCCGCTTCATTTCAGAACTTCCCGGAAGAAAACTTTTATCGCGCGGCAACCACGATTACTGGTGGACGACGATGAGGAAGATGGAAGACTATTTCGCTTCAAACGGATTTACAAATCTTGAACTCGTAAGGACCAATGTCGTCGAAGCCGACGGGTGCCTCATATCAGGTACGAGAGGCTGGATGATCGAGACAAAAGAAAGCCTTGAAGGTTCAGATAACAGGAAGATCTATGAGCGCGAAAAGCTGAGGATAAAGATGTGCGTCGAAGAGCTCAATAAGGCTGATCCTTCGCACGATAAAAAGCACATAATGATGATCCACTATCCGCCCGTGACTTCGAGAATGGATTTCACAGAATTTGCGGACATGATGGCTGAAGGCGGCATCGACATCTGCGTATACGGACATCTTCACGGAACCGCCCACAAGAAAGCATACGAGGGCGATTTTAAGGGCATGAAGCTCATCTGCTCATCTGCTGATTACGTCGGGTTTAAACCGGTCAGGGTAATCTAGACAAAAACGGGGGATTTTAAGGGACAAAAAATATGCCCTGAAAAATTTTTTCAAGTCCGCAAACATAATGAATTAAGGCGTTTGCGGGATAGATAAATTATCTTTGATAGACAGCGTTATATATATAATATATAATACTTTTGGGCTTAAAGCAGAGGGATATCCCTTGTGCGGCAAGCCCGTTTTTGTCTATATCTTCATTAGGGGTAATCACATGGCATACTCGATGACAGGCTTCGGCCGTGGCGAGAAAGTTTACGACACCAGAAAATACAATATCGAACTCAAATCCGTTAATTCCAGATTCTGCGATATATCGATCAGAATGCCCAGGATTTTCAACTATCTTGACGGTGATATCCGCCGCATAGTTACGGACAGACTCTTAAGAGGCAAGATCGACATCTTCATTAATTACGAAGACCAGGGCGAGGCAGGACAGACTGTCACAGTTAATTCAGGTCTTGCAAAGGAATACTCCGAAGCTGCAAAGGCCATCAGCGCAGTTACCGGAAGAGAAGATGATTTCGGCGTTGCAAGGATCGCAACGATGCAGGACGTTTTAAGCGTTACGCAGAACCAGATCGATGAGGAAGCTGCTTCAAAAGAACTTCTTGAGACACTGAATCTTGCGATCGACGGAATGCTCGCGATGAGAAAGAGAGAAGGCGACAATCTGGTCGTTTCGATCCTTTCCAAGATCGATTCACTCGAAGGATTAAGAGGTGAAGTCGTAACAAGAGCACCCGAAGTTGTTGAAGCATATAAGCAGAAGCTTTCGGCAAGGATCAACGAGATCCTCACAAGCGATCAGAGAGAGTTTTACGACGACAACCGCCTTGCTGCAGAAGTTGCAATCTTTGCAGACAAGTGCGCAATAGACGAAGAGATGGCAAGACTTTCATCCCACTTCTCACAGGCAAGAAAGATCCTTGCAGAAGAAGGCACCGTCGGTAAGAAGATGGACTTCCTCGTTCAGGAGATCAACCGTGAGGTTAACACAACGGGAAGTAAGGCCAATGACATCGAGATCACTTCAAGAGTTCTTTCCATGAAGAATCTCGTAGAAGAGATCAGGGAACAGATTCAGAATCTCGTATAACGGAAGGCAGAAAATGGCATCTGGATTTATAGACATCGGCTTCGGAAATATCGCACAGGCATCACGCATCATCTGCGTCGCTGCTGCTGAGTCTTCACCCGTAAGACGCATGATGCAGGATTCAAAAGACAGGGGAATGCTCGTCGACTGCTGTGCCGGTAAGAAGTGCAAGTCGGTAATAGTAACTGACAGCGGACTCGTATTAACATCCGCGCTTGCAACATCAGAGATAAAGGAGATGCTGGGATGAGTGATTTCAGAGGATTGATAGTAGCAGTATCCGGTCCTTCAGGTGTCGGCAAGGGCACAGTTCTTGCGAGAGTTGAAGAACTTTTGGAACAGGCTAATCCCGGAAGCGTAGGTCATTCGATTTCCGTTACGACTAGGGCTCCGAGAGGGCAGGAAAAAGACGGCGTCGAGTATTATTTCAGAACTACGGAACAGTTCGAGCAGATGATCAAGGACGGCAAGATAGTCGAGTACGACAAGTACGTTGATAACTACTACGGCACACCGTCAGACCCGCTCGCAGAGATGGTAGGCAAAGGACAGGATGTTCTTTTCGATATCACAATAGAAGGCAGTCTCGCGCTCAACAGAAAATTCGACGTTGACACGGTCACGATATTCATCCTTCCTCCCTCAATGGAAGTACTCGAAAACAGACTGAGGGGAAGAGGCACCGAGACTGAAGAGAAGATCCAAAAAAGACTCGAACAGGCAAAATCGGAGATCAAACGTGCAGGTGAATTTGAGTACATAGTAACCAACGACGATCTCGAGAAAGCAGCAAGAGACATTCTTGCGATTATCACCGCTGAAAAGCTTAAAGCTTCGAAGAATATACACACAGCTAAAGAACTTGAATAAAAGGAGAAGAGAGGTAAAAAGATGTTAACAGATCCTTCAATCGAGAAACTCAAAGAAAAGTCAGCAAGCCCCTACGACCTTACTGTTCTGGTAAGTAAGCGTGCAAGAGAACTGACAGACGGCGCTCAGCCCATGATCGATGGTGAGGGTGCAGCAAATGTTGTATCACTTGCTTGCCGTGAAGTTGCTGCTGACAAGGTCGTTGCAGTAAAGGGTGATGTAGAGGATGAAGCTGTCATCCCGATCACAAGAGAAGAGAAGATCAGAAGAAGAGAAGAAGCTGAGAACAGAAGAAAGATGCTCGAGGAAGAAAGAGCAGAGAGAATGTCTGCTTCCGGCGGTCTTAACTCTAAGGGTCTTGATGACCTTATCGATGCTTTGGCAGGCGGCGCTTCCGAGGAAGAGGAAGTCGTTTACGAAGGCGAAGGCGCTGACGATTCAGCAGAAGACGAAGAATAATCTCAAGGGAGAATTTGATTTAGTATGGCAGTAGAGAAAACAATGGATAAGATAGTCTCCTTGGCTAAGATCAGAGGCTTTGTTTATCCCGGTTCAGACATCTACGGCGGTCTCGCAAATTCATGGGACTACGGCCCGTTAGGTGTCCAGCTTAAGAATAACGTTAAGGCAGCATGGTGGAAGAAGTTCGTCCAGGAGAGCCCCTACAATGTAGGACTCGATGCTGCGATCATCATGAACCCCAAGACATGGGTCGCTTCAGGCCACGTCGGCGGATTCTCCGATCCTCTTATCGACTGCAAGCAGTGCAAGGCACGTCAGAGAGCTGATAACCTTGTTGAGGATTGGAACAAGGAAAACGGAATCGAGAACGTACCTGTTGAAGGTATGAGTCCTGAAGAGATGGTAGCTTACATCAGAGAGAAGAACATTCCCTGTCCTGTATGCGGCGGCCACAACTTCACGGATATCCGTAAGTTCAACCTCATGTTCAAGACATTCATCGGTGTTACCGAAGATTCAACTTCAGAAGTTTATTTGAGACCTGAGACAGCCCAAGGTATCTTCGTTAACTTTGCTAACGTTCAGCGTTCAGCAAGAAAGAAGATTCCCTTCGGTATCTGCCAGATCGGTAAGTCTTTCCGTAACGAGATCACACCCGGTAACTTCATCTTCCGTACAAGAGAGTTCGAGCAGATGGAGTTAGAGTTCTTCTGCGAACCCGGCACAGACCTCGAGTGGTTTGATTACTGGAAGACATTCTGCCACGACTGGCTCATCAATCTCGGTATCAAGGAGTCTGAGCTCCGTACAAGAGACCACGCAAAAGAAGAGCTCGCTTTCTATTCCAGAGCTACAACAGACTTCGAGTTTGCTTTCCCTTTCACAGACTGGGGCGAACTCTGGGGTATTGCTGACCGTACGGATTACGATCTTAAGCAGCACATGGAATTCTCCAAGCAGGATCTCACATACTTCGATCCCGCAAAGAATGAGAAGTACGTTCCTTACGTTATCGAACCTTCACTCGGTGCAGACCGTGTAACTCTCGCATTCCTCTGCTCTGCTTACGATGAGGAAGAGCTCGAAGGCGGCGACGTAAGAACAGTTATGCACTTCCATCCTTTCCTCGCGCCCATCAAGATCGGTGTGCTTCCTCTTTCTGCGAAGCTCACAGATAAGGCTCAGCCCATCTTCGAGAAGCTCTCGAAAAAGTACATGTGCGAACTTGATGACCGTCAGTCTATCGGTAAGCGCTACAGAAGACAGGACGAGATCGGTACTCCTTACTGCGTGGTTTACGACTTCGATTCAGAGAATGACGGATGCGTAACCATCAGAGAAAGAGACTCAATGAAGAACGTCGAGTACGAGCCCGGAAACATCAGATTCCCCATCGACAAACTCGATGAATTTTTCTCAGATAAGTTCGATTTTTAAGGAGCATATCTGTTAAAATAAACTGATAAGTTTTAGCGGGCTAATAGGCCACATGAGAAACAAAAGAATCCAATAAATGAAAGGCGGATAAAAAGAATGACAAAGTACGTTTACCTGTTCACCGAAGGCAACGGAAACATGCGCGAACTCCTTGGAGGTAAGGGCGCTAACCTTGCTGAGATGACAAACATCGGTCTTCCTGTTCCTCAGGGATTCACGATCAGCACAGAGGCTTGCACAAAGTACTACGAAGACGGCCGTCAGATCAATGACGAGATCATGGCCCAGGTTATGGAGTACATCGTAAAGCTCGAAGAGATCACAGGCAAGAAGTTTGGTGATCTCGAGAACCCTCTCCTCGTATCCGTAAGATCCGGTGCAAGAGCATCAATGCCTGGTATGATGGACACAATCCTTAACCTCGGTCTTAATGAGCAGGTTGTAGACGTTATCGCTACAAAGTCCGGCAACCCCAGATGGGCATGGGACTGCTACAGAAGATTTATCCAGATGTATTCCGACGTTGTTATGGAAGTCGGTAAGAAGTATTTCGAAGAGCTCATCGACAAGATGAAGAACGAAAGAGGAGTTAAGCAGGACGTTGAGCTTACAGCTGACGACCTCAAGGAACTCGCTTCACAGTTCAAGGCTGAGTACAAGGCAAAGATCGGCACAGACTTCCCTACAGATCCTAAGGAACAGCTCGTTGGCGCTATCAAGGCTGTATTCAGATCATGGGACAACCCGAGAGCTAACGTTTACAGAAGAGACAACGACATCCCTTATTCATGGGGTACAGCAGTTAACGTTCAGTCCATGGCATTCGGTAACATGGGTGACGACTGCGGTACAGGTGTTGCTTTCACACGTGACCCTGCTACTGGTGAGAAGGGCCTCTTCGGTGAGTTCCTTACAAACGCACAGGGCGAAGACGTTGTTGCAGGCGTTCGTACTCCTATGAAGATCGCTGAGATGGAACAGAAGTTCCCTGAAGCATTCGCTCAGTTCACACAGGTTTGCGAGACACTCGAAAAGCATTACAGAGACATGCAGGACATGGAGTTCACAGTTGAGCACGGTAAGCTCTACATGCTCCAGACAAGAAACGGTAAGAGAACAGCTCAGGCTGCTATGAAGATCGCTTGCGACCTCGTTGACGAAGGTATGAGAACACCTGAGGAAGCAGTTGCAATGATCGATCCTCGTAACCTCGACACACTCCTTCACCCTCAGTTCGATCCCGCTGCTCTTAAGGCTGCAGAGGCAATCGGTAAGGGCCTTGGCGCTTCTCCTGGAGCTGCATGCGGTAAGATCGTATTCACTGCTGACGATGCAGTAGCTTGGCACGACAGAGGAGAGAAGGTAGTCCTCGTAAGACTCGAGACATCTCCTGAAGATATCACAGGTATGAAGGCTGCTGAAGGTATCCTCACAGTACGTGGCGGTATGACATCACACGCTGCAGTTGTTGCACGTGGTATGGGTGAGTGCTGCGTTTCCGGCTGCGGCGACATCGCTATGGACGAAGCTAACAAGCAGTTCACACTCGCTGGCAAGACATTCAAGGAAGGTGACATCATCTCCCTCGACGGTTCTACAGGTAAGATCTACGACGGCGCTATCGCTCAGGTTGACGCTGACCCTAACAACGGTTACTTCGGCCGCATCATGAAGTGGGCTGACGAGTTCAAGAGACTCGAAGTACGTACAAACGCTGATACACCTAACGATGCTAAGAAGGCTCGTGAGCTCGGTGCTGAAGGTATCGGTCTCTGCCGTACAGAGCACATGTTCTTCGGTGAAGGCAGAATCGATGCATTCCGTGAGATGATCTGCTCCGATACAGTTGAAGAGCGTGAAGCTGCTCTCGAAGTTATCCTTCCTATGCAGCAGTCCGACTTCGAAGCTCTCTATGAGGCTCTCGAGGGACATCCCGTTACAATCAGATTCCTTGATCCGCCGCTCCACGAATTCGTTCCTACAGAAGAAGCTGACATCAAGGCTCTCGCTGACAAGAAGGGCAAGTCTGTTGAAGACATCAAGACACTTATCTCTTCTCTCCACGAGTTCAACCCCATGATGGGTCACAGAGGATGCCGTCTTGCAGTTACATATCCTGAGATCGCTAAGATGCAGACAAGAGCTGTTATCAGAGCTGCTATCAACGTTAACGCTAAGCATCCCGACTGGAACGTTACACCTGAGATCATGATCCCTCTCGTATGCGAGATCAAAGAGCTCGTTAACGTTAAGAAGGTTGTAGTTGAAGTTGCTGACGAAGAGATCAAGGCTGCAGGCGTAGCTATGTCCTACAAGGTAGGTACAATGATCGAGATCCCTAGAGCTGCTCTTACAGCTGACGAGATCGCTAAGGAAGCTGAGTTCTTCTGCTTCGGTACAAACGACCTTACACAGATGACATTCGGTTTCTCAAGGGACGACGCAGGCAAGTTCCTCACAGCTTACTATGAGTCCAAGATCTTCGAGTCCGATCCGTTTGCTCGTCTCGACCAGAACGGCGTTGGTAAGCTTATGAAGATGGCTATCGAGAACGGTAAGGCAGTACGTCCTGACCTCCACCTCGGTATCTGCGGCGAGCACGGCGGTGACCCGACATCTGTTGAGTTCTGCGACGAGATCGGTTTGGATTATGTATCCTGCTCACCTTTCCGTGTACCGATTGCTAGACTTGCTGCTGCACAGGCTGCAATCAAGCACAAAGCTTAATTAAATAATTAACATTAAGTTATAAGATATGCCCGGAGCTTAAGAGCTTCGGGCATATTTGTTTTTCAATTATCATTGGGTACAAATGATATATTTTTTTGATGAAGTAATATCAATGCCGGAGGAGATAACTCTTCCGGCGTTATTATATAATGGAACAATTAAACTCTAGTGTTAATTTTTTTCTCTACCTGCGAAGAATTCGCATCTGTTATTCGTCTATTAGATAGATGCGGATAGAAAGGAGACAGCAAAATGACCGGAAAGGAACTCGAGCAGGTCTATAACGAAGCCTATAAAGCGGTATATTGGACGGCAATGGCTTTCATGAAAAATGAAGCTGACGCCGAAGATATCGTGCAGGATACTTTTGTTTCTTTGATTGAATCCTACGATTTCATCAAGGATAAGAGCAAAATTACATCCTGGCTTAAAAAGACTGCCGCCAATAAGTGTCTCGATCGGATTAAGCTCTCGAAAACAGACAATGTGGATGATGAGTTCTTTGAAGGTGTCGAAGCAGTTCCTGAGGATTTTCTGCCTGATACGATCATCGAATCCGAGGATGCCAGAAAGATCGTCATGAATATCATCAACAACTCCTTGTCTGATGATATCAGGAGAACACTTATACTGTTCTATTTTGACGAGATGAGCATCAAAGAGATCGCCGTCTTATTGGGTGTTCCAGAAGGTACAGTTTCACGCCGTCTTAACTTTGCCAGAAACAAGATAAAGAAGGAGGTAGAGAAGTATGAAAAAGAAAACAATGCGAAGTTGTTTGGCATGGCATTGCCATTCTTGAGCAAGCTTTTCATGAAAGAAGCAGAGCAGGTCACATTCAAACCCTTGCCTGCTTCGCTCGCAAATCTGTCCGCATCTGCAGAGGCTTCAAAAGCCGGAATAAACATTGCCAAAACGGCAGTAAAGAAAGGGACAGATATTATGAAAACAAAGATCTTGATTGGAACTACTGCTGCTGTAGTAGCAGTTGGTGCAACAGTTGGAATCATTCTCGGAGTAGTGAATAAAAAAACAGAGGAAACGCCCGTCATTTCAGATACAACATCGATCTCAGAGGAGAGCGAGACTACTGAGATGATTATTGAAAGTTCAACCGAAGCGATTTCAGAAAAAACTACTACTGCTGCATCGGTCACCGGAGACAGATGGATTGACAACAGTTACCTTTGCATTTGCGGGCAGAAGTTCAAAGTAGGACTCACCGACGGGTGTACAGTGCAGGATATAGCTGAGACAGGTTGTTATTTGGTTATCTGGAGTTATGCTTCAGGAGATTATGGGTACTATACATTGGATGATGAATACGATATAGAAGGAATGAGAGTTGTTGTATTCCCCGACGAAGCTTCGGCGGCAGCAGGAACCGGAGGGCTAAGCCTTAGAATCGGCGGTCCTGAGACTCCGAACATTCTGATAAAGGATTGCACCGTTCAGGGATTCGATTGTACGCCGCAAGATGCTGCCGTCTGGGGAGATGATCTGGTATTTGATTTCCCTATGGATATGACTCCTGAGCAGTTGGTTGAGAACAGTGGAGATTCCTATGTTACTTACTCTCTCGACTTGCTTCCTATCATGACGATACAGGAAGGGGGAGGCGTTGCGGGTGAATTTGAGGAATATTCTTACATGTCTAGTGACCTCTCCCGTTGGTTCTTCATATTCGATGAAAACAACCAGTTAGTTCTAGTCACGATGATCACTTTTTAAATTATTTTAGTTAACTATAGTAGTGTTCATAAAAAGATTCACGATTGGTATTCTAACTTATGGGCTGTCTCATTGAGGCGGCCCTTCGTTTTGAATAAATCCTATTTTCGAGGTGTTGCAAATTTGTCGGTCTGAAACCGTTGATTCACATCGACAAATAGTCGGATTTACGGAAATTCCGAGTTTTTGTCGGTCTGAAATCCAAATTTACATCGACAAATCTGCAACAGGTCACAGTAAGATTTAATGGTAAAATTAAAAATATTTTTCTCGACCAGCGAATAATCCGCATTAGTTATTCGTTAAGTAAATAGATGCGGATAGAAAGGAGGCAAAAAGATGACCGACAGAGAACTCGAGCAGCTCTATAACGAAGCTTACAAGGCAGTTTACTGGACAGCCATGCAGCTTCTTAAGAATGAAGCGGATGCAGAAGATGTTGTTCAGGATACTTTTATCTCTTTTATCGAATCATATTCGGATATCAAGGATACAAGTAAGGCTGTGGCTTTGCTCAAGAAGATCGCTGCCAATAAATGTCTGGACCGCATTAAGCTTGCGAAAACAGACAATATGGACGAAGAGTTCTTTGATTCCGTTGAGGCCGTTCCGGAAGATTTCCTGCCTGATTCGATCATTGAATCTGAGGCTATGCGAAAGATCGTCATGGACATTATCTGCAAGTCATTGTCTGATGATGTCAGAACGACACTTGTGTTGTTCTATTTCGATGAGATGAGTACAAAGGAGATCGCTGAAAGACTGGGTATTCCTCAAGGGTCTGTTCTGAGACGTCTGAATTTTGCCAGAAACAAGATTAAAAAGGAGGTCGAGAAGTATGAAAAAGAAAACGATACTAAGTTGTTCAGCATGGCACTGCCATTCTTGAGCAAGCTCTTTATGAAAGAAGCAGAGCTTGTGCCTTTCAAGGCTATGCCTGCAAAACTGATATCTCTGTCCGCATCTGCAGAGGCTTCAAAAGCCGGAACAAACATTGCCAAAATGGCAGTAAAGAAAGGGACAGATATTATGAAAACAAAAATCTTGATCGGCAGCGTTGCTGCTGTAGTTGCAGTTGGAGCAACAGTTGGTACTATTCTTGGAGTTGTGAGCAAAAAGTCGGAGGAAAAGCCCTCTGTCTCAAATACAACATCGATCTCAGAGGAGAACGGGATTATTGAGAATAATGCTGAGGGCATTAATGAAGCGACCTCTGAAGAAGGTGCGGAGAACAGTGCCGAAGCAGGTTCCGAATTTGGAACTGCAGGCAGAAATTATGTAAACTTCAATGACCTGAAGGTGAAGATTAACGGAAAAGTGATCACTATGGATCAGTCCACTGTACAGGATCTTGTCGATACAGGTTGCTATGTAAATCCTCACCTGTTGGATAGAAGTTTTGCTTACGGCAACAAAGTCAGCGACAGCGTGGAAGCAGGACAGCTGGTATATATGACTGTTTTTGATATGGATGATGAAGAAAATAGGCCTTCCGGACAGAATGCAAATCGTCCAATAGTTTTCATTGCAAAAGCAGAGACAGCAGGCACTATTTCTGAGTGTGTAATATGTGGTGTCCATTTTAGAACCGAGGATATAATCGCATGGGAAGATGAAATAGAGTTTGAGTTCCCTCTCGACCTCACGTCTGAAGAATTAGTAAAAGACTCAGGAGAAGCTTCTTCAGTTGAAACTGGTACAACCGAATCATGGTACCGGTATGAATCTGAGGATAGTTCAATGGTATTCCATTTTAGGAATGGGTCCTTAATTAGTATTATGGCTGAGTTTGATGAAGGTTCGATCATTGACCTGCAAAAGGGTTTGATCAGCGCCACGTAACGATATTCGTACAGACATATAACTTGAATTAACAAAGCCGGAGGAGTTATCCCCCGGCTTTTCATTGGATATATATTCTCAAAGCGCATTATTCTAATGCCGAGAAAGTATATCTGTCATGTCTCTTTTGCATTTATACTCAAATTGTAAAGGAGAAAATACTATGGCAGCGTTTGACAGAGTCCTAAGCGGCATTCCTGAGATGGATACCGCGATCGATAATATAAGACTTGGCGACAATGTCGTCTGGCGTGTCTCTGATCTGGATCAGTTCAAACTGTTCATGAGACCGTATGTTGAGCAAGCCATAAAAGATCAGCGCAAGATCATATATTTCAGATTTGCAAGTCATGAACCGCTGATAGAAGACCGTCCTGAAATAAAGACGGTCGTCATTCCGCTGTCGCACAGGTTTGAGACTTTTACTGTCGATATCCATTATGTTATCGAGCAGGAAGGCTTTGATGCATTCTATGTTTTCGATTGCCTGTCGGAACTTCAGGCGGCATGGGCGACAGATCTCATGATGGGAAACTTCTTTAAAGTAACCTGTCCGTTTTTGTTTGTCCTTGATACAGTTGCATTTTTCCCGATCATAAGGGGAAAGCATTCGGCTGATGCGATCAATAAGATCTTTAATACGACGCAGCTTTTCCTTGATGTTTATTCTGACAGCAAGAACATATATGTCCGTCCCGAAAAAGTGTGGAACAGAAATTCCGATACGATGTTTCTTCCGCATACTTATGAACCGGAGACGGGTAAGTTCCAGCCGATCTTAGACGGCGTTAAATCCAGCAGATTCTATCAGACATTAGGTCAGGCCCAGCGTTCTTCGGAAGATCAGTATCAGGATTCGTGGGACAGGTTTTTCAACCGCACGAGGATCCTTCATGAGAGTCAGGCTGATATTGCGGAAGAGTGCAGCAGAATGTGCAATATCATGATGACCAGAGATGAAAAGATGCGTGAGATGGTGAAGAAGAATTTCACGCCTGAGGATTATTTTGCAATCAGAGATCACATGATAGGCACAGGGATGATCGGCGGCAAGGCATGCGGTATGCTGCTTGCAAGGGCAATAATCAGGAATAAAGAACCTGACATAGCAGAATACTTAGAGCCGCATGATTCCTTCTATGTTGGATCGGATCTTTACTACACTTATATCGTCGATAATGATCTGTGGGCTTTGCGCATAAAGCAACGTACGGAAGACGGTTATTTCACGCTCGCTGATGATTTTGCCAGGAAGCTCATGGAAGGCAGATTCTCCGATGCGATGCGTGAGCAGTTTCTGCGGATCATTGAATACTATGGACAGGACCCTTATATCATCAGGTCAAGCAGTATCCTGGAGGACGGTTTCGGGAATGCTTTTGCCGGTAAATATGAATCGGTTTTCTGTGCAAACAGGGGCTCGCTTGAAGAACGCTTAGAAGAGTTCGAGAATGCGATAAAGACTGTATATGCAAGTTCCATGAGCCTTTCTGCTTTGGATTACAGAAAGAGAAGGGGACTCGATAAAAGAGACGAGCAGATGGCTCTTTTAATTCAACGCGTATCAGGTTCTTATTACGGCAATTACTACATGCCCTGTGCTGCAGGTGTCGGATACTCTTATAGTCCTTACAGGATCATGAAGGACTCTGATCCCACACTGGGAATGTTAAGACTTGTAATGGGTCTTGGTACTTCAGCTGTAGACAGAACGGAAGGATCTTATCCCAGAATTGTAAATCTCGATATGCCTGAGAAGTCCTCTTATTCATCTTCTGCTGACAAGCATAAGTTCTCACAGGGCAAAGCTGAAGTGATCAACATGACTACACACCAGCTCGAGAAATTGTCATACGACAAGTTAGAGCCTGTCGTTCCGAAGTATCTCGAAAATGTCCTTCTGGAGCACGACTACGATGCTGAATCCAGACTCCGCGAAATGGGCAGGCCGAGGCAGATCAAGTTCATCTCATGTAAAGGTCTTGTTGCAAATAAAAAACTCATGGATCAGATGAAGAGAATGCTTCATTGCATCCAGGAAGAATACGACTATCCCGTTGACACGGAGTTCACCATCAACCTCTCGGATAATGGTGATTACTCTATCGATCTTCTCCAATGCAGACCGCTTCAGGTACAGAAAACTTCTGGCGGAACAGTCATACCTGAAGGCATTCAGGAAGACAATATTTTGCTTGAGAATATGAGCTCTTCAATGGGTCTTTCAAAGGCATCTGAACTGGATGTAATCGTCTATGTCGATCCCGTGAATTACTACAATATGCCGTACAGGGACAAGCCTGCTGTTGCAAGATTGATAGGTAAGATCAACTGGCATTTTAGAGACTTGAATAAGCACATGATGCTTATCGTCCCTGGCCGTGTCGGAACAACATCTCCGGAACTTGGAGTCCCAACTTCTTTTGCTGATATTAGCGCTTTTGAGATCATTTGCGAGACCGAAGAGAACAAGGCGGGTTATAATCCCGAACTGTCTTACGGCAGCCACATTTTCCAGGATCTTGTAGAGGCTGAGATCCTTTATACTGCAGTGTTTAACAACGCGAAAACTATCCACTTCCATCCTGATAAACTTCAAAGCTGTCCTGATGTCATTAGTGATTTTGAAGGTGCGGAAAATCTCTCTGATATAGTCCATGTTTACGATGTGTCAGGAATAAACTGCAAGGTCTATAACGACATTGCAAATGAGCATCTGGTAATCACGTGTTGATGAGTATGGAATACATTTGGACAAACGGAAATGATGAGGTGTTCCAGAGGTTTTACCTCAAGACCGAAGAATACTACAGCGAGATAGTGGGCGGTAAAAAGAACAGAACAGGTTTTATCCCATATAATCTGTCTGAGAGTATTTCTGATGTGCTATTAGCTTATGCTGATGGTAAAGCTGTAGGCTGTGCAGGCCTTAAAAGATATTCTGATCAGGATGTCGAGATCAAACGTGTGTGGGTAGATCCTGAGTGGAGAGGAAAGCACATTGCCACCGGCTTGATGGACCTTATTGAAGATAAGGCAAGGCAGATGGGATATAAAAGAGCGATCCTTCAAACGAGACCTATCATGCCTGATGCGGTCTGCTTATATGAAAGCAGAGGATATGTACTGATCGATAATTATCCTCCATACGATAATTTAGAAGGTGCCATTTGCATGGCACTGTGCTTATAGGAGTTTTTATGGTTACATGCATGGACGTTAATAATCTGAAGCTGGACGGGATGGAACTCGTCGCCGGTGAGAGCGGACTGAAACGTATGGTTTCATGGACGTATCTTGTTCAGACCAAGCCTTATGAGGAACACATGAACAGAGGCAATTTTGCCCTGATAGTCGTTGACTATGTACGCTTTACTTTCAAAGAAGTAAGAAAGGCGATGGATGAACTGAATGAGCTTGGTATCTCTGGACTTGCAGTATCGGTTGTTGACGACAAGGAACCCATTCCGAAATCGATAATAAAAAGAGCAAATGATTTGCGTCTTCCGCTTTTCAATGTCAGATGGAAAGGCGCATCTTTTGTCGATATTTCACAGAGCATCGGAAACCTTATCCTCGAAACTAACATCATGAATAAACGCACCGGTGATTATCTATATAATCTCCTGTTCGGATACAACGTTAACGACAGATATGTTGAGAAGATCTCAGGCCAGTTCGGCTTTGATTTCAGTAAGCCTTACAGAGTAGGTATCATTGCCGTGGACAGAACTTACGGCATCAATCTTGAACAGGATGAACATCTTTATGAGTACTATGCGAACTGTCTTAATTCCGAAGTCATGAAGATGGAAGGCCGTCCGATGTTCATGAAGTTTTTGAATAAATTCGTTCTTCTTTTCGAAGCCAAAGAGAATAAAGAGATAGAACATGAGATCGAGAGAATGCTTAGAAAACTTGATGACAAGCCTGAGTTCAAAGGCAACATCAGCAGCACATGCATACTCGGTACGCCTTATACCGATCCCAGTAAATTCGGTCAGAGTTATCAGGAAGCCAAAAGCCTTATCCCCAAAAAAGATTATCTTCCGAATCCCAGGAAAAAGAAGGTCTTAAGTGCGAGCGCAATGGGAATCTACAAGTATATGTTCCGCGGCAATGACCAGAGGGAGATACTTGCATACTGCAATAACAAGTTAAATAAACTCGAAGAATACGATCATGCAAACGGTACTTTTTTGGAGGAAACCCTGCTTGCATATTACATGAACGGCTTTAATAGTGCGAAGACTGCAGAGTCACTTTTCATACACAGAAACTCACTTATCAACCGTTTGAAAAAGATCGAAGAACTGCTTGAAATCGAGATCTCCGACTACGTCGAATACCTTGATCTGTTGAACTGCATACTCGTGAAGAGACTGATGTTTTTGTGATATCAGACTGTGCAAAGTGTTCAGTATGAGTGTGCGGTTCGCACGTTGTAAACGCACGGTTACTTTCCTAAAATTCGTCACAAGAAAAGGCACAGTGAAACGATAGTTTCGAGGGAGCCTTTCCTTAACGGAAGGCATTTTATTGTGACAAGGAGGAGTAACAATGAAAAAGAACAAATTCGGAAAGAGCGTTTTGACAACGGCAATCGTATCATCCATCGGACTGTTTGCTTTGGCAGGATGCAGCACAGGTACTACAGCTACCACAGCAGGCGAGACCGCAGGATCTGCCGCTACTGAAAAGGAGGTCTTAAGAGTTGGAATGGAGTGCGCATATGCTCCTTTCAACTGGACGCAGGACGGGGAGACAACTCCTGACGGCAGCAAGGCTGTAAAGATCTATGATTCAACATTTTATGCATATGGATATGACGTAGCAGTATCACAGATGATCGCAGACCAGCTCGGCATGGAGCTTGAGATACACAAAGTAGAATGGTCTTCGATCGGTATCTCAATGGACGCAGGCGATTACGATTGCATCATCGCAGGTATGGGCCGTACAAAGGAAAGAGAGATGTCTTACTCTTTCACAACACCTTACTACTACAGAGATAACTGCATCGTAGTTAAGGCAGACGGACCTTATAAAGACGTAACAGGTCTCTCACAGCTCGCCGGTACAGGTTGTAAAGTAACAACACAGCTCGGAACAGGCTGGATCCCGCTTCTTGACCAGATCGACGGTGCTGTAACAGGTTCCAATTACGAGACAACCTCAGAGTGTTTCATGGCAGTTTCAAACGGTGTTGCAGATATCTGTATCGTAGATCTTCCTACAGCTCAGTCAGCACTTCTTACTAATAAGGATCTTAAGATAATTACATTCGATGAGAACGACAGTTTCTCAGGTGACGAAGAAATGGTAAATGTTTGCATCGCAACAAGAAAAGACGATACGGCATTGAGAGATAAGATCCAGGGCGCAATGGACGCGTTAGGCTGGAACGACAAGGCTAAGATGGATGCTCTTATGGCAAAGGTAATAGATCAGCAGCCGGCAGCTAACAGTGCACCTGCTGATGCAGAATTGATGATCGACATTGCCATTTTCGGTAAAGAAGATTATTTCATCGCATAACCACCATTAGCGGAATAACAGCAGTCACATACTAAGTTTTTAATTCACCTGCCGGGAAGAAGATTCTTCCCGGCAGGTAATCTGAAAAGGATGATGACTATGGGACTTTTGAATTATGACTTAACTAATCCTCAGACATCCATTGAGTGGATGATCTACTTAACAGGTAAATACTTAAAGATGTTCCTGGACGGAACATGGCTCACGCTTTACATCGCGGTATTAGGTACGATCTTCGGTTTCATTCTCGGATACATCGTTGGTATCGTTCAGGATATGAAGATTGGACTTGGTGATAACCCGGTAAAGAAAACTCTCGTAAGAATTTTGAAAGTGATCGCAGCGGCTTATGTGGAAGTCTTCCGCGATACTCCTATGATCGTTCAGGCCATGATCATCTACTACGGCATCAGACAGCTGGGCGTAAACATGGCTCCTGTATTTGCAGGAATTCTCGTAACTCTTCTTAATACCGGTGCTTACATGGCAGAGACAGTAAGAGGCGGTATCGGATCGATCGATCTCGGACAGAGAGAAGGTGCATGGGCAATGGGTATGTCACCCATGAAGACCATGATCTACATCGTTCTTCCGCAGGCTTTCAAGAACATTATTCCTGAGATGGCAAATACATTCCTTACAAATCTCAAGATGACATCTGTCCTCAACGTAATTGCGGTTCAGGAATTGTTCATGGCAGCAAAGACCGTCGGCGGCAACTACTACAAATATTTCGAGAGTTACCTCGTCATTGCAGTCATATATTTCGTTCTGTGCTTCGTATTCAATAAGATCTTCAATCTCATGGAGAAGAAGCTCAAAGGCAAGAAGGATTACGTACTGGCTGTCGAGTATATGGACAATCAGTAAGAAGGAGTAGTTATGGGTGCTACAGTTATCAGCATTAAAGATCTCAGCAAGTCTTTCGGTAAACACGAAGTCTTAAGAAAGATAGACATGGAAGTCAAAGAAGGCGAGATCATCTGCATAGTAGGTTCATCCGGTTCAGGTAAATCAACACTTTTGAGATGCATCAACAAGCTCGAAAGACAGACTTCCGGCAACATCTTTTTCCGCGGTAAGGAAGTAAGGGATGTGCAGCGTGAAGTAAATGAATACAGGGCAAAGGTCGGCATGGTTTTCCAGTCGTTCAATCTCTTCAATAACATGACCGTTCTTCAGAACTGCATGTTATGCACAAGGAAGGTTTTGCACCTTTCAAAAGAGGAAGCATTCGACCGTGCAATCGCTCATTTAAAAGAAGTCGGAATGGCGCCTTTCATCAATGCAAAACCGGATCAGTTATCCGGCGGACAGAAGCAGAGAGTTGCCATCGCAAGAGCCCTGTGCATGAACCCGGAAGTACTTCTTTTCGACGAGCCTACATCGGCATTGGATCCTGAGATGGTAGGCGAAGTATTAAACGTTATGAAGGATCTGGCTACGACCGGTCTTACCATGATAATCGTTACGCACGAGATGGCTTTCGCAAGGGACGTATCAACGAGAACGATATTCATGGACAGAGGTTATGTAGCTGAGGACGCGCCTCCTTCGGAACTGTTCAGCAATCCGAAGAACCCGCGTACAAGAGAATTCTTGAGCAGATATCTGGCGGGATAAAAGGAGGCAGATATATGAAAAGATTTGTAGTTACATTTGCAAGAGGATTCGGTTCGGGAGGTAAGGAGATCGCTTCGATCCTGGCCCACGATCTGGGCATTCACTGCTATGAGAACCGTATCCTCACACTCGCAAGCCAGCTAAGCGGACTTGACGAGAAACTCTTTAATGAGGTCAACGAAAAAATACGATCAAACGGCGGTTTCAGAAGCATGATGCGCGGACTGCCGAGATCGAGAAACTACATCGCAAAGAACGAGAAATTCGTTTCCGATGACAAGCTCTTTGAGTACCAATGCGAGATCATCAATAACCTTGCCGACCAGGAATCTTGTGTAATCGTCGGTAAGTGTGCCGATTACGTGCTGAGGAGCAGAGAAAACGTGGTGAGTATCTACATCGAGGCGCCCCGGGCATTTTGCAGACAGAGGGTAATCGAACACTTGGGTGTTACACCGGAAGTAGCTGATGCGACCATTACACAAACAGATAAGTACCGTGCTGATTACTATGCATACTACACTCACGGCAAC
Source organism: Saccharofermentans sp. (assembly GCA_045648465.1). Lineage (GTDB taxonomy): Bacteria > Bacillota > Clostridia > Saccharofermentanales > Saccharofermentanaceae > Saccharofermentans. Next base: position 88,324 of record JAZROA010000002.1, read on the forward strand.
TACTGGACCAATCCCGTTAACTACGACATGACGCTTAACAGCGAGAAGGTAGGCATCCAGGATTGCGTAAAGATCATCGAACAGTTCCTTATCCTTAAGGGCTATATAACTGAAGATGAGATCGGCAAAAAAGTTAAGAATGAAAAGAAATAACAGGGGGCAATTATTATGAAACTTGAAGATACAGGACTTACAGCACAGGACATAAAGGCTAAAGTCAATAAATACATGATAGAGACATACGAGAGATTCGATTTTCTCGCAGAGACTGCAAAGGACCAGTACATCTATGATGAGAACGGTGAAGCTTATCTGGACTTCTATGCAGGCATCGCAGTCAACTCCGCAGGAAGCTGCAATGAGAAGGTTGTGGCAGCTGCTGTAGAGCAGACTAAGACTTTGATGCATACATTCAATTATCCTTACACGATCCCTCAGGCACTGCTTGCCGAGAAGGTCTGTGAAACGATCGGAATGGACAAGATCTTCTATCAGAATTCCGGTACGGAAGCTAACGAAGCCATGATCAAAATGGCACGTAAATACGGTATCGAAAAGTATGGCCCCAACCGTTATCACATAGTAACAGCCAAGATGGGATTCCACGGCAGAACATTCGGTGCGATGTCGGCAACAGGTCAGCCGGGCAACGGCTGCCAGATAGGTTTCGGTCCTATGGCATACGGTTTCTCATATGCTCCCTATAACGATCTGCAGGCATTCAAGGATGCATGCACCGAGAATACCATTGCCATCATGATCGAGCCTGTACAGGGCGAAGGCGGAGTCCATCCCGCCACAATGGAATTCATGAAAGGACTCCGTGAATTCTGTGACGAGAAGGGAATGCTTCTCCTGATCGATGAAGTTCAGACTGGCTGGTGCAGGACCGGTAAAGTAATGAGCTTCATGCATTACGGAATCAAGCCGGATATCGTATCAATGGCAAAAGCCTTGGGAGGCGGCATGCCGATAGGTGCAATCTGTGCGAAAGCGGAAGTTGCAAAGGCATTTACTGCAGGTTCCCACGGAACAACTTTCGGCGGACATCCCGTAAGCTGCGCTGCGGCTCTTGCCCAGGTTAATGAACTGTTAGACAGGGATCTTGCAGGCAACGCTGCAAAGGTCGGTGCATACTTTATGGATAAGCTTAAGGCCCTTCCTCATGTTAAGGACGTAAGAGGTCAGGGCTTGCTTGTCGGTGTTGAGTTCGACGATTCCGTCAACGCAGTTGATGTAAAACACGAATGTCTCCACAGACATCTTCTTATCACGGCAATAGGAAGCCGCGTCATCCGCATGGTTCCTCCGCTCATCATTACAGAGGAAGACTGTGATAAGGCTTACGACATCATCAAAGCTTCTGTGGAGGCTCTTGGTTAAGGAGGATTGCTGTATGAAGCATTTTTCTTTTTCGATTCCGCAAAATGTATTTTTCGGCTGGGGAAGCCTTAATGATCTTACATCAATAGCAGGTAAGACCGGTGCATCGAAAGCATTCATAGTCTCAGGTCCGCATCTTATGAAGGCAGGTTATGTTGACCTGTGCAAGGAGAAATTAGCACAAGCAGGAATTGCCAGTGAAGCGTTCACGGAGACTGAGGGGAATCCGTCAACGGATACAGTCGAAAAGGCTGCGTCAAAGTTCAAGGAGAGCGGTGCAGATCTGATCGTTGCATTCGGCGGAGGTTCGCCTTTAGACGTTGCAAAGGCAGTTGCGGTATTAGGAAGCTACGGCGGGAAGATTACAGATTACGAGGGTGTTGGTAAGGTCCCGGGTCCTGTAGTTCCAATGATCGCAATTCCCACGACGGCGGGAACCGGTTCGGAGGTTACGTCCTTCTCGGTAATAACCGATCATTCAAGAGATTATAAGCTCACTGTAGGAAGCACTTATCTTCTGCCGTCCTACGTGATACTTGATCCAGAACTCATTACCACCGTACCGTTAAAGACTTCCGCATATTGCGGAGTGGACGCGCTGGTACACGCGCTGGAAGCATATCTGTCACTTGCATCATCTCCATTCTCGGACATGATGGCGCTTCAGGCATTAGAGCTTATAGGTTCTAACATCAGAGACTATGTTGCGGACAGGAAAGACCGCCAAGCAGCCGAAGGCATGCTTTTGGGATCGCTATTTGCCGGCATCGCATTCTCACACGCAAGACTCGGTGACGTCCACGCAATGAGCCATCCTGTAAGTGCATATTTCGATGTGGCGCACGGACTTGCAAATGCTGTATTGCTTCCTGTAGTCGTTGAGTTTAACGCGCAATCTGACACCGGAAAATACTATGAGATCTACACCCGTGTAGCAGTGGATCCCGTTGCTAAAGCGGAATTCAGATCTGAGTATCTTGCAAACGAACTGCGCTTCCTTAATACATCACTCGGAATACCCGGTTCGCTGAAGGAAGTCGGAGTTGACAGCAGCAAATTCGACTCTATGGCAGAAGATGCCATGAAGAGCGGCAATATAGCAGTCAACCCCAGGAAAACAACCAAGGAAGATATCTTAAGTTTGTACCATCAGGCGTTTTGATATCAGGTTAATTATTTAAGTTAAGGGACTGTCTCGTTTTGAAGCGAACCCCTCGAAGTTGGACAAACTTCGGGGGCGCTTCATTTTTGAGGCAGTCTTTTGTTTTGAGTGAATCCTTCTTTTCGATATGTTTAGATTTTGTCGGTCTGATTTTCTAATTTACATCGACAAATCTGAAACAAGTCACTGTAGTGTTCATTCGGCGAAAAAGCGAAAAGATTTCCTGAATACATAGCAGGATGCTCAAAGGCAATCTGCACTTTTTCGACACTTAAAACCTGACCTGTTGCTTAAGTATCATATGGCGGAATCATTGCTGATTGTTTTAGCTGCTGCCCAAAAAGATAATGATGACATCAATCAATGAATTGAAAATAACTTGAATTTAAGAGAGTTTTTTGGAGGTAGAAGATGAGTAACAATAATCAGCAGGCAGATAACAGCGTGAATACAGGCAAACCAAAGGGACGCGCATGGGGCAAGTTCGTCGTGTCGCTTTTGGTTTGCTATTTTGTACCGGTCATTGGTGCGGTGTGCCTTTTACTCGGACCGATGGTGATCCCGTCCAATCCGCTTTTGGGAACCGGCGTAGGACAGTTGGTACTTGCTCTGATCACGGTGCTCGCGTTAGTTTTCCTTGGCGGAAGAAAATGGATCCGTTTCAGCGGGAAGGGCTTGAAAGAGGCTTTCAGACTCAGCTGGCCGATCCTTGCCACAGACGTGGTGCTCGTATTATGGAGCGTGATCAGCATGGTGAAGAACGGATCTGCTCCTGCGAATGCATTTCCTCTTTTGCTTGGAGCTTTTGTTTATTGCCTTGGCATCGCTGTTTTTGAAGAGGCAAATTTCAGAGGCATTCTTCTCAACGGCATTCTTGCTCCTTTGGGAAAATCACGTGGCTGGGTTATTGCCTGTGTGATCATTTCTTCACTCTGGTTTGGAAAAGTTCACGTAGGTCATATCGACATGGCAGATACAGCAGCTGTCGCTTTGGCTGCACTGAAGATATTGCATGCAGGCTGCCTCGGCGTGATCATGTGTGCGATGGTGCTCCGTACAAGGGAGATCGGTGAATCTATCCTCATCCATTTCCTCCACGATTTTCTTCTCATGGGTACATCAGTTTTGTCCGGCGGCATCGCGGTTGCTAACTATGCCGACAGTTCAAATGCTACTGCAGGATTCGTCGCATACGGAATCTTACTTGCAGTTGTACTTTTCCCTACGATCCAGGCATTCCGTTCGCTTATCCGCAACGAAAAAGAAGACCACGGCGCATTTATACCTGCGTTAGCCGGTAATGCATAAAGAGGGGAACAAGATGGATACAAAGGCACGTATTAAAAACTTAAGTTTAACTATTCTCATTGTTGTGGTCTGTCTTACCTTGTATAAGATTTTCGGCAAGCAGATATTCGGATTGTTTGAGAACACATATATCGGTTATTTTGCCGCACAGTCTTTCTTTGCAGCATTGGGCATCGGAGCAGCTGTTATCCTGAAGCGTAAGGATATTTTCCGTGCCGACTGGTCAAAGCTGAAAGGCAACTGGGCCTGCGCCGGCGTGCTGTTCGCCATGATAGCTTTCTATTTCGCGCTTGGCCTTGGAAAACTTCTGACATCTACCGCGACATGGTGGGAAATGATCATATTTGTTGTTTATTCCATCCTGGTCGGCCTTTGCGAAGAGATCATTTTCCGTGGCCTTATTCAAGGTGCCATGCACAAGTTTTTCGGTGAGAAAAACAAAAGGTCAGTAGTACTGGCAATAATTCTGTCCGGCCTGTTCTTCGGTGCCACCCATCTGGCAAATCTTACACAGCCCGGGACTTCTTTCAAGGCAGTCATCGTTCAGGTAGTTATAGTTTCTGCTATGGGAGTTTATCTTGGAGCTATCTATTACCGTACTGGCAAAAATCTCTGGTATCTGGCTATAATCCACGGCGTGTACGATATGTGCGGACTTATCATTGACGGAACGCTGAATGGTGTACCGATCGTTGCAGCAGGCGAATCACCTGCAGGCGGCGCGCTTGTAAGTATTCTTATCTGGGTCCTGGTCTATGCGGTCGCGACATTGATCATTCTACGTCCCAAAAAGCTCCGTGCGTGCATTCCCGGCATGTCATGCGATCTTACTGGATCAGGATATTCCGGCGGTGGTTCTTTGCCCATGTGCGGCGCTCGAAATAATCTTCAAGGATCCAATCCGTCATGTCCCTGAAAAACGGTTTGCAGCTTACAAGCTGTGAACCGGTGCTTGGAGCAAAATTATACTCGATAAGGACCGGATCCCCGGCCTCGTCGATCGTAAAATCCCAGCCGATGACTTTAAAGTGCGCAAGTCTCGGGTGGATCCTCCGGACCTCATCGAAAAGTTTTTCCATGGATGGAATAACAAGACTATCGTCAAAGCATCCGTTTCTTTCTCCGATCCATTTATCGGTATTGACTAACATCCTGGAATGCAGTCTGTAGTCTTTTAGGATCTCGCTGTAAAGGCCGCCGTCGTTTTCTGCCACGAATAACTTATCAGGTCCTCCGATGCGTATTACGTAGCTTGCTATGTATACCTTATTGTCCATAAGAAGTGAGAGAACACGGATCGTACAGACTGAAAGGGGATTTAAGCGGTCAAGGATCTGATGCTGGCGGATGCGTTCCTGGATAATAAAGCTGGGGCCGGCTTTTTCAAAGAGCTTTTTGATCTCCGCATCTGAATATACGGATGGTGTAAAAGGTGTTATCCCTTCGCCGCTGTGTGATTCGCTTGATACCTTTATGAATAATAGTCCGTTACGCTCCCTGCATCTGCCGATCATTTCTTCGGGACTTATTATGTTTCTTTTTTCATCACAATACGTTCCCTCTATTTTCAGTGCAACTGTCTTTGGTCTTTTCACGTCACTGAAGATGTAATCGTAATAACCTTTATTCACAAGGCCGTATCGCTGAAGGCCATTATTTAAGTACGGCACTATCTCATTGTAATAGAGATCATCGGGAAGGAATCTTGGGTCCATGAGATGATCTCTGGAGCCGCTTAATTCAAACCAAAAGCGCTTAGGAACATACTTGAACTTCGCCCAGAACGGCAGGACGTTCTCCTCGTATTGCTTTGTGCGGTCAGCTTCGGTCCAGTCTTCTTCTCCGATCCTGGAAAGCAGGAGCTGCGATTCCTTCTCGAGTGAATTTGTCAGATACTGTTTCTTTGTTTCTATCGCGTGGTTTACAGCTTCCAGATAATCGTTCTCATCTACCATACTGTCCCTTTCTCAGATCCACTGTTTTGGTGTTGGCGTCATACGTGCCATCGGAAATAAGCCGGTTGATCTCAGGCATATTCTCCTTGCGCTCTTCCGGATGTGTAGTAAAGCGGTCGATAGTCTTTTCGATTTCACGGGAAATATCATATTCTTCAAAATCCAGTCTTTCCTCTTCAGAGGTGTTCTTTGAAAGATGTAAGAAACACTGCATCTTGATCTCGTGGAGCTTCATGACCGACCTGAAATAGTACGGAATATGTCTGCCCGACATGGAATTATTATCTCTTTGTATGTACCTTATCATCAGCAAGCCGGATGTAATAACTGCTTTATTCAGGTCTGGATCAGAAGAACATGTTTTGGAAGGTTCATCAGCAAGAAGGTTCAGATACCCGTAGTTGAAAAGCCGGTCCTCACCAAAATCGACGGTCTCGTCAAAACGAAGATCTGACTTTTCAATGATCCGTCTTTGATAAAACTTGTTGCAATTGGAATAGATCAGAAGATGCCTTTTGCGGATGTATGTGTCAGCGAAATCAGAAACTGAATCATATTCCATGTTCTCAACGGTCCAGGATTCGCTGTCGCCTGATAAATACGTGCGTTCGATCCCGAAGATATAAAGCAAAGCCTGCTTCTCAAGAAGCGGTAAACTCTTTTCAAGAAACATGTCTTTCATGCAGTCATCACTGTCAAGAAAAGCCACATATTCTCCACGCGCAAGCGAGAGACCTTTGTTTCTGGCAGCAGAAGTGCCTTTGTGATCGATGCGTGCCGATAACAGGTTTTCGTTATTCTTTTTGTACTCTGACAGGATCTTTGAAGTAGAGTCCTCAGAGCCGTCATCTATAACGATCAGTTCACAGTTTCCGGGAAGCTGGGAGAGCACACTGTCAAGGCATTCTGTCAGGTGTACCCCGCTGTTATAGGCAGGAATGATGACCGATAATTTAATGGTTTTCTTTTCTTCCAAAATCTTTCACCTTTCCGGCATCTGACACTTAAGACAGCCTGCGTGTTAAGAATTAACTGAAGCGGCTGTCTTTTCCAAAGCAAATTTCAGTATCGTGTAGTTCATGTCCTGCACGTATTGATACTCAACGCTTTTGGCCAGACGCTTCATCAGCACATAGTTATCGGTACTGAGTCCTTTTTCTTTTTCCTCTTCATTTTGAAGTGAGATGCACTTGCCGTTGTCCATGATTACAAAGGTCGCTTCTCCGGAATTCCTGAACCGGACAATGATCTGGGCAGCGATATCCTTCTCGTTTACTGACTCGATATAAGCGACCATTTCTTCCATGCACAGCGCGATCCTGTAAGAGATCTTTGGATCGATACCGTGTTCGTCAGCAAATTTACGGATCTCACGGGACGCATCAACAGCTTCCTTCTGCCTTACACTCATATAAAGAACAGCTTCATTGAGATTGTCTTCTTTGAGATCAATTGCATACAGCTGCTTGATACGGCGCACATAAAGAAAGATCATAAAAACTGCAGTAATACTCAATGAGAGATATACCCACGGGGCAGGGAGGATCTTAAGAAGGCCGAAAGCAATTACAGGCTGGGTGATGTTGCCTATAATGGTAACCCTTGAAGTGTATTTCGAATCTTTTTTGTTAGTAAGAAACAGGCGGAAAAATCCCGAAAAAGCATAAGGGAGGAAAAAGATGGCGAAGACGCAGATAGCAGCCACACCGCCCTGCGGAACAGTTCCGATACCATAGAGCGAATAGAAGACCTTTGGAAATATCTCGACTACTGCAGTGGCCACACCGATCATCACAGCCATGAACAGTGCACCTTGCCGCATCAGTATCTTTAATCCTTCTCTGTCGCCGGCACCTGCCAGAAGTCCTCCCAGAGGACGTATTGAACCAAGAACACCTGTGATCAGGACATTAACTACAGAAAACGAGAACATGCAGACACCGTTGATCACGCCTCCGTTTTCGCCGAATCCGATAAGCAGTATCTGCATCATGCAGTAGTTCTGAAGTGCATATACCAGGGCTGATACAGCATCAGGTCCGCCAAGGCGAAGGATGTCTTTGTGTTCTGAGAAAGTGCCCTTGTATTTCCTGAAATTCAGCATGTCCGTATAACGCAAAAGGCAGATCAGGGTAGTGGTGCACCTGACAAGATTTGCACCTGCCGTTCCCATACCCGCACCGGCTGAACCTAAATGAAGCGGTCCGACAAACAGAAGATCCAGAACAAGGTTGACCGTTCCTTCCAGTATCGTGAGTTTAGCAAGGATCTTCATCTTGCCGGCGATCTGAAGCATATTGGCGCCGATCGTCGATATCATACCCATCGGAGTGGCGATCATTATTCCGATCGCATACTTCCAGGTCATTTCATAGATCGCATCCGGCAGGCGGTATGCTTTTAACAGGATCCAGACTATCGGTATCTGGATAATGGTTGCCAAAACAGACATATAGACCATCAGCCAAAAGGAAGCTCCCTTGATCTGTTTGATCTTGGCACCTTCGTTGCTGCCCATCGTCGTGGACAGGCTTGTGCTGATACCACAGGCTACAAGGCTCGTAAAGACACCTATGATCGTTGTAAGTGGTGTAAAGACAGAAACTGCAGCAAGAGCATCCGAACCTGTTAGGTTGCCGACAACAAGTCCGTCAACCGTGATCAGAAGCAATGTGGACATATTGTTCAGGAGCATTGCAGGCAGATATTCCCTGAACTTGAACAGAGAAAGATCACCCTTGCGTCTGAATTTAGTCTGCTGGTTTCCGTCTGTATTACTCATATGGGCCTGCTTTGGCTTTGCTACATTAAACTTATTTAATTTATTATAGCATGATTACCAACCTTAACCCGATACTCCCGTCTCAGACGGACGGCTTTGACTGATCAGCCTGTTTTGCCCTCAGCTGCCTTCTTATCCTGTTTATGTGTCTTTCAAAAGACCCGTTATTTATCAGTTCAGTCAGGACGAGCTGCTCGAAAGTCGGGACCGTGCATGAATAAAACCCGAGTTTCTTATTAAACGTTTCTATCAGGTGCTCAGGGAGGACCATATAGCCCACACGGAGCGCCGGAGAAATGGTCTTCGAGAAAGTATTCAGATATATCACATTGTCTTTTGTGGCCATCGAAAAAAGCGTCTCAACGGGTTTGCCCAAAACAGAGAATTCAGATTCAAAATCGTCTTCAACAATTATCCTGTCAGATGAGTCAGCCCATCTTATGTATTCGTGACGTTTGGATGCAGAAGCTGATATTCCCGTGGGGAAACTTCTGAATGGTGAGATGTGCAGGACCTTTGCTTTGGTTTTGTTAAGTGCCTTGCTCTCGATTCCGTCATTTCCGAGCGCGAGCAATTCGTATTTAACATTCGCGTTCTTATATACTTTTCTGATCTTTTCGTAAGAAGGATCTTCCAATGCGAATAACCTGTCATCTCCTATAAGACCTGCGATGAGATTATAAAGGTATTCAGCACCTGATCCGATCACGATCGCCGAAGGATCTATATGGATATCTTTGTTTCTTGCAAGGTATTTTGCAATGGCTTCACGGAATTCCAAAAGACCTGCATTAGGTGATTTTAAAAGTATCTCATCCTGACGGTTGGTAAGGATGTTTCTCATTGTTTTCGATAAGACGGATACAGGGAAGACCAGACGGTCTGAGTTGCTGCCCAATGAAGTATTAGTTGATTGCATTTCATCCGGGAAAGATGAGAAACCGTCTGTGGCGCGGAAGTCGACAAAGTAGCCGCTCTTCTCGACGCTTCTGATATATCCTTCGTCACGGAGTAGATCGTAAGCGTGTGCTACTGATATGACGCTTACGCCTGATTCGGAAGCCAGTGTCCTTTTAGACGGGATCTTTGTATTGTAAGGATACACTCCGTCCACGATGTTTTTCTTGATCTGTTTATACAATTTCATGTATGCGGAGTCGTCTGTTTTGTTCTTCATCTGGTTATATAAAAAACTCCTGTTCTGGATATTTAATATATTCAGATAAGTTGTACCATAGTGTCATTCAGAAAACAACTTCTTCAGGAGATATAAGGCAATGAGCGATCATGAGAAAAACAAAAAGATAATTAAAAAGATTGCATATACAGGAGTTCTGGCCGCATTCATTTATATTGGCACACAGCTTCACATCCCGACGGCAATAGGACACATTAACCTTGGCGATCTGGTCATATTGGTAGCGGCATATATCCTTGGTCCCTTCTCGGCGATAGCAGGTGCAATCGGTGCAGCGCTCGCAGATCTTACTGCCGGTTATCCGCAATACGCAATACCTACATTTTTGATCAAGGGAATCATGGGACTTGTTGCAGGACTACTCATGAAGCGCAACAGCGAAAACAAAGTTCCGTTAGTTCGCAAACTCATAGCTGCAGTAGTTGCCGAACTGATAATGGTAGCAGGATATTTCGGATTTGAATCTTTGCCTTTCATGTATGGCGTAGAAGCAGCATTAGGTTCAGTAGTACCTAATCTTATTCAGGCAGCTGCGGCAATAATCGGCGCCATCCCTCTTACCTACGTAAAATTGTTCGACAGGATACGCACATAACAGAAATAATTCATATTTATAGCGGACATAAAAGGAGAATGGCCGGCGTTTTGCCGGCTGTTTTTCTTAATAGCCAATCCCTATAACTGCGTATAAGTTTTCAAGATTAGGCAAAGTTTTTGGTTTTGATAGAATACTCGCAACCCTTAAAAAACAACGAATGAGGAGACAAAAGACATGAAGAGGATATTGTACAGAATGCCTTTCATAACACTGCTTAACCGAATGTGTCAGGCAGGCCGATGTTAAATCATTAATGCAAATAAATAAAAATAAAAAGTTGACTAAAGATATTAGAGACTGATTTCAAATGTATTTGCGTTTGAGGTCAGTCTTTTTTCAGGAAGGAAAACAGATGAGAAAGAATTACATTTTCGGAGCGTTGATTGCTATAGCAGGTCTGCTTATAGCAATCGGTCCCAAAACATTCTTTGCAGTATGTGCTTCAGATGGAGAGATGGTTATGAAGTGCTTTTATGTAGCACAGACAGAGCTTGCCATCGGAATTGCTATAGCATTATTGGGAATTGTTTTGTTCTTTTCGAAAAACAGTGCAGCGCAGATTGCGACAAGCATTGCTCTGGCATTGAACGGAATCATTACGATCCTTATTCCCAACGTTCTTATCGGAGTATGCAAGAGCGAGCACATGCACTGCAATGCAGTTACCAGACCTGCATTAAATATTCTCGGCGGTTTGGTAATCGTTCTTTCAGTGATCGGAATTATTTTATTCCGCGAAAAGGATTCAAAAGTAAATGAGTAACAGGCCTTTGACAATCTCACAGCTGGCAGTGGCAAATATCAAAAGGAAACCACTCAGAACAGCAGGACTCATCATCATAGTAGCCCTCGTTGCTTTTGTGTTGTTTGCCGGCGGCATATTGTCTGTCAGTCTGAAGAACGGGCTTGAAAGCATGAAGGAAAGATTAGGCGCAGATCTTCTCGTTGTCCCGGTCGGATATGACGAAGGTGTTGAAGGTATCATCGTAAAAGGTGAACCGGCTTACTTCTATTTCGATAAGTCAGTTGAGACTCAATTAGAGAAAGTCGAAGGCGTTAAGTGCGTATCTTCACAGTTCTATCTTACTTCGCTTAATCAGGATTGCTGCTCTGTCCCTGTACAGTTCATAGGATTCGATCCCGAAACAGATTTCTCGATCCAGCCCTGGATCTCTGAAGTGTACAGCAAGGACATCAAGGACGGCGAACTCATCATCGGAAGTGATATTTCTGCAGATGAAAACAACAGATTAAAATTCTTCGGCGAGGAATATACCGTAGCTGCAAAACTCGAAGAAACCGGCACGGGACTTGATCAGGCTGTATATGCAAACATGAATACATTAGAGCATCTGTTCGTAGCAGCCAAAGAAAAAGGACTTACTTTCATTGACACGATAGATCCCGAATCATCAGTCTCAAGCGTTCTTGTCAGACTGGAAGACGGCTACGATCTGGATGAAGTAACTCACAATATACGTTCTTCCGCTGACGGTCTGCAGGTCATCAAGACCAAGAGCATGGTTACGGGCATCGCTGACGATCTCGACGGACTGGTTTCAGTAATCTATGTCTTTGCAGCACTTTTCCTTGCAGTAGTTCTGATCATGCTGGTAATCGTATTCTCGGTAACTGCAAACGAGAGAAAAAAGGAATTTGCAACACTCCGAGCACTTGGAGCATCAGGTAAAAAACTTGCGCGTCTCGTAATAACTGAAGCGCTGCTCATCTGCGGAATTGGCGGAAGTGCAGGAACCTTGGTATCTGCCGTGATCATACTGTCATTCAGTACTTATATAGGTGACAGATTAGGTCTTCCTTATCTTCAGCCGGACGTTTTGGGAATTCTCGGAATTGCTCTTTTGGCTTTAGCGGTTTCTTTGGGCTTAGGCCCTCTCGGATCGGCATACACGGCTGGCAGGCTTAACCGCCGTGAAGTTTACCTCACAATGAGAGAAGGTGAATGACCGTGCATTTGGAAATTAAAAATCTGCGAAAAGATTACAGTCGCGGAGAGACAACTTTTTCTGCAGTAAAGGATGTGAACCTTGAAGTTAACGGCGGTGATTTTATCAGTGTCGTAGGTCATTCGGGAAGCGGTAAGAGCACCCTCTTAAACCTCATTGCAGGACTGCTGCTGCCTACTTCAGGCGAGATCCTTTTAGACGGAGAAAACACCATTTTCTCATCAGATGAGAAAGCATCAAAGTTAAGAAACACCGTGATCGGACATGTGCCCCAGGGTCAGAGTCTGCTTTCAAATCTCACGGTTTTCGATAATGTCAGACTTCCATATTACCTTTCAGATCGTGACGGTGATCCGTCCGATCAGGTTCATGAACTACTTAAGGACCTAGGGATTGAATCACTGGCGGGAAGTTATCCAAACAGTTTATCAGGAGGTGAAGCACGAAGAGTTGCGATTGCAAGAGCGCTGATCAATAAGCCCGCTATTCTGCTGGCTGATGAGCCTACAAGTGATCTTGATTCGGAAAATACCGGTGAGATCATGTCGCTCTTCAAGCACATTGCAAAAGAGGGGACGGCAGTAATTATGGTCACCCACGATCAAAGGACCACAAATGCTGTTGACAGAAGTTACACCATGGAGGATGGGATCCTCACATATCAATCCGCCTGATGCGGAAAAACAGATTCTTTTGAAAGGAAAACATAAAATGAAAAAGAGCAATTTTTTTACAAAAGCAGCTGCTATTTTATTGACAGCAGTTTTCAGCTTTCAGCTTGCTTCATGCACAAAGGTAAATACGACTGAAAGCAGCACACAAGGTAATACAGAATACAAGTACGGCAAGATTGATATTCCCGGAAAAGACGGATCTCTTTGTGGCGCTCCGATCTACATTGCTTACGAGAAGGGTTTCTTTGCAGAGGAAGGTTTTGACGTAAATCTTATCTCAGCAGATACAGAGACAAGAAAGATCGGATTGAACAACGGTACGATCCCGATCGTCAACGGTGACTTCCAGTTCTTCCCTTCAATTGAACAGGGCGTTCACGTAAAAGTAGTTGACGGATTACATAACGGATGCATCAAGTTCGTTGTACGTCCCGATTCTGATATTCATACGGTCGAAGATCTTAAGGGTAAGAAGATCGGTGTAGATGAGATCGGCGGCACACCGCACCAGGTTGCAAGTGTATGGCTTGAGCAGGCAGGCATCTCCGCTCTTCAGAAGGACGGCGAAGTTGAATTCCTTCCTTTCGCAGACGGAAACCTTGAGCTCGAAGCGCTTTATAACGGTGAACTTGACGTAGCTGCAATGTGGGATCCGCTCGGAAGTGTTGCAGAAAAGGCAGGTAAGGTAAGAGTTATTTTCGATCTTCGTACAGACCCTGCATTTGCCGGCAAGTACTGCTGCTTCCTCTATGCATCCGAAAAGCTTTTGAACGAGAACCCTGAAGAGATCGCAGCACTTTTGCGCGCATACCGCAAGGCACAGGACTGGATCAGCAAGAATCCTGAAGAAGCAGTTGAGATCATTATCAGTGGTAAATACGCACAGATCGAAGATAAGGAACTTGCTGTAGAACTCATTAAGAGTTATGAGTATCCATCGTTCGAAGACCGTGCAAGCAACAAACAAAGTGTCGAGTCAGACGTACAGTACTTTGTACAGTCGCTTTACGATATAGGTTATCTGACAAGCGAACCGACTCAGTTTGCAAAAGATATATTTGTAAAGGTTGATGTGTGATGTCGGAAGCTACGGTTAATGCGGAATCCCCCCTGAAGAAGGGGGGCTTTCCGGTAAAATTCATAGGAGTGATCCTGTTCTCCGTCGTTGGTTTTGTATTTGCAATACTGGCGAATGTATTTATCCCGCAGGTTTCAGATGGCGTGAAGTTTGAAGATCACATCATCGGTTCTTATGCGGTCAACATGAACGGAGCATACAGGCTTGTCATTGTTCTTCTCGCACTCTTCTATCTTGGTCTGGGCATTTTCTCGGGCTTTGAAAAAGAAAGACGCAAGAAATACAAGCACCGCGCGAAGTTCAGATTCGCAGTCGGAATTGCCCTGGCATTGTGGGACCTTCTTGGAACAAAACTTCAGGTTTTGCCCCAGCCGTTTTTCCCAGGTCCTGCAGGCATTATCGAAGCATTCCTCGTCGAAGGTGACTACATTCTGGAGAATACTTTATACTCACTCAGATTGTTCTCGTGGGGTTTTGTTCTCGGAGTAATTGTAGGCGTGGGAACAGGAATCCTTATCGGCTGGTTTCCGAAGGTTTTCTACTGGGTATCACCGGTACTTAATGTCACAGGAGTAATCCCTGCAGTTGCATGGATGCCTTTTGCACTTACGTTATTTCCTACACCGTTCGCTGCAGCTGTATTCCTTATCGTTATCTGCGTCTGGTTCCCGGTTGCTTCACTTACTGCTTCAGGTGTTCAAAGCACTCCGAAGGCTTTGTTTGAGGCAGCAAGGACACTCGGCGGAAACACTGCTTTTCTTGTTTTCCATGTAGCTGTTCCGCACGCAATGCCGCAGATCTTTACGGGTATCAACACTGCAAGTGCATTTGCATTTACGACTCTCGTAATGGCCGAGATGATGGGTCAGCCCGGCGGATTGGGATACTACATAAATGCCTCTAAGGTATGGAGTGCATATTATAAGGTCTTTGCGGCGATCATTGTAATGGCGGTATTGTTCAGCCTGATCTCCAAAGTAGTCAGCCTGATCGAATCACGTGTTCTCCGCTGGCAAAGGGGGCTTTTGAAATGAGTAATGATGTGATCCTGGAAATTAGAAACATTAACCGTACATATAAGGATGAAGACAGTGTGGTCAATGCTTTAAGCGATATTAATCTCACTGTCCGTAAAGGTGAGTTTATCTCGATCATCGGATCATCCGGATGCGGGAAGACAACTTTGCTGCGTCTTATTGCAGGACTCGACAAACCGCAGTCAGGAGAACTGCTGCTTAATGGCAACCTGATCACTGAGCCCTCACCTTCCAG
This sequence comes from Saccharofermentans sp., assembly GCA_045648465.1. Taxonomy (GTDB): domain Bacteria; phylum Bacillota; class Clostridia; order Saccharofermentanales; family Saccharofermentanaceae; genus Saccharofermentans. The sequence goes on from JAZROA010000002.1 coordinate 103,701, forward strand.
AGGATATGTATTCCAGCAGGGAAGCCTTTTCCAGTGGCTGACCGTCGAACAGAATATCGCAGCCGGTCTTAAGGCCAGACATGTATATTCGCAAAACAAGGATAAGATCGCAGAATACATTTCGCTTATCGGTCTTAATGGATTCGAAAAGGCATATCCTCATCAGATCAGCGGAGGTATGGCACAAAGAGTTGCAATAGCAAGATCGCTCATCAACGATCCCGAACTCCTGCTGCTTGATGAGCCGATGGGTGCGCTTGATTCTTTTACCCGTGCGGACATACAGGATAAGCTTCTTGAGATCCGCAAGAGCAAGGAGGCGACCATGATCCTCGTAACCCATGATGTGGATGAAGCAATATATCTGTCGGACAGGATCGTTATTATGACGCCCCGTCCTGGAAAGATCAGCGAGATCATCGATGTTGATCTTCCTCATCCGAGACACAGAGGCGGCACGAGTTTTTTCGATATCCGGAACAGATTATTGGAAAAATTCCACATGGCAACGGCAACACCTGAACCTGAGTTCATCATTTAACGAGGTGAAAAGCATATGAGTAGCGAAGCAAACCAAAACAAAGTAAACAACTTGGAAGAAGCATTGGCCGAGGTCAGAAAACTCGTTGGAGACATCAAATACGGTTCTGTTACTCTCGTGGTGCAGGATGGAGTTGTCGTTCAGATAGAGCGACAGGAAAAAATCAGAATTAAGTAAAGGAGAATTACACATGGCAGATTTTGATACATTGAGAATCAGGGCAGGATATAATTCCGCTGATCATAATTACGCAGTTAACGTGCCTATTTATCAGACGGCATCATTTGATCTTGGCAGCATTGAACGCGCCAAGTCTTTGTGGTCATTTGAAGAGGCAGCAGGCATTTACACAAGAGTAGGAAATCCTACCGTAGGCGTTTTGGAAGAGCGTGTCGCTGCGCTTGACGGTGCTCACGGAGCAGTTGCTCTTGCTTCCGGAATGGCTGCTATTTCTTATACGATCCTTGCTTTGACGGAAGGCGGCGGAAACATTGTCGCTTCACAGTCACTTTACGGCGGAAGCGAAGATTCATTCTCGCATTTCTTCCCCAGATTCGGTGCACATATCAAGTTTGTAAAAGACCGCTTTGACGTTGCTTCTTTTGAAGCAGAGATCGACGAAAAGACACGCGGCATTTATATTGAGACAATAAGCAATCCGAATGCCGAGCTTTACGATATCGAAGCACTCGCAGAGCTTGCCCATAAGCATGAGATCCCTTTGATCGTTGATAACACAGTTGCTACACCTTATCTGTTAAACCCGATCAAGCACGGCGCTGACATCGTAGTATATTCAGCTACCAAGGCTTTGGGCGGTCACGGAAATACTATCGCAGGTCTTGTTCTCGAGAGCGGAAGTTTTACATACAGCAAGGAAAAGTTTCCTCAGTTCTATGAGAAGTCTTATAAGATCAGGACAAAGGGCGGTGAGCCCCGTTCACCTTATGAGATTGATAACCAAGGAGCACTTCTTATCCACCTCAGAGCATTCTATCTTGAGTTTATCGGTGCAGCCATCAGCCCGTTCGATGCATTCCTCATCCTTCAGGGCCTGGATACGATTTCAGAGCGCGTAAATAAGCAGGTCAGCAATGCTGAAAAGCTCGTTAAATATTTGGAGCAGAAAAAGGAAGTTGCATGGGTCAAGCATCCCACTGCTGAAAACAATCCTTTCAAATCACTTGCCGAAAAGTATTTCCCGAAGGGCGCAGGTTATCTTCTCTCATTTGGTTTCACGGGAACTGAAGAACAGCTCGATAAATTATTCCAGCATCTTAAGTATTTCTCATACCATGTAAATCTCGGTGATGTCAGATCCCTGATCGTAAACTCACCTAAGACTACACATGCAGAACTTGATCCCAATCATCTTAAGAAGGCCGGAATCGAGACAAATACAGTCAGGATCTCAGCAGGTCTTGAAAGCGCTGATGATCTGATCGCTGATCTTGAGGAAGCATTCAATTATGTCTTCGCAGGTTAACGTTACTATTTCCAATGCGTCGGTTCCTGACATAGACGCGCTCCATGAGATAGAGACATTATCGTTCTCTTCTGCTCAGGCTGCAGGAAAAGACGCATTCTTATACAGGCTCAAGGAATTCCCCCGCTGGTTTTTCAAAGCTGAGATCGACGGAAAGATAGTCGGCCTGGTTAACGGAAGTTCATCTTACAGGAAATACATTACTGATGACCTTTATCTGGCTGACGGAGATTATAACGAGGATGGTGATAATCTTCTGATATACGGACTGGCAGTCCATCCAGATTACAGAAAAAAGGGCATAGCTCATGAACTCCTTCTTCATATTCTTTGCGTTGCAAAAGCCAGAGGGAAAAAGAGAGTCTCTCTGACCTGCAAAGAATCACTGATAGGTTTCTATGAGAGCTTTGGTTTTAGGAATCACGGAGTATCAGAGTCTGTTGCCGGAGATGTAATAAGCTACGACATGGAAATCGATCTGTGAGCTGTATTTTGGTGAGTTTGAAAATGAAGGGGTATTTCCTGTACGGAATGCCCCTTTATTGTTTATATAATCGCAACGCTTGACATGTCTGTCTTACTCGGATATAAACATATTCGCACGATAGGTTAGTGCGGAATTGAGATATGAATAAACTCAAGGAGAAAACAATGATTACAAGAGATGAAGCATTTGAACTGCTTAAGAAATACAATAAGGACCCTTTTCATATCCAGCATGCCCTTACGGTTGAACTCGTCATGCAGTGGTATGCAAAGGAGTTGGGCTATGCTGACGACGCAGAGTACTGGGGAATCGTAGGACTCCTTCACGATATCGATTTTGAGATCTATCCAGAGGAGCACTGTCTTAAGGCTCCGGAGTTATTAAGAGACGGCGGCGTTGGTGAAGATATCATTCATGCAGTCTGCTCACACGGATACGGAATTACTGTAGGATGCGGTGTGACAATCGATGTTGAGCCTGTCCATGAGATGGAGAAGGTCCTGTTTGCAGCTGATGAACTTACCGGTCTGATCGGTGCAGCAGCGCTTATGAGACCTTCGAAAAGCACGAAGGACATGGAACTCAAATCCCTGAAGAAAAAATACAAGAGCAAAGGATTTGCCGCAGGATGTTCCAGGGAAGTAATCGAACGCGGTGCCGTTCAGTTAGGGTGGGAACTTGATAAGCTCCTTACCATGACTTTGCAGGCGATGGCAGATACTGAAGATGAATTGAATGCAAGACTTTCTGTGACTTGATCATCTGACTATACGGAAAACAAGGTTGTTTATATGCTGAGCGAAGGCTATCGTGAAAGGGAGATGATGTATTTATGAAATCGATCTTGATCAAAGATACGACCCGCGAAGAACGTGAAGCAATCGTAAGAGCATCTCTCGATTGCGGCGGCGGTTGCGAGAATTGTTCATCCTGCTGGCTGGGCGGCGGATCACCATGGGACATTTACCAGGACTATATCGATGGCAAACGCGAGATCAAAGAGATCAACATGGGATATATGGAAGAATACCGCCAGAACAGGCAGATTACCTGAGGATAACAGTTAGTGAATAATGAACCTGACATAATAAGTTCAACTGAAGAAGAACGGAGAGAGTATATAAAAAATAGATTTTCATGTATTGCGGATTGCGATATGTGTGGTCTGTGTAAGATCTTTCACGGCAAAGATCCTGAATCGGCCTATGAAGATTATATCCTCGGGAAGCGTTCTTTTACTGAAGTATCAGCTGATTATAAAAGCAGATAATTGCAAACGCCTTTTGGCGTTTTTTTTTGTTTCCGCAATTTTCGGATTTCGATTTGCTGTTGAAACATGTATCAATTTGATATATGCTTAATGTATCAAATTGATATATGGAGATTTGCCATGGCTAGTGATAACAAAATGAATCTTGTGATCCTGGGTCTGCTCGATCATGAGGACCTTACCGGATACGATATCAAGAAAAGGATCGACGGCAGTTTGCGCTATTTCTGGAAAGGCAGCTTTGGCAGCATTTATCCTGCGCTGTCTTCTTTGGAAGAGTCTGGCCTGATCAAAAAAGTTAAGGGCAAAAGCAGCAGTACCGGACGTGAAAAGATCGTTTATAAGATCACTGCTGCCGGTCGCAAAAATCTTCTCGCGTGGCTGTCGGAATCGAAGTCATCCAACAGCCTTAAGTATGAGACTCTCCTGAAGTTATACTTTGGCGGAGTTGCAGAAAACGAAGTATCGATCGCCACGGTAACTGAATTTGAGAAAGAAGTTGAAGCCGATCTCGCTGTGCTCAGAACATATAAGGATAATCTGGGAAAAGTGCTGGATGAGAGAGATCATGTCTTCTTCTATTTAACCGTCACATTTGGCATAGAGACATACGAAGCATATCTTCGCTGGTGCGAAGACGCGAAAAAGATTCTCTCAGGAAAGAAGATCGTGAGGAGCAAAAAATGAAAAGGATAATTATCTACTATTCACTGTCAGGAAATACAGAAGAAGCAGTTAAATTAATAGCTGAACTGCTTGGGATTGAGACACTTAAGATCGACACTGTAAAAGAAATGCCTAAATCATTTGCTGCGCAGCTTTTAGTTGGCGGCGGTCAGGTCGCATTCAATAAGATTCCTAAGCTTAAACCGATTGATAAAGACCTTAGCATCTACGATGAGATCTTTATCGGAACACCGATCTGGAACAGCAAGGGAGTGCCTGCCATCAATGCTCTGTTGAAGGAAGAGAATATAAGCAGAAAAGTCACAGGCCTGATAATCACATCAGGTGGCGGAGATATAGATAAATGCGTGAAGGCATTAAAAGACAGGATCCCGAATCTGAAATATCAGGTCTCGCTTCTCGACAGAAAGCATCAGGATTATCAGCAAAATGGAGACAAGATAAAGAAGTTTGTTGAAGAGGTGAACAGCTGAAATAAACGTCTGCGGCTAGGGCAATAACCACCGATCAATACGAGTGATATAATTACCCTGTTAGGAGATATGCGAATGGAAAAGTCGATAGGCGGATCAGGCAAAGAATACAGCAAATTGTGTCTGGCAGGTTTTATTCTCACGATCCTGCCTCTGCTATTGCTGCCTTTATACCTGATGTTCCCAAGAAACTTTTTGTTAGGGAAAGCACTGCCGGTATCTTTCTTGGTGCCGATTCTCGGATTAATAGTATCAATAGTAGGACTTATAACTGCGGGAATAAAAGGCAAAAGAGGCAAGGGATTTGGTATAGCGGGAGTCGTTCTGCCAAGTCTTGCCGTGACTGTAATTGCCTTAATTCTTGGTCCTTTTTTTATAGGAAACGCTAGAACAACCACAAGACTTGCGGAAAATGAAATGTATCCGTTAGGTTATATGCTCGAACCTACGAACACTGAATACGATGTGAGTCCGTACAGGATTCCCGGAGAATATGTTTTCAATTCCAATGACTTGTCCGTCAGCGAGACAGAATTTGAGGAATATGCCGGATCCAAATTGCAGACAATAGATAATAAAACCGAACTTAGCATCAGAGGTACATTCCAGGATTACAATTTCCTTATTGTCAGAAGTGATATGCGGGAAAAGTGGCTGGAAGAAAACAGTTACAGTGGCTTCCAGTATTATGACGGCTATGCTTCTATCTCCTATGGAAGACAAGGAAGGGAGTGGATGACCATTCCGGAGACTCTTGCCGTATACATTGATCCTTCCGACAAATTCATAATCATCACGAATTGTAACGACTATAAAATTATCGCAGAGTTTTTTGAAGGCATAGGGGAGGCCGAGCCGACTGAAGCAACGACTGAAGAAACCACGGAGACAGAAGCTCCCAAACCGCCTGAGTTTTATGAAAATTATGATATGGTTGTTTTCCTTAGAGAAAACATCAACGAGGACATGTCTTTGTCCGATATAGTCGATGTTTTCGATAAAGCGTGCAAAGAAGCCAGTTACAAAGACCAGTCTGACATGTATTCGCTTGAATTCGGTACATTCAACTATTGTACTTACGATCACTATGCCGGCGAATATGTGGACCAGGGCGAGTACTACGTTTTCTGTATGAAAAGAAATTTCACTGACGGAGAAGGTAATTGGTATGAAATCTGTGTAAGTGTCCTCTATGATGTTAACGACACGAACAAGGATTCTAAGCATGTCGAAATGCATGAGTATCAGGTGAAGGATAATTTCCCGAACTTCTTCGATTACGTCCGGAAATCTTACGCATATGATTATGCTTCAACTGAGAAAATCTCCGGGATCGATATCTATATGGTTAAAGTGGTATGACAATTATTTGTTGAAAACGGGAGAGCTGACTTGAACCTTTTCGAAGACGACAGACAAAACAAACTTATCAGCGATGCCAAAGACTATATCGCAAAGCTGTTTGAAGGACACTCGGACGGGCACGATCTTGATCACAGCCTGAGGGTGTTTTCGAATGCGGTTGCAATTGCCCGAAAAGAATCACCATGCGACATGGAATCAGTTGCTCTCGCAGCACTTCTGCACGATGCCGACGATCACAAACTCTTTGATACGGTGAATAATCAGAATGCGAGAACGTTTCTTGAGAGCCACGATGTTGACGGTGACAAGATAGACTTCATCTGCAGCATCATCAACTCAGTCTCGTTCAGCAAGAACAGAGGTAAAACACCTGACGCCATTGAAGGTAAGATCGTTCAGGACGCCGACAGATTAGATGCAATGGGTGCGATTGGAATTGCACGCACATTTGCATATGGCGGAAAACACGGCAGGCCGCTTGATGGCGGAATAGAACATTTCCACGAGAAGCTTCTTCTTTTAAAAGACGAGATGAATACCCAAACCGCACGTGAACTTGCCGAATCAAGACATGCATTCCTGGAAGAATTCCTCGCACGTTTTGAAGAAGAAAATAATGTGGAGATATAATTGTCTGCCGTGACAAGCTTCAGCCAAATCGAATAGGTGTTCCTATAAATATTAAAAGGTAGTACACTAATAAATGTAAATATTCTTTTAGTTCCGGGAGCAAAGATTTATGAACAATAAGCTTTACGTTCTATGCAAAATTGTTCTGACAATCAATGTGATTGCATCATTTCTGCTTTTTGGAATGCCGAAGTTCTTAACATGTGAGCATCATTTTATTGGATTGATCGACAACTGTGATGCTTATCTTTCCCGGCAGGATCTGGTCTTGACTGATGCTGAAGGAAATGAAATATCAATTCTCAAAGATACCAGGGTCTACATTCATCATTTCTATGGTGATGATGTAAGCATTATTGGCGGGACCGAGCCTGAGGTAAAAACTGTATCGGCCTGGACCGAGGAACCACATGCCAGATTTGAGATCAGTATTGAAGAATTAGAAGATCCGGAACAATTCGAGAATGTCTCCGATCTTTACAAGCAGGAACAGGATGAAAAAAGACGTGAAGGTGAAGCAGAATTTGATAAGTATATGATGCGGAAAAGACTTTGGTTCTTTTTCCCTGCAGAGCATCTTTTACATTATATGGTAGGATTATTATTCGCTGGCATCTCGGTTGCAGTCGGGATCGCTTTGTATAAAAACCGATATAATGTCAAAGGTAACACAGTGTTCTTTTCCGCTCTTTCTTTAATCAAGATAGCTGGCATTGTTTATTTCTATTTGCATCCGGTTTTCTGTTTATAAAATGGATTATTGGCGAAGGAGAAAGACATGAAACGCAGAGTTAAAGTATCGATAATCGTATGTGTTGTGTTTGCACTGCTGTCTTCTGCAGTCTTTTTCCTTGGAGGATATTTGAAGAGCGGACATCCGGGAATCAACAGTCAGTCCTTTGCGCCTGTCAGGATTAAAAAAGTTCATGATGAAGAGGATATTATGGTGAAAATATATCCGATCGGGATATTGCCTCACTTTTATGAAGCTCCTGAAATTCCGTTGAATTCCATAAAGAAAGGCTGGATTGTAGCGCAATACAAAGGATATTGCCGTGTGATGTTTAAGTCAGATGATGAAGAATATTATTATGTTCAACCGGTATCAAGAGACAGATTAATGGTGACCGATCTTACAGCGAGATTGGGAGATGAAGCGGAAGATCCATTTGCAGAAGGTAAAAGTGTAATGCTCCTTGATTGTTCTGTTAGAACGGAATTGGGCGATTACAATTATCCTAGATATGGGACACTGCTCTGTGTAGCAATTAATACTGTATTCATCCTTCTTGCAGTCGGAATAAATCTGATAGCAAACGCGGTTGAAAAGAGAAGGTGATTATGGCTTTGTCAGAACCTTTTCCTGTTTTCGACGATTCGGGAAAAGGATCAGGAAAAACAGGGGCTTTTTACCTAAATCTTTTCCTGGTTTTGTTGATATAGGTAACGATTTAGGAAAAGAGAAGACAACCGCGTTTTTCACGCGAAAACCTGATTCAGTCAGTCGTTTGTATTATGTTGAAGGAGCGTGTAAGTGATATGAGCAATGAAACATGGTTTTGTACAGAATGCGGAACTCAAAACAGCAGTGATTTCTGTACCGAATGCGGAGCGGTAAGAAAGAATGTAAAGCCGGTTATATGTGCATGCGGCTCTGTTTTTACCGGTAATTTCTGCACCAATTGCGGAGCGCCGCGTCCTCAGATTCAATCATTGGTTAACAGTAGTGACAACTCCCTGACTGATACAGAAAAGGAGGCTTTGACCGAGCCTGCGCCGGCTATAGGCTGGACCTGTTCCAAGTGCGGCAAAGAGAACCAGACCGGTGAATTCTGTGACGAATGCGGTGAGAAGATAAAGAAGGTTGAACTCTTTTCGTGTTCTTCTTATCAAACATGTAATCCGCCCAAATATGAAAGCGCGACTGTATATGAATTCTCCGATGCGGAGCTCATATGTGTTATCTTCACTGACGGAAATGAAAAGTATAAATTGCTTCCCAAAGACATTATCGGTCCTGCTCTCGATATCATCAAAGAATTTGGTATCGATAAGTGGAAGGACTATGAGAACATCAATAATCCCATGATGGGAGGAAGCTATTCCGTCATGTACAGAGACGGAGATAAGCTTGTCGGTTCCACAATGGATCACATGGGGAGCGCTGTAACAGGCGCATACAACAAACTGATGGGCCTGTTTAACGGGGCGTGATAATTCCCGTTAATCTTCCTCTGCCATGTCTATTACCCTGAGCAGAGTCTGATCCCACTGCTGACGGACTTCATATGAGTTGGGGTTGGTCCCGCTGTAAAAGAGATCCTGTCTGGCATTGTATTCATCCAATGTGTAGGGAATATAGATATCAGGCATGGTTCCGAAATAGGAATCATCAGGATGCTCTATGCTTATGGTAGGGGCATATACGAACATGAAGTGAGACTCAGGAAGGTAACACTGAAAGATCGAGCCGCACACACCTTCGCCGGCAGTGTTTGTACCGACAACTGTGCAGTTATCGTATTCCTTGCAGATACGGGTCATGATGTCACCGGATGAGAAGGTGTCAAATGATGTCAGCAGATAGATTTTGTAATCCTTGACTGCATTTCCTTTGACAGTAAAGGTCTCGGTGTAATAGAAGTTTTTGCCTTTCGTGGAGAAATCCGACTTATCGTCCATAGTTGTCCCGAGAATCCTGTATATGGGATTGCCGTAGAACTGTTTGGTATGGCTGTTCTTTCCTCCGTATACACAGGAGGTATAAGTGACATCGTGCGAGAAGATGGCAGGAAGGAGTTGCTCTGTGACAAAAGTACTGGAGCCGCCACCATTTGAACGGATGTCCAGGATGACAGTGTCGGCATCAGTCTCTTCTAAAGCCATAGTCAGTTCTGAAGCAAGTCTGTTTCCCTCGTAGGAGTCGCAACTTACTGAATTGACGTAGACGATCTTTCGCTCGGGGTCTTTTGCAATCCTTTATGTTGATGGAATATAGTCGGGAGAATTAACATCAGTTACAGTTGTATTGCTGCCTGTGTCATCACTGCTGACATCTTCAGCGGAAGCGAAGAGTTCGGGATAGATCTTTTCAGCAGCCGAGATAGCAATGTCGAACCCGGGATCGTCGTAAAGATCTATGGTTACAGTGGTTCCGTCTTCGAGGCGGATCTCACCCGTATGCTTTTCGCCAATACCATCGTTATAGATAAGGAAGTTGCGGAAGAAGCAGCCGTTGATCGCGTCATATTTAGGAACGTTTCTTTCGAATACATCAAAACAAATGTCTTTAGGGTCTTTACCATCAACCGAGATAAGGATGCCGCCGACATATTCTTCATTGATCATTAACTGTTTATTGTCAGGTGAGATACTGATATAGGAGCCGTCAACATATTTGAAGGCTATACAGTTATATCCAAGACGGTCCTCGACGTCATCACGAAAAGATTCTTTCCATGAATAAGAGTAGTCCTTGAAATCCTGTGTGCCATATATCTCACTCAGAGTGAATTGGGCATTGACGGCATTGCTGTTGTAATCCGGCAGTTCCATGAAGTTATGACTGCCGGGGAGGACTGCAAGAAAAGCACTGAGATAAGAGAAGTATTCGTAGTCGGTATCGGCATTGACTGCCAGATCACGATATCTGTTGTAGATGTCATCATAAGAGATGCCGTATGCCTGTTCGATGCGTTCCTTCTCAGGATTCTCAAGGCAGACGATGTCGTACATGTAATCGATGTCTTTTTGCCGTTGCTCAGCCGTCATTTCAGTATTGATGAGACTTGCGCCTGTATCTTCCGTGATGAAATCCGTCTTGAGGCTCATTATCATGAATGGCAGGACGATGATGAAGAACGCAGCCAGTAAAACAGCTACGAACGACAAAACGATGCTTAGAACTATAATCCGGGCCTTTTTGGACTTCGGTTTCTTTTCTTTCTTACCCATGCTGAAGACTCCTACCAATTCTATATGCTTTAGCTGACATTATATCATTGTGAGGAAAATGCTGAGTCGAAAAGGCGAAGACCTTCAGCAAGCAGTTCTTATTTTTCCCAGCGCTTCTTATTTTTGTTCAGAATCAATACTACAGGTCCGAAAACAGCACCAACGGCTAAGGTGATGATGCCCGGCAGGATGAATGGAGATCTCTCTTCACCCGTTTTGGGTACAGATGCAGAAGATGAAGTGCCGGCCGGGTCAGAAGCAGCAGAAGGCGCTGAAGAAACCGTAGGATCAATTGCAGCAACGGGTGCTGATGCTGTTACAGGGTCCATTGCGATTGAAGGCGCTGACGTTTCCAGAGTTGCCGGTGCGTTTTGAATTACCGGCGTAGCGGCCTGGTCATTTCCTATGTATTCATATAAACTTGTGTGATCAATATCGATTACAGTAAGCGGATAACTGCTGCCGTTGTAAGAAACGGTTGAAGGATATGTTTTTCCTGCACCAGCGAAAACATAGAAGCGTGGGGTTGTATCAGGATCATATCCGTCAGGTGACTTAGTCTCGGTGAGCATGTAAACTGAATCTCTTGTAAGATCACTGAAAGATACAGCGCCGTCCTGGCCTGTGGTTTTCGAGGTGCCTGATGAACCTGTAACAGAACCTCCGGAACTCAGAGTCATCTCTGTAAGCGTGAATTCAGCACCGCTTAAGAGGAGAGTAACAGATGACGAATCGTGTTTTACAATATTCAAAGATCCTCTGTTATCAGAAGAAGATGCACTGGCTGAATTTGCATAAACTACTCTGTCGATATAACAATCATCTGTAAAAACAGTCTGTCCGTTTGCGGTCAGATTAACAGAATTTGTGCTGTTTTCTTTCGTTAAGTGATTGCCGGGCGCAAGATTAACTCTGGCTTCATATGTAATTGTATATGCGGTTTTATCCTGAAGTTTAAAAATGAGTTTGCGTGTGGTGGGATTGAAATCAAACTCGCTGGCACTTGGTGTCTGACCATTTACCTTAACAGTAGAAGGAATCAGATCGTAAGCTGCACTCATGACATCTGTAAGAGTAAGATCATCAGTACCCTGGACGAGATCTAACGAAGCCGGATTAACATATATCTCGTACTCGATATTCGGAGCAGTACCGTGTTCGTAAATACCGATCTTGTCGACTGCATCAGGCTTTGTATAGAACATGTCAGCCACGGATGTCCTGAATGCAGTACCTTTATAATATAGAGTGGCTGTGTTTTTATAATACTCCTTCTCGATGTCCTGCTGTTCTACCTTTGTATAGTAAGACAGCAGTGCTTCTGCATTAGTGCTGCTTTTCAGATGATCGATCAATTCCTGACTTAATGTGAATTGAACCCTGCTCTTATCATTGGTATCAGGATAAGAAACAGTTATAGCATCAGGATGCTCTGTACCGCCCCACATGACAGTAACTTCATCATTATAGAGAACAGTATTTGACGGAAGCTCGTCGATGATGTAGACATCACCCTGCATATAGTCTGTTCCAACTATGTTATAAAGTGTGATCTGCCAGCTCAAAAGGCCTTCCTGTGTTTTATTCTCAGGGGCGTTGCTCCACTTATTAAGGCCTGCATTAAGAGTGTAAATATCATCCCAGGACCAAATTGCATTTTCAGCCGCAATCTCATTGCTCCAGACTCTTACGCTGTTGGGAACTCGTCCGAAATATTCTCCGTTGGTATATATATTATCAGCACCGAGTGTTTGAAGATATGCATTTGCGCTATTCCAGTCATACATGTCATTTAAGACAGTAACCTGATATTTCATGTAAACACTTTCGCCATTGCTCATGCTGTTGATGGTTGCATCGATATTCCTGCCGGCTGCATTGTTAATGGTTAATCGTGTAGTATCAAGTTCAGTTGTACATGCAGCATCTGTGTAGAATTTTAAAGTGCCTGAATTTAAAGACATTCCGGGGTACATGTCATCAACTACCCTGACATCGCTGTTGTCGGCAATTGATGTGACTTTGATAGTGCATTCATAAACATGACCATTGCTGTCAGCAGAGATCTCGTCAGAAAACTCTTTGTTAACACTAAAAGAATTGTCCGGTATAACCGGCAGTATGTGCAATTTGAGTTCAACCGCATCGTCCAAATTGAAGGTTACGTCTCTTTCGGCTGTCTCACTGCCGTCTGATTTTCCGACCTGGCCGGAAAAAGAAAGATATCCTTTCTTCTCATTTCTTTTGCAAAACTGCTCATCGGTGTAAGTAACGGTTATCTTGTTATTACTGATATCCAGTTTGCCGACAGGGTTATTTTGCTCATCAGTAATATCTTTATCTACATTAAAAAAGAGGATATCAACAGGCGGCGTTTCGTTTGATTGTGTAGGGAGCAGAAAAACAAAAGAATCACCGGATATGATCGGTGTGTTGTTATCAAATTCCCAGCTGATTTCTACATCGATTGAATCGCCGTAGTTTATATCGTGAACGTTGCCATCAAGAAGATCTTCCTCTCCGTTTGCGGTTGTCAGAGATGCGCCGATCTTAAAGGTTCCGGATTTGGCTGTATCTTTTAAAGAACTCTCTGTCGCAGCTTTTGATTTCCATCCCATTCCTGGAAAGCTAAATGCAGAGAAAACAACTGCTGCCGTCAGAAATGTACACAGACCCTTACAAAACTTATTGCGGATAATACCCATACTAACCTCTCATTAGTTTTTGGATATTCTATATTGAAGAATATTTTTGAGGATTTAATCTGCGTGATATTTTTATTGAAAATTGGTTATGAAGTTGAGTAAATAAGCGGGAAATGGAGTTTTCTTAGTCAATAGTTTGGTGTTTTGACTGTTTTTTCTCGTCCTTGTGTTGCAATAGAGAGCCTGCCTTCTCGAAAATCAGGCAAAAGTCCGGCTATAGCCGTATTTCTAGCCGTACTTTTCGAGCAAACAAGGGGAAAATTACGGTAAAAAATCAGGCTGCCCCCGTACTTTTGCCGTATTTTGGTGAGGGCACGAAGCCGTCAAATCCAGAACTGTTATAATTAAACCTGGTCAAAAGAGTGAAGGGAAGGAATTGCGGGAGCGTGACACTTATCAGACAGCATAAGATCACAAGCACATTTATCTGCTTTCTGTTGTTGGCGGGTGTATGCAATATGCTGACCAAAGTTCAAACGACGTTTGTTGCAACACTGATGTTCTGTCTGAACTTCATGATCTATATCGGACTCATCATTTTCTGGGTGCAGCATGTCATAAAGCGCATTCTGCCGACCAAGACCAGAGGATACATAATTGCATCGTCGTTTTTCATGATCCTTTATATCCTTCAAAGAGTGGTCAGGTACCGTCTGCTCATAAATTCTGTTATCGCATACAGATATTTGGGCTATTTCTATTTCATTCCGCTGATCATGATGCCGTCGCTTCTGCTCGTTACCGCGATACACCTGAAGTATGGCGACAATAAAATAAGCAATAATATCGAGAAGGTCGTTATCATTCTTGCAGTGGCTGTGTCTTTGATCGCGCTGACCAATGATCTGCATTGCCTTGTATATGTTCCGAAAGTCGATATGTCAGAGTTCATGCTTGGCGACAACACATATTCGTGGGGAATCGGATTCTATGCTATTTACGGATGGATAATCCAGGCGCTACTTTTCGGCGCGTTATTTCTTTTGCAGGTCGTCGGCAAGAAGGGGAAAAGGTCGATCATCCTTCTGGCAAGTTCTGTCGCATTATGGCTTTTGCTGTCGCTCATCCATTCGTTGGTGTTCGAAAAACACAGCCTTCCGCGCCCGTATTTCAAGCCCGAGATTGACTGCTTCGGAATGCTTTTGATCTTCGAGTGCTGTATAAGGAGCCGGCTTATTCCCCATAACGAGAACTATCCGGGTTTCTTCAAGAAACTCAAATTGCCTATCCTCATCACTGATGCAGAACTCGGGAATGTCAACGAGACGATCGTGCCTGTTAATGCAACTAAAGAAGATCTCTTTAAGGCCAAAAATGCGCCTTCTTATCTTGACGAAGATACAAGGCTTTCTTCCATGAAAATCCGTGCGGGATATGCTTTCTGGACAGAGAATGAACACGAGTTAAGAGAGCAGAGACAAAAGCTTGCAAATGCCAATGAACTCCTGAGCGAGGAGAACGATCTTATCGCAGTCGAGAACAGGCTCAAAGAGCAAAAGGCTCATCTCGATGCGCAGAATCAGGTCTATGAACGCATTACAGCCGCCATTTATCCCAAGCAGAAGAAGATAGACGAACTGCTGTCAAAGACTGATCCATCCTCAGAAAGTTTTGCGGAGACGCTCGGAACCGTTTGTGTCCTTAATGCTTATTCCAAGCGCAAAACCAATCTGCTGCTTCTGTCCGAAGACACCCTCACAAAAAGTAACCGTGAGCTGTTCCTGGCGCTTGCAGAGTCGTGCAGATTTCTTAACAGCTGCAATATCCATGCTGCGGTAGTAGGTGAAGAGTACTCAAAGCTGCCGCTTGCTCTGGTCAACGATCTTTACGATACTTTCGAGACTGTTTTGGAGACTTATCTGAAGTCGATGAAGCGTATGACGGTGTCGCTTCTCGAAACCGGTATCCGCATAGCAATGGAAGCGGGCGGAAAGCAGGAACTTCCAAAGTCGGCTCTGCCCGTAAGCTGCAAGGAAAGTGACGGAATATTGTATTTCACTGTGAGCGTTCCTGAAGGTGGTGCGGCATGAGCGGACTGATTAACATTGCAGGCACATGGATTTGGTATGTGATTTGCGTTGCGGCGTTAATCCTGTTCGTCGGAACGCTCGGAGTTCTTTTCAGATTCCTGATGGATAAACGCAGAGTGGCACCGATGATAATTGTGCTTTTGAATCTGCTCATGACAGGCTTTGTCATCGTTGTCCTGATGGACTGCGGAAAGTATTTTTCGGATCAGAGGGTTTACAGTGCGTTCCAGATAGCTATGTTTGAGGTGCCTTACCAAATATATCTAATGGTCGAGCTTTTATCGTGCGTTGTTCTTTTCGCGATGGGAATAGAAGGCGCGAAATACCGCACTGACAACGTGACGCCCGATTCAATCCAGCAGGCGATCGATGCTCTTCCTGACGGTATCTCGATAAGCAGCAAGGACGGCCTGGTCCGTTTGTCCAACCTGAAGATCAACACATTAAGCCGCACCCTGACCGGCAAAGTACTAACTAATGCCGAATTGTTCTGGAATGCAGTTATCAAGAACGGAAAAGAGCAGGGCGGATCCTTCCTTGTTGATCTTACGGATAACGAAGTCTGGCTGTTCACCAAAGAGGACCTCCGTATCGACGATGCAGACTACGATCAGATAACTGCCATGAACGTCACTGAGCGTTATCAGATCATCAGGGAACTTGAAGCAAAGCACGAACACCTTCAGGATATCCGCAAACGTATGAAGGATGTCTCTGAATTGTCCGGCGACATGTTCATTGCCCAGGAAGAAGCTGATGCCAGAGGGGCACTCCACAACCAGCTCGGCCAGGTGCTTCTCATGGGCCGCTATTACATTAACCATCAGGACATTACCGATCCTAAGATGGTCTATGCTGCTACCAGACAGATGAACCAGTTCCTCCTCGGTGAAGCGAAAGAGCCGTATCAGGGCGAGGAAGATTCTATCATCCAGGCTGTTTCAATGGCCGGCAGCATCGGAATCAAGGTAGTTATGAACGGCCCCGCGCCCGAAAACAATGACGTCAGAAAGATTCTCTCCAAGGCCATCACCGAGTGCGCAGCCAACACGATAAAGCACGCGGAAGGTAACACCGTAACCATAGATATGAGCGCCGATAACGGCAGAACGCTTATCTCGATCACCAACAACGGCAAGCCTCCGAAGGGCGAGATCACCGAGAGCGGCGGCCTCCTGTCGCTTAGAAGAGACGTAGAGAATCTGGGCGGCTCGGTTCAGATTGAAAGCGAACCTGAGTTCAATTTAATAATCAGATTCTGAAATTATCAAAAAAAATGGTACAAATGGGTGATACCCATTCCCAACCCGCTAAACTAATATATAGGGGTGTAATTAAATTGTAATATTTACATCCATGTTTACGGAAAGGAAGGGCAGCGCCCGCTATGAGCAAGACAAGAGTCGTAGTTGCAGACGATCAGAATATTTCGCGCGGCTTTTTCGAGATGTACGTCCGTGCATCGTCCAATTACGAGTTGGCAGCAGGACTCCGCACTGCTCAGGCCGCGATCGACTATGTCGATAAGAATGAAGCGGATCTGGTGATAATGGATGTCATGATGCAGGAAGGCATCGACGGTCTTTCCGCAGCTGCGAAAATAAAACAATCCCATCCTGAGATAAAAGTGATCCTCACAACTTCCACATCTGAAACCAGTTGGGAGCAGAAGGCAAAAGATGCCGGCATTGAAAGCTTCTGGTACAAGGAGTACGATGAGCACGGTCTCATGGAGATCATGGACCGCACCATGAACGGCGAATCCGTCTATCCTGAAGATGCACCCAAGGTCCCCTTCGGCAAGATCACCAGAGAAGACTTAACTGACCGCGAGATCGAAATAATCAGGGAGCTCACGGCGAGCAAAACCAACGAAGAGATCGCCGACAAACTCCACATCTCTGTTAACACCGTAAAAAGACATATCCAGAACATCATGGAGAAGACGGGCTTCGAGAGCCGCCTCGATCTTGCCATGAGCGCGAAAAGCACCGGCCTCGTCGTCAGCGACAGCGACAGGTTGGGCAATGACCAGACTGAATGATATAGGAATCATAGGAATAAAAAAATTAAAAGAGGGAGATTAGTATGAAGATGAAGTTCACGGTTCAGAAGATCATCGCAACGCTCGTTGTAGCAGCCATCACCATTGGTCTTTTCCCGAAGATCCTTGGAAATGACAAGGTAAATGCAGCAGGCAAGCACAGTATTACTGTAACGAATGGTAAGGCGTACACGAGTGATACTTATACTACTGAGTTTACAGAAGCCGAAGCCGGCGCAGATGTATATGTGAAAGCAACAGCTCAGTCCGGCAAATATGTTACGGGCTGGACTTCCAGCCAGGTAACGGTTGGCGAGGCCTCAAGGTTTACGATGCCTGATGAGGATGTAAGCGTTGAGCCTATATATGCAGCCCAAACGGAATATACTATTGACTTGTCCGGAGCGGTACAAGTTACTAATGAAGATGTTCTCCGGAGTTTCCTTTGGTCTCAGGGCAAAGCATCATTGGACAGCCTCCCCGGCTCGTATGATCTCGACAAAGACCTCAATGATGATATAGATGTAACTTATACAGGCGGAGTAGCTGAGTTTACCCTGGCATCCACATGCAATTTTAGCGGAGTGATCGTTGCCTCTACTCATGCAATTTACGGTGATAATCTTCCATATAAAATTATATTTAATGTTCCGACGACATATACCGAATATCCCCTTTGGGTAGCCGGTGTTCAGGTTACAAGCGCAAACAAGGACGATATCCTCGGCGATGGCGGAAAGGCAAAGTTTGATCCGGATACAAGCACATTGACCTTGAACGATCCGGCAATTGCTGAGGGAAGTGGATATATAAACGGAGTAGTTTACTCTGAAGGAATAGATCTAAATGTTGAGGGCAGCGCTGAAATTGATGGTGGCTGGTCTTATCTGGCTATCTATGTAAAAGCGACAGGTGGTAATGGCGGCAATTTAACGCTTAATGGCGATTTTACAGTTAACGGCAAAGGTGGTGTTTTTGCCAGTGATACCGTGACAATCACTGGAGGGCAAGTTGATATTAAAGCCGAACATGATTCTTCTCCACTTGGAATTAGTGCAGACCATGTAGTTATTACAGGTGGAACTGTTAATATCAGCAAAACCTCATATGGTATCTATGCATATATCGATGTAACAATATCCGGAGGAACTGTAAATACATATGGCGCTTCTTGCGGAATCCTGACAGAAATACTCACAGTCAGCGGTGGTACCGTTAATGTATCTGGGGACAGCAATGGAATACGTGCTCCTGGCGATACGATTGTAATTACTGTAAACGACGGTGTTTTGGATGCTACTGCCAATTACAAAAACGCTATAGATGAAACAATTACAAATATAACAATCAATTATGGTTCCGGTATTATAGTTGCTGACGGTGCAACCGACGGTAAGCACTTCCGAATCTCATTGCCAGGTTCTTCTGCTAAATATCCGGTTTGGATAGGTAGCGTTCAGGTTACAGGTGACAACAAGGACGACATACTTGGTGGTGGAAAGGCAAAGTACGATCCTGATACCAATACGCTGACATTAAATAATCCTACTATTTCAGGTACACACGAGCAGGCTATGATTTATTCAAAAGGTATAGATCTGATCGTTGAAGGAAATGCTGCCTTAAATAATGACTATGCCGCAACCGGTTTTACGATTGAAGCTGACGGAAGTGCAGGCGGTACATTGACACTTAATGGCAACTTTACAATTGGTGGAAGCACAATAATGAGTGCTGTTTGGGCTGATAAAGAGATCAATGTTATAGGTGGTCAGATTTCGAATTCAAATGGTGGTTGGGGCTTGAATACTGACGGTGATATTACGATCTCAGGTGGTGAAGTTAATGCCTTGGGAGGCGCGTGTGCCATCAATGCAGATAATAGCATTTCAATCACGGGTGGAACTGTTGAAGCAAGGTCAACCGGTGATCTTGGTACAGGAATAGGAGGAAATGACGTAACTATTTCTTCGGGAATAATTAAAGTTGCTAACGCAGGTAATGGTATTATTGCCATAAACGGATTAACAATTGAAGGCGGCACTATAAATGTTGATGTTGAAGGAAAAGCAGAAAACAATATTGCAATAGGGGGCCAAAATATAACTATTACCGGAGGCGATATAACAGCTAAGATCGGTACAGGATGTGCTATCCGTTCAAGTAACGGCGATATGGACATCAGCAGTGCAAATGTTACTGCAGAGAGTAACAAAGGAAACGGTATTTCTGTTTGGCACGGTAAGCTGACAATTAGCAGCGGAACCGTTTCAGCAACAGGTAAAGGTACAGACAGCATCGGTATAGATGTAACTGATGGAACGATAACGATAGCTAATGGTATCACCAGCGTCAGTGCTACCGGTGATCTGAAGGGTATCAGTGGTTATTTTAAGATCATGTTGGGTGATGAATTGGATATTGCTACCCCGGCAATCGGATCATTAAGTGCTGATGAGAAAACTATCGTTGAATCTGACGGAACAACAATCGCAAAGACAGTAAAGATCGTTCATCATGTAGGTCCGATCAATTATCCTGTTTGGGTAGGTAATACTCAGGTAACCAGTGCGAACAAGGACGACATACTTGGTGATGGTGGAAAGGCAAAGTACGATCCTGCTACAAAGACCCTGATATTTAACGATCCTGTTATTACAGTAAGACATGCCGTTGAGGATGCAAGTGTTTACGTTGAACAGGACATCAATATTGAGGGCACACTCAACATTACTGCGGGTCAGTTCGGAATCATCGATAACGGATATAAGCATAGTGTCACTGTGAAAGGAGATATAAGCATAGATGTCTCTAATAGTGCATTGGCGGCTAAGAACATAGAGATCAAAGACGGTAAACTGAACCTTTCGACAACTTCTTCAAATACAATAATATGTAAAGACATTACCATCTCCGGCGGTTATGTAAATATTGACTGTTCTTCTTCTTCGGCATATGCAATTGCAGCCCTCGGAGGCGGCGATATCGTAATATCCGGTGGAACAGTTATAGCGACATGCAGTGCGGCGTATTGTATCGAAAGCTTTGAAGGCAAAGTAATAATCTCCAACGGTGTTACCAAAGTCGATGCAAAGGGCGCATCTGATTCAATCAAAGCAGATGCGGGAATCGAGATAGGCGAAGTCCTTAATATCACGACTCCTGCAGACGGAATTATAAGCAGCGACGGAAAGTTCATTGCGGAATCTGACGGAACGACACCTGCATCTCATGCAGTTATCGAGCGTGATCCTGCCAAGTTCCCTGTAACGGTTGTTATTACAACATGGGACAAAGACAATAACTGTATCTCTGAAGTAGGCGGAACCGTAACAGGCGCTCCGACTGTCACAAAGAAGGGCGATACGATCGAAGTTACTGTTACACCGAAAGACGGCTATGAGATCGTAGAAATCAGCTTTGGCGACGGCTTAATAAGCACTCAGACAGGCATGAGTACGAAGTTTACTGTACCGGCAGATTACACACCTTTGTCAGACGGGGTTCAGATTGATGTTCTTTTCCGTGCGAAAGCAGCAACACCTTCTACTTATACCGTTACATTTAACACTGACGGCGGAAGCACTGTTGCATCACAGACAGTAACAAGCGGTGCTAAGGCCACAAAGCCTGCTGATCCTGCTAAGGAAGGATTCACTTTCGATGGCTGGTATAAGGATGCTGCATTCACAACAGCCTTCGACTTCAATACTGCGATTACTTCCAACGTCACGGTCTATGCAAAGTGGAAAGCCACACCTGCGGTTTACTACACAGTTGTAAGCGGCGCGAACGGAACATGTACACAGGGCACAGATTTCGTAATGCAGGTCAAGCGCAGCGAGAACGACGAGAAGACATATTCTGATTACTTTACAGGTGTAAAGATTGACGATAAGCTGCTCGTTAACGGTACGGATTACACAGCCGCTCCCGGAAGCGTCATCGTTACGATCAAGGGTTCGACACTTTCAGCTCTTGCAGTCGGAGGCCACACTGTAACGATCGAATTCAAGGATGGCACCGCCGTAACATCGCTCAACGTTAAGCCGGCAGCGAGCGTTGTTAAAACGGGCGAAGATATGTCTCCCGCGCTCTGGGCAGGCGTTGCATGCGTAAGCTCGGCTGTAATGCTTTTCGCAGCGGTTGTCGATCAAAAGAAGAGAAGTGCTGTTAAGAAAACTGTTAGAAAGAGCGTAATTAAGTTTTAAAAGAGGATAGATTGGGATCAACAGAGGCGGCGACGGCATTGTCCGTTTGACGCCTCTTTTCATGTGAGCGCACGCCTACTTTCTCCTGCATCCTTGTTCTTGTGTAAGCCTTCGAAATTCAGTCAGAAGTTCAGTCTCCAGACGGAAGTTTTGACTGAACTTTTGGTGTTTGGCCGGATTTTTCAGTCAAAAGTTCAGTCTATACACTGAACAAAAGACTGAACTTTTCTTCTTGCCTTCTGACCTAAATACAGTTCAGCATTCTTATATGTTTCAGAACCCCGAAAATATATGAGGGCCCTAACGCTTGTAGTTTATCAGGGATATTGTCAGACTTTGTCCGCTTGCTCATTTTGCCTGGCGTGTTATCCTAAAATCATCAAGTGGACAAGCAGGCGCAAAGAATAACCATTCAAATCTTGTGGGGATAAGATCATGGCGATTTCTGAAAATGTATCTCTGAGAAAAATACGTCGCAGGAAAAAGATGTCTGCAAAAGACAAGATCTTCTATGTGATCCTTTATACCTTTTTCCTGCTGTTTATAGTGGTAACTGTCTATCCTCTGATAAGAATACTCGCGATTTCTTTTAGTGAACGGATGGATTATATATTGACGAGGATTTTTTACTACCCTCATTGGTCATTGAAAAATTACAAGGAACTTTTCGATAATGATAATACCAGCCAGGGCCTGATCATTTCTGTTTTAAGAGTGGTGATAGGAACCTTTACCGGCGTTATGTGCAGTTCCTTGCTCGCGTTTGTTCTAAGCCGCAAGAAGTTCATGTTCAAGAAGGGACTTTCTGTTTTCTGGACGATCACGATGTATGCCCAGGCAGGACTTGTTCCGACGATGGTGCTCTATAGAAAGATATATATGTGTCGGACTTTCTGGGTGTATATCATTCCGTGCCTGGTAAGCGTGCTGAATGTAATGATCATAAGAACTTACATGAAGAGCATTCCTGATTCGCTTGAGGAATCGGCTCAGCTTGAAGGCGCAAGTTACATGAGGATCTTCATAAGTATCATCATGCCATTATGCAAACCTGTATATGCCGCAACGGCTCTTTTCATGGCTTCTTATCATTGGAATTCATGGTTTGATACGCTTGTATATAACAGATTTGACCAGCAGTACACAACCATAATGTATGAACTGATGAAGAGGATAGTGAGTGACACTCTTATTAACGTGCAAACCTGTGCTCCTACCCGTTGTAACACTCCGGTAATTGCGGCGGGTTGTATCCTTACTGCTGTTCCGATGATCATAATATATCCGTTCTTCCAGAAATGGTTCGTAACAGGACTTACGGTAGGGGGCGTTAAGGAATGAAAAAGATAATAGCTGCTTTCATGATGGCAGTTATGGTGTTGGGAGTAACGTCCTGCAAGAAGGATCTGAAGACAAGAACAAATATCGAGAACGAGATCTCAAAACTTCAGAATGTTGAAAGAAACGTTTGGATAAATACAGATGAAGAATATGAGAACATGGTAAATGTTCTTCTTTATCAGGTTCAGGAAACTGATCTTTCCGGATCTCTCATCGTTGCAACTGATGATGAAGTAATCTTTGCATCAGGCACCAGACTTCTTGATAACGACGGAAATGAAGTATCGCTTTCGACGACATATGAAATCGGTTCGATAACAAAATCTTTTACTGCGGTCGCCATCATGAAGCTTGTAGAGCAGGGAAAGATTTCCATGGACGATACGCTCGAAAAGTATTTCCCCGAATATAGTGACTGCGCATATTACGACAGGACATCCAAAGTAACCGTTAGCAACATGCTTCACATGCGCTCGGGCATTCCTGATTACGTAAATCAGCCGACGCTCTTTTTCGATGCCGAGACCATCATGGATGCCCTTGGATATGATGCTTCATTTATGTCAGAAGAAAACATCGTCCATCAGCTGTATAACTCAGTAGACGAAGACGATATCATGAGAAGCACTTTCTCATGCAGACCCAATAACGAGCCTGATACCGAATTTGAATACTCTAATACGAATTACTATATCCTTGCTGTGATCCTGGAAAGAGTGACCGGAAAAACTTACGAGGATATTCTTTACGAAGAGATCTTCAGACCCTGCGGAATGACTGATACTACCGCAATGTGTTTTGGTGATGTTACCGCATCCATCAAAGACGATGCGTGGTATACGGAGCCTTGCCAGACCAAAGGGTGCGGAGATATCCACTCAACTGTCGTCGATCTTCTGAAATACGACCGCGCTTTGTTCGGAGGATATCTTTTGAAAGATAAGACCATGGAAGAATTCTTCTATCCGATAGACGGTTATGCTTGTGGTTTATTTAGGGAACAGGAAGACCTGATAAAGCACAGCGGTTCGACTCACGGATTCCATACGGAGCATTACGTCATAGAGCGCAACGGCAAGCATCTTTACATCATAATGTTTGCCAACCAGAAGGATAATACAGCTCACGCAATCTATAATTATCTGGACCCGCTGTTCGAAGAAGACTGATTCACTTCAAGAGTCTTTCCATGTTGATAAACACCTGATTGAAGACTAAAATCGGGTTATGAAAGAGTTGATACCCGATAAAAAACTGACTCTTGAGTCGCTTCAGAAAGATCCCGAGATCGCCGTTATAAGCGATGAGGTTAATACGCGCGAAGAACTGCTCGAGACGTTTGCCAGGTATCTTAAGCTTTCAAGACCGAACAGAAGATATTCTGATTACTATTCCGTAAAACTGTTCGGATGCAATGTCCCGAACATGTTTTTCAATATGAGTTACCGTTTCAAGATCGATCCGCCTTTCCCTGTAAATGAGACGTTCCTTGTAACTGAGCCTGATCTATACTACAACAAGCAGGCCTTCGATGAAGGCAAAGTTAACCTCTGCTTTGTAATCGGTTATTCCGGATCAGGCAAGTCGCATCTTACAAGGGAATATGAGGGTGAAGGAATTGAAAAAGTTGAACTCGATGATCTCGTCTGTGCTAAGGACCATTTCACTCTGAAAGAACTAAAGAAGATGGGCGATCTTCTTTATTCGTTCTTCTCAGGCGAAGGCTCCAAATACTATATTTCTCGCAATGAACGTCCCGTGTTTGCGAACCACGCTGAAGTATTCGTTGAGTTCATTAAGTACGCGCAGGAGTATGCCGAAGAACATAAGGATAAGAAATTCATTCTCGAAGGTATCTGGACATATCTGTTTTTCGACGATCCTTCAAAGTTCGATAAGTACGCCGTATTCATGAAGGGTACGTCGCTTGTCAAATCAAAATTCAGAAGGATGTTAAGAGAATCCGAGAACAGTATTTCAACTTCTCTGGACAGATTTTTTGACTTCGGAATTTATGCTGCGGATACTACATTCCGCGATGTTAACGTCGATAAGTGGAGACGTCATTTCGAGAAGAAAAAAGCGACAGTGATGAAGCTTGAAGACAACAGATATACGCTTCTGGCACAGAACATAATGAAGCGCATGAATTCCATAAACGATTTCTATGTGCACGGCAATGCAGCGGGAATAAAGAGAATAATGAAGCGCACTTCAGAGAACAAGAGACTTGATAAGACTGAAAAGGCCATCATTGCCGAAGAGTGCAAAAGAGCACTTGCTGATCTCAAATAACAACCGCAACTGAATCAGACATACATATTAAGGATTTGACATAAAGCTTTTCCGGGGTTTGCTATAATCGATTTATGAATGATAAGGAAACTTCCTTGCAATAATTTCGCTGCTACAGGTAAAGGAGGTGCCATGAGACTCGGAACTTCAAGTCCTCTAAAGCATAATTCAGCAGAAGAATGGGCAAAGAATCAGACGGCTTTAGGATGCCGCGCAGTTGTCTTCCCGTTCTCGTCAGATGATCCCGAAGAGAAGATAAAAGAGTATGTTGATGCTGCAAAAAAGCACGACCTTCTCATTGCCGAAGTAGGCATCTGGAGAAACGCTATGTCGATAGATCCCGAAGACAGAAAAGCGCAAAGAGATTACTGCGTAAACCAGCTTAAACTTGCAGACAGGATCGGCGCGCGCTGTGCCGTAAATGTTGCAGGTGCAATGGGCCCGAGATGGGACGGACATTATAAGGAAAACTTCTCATCTGATACCAGGAAAGAGATAGTTAAGATGGTTCAGGAGATAATCGACCGTGCTGAAATCACCAACACGTATTTCACGCTGGAGCCCATGCCCTGGATGATCCCCACAGGCCCTGAAGATTATTTAAGGCTCATTGAAGAAGTTGACCGCGACAGGTTTGCAGTTCACATGGACATAATCAACATGACCAATTCACTGGAGCGCTACTATGAGGCCGAAGCCTTCGTTGACCGCTGCGCCGAGCTTCTGGGGAACAGGATCCGCAGCTGCCATATCAAGGATATCCATCTTAAGGAAGAATATACTTTCCAGCTTGAAGAGTGTGCTCCTGGCAGGGGCGAATATCCGCTCCGTCATTACGCGGAGAAGATGAACGGCATCGATCCTGACATGCCCGTTATTCTCGAACACCTTAATACCGATGAAGAATACATCACATACATGAATTACCTCAAGGAGGTGCTAAATGGCATACAGTAGGATTTCCGACACTAATGAGATCACGGCTCGCTACATGGACAGTCTTCTCATAAAGGAGCGTCTTATTGATTCCGTCGTTGCAGATACATCTGTCGAACTGTTCGGCGAAAAGTTTTCGAGCCCTGTAATGACGCCTGCGTTCTCGCACCTTAAGGAATTTAACGGCCGCGAACTGACAGGCCTTGAAGAGTATTCGATTGCAGCGAAAAACCTGAACATCTTAAACTTCGTCGGAATGATGGAGAACGACATGTTCAAGCGCATCATTGATACGGGCGCGAAAACGGTCCGCATCGTAAAGCCTTATGCCGATAACGAAAAGGTAAGAGACCAGATGAAGTTTGCAGAAGACTTAGGCGCATTCGGTATCGGAATGGATATTGATCACATCTTCGGTAATGACGGACTTGATGTCGTCATCGGCGAACAGATGGCAGTACAGACTTCCGACATGATCAGATCTTATATCGAATCGACAAAGCTCCCTTTCATTATCAAGGGCGTACTTAGCGAAGAAGAGGCCGTTAAGTGTGCTGACTTAGGCGCAAAGGCGATAATCGTAAGCCACCATCACGGCAGACTTCCTTATGCAGTTCCGCCCATGATGGTCCTTCCTTCTATTAAGAAGGCCCTTGAAGGAAGAGACGTTAAGATAATCGTCGACTGCGGTATCGCCAGCGGCGCTGACGTATATAAGTGCCTAGCATTAGGTGCGGATGCCGCAGCAGTCGGAAGATCGATGCTCCCGTCTTTGGAAGAGGGCGGCGTCGAAGGCGTATCGAAGTTCATTAAGGGCGTCAATGACGAACTGAGATTTGTCATGAGTTGTACTGGATTTTCGCATGTTGCCGATATCGATAACAGGTGTATAGTAAAGGCATAATCTTGATTATACGCAGGTGATTTTGCCATGTCTGAATATACATACATCACATTAAGGGAGCGCCCCGAGCTTAACGAAGTGGCTGCCGAATGGTTCCACAAGAGCTGGGGAGTGCCCAAGGAAGCTTACCTTGAATGCATAAATGCTTATATTGACGGCTCGACCGAATACGGCTGGTATATCTGCATGGATGACGATAAGATCATTGCCGGCATGGGCGTGATCGATAACGACTTCCATGACAGAAAGGACCTGAATCCCAATGTGTGCGCCGTTTTCACTGAACCGGAATACCGCTCCCAGGGCATAGCAGGCAAACTTCTGAACATGACGGTAGAGGACATGAGATCCAAGGGAGTTACGCCGATTTATCTTGTAACCGACCATACCGGATTCTATGAGCGTTACGGCTGGGAATTCTACTGCATGGCCCACGGAGAAGGCGAGCCTGAACCGACCAGGCTTTATATCCACAGATGACCGTCTGATCCCAAAAACACAGTAAATAATGCAATTGCCCGCGGCGTATCCTGCCGCGGTTTTTGTTTGTCTTATTTATTTAACATATAGTTCATTTAAAAAAGACAAAAGAATCTGACAAAGTGATAGAATTGTTATATGTTGGAAAAGCGGAACAGCAAGGGCAGGTTTTTAAAGGCCGTTCTGGGAATGGTCCTGTCATTGTGCGTGATTTATACCGCCGCCCCCTTTATCGTCAATGCGGACGGTAAACCTCATGTTGTAGATCCTACGGGAAATAACGAGGGCTACGCGGCATTCCTTTATGACAACACAACAGGTCTTCCCACATCGGAGGCTAATGCAATAGCTGAGACATCTGACGGCTTTATCTGGATCGGAAGCTACGGCGGACTTATCAGGTATGACGGCAACAGTTTCGAGAGATATCAGTCCAACACGGGTATCGCGAGCGTTGTAAGTCTCTTTGTAGACAGCGGTGACAGACTCTGGATAGGCACAAACGATAACGGTGCAGCCGTTATGGATAATATTGGAAACGTTACGATGTACGGAAAGCCTGAAGGTCTTCCTTCCGCTTCCGTCAGATCATTTGCCGAGGGCCCCGACGGAGAGATCTACATTGCTACCACGCAGGGAATCTCTTATGTAAATGCAGATGGCAGTCTTGATAAGATCGATGATTCCAATGTCAACGGCGTATACGTAAAGAGCCTTGAATCCGGTGCTGACGGTCTCATATATGCCCTTACGGTAGACGGCGATATCTTTACTATTAAGGACAGGGCTCTGGAAAGTTACCACAAGGCTGAAGATTTCGGCGTTGAGGATGTCCACGCTTTGGCAACAGATCCCAACAATCCCGGTTATCTGTATCTTGGTACAAAGGGTTCGAATGTCTGGTACGGCAATTTTGAAGAAGGTTTCCCCAGAAAGCAGAGAATACATATTACTCCGCTCGAATATATTAATTCGATCAAATGTGAGGGCGACCGCATCTGGATCTGCGCCAACAATGGTGCGTGTGTATATAGAGACGAAGAAGTGGAGATGCTCAAAAATGTCCCCATGACATCGAACGTTGAAGGTGTCATGGCAGATTTCCAGGGTAATCTCTGGTTCGTTTCTTCAAGACAGGGTGTCATGAAGATCGTTCCAAACCAGTTTACGGATGTTTTTGATGCCAATGATCTCGACGAAACTGTTGTTAACACCACCTGCTATTGTGATGATAAGATTTTTATTGGTGCGGATTCAGGACTTACTGTACTTGATAAAGAAGGCGTAGTTTCCAGCATTGAGATCAAAAATGCGCAGACCGCTGCAGGCGAGCATCTCGGATATCTTGAATTGATCTCGATGATGAAGGGTATAAGGATCAGATCCATTATCAAAGACAGTAAGGACAGATTGTGGTTCTCTACCTTTAGTGATTTTGGTCTTGTCAGGTTCGATCACGGTAACCTGGTCACTTTCGGCGTTGATGACGGAATCCCTTCAAAAAGACTTAGGGCTGTCTCGGAATGCAGTGACGGATCGTATATCGTTGCCTGTACAGGCGGTGTGGTTGTCATCAGAGACGATAAGGTAGAAACGATATATGATGCATCTTCCGGAATCACTAATATCGAGATCCTGACTGTTGCCGAAGGCGCTAACGGGGATATCCTTGCAGGAACGGATGGTGATGGAATCTACGTTATAAGCCCTTCTGCAGAAGTAAGTCATCTTGATACATCAAACGGCCTTATGTCTGACGTTGTCCTGAGGATCAAGAAAGATGTCAGCCGCGATATCTATTGGATCGTAACGAGCAACTCGCTGGCGTATATGACGGCTGACTATAAGATAACTACTATCAACAACTTCCCGTATTCAAACAACTTCGATCTTTACGAGAATTCACTGGAAGAGATCTGGGTGTTAAGCAGCGATGGTATTTACGTTGACAAAGCTGAAAACCTTATTGCAAATGGCGAGCTGAGTCCTGTCTTCTATGGCATCGAAAACGGCCTTCCGGTAATTGCAACATCCAATTCCTACAGTTGTGTCACTGATGAAGGCGATCTATACATTGCCGGTACTACCGGTGTTGCAAAAGTAAACATCGAAAAGGGCTTTGAGACTGTCGACAACATCAAGATGACCATTCCTTATATCGAGGCAGATGGTGTTAAGGTCTATCCCGATGCAAATGGCATATTTACAGTTGCTCATGACGTTAAGAAGATTACGATCCATCCTTTCATCTGCTCATATATGCTTATGAATCCCACCGTAGCATATAACCTTGAAGGTTTTGATAAGACAGTCATGAGTGTTCACAGAACTGACATGACATTCATCGACTACACCAATCTCAAGGGCGGTACATATACTTTCAGCATGACCATCTCCGATGCGATGGGACACGGAAGCAACAGTTACTCGATAACCATTGTTAAGCAGATGGCGATATATGAATACACATGGTTTATGCTCTGCGTTTCATTGCTTGGTTTTGCCTTGGTCGTCCTCGTGGTCTATCTCTATGTCAGGAAAAAGACCAAAAAGCTCTTAAAGAAACAGGAAGAGGACAAGATCCTCATCAGAGAGATCGTTGAGGCATTCGCGAAGACGATCGACTTGAGAGACAAATACACGAACGGCCACTCACAAAGAGTTGCTGAATATACGGCAATGCTCACCCGTGAACTCGGTTACGATGAAGAGACGACCGAGAAGTACTACAACATCGCTCTTCTCCACGATATCGGCAAGATCGGTGTCCCCGGAGAAGTATTGAACAAGCCCGGCAAGCTTGATGACGAAGAGTACAAAACGATCCAGTCACACACTGTGCTCGGCTACAATGTTTTGAAAGACATCAGCATTATGCCGGAACTTTCAGTCGGTGCGGAATCCCACCATGAGAGACCCGACGGCAAGGGCTATCCTCAAGGCCTCAAGGGAGACGAGATCCCGAGAGTTGCCCAGATAATCGGTGTCGCAGATGCTTTCGATGCAATGTATTCCAACCGACCTTACAGAAATAGGATGAATTTCGAGAAGGTCGTATCCATCATCAAGGGCGCATCCGGAACCCAGCTCACGGAAGACGTTGTTGACGCATTCTTAAGGATAGTCGACAGGGGAGGATTCAGAGCTCCTGACGATGTGGGCGGAGGAACCACAGAAGATATCGTAAACATTCACAAGCGCTTCGAGAAGGAAGAAAAAGAAGAACACGAGAGACAAGAGCACGAGAAACAGGAAAAGGAAAAACAGGATCAGGAAAATTCAGGTGAAGATAATAAGGAGCAGTCGTAAGACTGCTTCTTTTTTGTATAATAGAAGGTGCATCGTATATCACCGTGAGGGCATAATGTGCGACTACGATGAATTTGACGATATCGAAGAACTTATAATGTTTATTCAGACAGGAAAGAGATAAGGGGGATATTGCGATGGAACAGACAAGAAAGTGTCCTTCATGCGGCGGTACAATGATATTTAAACCCGGCTGGGACAGCCTTTTGTGCCAATCGTGCGGTCATAAGGAAGTCATTCCCGAACTGGTATCGAAAATACCTGTTGAAGAACTTGATTTCCTGACAGCCCAGAATACTGCAAGTCATGACTGGGGAATGGAGGCAAAGGTTGTTGTCTGTAAGCAGTGCGGTGCCCAGACGATCCAGAACAGGCTTCAGCTCTCAGGCCTTTGTCCTTTCTGCGGTTCCACTACAGTTGAACAGGCAGATCCTGAAAAAGACATTATGGCTCCTAACGGAGTTATTCCTTTCAAGATTACCGAAGAGCGCGCCCTGTATATTTTCAAGGATTGGATCAAGGACAGAACTCTTGCTCCTGATCTCCTCGCACAGAATGCGCAGCTTAATAAATTCTACGGTATTTATGTTCCTATGTTTACGTTCGATGTGCTTACAGAGAACCGTTACACGGGCCATTATAACGAGAACAACAGAACTCTTTTCAAGAGCGGAAAATTCCAGTATCAGGTTGACGATTTCCCGGTCGTTGCAAGTAAGCAGCTTTCTTCAGATAAACTTCTTTTATCTATTATAAAAGAATACTGGACAAGAGAAGCAAGACCATATACACCCGAAGCATTGGCTGGATTCCCGTGCGAGCATTATTCCATTGGTCTTACTGATGCATGGAACAGTCTTGGAGATGAACTGAGATTTCACCTTCAGCAGCAGGTAAACAAGCAGGGCGATTCGCGCTATATCATGGGCATTGAGATGGCAACAGATTATTTCAATCTCAAATATAAATATCTGATCGTACCTGTCTGGATCAATTCTTTCTTCTACGATAACAAACTATATACGATCGTTATCAACGGACAGACCGGAAAGATCAACGGTCAGTGGCCTAAGTCATTCGGTAAATTTGTCGAGAAAGCTGCATTATTGTTCCTGGGCGGAGGCATTACCTGATCCTTTCTTATTAAATCAGGATATTCTGAGAAAGTAATCCTGATCGATAATCATACTTGACGGGAAATAGGTAAGATGTTACATTGTTGGTAACATATTACCTATTTTGAGTCTGCGTATGAAGATCAATGAACTCGTCAATAATGACATAGTCGACTTTTCCGCCATACCGCCGCAGTATTTTCTGCTCGGTCTTTTAAGCGCGTTTGAGAACCGCTTCCAGGCAATGGCAGACAAGATGATGGGGGAGATCAGCTGGAAACAGTTCTTCGCTATCATCTGCATACAGATGTGCAAAGAAGCACCAACGATAAACGATCTCTCAGATGTGCTCGGAAGCTCACATCAGAACGTCAAACAGATCCTTTTAAAGCTTGAAGCAAAAGGTTTTGTCGCATTCAAAACGGATGCAAAAGATAAACGCAAACAGCGCATTGTTCTTACAAAGAAATGCATGAACTTCTGTGCCAAAAACGATGACGTCGGAAAAGACGTTATGGATAAGATGTTCGCTGGTATTCCCGAAAAAGATATCAATAAAACAATCCAGACGATAATGAAAATAGAAAGTAATATGAAAGAGGAATAATGATGAAGGGTATAGTCATTTATAAGTCGAAATACGGATCGACAAAGAAGTACGCTGAGTGGATCTCAGAACGTACCGGTTTTGATTGTGTGGAATCAGGTAAGATTAATGCTAAACAATTAGCTGATTGCGATACAGTAATCTTCGGCGGCGGTATATATGCATCAGGCATTGCGGGCATCTCATTTTTAAAGAAAAATATCGTCGCGTTAAACGGGAAAAAAGTAATTGCATTTTGTTGCGGCGCATCACCTGATGATGAGACATTTCTGAACGAGATCCGCAATATGAATTTGAAGGATGAACTGGCATCCGTTCCGTTGTACTATTGCCGCGGAGCATGTAGTTTGGACGGAATGTCATTCAAGGATAAAACACTTTGCAAGATGCTCAGAAAATCACTCGAGAAGAAAGATCCTAAAGACTATGCCGTATGGGAAGCAGCACTCGTTGAAGCAGTCGACATAGGCAAAGATTGGACAGATAAGAAATACATTGATCCGATAGTTGAAGCGTGCAATAAGTGATAATCTTTGCTCTGGCAAGATGAGGATAGAAGCGTTATGAATAAAGCAACACGGAATAATAAGCACAGTGAGAGTGGCATTAATCTTGACACTGTAAAGAATGGCTCTGGAATTGTTCCCGTTCAAAATCTTGACAATGGCAAGATGGTACAGGCGAATGGTGATGAAAGCGGCATTATGCTTGTCCCATATAACGAATCTTATAAGCAGAAAGTTTTTGATTTTACCGATAAGTGTTTTGAAGAATTAGGTAAGAGATTCGAGCCGGATGGAAGACATGATTTCTATAACAACATTGGTGACAATTTTGTAGTTTTCTATTGCCTGTTTGATCAGGATAAGTTAATAGGAACTGTAGCTCTGAAGAAGTTAGATGAGAATACAGTTGAACTAAAAGCTATGTATCTCGACCGCAGTTACAGAGGCAAAGGTCTCGGCCGTCGTCTGATGAATAAAATAGTAGATGAAGCAAAATGGTTAGGGTATAAGAGTATAGTTCTGGATTCTATGTCTCAGTACAAAGATGCATTGAGATTATATGAGAGGACAGGATTCCAAAACACTGAACGATACAACGATAATTTATTTGCCGATGTATTTATGAAGTTGGATCTGTAATTACAAACAGGGATGTTAGTTACGACATCCCTGTTTTTTCTCTATCCCTATTACCGCTATTGATTACTTTCTGTATTCCAGAATATCGCCGGGCTGACAATCCAGCGCATCGCATATTGCTTCCAAAGTTGAGAAGCGGATGGCGGAGATCTTGCCATTCTTCATTTTCGAGAGATTGACGTTCGACACGCCGACCTTCTCCGATAGTTCATTCAGTGACATCTTTCGGTCTGCCATTACTCTGTCTAATCTTAGTATTATCTGTCCCATATCCTATCCTCCTTACAGTGTTTCGTCTGCCTGTGTCTGTAAGGTAATACCATAATCAAGGATAGCATTAACTGCGATAGTTACAAGAATACCGAGAATGGCAGGTCCGGTTCCGGATGTGAGGAACAGTACAATTGATGTTGCAATAAGCACTGTCTTGATCCTCTTCTTGACGGTAACAGTAAAAGGATTTCCTTCTTTCTCGATTATCGCGAAAACAGATCTTACCAGGAACATCAGTGCAACCACAGCTACCATGATGAAACTCATTGAAAGAATATAAGTTCCGTAAACAACACTCATCGGATGGTCATCTATTGCTGCCTGTACGGCAGGAATATCAGAGTGGATATCCAAAGGGAGAGATCCCAAATTGATATTGACTGCGGAAGCAGATCCAATCTCATCGTTAGTTGAGACAACACCTGCAAGTCTGCCTGACGTTACCATGTCATCGAATTCCTTGCCCATGACCAGCACCTTAATGCCGCCCCATATACCTACTGCCAGCATGAATATTGCAAGCAACAGAAAGATATTGGCAGCGATCTTGCCTGCATGACAGCTCTTTTTGATCTTTGCGATCTTTACACTTTCTTCGTTCATAAATCCTATCTCCTTACAAAAATCTATCACCTTCGAAGATGGCTTCACTATACTCTGCTAATTAATCTTTGTCAACAAGAATTTAACGATAATCATTAAAAATTATTCGGGGAACATTAGAAATGTAGATGGCGTGATTACACATTAAATCTGTAAGATGGTATTATTTATAGCAAATAACAATTTACCGGAGATCTACTCATGATCGATTACGAGACCATAGCAAGAAACAATCACCACGGCGGAATGAACTGCTCCGCTTCAGTTTACGATGCACTCGGATTAAATAACACCAACATAACGGAGCCGCCTTTCCCGAGATCCATCGGTGGCAAATGCGGAGCTGTACTTGCAGCAGAGCAGACAATCAGAGAGATGGGCGGTACCGAAGAAGACGTTGAAGAATTCGAAAGACGCTTCAAAGAGAAATTCGAACATGTGAAATGTCTTGATCTCTTAGGCTACAAGAACGGCAAGTGCAACGACTATGTCGGCACTGCCGCAGCAATTGTTGCCGACATGGGAATAATGAAGGATGGAGAGTAACATCCTTTGCAATTGTATTTATAGTTGGAATATTTAACTTAATACTGTCACTTAATAATTTTAACTCGCCTTTTTCAAAGAAAACGGGACAACATTGGATGGAGCATCCTGTTCGGCAAGCCAGAGAGTTAACTTCTGCTGCATATTCATCCAGCTCTCTGCAGAAGTGCCGGTAGCTATACTGATTCTTAATGCCATATCAGGGCTTAATGAGGATTTCTCATTGATAAATTCAGACAAAGCCTTTCTGCTTACACCAAGGATCTGCGCGGTTTTGGTTACAGAAAGGTTTAAAGGCTTCATCACATCTTCAAGAAAAACAGTACCGGGATGTGTGGGCTTTCTGGTCATTGTTTTCATATGATAGTCCTCTCAATGATAATCCAGGTAATCTACTAGATATGCATCTTCATCTACAAAGTAAAATGTTAATCTCCAATTGCCGCTTACAGAAACAGACCACATGTCTTTTTATCACCCTTAAGCGGATGAAGATCGTATCCCGGCAGATCCATATCTTTAGGTGATAAACTCGCATCTAATCTGTCGAGCATCCTACCCAAACGATTGGCGTGTTCCGGTTTAATTCCTCTTTTTGAGCCTGAATAGAAAAAATCTTTCAAGCCTTTATGTTGAAATGATTTTATCATAATTACCTGTAACCTGCAACGTAACAGTTATCAGTTAACTGTCTGCGATAAAGTGATTTGTTTTTGATAATGAAGATGATTATTTAACTACTTACAACAACTATATTGATATAAGTATCAGGAGTTACAGATTTAAATACAATAGTAAAACTTATATATTTGTTGGGAATTATTATTAAGAGACAAAATATGTCCCATAATCTGAATTTTTCCTTTGTTTTCCAGATTATGGGACTGTGATTGCTGATTCAAACATTTATAGTTAAAGAGAAATCTTTACGCTTTCCACGGCCTAACCTTATCAAGCCATCCATTCGCTTTCCAATACTTGAAATCAGTATATTCAGGGTTGTCTTTTCCAAGACCTGTCTGCATCTTGCGGACTATGTGGAACTTTGCTTTGGCAAGAAGTCCTGTGCGTGCAGGTTTGGAGTAATCGATACTTGCCATCTTGGCGCCTAATCTTGTGAGCTTGTTTGTTATCTTGTTTCTCTTCTTTTCGGGGATCTTGTTCCAGTCGATGTCGCTCATGAGTTTGAAGCCGCATGTCTTGATGTAGGTGATGCCCCACCAGGAGAGCGAGTCCTTGATGTCTTTAGCTGTGGAGTTTTCGCCCGCGCCTAAGCACTGGGTTATAATGACGGCTCTTTTGCTGAACATCTCTTTTGCGGGGCGGTGAGGCATCCAGCGGTAGCCGAAGTGATCGAGCAGCGCTTTCATGGCGCCTGTTACGTGCATTACATAAGAAGGTGATGTGAATACAAGAAGGTCTGCTTCAAGAAGTGCCTTCTCGATCTTCTGGACTTTCTCTGCATCTTTACAGAGTTTCTGATCTTTGCCGAAGCACTGGATGCAGCCGATGCAAAAGCCGGGGCCATCTTTGGGAAGATAGAATTCCGTAATCTCTGCCTTGCCTTTGAATGGTTCAAGGAATGTTTCTTTTGCCAAGTATGTGATGCCCTTTTTCTCGGTGCCGTTGATTACTGTGATCTTCATTATTTTGTTCTCCCGTAATGTCTGTTGAATTGTATTATGTGTTCGTCTAATGTCTTGAGTGCTTCGGGCTCTCTTTCCGGATCCCTGTCGCACATCGTAAGAAGGAAGTAGATCGGTGCGTAAAAGTGGAGGGTCATTATCTCCACGTTGTCAGTGTGAAGCATTCCTGCTGCTGCGACCATTCCGAGAAGCATGCTCTGGTATGAGAGCGGATCATCGACATAAAGTTTTGTGTAGATCCCTGCAAGTTCTTTGCTGTTGAACTGCTCGATCGTGAGCATCTTCCGGAAGCGTTTGTTGTAGTCGTCGTGAAGATAGAAGAGGAAGAATTCGCGTCCGAGCTTGAGCAGGTTATCTTCAGACATGTTCTGATATATTTTCGAATCCACGGCAGCATCGGTACCGCTGATCTGAAGTGCTTTGGCCTGTTCGGAGAATCTGGAATTCATCAGATCGATTATCGCGTCGAAGATAGCTCTCTTATTCTTATAGTGTTTATATAAAGAAGGTGCTTTTATTCCGACACGCTCAGCGATGTCGCCGACAAAGACGTTTGCGTAACCTTTCTCGGAAAAGAGTGTAAGTGCTTCATCAAGTATTCTTTGTTTTGTATCCATGTTTACCTCACGAACTGCTTCTCGAAAATGTTGGCTAATTCAAATTAGCCAGATTATAGCTAATCCAAATTAGCCTGTCAACATCCTTTGTTGTTTTTATAAACCTATTGACTTAGTGGGTTAATGGAATTAATATACGTACGACTAAAGAGAAAGATGAGGGAAAGACATGATTTATGCTGACAACGCGGCAACCACTTCAATGAGTGAAGCTGCAATCAACACAATGACAACACTTATTAGAGAGACTTACGGAAATCCTTCAAGCCTTTATGAGTTTGGCCAGAAGGCAAAGGAAGTTCTCGAGCAGGCCCGTGAGGAGACCGCTGCCATTATCGGCGCTGATCCTAAGGAGATCCTGTTCACATCAGGCGGAAGCGAAGCTGATAACCAGGCGATCATTTCCGCTGCAAAGGCAGGCGAGCTCAAGGGCAAGAAGCACATCATCTCAAGCAAATTCGAGCACCATGCGGTTCTTCACACACTCAAAAAACTTGAGAAGGAAGGATTCGAAGTTACACTTCTTGACGTTCACGAGAACGGCATCATCGACCCTTCTGAAGTTGAAGCTGCTATCCGTGAAGATACATGCCTCGTCACGATCATGTATGCAAATAACGAGATCGGTACAGTTCAGGACATCAAGGGAATCGGTGCTGTCTGCAGAGCTAAAGGCGTTATCTTCCACACAGATGCAGTACAGGCAATCGGTCACCTGAAGATCAATGTAGTTGATGAGAACATCGATATGCTCTCAGCATCCGCTCACAAGTTCCACGGACCTAAGGGCGTAGGATTCCTTTATGCAAGAAAGGGCATAAGACTAACAAACCTTATCGAAGGCGGCGCTCAGGAGAAGGGCAAGAGAGCTGGTACGGAGAATGTTCCCGGAATCGCTGCAATGGTTACTGCTCTTAAGGAAGAAGTTGCAAACATCGACAAGAACACAGCGCATATTCTTCCTATCAGAAACAAGATCATCGCAGGTCTTAAGGAGATCCCTCATTCAGCATTAAACGGTGATGAGGAAAGAAGACTCCCCAGTAACGTTAACTTCTGCTTCGAAGGAATCGAAGGCGAATCACTGTTGCTCTTACTCGACGATAAGGGAATCGCAGCATCTTCAGGGAGCGCATGCACATCAGGTTCATTGGATCCTTCCCACGTTCTTCTTGCGATCGGCAGAGTACACGATGTAGCTCACGGTTCATTGAGACTTAGCCTTGGTGAAGACGTTACTGAAGAAGAGGCTGATTACATCATTAAGGCAGTTAAAGAAGTAGTTGAATATTTAAGAGGATTCTCACCTGTATGGAGAGATCTCGTAGCAGGCAAAACACAGTTCATTTTATAAGGGGGCATCAAAATGGCTTTATATAGTGAGAAAGTAATGGATCATTTCAGAAATCCTAGAAACGTAGGCGTTCTTGAAGACGCTAACGGTGTAGGCACAGTCGGCAACGCCAAGTGCGGAGACATCATGAAGATGTATCTTAAGATCGAAGACGATATCGTTAAGGATGTTAAGTTCGAGACTTTCGGTTGCGGCAGTGCTATCGCATCAAGCTCAATGGCTACAGAGCTTATCAAGGGCAAGCCTGTTGAAGAAGCAAGACAGCTTACAAACAAAGCTGTAGCAGAAGCTCTTGACGGACTTCCGGATTATAAGATGCACTGCTCAGTCCTTGCGCAGGAAGCTATTGAAGCTGCACTTAAGGACTATGAATCAAGACAGGAAGAATAAAGAAAAAACTAATTCAGGAATAATAACCTATTGACATAGTAGGTTTATGTGGCATAATATGTCCATGCCATAGAAAAACCAAGGAGGCGTAATAATGATTAGGATCGCGTGTTGTCGAATGTATTTTACCAGGGCTGAATCGGCCATGGCGTTTGACTGCACGAAAATGCGCCTTGACGATGTACGATGTTGACTTCAATATAAAACATCAAACTTAACAGCCCGGGAAACTCGCTCATCCCGGGCTTTTTTATGCAAATTATGAAAAGAGGTAAATAAACATGACTTACAAAAGAAATTCATTACTTATTCACGGCGGTATCGACGGAGATGAGACAACAGGTGCAGTAAACGTTCCCGTTTACCAGACATCAACATACAAGCAGGACGGTCTTGGCAAGAACAGAGGCTGGGAATATTCAAGAACAGGAAACCCCACAAGAGCAGCACTCGAGAAACTGATCGCAGATCTTGAAGAAGGACAGTACGGACTCGCATTTGCATCAGGACTTGCTGCGATCAACACAGTTCTTTCTCTCTTCAAATCTGGCGACAAGCTCATCGTATCAGATAACATCTATGGCGGAACATTCCGTATCCTCGATAACGTTTTCAAGAACTTCAATATCACATACAAGATCGTTGATACATCTGATCTTGAAGCAGTCGAAAATGCTATCGATGACGATGTAAAAGCTATCTACATCGAGACACCTGCTAACCCGCTACTTACCATCACTGACATCGAAGCAGTATCTAAGATCGGAAAGAAGCACAACAAGCTTGTTATCGTCGATAACACATTCCTCACACCTTATCTGCAGAGACCTCTGACTTTAGGTGCTGACATCGTTATCCACAGCGGTACGAAATATCTCGGAGGACATTCCGATACGATCTCCGGATTTGTAGTAGTAAATGACAAGGCATTGGCTGACAGACTCTACTATCTCCAGAATGCTATCGGCGGCGTTCTCGCACCCTGGGACAGCTTCCTTATCATCAGAGGAATCAAGACATTGGGTGTCCGTATGGATAGACACGTTGCAAACGCAAATAAGATCGCTAAGTGGCTTTCAGAGAGCGGATATGTATCAAAGGTTTACTATCCCGGTCTTGAATCAGATCCGGGGTTTGAGGTCCAGAAGAAGCAGGCTGACGGTGCAGGCGCAATGATCTCATTTGTTCTTAACGACAAGTACGATTACAAAGCATTTTTCGAGAAGCTTCAGCTTATAACACTCGCAGAAAGCCTGGGCGGCGTCGAATCACTCGTATGCCATCCTGCAACGATGACTCACGCAGCGATTCCTGCAGACATCAGAAAAGAAGTAGGTATCGTTGACGAGCTCATCAGACTTTCAGTAGGCATTGAGGACGTTGACGATCTCATCGAAGATCTGAAACAGGCAATAGAGAATTCGGGTAAAGCTTGAGGTGGAACATGAATAACGTATATGAAAATATCAGAGAGATGATCGGCAATACTCCGATCATCAAGATCAATCATATGGGCGTTAAGCCCGGAGTAAATATCTATGCAAAGCTCGAACTGATGAACCCCGCAGGAAGCGTAAAAGACCGTGTCGGTGTTTACATGATCGATGACGCAAAGAACAGAGGACTTCTAAAAGAAGGCGGAACGATCATCGATGCTACTGCAGGTAACACCGGTATCGGAATCGCAGTTGCTGCACTTAACCAGGGCTACAGGGTAATCTTCACGGTGCCTGAGAAATTCTCCGTTGAGAAGCAGATCGTAATGAAGGCTTTGGGCGCAGAGATCATCCATACATCAAGAGAAGGCGGCATGCTCGGTGCAGAAGAGAAAGCAGAAGAAATGCTTAAGACGATTCCGGGTTCCATCTCATTAAGACAGTTCAGAAACCCTGCAAATCCTCTGGCTCACTATGAGACAACAGGTCCTGAGATATATTCACAGCTTGACGGCAAGATCGATTATTTCGTAGCAGGTGCAGGAAGCGGCGGAACATTCTCAGGTGTCGTTAAGTATCTGAAAGAGCAGAATCCGGATATCGTTGGAGTTCTTGCAGATCCTTACGGATCAACGATTGGCGGCGGTGAGCATTTCGATTACAACATCGAAGGCATCGGTAACGACTTCATCGCTGACACGATGGATATCACATTGGTAGATAAGGTCATTAAGATCAACGATGACGAGGCTTTCGCAGCTTCAAGAAATCTCGCAAAGCATGAAGGCATTCTTGCCGGATCTTCGTCAGGCGCGGCACTTGCTGCAGCACTCAAGCTTGCTGAAGAAATAGATGAAGGAAACATCGTAACTGTTTTCCCTGACAGAGGAGACAGATATTTAAGCAAAGGATTATTCGACTGATGGAAACGGTATTTGAATTAAAAAACGTATCCAAGATCTATAAGAACGACGGTAAGGAATTTACGGCGTTAACTGACGTAAGCCTTACGATCAACGAAGGCGAGATCTTCGGCATCATCGGAATGAGCGGTGCGGGCAAATCAACGCTTGTTCGTACGCTTAACAGACTTGAGGAAGTATCTTCAGGTTCGGTCGAGTTCTACGGAAAAGATCTTGCAACTCTTAAGCCGAAGGAACTCCGTTCGGTGCGCCACAGCATCTCCATGATCTTCCAGGGATTCAATCTCGTAAACCAGCGCACCGTTATTCAGAACGTTGAACAGTCCATGAAGATAATCGGCCTGCCGCGTGCCGTACGCCGCGAAAAGGCAAAGCAGATGCTTGAAGTCGTAGGTCTTCTTGAGAAGGCAAATGAATATCCCGCGCGTCTTTCGGGCGGCCAGAAGCAGAGAGTTGCAATAGCAAGAGCTCTTGCCGTAGACCCGAAGGTGCTTTTGTGCGACGAGGCTACGAGCGCACTTGACCCGAAGATTACGAACGAGATACTGGATCTTTTGAAGAAGATCAACGAAGAAAGAAAACTTACGATAGTAATCATCACTCACGAGATGAGTGTTGTCGAGAAGATCTGTGACCGTGTCGCGATCATTGACAATGGTACGCTTGCTGAAGTCGGCGAGGTAAAAGAGGTCTTCTCAAATCCCCAGTCGAAGGCAGCGAAAAAACTGGTCTTCCCGAGCAATCCTTTTGATCCGTCTGACGAGAGCGGACAGATCGTAAGAATCGTTTTCGACGGTACGCAGTCGAACGTTCCGTTCATTGCAAATCTCGTTGAAGAGACAGGTCTTAAAGTAAATATCTTGAGTGCGAATACAAGAAGTGTCGGAGGAATCGGCTACGGCCAGATGATCATCGAGCTTCCGCAAAAGGCTGAGGACCGTCAGAAGGTCATCGACTTCTTCAAAAAAGGCGGACTGTCTGTATCGGAGGTGAACAGAAATGAGTGATTACATAAAAGAGGCGATTTTAACAGGTGTTTGGGAGACGTTTGTAATGACGTTTTTTGCTTCGCTTTTTTCATATGCGGCCGGAATGCCTTTGGGCGTCCTGCTCTATGCGACATCAAAAGGACGCCTGCTCGAGAACAGGATCGTCAACTTTATAGTCGGAGCCATCGTAAACATCACGCGTTCATTGCCGTTCCTGATCCTGCTCGTACTCCTAATCCCGTTTACGAGATTAATCGTCGGACAGTCCATCGGTACTACGGCTGCAATCGTGCCTCTCACGATAGGCGCAATCCCGATCGTTGCAAGAATGGTCGAGTCCTCACTTAACGAAGTTCAGCCCGGCATTATCGAAGCGGCTACTTCCATGGGCGCATCACCTTTATATACGATAATCCACTTTATTATTCCTGAAGCTACACCATCGCTTCTCCAGGGCGGTGCCATTAATGTGGCAACGGTATTGGGCTATTCTGCAATGGCAGGTGTCATAGGAGGCGGCGGACTTGGTGCGATCGCCCTGCAGTACGGCTACTACCGCTACCAGAAAGACGTTCTCTTTACGACCGTTGCACTGCTGATAATCATGGTAATGCTGATCCAGGAGCTTGGTATATTCATGTCCAAGAAGCACAGGAAGACTTAATCTGCGGCTTTAATATCATTCATTTTTGCACCTTCAAAAATGCTATAATTTTTCTATCTGAGCGATAGTCTGATTATTGCAGGGAGGTGCAAAATGGATAAATCAAAAGTATATTTTACTGATTTTCGTACGGGCCTTGGTACGCCCCTTACTGCCAAGCTTCAGAAGCTTATCAGGCTTGCAGGGATCCAGTCTATCGATATGGACAACAAGTTTGTTGCCATAAAAATGCATTTCGGAGAACTCGGAAATCTCGCATATTTACGCCCGAACTACGCTAAGGCTGTTGCCGATGTTGTTAAAGAACTCGGCGGAATGCCTTTCCTTACCGACTGCAACACGCTTTATCCCGGAAGCCGCAAGCATGCGCTTGAGCACATGGACTGCGCTAACATCAACGGCTTTAACAC
Organism: Saccharofermentans sp.; assembly: GCA_045648465.1. Lineage (GTDB taxonomy): Bacteria > Bacillota > Clostridia > Saccharofermentanales > Saccharofermentanaceae > Saccharofermentans. The sequence goes on from JAZROA010000002.1 coordinate 147,567, forward strand.
GGTAACCACCGGATGCCAGATAATCATCGCTGACGGTCTTAGAGGAACCGATGACATAATCGTTCCCGTCCCCAACGGTGAATACTGCAAAGAAGCATATATCGGCCGTGCCGTCATGGATGCCGATATCTTTATTTCGCTTACACATTTCAAGGGTCATGAGCAGGCAGGCTTCGGTGGCTGCATAAAGAACATCGGAATGGGCTGCGGCTCGCGTGCAGGCAAGATGCAGCAGCATCAGAGCGGTCATCCGCATGTCATCACGGAGCGCTGCAGAGGATGCAAGCGATGCTCCAAGGAATGCGGTTCTGACGCATTCATCTACGAGAACGGCAAAGCAAGGATAGATCCCAATAAGTGCAAGGGTTGCGGCCGCTGCATCGGAGCATGCTCTTTCGATGCAATCGAGAACGATAACTGGGATGCAGCATCGATGCTCGGAAGGAAGATGGCAGAGTATACTGCTGCAGTTATCAGCGGCAGGCCCAGTTTCCACATCAGCCTCATCACTGACGTATCGCCGAACTGCGACTGCCACGGAGAGAACGATGCACCAATCCTTCCTGATATCGGAATGCTCGCATCTTTCGATCCCGTCGCTCTTGACCAGGCATGCGTTGATCTTTGCCAGAAGGCTGAGCCTGTAAGCAACAGCCAGCTTGGTGACAATATGAGAAGCGCGCATTTCCACGACCATGGTGACGTATGGCATAACAGCAATCCGAATGTCTCATGGGCAGAAACACTTGAGCATGGAGAAAAGATCGGAATCGGAACTCGTGATTACGAGCTCGTGATCATGAAGTAATGAGAAAACCGGCAATATTCAAAATCCTGATAATCATCGTTGCAACGGCCCTGTTACTGGCTTCGTGCACGTCAAAGCCTGTTAATTCCAAACCGGGCAGGAACGCAGTCGAGAACGAGAGACAGCCGATCAAAGAGAGACTTATCAAGATTGAAGATCAGTATCCGCACTTTGATTATTCAATATCAATGCCGGTCGTCGAGAAGACTGAAGGGCGTTCCAGAGACGTGATCTTCTACCGCGACGGCGGAGCGATCTACGGCAGGCTTACAGTGCCTAAAGGACAGGGACAGTTTAAGACGATAATAATCGTGAACGGTCTTTATGCTCCTCTCGGAAGATATTCTGATAAAGCTGAGCATTATGCCGAGCACGGATTTGCGGTAGTTGAATTTCTTTGCCAGAACGGTACCCCTCCGGAAAGCGGTGACGATCCCGAGTGGCTCGGAAACTTTATCGTAGACCAGATCCTGGATCTTTATGCGGTAATCGATTCGTGCTCTTATTTCTCGGAGATCGATACTTCGAACATTTACCTTTACGGACACAGCATGGGTGGCATGGTCGCATCTTATGCCGGAACGTTCAGACAGGATGATATCAAAGGTCTGATACTTGTCGATCCGAGCTTTTATGCTCCCGACATCATGTGGTTCGAAAATGACATTGAACTCATCACGACTGATATTTACCCGCTCTTTAAGACCTGCAGGATTCCCGTGGCCATATTCACGGGAACCGAGGGAAGCTTCGGTGAAGATCCTGAATTCTTTAAGCCGGCATTGGCTTCTTTTCCGAACGTGCAGTTTATCGTTATTGAAGGAGCTTCACATACGATGGACGGCGTTGAAGGCGAACATCTTGTTGATCTCTCTGTTGAAGTAATTGCTTCCTGGGGATAAACTCTTTAAAAACTTAGAGGAGACTTCTGATGATCATTTTGATTACAGGTGCATCACATGTAGGAAAGACATTTCTCGCGCAAAAGTTTGTCGAGAAATATCACTATTCATGCCTGTCGATAGACCACCTGAAGATGGGACTCATCAGAAGCGGAATGACAGATCTTACTCCTATGGATGACGACAAACTCACTGATTTTCTCTGGCCTGTCGTAAGGGAGATGATCAAGACTGCGATCGAAAATGAACAGGACATGATCGTCGAAGGATGCTATGTGCCCTCTGACTGGCAAAAAGACTTTGACGAACAGTACCTTTTTTCGATAAGATTAATATGTCTAGCGTTTTCTGAAGAATACATAGAGAAGAATTTTGACAACATAATATCCAACGCATCCGTTATTGAGAAAAGACTGTGTGACGATTTAACAAAAGAAGGTCTTATACGAGACAACAGGCAATTTCTTGAAGGCTTCGGTCAGCAGGTAACTCTGATCGAAGACAGTTACGAACAGACAGTAAATTCGCTTTTGCAAGATTGACGGGGAAATGAATATGGAAAGAATAGACGAAGTTTATGAGTTCTATAATGACGGTGCGGAGATAGGACGTCTTGAACGCGGACTTGGCGTTGTCGAATTCTGGAGAAGCAAAGAGATCATCGGCAGATACCTTAACGGTAAGCTGAAGATCTACGATGTCGGCGGCGGCATCGGAATGTATGCTGACTGGCTCGCAGCTAAGGGCCACAAAGTAACCCTGATCGAACTCGCTCCCACGGCTGTCGAATACGCAAAGGAACACATGACGACTCCTTATGAAGCAGAGGTCGGTGATGCGCGCAAACTCGATAAACCCGATAACAGTGCAGACATGGTTCTCCTCATGGGTCCTTTGTACCACCTGATGAATAAAGAAGACAGGCTGCTTGCTCTGTCGGAAGCACACCGCGTCCTTAAACCGGGCGGCATTCTTATCGCGGCCGGTATTTCAAAGTTCAGCAGCGCGACATGGGCGCTGACGGTTTACGGTACCACGAATGAGTTCTTGGACGATGACATCTACATGGACATGATTATCCGTGAGATGAAAAAGGGTGAGCACATCAGACCGAGGGAATATCCGTTCTTTATTTCGAATGCTTATTTCCACACGATCGACAGACTGAGAAACGAAGTATCCGAAGCAAAGTTTAAGATCATCGAGAGCGCAGCCGTTGAAGGATGTGCGTGGATCACTCCTGATATCGTTGATAAGTGGAACGACGATAAAAAGCGCGAAAGACTTCTTAGAATAATCAGGACAACTGAACATGAGGAAACGCTGATGGGCATAAGCCCTCACTTCCTTGTCACCGCATTAAAATAACAGAGGTGTTTTGTATAATAAGGTAAGCATCTTCTTCAAAAGAGGTAATATCCATGAAGATTACTACCGGAGATACAATGCACGTTTACGGTGCGATCGGCGCCGCGGTCGATTATGCCGTCCGGTTCAAGGTCAGGCTTAAAGATAAGATCGATCCTGATGCATTGAAATCTTCGGTAGCTGCCGCGTCGTTAAGATTCCCTTATTTCATGGGGCGTCTGGTCTCTACGGCCGAGTCTTTTGAATATGCCGGTAACGATCTTCCCATTGCTGTTATAAACGGTGACGCAAGAGTCGTTCTTAATTCTGCCCGGACCAATTATCACGTGTGGGCAGTATCTTTTCTTGATGACTTCATTTATCTCGATTTCTTCCACGGAATAACTGACGGTACGGGCATGTACAGAGTGCTCGCAACGATCCTTTACCACTACTGCAAAACCGTTTATGGAATAGATGCGGTTCCTGAACTGGAGGCATCTGACATCGAAGCGGAGATGGCAGATCCGCAGGATACGATCGGAGAAATCCCCGCGCCTGATGCGTCTTACGCTCCGGCATTTACTTTGGAGACAGATGGCGGACTTACAAAGTCTTCGCCTCTGATATGGGACGTTAAGATCCCTGAAGATGTATTCATAAAATTCGTGCGCGAAAACGATTCCACTCCGGGTACTATGGCCGAACTTCTGATGGCCAGGGCGATTGCTTCTCTTTATCCTGACAGGACAAAGCCCATAATCAGTTCTTATGTTATTAATGCAAGGCCGATGGTCGGAGCTGAAGCTACCAACCATAACTGCCTTGGCATGTCCATCTTCGACTATTCCCCGGTGGTAAGCTCCATGCCTCTTTCTACACAGGGCACGGTCTACCGCGGAAAGACTTTCATCCAGAGCAGGGAAGAACAGGTCGCCGCAGGCCTTGCAGTCAATGCTTCAACAGTAAAAGGAATAATGAATTCGACTCCTTCTCTTGAAGCGCGGAAAGAAATCTTCACTTCAATGTTTAACGGCGGTGAAGGATTCATAAGTTATCTTGTAAGTTATCCCGGCAAATGGAAATATCCGTCTATCGGACAATACATGAAAGAGTTCTGGACGCACCCTCCGTGCACCTTCAGTCTCATGGTTATTCTGGGTGCAGCAGGCGGCAATATTTCACTCTCGATCCAGCAGAGATTTTCTGAGTCTTCCGTTGTTGAAGCGTTCCTCTCACTTCTTAGTGAGAATGGCATTTCTTATGAAGTTATATCTTCCGGCGTAAGTGACGTTGCAGGTTTTGAGGCACCCTGATTTTCCGGCTCCTTATGTTATAATCCTTAATACCGTAAGTACAGTTACTTCGATCTGAGGATAAAAAAATTTACTATGAACATTAATGACATGACAGTTCCCTGTTGTGATGGTTTTATCAACATCAGGGTTGGAGCGATCATCCTGAAAAACGGGAAATTCCTGATGGTAGGGAATACCGGTGTTGACTATTTTTATTCCGTAGGCGGAAGGATTCATTTCGGTGAGACTGCCGAAGAAGCAGTTATCCGTGAAGTTTTCGAAGAGACCGGCATAAAGATGGAAGTAGACAGGCTCGGATTTATCCACGAGAATTATTTCTACGGAGATACCCAAAGGAACATGGGCAAACTTGTCTATGAGGTATCGTATTTCTTCTACATGAAAGTGCCTGAAGATTTTGAACCCGTATCGAGTGACTTTAACGAAGACGGATGCAAGGAGCATCTTGTCTGGGCAAGTGCTGACGATAAGATAACGATGTATCCTGAGTTTTTCAGAAGCGAGTTATCAAGCCCGTCTCAAACGGTAAAACACTTTCTGACTGATGAGAGAAAAAAGGGAGTATAAGAATGGATAAACTCGAGTTGTTTGTAAAGCAGGTCGCGCCCGGTATTTATCTTATGGATGAAGGCCACATGGCTACGGGTTATTTTGTCGTAGGTGAAGATAAGGTCTGCGTCATTGATACGATGAACGGTTTTAATGACCTAAAAAAAGTCGTTAGGGAAGTTACTGACAAGCCTATCGTTGTAGTAAATACACATGGTCACCCTGATCACATTTTCGGCAACGTGTATTTTGATGAAGCACTCATCGACCCAAAGGATCTTGAACTTGCAGAGTCATTTATTGATGAACCTGAATTCAAAGAGGCATGCGACAAATACGGTTTTAAGATGCCTCCTTTTAAGACGATAAATGAAGGTGACGTTATCGATATCGGCGGAAGGACTTTGGAAGTATTTGCGCTTCCCGGACATACTCCCGGAAGCATCGTTCTGCTCCTAAGGGAAGACAGGATTTTGTTCACGGGTGATGCCATTAACCACCATCTCTGGATGCAGCTTGACGGATGCTCTACTCTTAATGAATACGTGAAAGCATTAGACAATATAATGTTCCTTGAAGACAGGGCTGACCGCATTCTTCACGGTCATGCACGCGACTTCGATGACATCTCTCTTATGAGATGCATGCGCAACGGAATCAAGGAAATATGCGACGGAAAAACATCTGAAGACAAACCTTATGAATGGTGGGGCGGTGTCGGCAAACAGCATTCATATGGCCTTTTGGAAGGTAAGACATACAGCCAGATCGACAGCGTTGTGTGCTACAAGCCTTCAAATATTTAAACTAACAATAGTGAGGTTACAAGAATGATTTTATCTGACAGAACAATACTTAAGATGCTTGAAGAAAAAACACTTACGATCGAGCCTGTTACAAAAGAACAGATCCAGCCTGCAAGTGTCGACATCCGTTTAGGCCACACTTTCAGTGTCGTCGATGATACACCTTCAAGCGTTATCACTCTCGAAAATGAGATCAAGTATAAGACCATCACGACAGATACTTATCTCATCATGCCGGGTCAGTTTGTTCTTGCAACCACGATGGAATATTTCGAACTTCCCGATAACCTCACTGCATTTGTGGAAGGCAGGAGTTCGCTCGGCAGAATGGGCCTCTTCATCCAGAATGCAGGCTGGGTAGATCCCGGATTTAAGGGTGAGATCACACTTGAACTTTATAACGCAAACAGATGCGCCATCGAACTTAAAGCAGGAAGAAGAGTAGGCCAGCTCGTTTTCGCTGAGATGGACGATCACGCAATTAATCCCTACGACGGAAAGTACCAGGGCCAGAAGGGCGCCACAGGTTCAAGAGTCTTCAGGGATGCTGAAAACAAGTGATATAATATCGCATCAAACTTGAAAGGAAACACTTATGGACAACATATATAAGAAAAAGATTATCGGGATGGCAATACCTGCGCTTGTCGCGCTCGTTATTGTTATTATCTGCACTATATTCCAGAAGAGCATTATCAGGCAGTTCGCACGTTTCATAATGAGAAATCCGCAGTACAGACCTTTGCTGGGTCAGGGATACGAGGCATACGCCGATAAGCCAGTTATTCCAATCTATATGTTTATATGTGTATTCTCAGCGGTTATCATTCTTATCGCCACGGTGCTTGTCGTATCGAGCAAGAACCTGAAAACAAAACCCGGTGCGGGTGTAGCTCTTATTGTCTGCTATGTAGTCTCCGTTACAGCCAACCTTATCTATTATGTTGCCGGCGGCGACAAGCTTATCTTTGGCAAGGGTGCCGCACTCAATTGTGATGCTTTGGCAATGGTCTTAAGCATGCTCGTATCACCCGTTATGATGGTTTTCTTTGCGTTTTTCATTGTGACTGTCATCACCTTTATCGTCAAGGCGAATAAGCTTAAGGCAAATAAATCCTGATCATTCTCCAAAGCTCCTAATATTTTCATTTTCAAGAAACAACCTATTGACCTGATAGGAAACAAGTGTTAACTTTATCGCAATCATATTGAAGGAGGAAAGACAATGAGACACATTCAAGCCACTATGATCTTAATGTGCTGTACTAAAGTTACCCTCCCGCATATGACCGGAGTGATCTGTTAAACGCATGATTAAGATCACAAACTGAATAAAGGTTACTGTACGGGAGTTCTGATGAATTCCCGTTTTTGTTTTTGAAAAATATAGAATTAAAGGAGAATAAAAACATGAGCAGTAAAGACAATCATAAGAACAATTTGAAGAAGATAGCATACGCAGGTGTGCTTGCCGCATTGGTATTCGTAGGTACCGAACTTCACATTCCGACAGCAATCGGACACATCAATTTAGGTGACCTCGTAATACTTGTAAGTTCGTATATCTTAGGACCATTCGCATTTGTTCCCGCAGCTATCGGATCGACGCTTGCAGATCTTCTTGCAGGTTATCCCCAGTACGCAGTAGCAACATTCCTGATCAAGGGAATCATGGGACTCGTTGCAGGACTTTTGCTTAAGAGAAACAGGGAAGGCAAGACTTCATTTATCAGAAAGCTCTCCGTCTCTTTAGTTGCAGAACTCATCATGATCGCCGGATACTTTGCATTCGAGTCACTCCCGTTCATGTATGGTGTTGAAGCAGCATTGGGCTCTGTAATCCCTAATGGTATCCAGGCAAGTGCAGCAATCGTTGGAGCAGTGCCGCTCATGTACGTCAAGTTTTTCGACAAATATCAGCTCTCGAAAAGCAGCGAAGTTCACAAGCGCAGCGAGAAGACCGCGGTATCGTGAGTATTTGTTATTTCGAGCTTCACGTTTCCATTCTCGAAAAGCGGAACTTCAGTTAAAAGTTCAGTCTATAGACGGATGTTTTGACTGAACTATCCGAAAATACCGGCATACTTCAGTTAAAAGTTCAGTCTGTAGACGGAAGTCCAGACTGAACTTTTTCTTTTGCAAAAATCAGGAAAAAGTCCGGTTATACCCTGACTTATAGCCGTACTTTTCGAGCAGATTCGAAAAAATCACGCTACTTGTCAGGCTGCACCTGTACTTTTACTTGATTTTTTAGAAGGTGCAGCGGTATTCGCAGAAGCATTTTACGAGACAACGGAAAAATATTTTCAATAAACCTATTGACACGGTAGGTTTGTAGTAGTAAAGTATCGCCATCAAAACGAAAGGAGGAGTGAGAAATGTACAGAACAACTAATACAACAACTACCATGATGTGTTGTCGAATGTTGGGCTCCCGGGTGCGCGATATGGCACAGGGCGGAAGAAGACATTCCTCACGCCTTGAGATAGATCGATGTTAAAGCAGTAACTTGCATTTGAAGATATGCCATGCGCCCGGGAGTTAAATAAACTGACCGGGCATTTTTATGCCAAAACAAAATCAATCTTAAAGCGAAAGAAAAACACAAACTAAGGAGAACACACAAAATGAAGAACATATTTAAGAAGGCAATTGCCGCAGGACTTTTACTCGCAATCACAGGCTCATTTGCAGCTTGCTCACAGGCTAAAGCAACAACAGTTAACGCAGGAACACTAGGAGACTCACAGGTATCAGAGAGCGTCGTTCTCAAGGTAGGCGCAAACATCACACCTCACGCAGAGATTTTGGAAGTTGCAAAGCCGATCCTCGCAGAGCAGGGAATCACACTTGAGATCGTAAGACTTGAAGATTCCGTTACACCTAACACAGGCGTTATCGAAGGTTCACTTGACGCAAACTATTTCCAGCATGTACCTTACCTCGAACAGTTCAACCTTGAAAACGGTTCCGATCTCGTTTCAGTTGGCGCAGTCCACTATGAACCGTTCGGCATCTATGCAGGAAGAGTAACAGATCTTAAGGACCTTCAGGACGGTGCAGTTATCGCAGTTCCCAACAACGTAACAAACGAAGCAAGAGCACTTCTCCTTCTCGCACAGGAAGGCATCATCAAGCTCAAGGACGATGCAGGAATCAATGCAACGGTTGAAGACATCGTAGAGAATCCTCTTAACATCCAGTTCAAGGAACTCGCACCTGAGCAGCTCGTAGCAGCACTCCCTGACGTAGACGTAGCAGTCATCAACGGTAACTACGCAATCGAGGGTGGTCTCCACGTAAGCGAAGCACTCGCAGTAGAGGCAAACGACGGTCTTGCAGCACAGACATACGGCAACATCATCGCAACATCACCTGCCAAGGCAGACGATCCGGCAGTTAAGGCTCTTGTTGAAGTTCTTCAGGGACCTGAAGTTGCAAAGTTCATTGAAGAGACATATGACGGTGCAGTAGTACCTCTCTTCGGTTAATCAGATATACAGGAGATAAGCACGATGATCGGATTTGAGTATTACAACCCCGCGAAAATTGTTTTCGGCGAGGACAGCGAAAAGAAATTGAAGTCTCTTTTATCGCAGCATAAAGTCAGTTCACTCCTATTGGTATACAGCGGAGACTTCATCAAAACATTGGGCATTTACGACGTCATCACAGACGCAGTAAAAGAACTCGGAATCAAGTTCTCGGAGAGCGGTGAAGTAGTACCCAATCCGTCCATCGAGCTTGTTAGAAAGCTTGTCTCAAAGGGCAAGGAAGATAAAGTTGACTTCGTTCTGGCAGTCGGCGGTGGAAGTTCCATCGACACTGCAAAGGCGATAGCTCTCGGTATTCCGTACGATGGCGATGTCTGGGATTTCTTCGACAAGGGTGTTACTCCCGAGCAGGTCCTTGGAATCGGAGTAATCGCAACAACGGCATCGAGCGGTTCCGAGACGTCCAACTGCGCGATCCTCTCATACGGTGAGTGGAAGAAGGGTTTTGAAGATGACCGCATCATCCCCAAGTTCGCGATCATGAACCCCAAGTACACGGTAAACCTTCCTTCATATCAGACTTTCGTAGGAATCGCAGACGTGCTCTCACACCTTCTCGAAAGATATTTCTCTGATGAGAAGAATTCCGATACGACAGACTACCTTATCGAGGGCGCCGTAAGAGCCTTGCTCGTAAACGCAGACAGACTTATCGAAGACCCTACAAACATTAACGCAAGAGCAGAGATACAGTGGCTCGCATCAGTAGCACACAATAATTTCCTTGATGCCGGAAGATCGGCAGACTGGGGTTCACACCGTATCGAGCATGAGCTCTCTGCACAATACAACATCACACACGGAGAAGGAATGGCAATCGTCTTCACGGCATGGACAAAGTACATTGCTGACATCAAGCCCTGGAGACTTGCACTCCTCGCAAGCAGAGTCTACGGAAAAGATCCGTATGACTATTCGGAAAAAGAACGTGCGCTTCTTTTATCTGACGAACTCGAGAAGTTCTTCAAGAAGCTTGGAATCAAGACACATCTTTCCGAACTCGGAATCGATGACAAGGACTTCGAAGTAATGGCACAGCGCGCAACAAAGGGCGGCAACGTCGGACACTATGTTCCGCTCGATTCAAAGAAGATAGTAGAGATCTTAAAGATCGCACTATAAAAAACACCGAGAGAAAAAACGCAAAAAGGAGAAACACAAAATGGCTAGAATCAAATTGGTTGAACAGAACGAAGCAACAGGTGCAGAGAAGGAGCGTTACGACGAGCTCGCAGGCAGAAACGCAGTTACCAACATGAAGAAAGGACTTCTCAACGATGCAGCTACATACGATGCATACATGGCTTGGTACACATCCTGGAAGAGACTCGTTGAAGTAATCGGCGAGAAGGATGCTATCCTCTACGCTCACAAGATCTCTACAACAAACTCATGCCAGCTCTGCTCACTCTTCTTCATCAGTGACGTTAAGGGCCTTGGCCTTGATCCCGCTAACCTCGTTTACGATGAGAAGGAGACTCTCTTAGCTCAGCTTGCAGAGTCTATCGTTAAGGATCCTACAGCAGTATCCGATGAGCTTTTCGAGAACTTGAGAAAGTTCTTCAACGATCAGGAACTCGTTGTTATCGTAGGCTTCGCTGGCCAGATGATCGCTACAAACAACTTCAACGCAGTATTCAAGATCGACGTTGATAAGCGCCTCCTCCCGTTGCTCGACGAGTTCAAGCCCGCTACATGGAGAGAGAACATCAAGTAATTTATTACGACGATTAATTATTGAAAATCCGACAAAATCTTAAATTGGTTTTAGAAGATTCAGAGAACTAAATATTTAGGCGGAATTGCTTATTTTGAGCGATTCCGCCTTATATTTTTGATTTTGAGCCGTTATAATATCCTTGCTCGTTTTTTGTTGGGGGTATGTATGTTTAAACGACTGTTTTTGATTATATGTTCACTGACTTTGTGTGTGGCATTGGCTTCATGCTCAACAGCAGAGGTGTCTGCCGAGGCCAAGACTGTAATTGATGAAGTATCTTCAAAAGATACAACGACAGAAGCTGAATCCGTTTCAGAAGAAATAACAGAAGCATCTTCGTCTGCAACAAGCAGTGAATATGTTGCCAACTCTGATACACTGGTAGTCGTTTTCTCATGCACGGGAAATACAAAAGCAATAGCAGAAAAGATCGTCTCCATGACCGGAGCAGATTTTTATGAGGTACTTCCTTTCGAGCCTTACACGGAAGCAGACATCGACTGGACTGATGCAAACAGCAGAAGTTCCATCGAACAGAACGATCCTGGTTTCAGGCCTCAGATAAGCGGAGATCCCATCTCTCTTGAAGGATACAGCGTCATATTTATCGGTTACCCGATCTGGTTTTCACAGGCTCCGAGAATAATGGATACTTTTGTTGAGTCATACGATTTTGGTGATGCAGTAGTCATTCCTTTCTGCACATCAGGCAGCAGTGGAATCGGTCAGAGCGCAGAGGTCCTTGCTGAGCATGCGGGCAGCGGCAGATGGCTTGAAGGCCGGAGATTTGCAGGTGATGCCACTGAAGATGAGATCAGGGAATGGCTTAAGGGAATTACTTTCTGATCATGAATAATCCGTGGAAAGAGATCGATCTTGCAGACTACGAGAATCACATGAAGCTCGATACCGTCATGCAGCTTCAGACGATGAATTCCATGATGAAAAACCAGTTTGAAGACTATCCTGTCTCTACCGCTATGGTGCTTGGCATCGCAGGCGGAAACGGCCTGGAACACGTTAGCCCTGATAAGTATGAGACCGTCTACGGTGTGGACATAAATGAGGATTATCTCCGTGTTGTATCAGAGAGATATTCTGATCTTTCGGGCATCCTTAAATGCCTTTGCATCGACCTTATCAACGATGCGGATAAGCTTCCTCATGCTGAACTTGTTATTGCTAATCTTCTTATCGAATATATCGGTTACGATGCTTTCAAAAATGCTATTGCCAAAATCGATCCCCAGTATGTCTCATGCGTGATCCAGATCAACACTGACGAGAAACAGTGGGTATCTGATTCTCCTTATCTTCATGCGTTCGACAGACTTGACGAGGTCCATCACCAGATGGAAGAAAAAGCATTGTCTGATGCCATGAAAGAGATTGGTTATTCTATTGTTTTAAATAGCAGCGAAAAGCTTCCCAACGGCAAGGCTCTCGTAAGGCTTGATTACAAGAAAGTTTGAACTATCCCGATAAATGTGAAACAATAGCAGGCGATAAATCTTTAAGAAAAGAGTGTGGCCGGTGACTAAAGTTATTGTCGGAATGTCGGGCGGAGTTGACAGCGCTGTTGCAGCTTTACTTTTGAAGCAGCAGGGCTATGAAGTTATTGGTGTTACGCTCCGCACCTGGGGCTCTGAAGAAGACGGCGACAGCAGGTGCTGTGAGATCGACGAAGCAAGACGCATCTGCGATATCTTAGACATCAGATACCATCCGCACAACTGCACATCACTTTTTAAACAGAAGGTCGTTACGCCTTTTGTTGATGCTTATCTTGAAGGTCTCACGCCTAATCCCTGCATCGAATGCAACAGATATGTTAAGTGGGCAAAGCTCATGGAGCTTGCCGATATTTTCGAAGCCGGATATGTAGCGACCGGCCACTATGCATTCATCGAGAAACTTCCCAACGGAAGATACTCTGTCCGCAAGGCCGCGCACATCGCAAAGGACCAGACATACATGCTCTATAAGCTTTCCCAGGAGCAGCTCTCACGCACGCTGATGCCCCTCGGTAAATACACCAAAGACGAAGTCAGAAAGATCGCTGAAGAAGCAGGACTGCCCTGCGCTCACAAAGAAGATTCACAGGAGATCTGCTTCGTAACAGAAGGAAGATATTCCGATTTCATTTGTGAGAATACCGACAAGCCGATCCCTGCCGAAGGAAACTTCGTCGACGAAGACGGCAACATTCTTGGTAAGCACAAAGGCATTTACCAGTACACCGTAGGCCAGAGAAAAGGTCTCGGAATTGCACTTGGTTATCCTGCATTTGTCACTAGGATCGACACGGAAAACAACACCGTCGTATTGGGCACCGAAGCCGCTCTCATGTGTGATACCTTCCTTTGCAGGGAAGTTAATTTCCTGAGCATTCCTGAGATGAATGCAGGCGATAAAGTAAGATGTCTTGCCAAGGCGCGTTACCATCAGACAGAGCGTCCCGCAACTTTAGAAATGCTTTCTGACGGAATGGTTAAAGTAACTCTCGATGAAGCGGTAAAAGGCGTCTCTCCGGGACAGTCAGCCGTGTTCTACGATGAGAACGGCTGCGTTGTCGGCGGCGGACTTATCGTGAGAAATTAATTATCTGTTGCGAGATTTTGAATTGCAGCGAAATCTACTTCCAACTCCGTAAAAACTTGATAAAATATGTAGAACGTTTGGAATACGTGATAGATATATTTGGAGGACAATAAAATGGAAAACAACAACTATAATGCTCAGCAGCAGTATTATCAGCAGCCCGTTCAGCAGCCGCAGTATGTATACCAGCCCAATGATCCTGCTTATCTTGCTATAGCCAATGAGTACCTTAAGAATGCGATCATTTCCTGCTGTATTGCAGCTCTCCCTGTAGGATCCATCATTGCGATCTTCATGGGTAAAAAGTACAGAACGCAGCTTCTTGAATACCTCGCGAAGGGCGGCCTTCACACACCGAGGATCAAGGTCAGTTCCGCACTTCTCCGCGCAGGAGCTTATGCCGGAATCGGATACACGATCTTCTGGGGCGTCTATGTACTTTGGTTCCTGATCTATATCATTGCAATGATTTTTGCCTTATCTACGGGATTAAATTTCTAATGTAAAAGCAAATGCAAAAGAGAAGAGGACTTCGTAATGAAGTCCCCTTTTTTTGAATACAAGAGATTGTATTAATCAGATATACGTTCCCAAATAAGCGAACTCAGTAGGTTCAGCATCAAGTTCGCAGAGAAGCGAGATGACTTCTTCGGAATATGCGGATGCTTCGAAATCCAGGTAGAACATGAATTCGAAGTCTCTTCCTGCGATGGGGCGTGACTCGATCTTGGTGAGGTTCAATCCAAGCGCTGAGAACTTAGCAAGTGTGTCTGCGAGCGCACCCGGTGTGTGGCCCAAAGCGAGCATTACGGAAGTCTTGGATGCACCGGGGAAGATCATGAGCTCTTTTGTGATGCAGATGAATCTAGTGTAGTTGTTGTCTGTGTTCTGGATGTCGTCCTTGATGGCTTCCAATCCGTAGAGCTGCTGACAGTCTGCAGAGGAGATGGCTGCGACGTCCTTGCGGCCGGAATCGGCAACGCTCTTTGCTGCAACTGCAGTGTTCTCAACGATGTTGACCTTGATGTCCGGATGTTCTTTGAGAAACTTGCTGCACTGGCCGATGGCCTGGTTGTGTGAGTATACTTCGCGGATGTCTTCGAATCTTGTGCCGTGGTTAGCGAGAAGCTTGTGGCTGATCCTTAACTTGTAATCTCTTACGATGTGGAATTTGTGGCCGACCATGAGGTCATAGACCTGGGTTACTGAGCCGAAAGAACTGTTTTCGATAGGGAGGATGCCGAACTTGCAAAGTCCGGATTCGACTGCCTGGAATACGCCGTCGAATGTTCTGAAGTACATGATGTTAGCGTGGCGGAAGATCTTGTCTGTGGCGATCTGTGAATAAGCGCCTTCGATTCCCTGGCAGGCAACCATGGGTGACTTGGGGAATTCCTTGGGAGTTGTCTCGAGAGCCTGGTGGATCTGGTCTGCAAGCTCTGTGCGTGTGCCGTACTCCATGTTGCGGTAGGAGTGGCTGAGATTGAACATTGTGGTGAAGAGTACGCGCTCGTAGTTGTCGATAAGTGAGTTGGATGTCTCAAGTCCTGCGAGGTAGCTTCGCTCGTAGCGTCTGCTCTTCAGCGCGATCTCGGATTTGGTCAGAGTCTCGTTTGCAGCCTTGCTGGCTTCCAAACGCTCTGCGAAAAGTTCCTTGATCTGCTCGTCGATCTCTTCGATTCTCTTTCCGGCCTGTTTCTGTGTCATGTTCTTGTCCTCCGTCAAATTAAAAGCCCCACAGTCTTGTTCACTGCGGGGCCCTATTATTCGTAAATCAAGTCGATATTTACAAGCAGTGAACTATTAGCCCCTATTTCTAAAGGCAAAAAAGAACTCACGCCATGTAAATGCAACATTAGTCATGTGGCAATTATATACCTTTGAACGAGTTTGTAAACACTTTTCTGCAAATGTGTTCGAAAACTTTCCGCGGGCAGTTTTCTGCAGTCAGCATATGCTGACCCTCAAGCATGACTCTCCTCTTAAAAGTTCAGTCAAAAGTTCCGTCTCCAGACGGAAGTTTAGACGGAACTTTTGCGAAAAACACACAGAGTTCAGTTAAAAGTTCAGTCTATAGACGGAAGTTTAGACTGAACTTTTTCGGGCGGATGTTCTCTCATTGAAAAATCAGGCAAAAATATGATGTCCGTTAACACCAAGCCCCCCAAAACCGCTTGTAATATAAAAAGGCCATAATTTATGCTACAATTTCTTCCTATGAAGATCAGAGCGTTTACAGCAATACTTGTCTGCAAGGTCATCAGGGGCCTTGCCAAACTTATGGGCAGGGGCTCTAGCTTGCCCGGCAAATATGCCCTCAAGATATGCCCGGACATTCTCTCCGAATTAAAGCTCCCGGAGCTTTCTATTGCTGTCACAGGATCTAACGGCAAGACTTCCACGGTCGAGATGATCGCCCACATTTTAAAGACCAACGGCCTTAAGGTCGCATATAACAAGGAAGGTTCCAACCAGATCGAAGGCGTTGTCACGTTCCTTATCGGTGATTCCACGATGGGCGGAAAAGTTAAAAGCGATGTCGTTCTGCTTGAAGCAGACGAGAGATACGCAAGACGCGTATTCGGATATTTCCATCCCAAGTATTTTGTTATCAACAATCTTTATAGAGACCAGATGACGAGAAACGGCCATCCTGAGTGGATCAGGAGCATTATCGGAGATGCGATCTACGATGACATGACGCTCATATTGAATGCAGACGATCCTCTGGTCGCTAGCTTTGGCAAGGACAGGGAAGGCACGATCTATTTCGGTGCAGATAATCTTCCTTCCGATACTAAGGCGCATGAGGGAATCTATAACGACGGCAAGTACTGTCCCATCTGCAAAAAGCCGATGGAGTATGAGTATTACCACTATAACCACATCGGTAAGTTCAGGTGTGCTTCATGCGGTTTTGAAAGACATGATACCGACCACACGCTTACAAACATTGGCGGAACAGACGGCCATGCTTCCATCACCATTGACGGCAAATATGAGATCCCGGTCTTCTTTACAGGAATCTACCACTGCTACAACATTCTTGCGGCTTACACGGCATCCGTCGTTGCAGGCATCGCGCCCTGGAAAGCTGCCGAATCTCTCGGAGGTTACATCTTAAAGTCAGGACGTATCTCCGATTTCACTTTGGGTAATGTTGAAGGCAGACTCCTTCTTTCAAAACACGAGAATTCTGTATCCTACGACCGTTCGATCGATGTCGTTGTAAATGACAAACGCAAGAAGAGCGTCATGATAATCGTCGATGCGATCAGCCGCAAGTATTACACTTCGGATTCGAGCTGGCTCTGGGATATTAATTTCGAGAAGTTTAAGGACGCAGATATCAATAAGATTATTCTTGCAGGACAGTACTGTGATGACCTCGCGGTAAGGTTTGATCTTGCTGGTATTGACAGCTCAAAAGTCGAGGTTTTCGAGAGCGTGCAGGGAGCGGCAGATTACTGCAAAGAAAAACTTGATTCGTTCCTTTACGTGATCACGTGCTTCTCTGACAAAGAGAAGATCCTCTCCATCGTAACAAGGAGGGAAATCGCATGACCGTGAAGATCCTATATCTCTATCCCGATTTCATGAGCCTATACGGCGATAACGGCAATGTCAGGATCCTTGACAGAAGGCTTAAAGACCAGGGTTTTGACGTCGAGATAATAAGGCGTACCATCACTGATTCAACCATCACTTTTGATGACGCGGATTTCGTTTACATGGGTTCCGGATTTGAGTCCAACAGGAACCTGGTTGCAAAGCATCTTGCACAGTTCAAAGACGGCCTTGTTAAGGCGATCGATGACGGTGTTCCGATGCTCTTTACGGGTAATGCTTATGACGTTCTGGGAAGCAGCATTGTGACTCCCGAACGTGATGAGATCAGGTGTCTCGGCATCTTTGATTTCACTGTCATAGACCAGATCGAAAAGCGCTACACCGGCGACGTTGTTCTGGCAGATCCTGATAAGAACGACATATATGTGGGCTTCGTTAACCGTGCGGGAACTCTTAAAGGGGACGGCGCGCTTGCATTCGAAGTTACTAAAGTTATCGGCAGCGTTCCGCTCACAAAGGACGGTGTCAGAAAGAACAATCTCCTAGGCATAAGCCTTATCGGCCCGCTGCTTTTAAAGAATCCCAAGATCGCTGAATCTTTTGTTAAGACCATATGTGAGCGCAAGGGTGCGGAGTATAAGGAGATCAGCTATCCCCACTCTGAGAAGAGCCACGACAAGACAAAAAAAGCGCTCCTGAACGCAGAGGTCTGATCCGTTTAATATTCTAATAAAAGAATTTTTATGGTATCCTTTCAAATTAGGAGGGATAGTATGGCTGATACACTTAAATGCCCGAATTGCGGGTCCAATCTCACACTTAATGCAGATACGGGACTTCTTGATTGTCCCAATTGCGGCTCTTCCTTTGAGCCTTCTAAACTTGCTGTAACTGTAGAAGAACTTGAAGCAAAGCAGGCTGAACCTACGGATCCTTCGCAGGCGCCATCTCAGGCTCCTTCCCAGGCACAGGCTGAAGCACAGCCCCAGGGCATGCCCGAGCAGACAGAATTTGTCTGCAATGCGTGCGGCGCAAAGCTTGTAACCGACGCGCACACAGCTGCTACTTTCTGTGCTTTCTGCGGATCACCGGCACTTGTCGGAAAGAGACTTACTGAGCAGTTCCAGCCCCAGTACATGATCCCTTTCAAGTATTCAAGAAAGTCTGCCGAAGAAGCTTTCATAAACTGGGCAGGCAAGGGTAAGTGGACACCGTTCGGATTTGTATCAAAGAAGAACGTCCAGAAGATGACAGGCCTTTATGTACCGTTCTGGCTCTTCAACATCAACGCTACCATTGATGCCAAGGGTACTGGCGATAAGATCCACTACAGAGGTAATGACGAGATCATCGAATCTTTTAACTTTGTAAGAAATGCCCAGCTCAGCTGGAGCAACGTTCCGCTCGACGGCGAGACGAGGATCGATGATGCGCTCATGGAAGCTATCGAACCCTTTGATTTCAGAGCGCTCATGCCTTACGACTACAGATATCTGCCCGGTTTCTATGCTGACAGATATGACCAGTCTCCTCAGGATCTTTCGGGACGCGCAACAAAGCGTGGAATCGACGGCATCAACCAGGCCCTCGAGAAATCCCTGAAGGGTACTTACGACAAATACAAGATCAAGGAAAACTTAAGCAGGATCGACTCAATGGAAGCAAATTACGCGTTGCTCCCTGTGTGGTTTCTTTCTTACAAATACCGCAACAAGTATTACTACTTTGCCATGAACGGACAGACAGGCGAAGTTGCAGGACAGGTTCCTGTAAGCCCTGTTAAGAAGATGATGTTCTTCTTCATAGTTCTCGGTATCCTGGCCGTAATCACCAGATTCGTTCTGGGTCTTATCATGAGGGGGTTCTGGGGATGAGCGAAAATATGGACATCAACGAGATGAATCAGAACCAGGGCAAGGGCCCCAAGCTCTCTGTTTTATCTGAACTTAACGGAACTTCAATAGGTGTAGGTATCGGTCTTATCTGCATCATCATTGCGAGCATTGTCTTCTATGTCTTCATGAACCTTTCACCGAAGAAAACGGTAAAGGTAGTAGACGATGCTAACCTCTTCACAAGCGAAGAGTTCGAAGAGATCGAGGATGCTGCAAAGAAGCTTTCGAAGGATAAGGACATCAACGTCGTTATCGTCACAACAAACGATAAGGGCAAAAAGTATTCCAATTCCGATGAAGACGAGAAGAGATTTGCAGAAGACTACTACATGGATAACGTTAAGACGGTTCCTCTGCAGAACAACTCCGGCGTCTGCATCCTGATTGACGTTACATTGGATTATGAGGGCGGAAGATTCTTCTGGCTCTACACATACGGCACGGCTCACTTCGCAGTAGACGATGACGACTGCTACAGCCTTTTCAGAAAATATCTTTCTGAGCTCGGAGCAGGCGAGTACGGCACGGCAGTAGAGGGTATCACAAAAGATCTCGGCAAATTCTCTTATCAGAGTTATGGCGCAATCGTATTCTTCACGATCATCATTCCTGTCGGCATGGCATTTGTCATTTCAAGCCTTGCTACTCCGAGGAGAAGACTCGACAAGTTACCTGCTATAAGCACGTATTCGGGTCACGCTGTTAATAAGGTCGAGAAACAGGACGTATTTACGGGCAAGAGGGTTATCCATCACGAATCATCTTCCGGCGGCGGCGGATTTTCCGGCGGCGGTGGCGGTGGTTTCTCCGGTGGCGGCGGAGGCGGATTCTCCGGCGGTGGCGGCGGACGCTTCTGATGTGTTACAATATCACGAATTTGGTAATAGTGAAGGATAATAATGCTCAGTATCGTCGTTCCTGCCTATAACGAAGGCGAACACATCTATGACAACCTAATGATCATCGACGAGGCGCTTAAGGCGTTTACGTCTGACTATGAGATCATCGCAGTCAATGACGGCAGCCGTGACAACACGGGTGCGGAGGTAAAGCGCGCTGCAGCAGATAATCCCAACATCAAGGATTTCGGTTATGATGACAACCGCGGTAAGGGTGGTGCTGTCACCTGGGGTGCTGTCAACAGCAAGGGTGACATCGTCGGATTCATCGATGCCGATCTTGACCTTTCACCAAAGTTTCTTGGCACCTACTATGCCACCATGACCGCTGAAGATGCTGACATCGTTCTCGGATCCAAGATGCATAAGGATTCCAAACTCGAATATCCGTTCGCAAGAAAAGTATTCTCTTTCTGCTATTACATAATGCTCAAGGTGTTATTCGGCCTCAAGTGCCATGACACCCAGACCGGTATCAAGCTTTACAAAGGTTCTCTTATCAGGGAGATCGCCCCTTTGAGAAAGATCGACGGCTATGCGTTTGATATCGAGCTTCTGGCGCTTGCTTCAAAGAAGAAGGCAAAGCTTCTTGAGATGCCCGTTGAACTGAATTTTACGAGAGGCGAATCTTTCGGCAGGATCAAGTTCAAGGACGTCTGGAAGATGTTCACAGACACCTGGAAAATCTGGTGGAATTTAAGAATTAAAAAGTCTTATTTCAAATAAAGATTCTTTGCGTTTTCAAGGCCAAAAACCCTCTAAAACTTAACTGTATTTGAGTACTTAAGGGCATCTTTAAGTCTCTTTGAATTTGCCACACTTTTTCTTACACAATGACAGCAAAATGTCACTTATTTTTTGTTCCAAAATCCGATCTATGCGTTATACTGTTCAAGGTGTGAAAATTCAGCTTTGATAATATCAAAGCATAAGAGGTATAAATTGGCTTTACATTTTGCTAAACGCATAACTGAATACAGACTCGCTAAGGACATGTTTACACGTGGCAGGAGTATTATCTTAAGTCCTGAAGCGCAGGCCATGAAGCAATTTACCCAGCACGGAGAGACTACTGTTTTCGAACACTGCTTATCTGTCGCAAAGTTCAGTCTCCTTATCGCATATTTCCTCGAGAAGACACTTAAGATCGAAGTTGATAAGGACAGCCTCGTACGCGGCGCGCTCCTTCACGATTATTTCCTTTACGACTGGCACATCAAGGATAAGTCCAGACGTTTCCACGGTTTCACACATGCATCTGTGGCAGCAGCCAATGCCAACAGGGATTTCGAATTAAACGACATCGAGAGAGATATAATAGCTAAGCACATGTTCCCGCTCACACCTTTCCCGCCCATGCACCGCGAAGGCTTCATCGTAAGCCTTGCAGACAAGTGGTGCGCTTTGGCAGAGACATTCAAGATCGACGTATCTTCTTACATCATCTACCGCATCAATTTCCGTATCGCACTTTCCAACGGCGACTATTCCATCGATTACGGCGAGACAGCAATCGAAGCTTGATCTCATATATTTTTAAACTTAAGATATCTCGTATATAATATTTTCATGCGTATCGGGAATCTCACAACATTGATCTACATTACCAGAGGCAGTGACTGTCTCTTTATCCGCAAGACCAGAAAAGGCGACATGAACCTTGATAAGTATCTCGGTATCGGCGGACACTTCGAATCTGATGAATCACCTGAAGAATGCATATTAAGAGAGCTTTACGAAGAAGCAAAGATCTCTTCAGATTCGCTCGAAAAGTTTTCCTACAGGGGTCTTATCACATTCATCTCATCCGAATATCCGACCGAGTACATGCATGTTTTCACGGCTTCGCTTCCTAAAGATTTCGAACTGCCGGAAGATGCATGTGACGAGGGTGAGCTCTGCTGGGTTCCTCTGACTGATATAAAGGAGCTGCCGGTTTGGAAAGGCGATAAGATATTGTTCGATTATCTGTTTGGGGATATGAAAGATTCCGGTATGTTTACGATGAAATTCTGCTACGAAGGCAGCAGGCTTGCTTCTCACGTTGAGAAGAACTGGAATTAAAGGAGAGAAAAAATGAGAGAACCTTCCTACATGATCGTTATCCCGAAGAACGAGAGCGACATCGAAGATCCTGAGACATTCATGAATAATCTTAAGGATAATGAGCACATCAGCATCAAGGACATGCACTTTGATGATGACCGCGGAATGATAATCAATTTTCTTGTTGATGATGCTGAATACGAAGCAACAGTCGGTCCCACACCGGTTGAAATACCGAATATGTTCAGACCAGAGCATACGTTTACTGAAGAGGAATTCAAACTGATAGATGAAGCTGAAATGGGCATTTATGTCAGCATTGAATTCGAGGGCGACTGTAATCAGTGTTTCCACGACCAGCTCCGAATCATCAACGCGATGTTTCCTGAGATCCTTTGCGTTCTCGACTGTCCTTCCGAAAAGCTCCTGTCAGGCAAGTGGGTTGCTCTTGCTGCAAGTTCTTCCGTGCTGCCTGCGCCGAGATATCTTTTCACGGTCCAGGCAATATCAGACGGTGGAGATGAAGTATGGCTTCACACTCACGGCCTTAAGCGCTGCGGTCTTTATGAACTTGAGATCTTGAATTCAAATAAAGAGTTTTTCAATGACCACTACAAGATGATCGAGTCTTTTGCGCTCCGCATGCTCGAGAGCGATGATCCCATCGAACCGGGCGACGGCGTTTTCGTAGCCCAGGCAGCAGGAAAAGTTCTTACGCTTACGGCGCTTGACTGGAAGGAAGCTCTGAAGTTCTATCCGGACGTTACGCTCGGAACTGCAGAAGACCGTAATGACGAAATTCATGACAAAGACACATGCGTTCTCATGATCTACAGAAACGATTATGAGGAGCAGAATAAGATCTATACTCCTGTCCAGTATTTCAACCAGTTCCTTGGCCAGAACCCGATGTTCATGTTCTCGACGGAAGAGACAAAGCGCATGAGTGCTCTTGCGATAGAGAGGATCCCATATATGCTTAAGGCTTTTGAGAACAAGGAAAATACGGTTATCGTCAAAGTCGGTCTTATAACAGACAAGGAGCACTGGAGCAGCGAAGATAAGCCTGAAAGAGAGCACATCTGGTTTGAATTAAAAGACGTTAAAGACGGTTCGATCGTAGCTGAGCTTACTCAGGAACCTTACTATGTTTCAGGCATTAAGCAGGGCGATACAGGAACATATCCTTTCTCTGACATCACGGACTGGTTGGTCTTTACCAAAGAGTGCCGGATCTCACCTGACGACGCATATCTTTTGAGTTAACTGAAGAACAATGAATCACACCGGCTATTGTCAGATCATAGCCGGTGTGTTATATTTCACCTGATTAAAAAATTTAGAAAGGCGCTTCTTATATGCATTGGATAACACCTAACATCCATCTTATGTTTGGTTCCGTAAAGGTATCCTATGGGAGAAGTCTGCCTGTTTGTAGGAAATAACACCTTAAAAACCAACTTATAAAACAGATTACTTCTCCTTGATTTCGAATAGATTTTGAGGAGTTTTTTATGTCTAAATTAAATATCAGAAAGCAGCTTGGGCTGCTGTACATTTCAAATTTCATGTTCAACATCTCGATCGCCGGAGCGGCGTGGGTGTTGCTTTTGGTGTCTGACGGTTATTCGCTTATCCAGGTCGGTCTGGCAGAGACCGTCTTTCACGCCGTAAGTTTATGTGCCGAGATCCCTTCAGGCATGTTTGCTGACGTCATGGGGCGCAAGAAGAGTCTTATCGTAAGCTGTATCATGTCCATGCTCTCGGCCGTTGTCAGAGGCTTTATTCCGGGCTTTGCAGCCGTGTGCGCATCTGTAGGTTTTTCTGCCCTGTCTTATAACTTCATATCAGGAAGCGACAGCGCGCTTGCTTACGATTCGCTTCTTGAAGAAGGGCAGGAGAGTAAGTACGACAAGTACATCTCAACGCAGACTGCGATCTACCGTATCTCCAACGGCATCGCCACGCTCCTTGCGGGTGTCGCGGTAATAATGGGAAACAGGAATGCACAGATACTCTCGATCGCGATATCAGCGGTCAACATGGTGTTCCTTCTTTTCCTGCGCGAGAACAAGGTCATCGAGAAAAAGAGCAGTGATTCGCTTGCAAAGAGAATAAAAGACGTCATCAGGGGCAGCTTCGGTTTCCTTAAAGGCAATAAGAAAGTTGCAGGACTCATCTTCCGTAACGCTCTGGTCGGAGGCATCGATGTATTGCTCTTATTCTTCCTTCAGGCAAAGCTTCCGATGACAGGCATTCCTGACTGGTCTTTGGGACCTCTTCTGTTCATCATGTCGATGGGTGGAATAGCAGGTGCTTTTGCAGCCGGAAAAGTGAAGAAGATAACTCTCGGTAAGTTGTTTATCTTCTGCCTGTCGCTTGCTCTGATTGGCCTTGTAAGCGAGTTTACGGGCATATGGTATCTGATGACGATCGGAGGTTTCCTTACTGCATTTGCTGATGATCTTATCCAGATCAAATCAGACATTGCACTCAATCAGATGGTACCGCCTGAGCAGAGAGCGACGCTTATATCCGTCAATTCATTCTGCTTCTCGGTCCTCATGATCGTCATGTCGCCTTTGGCAGGATGGATATTTTCGCTTTGATAAAGGTGCAAATTCTCTCACGGCAACTGTTCAGACCGTGAGAGAATGCTGCATTTATTATTTGAGTTTTCCGGTAACACCAAATGGTTATCTGACTACGATAAGCATTATGCCGTCCTCAACACTTACAGGTACGTGACTTGGATCTCTCCGGTCAAATTCCCCAACATGAATGTGCTTGTCGATATCAGCGTGCTCGGGATGGGGTGATAGTTTTTCGTATCTGAATGTATAAGGTTTCTCGAAGACAAAACGGCTGTTGTCATCCGGTTCAAATACCAGAGGGTGTACCTCAAAAGTGATCTGGTATTTACGGGAACATTCCATCTCGTAAAGAGCTTCAAGGAATTCATCCAGTTTGCTTATCTGTCCGCTTGAAGCTTCTGAGGAAACGTATATCCAGATTTCAAAGTTGCCGTCCATTTGATAAATGAAATCTTCGTCGAGATCCATTACATCAAATGAGTATTCTTCCATCAGAGCTTCGATTTCGCTGTTCAGCTCTTCGGTAATCAATTCTTCTTTGTTTTGCCTGTTGGCTTGTCCCTTCTCAACTACGATGGGACTGACGATCAATGCAAATGCGAGAATTGCGGCCAATAATACAAAGTTGATAACAGCCCATTTGCTTTTGCGGTAGAGTACTTTTGCAACGATCGATAAAGCCAGGGCAACGAACAGGAAAAATACATATAGAAATACCGCTAAAGTCGTAAAATCCTTTGCGGTTGCCAGATCTTCTCTGTATTCATTTAGTATCTCATATGCCAATTCGCCCCAATATCCCAAGTATGCGACCATCAGGAAATTTGACACTCCGCAGAAGATGGTTGCCATTATCTTTTTGGACTTGGGAACCTGTTGGTTTGCATTCGGGTCATAAGGATTGGCTATGTAATTGCTGTAATATGTCGTGTACGGATTACCGGGTGTGTTGATCATTTCCGGATCATTGACCTGAACGTTTTGCTTTATTCCTTTCTTCTGATACATTCAATTTACCCTCTTATTCGCTTGGATTTCTGTCCGTAGTTTCTTGTAATTATCATTATACAAGTCACTTGTTAACATATGTTATTGAGCTTGTAAATTTGTTAAAATATCCTTGATAATCAGAACGAGGGTAGATGGGAATGTCTGAAAATATAAGTGTCATTGGCAGCATAAATGTTTCGAGCACGAAGATTAAATGTCCGGGTTGCGGTACCTCGATCGACATCAAATTCGATCCTGCCACCGCGACTTTAACATGTCCTTTCTGCGGCTTGTCATCACAGCTTCCGGCACCTCAAAAAGATGCTGTTGCAGAGGAACTTGATTTCAACTCGGCTATTCAGCGCGCCAGTGTTGACTGGGGTAAGTACAAGAAACTTATCGTGTGCTCTAATTGCGGCGGCCAGTCTGTTTACGATTCGGAACAGGTTACCGGTGCATGTCCTTTCTGCGGTTCAACAAGCGTTGCGCCGGCAGCTGAGATCGACCAGATCATGGTTCCCAATGCGGTTATTCCGTTTTCTGTCAGCAGGAATCAGACACAGGATCTGTTTGTCAATTATGCAAAGAAAAAGACTCTTGTAAACAAAAAAGTATTGAACTGCAAGCTTGAAAATCTAGTCGGTATTTATGTCCCGTACTGGACCTTCGATGCTTATACTGCTTCGTTTTACTATGCGTACAGAGATTTAGGTCAGGCAGGATATGACCATGTTAACGGAAACTGGTATCAGAATATCGATGATATTTCCGTCTTCGCATCAGCAAGACTCCGTCATCCTTTTATTTCCAAGGTTCAGAAATTTGACTTTGCAAAAGCCATTCCTTATTCACCCGAATATCTTGCAGGCATTCCTGCTGAGCGATATACACTCGGACTGAATGACGGTTGGGAGATCGCGAAAACACAGATTACCAAGATACTGAAGAAAGCCGTTCATCGTTTTAACCGCCACCTGAGAGTCGATGACATCGTCACGAGTTATTACGATGTCAAATTCAGATATGTTCTGGCACCCATATATCTGGCCACATACAGATTTGGAAAACTGACTTTTCCGGTAGCGATCAACGGACAGACCGGCGATATATATTGTGACGTACCAACACATCTCCAAAAGCTGATAATACTCGCCATAATAGGATTATTAGTTGCGACCGCGCTCTCAGTGCTTTTTATCGTTTTGTTTGGTAAATACATACCGTATTTCTGATCTGCATTGATATCAGAACGGGTAGTCCTCATCAAGATTGGTGATGAATCTGTGGCACTCGAAATCTTCACGCTTTTTCTCGAAAAGCTCCCTTAATATCTCAGCCGCTTCATAAGAGGAGAGAGGCGCAGGGTTATCGGGTCTGCCGTCTGTTCTTATCCATCCCGGGTGAACGCAGAATATGTTGACTTTGCGTGCATCCTTGAATGTGTTGTAAAGATTCATTGTCGCCATGTTCATTGAGGCTTTAGCCATGCCGTAGTCGATCAGGTTTGTGCGGTAGCATTTCTGGATGCTTCCGGCTTCAGATGAGATGTTCATTATGAGAGCTGTCTTCTGACTCTTTTCGAGCAGGGGATAGAATGCTTTGATCACGCGCATTGCGCCGACAGCGATAATGTCGATCGTTCTTGCGATGAGGTCGAGATCTGCATCGAAGAATCCCTTGTCGCAGTCAGGTGATACGGATACTGCGTTGTTGATCAGAAGGTCAAGGTGGTCCATTTGTAACTTGAGCTCTTCTGCAGCCCGGTTTACTGATGCTGAATTGGATATATCCATTGTGAGGATTATCAGTTTGTCACCATACTGCTTTTTAAGTTCATCAAGCTCACTGCAGGGCTTTCTTATGGTTGCAACCACGTTGTCGCCTGCTTCAAGATAGCGGAGTACGAGGTTAAATCCGAGACCGACTGCCTTGCCTGTGCCTGTTACCAAAACATTCTGTGACATATGAGGTTCTCCGTTGTTTATTTTCAATACATATAACACATCGTTTCGGGTGGAATAAATTAGATATCGTTGAAAAATATTAGGAATCAGGCGCAGATTGTCAAACATATTTGAAATTGTCCCAAACCTCGATTATCATACTATTGTGTTTTACTTTACCGGGAAGGTATTTGGATATGAGATACAACTTGGCACAGGAAAGAATAATCATCATGGAAGAGATCCTCGATAGCGGCATTGCTGTCATGGATAAGCTCGAAAAGGCTTTTGAAGCCGGTTCCGGTATTGATGAACTGATCCCGGAATTTGAAAAGATCCAGCCCGACATCAAAAAACTCGAAGAATATTACACGGGCAAATACTGGAAGAACGATCTGAGGCTCGATGAGGAAGGAAAGCTTCCGGCAGACCTCAAAAGAGGTGTCCTGGCACAGGATTCGATAAACGATCTGCTCGACAGAAACAGCGATTTGCTCGCCCGGACCCAGGAATACAAAAAGGCTTGAAACACTTGTAAAATGGGCATAGTAACATTGTTACACAGCCCGTTTTCTCTTTATATCACGCAAATTTCGGAGGTAAGAACATGAAGATCTACGACATTACCCAGGAACTGTTCAGCTGCGCGGTTTATCCCGGTGATCCTGCTCCGGAAAGAGAAGTGAAGCTTAGGATAGCAGATGGTGAGGTATGCAATCTTACTGCTTTCAGTATGTGTGCACACAACGGAACCCACGTCGATGCTCCTTACCACTTTATCGACGGCGGCAAGACGATCGACCAGGTCGATATGAAGAGATTTATCGGTTACGCGTATGTCGCTTCCCATGAAGGTGATATCACTGCTAATGATGCGGAGAATATCCTTAAGAAGGCTAATAAAGCATCTACGGAGGCAGACTGCGACTGTAACCTAAGGATCCTTGTAAAAGGCAATGCAACTATGACTGAAGAAGCTGCAAAGGTGTTTGCGGAACACAATATCCTATTGTTCGGCAATGAGTCACAGACCGTTGGTCCTCTCGATGCACCCATGGCAGTGCATCTCGTCATGCTTGGCGCTGAGATCGTGCTCCTTGAGGGAATCAGGCTTGGTGGTGTTGAAGAAGGTGTATACTTCTTAAATGCAGCACCGATCAACCTGGGCGGATCTGACGGAGCGCCCTGCAGAGCAGTGCTGATAAAATTTTAAGATCAGTACATGGGGAGAAACAGATGATCGATTACGAGATTACAAACTACATGACTCCTGAAGAATACATGGAGTTCAGGAGACTTGTAGGTTGGAGCGCGTTCCCTCTGGAACAGGCTGCAGAAGGCCTTAAGAATTCATTCATCCTTGCATGTTTTCGCGTTGACGGAAAGCCTGTTGCATTGGGCAGGGCAGTATCAGACCACGGCTATGTGGTCTATATAGCTGACGTTATAGTCATTCCCGAATATCAGGGAAACGGCCTGGGAAGAAAGATCATGGAGTATCTCATGGAACAGATAAAAGCTTCGATGAAGCCGGGATACAGGATCATGATCAGCCTTTTGGCAGCAAAGGGAAAAGAGGAGTTTTACAACAAATTCGGCTTTGAGGACAGACCTTCTGAAAACTTCGGATGCGGCATGCATCAGTGGATCGAGGCAAAGTAGTTTTCCTGTTTGTAAACAAGGTTAACATTCGTTAAACACTCGCAGAAATCATAGAATGCGTCACAAATGGTAGTATAATTGAGTAAAGCAATTTTATTAGAAGGTGTGCATGACCGATTTCAAAAACGTATTAGATAATTTTACGGGTATCGCAGCTGTCCTGGCTGTCGATCTGACTGTCGATCATGGCGATGACAGATATCGCGTAATGGACGGAAACGACGCCTATAAGAGGTCTGTCGTTCAGTCTTTGGATGAGTTTGAGAAGGACGTTCCTTACACACGATACATCGTAAAAGCTTCAAATTTTGAGGCTCTGTGTGACAGCGTAGCCAATACCGGAAAACCTGTACACTCTTATTTTGATATCGAACTTTATAACTGCTGGATGGAAGTTTTCTATCTTCCTCTCGCATCTGATGATCCTAACAGGAAATATATCCTTTTCTCTTATGAAATGTATCCCAAGGCAGATGTCGACAAGCTTGCGGACATTTCCACAGAGACAGCTACGAACGTTCTCAAGACATGTCTGAAGCTTCGTGAGACAGATGATTTCCGCGAGTCAATGCAGTCGGTCATCAAGGATATCAGAAGACAGTGCGGCTCAGAAAGATGCAGTGTCCTTCTTACTGATTATGAGAACAGGGAATATTCGCTTCTCTGTGAAGACTATAATCCTGATGATCCTAACCAGATGCCTCTGGATTCTTTCCTTACGGAAGAATTCTATGCGGTAATCGAGACATGGCCGAGACTCATCAACAAGAGCAACTGCTTCTCTATGACGAATGCGAAGGATATGGATGAAGCGCATAAGATCGCGCCTGAGTGGATCGATTCGTTGAAGTATGTAGGCGTGAAAACACTTGTTATCTATCCCTTGAGATCAGATAACAAGACCATCGGTTATATCTGGGCCGGTAATTTCCCTGTTGAGAAAACTCTCATGATCAAGGAAACACTCGGACTTACATCGTTCATTCTTTCAGCTGAAATCGCTAACGAACAGAACGTCCGTAAGATGAAGATCATGAGTTCCACTGACCTTCTTACCGGTGTATTTAACCGTAATGCAATGAACAACAGGATCAGTGAAGACGTCAACGGCACCAGGCTTATCAAGAAGCCTTTCGGCGTTTTCTTCATCGACGTAAACGGTCTTAAGACCATCAACGATACGCAGGGACACCTTGCAGGCGATAATCTCCTTAAGGATGTTGCTTTAACGCTTAAGGAACTTAATGGCGAGAACATCGAGATCTACCGTGTCGGCGGCGATGAATTCCTTATCATTACTCCGAAAACATCACCTGCGGAATTCCTTAAGATCGAAGAAGAGCTTAAGTCCAAGTGCGAACTTCCCAACAGGGCTCATTTCGCTGTCGGCTCATGCCACAGTGACGAGAATGACGATGTCCGCAGGGCGATGCAGAAGGCTGATGCCAGGATGTATGAAGTAAAGGAAGAATACTACTCCAGACATCCCGAATACGAGTGGCACAGCAAGCCTGTATAACTTATCAGAATTCAGTCAGATCCCATTTCTTGGGCAGATACTTTCCTTCTCCGTCAACATGGGGGAAGGAATTTGTTTTTGAATCCCATGTCATGAAAGTTCTCTCAGTCTGGGAACCATACCATGAATCAACGGCGAGAACGTTGCCTGCGCAAAGATAAATGTAGTATCCGTTGCCGCCGCCGAGTAATTTGTATGCACCGAAATCGGAATGCCATACGAGCACGTCCGTGAATTTAGTAGCCGTAGAACCGTCGTTGAATCCGACGAGAAGTTCGTCTACACCGTCTTGATCAAGATCAACGAGAAGATAACCGATCTTTTTGTTGGGATCGTTTCCCTTAAGGTCATCTGCTATGTTTAAGCTTTTATACTCTTCCTCGTTTGCCCAATTGGTCTTCAGACCTTCACGGTACACATCCAAAGAAACATTGTACCAGTCCTTAAGTCTGCTTTTGCGTGTGCAACCGGTCACTCCGGGAAGAGCTGCAAATAGCATTGTCACTACCAGAATAGCAACTAAGATCCTTTTCATATTTAATTACCCCTTATTCATAAATGTAAGATATATTTTACATTATTTTCAGAAATATTCCATCTTTACTGTATATTTTTTCGTGGATTGCACGGCCCGTTATATTAAGGTTAGGTTAAGGTTCGTGTGATTGTAGGTTAAGGTTGCTTTTGTAAGATAAACCTGCAAAAACAAAAAGGGGAGTAGGAGTATGAAAAAAGTTGCAGTGATAACCGTCACGGCTGCTATGCTGGCGGGCATCGTAACAGGTTGTACACCGATGGAGATTGAACCGTCGGAATCAGAAACTTCTGTAGTTGAATTGGGACCTGCCAGAGCGCAGGACGATTACTTCAGATACGTAAACCAGGAACGCTTTGACACGGCAGAATTCGAGTATGGTTCCCAGGCTGTTGAGATGGCATTCGACAGTAAGCTCATCGAGGATGAACTTAACGGGATCATTGAGGATGTAATTGCCGGAAGCGGATATGCAAAAGGCAGTGAGGAAGACCTCATCAAGTATGCCTATGATTCATTTATGGCATATGATTTCGAGAATGAGCCCATCCCGGCTGACCTTGCTGCTGTGTTAGACGAGATCGATAACGCATCAAGCATTGATGAACTTTTGAAAATCGATGCAAAGCTTGTAAGAGATTACGGCATGTCAGGCATGTTCTCAGTATCGCCTGATGTTGATCCGTTCAACCCTCAGAGAAATGTCATGACATTCACTCCTGCACAAGGCGTGCTCAAGACTTCATTTCTGGATCTTCGCGATAATTCATATAATATCGATTACGTAATGGAAGATGCCAAGGTAATTCTCACTACACGCGGCTACGATAAAGAAACAGCCGAACAGTACGGCAGGGAACTGGCATATATTACACTTGATATTTATACGGCAACTGACATGGAACTTGCTGATTCATTATTTCCGTATGAATATATGAAGATCGTTCCTGCAGATGAAGTCAAAGAGATCCTGAATAACGTTGATCTTGACGGATATCTTACGATCATCGGCTTTGATACATCCAAGATCAAAGATTATTGCATCAGTGATGAAGGCCAGCTCAGAGCGATCAATGCCATGCTTAAGGACGAAAACCTTAATGCTCTTAAGGCCATGGAATTAGGTGATGTATACAGCCAGTTTTCAAGATACATCGCACCGCACTATCCGCAGCTCAAGGGTATGCTCGGAAGAAGTTACGATTCACTTCACGATCAGGCTATTGATGAAGTAAGAGGTGTCATGGGCGCGGAAACAGATCCGCTTTATGTTGAGCGTTATTACACTCCTGAGATGGATAAGGCATTAAGGGATATGTGTGATGACATCAGAGCAGGATACAGGAATTTGATCTCAGGTGCCGAGTGGCTCAGCGAACCGACCAGAAAAGAACTTCTCAAGAAGCTCGAAAACATCGTTTACGTAACAGGTTCCAATCTTGAGAGACACGATAATTCCAAGTATGCAAACATATATGGAAACAACTACTATGAGTTCCGTATCAATTACATGAGACTCGGCAGAAAGGAACTGATTGACAGTCTTAATGAATCTGTTTCAAGAACAGATACCCAGATGCCGATGCAGATGTTTAACGCATGCTACGATCCTTCAATGAATAACATCACGATCACTGTAGCAATTACAAACAAGCCTTTCTTCGATGCAAATGCAGATTACTACACGAACCTCGGCGGTCTCGGAATGGTAATCGCACACGAGATGGGTCACGCATTTGACAGCACCTGCATCGTGTTTAATGCAGATGCAGAATACGATCCTTCATGGATCCCGGATGCAGACATGCAGATCCTTCTTGAGCGTAACGAGAAGGCAGTCAGATATTTTGAAGATAACTTCACTGTTTTCGGTATCTATCACGTAGACGGTGAACAGACTCTCGGAGAGAATTATGCAGACCTCGGCGGACTTGAGTGCGTCACTTCACTCTGCAAGACAAAGGAAGACAGGATCAAACTTTTCGAGAACTACGCAACGATATGGTGTGAGATGTGTACTGACGATTACATCATCGACACTATCGCATATGACTCGCACAGCCCTAACTACATCAGGGTAAATGCAGCCCTGGGTACTGTTGAAGCGTTCTATGAGACATATGATGTCAAGGAAGGAGACGGTATGTATATCCCTCCTGAAGACAGAATCTCTCGTTGGTATTAATTGGGGTGATGGAAGATGAATATTGTACTTAAAAACTCATTAAAAAATATATTTTGCAAGCCGTTCCGTACGCTGCTCGTTTTATTTGCGATCTTTATGTGCTCACTGTGCGCATTGCTTTGCTTCGACCTGGGCTCAGCTATCGGAAGGATTCTCACGGGATTGTTCGCAAGCGTATCAAGAGCCGACATCATGGTCTCATCAGGCGGAAGCGATCTTTCCAATCTTCCTGAAGGTTTCCCTGAAGCCGATTACATGAAGCTTGCAGGCAACAATGAGTATCTTTATAAAAAGATCGACGGTGAATACTGCTATGTAACGACCGACTCACTCAGTATTTACGGTGTTGATGTCGATGAAGCTGTCGACATGCAGTTCATTACACCTATGGATATCGGTTATGGTGAGATCTTTGTTACCAAAGAGTTTGCTGAAGAATTCGGTTATGAAGTAGGCGATAAGATCACCGTTCATGACAGGACCTCAGAAGAGGTTGAACTTACGATCGGAGGTTTTATTCCGGAAGATAATAAGAACCCTCTTATCGCAGGCAACACCGGTATCGTAAACCTTGAGACAAGTGACATCCTCACCTGCGGATACAGGGAAGCAAATGTCCTCATGGTCGATGTTAAGGACAACAGCAGGATAGAAGAGGCCAAGGAAATGCTCACCGATGCATACCCGGATGTATCGATCAGTGATATGTTCCTTACTGATTCTGATATGTCTCTCGTAAATGAGGTCAAAGCAGTTTTCTACCTCATGTTTGCGATCACATTCCTTCTCGTTATTTTCGTAACGGCTTCTATCTGCAACAGAATAGTAAGTGAGAGAATGTCTTTCATCGGAACTCTCAGAAGCCTTGGCATGAGCACGGCACGCACAGGAAGAATACTTCTTCTCGAGAATGTTCTTTATGCACTTTTGGGAAGTGTTCCGGCAACGGTATTCTATGCTCTTGTAAGAGATCCTCTCATGAACGTAATGTTCTTTATGGAAGACGGTTCCGGTAATTCACTGCTCCAGATTCCCTCGCTTTCACCGGCGCTTGTTATCGGAGTAATCGTTGGAGCAGTAGTCATTGAGTGTCTGATCCCTCTTAAGGCGATCTTAAAGGCTCTTAAGACATCTATCAGAGACATTATCTTTGACAACAGAGACACAGAATATAAGTACAGCAAGTCCACATTTATCATTGGTCTTGTCTGCCTTGCAATCGCAGTAGTTACATTCTTCTTAAGGAGTAACATCATGGCGGCCGGCTGCTGTCTTATTTCAGCAGTAGTTGCGCTTGCGCTCCTTTTCCCGAGACTGCTAAAGCTGATCACGCTCGGAACAGAAAAACTTGCTGATAAGCTTAACAGCCCCTCATGGTCAATTGCATCCGCAGAGGCAAGAGCACGTAAGAGTACAGTGGGAAGCGGTGTCTTAAGTGCTACGGCTGCAGCAATGTGCATTGTCGTATATTCCGTCGCAACGGGTATGGCAGGTTCTTTAAGCACAATGCCTTACGATTGCAATGTCGTAATGTCGGCTTCAAAGCAGAGCAAGTATTATTCTTATGTTGATCATCTTGAGAGCGTTACGGACAGCGAAATGATCTATTCAACCATGTATGACTTCAAGATGAACGATGAGGACAAACTGAGCGCTGCATATTTCTACGGACTTCCCGAAGGCGGTTATAAGTACTTTACCGGCTTTATGGATCTTCCCGAAAAACTTGAGGACGGTAAGTGCATTATCGATAAGAAGATTGCAAACCGCAAAGGAATTTCCGTAGGTGACACCATTAAACTTACGATAAATCCGGAAGGCGTATTCCCTGTTGTAAGAGAGTATGAAGTCCAGCAGATAGTTGAACCTAATGCTTATGACGACGGAATGGAAGCAATAATCATCAGTCTGGTTGAGTTCAAGGCAGTCTTCTTCGACTATCCGGATACTATCCTTATAAGATGTGACGATCCTGAGACAGTAAGGGATTCCATTGAGACATATGGTAAGGGCACATACGGTTACGTAAAGACACTTGATGAGCTCATCGAACAGAATGAGAAAGATAATTCAAAGACTCTGGCTGTTATTACAGCTATCATCGCCGTTGCTCTCGGAATGACTGCTGTCGGCATGATCTCCAACCAGCTCATCGGCTTTGAAGGCAGAAAGAAGGAGTGCGCAGTA
This sequence comes from Saccharofermentans sp., assembly GCA_045648465.1. Lineage (GTDB taxonomy): Bacteria > Bacillota > Clostridia > Saccharofermentanales > Saccharofermentanaceae > Saccharofermentans. The sequence goes on from JAZROA010000002.1 coordinate 183,199, forward strand.
TTGCTCGCTACCGCTATGAATAAAGCCAAGCTGTCAGGCATTCTGTTAAAAGAAGTGCTTATCACTTCAATATCAGCTTCTGCCATCGGAACCTTGCTCGGCACAGTGTTGATATATGTTTTACAGGCTGCTCTTGATAACACAACATCAGTATATCTTGATCTCAAAGTAGATCCGTTAAAGACATTAACGTTCTTTGTGTTGCTGACAGTCGTATTTACATTAACGGTTCTCTTCCCGATAAAGAACTTAAGGAAGATGAAGATATCAGAACAGATCAAGTATGAGTAATATATGGAGGATAATAAAATGACTAAGATAATTGAAGTAAATAATGTAAGCAAGTCTTTCGGTAAGAACGAGAACGTCAACCACGTTTTAAACGGCGCTTCCATGAGCGTTGACCAGGGAGAGTTTGTATCTCTGATGGGTGCTTCCGGTTCAGGTAAGTCCACACTCCTGTACCTGATCGGAGGCCTCGACAGAGATTTCCAGGGAAACATCTCAGTATGCGGAAGCGACATCGGCTCAATGAAGGATAAGAAGCTTTCAGACTTGAGACTAAAGAACATGGGATTCGTATTCCAGTTCTACAACCTTGTAATGAATCTTAATGTTACCGATAACATTCTTCTTCCACAGACTATCAACGGAAAGAGAAAATCCGATCTTAAGAAAGACCTTGATGAGATCTTAGAAATTACCGGACTTACAGAGAAGAGAAAGGCTATGCCTCACACACTCTCAGGCGGTCAGCAGCAGAGAGTAGCGATCGCAAGAGCAGTTCTCGGCAACCCTTCGATAATTCTCGCAGACGAGCCTACAGGTAACCTCGATGCAGCTTCAACAAAAGAGATCATGGATCTCTTCCAGAGACTCAATAAGGAAAAGGGAATGACGATCCTTCAGGTAACACACTCAGAGCAGTGTGCTGAATACGGTACACGTATCGTAAGGCTCGAAGACGGTAAGACGATCGGTTAATAAGTTACCCCCCCCCAAAAAACCCCAAGACATAGATGCAGGAAGCAGCCGGTGCAATATGCGCGGCTGCTTTTTGTTTGAAGAAGTAAAGTTAGCATAGTATGTGCGGCTGCCATAAACTTGACAATGTAAAGATACGCTCCTATAATCAATATTGACAATGTCAAGATTGGGGAAGACCAGTGAGAAAGAAAAGAGTTATGGTAATACTTTTGTGCGTGCTTGCAGTTCCTGTACTGCTCTTTGTTATATGGTGGCTGATGAGCCCGGGTAAGATAAGAACTTACGATGAACCAAACTGTCTTTCAGAAAAGTTTGTAATGGACATTAATGGTGCGCCGAACGGTTTCTTCATCAACAGCAGAGACATTAATAATCCTGTGTTGCTCCTTGTATCAAGCGGTCCCGGAACTGACGATTATGTGTTCACTGATAAATATAAGGACATGCATATCGAAGATGAGTTTACAGTCGTATATTGGGATTACCGTTATATGGGAATCGCGTATAACAAAGACTTCGATGTGGACAGTGTAAATATCGGTAACCTTCTTAACGATACTTATACAGTAACTGAGTATCTGAAGGAACGGTTCAATAAAGATAAGATCTACATAATGGGATTCTCGGGTGGAAGCAAGATAGCACTAATGGAAGTGCAAAGGCATCCCGAAAACTATTACGCATACATCGGCATGGCGCAGTGCGTTACCGATTCTGAAGAGAACGATACTATCATGTACCGGTTCATGAAGGATGTTTTCGAGACGAGGGGAGATACTAAAAATCTGAAGAAACTTGAAGATTCTGTCGAGCATCTTGACAGTGGAAATATTAAGTGTAAGGATTGGTATGTATATGTTAATCTTCTTCATGAAGCAGGCGGCGGAACGATCTATAACCAAAGCGAATTTGAAGGAATCGTCTGGCCGATTATTACATGTAAGTGCTATACGCTCAAAGAGAAGATCAACTACGTTACTGCGATGAAGAAGTATCGTATGACACCGTTATACGATGAGTTGGATGTTTTCGATTACAGACAGAGCATTACGAGTGTTGACGTGCCTGTGTTCTTCATAAGCGGTGAATACGATTACAACTGTCCGTGGGAGCTCGTTGAGCAGTATTGTGATGTTATCGATGCCCCGCAAAAAGGATTCTATAAGATCAGCGGGGCTGCGCACAGTCCTTTGTGGGAGAATCCTGAAGAGACAGAGAAAGCATTAATTGAGATTAAGGAGATGACTTTAAATGGCTGACAGTTACCATCACGGAAATCTGAGACAGGCATTGATCGATGCGGGAATCAAGATAATAAATGAGAGCGGTGAAGATAGTCTTTCTCTTCGTAAAGTTGCAGCAGAGTGCAATGTATCGCATGCGGCTCCCTACGCTCATTTTAACAGCAAGGAAGAATTAATCGAAGCCATAAAGAGCAGCGTCACCGATCAGTTTATGGAAGAGCTCGAAGCAGGTGTTGCAGAGTGCGCAACTGCTGAAGAAGCGATACTTGCAATGGGAAGAACGTATCTTACTTTCTTCAGCCTCAATCCTGATTATTTTGTGTTCCTTTTCGGTAAGCAGAATATCAATGCGCATCTTCAGATGAATAAAGATTATAAAAACGATTATCCTCCTTTTGCTTTGCTTAAGCGAATGTACAGACTTTATCTGGAAGAGAAGGGTATCGAGAAGTCTTTCGAAGAACAGGAGATCGATCTCATTAAGATCTGGGCAATGGTTCACGGCATGGCTTCCATCGCTTGCATGAAGGGTATTAAGACTTCATTTAAGTGGAACGACCCTGATGAGAGGTTGCTGGTATAAACAGGAGGAGTCTTATATGGGTCTTTTCGGTTCGAAAAAAGGTAATGCCGGATCTTTAACTTCTTTCAGATACAGTCCCGGATACTGTGACATGACAGGTGAGAGTCACAGCTGCGAACTCAAAAAGAACGATGCAGGTGAGTGGGTGTTTATCTGCAGAGACCGTGACGTGCATTCGGATCCGTTCACCGTTAAGACCTATGCCGTGTCAACGGAAAGCGCTGCGGAGTTTGAAGCACATATCAAGAAGGTTAACTTCATCTCGCTCGAGAAAAGACTTAAGAGTAATGATTTCGTTACTGATTACAGCCCGTGGCACTTTACTGTTGTTTTCGATTGTTCGGAAATCGGTGGCAGCAGTTACGATGACTACGGTATTTCCCAATATAGAATTTATTCTCCCATGGACCAGAAATTGATGAAGGAAGTCAAGGAGAAATTCTATGCCCTTAAAGGTGAATTAATCTCTGAAACGACGGAAGATGACTGATAAGTAATACCCGTCAATCTTTCTGTTGTTTAATCAACACTTCCGCATGAAATTGTTTATTGGATTGCCCTGACCATGCTGTGATAATGATGCCAGGAACAGAAGATAATGCTTCAGTTATCACATATGGAAGGAAGGGCAATAATATGAAAAACATAGCAAGAAAGCTTTTAGCAATCGGACTTACCGGAGCACTCGCGGTAGTAAGCTTTACCGCATGCAGCAAGGCAAAGGAGACGACAGCCGGGACAACGGCAGAAACGGCAGTAGAGATGGTAAAAGGTGACAATAAAGTAGGCGGCTGGAGCTATGCGGAAGATCCCGCAGTAGATGAACACGTTAAGGCAGTTGTTGATAAGGCTACAGAAAAACTCTTAGGCGCGGAGTATGAACCGGTAGCTTATCTCGGAAGCCAGGTAGTAGCAGGAATCAATCATGCGGTGCTCTGCAGGATAACACCAGTGACACCTGATGCCGAAGGTACATATGCCATCGTATATATATACGAAGATCTTAGCGGCAATTGCGAGATTACGAAGACAACGGATATCGTCCTTTCGAGCAACGGCTGATATAAACATCTGATCTAAAACCACAAATTCCCCCTGTTTTGTGATAAAATTTCTTTAACAATTTGAAAAACTGTTTTGCTTTTCCTGTCAGAGAGATCGGTTCAACACTACAGGGGGAATCATTATGAAAAGATTGATAGCTTTGGTTCTTGTAGGCGCAATGTCACTTGCATTGTTCGGATGCGGTAAGAAGGATACGGGTCGTAATAAAGTCCGTGATGAGGATGATAGCCCTAAGGCAACAGCAGAAGACGTTGTCGAAGATAATAACGAAGATGCCGGTGTTAAGGTAAGCAAAAAGAATGGAGAAATCGTCTTTGCTGTAGATCCCGGATTTGCACTGACTGAATATGCATGGCTCGGCTTTTGCCCTGGCACAAAGGGATATACTAATGAAGCAGATGCGGATGCTGATCAGGCTCTTTACTCTTATATTGTAAACGATGGCGGGCACCAGGATGGTGATGAATACCTCTTCTCGGTATCCGAAGACCAGATCGGAGGCTTAGAAGACGGAAAATACGTTATCGTTCTCTGTGATGATGATAACGATGGAAAAGTCATTCTTTACATTCCTGCCGAAATAGAGGGCACTAAGCTCACCTGTGATTTTGATAATATCGTAATCAACTGATCAGGATTCGTTTTATGACTGTTCTCAAAGCCTCACAAGATGATCTTCAGGAGATCCTGGAGCTTCAACACCTCGCTTATCAGAGCGAGGCAGCTTTGTTTGGCAATAAAGACATTCCGCCGTTGAAGGAAACTATTGAAGAACTGACTGAGGAATTCAATAAGGGCACGATCCTGAAGCTTATAGAAGACGATAAGATCATCGGTTCTGTCAGGGCATATGCAAAGAACGGAACTGCATATATCGGAAAGCTCATGGTCCATCCCGATCACAGATGCAAAGGCTATGGATCAATGCTCTTAAATGAGATCGAGAAATGTTTTCCTGATTGCAGATATGAACTCTTTACGAGCACAAGAAGTGAAGACAATATCCGTCTTTACCAGAAACTCGGTTACATGATATTTGACCGCAAGGAGATTACTGACGAGCTTGTTTTCGTATACCTGGAAAAACAGTAACTGTCATCCGGCTTTTTTATAGAAAGTTCCGTCGTAGGCGAAAAGCACATAGATGTATTCGTCTGTGCCTTTGACGTCCCATACAAACTTGGGATCTTTTTGCTGGTTGTCCTGATCTAAATAAACGACTGAACCGAGATAATGTCCTTTGTCGGAGGCGGAGTAGTCATTGTCATAGTTTTCCGCATATGTGACACCGTCAATGACTATTTCATCAGATTCATGTCCGTTGTATGTGCCGATGACATGGTTGATGTCATAACTGAATTTGATGACGGCTCCAATGATTATGCATGCGATCGTGACGGCAACATATATGGCTGCCTGTCTTCTTTTGCCGCCTGCCTTTATGCCTTTTACAAAAAAGATGATTGCAGGGACGATTATTCCTGCCGCCAGATACATTAAAAACATGAGCGTGAAGCCGAACATGTGAATTCCTTTCAGATCTTCTCGAAGATTTTATTCTCGTCCTTTATGGACTCATGAACATCTTCGATCATACGGAGATGTTTTTCTTTCTTTTTACGTGCGACAAATATGCCGATGATAAGATCGAGAGCCGTTATGACCAGGGGAGACCTGCGGAAACAGTCGATCCAAAAGTTGGCCGTTGTAGCATCCATTTCTCCTCTGGCAACAAGCATGTAAAAATATATATTGGCCCATACATATACGATGCACAACAATACAAACAGGATAGGAGCAGCAATAACAAACGGCCTATAAAATCTGTAAAATGAAACTTTAGATTGTTTGTTCATTGATTTCTACCTCCTTTTGTCATGTGATCGTGAAGCTGGTATTTTTCTTTCAGATACGATCGGCCGGATTAAATATCTCCGAAGATTCTTTTCTCGTTCTTATGTGCCTCGTGAACCTGTTCGATCATGCGGATATGTTTCTCTCTGTTTTTACGGGCGACAAATATGCCGATGATAAGATCGAGAGCAGGGACGGTCAGAGGAGAGCTGCCGAAGAAGGCCATCCCAAAGGCTGCCGTTTCAGGATCTAATTCTTCACTGGCGATAAAAAGAGCATCAGCATATATACAAATGATGAACATTAATACAAACAGGATGGGAGCAGCGATTACAAAAGGTTTATAGAACCTGAAGAAAGGAACATTATCAGTGTAGTACATTGTTTTCTACCTCCTTTTGTATTTGTTCGGTTTAGATGTCTTCGAAAAGAATATATCCGCCGTTTCCGTCTTCTCTGATCTCTAGATCTGAAAGCGATGCTCCGAGCATTATTTCACGTGAGTATTCGCCGTCAATCTCGTGAACTTTGCCGTCGGTGTCAATGACGCTGAAGGTGAGTGTAAGTTCGAATGTTTCTCCTGTTGCGACCTGGTTGCCGATCATCTGTTCGGTGAATTCAAAGTAAAGCAGCTCGCCCTTTTTGAATGCTGATTTATCTGCATTTTCCACACCGCCGGTTCTCTCTGATTCTCCGTTGATCGCAAGATCATAGCAGATGCTCATAACGTTCTCCGCGTTACAGACAACATCGATATTTACTGCGGACATCTCGTAGTGAATTCCCGATGAACCCCAGGATTCAAAACTGCCTGACCTGATGTAAGAGGGAGTATAGATATCCTTGTTCTTCGTGTCTGTTGCCCTTAAGAATTCAGGCTGGTCCATGATGCCGCCGACATGTTTGATCATGAGGTAGTTATCAAGAGGATCTTCATTAAGTGAATAAATCCGTGTGTTCTTATCGTCGTCCATGTAGCCGACGCATTCTCTGATGGAGTCGTCAGACATCTTATCGTTCAGTTTTCCGAAGTAGGAATATGTCCTTCCCTGATAATTGAACAATGTCTCTCCCTGGTCTTTGTCGTAGGAACTTTCAATCGATGTCGCATTTGGAGGGAGCTGCAGGCTGCCGTTATCCCTGTTAAACATTGAACAGCCTGAAAGCAGTACCGCTCCGCACAAACTCACTATCAAAACCTTATTCCATTTCATTTTTCTATTCCTCGTTATTCCCTTTGCACTTGTTATGCTGAGGTAATGATACACCTCGAAAACTCGTTTTGCAACATAAATTTATCGAATAACAATAATAATTTGTTGTTAGACTTGACGAGATGGGTTCGCTGTTTTCGAGATGTAAGGATAAATTTATACACGCACGGGAACAAAAAAGACTCATTTTCTACAACGCTTATTCACATGTTGCGTTTATAATCGTCTTATAAGGAATAAGGAGGTTGCATTTATGCAGCAGCGAAACGGTATCTCCATTTTAGGTTACGGATGCATGAGATTTACGAAGAGCGGCCCGGGTATCGATTTCGATAAGGCCGAGAAGGAATTCATGCGCGCATTCGAACTCGGCGTCAATTATTACGACACAGCATATATCTATCCCGGAAGCGAAGAGCTCGTCGGCCGCATAATCGAGAAGAACGGCATCCGCGACAAGATAAATCTTGCAACCAAACTCCCGCAGTATCTCATCAACAACCGCGCCGGTCTGGACAGATATTTCAATGAGGAATTAAAGCGCCTCAGAACTGATTATGTCGACTACTATCTGATGCACCACATGACTGATTTCCAGCAGTGGGAAAAGCTTAAGGCACTGGGCATCGAAGAGTGGATCGCAGAGAAAAAGAAGAGCGGCCAGATCAGAAATGTCGGCTTCTCTTTTCATGGTGACACGGCAACATTCAAGAAGATCCTGAACGATTACGCATGGGACAGCTGCCTTGTCCAGTATAACTATTTCGACGAGCACACACAGGCAGGCCGTGCAGGCATAAAAGCAGCTGCCGAAAAGGGCGTCAAGGTGTTCATCATGGAGCCTTTGCGCGGCGGCAAACTCGTTGACCTTCTGCCTGAAAAAGCCAAGAAGGAAATCGCCAACGAGCGTCACGGAAGAACACCTGCAGAGTGGGCTTTCAGATGGCTTTGGGACCAGCCTGAAATCACATGCGTTCTCTCGGGCATGAACTCTGTTGCAATGGTCGAAGAGAACTGCAGGATTGCAGCTGAAGCCAAGGCCGGAGATTACGGTCCTGAAGAGAAAGAATTCATCGAGAAGATCAAGTCTTACATCATCGAGAGCACAAAGGTAAACTGCACCGGATGCAGATACTGCATGCCTTGCCCCAAGGGTGTCGACATCCCCACGATCTTCTCCTGCTATAACCACATGTATTCCGAGAACAAGAGTTCCGGCCGTCTCGAGTATTTCCAGACGATCGGTCTCAGAATGACACCTGCCGATGCTTCGCTCTGCATCAAGTGCGGCAAGTGTGAGCAGCACTGCCCGCAGAGCATCCCGATCAGGGAAAAGCTCGTGGAAGCCGACAAGCATCTCCGCCCCTGGTGGCAGAAGATCTACCTCAAGGCTGCACGCCGTGTCATGGTAGGCAAGAAAAAGTGAATATACGTGCCGATTAAATTCAGATTAACCATTGAAACCTGACATCTTTTCAGAAGCCCTCGCGGGCGCATTGCTTTTGCATCTGCAAGGTGTTACTTTATGCTCAATAGTTCTGAATGCGGAAGGTATTTCCTGACGCGGAAGGCTTTAAGTAAATTTTTCATACTTAATTGCTTCAGAACCTTGTTTGCGTTAGAGGCGCAAAAGGAGGTCAAATGGAGACGAGAGTTGCAATTATCGGCATCATTGTCGAGAATCCCGATTCAGTGTCACAGATCAACGACATCCTTCATGACGTGAGGGATTATGTCGTCGGCAGAATGGGTATTCCTTATCGCGAAAGGAATATCTCCATCATCAGCGTCGTCGTCGATGCACCCGAGAGCCTGATAAGTTCAGTGTCAGGCAAGATCGGCATGCTCGAAGGCGTCTCGGCCAAGATCACTTACTCGAGATTGACCAATGGCATCTGATGTTCAGAGCGTTTTAGAAAAGCTCGTTTCAGGCGGAGATATCACACGCGAAGAGATCATCTTACTTCTCGAAAACCGTAACGAAGAAACCAGGGCTTACCTGGCCGAAAAAGCTTCAGCGGCCGCAAGAGAAAACTATGGCAACAAGGTCTTTGTAAGAGGTCTCATCGAGTTCACCAACTACTGCAAAAACGACTGTTATTACTGCGGTATCAGATGCAGCAATAAGAATGCGTCCAGATACAGACTTACCCGTGAAGAGATACTTGAATGTGCATCACACGGATACGATCTGGGATTCAGGACGATAGTCATGCAGGGTGGTGAAGATGCGTTTTACAAAGACGATCTCATAGCGGATATCGTAAAGTCCATTAAGAGTGAACATCCTGACTGCGCAGTCACACTGTCTATCGGCGAGAAGAGTTTTGAATCCTACAAAAAGTTTTTCGATGCCGGCGCGGACAGATACCTGTTAAGACATGAGACAGCAGATGCTGAACACTATGCAAAACTTCATCCGTCGAACCTTTCTTCAGAGAACAGAAAGCAGTGCCTTTTCAACCTCAAGAAGATCGGATTCCAGACAGGTGCGGGATTCATGGTCGGATCACCTTATCAGACAATTGAGAACATCGCTGACGATCTTTTATTCCTGAAAAAACTCGATCCCGAGATGATCGGAATCGGCCCGTTCATTCCACATAAGGAAACACCATTTGCGGACATGACGGCAGGCACGCTCGAACTCACGCTTTATCTGCTGAGCATAATCAGACTGATGCTTCCGACAGTTCTTCTGCCGGCAACAACAGCGCTCGGCACGATCAATCCCAGAGGAAGGGAACTTGGAATACTTGCAGGAGCAAACGTAGTAATGCCGAATCTGTCGCCTGTAAGCGTAAGGAAGAAATACGATCTCTACGACAACAAGATATGCACCGGTGAAGAAGCTGCCGAATGCATGAACTGTCTTAAGAGAAGAATAGAAAGTATCGGCTATGAGATTGTCACCGACAGAGGCGATAACGTCAGATACGTTAAGGAACATTAAGCTTCAACATCACATCGTTTTATAAGAAAAGAGGTATGGAATATGTACGATCCTAAATCTTTAAAAGCAGAAGAATTCATCGACAATGAAGAGATACTGGAATCTCTTAAATATGCAGACGAGAACAAGAGCAACGTCGAAGTAATCGATGCCATTCTCGAAAAGGCCAAAGAGCGCAAGGGCCTTTCCCACCGTGACGCATCCGTTTTGCTCGCATGCGACATTCCTGAAAAGAACGAAGAGATCTATGCACTTGCAGAGCAGATCAAGAAGGATTTCTACGGCAACAGAATCGTTCTTTTCGCGCCCCTTTATCTTTCGAACTACTGCATCAACGGATGCACTTACTGCCCTTATCACGGAAAGAACAAGACCATTCCGAGAGTCAAGCTCACACAAGAGCAGATCAAGGCAGAGGTCATCGCATTGCAGGACATGGGACACAAGAGACTTGCGATCGAAGCAGGTGAGGACCCCGTAAACAATCCTATCGAATACATTCTCGAGAGTATCAAGACGATCTACTCGATCAAGCATAAGAACGGCGCGATCAGACGTGTTAACGTTAACATCGCTGCAACTACAGTTGAGAACTACAGAAAGCTTCACGAGGCAGGAATCGGAACATACATCCTCTTCCAGGAGACATATCACAAGGCGTCTTATGAGATCCTTCATCCGACAGGACCCAAGCACGATTATTGCTATCACACGGAAGCTATGGACAGAGCAATGGAAGGCGGTATCGATGACGTAGGACTCGGCGTTCTCTTCGGACTCGATAAGTACCGTTATGAATTTGCCGGACTTCTCATGCACGCAGAGCACCTTGAAGCAGTTCACGGCGTAGGTCCTCACACGATCTCAGTTCCCCGTCTTTGCCCCGCTGACGATATCGACGTAAATGATTTCTCCAATGCCATCGACGATGATATTTTCGCGAAGATCGTAGCATGCATCAGGATTGCAGTTCCTTACACCGGCATGATCGTTTCCACACGTGAATCACAGAAGTCCAGAGAGCGTGTTCTCCACCTCGGCATCTCACAGATTTCCGGCGGTTCCAGAACATCCGTCGGCGGTTACACACACGAGGAGAGAGTCGACGAGACAGCACAGTTCGACGTATCCGACACACGTACTCTCGACCAGGTAATGAAGTGGCTCATCGACATGGATTACGTTCCTTCATTCTGCACAGCATGCTACCGCGAAGGCAGAACCGGCGACAGATTCATGGCACTCTGCAAAGCTAAGCAGATTCAGAACTGCTGCCTGCCGAACGCCCTCATGACACTTAAGGAATATCTCGTTGACTACGCATCTCCCGAGACACGCGAAGTCGGCGAAAAGCTCATCGAGAAGAACATTCCTGACGTTACAAACGAGAAGGCACGTGCCGTTCTACGCGACAGACTCGTTGCGATCGAGAATGGTGAGCGTGACTTCAGATTCTGATCTTTCGAAAGAGCGGGCGCACTATTGCGACATGAGGGCGGAAAAGTTCAGTCTTTTGTTCCGTCTATAGACTGAACTTTAGACTGAAAAATCGCATCAAACACAAAAAGTTCAGTCAAATCTTCCGTCTGGAGACTGAACTTTTGACTGAACAATTGAGTCCGGCAACCCTGATTTTTCGAAGGAACCCTTAGCGGAAATCTGAACTTGAAACACTAAACAGAGGTAAATTATGGAACGCACACACATCGCTTTTTTCGGACGCCGCAATGCCGGCAAATCGAGCCTCGTAAACAGGTTTACTTCACAGGAACTGTCGATCGTATCTGATGTTGCAGGTACGACGACCGACCCTGTCAGAAAGACAATGGAGCTTCTTCCGTTGGGACCTGTCGTAATCATCGACACTCCGGGTATCGACGACGAAGGCCAGCTCGGTTCACAAAGGATCGAGAGAAGCCTTCGCGTAATCGATGAGACTGACATCGCCATTCTCGTTGTTGATGCAAGCGCGGGTCTGGGCGACGACGAGAAGAGCCTGATCGATGCTTTTACAAAGCGCAAGATTCCTTATCTCGTTGTGTTCAACAAGAGCGATCTTGACGTCACCATTCCTGATGTTGAGAATTCAATGTCCGTAAGCGCCCTCAAAGGCGAAGGCATCGAAGAACTTAAGGAGAAAGTTGCAGTCATCATTAGGGAACGCAAAACACGTCCTCTCGTATCTGACCTCGTTGAAGAAGGCGACCTTGTCGTGCTCGTCGTTCCGATCGACAAATCAGCACCGAAGGACAGACTCATCCTTCCGCAGCAAATGGTTATAAGAGATCTTCTCGGCAAGGGCGCTATCCCTGTAGTCGTTAAGGATACAGAGCTTGCTATAGCTCTCGAAAAGGTCGGCAAGGTAAGGATGGTCATCACCGACAGCCAGGCTTTCGGCAAGGTGTCGAAGATCGTACCTCCCGAGATCCCTCTTACGTCTTTCTCTATCCTGATGGCCAGATTCAAAGGCATTCTCGACCAGTCAATAGAAGGTGCGAACATGCTCGATAAACTTGGGGAAGGTGCAAAGATCCTCATCAGCGAAGGCTGCACCCATCACCGCCAGTGCGAAGACATCGGGACAGTTAAGCTCCCCGGCTGGATCAGGGAATATACCGGCAAGGATTTTGAGTTCTCGTTTACTTCAGGACTCGAGTTCCCCAAAGACCTGTCGGGCTTTGATCTCATAATCCACTGCGGAGCATGCATGCTCGGCGAGACTGAAGTAGCAAGCCGTTACCGCAAAGCTTCTGAACAAGGCGTGCCCATGACAAACTACGGTATAGCCATAGGTAAGATGAAGGGAATACTTGCAAGGGTTATCGATTTCTGAATATGAATTTGCTAAAGGGATGCTATTAACGGCATCCTTTTTCGTGATGTTTATATTTACTTACTTATACGCAGATTCATTTCGATAGTCTTATAGCAGCCATATGTGCTACTTCATGAACTGTGTATTCGATGATAAGTATTGCTGTAATAAGGGCAAACAGTCCCAAAAGATAAAACTTTTCGCCGGTAAGGCTAAGCAGCCATTTCAGTGGCGTATCAGAAGGCGGGTAAGACAGGAACATGTAGTTCTGGCCTGTCCTGCTGTTAAAAAGGTATATCGGAGGAACCGTGATAAGCAGGAAAAGATATGAGTACCAGAAATGTCTGAAAGTTACATATATCTTTCCGCGGAAGAGGAAGATTAAGGATATAAAAACGGTCAGTGAATGAGTAAAGAAGCAGAGCAGAGGCAGATAAGACCAGAAAGGTCTGTAGGTCCAGTCCGGGAAAATAAGTGCAGCGACTGAACCGGGCATGATCAGCACTAGTGATACTTCAGCAAAGAACGACTGGATCTTTCCACGCGATATAACAGCGATCAGGTTAACGAATAATCCGAGATTGCAAAGGTGAAGCGGCAAGAAGCCAATGATATCGCCTCCTTCTCTTATGAGCAGGACATCCTGGGCCACTTCGCCTGCGAGTGCTGCTATGGACAGGAGGATTACTGCGATGGAAACTTTCTGTTTTGACAGATTCCGCATGAACAGAAGCCCTGCAGTAATTGCAACAGCGATAAAAATGAGCATTCCGATGTGCTCGGGACAGAAGTGCCTGAATGAGTCCATCTGTAAACCGCTTTCATTATAGATTGATTTCATTGTATCACTTAGATTTTTGCGCATGAACAAGGTGTGTGCAAAAAGAGCAATTCAAATAGCCGATACTACAACATTATTCCCATATGCCCGTTGCATTTTAGTCAATCGTTTTCATCAGTTAACATGCTCAAAGTGATATTTTTACATAGGGTTTTATACCCGGGATAATAACATTGAGGTAAAAACGATGAAGAAAACGATGCTTGCAAAGGTTGTTTCAGCAGTTCTCTGCGCTTCCATGGCTGTATCATTCGCATCTTGTGCGACAAGAAGCCCCAAGGAAACAGATGACACGGAAGAGACAACTCTTTTATCAAAGCCTGAAAATGATGGTGCTACTGAGACATCAGAGGAGACTTCTGAGACCACTGCTGAGACTACAGAGACAGAAGCTACAACCGAAGCTTCAACTGAAGCTACGACAACGGAGACAACGGCTCCGAAGGTCAATCCTTTTGAGAGATTCATTGAAGATTACGTGAATGCGGTCAAAAATCAGACGGATACATGGTATTACGGCCCGGATTACGATGGCGATACCGTCATTCCTCCGGAGGGTACGGTCGGACTTCTCCTCAATCAGGACCGCGAATCTATAAGCTATACGCTCCTGGATATCGATAAGGATGGAACGGATGAGCTTATTTTCGGCAGTACATGCGAATACGGTAACGGAGAGACCTTTGTGAACGTTACAGGTGTTGTCGTACTGACCGGTGAGAACGAGTACAAGATCATTGCAGCCGGCTGGGACAGAAGCACTCTCACTTATGCCGGAGGACTCATGTTCATTAACTCCGGATCAGGCGGAGCAGCCCTTCATGTCGACACGATTTATCAATATAACAGTGTTACAAAGTCGATGGATACGGTATGTGAGCTCATTACAGAGTATTTAGAGGAAGATTCAAAAGGAATTCCGATTCCGAGCTACTCATTGTTCGAAGGCGACAATTTTCACTATGACGGATCGGCTTACGAGAGCGCAGATGCTACCTGCCACGACGATGAAGCTCTGAACAAGTATAACCAGATGCTGGATGCTGCCAACCAGAACATGAAAGACATTTCTGCGATCGAGTGGACCAGAGTCCCGATAAACTAAAGATCGGACAAAACCTACCAATGCCCTCGGAATTATTATATTTCGGGGGCTTTTTTATTGCGGATCCCGCGAAAAGTCCTTCCAAAATGCAAATTTCCATTTTATTCATCAAAACAGATTGAAATGTGAATTCATTCATATAATAATTATATTAGTTATTAAATTGTTTTGAGGACCACGATGAAGACCAACAGAAGGACGCTATTTCTCACGCTTGGCGCGACATTTGTCTTGATAGCATTGCTCGTTACTTATACGTCAAGCCTGGTATATATATCGTCTTATACATATATCAACGAGTTAGGTAATGACAAGACTTCCGCCATTGCGTCTGATCTTGAGAATTATCTTGAGAACGCAAGCTCGGTCCTCTGGATCACTGCCGATACGGTAGACCACATGGTCGCCAGTGGGGCCACCAAAGAAGAGATCGTCGAATACATCACCCGTGAGTCAACTAATGCTGCAGACCAGTTCGATGACAGCTATACGGGTTATTACGGTGTCATCAACGGCGAATACGTAGATGGTGTCGGCTGGGTACCTCCGGAAAACTACGATGCCACAGAAAGAGACTGGTATAAGGATGCCATTGCCGCAGATGGTCAGACGCTGGTCGTATCTCCTTATGTCGATTCACAGACGGGAGATGTCATTCTCTCAGTATGTAAAGCGCTTTCTGATAAACAGAGCGTTTTGGGCATGGATCTCATGCTTTCGGATGTTCAGGAAAGAGTTGAAGATATAACGATCAACGGCAACGGGTATGCGTTTATCGTTGATTACGAAGGCACTGTCATTGCCCACCGTGACAGCAGGGAAAAGGGTAAGAATTACTACGAAGATCCTGACAAGGATGAGATCTACGAAAAAATCATGAATGTCGATAAGGATAATTTCGAGATGGAGATAGACGGCAAAAAGTGCACTGTCTTTGTCGATGATATCCTTTCACAGTGGCAGATTGCGATCGTTGTCGAGAACAGCGCGCTCTATAGGGATACTAGAAATGTCCTTATCGTAAGTGTGCTCATCGGAGTTGTTGTCTTCTCGTTGATAGCCGGTTTCTACATAATCGCATACAACTACGAGCGCAAGGTCAACAGGCGTATGGAAGAGGTTAATGCGCTTGAACAGAAGAGAGAATATGAAGCAAAGATCCTCATGCTCGAGAAGGCTGCTGCTGACAGCGCGAACAAAGCGAAAAGTGATTTTCTTGCAGATATGTCACACGAGATCAGAACGCCTATCAATGCCGTTCTCGGTATGAATGAAATGATCTTAAGAGAGTCAAAAGACGACCAGATCCTTGAGTATTCATCCAACATCAAGAGTGCAGGCAATACGCTGTTATCGATCATTAATAACATTCTCGATTTCTCTAAGATCGAAGACGGCAAGATGTCTCTGGTTCCCGTTGAATTCGACTTTGCTGAACTCATCAGCGGTCTTGTTAATTCGATCAGTGAGCGTGCGCGTTCCAAGAAACTTGGATTCCTTGTTGATATCGATGAATCAGTTCCGTCAAAGCTTTACGGCGATGACGTAAGGATCAGCCAGGTAATAATGAACCTTCTTACAAATGCCGTTAAATATACTGAGACCGGCAGCGTAACGCTTATGGTACGTAACATCGGAATCAATGAAGATAACGTCAAGCTCAGCTTTGATGTAATCGACACGGGTATCGGAATCAAGGAAGAAGATCTTGGCAAGCTCTTTGAGTCTTTCGAGAGGATCGAAGAAAAGCGCAACCGTCATATCGAAGGGACCGGCCTTGGTATTTCAATCGTCACCAAGCTCCTTGCGATGATGGACAGTAAACTTGATGTTGAGAGTAAATACGGCGTCGGTTCGGTATTCGGTTTTGAGTTGTCGCTCCGCGTAGTCGATGCGACACCTGTCGGTAAATACGAGGAGAAGAGAAAAGCCGGTCAGTATAACCGTGACGATTCCGACCGTCTCTATGCGCCTGATGCTAAGGTTTTGGTTACTGACGATAACGCAATGAATCTCAAGGTTGCAGTCAACTTCCTGAAGATCTTCGGCATTGAGCCCGTCACAAGTTCTTCGGGTCTGGAGACTATCGACCTCATGAGAAAGGGTAAGTACGACATTCTTTTCCTTGACCACATGATGCCTGTCCTTGACGGTTTTGAGACGCTTAAGGCATTGAAGGATGAAAACCTTCTTAACGATACAAAGGTTATCGCCCTTACTGCGAATGCCGTCGTAGGCGCTGAAGAAATGTATCTTAATGCCGGCTTTGACGGCTATCTCTCAAAGCCTGTTACGATCGATAATTTCGAGAAGGCACTTAAGAATTATCTGCCTGCAAATCTTATCTCGGATGCGAAAAGAGTTACTGAAAAGCAGGAAGATCCTCATTCTTTGGACAAGATGCGTGCTCTCGGACTTAACGTTGATGCTGCTCTCGGATATGCAGGCGGCGAGGAAGACTTCTATCTGGAACTTCTCACCGACTATGCAAACAGTGCAGAGGAGAAGTGCGAATCACTCGAATCCTTCCTTGCAAATAACGATCTCAATAACTATGAGATCCTTATTCACTCTCTTAAGAGTACGTCCAGGATGGTCGGCGCCGACAATCTGTCTGATATGGCCAGGGACCTTCAGGATGCTGCAGGCAAAGAAGAGATTGAATATGTAAAGGATCATCATCCTGTGTTTGTCAGGGACTTTAAGGCCCTGTCAGAGAAGATCCTCGACTGATACTTTATATTTCGGGATTGCTGTACAATTCTGAGTTTTCGAATTTGATCTTTGCTTTTGAATCATAATAGGTCTCGGCTGAAGGTCTGGGACCTACGACCATGTTGGTCTCGTTGAGAAGCTCAATGTACGAATCGTGTCTCTTGGCGGATAGTTTTTTGACCGGTCTTGTTATGAATTCGAGGACCGGCTCGGCTTTTTCGAAGCCGGGGAACTTATTGAAGGCTCCTGCAATGAGCAGCATTCCTATAGGGGATGCTAAGAAAAGAAGCACCAGTAAGAAAAACAGGCCGGCGCCGGACATGATGAATTTCATTCCGGCATAAAACAGTGCTGCGAGAAATGCCAGGAATATGGCGATTACCATGATAACCAGAAGTACATCAACAGTCCTGTGACCGATGAGACGCATTCTTCTTTTTGTTTTATCAACCGGCAGATATCCGTCTGTTTTTCCGGTCTGTCCGTTTACCGCGATCATGTAGTTCTTGTCATCATATTTGTAATTCAGGAACCAAACCGGATAGAGAGCATAGGTATGTTCAAGATCATAGGGTTTTACACCGCATGCTCCGAACTTGACAGAATCGTAGCCGCTGAATGACATCGCGGCAGTCTCACGTCCGTATTCCTGCATGCGCAGAAGGATGCGGTCGCAGAGATCATCCGAAGTCAGATTGAATTTCTGTGCATAGAATCCCTGCAGGTAAGATGTATTAAATTCCACTCTCTGCGAGATGTCGAACGGCTCGATTGCTTCCATCAGTCCGTCAGCAATTTCACGTGATCCGTCGAAGGGAACATTGTTGTACTTTACGTCAAAATCTGATATCAGGGTATATTTGTCCTTATAAACAGCACGCTGCTTAAGGCCGTCTCCTCTGGTACTGACTTTGCACCTGGAACTCATTAACCAGAATGGAACGTAAATGCCCTGGATATTATTAAGATTGCTCTTGTTAAAATAATCGTGCGGCACGTATTTTTTGCTCTGTGCGAATTCAACGAACTTTTCCTTCGCCTCTTCTTTTGTGATCTTAAACGGAATAAGGTAATCCGGTCTGAACTGTTTTGTAAGTCTCCTGGTAATGATGGCAGGAGATCCGCAGAATGAGCAGGATGTGGCAGAGGTGTTTCTGTCGGTGATAAGTACCGCTCCGCAGTTATCACATACGATCTCACTCTTATCGTTTTCATTCTCATCAGCAGCACCGGTATCAATCTCCGGGAGCTGCTTTAAAAGCTCGATCTTCTCCGGAGTATAGTTGTTGCCGCAGAATCCGCATTTTAATACCTGTCCGACAGGATCGAAAACAAGTTTGCCGCCGCATGACGGACACTTGGAGTCTTTTGAGGAAAAAACATTGATGCCTTCAGCAGATGCGCCTTTCAAAGTTAACCTCCCAAATCCACAAACCGGTATTCCAATATTTATTATACTATCTGTTACTCCCGTTTTGACAGCGATAAATAATCGGGTTGAGTCCGATTCAACTGCGCGTTGTTTGAAAAAGATACTGATTAGCAATACGATATCATCAAGATGCATGCACGACTAAAACATTACGACAAACGAAGGAGATATTAAGATGGGAAAGACAATAGGAAATAACATTAAATCTTTCAGAAAGAACAAGGGCTTTACACAGGAAGAACTCGCTGATCTTCTTAGCGTTACGCCCCAGGCGGTAAGCAAGTGGGAGTCAGAGAACAGCCTTCCTGATGTATCGATGCTGATCCCTCTGGCGCAGGTCCTCGGAGTAAGTACTGATGCACTTCTTGGATACGATTCGATGTCAGAGAATGAAGCTGTGATCGCACGCGTCAGAGAGACTGTTGCAGGCATGGACAGCAGCGATGAGGGCAGAGCCAAAAGGGCGCTTCGCATAAGCGAATATCTTTCAACTGAGACAGCGCTTAATCCCGGTTGCTTCGAGATAATCAAGGACTTTGCAGAAGAGACAGCCAACCTCAGCATGTACGCAGATCCGGTTCTTGAAGGTGCATTCCCTGACGACATGGACCGCATCGAAAAACTCTATAAAGATGCCATCCGCAAAGGTGCTTATCTTATCAGTCACTGCACAGACAAAGTGCTTATCGACCAGACGCATTATGCGCTTGCGTGGATCTACATTCACGAGAAAGATTTCGATAACGCGAGAGCGCACATCAATGTCCTGCCGAACATTTCGACCAACAGGATCAAAGAAAAGCTCTCAATGGAGCTGACGTTTTTCGAGAGCGGATTCGGCAAGATGAAAGAAGACATTGAAGAAAATTCCATCGTGCTGTTCGACCTCGTTGCCAGCCTGCTCAACACATACGGCGAGAACTACGGATGGTGGGGAGAAAAGGAAGAGGCACTCGAGATGTGCGAGTGGTGCGAGAGGATCGTGGATGCGTTCGAATCAAGAAAAGGTGCAGTAGATATGAATCATTATATGAGAGTAAAAAGAAGCCTTGCCTTCTTCAAGATGGTGGCAGTCAAAAGAGCCGGTGATGACGAAGGAGCCGAAAAGCTGTATGGGGATTATGCAAAAGAAGTAGCAGCATCGGATCTGACTGACGAGCAGAAGCAGGTGATGATGGATCTCATGAATAATGACATCGCTCACTATGGAAAGTATTCAGAGTGACAGGTGGCTTAAACTCCTGATTTGATCCTGCTAACGTCCATGACTGCCTTGCGGTCCGGATCCTGCATGACCTTGACTTTGCGGCCTGCTTTGACGACAAGTACGCCGTCGCCGGGTTCGACTTCTTTGAACACTTCAGGGCTTACGGAAAAGCTCATGAGAGACTCGTCTTTGTCTTCCATGTAGATATCGAAAATATACTGGTAAGAAGTATTTCTTCCTTCGTGGTTTTCCATTTCCCTTGAAGCTGTGAGAACGACACCTTTCCTTATGCCTTTGATGCCGGCGATGATCTCATATATCATCATGCCGCAGCCGGTCATTCCGGCACCCAGAATGATCAGGGAAAGCAGCTTGAAGATCAGGCTGTCTGAAGGCACGATGAGGAATGCGGTAAAGAAATACGTGCAGGCGATAAACCCTATCGAAAAGATTACGAGAAAGCCCATGTTGGATTTAATGTGGGCTTTCTTTACTCTTTTCAAAAGAGCCTTGTCTTCCTCACGGATCTCGTCAAAAACAAGATCTTTTACTGATACATTTTTCTTCAGATAATCCGAATAGTGATTGCCCATGTTACCGCCTTAAGATTTTCCTGAATAATACCCGCAGCCCAATTATATCATTGTATATTTCCGGCTATATTTATCGGATATTCCTGATAAATATGCCGCTGTAGTTAATTATACAGAAAAGTATAGTATACTTTGAAACTGTAATTCCTTTGTCGGGATTCAGAATATCAAGGGTGGTCAGGTCTTAATGGTACTTGCTTATTATGTTTCAATGTGTGCTCTGTCGCTTGTATGCTGCACAATATACTTTTTCATTAAGCGCAAGTATTTTCCTTTCCGCTATGCAACCGTATTCATCCTGGCTTTTCTGTCGCAGTTTTGCTATGTCCTTCTCGCGATTTCCAAGGATGTCAGGGAAGCACTGGTCATATATAAATTCCTTTACATCGGAGGATGCTTTTTGCCTTTGGCAGGGCTTTTCATGATCTTGTCCGTATGCAAGATCGAACTGCCGAAATGGGTGAGATTCATCCTGATATTATTATCCGCAGGAACCTATTGTCTTGTTTTATCTGCCGGCTACAGCCCGCTGTTTTACAAGAGTGTCGACATCGAATTCAAAAACGGCGTCACCGTGCTTGTAAAAGATTACGGTCCGCTTCACATCCTGTTCTATATCGAGATAGGAATCTTCCTTGTGCTGACGATCTTTGCAATTGTTTACGGATGGATAGAGAAGCCTAACGCATCGAGAAAAAATCTTGTGATGGGCTCATTCCTGGAGATCACTGCGATCATTGCTTTCTTCGTCGGAAGAATATTCACTAAGGATATCGAGTGGATGGCATTGGCCGACCTGATCATCGAGATCGGGTTCCTGTTCATCATGAATAACATCGGTCTTTACACTGTTGATGATATGGTCAGCAGTTCTATTTTCGCTGACGGAGGATTCGGATATATATCTCTAGATTTCAAGAAGCGCTACTTAAGTGCGACTGATGTGGCTAAAAAGTTCATTCCCGAGATTGCAAATAACCACGCCGACCACTACATTGAAGATGAAGAATTGAGAATGCTCTTTGAAGGCTGGGTGGATGAATTCAAAAAAAATAACGCATCACAGAATCACACATTCAAAAATGGTGATACCGAATATTATGTCCGTGTAAGTTTCCTTTACGACGGAATGAAAAAACGCGGATATCTTCTTGAGATCGCAAAGGAAGCTATTAATCATCCGGTACCTGCACCGGTTGAAACAAATATTTAATCGAACCACTGCTTCTCGAAGTCTTCGAGCGGAACAGGCTTGGAGAAGTAATATCCCTGATAAAGTTTGCATCCCATCGCGTAGAGTATCTCGAACTGTTTTGCAGTCTCAACACCTTCTGTGAGCGTTGCGATGCTGAGCTCTTCGGACATGTTGATTATGTTCTTGATGATTATTCCGGACTTCATGTTGCGCTCGGAATCTTTAAGGAACTCCATGTCGACCTTGATGACGTCGATGTTCATGTCCTTAAGCAGGTTAAGGGATGAGAAGCCGCTTCCAAAGTCGTCCATCTCAACGATGAATCCTGATGCGCGAAGTTCGTCGACTGTCTTAAGGATATCCATGGAATCAGACATCATGACAGTTTCAGTTATCTCGACTCTGAGCTTGACAGGATCGATCCCGTGTTCTTCAACGAGTGATTTAAGTGTCGCGACTACATCCATGTAGTAGAAATCTTTAGGTGAGATGTTGATCGAGATGAAAGCTTCGATGCCTCTTTCTTTCCAGTTTGCGAGTATCTCACATGCGCATCTCCACATGTGCCTGTCGACTTCTGCGATAAGTCCGTTGCGCTCGAAAACAGGGATGAACATTCCCGGGTTCATGAAGCCTTCATCAGGATGTATCCATCTTACAAGTGCTTCTGCTCCTGCGAGCATTCCGCGTGAATCTACGATGGGCTGAAGATAAGGTCTTATCTGTCTTGTCTCGATCGCGTTCTTCAGCTGGTTTGTGATCAGCTGGTTATGGATGATCTCGTTC
This sequence comes from Saccharofermentans sp., assembly GCA_045648465.1. GTDB lineage: Bacteria > Bacillota > Clostridia > Saccharofermentanales > Saccharofermentanaceae > Saccharofermentans. Next base: position 205,788 of record JAZROA010000002.1, read on the forward strand.
CTCAGTTTATCGTCGTAGTAAACGATTATGTCGTGATAGTTGTCGCGTATCATAGTTGTGGCAAGACGCGCACTGTCGAAGAAGAGCGGAACATCGATTTCGTCTTCGGGTGTGATGTCATAGATTCCGAAGTGCATAAGGATCTTATGCTCGAGGTTGTCATCCTTGATGGTAAAGTTCTCAAGACGTGTCTTGACCGCATCCTCGTTGAACTTTGACTTGTCAAACAATATGCCGAATGAATCATCGGAAAGTCTGCCGTAAAGACATTTGCTGCTGACGTTGCCTGTGATGAATCCGGCAATCTTCTTTATCGTGAGTTCAGCGAATTCTTTTCCGAAGACATCGTTGATCATCTTGTAATTTGAGACTTCGATATAACCGATCATGTAGTCTGTCTCATGATCATCCTTAAGCCTCTTGATTATGTTCTCGTAAAGATATTCTTTTGTATAAAGGCCCGTCAGGTAATCGTGAGTGGCCCTGTACATCTCACGTTTGATCTCGCGCTGATCATCGGTAATATCACGTATGCTCAAATAGAAACCAGTAATCTTTCCCTTTTCATCAACAGTGGAACGCATTGCAAGATGCGTGTACTGTTTGTCGTCGCCCGTACCCAGAGTGACTCTCTTAAACCATCCGCTGCTTTCGAGATCGAGTTCATCACCAAACAGATACTTGAGATTATCTTTTACGTTATCGTAATTATCCTTGGATACGCCGATGAGTTGTCTCCCGGGTTCGTTTGTCCAAATGCATTTGCCGTTCTTGTCGAAGAAGAATAGTGCATCCGGCATGTCTGATGCCATTCCGGCAAGCATTCTGTCCAGAACTTTCATTGATCTGAAGTGTATCGAGAAGAAGTATATAAGGAGACCAAAAAGCCCGAATCCTATCATGGACATGTCCATCGGCTTTCTTGAGAAGATGTAATAGGATTCTACTGCACCGGTCATGATGATCGACAAAACGATTACCGCGTACTTGTCTCTATATACCTTGGGTGACTGTATCATCTTGACGATGAAGACAACGAGTATCGCCAGGAACAGTCCGTAGCAAACCACTCTGTGATAAGTCTGTCCGAGCCTGGGAACGAGTCTGAAATATGCCTTGTTCTCGACGAGGATCTTCTCTGTCGTGAAAGTGAACTTCAGGAAGGGGTTAAGGGCGTACTGGATAAAATCCGCACCGAAGAGAGTACATACGAGGATGTTGAGCCCAAGCTTCGGCTTGCCCATCTCACAATAGACATGCGTGAAATACCAGAGAGAATAAATGGCAATGTCCATTCCGAGGAAATAGATATAGCATCCGATCGTTGCCAATGATTTCTGTGTGGAGAAGATAAGTATCAGGTTTCCAAGGACAGGAATGGCCAGACCGGCAAGAAGGAATGACAGGGCTTTACCAATAGGCTTCTTTGTCTTTATGGCAATAACCATACAAACAAGAAGCGCAATTATCAGTATTCCGAATGTTACTGACAACCCGGTTCTCATAAAACGCCCATCCTTTCGCACTTATAAACATATTTTAACATCGTAATAATAAATTCTCATTAACACGCGTGTTACTTCTTATTAATAAATTATTATGGAACATTAAGCCAATGCCTGCTTAAAACCCTTGCTGCATAAGGGGTTGGCGGCAAAATATTTTTCGCAATCATTTTCGGAGTTGTTAATGAATGAGTGAAATATTTGTGTCTGTTTTCAAGTAGCATATGCTAACGGGTCTTACAAATGTTTTTACAAATATCAAAATTATTAGTACAAAATGTCTGTTTGACTTATTCTATCCGTAATGTTAAATTGAAAATGTAATTCCCATGGGGGAGTAGCAAGCGCTTCGGCGTAGCAAGTCAACATCCTGGCAATATGCCTGGCTTGTTTTAAATTGCGAGACTCATGTATAGCTTAACTATACATGTGTTATAAATTGCAAAACATATTTACGATTAATAGCCCAAGTATAGTCCCGCTGTACTTGGGTCTTTTGTTGTTTGAAAGACTTTAGGGAATTGAAAAATCTATAAAGTCAGGAGAACAGCAGTATGGAAGAAAATTTCTTGGAGATCAGGGATCTCAAGAAGAGTTTTGGCACGGGTGAAGCAAAGCAGGATGTTTTAAGGGGCATGAACTTCACTGTAAAGAAGGGTGAGTTCTGTGTCCTTTTGGGACCTTCAGGTTCCGGTAAATCCACACTTCTCAACATCATCGGAGGAATCGACACACCTGATTCGGGCTTCGTAAGCATCAAGGGTGACAAGCTCGAAGACATGGATGAAAAGCAGCTTACAGTATACAGAAGAAAGCACTTAGGTTATGTTTTCCAGATGTATAACCTCATTCCCAACCTCAACGTAAAAGAGAACATCGAAGTAGGCGCATACCTTTCAGACAAGCCTTTGGACGTAGAAGAAGTAATCACCACATTGGGACTTCAGGATCACAAATACAAATATCCGAACCAGCTCTCAGGCGGCCAGCAGCAGAGAGTATCCATAGGACGTGCGGTAGTAAAAAATCCGGACATCCTCATGTGCGACGAGCCCACGGGCGCGCTCGACTATAAGACGAGTAAAGAGATCCTCTCCCTCATCGAAGACTGCAACAGCAAGTACGGCAGCACGATCATAATGGTTACCCATAACGAGGCTATCAGGTATATGGCAGACCACGTCATCAAGTTAAGAGACGGCGTCGTACGCCATAACGACATTAACGACAAGAAGATTCCGGCTTCCGAGCTCGAGTGGTAAGGAGGATGGTCTTATGAGAAATCCTTTGATAAAGCGAATTCCCAAAGAACTCGCTTCTGACTGGCATAAATATCTTGTAATCATCATCTTCATGGTCGGCATGATCGGCGTCATCTCCGGCATGTATGTAGGCCGTGAGAGCATGGTTTCCTCAATTTACGCAGGAAAGACTGAACTTAATCTTGAAGACGGCTGCTTCGAATTAACGCACCGAGCTTCACCTGAACTTCTCGAAAACATCAGCTCCGGCGAGAAGGCTGACGTAAGACAGTACTTCATTGACAAGGGCATGGAAGAAGCCGATAAGGAAGTTGCTGACGCGGTTGAAAAAGAACTCAACGAGCAGGTCACAAAAGCAATTGAAGACGGCGTCCGTGCGCAGTGCGGAGCGATGGGAATAACTGACGAAGACATGATAAAAAGTTATGTCGATGCAGCCATGGAAGATAACTTCGATACTGCTCTTGAGGAAGCACGCAAATCAGATGAATTCAAAGATGCAGTAGATGAAGCATATTCTGAAGCTCACGATGCCGTTATTGAAGCAGTTGATAAAGAGTGGGATGACATCGCAGAAGAATACAAACTAAATGACGATAACTTCAAGCCTGTAACGGTTACCATCTACGAACACTTTTACCGCAACGAGTCAGAAGACAACAATAACGACGGCGTTGAAGATGCAACAGTAAGGATCTTTAAGAGCGATTCTGAGATCGACCTCGCATCGTTCGTTGAAGGTCGCGCGCCTGAGAATAAAAACGAGATCGCGATCGACAGAAACCACGCTGATTCAGTCGGTGTGAAGTTAGGCGATAAGATTACCGTAGGCGGCAGGAAATATGAGGTTGTAGGACTTCTGTCTTACGTCAATTATCTTACGATGCATGAGTCAAATACTGACCTCATGTTCGACGCGTTCGGATTCGATGTTGCTATGCTGACACCTGAAGCATTCAATGAACTTACTTCAAGACTTCACTACAACTATTCGTTCCTTTACGATGTAAAGCCTGACGGTAAGGTTGCCCAGTCAGACTATTCGGAGAGTTTTCTTAAAGCACTTATTACGCAGACGCTTGTTGATGAAAATGAGATCAAGGATTACCTCCCGACTTATTTGAGCCAGGCAAGAAATTTTGCACCTTCCGATATCGAAGGCGACTCTGTCGGGGCATCGATCTTCTGCTACATTCTTATCGCGGTAATCGCATTTATTTTCGCGATCACGATCAGCAATACTATTGATAAAGAAGCATCCGTAATCGGCACGCTTCGCGCATCAGGATACAGCAAGGGCGAACTTATCGTTCACTACATGTCGATGCCTGTCATCGTGACTTTGGCAGGCGCTGCGATAGGCAATGCGATGGGATATACGGTTTTCCGTGACCTGGTTATAAAGATGTATTTCAATACATACAGCCTTCCTCTCCCGGAAATCGTATGGAGTCCTTCGGCACTTGTTAAGACGACAATCATCCCGCTGTTGCTGATGTTCTTTATCAACCTTTTCGTGATCGTGAAGAAACTTCAGCTGAGCCCTTTGAAATTCTTAAGACACGACCTTAAGAAATCAAGACGCACAAAGGCAAGAAGACTCCCTGCATGGCGTTTCTTAAGCCGCTTCAGATTAAGGGTTTTATTCCAGAATATGCCGAACTATGCTGTGCTGATCTTCGGCGTAATCCTCTCGGAGATCATGCTTTGCTTCGGATTCGGAATCGTTGATTCTCTCGAAAACTACGGCGACAGAGCACCCGAAATGGTTTTCGCAGAATACCAGTACATGCTAATGGGATATAAGGACGAAGACGGAAACGTGATCGTTACCGATGAGGAAACTGCCGAGAGATTCAGCTGCACAAATCTCCTGTATCCCAAGGAGAAGACTTCAATGCGTGAAGGCATGGGAAGCGGCGGTGACGAGAGTGTAACCGTATACGGCATTTCTGACGGCAGCGCATATGTCGATCTTTCTTCTGATATTCCTGAAGGTCATGTATATATCTCGAGTGCGTTCGGAAATAAGTTCTACATTAAGACCGGCGACGTCATTACGCTTCACGAGGAATATGAGAACAAGTCATATGAATTCACGGTTGACGGAATCGTTGATTACGAAGGCGGTATCGCCGTGTTCATGGACAATGAGAGCTTTAACCGGACCTTTGATAAAAAGGAAGACGAGTTCTCCGGATACTTCTCAAGAAACGAGATCACTGACATCGATGAGCAGGATATCGCGACAGTCATTACAGCCGAGGACATCTCCAAGGTCACAACGCAGCTGATGCACTCCGTCGGAGGATTCATGAATATCTTTAAGTACGCGATGATCGTACTTGCCGCAGCCCTTATCTATCTGCTTGCCAAGATCATCATCGAGCGTAACGAGCATTCGATATCAATGGTTAAGATCTTGGGCTTCAAGAACGGCGAGATCGGTTCTCTTTACATCGCACCGACTGCTATTGTAGTAACCTTCTTTACCGTTATCAGTCTTGGCATCGGTTACTTCATGATGATCTGGATCTTCCATGAGTTCCTGCTTCAGATGGACGGATATTTCGCGTTCTACATGAGACCCGTATCAATGGTATTGTCGGTGGTATATCTACTCCTGAGCTATGCCTTCGTATCAGTGATCGACTTTATCAGAATTAAGAAGATCCCCATGGATGTCGCACTCAAAAATGCAGATTAAGGGTTCTGCGGGATTCAAATATCTACGAGTTTTTTGTTGAATAGCAACACATCGCTCCTGATGTGTTGCTTAATCAACATTTCCTTTAAACATTGGTCATAGTATGCCCTGCGTATAGGTGTTTTAATGAGCTCAAGTTAAAACAAACACAAACAAACTCAAAAACACAAAATCAGGGAGGAAATGAAAATGAAGAAGTCAATTAAGTCAAAGAAGGGTATGACACTTGTAGAGATCGTAACTGTAATCGCAATCATCGTAATTCTCGCATCTGTAGGATATTACGGATACATCCACATCTTTAAGGGACTCCATCTTGACGAGTATTTCATCGAACAGACTGCAGACGACCGCTTTAATTAAGACAGCATATAAGACCTGAGGGGTGCCTTCACAGGTGGGGCACCCCTTTTTTTATGAACGGTTTACTTGTATTGTGCCCGCTGCTAAGGACAGTTCCAGGATTATCAATTATTGGAATCGTTTTTGGAATTTCAGGGCAATAATTCCATTTTCACTTCCAATTTATGCGGAAAACGGAATTGAATTAAGAATCAGGCTATCAGTCTGATAGTCCGGCTATAGCCGTATTTCGCAGTTTCTTTTGCTTAAACAAATCCATATAATTAAAATGTATGGTTACACGCGTTGTATATTAGAGAGGATCATCTGATCAGGGTATATGTATGGCGGAAAATCAGGATAAAAAACCAAAACAGATAAGCAAGTGGAAATTCGCGCTGACTATCTTTGTCACGTTCTTTTTCAGGTCATTTATGTTCCTGACCGTACCCGCATTAATCTTCCTTATTATCGGTGCATTTCGAAAAGAATTGCTTATAGTCGGCGGAGTGCTTTTAGCGATTGACCTGTTTATAACTATCTTCTTCACGGTTAAAACTGTCAAACTTAAGGGCAGCCACGAGATGTTCAATGCAATCGTCAATGCTGCCAATGATGAAGATGCTCTGGACGATTCATATGAACCCTTCAGCAAGCCGGATAAGGAAGATCTCTATAGTGAGGAAGCTCATGCCCTCAGAAGGGAAGCATCTTCGTTAAAGTCGGTAAGAGAGGTTTTCGAGCTGTATAAAAATGACATTGCAGATATGGCTCTCACAGATGAGACGTACACGGTGTACATCAAGAGGGAAAAGTATTTCTTCGATGACCAGATGCACTATGTGATTTCCTTTGACCGTATGCGTGAGATCAATGACGATATTGAGCAGCACCTGTACATGGATATCCTCTTTGAGCCTGACAGGTTTGACCGCAGTATAGAAAAGACGTTTGAAAGCAGCGAAGAAGATGACGCTGCTGCATTTTTCGAGCAGGTCGGTGAATATCTCGAATCTAATGAACTCATGGAGCTTCCGGTCGACGATATTAATGTCGGTGCATCTTACTGATCTTTCTTCCGCAAAAATGAGATTCCACAACACTCTGATTTCCGAGTGTTGTTTATGCATCACATCCGTCTGTTATTAATGGTTGGATTGACTCCTTTTGATTGTGATAATGAAGCCAACAAAAAGCAAAGGAGGATTTCAATATGACTACTACATTAGATTTAGAACTCTTACCTGAGAATAAAGAGTTGGATAGAGTCGTCGGCGGAGGATACGAACGTATCCCTTTGGATCCTAACAGAAAGATAAACGGCTGGTCATACACCGAATTACATTCTGTTCTGTGCTGGACTTATGAATCCTATTTTACCGGCACAAAACCTTGTGATTACGCAAAGTACCTTACTGTCGATGTGGCAGACAGTATTATCTCTTCTGTGCATTGGGACGAATGCCTTATTTACGATTATCCGGAATTTATAAACGAGGCAATGTACAGAATCTGGTGTCCTTACGCTTGGACATAACACAAGTGAATATTTGAACCGCTATAAGGGATGTCTCAAAGCAATGAGGCATCCTTTATTCTTGTTTCTCAAGTCTTATATTCCGAATAGACTCTGTAATTGTTCCTCAATTTTAACGGCAACAATTACAGAAAATGGCGATTTTCTGTAATTGTCGGTCCTGTTTTGAGCAAACAATTACAGAAAGGTTCAAACCGGAAAAATGATTTCAAAGTAGAAATGCTATAATGAACTGAAATATAGGAAACATAGTGTTTAGGGGATACAGGAATATGGATACATTTTCAGAAGCACTGTTGAGCGAAAAGACAGATAAGATCCCGGAGTCATTTGACTGGTTTGCTCCGCTTTTGGGAGACTGGGATTGCGATTATTACGATGAGTATGTTAAGGGCGAGAAGCGTCATGTAAAAGGTGAATGGATCTTCAGACGCGTGCTGGAGGGTACAGGAATACAGGACATTTTCATCTTTCCGTCCAGAGCCACGAAGGAAGCTGAGCCGCAGCCTGACGGCGAATACGGATCATCACTTCGAATGTTTAACAAAAACAAAGAATGGTACGATGTTGTTTATACTTGTGCCGGTACCATGAAGAGACTGACTTTTAAAAAGGAAGGTGACAGACTGGTCGGCAAAGTGTTGGACGAAGAGAGCACATACTGGATCTTCTCAGACATTACGGAAAACAGCTTCCATTGGGAGTATGTAAAAGATCAGAAGGACGGCTTACGCGAGCTTGTCTGTGAGATAAGGGGGAAAAGAATAAATGAATGAAAGAAAAACTCTAAGCTTCGGAACTATTGATTCTTTTAAATGGGTAATACTGATCATGATGATTTCACTTCTTTCGTTTTTTTCATTCGGATGCGGCAAAAAGGTTGAAACGGAAACAACGATTCCACCGTCATCTCCTGAAGAATGCATTACGGCAGAGAATCAGGTTTTTCACTATTACGAAGCAGTTGTTGCAACCCAGGGCGGAAATGAAAGTACTTCATACAGACTTTATAAATACACCGATTCTGAACTGGTGTTGGTGTGGAACCACTATGATACTAGTGATAACAAGCACAACAATTATCGCATTGTCCCTGCATCTGTCCTTGATGACTGCCTGAAGCTTGCTAAGAAATATAAGATGGGCAAAGGCAAGTGGATTGATGGCGACGGGATTGTCGGTGGAGAGCTATCGATCAGTTTTGTTAAGAATGGGGAAGTAATATCCGTCAGTTCGTCTCACATGCCTGATAATGGTATGGAAGCTTTTTATGCTGTCAGAAATGTTCTTGGAGAAGCCTGGAGCCAGGGAAAGTAAGGCTTCAAATTGCAGCATGGTCTCCGATGAGTTTTTCCATCCAGATCATGCTGTACCATTTATTGAATTTTCTTCCGCAGTTAATAAATGTTCCTACAGTCCTGTAGCCTAAATGACTGTGAAAATCCCTGCTGTTATTCGTGAGGTACTCGTCTTCTTCCAAAGGCACTCCGATGCATGCGTAAAGGTTGATGATTCCCATCTGCTTAAGCCGGTCTTCAAGTGCTTCGTAAAGCTTTCTTCCGAGGCCGCATCCTTGCGAATCGTGGTCAAGATAGATGGTGGTCTCAGCAGAGTATGAATACGCGTCTCTGCCTACGAAAAGGTGTGCATACGCATAGCCTTTGATCTGGCCGTCCTGTTCGATGACGAGGTAAGGGTAATGCTTTTGTATATCGTTCATGCGGCTTTTGAATTCTGACAGGGAAGGTGTGGTGAGTTCGAAAGATATTGCCGTGTGTTCGACATAGTATGAATAGATATCAAGAAGATCTTTGGCGTCTTCTGTTCCGGCATCGCGGATGGTAACCATTTAAGCACCTCGTTTCTAAGAAATATACAGAAGGGGTGCCCCAGATGAGACAGCCCCTCCTGCGAAAGAAGAAACACACGAAAGCTAGCTGAATCTAACTTCGGTATGTTGTGTATCAAACCAAACGTTCAGGTCGTTTGCACCCCTTAACCCTACGGTTCCTTTGCCAAGATAGATAATAAGCGGAGAACGGTAATCGCCTGCTTTATATATCTTGCCGTCTGCCTCAACGCGTGTCTGAAGAGTAGTAAAACTTATGAGGTTGCCGTCTTCATCGAATCTTGCGGAAGCATCTTCGGAGTGAAGCATATGCTTTCTTACCATGAACGGTTTGGCATCGCCGTATTCGGTTTTAAATATCGTTCCAAATGAAGGTTCGATACTTTTTATTGTCTTGTTTTCGTAGATCTCGATTCCGAGTTTTGTCGTAACCGGACCTTTGGATGTGTTAACGGTGATCTGATCTCCGGGCCACAATGTTATGCTCCTGATCTTTCCTGAAGGGTAGAAGTAGATGCATTGCGGGCGGATGTTAATTATCTCGTCACCGACGGTAAAGTCATATGCGGGAGCATTTACCATCTCATCTTCGACATCCCAGTAACTGCTTAACTGTCCGTAAAGAGGGAAGAGTCTTTTTACGTTTCCGTCTTCGTAAAAAGTGATCAGTTCTGTCTGGAACTTTCCTTCGGGAAGTGATATCTCCTGGGGTTCCTGAAGATAGATGCTTTTGATATTTCCGTTTGGATGGTATTCCACCGGGCAGCGATACTTTTTCCGAAGATCGGAAGCATCGTTGCACGCGGTGAATTCACCATATTTTGTCTTTACCTTATCCATTGCTCCTTATCAGCCGAGATCTACAACAGGGATTACTGCACCGTTGTAGTTATCCTGGATCCACTGCTGTGTTTCTTCGGAAAGAAGAGCGTCAACGAGAGCCTTTACTGCAGGGTTGTCCAGATCTTCTGTTCTTACTGCGATGATGTTTGCATAAGGGCTGTCTTCACCTTCGCTGAAGAGCTTGTTGGATGTGATGCCTGCTTCGAGTGCCTTGTTTGTGTTTGTGATGAAGAAATCGTAGTCATCCTTTGTAGGAATGATCTGTGCAGAATCGATCTCTACGATCTCGATGGGCTTAACATAAGTAACGATGTCGTCTACGGAAGCGGAGAGAGAATCTCTTGCTGCATCGTCGAGCTTGATGAATCCGTTGAGTTCAAGGATTCTGAGTGCTCTGTATTCGTTTGTACCGTCGTTGGGGATTGCAACTACTGCGTTGTCGGGAACTTCATCAACTGATGCATACTTATCAGAATATGCTGTGATGGGTTCGATGTGGATACCGCCTGCGCTTGCAAGATCATAGCCGTTTGCTTCTACTTCGCTCTCGAGATAAGGGAGATGCTGGAAGTAGTTGAAATCGATCTCGCCGGAATTAAGTCTCTCGTTTGTTGTTGAATCTGCAGCCGTAGAAACAAGCTCGATGTAGATACCCTGTTCTTCAAGCTGAGGTCTTACGTGTTCGATGATCTCAGAGTGGGGAACGAGGTCAACGATACCTTTCAAAACGATCTTTTCTGTTGTTTCTTCGCCGGAAGTTTCTGCTTCAGACTGCTGCTCTTGTGTAGCAGAAGTATCTACCTCGGCTGCATTGAGTGAAGTTGCTGTGCCCTTTGAAGAGCAGCCTGCAAGGCCTAATGCGAATGACGCAATCGTTGCGATTGAAATAAATTTTGTTGCAATGTTCTTATTCATAATGTTTTTCTCCTTTGGTTGTTAAATAAGATTTCTTGTTTTAAGTATTTGTTTTGATATAAGATTTCCGATCCCCTGGATCAGCTGGACCAGAATGACCAGGATATATACACAGGCGAAAAGTTTGTCGTGCTGGAATCTCTGGTAACCGTATCTGACTGCAATGTCTCCGATACCGCCTGCACCGAACATTCCCGCGAGTGCCGTCATGGAAAGGACAGTGATCACCGATACGGTGAAACCTCTGATAAGAGAAGGCAATGTCTCCGGAAGAAGTATCCTGAAGATGATGTTCAGATTGGAGCTTCCCATGGCTTTGGCTGCTTCTATCTTTCCTTTCTCGATCTCCAGAAGACTGCTCTCGACGATCCTCGCATACATTGGGATACAGCTTGCTGCGATGGCGATAATGCATGCATTTGTACCATATGCTTTACCGAAGATGAGTCTTGCTACAGGTATCATGAGGATGATCATTATCATCTGCGGCAGGGATCTCAAACAGTTGATTATCCAGCCTGATACCGAGTAGGATATCTTGAGCGGTACGAGTCCGTCAGGATTGGTAACAGTGAAGAAGACTCCGATTACCAATCCGAAGACGAGCATTATCAGAGAAGATATCGCCGTCATATAAAGCGTCTCGCCGATCGGACCCCAAAGATCTTTCCAGATTTCAGGGGAGAAGGATGCTATGATGACATCCCATAAAGATGAATCCAATAAACTCATTTTCTCCTCCTCAAATACCGCCGCCGTGAGTAAGCTCGACATTTTGCATCAGCAGGAATACTCTTGCAAAAAGTTCTCCGGTCTTGCTGTGCGGATTTTCAAAGATATCTCTTACCGAACCGCTTTCCGTTATCTTGCCTTCTTCAAGAACTGCCATTCTCTTACAGGAGTATCTGATGGCATCAAGTTCATGAGTGATCATAAGGATCGTTATGCCTTGCTTCCTGTTTATCTCTTTAAGAAGGTCAAGTATCTGGATGGTAGTCTGCGGATCGAGTGCAGATGTCGCCTCATCTGAAATGATGAAATCAGGATTGGTGACTATTGCTCTTGCGATTCCGACTCTTTGCTTCTGTCCTCCGGAGAGTGCTCCGGGATGAGCTTTGAGCTTATCTGTCAGACCTACCAGTTCTGCTGTTTCCAGGACTCTTCTTTTGATCTCATTCTTGGGAACGCCTGCGATCTCAAGCGGGTAGGCTATGTTCTTGTAAACAGACAGGCAGTCGAAAAGATTGAAATTCTGAAATATCATTCCGATCTTATGACGCTTATTGAGGATCTCTTTGTTTGAGAGCGACAATATGTCTGTTCCGCCGAGTTCTACCGATCCACTGTCAGGTTTTTCCAAGCCGTTAATGCATCTGGCAAGTGTTGATTTTCCTGCGCCGGAGAATCCTATGATTCCGAAAATCTCGCCTTTCTCGATCTCAAGATCGATGCCTTCCAGGACCTTCAGCGGCTGACCGTGCGGGTAAAATGTTTTGTGCAGATCTTTTATCTTAAGATATGTACTCATTTCCTTAACCGTGGCTGAAAGTATCAGCGGCCCTTTCTTTGCGATCTTTGTAAAGTTCGTTGTGGAGGTCCTTGCCTTTGCCCGGAATTCCCAGACTGTCTGCACGGCAGTGCTGGCAGTGACGGAAGACTTCAAGATATTTGCCTGCTTCCTGTCTGACTTCTTCAAGATCAGCGCAGGAGGGAGCCTTGATATCTTTCATCTCGTTTTGTGGGATAAGAGGAATGATATTCAGTATGGAAGCACCGAGTTCGGCAGTTTTCTTTGCTACTTCGGGTATATGCTTATCGTTAATGCCCGGCACAAGCACACTGTTTATCTTTACTACAATTCCTTTCTGGGCTGCAAGGCGAATGCCTTCCAATTGCTTCTCAATAAGAAACTTTGCACCTTCTACGCCATCGTGTCTCTTGCCTTCGGAATCGATTACGAAGTTGTTTATCTGGGCTTCGATCTCAGGATCTATGGCATTGACTGTGACAGTAAGTGTCTCGATTCCGATTTGGGCGATCTCCTCGACCTTATCGGGAAGACGGAATCCGTTTGTGGAAAGACAGCAGATAAGGTCGGGAAAGTTTTCTTTTACTAATCTGAATGTCTCAAGAGCGCTGTCGGTAGCAAGCGTATCGCCAGGACCGGCAATTCCTACCACTGTTAATTCAGGGCAGATCTCTCTTGCTTTCTTAACAGTTTCCACTGCTTCTTCCGGCTCCAATACGAGTGAACTTACACCCGGTCTGATAACCGATTTGTCAAACCCTCTGCTGCAGAACTTACATCCGATGTTGCACACTGGGCTGACGGGAAGGTGAAGCCTTCCTGCGGTCACATTCGAATGGCCTCCCAGGCATGGATGTCTTTTTTGAAGGTTTTCAAAAGAATGGTTTTTATTGTCTCCATTATTTTGTTTCCTTTCTTTCTCTTCTTTGTATCTTGAATCTACAATGTCCACACGGGCAGTGAAGAGCTTGTTGATTACAAATTCAACTTCACGCTCTATGTCGACGCTTTGTATTTTCCTGTCGTAAAGTATCTTCCTTGCGTGTTCGCCTGATCTTGCTGAGAAAACGATGTTGCAGTCATCGATCTCGTCAGCGAGTCTTTCAAGAAGGGAATCGTCATGCTGCAGGCTTACACCAAGGCTGTCGATCCTTCTGGTATCGACCTTGACGAATGATTTGTTATCTCTGTCTATTTCATAGATATCAAATCTGTCAGCCACACCGAAGTGCCGGTTGATATTGATTCCGTCTCCTGTTGCAAATGCTGCTCTTAACATGCTTTCTTCCTTAAATGTGATAATTGTCTTTGATGCTTTCCATAAGTCCGAATTCTACGAGGATCTCTTCAAGTCTTTCCTGTGTCATCGGCTTGGGGATTACGAACTGTGTGTTGTTCTCGATTGCTTCGGCAAGCTTTCTGTATTCTCTTGCCTGAGGATGATTAGGATCGTGATCGATAACTGTCTTCTTATTGATCTCTGCTCTCTGTACTTCGTTGTCTCTGGGTACGAAGTAGATGAGCTGGCTTCCTAATTCTCTTGCGAATGCTCTTAAGAGTTCTTCTTCTCTGTCTACCTTACGGCTGTTGCAGATGATTCCGCCGAGTCTTACGCCGCCCTTGAGAGCATATTTCTGAATACCCTTACAGATGTTGTTTGCTGCATAGAGAGCCATCATCTCGCCGGAAGCTACGATGTAGATCTCCTGGGCTTTTCCTTCACGGATAGGCATTGCGAATCCGCCGCATACAACGTCGCCCAATACGTCGTAGAAAACATAGTCGAGATCATCTGTATATGCACCGAGATCTTCAAGCATGCCGATGGAAGTGATGATGCCTCTTCCTGCGCATCCTACACCGGGTTCAGGTCCGCCTGACTCAACGCATCTGATGCCGCCGAAGCCGACTTTCTCGATCTGTGAGAGATCATCAACTTCGCCTTCTTCACGAAGTGTGTCGAGAACTGTTTTCTGTGCAAGACCGTTAAGCAGGAGTCTTGTTGAATCTGCTTTAGGGTCGCATCCTACGACCATGATCTTCTTGCCTAATTCTGCAAGACCTGCAGTAAGGTTTTGTGTTGTTGTGGATTTTCCTATTCCGCCTTTTCCGTAAATTGCTACCTGTCTCATATTAAGTTTCTTCTTTCTGTTTGTTTTTTTATCTGTATGTTGCAAGGACTCTGTCGTAGATGTCTTCTATTGCTCTAAGACCGCCTTCATAACCTAAGTAACCGCAGTTCATAACGAGTCTGTGCTGTACGGGAACCGATATGATCAAGAGATCTGCGTGAAGCTCGTCTGCAATGTGCTTGTCCCATGAACTTCCGAGTATGAGAAGTCTCTTATCGGAATAGTCCTTTGCGTCTTCTAAGATCTTTGCCTGGGCTAACCCTGCGTCAGGATCGAAAACTACCTGTACTGTTCTTGTCTGAAGGTCCGATATCTTCGAAAACTCTTCGAGGATTCCTTCCTGATATTTCTCAGGTACGTCATCGACGATGAACTGGATGCCGGGAATGATTCCGAGTTCGTTTAAGAGGAACTTCGAGAAGCCTAAAGTGTAAGAACTGTCAGCGATTGAATAGAATCTTCTCGGGATACCGTATCTGAACTCGAGCATGAAGCTTGCCATCTTATCGATATGTGAATAGAACTTTTTCTCTTCGCGGTCGACATATGCTTCGACTTCATCTTTATCAAGGTTTGCGAATTCGCCGACTTCTCTTAAGAACTTTGAAGTTTCCTTGGCTCCGATGGGAGTGTAAGGGAAGTGGAGATAAGGTGTTCCGTACTTTCTCTTAAGGTGCTTTACGATATCAAGTCCTGCCCATGAACCTACGAAAAGGTTGAACTCTGCCTGAGGGATCGTCTTCCATTCGGATACGCCTTCTGATTCGTTGCCGAAGAGGATATTAACTTTAAGGCCGATGCCGGTAAGTATCCTCTTAAGCTGCTCCAGATTTCCGTTCCAGAAAGGATCCTGGTAGGGAATGTTTGCAAATACGTTTACGAGCTTCGGAATGACTTCGCGGTCTTCGTTAAACTTATCTACGTACTGGTCTACAATCGCCTTAACAAGTCTTGAGTGGCTTGCATAGTTATTTGATTTAAAGCCGCCTTCTTCTACATATACGATGGGCTTGTCGTCGTTCTGGAATTCACCTACCACAGCTGCGACGTCATCACCTGTAATTGCTGCCGTGCATCCTGTGATAACTACGTAAAGATCGCCGTCGATGACCTTGAAAGAATTTTCAATAACGTTTCTGAGTTTCTTTTCTCCGCCGAAAACTACGTCTGCTTCTTCTGCGTTGGTGCAGGGCATTGTTGATCCGCCGGCATATCCTTCGCCTTGTCCGATAAGTCTTTCAACCTGGACTCCGCATCCGGGACCTGAATGAAGGATCGGAACTCCTTTTTTTATTGCGACTACACTCTGGCATGAGCCAAGTGCACATGTAAATCTTGGTTGTTCAATTGTCTGAGCCATTTTCGAATTCTCCTTTTCTTATCTTGCGCAGCCTCTGCCGGAACCGTCACCCTGGAAGTAACCGGGATCCTGTTCAAGCCACCACTTTGTGTAGGGGTTTGAAGCGTGCTTGGAGTAATTCTTTATGAACTCAATGGAGTCCAATGTATCTTCTATTCTTCTTGCATAATTCAATGCGCCCTGGTAACCGATACCGAACTGCTCGTCACCGATGAGCAGGGAAGGAATGCCGAACTTTGCTCCCCAGAGCGTCATTCCGCCGTGTCTTGCGAGAATGAAATCAGGCTTGATCCTGTTGAGTGCGTTTACGAGTTCGCATGCCTGCTTGTTGCATACTCTGTAATCGGGTACGTCGCCATAGTTCTTAACTGCCTGGCCTAAGATATCGAGCTTATCGTCACCGCTGTCATATACCGGATCGTGATGGAATACTGCGGCGCCGACAACTTCAAATCCGAGTTCATTGAGAAGTGTGATAAGAGCCTGGCCGTGTGCAGCACCTGCTGTTACATAAGCTCTCTTTCCCTTGAACTTTTCCTTGAGCTTTTCGATCTCGGGAACGTACTTTTCATGACCTTCCTTGATGATCTCTTCAGCGATATCTTCTTTGCCGAGTACCTTGCCCAGAGCTCTGAGCCATCTGTCTGTACCAGCTACGCCATATGCCGGCGGTACGAGAACTTCAGGTACGCCATGGAGCTGGTTTAATCCTGCTCCCATGTATGTTGAGAGTGAAGGGCAGATGTGGATCGTAGCAGCTGCTTCGCTTGCGTGTGAGAGCTGTTCCACTGTTGAGAAAGGTACGATGTACTGTGCTTCGTAACCGAATCTTTCGATGATCTCATCGAAAACATGGCTGCCCCAGAAATTGATGATGTTTATCTTGTTTGTCTTCTTTTCTGCAGGCTTTACGATACCTCTTAATACTGTATGGTAAGCAGCGTCAAAACCCGTTGTCCAGATCTTTGAGCGGAAGCCTTCGCAGTTGCATGTTACAACCGGAATTCCGAGTTCTTCGGAAGCTTTGTCAACTACGGCTTCAATATCTTCTCCGATGATGCCTGATGCGCATGAAGTTGTTACGAAGATGGCATTCGGATGAACTCTGTCATATGCAAGCTTGATTGTCTCCTCGAGCTTTTTAGCAGCTCCGAAAACCGTATCCTTCTCAGTAATGTTTGTTGAGAAGTATCTTCCCAATTCAGGAGGAAGATTTCTTCTTGCCTGTTCTACTCTGTATGTGAAGTTGAAATCTGCAAATTCGCCTGAGCAGCCGATTGGAGCGTGGTTGATAACTGCTGCATCCCTGATCATTGCGAGCTGGCAGAAAGCCTGCTGCTGGTTGCAGCCGAGGCATTGTGAGAACTTTCTCTTGCAATCTTTGAGTTCACCCTTGGCAGACTTCTCGACGATCTCCGAAGCCGTACCGGTGAATGCATTAATTGTTCCGAGCCTCTTTTCGCGGATTACTACGCTGGGCTCTTTAATGTTTATCGTAGACATGTGTTTCTCCTTCTTCGATATGCGCACATTGCGTTTGCATCGCATTTTTCGAATGAGGAGATAATAACGCTGTGACCCGATTTGCGATAATACGCAAAAGCAATACTGGATTATAGGTGCGGCCTATAACCTGTAAAGGAGTTTTTATATCTTTGTCTGAGAGCCGGTAAAGTGCTTGAAATAAAGCGTTTTACAATGCATAAACAGCATTGCTTGACACGTCTTGTTTATATGGATATAAACATATTTACATGATGATTATAAAGGTTGGATTATAGGAATTATTTTGAACGATGACGGTCACGATAACAAAACAACAGGCAAGACAGTTTATCCTTGCAAAACAGGGTCTGATAGGAACTTACCGTTTCACGGGAAAGCAAGGGGCTTACGTGTATGTCCGTCAGGCAGGATGCATACAGTACGATCCTGTTGACGTATGCGGTAAGAATGCAGAACTTACCTTGCAGTCAAGGGTAAAGGGTTTTAAGAAGACGATGCTTCAAGATCTTCTTTATAAAGACCGTCTTCTTGTTGATTATCCGGATAAGGAATTATCCATATGGCCTTCTGAAGACTGGCCGTATTTCTCTTCTTACAGGGAGAGAAGCATAAAGTCCGGCAAGTCATTTAAGGGACTTAAGAAACTTGAGAAAGAGGCAATCGAATATATAGATAAGCACGGTCCCGTAAGCAGTGATACACTCCCGATCGAAGGCGAGATATTCTGGCATTCTTCGATGCATTGGAGCGGGAACTGGGATAAGAAATCTCCTGCGGCAAGATCAGTCCTTGAGCAGCTTTATACGGACGGAGTTTTGATCATACACCATAAAAAAGGAAGCCGTAAGTTTTACGATCTTGCGGAAAAACATTTGCCGAAGAATTATCTTGAAGCTGATAATCCCTGCAAGGATGAAGAGAGCTTTCTTTCATGGAGAGTGTTAAGAAGGATCGGTGCCGTGGGACTGCTCTGGGATAAAAACAGCACGGCATTTCTTGGTTTGTATCTGAATGCTGAAACGCGCAAAAAGATACTTTCAGATCTGCTTGCATCAGGCAAGATCCTTTCTATCATGGTAGAAGATATCAAACAGCCGTTTTATTATCTATCTTCTGATGATGAACTTATGCAGAAGGTAAAGGGCGGAAGTGCGGATCTCAAACCGCGAATGGCTTTTGTTGCGCCTCTTGATCCGTTGTTCTGGGATAAGTCATTGATACAGGCATTATGGGATTTCCAATACACCTGGGAGATCTATACACCTGCCGCAAAAAGAAAGTATGCATACTATACTTTGCCGGTCCTTTATGGTGAAAAGTTTGTAGGACGCATCTACGTTGTTCCTGATAAGGACAGATCCGTTCTCATGGTAAAAGGTCTTTGGTGGGAACCCGGTGTCAGACAGACAAAAAAGCTGGGAGCTGCTTTGGAAAAGACTCTTAATACCTTCAGTAAGTTTAACGGCTGCAATGGCTTTGAGATAAGTACTGATTTACTTTAAATATTTGAAGTAACAGTTTTAAGTCCGTTGCCAAGAAAATCACTGCCGTATTCTTCCAATATGCGCTCAGCATATCTTTTGCCGCTGCCGTCTACCTTGCTTCTCTGATAAGCGATAATCTCAGTAATTTCAGATGCCTGTTTATCGGATAATTCCGAACGCAAATCGCCGTAGAACTTCTCAATGTTTTCGAGCAGTTCCAGTGAGGCTTCCCTTAAGGTTATAAATCTTCCGTCACTTAACATTATGCGGTTGGTATCCAGATTAAAGTGCGCGGCATTCTTGAAGTTGATCGCACTCTTTATCTGGCGCTCCTCGCTAAGGATCTCAGCGGGCCTTGATGCTTCATAAAGCGAGAGCATTCTTATGAACTTAAGATCACGGACATCAAGTCCGCCGTAAGCGTAGGGATTGATGTCGACGTTACGTAGCTCGATGTGATTAATGCCTTTCTCTTCCAGGATCTCAAGTGAATTAGGACCTCTGGGCTTGATCCTTACAGGATAGTAAAGTTCCGTCTGGGAAGTGATAAGACCGTCGTTTATGTATTTTCTGATGCTGTCTGCATAAGTCTTTGTACTCGTGTAATCAAGCACGGGTATGAACAGGTTCCAGTATCCCAGTTCGCTGCAGCGGACAGAAGCCATGCCGAGGAAATCAGTTTTACCTTTGACGCCCTGTTCCAGAAAAGAACCGTCCAATACGGGTGAAGCAGACAAAAGCACGTTGATTATCCAACCGTCGGAAACGAGATTCGATGCAAGATCCAGATAGATCCTGTCTTTAAAATCCCTTAACGGCAAATCTGTTTTTGAGGCATCGTATTCTGCCAGGATCAGTTCTTCTCCTAATGAGAAGTTTACGTGTATGCCGCTGAACGTCATCTTGTATTTGCCGTACATCTTTGCAAGATAATCCCTGTAGACCGTCTTGTCGTATGCAGGACCGGTGAACATTGCAACAGGAATGTCTTCTTCATCTTTTATATATGGCGGATTGGAAAAGTGCCATACATATTCTTTTACGGGAAGATTGCGTAAGACTTCGCGTACGTGGCGTTCGTACGATTCGAGCTCGTTTATCGTGTCTTCTTCATTTGAAGATACGCCTGTGTTTATCTCAAGCTGGTTCTCGCAAAAGTCTCTTACTATGTATTTATCGACAGGGAAAGGGTGTGGTGTATGCGCGAAAGTTCCGTTTCCCAAAACCCTGAGAGATTCTTTTTCCAGACCAAATTCGTATTTGGAGAATTTGGCGGCTACTGCCGGATCTTTGTAATGCAACATATGGAGCTCCTTTATTGCCGTCAGATCTCGGCGTATGCCTTAATGATCTCAGTAAGAGTCTTGCCCTCAGAAAGCAGCTTGAGCTTATCTTTTCCGGCAGAAGACAATCTGTCGGCGCGGTCGTAAACAGGGGCAAGAAGTGACTCTTCGCCCAGGCCTCTTTCCTTAAGACCTTCTTCTGATAAGTTAACGATCCTGATGAGCAATGATCTCAGATCATCGCGGTTTACAAAAGAAGGCAGATCCTTATAACTGAACAGTCTTCTTAATTCGTTTACGTTATAGCTGTGTCCGTAGATGACCTTGTCATTGGATAAAATCTCATCCAATTCAGGGAGCTTTGATGCAAGACCAAGTTGGAAAGCGATTCCTGCCAGTGCTTCACTGAAAGGCTGCGTGCACATGCTTCTGTATTCGATGGTTCCTCTCGCTGTAAGATCAATATGCTTATAAGAACGCAAAAGCTTAATGTCTTTCTCGGCATCGGGCACGAACAGCGTTTTATGGTATTCGCCGTTGTTATAGAATTCGCCGTCTATGAAATTGCGCGTTGCATATTCGGCGAAAGGAACAGGGCGGAAGAAGATATATCTCTTATCTCTTTCGGCACAGAAGATGCTTGTTGTTGAGATGTAGTCGATAAGAGCATCGATGTCTGTAATGTCGACATCGTATATGCCGATATTGTGAGGATTGATGCCGTGTGTGCTGTATTCCCAAAGCATGTCACGGGCCAGTATGAGATCAGGCTCGTCTTCTGGCATGTCTGAATTTGCAAAAAGAACTGCTTTAAGCGGTTCGAGAAGTGAGAAGACCCTGAGTGTCTCTGCAAGGTTTTCTTTCTTTACATCAAGCTGGAGCTGTGTCGCACTTGCAAATGTTCCAAAGCCGGGATACTTGTGAAATCCGCCGATCCTTTTCCATGCATCAGCTTTGCGAAGGTACCCTTCAAGCATTTTATAGCGGCCGCAGTCGATATAATCCTGTCTGCACTTTTTGTAGTAAGGCTGAATGCCGAGGCCTGTCAGGATGTGACCGTCTTTCTCGAGTTCTTTGTTGAAGAGACGGATGTATTCTTTGAGTCTCTCATTTACATCCAGGAGACTTCCTTCCTTGCCGAATGAGATCTCGAGATTGTTATAAGAACAGTCGAAAGAGAACAGGTCGCCGTTCTTCTCGTTCAGTGCTTCGTGGTTGTAACCGCGGTTATCGAACTTGACCTTTTTGAGACCGAGTTCTGAGACGACACTGTTAAATGCTTTTCTGCTGACATTGTGGGATGTAGCTTCGCCTGAGAGGTTAACTATGGGCATCTCGATCTCGACGCCGACATATGTTCCCCTGTCAGCTTCAGTGGGCTTGATGTATTTGTCGTAGATCAATTCTCTTATGTCTTTCATAAGCTCACCCCGGTATTAAAGTCCTGCATAAGCCAGATAGAGAGCCCTGATAGCCTGCTCGTCCGGTATGTATTCGCCTTCGTGTTCCTTGCCTGAAAGAAACGGTTCTCCGTCCTTGTAAGATACGAGTGTCTTGAAGGGAAGATGATCCCATGTTCCGACTGAGAGCGGATTGGTGGAAAAGATCGCGCCGTCCTCAGTCTGATCAACGTACAGTGAATCTTTATAGTTGGTGTGAAGATAAGTCTGTTCACCATCGAAAAGGATTATGTTCAGCTTGTTTTTGGGAGACAGCTTAGTGACGATGGCATCGACCACGTCAAATCTTTCCTTGGAGGTAAGTTCTCGTCCTGTCTCGTCTGTCTTCTCATTGATCTTGTCGATCAGATAAAGGAAGACTCTCTCGCTGTCAGTGTGTCCTTTTTGCTTATACGAGTAGATGCTTAAGTCATCGCATTCGAATATCGTACCGTTATGCGCAAAAGTCCAAAGCCTTCCGGACTTGTCGTAGCCTGAAAAAGGGTGGGAGTTGTTGTAGTCATCCATGCCGATCGTGGCAAGTCTTATGTGTCCGATAAGGTTTTTGGACTTGCCGGTGTCTTTGATTATTCTTTCAAGGTTGCTGCTCTTATGAGCTGCAACGCGTTCCTTGTATATGAAAGACTGTCCTGCATCAAAAGACGCAAGACCCCAGCCGTCGGGATTGTTTACCGAATGTGAGAAAAACTCGGTAAGCAGACCTGTGAGGTCTGTTCTTTTCTTTCCTGAAAAACCGAATATTTCGCACATGATTTCAATTATTCCTTTAATTAATAAATACCAAGCAAACTAATAGGGATATTCTATGTTTTTGTACTGTCCAGTGCCAATACAGAGTGCCAATTAAGAGTTATAGGGAAAACCTATAACTCGCATCAGGCTTTATTCAGATACTCGTTGATCTTCTCGATGTAGAGCTTTCCCAGTCTGCTCGGGACGGTGTTTTTACGGGTGATGTAACCAATCTGCATCTTGCTCTCGCTGTCGTCTTCGTCGGCCTTGAAGGGAATGGCAAGATAGTCGTCACCGTTTAATTCTTCGCAGATGATTCCTGAACAGAGCGTGTAGCCGTTAAGTCCTACCATGAGGTTTAGTATCGTAGCTCTGTCGCAAGCTTTTATGATCCTTGAATAATCCTTTGTGCTGAGGATCTCTTCAGCGTAATAGAAAGAAGAATCGCCCTGTTCAAATGACAGACAAGGATATTCTTTCAAGTCTTCGAACGTAATGGATTTCTTTTTAGCGAGCGGGTGCCCGGACCAAAGATAAACATACGCATCGCAGTTGATCAGCGGATGGAATTCAAGATTGGCGGCCCTCAGAAGCTTGCCGATCGCTCTTTTATTGAATTCGCTTAAGTAGATGATGCCGATCTCGCTTTTAAGATTAGAGACATCAGAGATTACCTGCTGTGTTCTGGTCTCCCTGATGGCAAGCTCGTATCTGGATGTATCGTTATCCCTTACGAGCTCAACGAAAGCCTTAACCGCAAAAGAATAGTGCTGTGTGGAAACACCGAACTTCTTTTTGAAGTTTTTCGAACTGTCAAAGCGCTCTACGAGTTCGGAATAGTCGTTGATTACCTGTCTGGCATAAAGAATAAAATCAGATCCTTCAGGTGTCAGGGTGACGCCTCTTCCGCTTCTGATGAAGATAGAGATGCCAAGCTCCTTCTCCAGTTCCTTAACTGATTCAGTCAGGGAAGGCTGCGAGACATACAGGACCTCAGAAGCCTTGTTGAGAGAACCGGCTTCAGAGATGGCAATGGCGTAGCTGAGCTGTTGCAGAGTCATGGCATTATTTCCTTTTTAGATAAATTTTAAGCAAGTATAATACATTTTGCGCGAAAAACCTATCAAAATAGTATGATAATAATTCCGCGTTTTTTGTCAATTCCTATAAGACCGGTTTTATGGCAGTTTTTAGCGTTAATTCCTGAAAAGTACATCGAAGCGCAATACTGATGTTGTCCCCATAACTTATTTTATTATTTGATATAATGAGAACAGTTAAATCAGCTTTTTAGTTAACCACTTGGAGTGATATATGGACAGGCCTGTAACTACTCTTTTTATGCTGATGTCCGTCGACGGTAAGATCAGCACCGGTTCTACTGATAACATGGATGTGGATAAGGATCTCCCAGGGATCGAAGGCGTCAGGGAAGGTCTTCATCAATACTATGAGATCGAGCAGACAACTGATCTGTGGTCTTTTAATACCGGACGAGTTCAGGCAAAGATGGGTGTAAATGAGAAACCAATGCCCGGCAAAACACCTGTATCTTTCGTGATTCTGGATAACCACTATCTGACAGAACACGGCGTCCAATACTTCTGCGAATTCTCAAAAGAGTTCGTTCTTGTAACGATGAATCACGATCATCCTGCATTTGGGATGAAGGCTGATAATCTTCACATAATCTTTCAGCAGGAATTATCGCTAGCGGATATGCTTAGGACTCTTAAGTCAGACTATGGTTGTGAGCGCATTACGATCCAGTCGGGCGGAACTCTGAACAGTTTGTTCCTGCGCGAAAAGCTTTTCGATTACATAGATATCGTCATGGCTCCGGTACTTATCGGAGGAAAGAACACAGCAACTCTTATCGACGGAGAATCACTCCGTGATGAATCTGAGTTGGGTAAACTCGGCCCACTTCAGCTTATAGAGTGCAAACAGCTGGAAGATTCATATATCAGACTGAGATATAAAGTCCTGAACTGATCAAACAAGGGGAACGGGATAAATGAGCAAGAAAACGATAATTACAGTCCAGCACACTGAATCAGAGCATCACCTAAACGGCCATGCCGGTGCATGGGGCAACTGGAACTTAACTGAAAACGGCAGAAAGCAGGCATATGAAATAGGCGCGTGGCTTCAGAACGAAGGCTGCGGTGAAGGTTTTGTCATGTATTGCTCTGACCTCGCACGTGCTGCCCAGACAGCAGAAGAGATAAATAAGACTCTTCATCTGACACCAATAATGTCTGAAGTGATAAGAGAGGTTAATGCAGGTGAAGGCAACGGAAAACCTTGGGACTGGTACGATGAACATAAGATACCAAGTAGCGGATACGATCCTGATTACAGACCATTCCCGGATGCAGAATCAGACCGCGATCTGTGGAACAGGATAAAGCCGTTTTACGAAGAGATAATCGCAAGTCCGGATGAGAAGATCCTTATCGTATCGCACGGATGCCTGCTCGGATTTTTGCAGGCAATGCTCATGGGATTTGAGTTTGATGATCTGAAGAAAGCAAGATTCAGTGGAAGATCCGGATCCATATCCAGATTTGATATCAACGATGAGGGAAGAGTCACGGCGGCATATATTAACCGCAGAGCAGGCTGAATGTAACAATGTTACTTATAAGAGAAACGGTAAAGTGCAGAAACTGAGGATTAAGTAATGAAGAAATGGTATGACGAAGAATACGAATTTACGGTAGAAGTTATAAAACTGCTTCATAGTGAAACAACAGAACATTATTGCCGTAATGGTGAAGAAGTCGGCGATAAATATACATGCACATACGGCTGCCCGGTAAACAAAGACGGATACGGTATCTGCTCCAAGACCATGATGATGATCTATCCGCTTATGGAAGCTGTAAGAAGCGGCGGAGATCTCGAAAACCTTGGTGGCGACGGCAAGTATTCCAAGACCATTGTCTGTCCTGACGGCTGCGTTATGTTCAAGCTGACGGCAACTCCTTTAGGAAATGAGAACTTCCACAAGGGCGGATTCTGGACTTACCCTGACGAGACTGTTTGATATGGAAAACGAGAATATATACAAATCCAAGAAGAATGCAAACGTCTATCATATTTTCGATGAAAAGATCGTTGTGAAAACATCTCACGGCGATAAGGAAATACCGTTGCCGGTTGATCCTATGAGTTTTAAGTATTATGTCAGTTTTTACTTCATGTTCTACGAAGATGAAAAACTTTTTGTTGTGGTTACAGGCAGAACTGCTGACGTGCGTTTTGAAGTTGATGAAGATACGCTTGAACTTAAAGGGAATCCTATTCCCTGGCGTTGATGAGGTTATATGAAGATAGCAGTAATACAGGCAAGTTCACAGTCTGAAAAGAATGAACTGATATACAGTACAGTTAAGAAATATGCATCTGATGCAGATGTTATCAATTTCGGCTGCACTGAGGATGAGGACAAATATAGCTACATTGAAATATCTGTTTTGGTTGGTCTTCTTTTATCGAGCAGAGCAGTAGATTTCGTTGTAACGGGATGCTCTTCGGGGCAGGGCATGATGCTTGCGTGCAATAACATGCCGGGTGTTTTATGCGGGTATATTCCGACACCCCAGGATGCTTATCTTTTCGCACAGATTAATGACGGTAATGCAGTATCTCTTCCTTTGGGTGAAGGATACACGTGGGCCGGCGCTGATAATCTGGATAAGACCATAGAAAAGCTTTTCTCAGAGCCTTTCGGACAGGGGTATCCGAAGAGTGAAGCTAAACGCAAACTTGAGGATACAAAACTCCTTAAAAGGATCAGAAGATCATCTCAGATTAAGATGGCCGATCTGATTAGGGAACTGGATAAACCTCTTTTGGATAAAGTGTTATCCAAGAAGGACGTTATAGAATACATTTTGGAAAACGGCAAAGATGAAGAATTGTCTTTGCTGATAAAAGCATAACAGGGAAAAAGCATGTTAGATCAGTTTTCGAGAACGGAATTGTTATTGGGAAAATCTGCAATGGAACGTCTGGCCAAATGCCGCGTGGCAGTATTTGGCATCGGTGGTGTCGGCGGTTATGTATGCGAAGCACTGGCAAGGAGCGGAGTCGGTGCGCTTGATCTGATAGATGATGACAAAGTCGCCCTGTCAAATATAAACCGCCAGATAATTGCAACTACAAAGACTGTCGGTGAATACAAAACCGACGTCATGAAGGCGCGCATCCTGGAAATTAATCCTGAAGCTGAAGTTAACACATATAAGTGTTTCTTCCTTCCCGAAAACGCATCTGACTTTCCTTTCGATAAGTACGATTATGTAGTCGATGCCATTGATACAGTCACGGCCAAGATCGAGCTGGTAATGCAGTGTCAGATGGCCGGAGTGCCTATCATGAGTTCAATGGGAGCGGGAAATAAACTTGATCCCACAAAGTTCCGCGTTGCTGACATCTATAAGACTCAGATGGATCCGTTGGCGAAAGTAATGCGCCGCGAACTGAAAAAGAGAGGTATCAAAAAGCTGAAAGTCGTTTATTCGGAGGAGGAACCGGTCATTCAGGCAGAAGATGCTACGGCCGTTCAGGCAGACCGCCCCGGTTCAAAGCGCAGGGGCATTCCCGGAAGCACGGCATATGTGCCCTCTGTAGCCGGACTTATCATTGCAGGCGAGGTAATCAAAGATCTGACGGGTGATGTGGAGTAAAACTACACCGATGAAGAGATTTCTGAGATGACGGAAGGCTTCGACTTTGTGCCTTTCTCTATCTCATCGTTTTATTAAAAAATAAGATAAACTCTTCACATATAAGGAATGACTTTTATAATATATCGTGGAGGGGTAGTAAAGATGAGCAACAAGGGTAAGTACAAAATTCCAAAATCTCATGCGCTGTGGCCTATCTTATGGCGCACGTTTGTTTTCCTGGGCATTATTGCCATGATAATCGCTGTCTTGCATATTCTCGCAGGATACGTAAGGGACTTCCGTTCCGAATCTGACACACGTTATGTCCGTGCTTTGGCAGATACCATAGATCAGGGTACTGAAGCTGAACGTGAAGAAGCACTCGCCACTTTAACGAGGGACGGCCATAACTATTGCATAATCGATCTTTACGGTGAAGTGATAGATAATTCAGGTTCTATCTCGGTCAGCGGCTATAATGACAAAAAAGGCGAGTTTTACTCAGGTGATCTGAAAGAAATTCTGGATGAAGCAGGAGTAGATGATGACGCTCAAAACCGTAAAATCGTTTTGAATGCAGGGGACCAGACCATTTTCCTTCTTGATGACTACAACACCAAGTTAGATGCTCTTTCGGAAGTATATGACATGGCACGCTACAATCCGGGTGTGCTTCTTGGAACTTCCGATAATGCAGTGTTCTCATTTCCTTATTGGATTGCTGCACCGATGAGCGATTCATCACAGATCCTCCTGGTCAAATCCACACTCACCGTTAAAGTGAAAGATTACACATATCTTGGAGCAGGCATTATCATCGCAGTGATAATAGCTATCTTCGTATTTATTCTCATGATAGTCAGTGTCATAATGAATCTTTCTGCTAACAGTAAACTCAGACGCTGGCTTTACAGAGACAATATCATCAAAGGTCACAATTGGCTTTGGTATGCTGTAACAACGCAGGATATCCTTTGCAAGAGAAAGAACGCTCATAAGACATTTGCAGTAGTCGATCTTGTGTTCGTCAGATACAGGAACTTCGTACTCTGCCACTCCGTAAAAGAGGCAGAATCGCTCCTTCGTCAGGTAGTCCTTGTCATCTACAAAAAACTCAATAAAGGTGAGCTTATCGCTCACAGCACGGCAGCCGCTCTCCCGCTCCTTCTTGAAGTAAAGGACGAAGACGATGCAAAGGCAAGACTTCAGGACATCATCAACACTCTTGAAGCAATTCCCTGCGGCCACAGGCTTGCATTCAAAGCAGGCGTATATCTCGTAATACCTGCACAGGAAAAGTTAGCTCTTAACCAGAAGCGTTATATTCCGGATATCGATCTCCTGTACAACAATGCTTGTGCTGCCAGCCTGTCACTTTCAGAAGTAGCTGATTCCGGCATCGCCTTTTTTGACAGTAATCTCGTTGACGAAGAAAAGTGGATCGACACCGTTACGAACCGTCAGCAGGCTGCAGTCAATAACGAAGAATTCCTCGTTTACTATCAGCCGAAATACGATCCACGTACCAACGAACACGCTGGTACCGAAGCGCTCATCAGATGGCAGACACCGGACATGGGTCTCGTACCACCTTACAAGTTCATTCCTATCTTCGAAGATAACGGCTTTATAACTCAGATAGATGACTATATGCTGACACACGTTGCGCGCAATCAGGCCAGATGGCTCAAAGAAGGCCGCAGATGCGTCCCGATTTCATGCAACGTTTCCAGAGCTCACTTCGGTACGGAGAATCTTGCCGAATATATCTGCAATCTGGTTGACAGAGAAGGATGCCCGCGTTCACTTATTGAGATAGAGCTTACCGAGAGTGCTTTCTTTGATGACGAGAACGCCATGATAACTACGATCAACAAACTTAAATACTATGGGTTCCTCGTCTCCATGGATGACTTCGGCACAGGTTACTCGTCTCTTAACTCCTTGAAGGATATGCCTCTCGACATCCTTAAGCTCGATGCAGGTTTCTTCCGCGGCAGTGAAGATAACCCCCGCACCAGGATAGTCGTCTCCGAAGCTTTGGCTCTTGCTAAATCACTTAACATGAAGACTGTTGCAGAAGGTGTCGAAGATAAGTCTACCGTCGACTTCCTTGCCCAGGAAGGCTGCGACATGATCCAGGGTTACTACTTCGCAAAGCCGATGCCGCAAGCTGAATATGAGAATACTGTAATTCCTACACCCGCACAGCAGGCACAGGCAGCGGCAGAGGCATCAGCAGTTCAAGCAGAAGCAACTGCAGTTCCGGTAGAAGCTCCTGTTGTTCCGGCAGTTCCTGCGCCCGCAGTTGAAACAGCTCCAGTGGCCGAACAAACTCCTGCGGTCGAGCCAACTCCTGTAGTTGAATCAGTTCCTGAAGCTGAACCGGCTCCTTCTGTCGAATCTGCTCCGGCAGATCCTAACGCTTAATTGTTCATGTCAGGTTTGTGAGATTTTTTCTTGAGTTTCAAACTGGATTATCATCCCGGGCTATGCCGACTCTGTTGTTTTTCGCGATGATATAATTGACTGATCAGTAAAATGGAAAAGGACTGCATATGAAAATATTGGTTTTGGGCGGCACGAGATTTTTCGGGATCCATATGGTCAATGATCTTATCGAAAAGGGCCATGATGTCACTATAGCTACAAGAGGCAATACACCTGACGATTTCGGTGATTCGGTTTCCCGGATACGTTTTGAGAGAACGGATGAGGACAGCATCAAAGCTGCGATAGCAGGCACGCATTATGATGTGATCATTGATAAGATCGCTTATTGTTCAAATGATATCCGTAAGATCATGGAAGCGGCTGACTGTGATAAGTATATCTATATGTCGAGCACGGCAGTTTATGATCCCAAACACATCAATACCGTTGAAGAAGATTTTGACGGTACGGATGGTGAACTTGTCTGGTGTGACAGGAAAGACTTTCCTTACGATGTGATAAAGAGACAGGCCGAATATGCTCTGTGGCAAAAGTATCCTGAAAAGAATTGGATCGCCGTAAGATACCCGTTCGTAACCGGCAAAGACGATTACACAAGAAGGCTGTATTTCTACGTTGAACATGTCTTAAAACAGCTCCCGATGAAGATCGATAATGTTGATTCGCAAATGTCATTCATCAGGTCAGATGAAGCCGGCAAGTTCCTGTCTTTCCTGGTTGATAAGGATTTCAAAGGCGCTGTTAACGGAAGTTCAAAAGGCACGGTCTCCATAAGAGAAGTCCTTGATTATCTCGAAAAGGAAACGGGTATGAGAGCGGTCATCAGTGACAATGGCGATCCGGCTCCTTATAACGGGGAAACTGAATACAGCATCAATACCGAAAAGGCTGAGTCACTCGGCTTCGCTTTTACTGATCTGAAAGACTGGCTCTATCCCTTGCTTGATTATTATATTGATGTGGCTCACGAAGGCATGCTGGGATTATATGACAGTCTGGATTGACGGTTTGGAAAATTAAATGATTAACGGATGAAGTTTATGGTTACAAATATCGGAACACAGACAATTGAAACTGAACGGTTGATACTCAGACGTTTTGAATATTCGGATATAGATTCCATGATCCGCAATTGGATAGCTGATGAAAAGACGCAGTGGGATTACGGTGAACCATGCTATTCAACTCCTGAAGCCGTACGTGAATTATTCGATACGAAGTATATCGCTTCTTATTCCAGAGATGATTATTACCGTTGGGCGGTCATCGAGAAAGAATCTGGTGAATGCATCGGGCAAATTGCGTATTTCTCGTTTGATGCAGAAAATCAGCACGGCGAGATAGAGTATGTTATCGGTCCTGGTTTCCAGGGAAAAGGATATGCTACTGAGATAACAAAAGCAGTCATTGCATTTGGATTCGAAAAGCTGAACTTACATAGGATCGAGATAGATTGCAGGACTGAAAACGAGGCATCACGGAGAGTTATTGAAAAGTGCGGACTGACTTATGAAGGCGTATTCCGTGATTTCTTCTGGCGCAAGGATCACTTTGAAGGAAGAAGAGTATTCTCGATCTTAAAAGAGGAATGGAAAGGGTATGGCGAAAACAGCGAGATATGATGCTTTTATAAGCTACAGGCATTGTGAGCCTGACAATGAGATAGCATCAAGGCTACAGAAGAAACAGGAAAGCTTCCGCTTTCCAAAAGATATAGCAGATAAGGTAGGCAGGACAAAGGCTCGCTGCTGACTGCAGAGGAGAGAACTCAAAAGAAAGATATCCCAAGATAGATAAAGCCGTAATCCGAATTGCAGCTTAGGCTGAAAGGATCGATCATGTGGTAATATGGTTATTCATTAAACCATATGATCACCAAGTTATGAAAAGACCGGAATTTGACAGCATAAAGACATACGCTGAATTTAAGAAATACAAGTGGACCTGGAATGATCTTGTCAGCATCTGCAAGGATCACGGACTTAAGTATCAGGGTACTGAAAAAAAGCTTCATGCGGTAATAGAAGCTTACTTTAACGGAGTTAAGATACCTCCTAAACGTAACTGGTATTCCAATGTGGTTCTTAACTGTTATGTTAATGATAACGGTGTAACGCTGATCTTCGACTTTGTTGCTTTGCTGGTGTCGATCGTGTTGCTTGTAATCGGGATCACCAACATGATAATGGGTAAAGATGAACTGACTTATGTACCGTCTTTGGTATTTGGTACTCCTATTCTTGTGTTGGCATTGGTGTGGTCTTATTTCGGCAGAGATATAGATGTTATCAAAAGCTATTTTCCTCAATGCGGAGATAAGAGATTTACCAGAGCACAGGTGGATGAACAGGCAAATTCAAAAGATGCG
Organism: Saccharofermentans sp.; assembly: GCA_045648465.1. Classification (GTDB taxonomy): domain Bacteria; phylum Bacillota; class Clostridia; order Saccharofermentanales; family Saccharofermentanaceae; genus Saccharofermentans. Next base: position 237,734 of record JAZROA010000002.1, read on the forward strand.
AAACTCATGGATTACGGCGGCATTATCCTTGCGCCGGATATGCTTATCGGAACATCGGCAGGAGTAACTGCTGTCTCATATGAAGATATAAAATCTTTGCAGGTAAAACAGACTTGGCATACTGAACGTATCGGACCGCGGTACAGCAACCGCTATCGCGAATATTACACATATAAGATCATCGTCAGGACAAACAAGGGAAAGAGTGTCGCCATATCACGAAGCGAGACAGATGCATGCTACGCCGTAAAAGCGGTACACGAACACTGCTTGACACATAATCCGGATGTTAAGCTTCTAGGTATGAAAAAGAGCTCCTTGGCACCGGACAAATCTTCGAAGCAGGTAGTATCAGGAAAAGGTGTAAGAAGCTCAGTGAATAAAGCTGTCAGCGATCAGTTCCTGACAAGTGTAACGGTGCCGAAAGATATGAAAAAGGAATTTATATGGCATCATCTCAAAACGGCACTCATCATAATCCCGGTAGCATTATTTGTGGGAGCAGCCGCTGCCTTTCTTTTGAATATGTTTTTGGGACGGGTACATAATTTCAGGATCACATCATCGCTGATAACTGCTTTACTATTTCCTATCTATGGAGTTTATAACCTCATATCAACTCTGATCACGATCGGGAAAAATGATGTTGAATTTTATTCAGGCGAGATCGCCGGCAAATACGATACGGATTATGTAGTTAAAGGAGTGAATGGTTACCGGTTTGGCTACCTTAAAAGTTTAAAGCCTGATACAGAGCCCAAAGAGGGTGACAAGGTCATCATTGCGAGATTCAAGGAGGATTTCAGCCTGATAACAGACAAGAACTAGATCATCTTGTTTTCAAAATCCTTGAGAACATTTCTGGCTGCTTGTTTACTGTTTTTTCTCGTTGATCAAGTAAGCGATAAATCTATCGAGATCTTCTTCTGCATCAGGAGTGATTAAGATTTTATAGGCCATACTTTGACCTCATGTCTGATATGACATCATCGGCATCTTTACACTTTTCTGATTTGCTTTTGATTCTGGTAGATTCCAGTCTGTTAAGCAATTCTGCTTCGGATAACGGCTGATATGGATTAGGCGTTACTCGTTTGATTTCAAAAGGAAAACCTCCGGTTGCTACAGCTTGAGTTAAAAACATCCTTACAGCTGAAGTGGTATCGGTTCCTAATTCCTTGAAAAGGAGATCTGACTTTTGTTTCAGATCATCATCTACTCTTATTTGTATGGTGCTGGACATGATACAATCCTCCAAAACAGATATTTATAATGCAATTATAGTGCAAAATCATTGCTAATGCAATGCAGATGTAATGACGTGTATACGAGATATCATATTACATCAAACTTTTATCAGTATTCCAAGCTCTCAGGATTTATTAGTCTCTTCGCTTACATGTTATAATTTATAATATTGGGGAGGATCTTAAAATCGCTGGGGCCTGACTATCTTTTTGAATAGTTTGATTGTTGTTTGGGGAAACGATCTATGGCTAAACTTGTGAGTTTTAACTGTTCAAATTGCGGTGCTGTTCTTAATGTGGAACAGGGGCATAAGCTTTTTGACTGTCCTTTCTGTGGAGCTGATTTCGACTACTATTATTTCTATCGCAAGGATCTGCTTAAACAGGCGGATAACTGTCTGCGGAGAATGGATTTCAAGGAAGCCAAGACAAGATTCGAAGAGATACTCGAACATGATCCGCAGGAATTCCTTGCGCTCCGCGGACTTGTGCTTTGTGAAGGCGGTATTATTTCCCTTAAAAATCTAACGAGCCCCGAAAAGCTTAGAGGCTGTCAATTCACTAAAGTCCGTTTAGCATTGAATAACGTTCTTGAGAGTGCAAGAGAGGAAGATAAGGAATATTTCAGAAAACTTGATGAGATGATGGAACTTGCCAAAGAGTACGTTAAGCTCAAGGATGAGAGGGATAATCTGTCGACGGATTCGAATGCCGAATTCAAACAGATCGTTAAGATTGACAATGATGTTGAGCAAACCAAGCATGTAATCGGATCGATACTTCTTGCGATAGGGATGATCATCATGCTGCCTTTTGCCGGTGAGGACACAACTCTTGAAGATTGGAAGAATGCCGGAATGCTTGCGTTAGCCGTAATAGGAACCGGTATAGTTATCGGCGTGCTTGTAGCATTTGGCAGGTTTGCTTTTTTTGTTGCTATTGGCGTAGTGCTGCTGATACTGGGATTTATTGCTCTTGCCAATCATTTGGAAGACAAAGCTAAGGCTCCTCACAGGAAAAAGATGAGAGAAAATCAGGGTACGATAGGAACTCTGTCTTCAAGGCTGTCTGAAATCGAAACAGCTTATGAAAAAGATTATGCCGAATTGCAGAAAATGGTGCCTGATGACAGGAAGAGGGAGAAGCCGGACATTAAGATCTTACAAGAGTTAGCGACCACCGAAGAAGAAAAACAGCTGGTGTGTAATAAGTGCGGTGGCCATCTTTCGCTTGACAGGGAAAGAAGACTTTATGAGTGCCATTCGTGCGGAGTTGCATATAGCAGTGTATTATTGTCTGATGCGGATTCACTTAAGAGCGCAATGCACTGTCTCTCGCAGAAAGATTTCAAAGAAGCCGACGAACTGTTTGTCATGGAACTTATGCTCGATCCCCAGAATTTCACGGCTCTCCGCGGAAGGGTCCTCTGTGCGGGAAGATGGAGAAGCGTACGTGACATTAAATTGAATGATGCCGTTAGTTCGTATGATCGAATAAGATATAAAGCTGCAAGAGTTATGGTCGAAGAAGTTATCACGAGAGCATCTGATGAAGATAAAGAATACTTCATTAAATTACGTGAATTAGTCGGAGTGCTGGAACACTATTCGCGCATGCAAAAAATGAATAAAAAAGCAACTAACGGCACTTCTGAATATGGAGTAACTTTTCTCCGCGGCGATATGAATACTGATATAATGCATGAGCAATATTATAAGATCATGAAAGAACTTATGGTGAGGCGATGACGAAACCGGGTCTGATTAAGAGTTTGAATGAAATTGTGAAAAAAGCAATTCGTGCTGTTTCTTTTTCGCTTGTCTTGATCATGGCATTTTCACTGCCTGGATGCAAAAGAAAAACAGCGGATAATGAGTATACTGAAATTACTATGGTTACTGTTAACACAGAAGTAACTGTAGTAACAGAACAGACCGCAATTATTGAAAGTACAGAGATCCCGCAAACTAATGAAACGACAGAGATCACTGAAAGCCATGTGGCAGATCCTGAAGTAGTACAAAGCATCGTTGAAGAGATCGTCATGGACTACGGTTATAACGGATCTGAGGCAAATGAGAGGATCGATTCTCTGTTAATGGACCTTACGGCAGAAGACGAGAATGCTGGAATGAAGTGGAAGACAATAATGGATCTGTGGCGTTCTCCTGAACTGGGTGAGAATCTTAACTATGATGTTTTGCCTGATGGCCTGCCGGAAACGGATGAGCTGTGCATAGTTGTTCTGGGATTTCAGCTTAATCCGGACGGCTCCATGAGAGATGAACTGATTAACCGTCTGACTGTTGCACTAAGAAGTGCCGAGAAGTACCCGAATGCATATATCGTATGTACAGGAGGCGGCACAGCTTACAATAACGATTCTGCAACCGAAGCGGGTGAGATGGCCGGCTGGCTTGAAGATCATGGCATAGCAAAAGAACGTATCATCGTTGAAGATAATTCGCTTACCACGGCTCAGAATGCAATTTATACATATGACATACTCGTATCTGACTATCCGTCTGTCAGATATCTGGCGATCGTATCAAGTGACTACCATATTGCTACGGGAGAATTGTTGTTTACTGCGGTGGCGGTATTGAAGGCACCTGTTCCCGGAGAAGAAGAATTTACAGTAATATCTAACGCTTCATGGGATGCACCGTCCGAAGATCTTTCAACCATGTTCCAGGCCGTCGCGCTGCTCGATCTATCAGAAATGATATAATTATTTTATTCACGGAATTACCTTTGGTCTTTAAATCTTTATATGGATTAGCGAGGTGAGAGATATGAATTTAGATAAGTTTGTCTGGACAAGAGAACCGGAAAAATATGTGATCGACGGAGATACTTTAAAAGTCACCACATCGCCGCACACAGATCTGTGGCAGAGAACATACTACCATTTCCGTAATGATAATGCTCCGGCTTTTCAGATGGAAACAGAAGAAAAGTATTTCAGCTTTGTTGTGAAAACATCATTTGAAGATAGCCATCACAGATTTGACCAATGCGGAATAGTTATATATCTGGATAGTGATAACTGGTTAAAAGGATCCATAGAATATGAGAATGAGGATTTTCAGCATCTCGGAAGCGTTGTGACAAATCACGGATATTCGGATTGGGCAACTACAGAAATCCCTACAAGTGTTAAAAGCATGTGGTACCGCCTGAGCCGCAGAGAAGATGATTACTGTATAGAGTGCTCGGATGACGGATCCAGGTGGAGACAGATGCGCTTATGCCATTTGAATGAAGGGGCAGGAAAGATAAGGTTCGGAGTATATGCCTGCTCCCCTGAGGATTCATCGTTCACTGCTGTGTTCAGCAATTTTCAGTATACCGAATGTGCTTGGGAAGCTCATGACGGGGAACAGCCGGATTAAGTCTCTTATAAGATAGTTTTGCATTTAAATCACTCTATCAGTTCCGGCGATAAACTGTATGTTGATATGGATTTTTTGCAGGTGATGCCGGTGCGTTCTCGAAAAAGTGGACATGATAAAGACTGAGGTGTAAATGAAAATAAGAATATCTTCGATAATCGTATTTACTATTCTTATATCGGTAATTGCTACCGCGATGTTCCTTTCATATAAGGATCGTGCTGTTGATTCTTACCCTACGGATGATACTCAGATCAGTATTTATGGTGAATATCACGGAGTTCAGTCTTATTATGATGCCGAGTATGATCTCTGGGTGAATTATTATGGTGAAGGATACAGGGATCTTTTTATTGAATTGCCGTATTATACTGCAGAGTTTTTAAACGTCTGGATGCATGAACCGGACGACGTCATCATTGACCAGGTGTTTTATGATCTTCAGGGAAGTGCTGCCGGAAACGAATACTATTATCAGTTTTTCCAGGATATAAAGAAGAGCTGCCCGGAAACAGTTTTCCATGGGACTGATGTAGGGCATGAGTTTGACACGACGGGATTAAGCTATCTTTCTTATCTTGAAGAGAACGATTTGAAGGATTCGCCTGAATATGAGAAGGCAGTTGAGTGTATAAAGCAAGGAGTGGAATTCTATACGGATGAGACTTATTATGAAGGCCTGTCCTTGCTTAGAGAAAACTATATGGTCGAAAACTTCATTGATGCTTATGACTCTGTCGGCGGAAAGGTGATGGGCATTTACGGTATCGATCATACAAGGACTGATACGCCGATGTATTTGTATGGAAGACTCAAAGAGCACTTTGGAGATACTATTAGTACAGTCAGAATAAGCTCACTGTTGTTTGGCGAGAATGAACCCTACAAGTTAGGCTTTTCCTTTACGGGAATGCTAAGCCTTGTAATGTTTATCATTCCAAAACTATTGTGGGAGAAAAAGAGCAGGGCAGAAGGATTTAAGATCAATACCCGAAATAAAGTGCTGTCAGTCATGGCTCAGTTTGGTCAGGTTGTAGTGATAGTAGTCCTGTTGGTATTTAAGTCTTCAGATCCTTATATCAGGCTGCTTGAAGAAGGAATATATTTTGACTGGAAGATCATAATCTGGGTTACTGCACTTATTGCGATGAATTTGTATTTAGTCCGTGGAATCGTTTGTGTCTGCAGCAAAAAGAAGAGAAGAGATCTGTATTCTTTCTTTGCAGGTTTTCCTGTTGCAGGGGCATTGCTGCCTGCAATATCTGCCTTCTTACTGGGCTTATACTCCATGAATCTGATACTTATGGCTGTATCTGTAATCTGGGGAACCGGATTTATCGGAACCCGGATTAATAGACTAAGAAAAGTCGGGATTTGTTGAGACAGTTAGGAGAAGTTGGATGCGTATTATCAAAGCGGAAGCAGATCAGGCAGAAAGAATCACAGATATGTCTGTCAGAGCTTTTGAAACGGATGTGAATGTAGGCGGGGCAGAAGAGGATTGTCCGCCTGATTTTGATTCGGTGGAATGGCATAAACAGATGGCCCGGGAGGGACATTTGTATCAAGCATTGACAGATAATGATTTGGTAGGGGCAGCCATCGTATTCCCGGATGAAACAAATAGAAGCGTATATATTGGCAGGATCTTTATTGATAGCATCTATCATCGAAAAGGTTACGGAATTCGTTTGATGGAATGCATAGAGAAGTATTTTTCGTGGGCTGCTGAGTTTAATCTTGATACCCCGTGTTGGAATGAACGGACAAATGCTTTTTACAAAAGATTAGGTTATCGAGTCGTAAAGGTTGAGGATGGATTCGTTTTTTATCAGAAAAGAATATAACCATTTAGTCCGGCATGTGAACTGAGGAGATAAAGATGTCCAACACGGTATGTTTTAGCCACAAATCTGACGGTGATGAGATGAAAGATGCTCTGAGTATGTCAAACGGTGGAACTTCTATGTTTATCAGTATTCACGGGTGTCAGGTGTGTACAGACTGAACTGCCAAAAAATAGAAATATTACCTTAGAAGAGTATTGCAACATTTTACCCCGTACTTCTGTATTAATGGTACAGACAAATAAGTTTACAAGTGTTTTTGTAGAGATTCATCTAAAAGGAGATTATATGAAGAAACTGGCTTGTGCGTTGTTATCGGTCGTTCTTATGCTGAGTATTTCTGCGTGCTCCAATGAGAAGACAAGGCTTTATGCGGGAGCATGCACTTATTATGCCGACGGCGGTCTGATGAGTTTCAGTGAGTATTTGTATAAATATGACAAGAACGGCAATCCGGTGAAAGAATGTGAATACTATAACGGCAACCTGAATACAACAATAGAACGCGAATATGATTCTTCAGGAAGTTTCTCCGAGAAGAAGATTAACAGCCGGGATAATGTCGAGTATTTGAGAGAGTACGATAAGAATGGTGTCATCAGAAAAGAGACCACCTATGGCTATACCGGCGAGGTCGAAGTAGTTACTGAATATAATGAAGCCGGATTACCTATCCGCAAAGAGTCATTTTCGAGCACATATACTGTTGAATATGAATACGATGACGAAGGGATACTTCTAAAAGAGATCGAAACCGATTACGACGATAACAACATGGTGGATAAGATCTATGAGGATATTTTTGATTCCGAGGGAGAAATGATTCAGAGAACCATCACATCGTCTGACGGAAGCAGCATTCTGGCCTCGAGAACCGAGACGGTTGAAGATGGCAATAAGAAGACGCTTAACACTTACGGCAGTAATGATGAACTCCGTTATGTTACCGAGAAAGAATATGATGCGAAGGGAAACCTTCTTAAGGAAATAACATACAGTATTGAAAACGGTGACAGAGAGTTTCTGTCTTCTTCAGAATATACCTATGATAATGAAAACCGGGTCATTGACTATGTCTATGTGCTCGTGGACAGAACAGAGATCAAATATGAATATTCGGATGAAGGCTACATGTGCAAGGAGAGTATCATTACCGAGAAGTGGGTCTCAAGCCAGGTTTTCAGTGACGGATCAGATGCTGTGCTTACGGAAGTTATTACGGTCAACTATTACAACGCCGATGAGGAAAAGACGAAATCGGAATACATTGTCGGAGGAAAACTAAGTTCATATACCGAGTATTATTATGAAACTGTGACTGTGAAGAGCGGAAGCAAGTCCCAATTTGATTTCAGGGACAGAACGCGGAAACTCGATGACAGGGCAACCGTAGTATACTAACGGTGACTTATTTCTGACTGGAGAATACCATCGCATAGGATAATTGTTTTTATGGAACAAAGAGAACACAGCAAAGGGATGATGGACTTTGAGAGTTCCTGGAAAATGGTATTTATCGCCGAAGCCCTGTATAAAGCAACTCTGATTGACGATTACCTTGATTACATAATCGGTTATTATGACAAGACGAAAGATTTTGGAGTGGTATCCGTCTTGTCGCATTTGAAACCATGTGAAAAACTCTAAAGTTGTTTTGTTGAAGAAACAAAAAGGACAATCGATAATCAAAAGTATTTCGCAGGAGTGATACTCGAAAGTCGCAAGAGAGCATGTAGCGTACGATCTGATCGTGTATACGATAACCGGCAGGTGTTTTGCTTCCTTTACATGTTTTGTTGCAAGTTGGGTTTGCATTTTTCATAGCATGCTAAAAGTGCTCTGTTTTTAGTCAGAGACCCATATAAAATCAATAATCTTTTGTCTGGCGTGTTATAATTTCTATTAATGGGCACCCCTTAGTTAGGAAATTATCAGTAAATGTGACTGATAGATGTCTGGGGATAATCCCCAAGGTGGTTTCTGATGGGCAACGAAAAAAGAGTAAAACCTTCGAGGTCGTTTGGGACGGTTCTGTATTTTGTTCTGGTTATTGTGTTAATAATCGGGGCCAATATTTTCTCGTTAGTCCGCAGACTGAATGAAGCAAAAGAGTTCAGGGAGAGAAACACCATCCAGATGCATTCCTATCTTCCGTATACTTTTGATTTAAATGATCCGGATACGTGGCCGGAGCGGACAGGTTTAGTCTCTAACGAGAGAATCTCTGATATTTACGGCAAAACTGCAGACGGGAATACAATCAAGATTCCGGAGATCAGACCCGAGCAGATTGGAAATGAATACATCCTTGTATGGTTGATGATCGACTGTCCGGATGAAACGGACTGGTATGGTGTAGATAATAATACAGTCTTTACGATCAGTGGGAGTGGAGAGAAAGTCGCTGTTCTTAAACCGGGTGATGAAATATCTTTTGAATATGCCCAGTACGATGATAATAACATCCTGATCTTAGGCTTTGTTGAACCCGCAGAGAATTCAAACGAAGTTACTTTCATCGAACTGCTTAGTGAGATCACGATTGAGGAGATCGGTCATTATGCAGTGATCGATCTTATTCCGCTTGCATTCTTCATCTGTCTTTACTTCATTGTGAGACTGATCAGATCCGGAAAAAGGAAAAGGGTCCTGATGCCATTGCTGATAACCGCATGCATATGTCTGTTTATCACCATTTTGCTAATAGCCTTAAACTCATATCTTTCCAGGGCAAAAGCTGCTGCACCGGTCATTTACCTGTATCCGGAAACTGATATGGAGGTTAATGTCAGGCTTGATCTGAACGGCGAACTGACCACATCATATCCTGTTTATGATCACGTGAACGGGTGGAGTGTTACCGCATATCCTGACGGAACATTAACAGATAAGAGCGGAAGAGAGTATCCGTTCCTGTTCTGGGAAGGTGAAATATCGATAACCCCGGATCTTAGCTATGGTTTCTGCGTCGCAGGAGAAGATACTGCCGAATTTCTTGAACAGTCACTTAAGCAGTTGGGGCTGACTGATGCAGAAGCTGATACTTTCATCATGTATTGGCTCCCGCAGATGGAAGGCAATAAGTATAATGTTATTTCATTTCAGACATCGGCTTATGAAAATGCAGTTTCTCATTATATTGCTCCTGAACCTGATACCGTTATTATCGTAAACATGCTCTGGTATCCTTCCAATACGCCGGTCAGCATAGAACCTCAGGATCTTACGGGAATCAACCCTTCTGAGAGAAAGGGCTTCACTGTTGTTGAGTGGGGCGGAGAAAAATACAGGAAGGTATTTTAATTAGGCAGATAAATATATTGTCCTTCAGTATTACTTTGTGGTGTCTCAGATGATGATTGGGATCGGGTAGAGATGGTGTTGATTGATCTTGCCTATTCGGATGATGAATTAGAAATCGTATAAAGTCTATTGTTTGATAATTGCTTTGGAATAATAATCTCTCCGCATAATCGTGAAAAAATAGATTAAATTATCTGTTAAGCTTATTTACTTTGCGCTTGCTGTAGTATTGGCATTCCTTATAAAGCGTTTAATCCTCGATAAGCTCAAATCCAAAGACAAGGCTGAGACTTGATTCTGCCCATCCTCGGGTGTTGACAGTTTTTGATTCGCGGTATAATATAAACAGGATTATATAATTTTGTTTATGGAAAGTGACTCCTATGGCGCGTAAAACTACTATATCAAGAGAAGTTATTTTGGAAGCAGCGTTGAAGATGCTCATCAGGGACGGCTATGCATCGGTCAATGTTAAGACACTGGCATCTGAGATCGGGTGTTCGACTCAGCCTATTGTATGGCATTTCGAGAACATGACCGGACTAAGGCGGGCCCTCTCTGAATATGCGATGGCTTATGCCGCGAAGAAGGCTGCATCAAGTTATGAGAACAAACTTGAGAGCTTCGAATTCCTGGGCAGGTCCTATGTGAAGATGGCGCTCAAGGAACCGAATCTTTTTAAGTTCCTTTATCTGGGCGAGAGCCCTATGGGCAAGCCCTATAACCTTAAGGATATCGGCAGGGCAAAAAATAAAGAGATGATCGCCATGATCGCAGAGCAGACCGGACTTAATGAGGAGCAGGTGATCCGTTTTGTGAGGAATACCATCATTTATTCACACGGCATTGCGACGATGCTTGCGACAGGCGTTCTTAAGGGAACGGAGAAAGAGATGATGGAAATGATCAATAAAGCTGCTGATGCGTTCATTCTGAATGAAGGCGCCGATCCTGAGAAGATAGCGGTGAAGGGAAAATAATATGGTATTAACTGTAAGTTCAATAACAGGCGCAGTACTGCTCCTGGCAGTTGCGGTAATGGAGATCCTTTTGATATTCGGTCTGCCGTTGGGTGAGTTTACTATGGGCGGAAGATATAAAGTGTTGCCGCCGATGTACAGGATGTTTGCAGCTTCATCCATTATCCTCCAGCTCTTCGGAGCAGCAATGATACTTCAGGGCGGCGGACTTATGAATATGTGGTTTGCAGGCAAAGTGATAAAGATCATCTGCTTCTTTTTCGCAGGCTTCTTTGCAGTGAACACGGTCATGAATATAATATCTCCAAGTAAGAAGGAAAAATACGTGATGACGCCGCTTGCGGCAGTCGAAGCTTGCTGCTTTGCAGTAACAGCGTTCTTAATGTAAAGGGGATAATCTATGAAAAAGAACGCATTGATAGGTAACTGACAATGAGTATTTTCGACGACGTAAATAAATGGGAGAAAGAGGAAGGTGCAAATATCTTTTCTTCGATCCTGAATGTAAATGATCCTGTGATTCTCGACTATGGCTGTGGTGCAGGTAATTATTCTTTTGCGGCATCTTTTGCTTTCGAACAGAAATGCAAAGTCTATGCTGTGGATATCAACAAGCAGTGTTTGGATTACGTAAACGGAAAGGCGAAGGACGAGGAGATCAATTGCATTACAACAACTGTCGGAAGAGAAGATTACCGTCATGATTTTGACGATGATTATTTTGATCTTGTCATCTATGCAGATATGTTTCATGGAGAAGAGAAAACATATAACGGACTTCACCGTTTCGTGATGATTGAAGAAGCGAAAAGAACGTTGAAGACCGGCGGCATTCTTGCTGTACTTCCTTTCCATCTGTCGAATTTCAGAGATAAGAATAAAAAGAAATGCAAGTACACATATAAGAAACTGATCGATGAAATAAGTGAATACGGATTTAAGTTCATCGAAAAAGATCTGCAGGGAATCCACTTCGAGAAAGTATACAGCCCCTATTATCAGCAAAAGGGCGGTGTTACATTCGACAGTCTTGAACGCGGTAAGATACTTGTGTTTGAGAAATAAGGAGAAGACAGCCGGAGCTATCATCCTCTCACGCTATGCGAAGAAGGTCGCTGAAGAGCTCTCCGAGAATACCTGATGCTAAGCAAAACCATCAGATCCTTACCAGCAATTCCGCCAGCAGGTTCCAGCAGACAGGTATGGAATCGAGCATGACTGTTTCTCTTGTCGTGTGAGCATCGCGTATATCAGCTCCGATGCAGATCATGTCAAGGTCGGGAGACAGCAACGCTAATGTTCCGCACTCAAGTCCTGCATGAACAGCGACGATCTTGATCTCTTCTCCGTTCTGCTCAAGATAGATCTTTTTGGTAAGTTCTGTAAGTTCGCTGTCCGGGTTGTAAGGCCATGGATCTGACATCTTTATAGACTCTGTTGAAAAGCCGCATTCTCTGACAAGATCCAGCTGTGAATTAAGGATCTCAGTCTCAAGACTTCCTACAGAACTTCTGATATATGTCGTAGCATAAAGCCCGTCAGGATCAAGTCTTAAGATTCCGATGTTGGAAGAGCTTTCAACCAGTCCTTCCATGTCTTTTGACATCGTGTAGATGCCGTCGATTATCTCAGTTGTGAGGCGTATGACATTGTTTTTGAATTCCTCACTTACTACTTGAGGGATAGTATCTTCACCGGTTATGGTGATCTCGATAGAATCTTCAATTCCGAGGTATGATTCCTGAAGATTTTTAAGATATCCGGCAGCAATGGATTCGATCTGTGCCTGATCTTTTGAGTCGATTACTATGACGCTCTTTGCTCTCTCGGGGATCGCGTTCGGTGCTGATCCGCCGTCGATATTCGCGAGCTCATATGAGATACCGTTAGAAGATAATTCTTTCAGAAGTCCGGCAAGAGCTCTTATGCCGTTAAGCCTGCCCTTATCGATATCAACGCCGGAGTGTCCGCCTGCAAGTCCCGACACAGTTATTGCCAGTGCTTTATCACCCTTTGCATCGGAGAATTCAGGCGTTCCCGTGATGCGCAGAGAATCACCAGCAGCAGTGCTTACAGTGACGTTATCTGACTCTTCGTTATCTATGTTTATGAGATACTTCGCGCCGTCAAGCCATGACGGATCAAGATTGAACATGCCGTCCATTCCGTCTTCTTCATCTGTCGTTATGATAACTCTCAAAGGGCCGTGCGGCATTTTCCCCTGGACGACTGACATCATGATGCCGCACCCGATGCCGTTGTCTGCTCCTAATGAGGTGCCGTCAGCGGTAATGGTCCTTGCCTGATCATCACGTATTAACGTGACCGTATCCTTGAGCGGGTCAAAGTCTTTGCCGTCTTCTACTGCAACGACCATATCCATGTGATCCTGAAGGATAACGAGCGGCTTATTCTCATAACCCTTGGTCGCGGGGACATTGAACATGACATTGTTGTGGCTGTCCTGAACAGGGTCTAATCCCTGCTCCTTAGCCCAGGAGACAAAGAAGTCGCTGACAGCTTTTTCGTGGTGCGAAGGACGGGGTATCTTGGCTAGCAATTCAAAATTGCTGATTACGGTATCGATGATCTCATCAGAGGTGGGTTTTGGTGCCGGTCTGGCGCAGGAAGTAAATATAAGCATAAATACTATACCGAGCGATATTGCTTTATTTCTGACTGATAGTTTCATGAAGCTTCCTTTCCGGGCCTTGTCCGCCAAAACGGACGGCAATCAGCCCTGGGCATCTTATTCTTAAAGACTATCAGTTATATAGGAAAGAGACTACCAAGGTTCGATTTCGAATGTGTAACTAATCAGTAAATACTCTATTTGACCGAAATCTTATTTACTGTTTGTTCATCATATGTTTTGAGCAGTGTAACTCAATTCCTGCCTAGGAATACTATGATTAATTTATAAAACAAACGCTTTGCTGATATTCCGGCAGAAGACAGAAGGAGGCAACCTATGGCAGACGATAAGATGAATCTCAATATGGACGATCTCGAAAATGTTAACGGCGGCGGAGGTCTCATAATTGACGGCACAGGCAGGGAACCCAGACGGGCACCTGGCGGTCTGATAGAGAAGAATATCGGATCAGTCGGCGGCATCGGACTCGGCGCAACAGATCTGATTCAGGAAAAGAATCCTACTAATATAGGCGGTGGCCTCGGACTCGGTGCCACAGATCGAATTCAGGAAAGGAAGAATGGTTTAGTAGGCGGCGGGGGACTTGGTGCTACCGACAGGATACAGTCGAACATGGCTCCGTGATCAGCCGCTGGCGACCAAGGTGCTTTGAGCAGAATAATAAGCTGATCTAATGATCTGAATTATTATGGGACTGTCGCAATTGCGATGGTCCCTTACTATTAGGATACTTTACATGGAAGATATCATGGAATGCCTCTTTCTCTCACTAAGACACCGACATGTACAATGATGTTATAATATCCTGGTATGAGTGATAATTCCGGCAACGGTTGATTTTGCTTTTGTGGGTAAGGGTATGGCAAAAACAGGAAGATTTGATGCTTTTATAAGTTACAGGCATTGTGAGCCTGACAGTGAGATAGCATCAAAGCTGCAGAAGAAACTGGAAGGTTTCCGCTTTCCTAAAGATATAGCTAATAAGGTAGGCAGGACCAGGCTCAGCCGCATCTTCCGTGATGAGACCGAGTTCTCTGTATCTGATGATCTGACCAAAGAGATAGAAGAAGCGATAGTAAACTCGGATTATCTAATTGCGGTCTGTTCTCCCGAATATCTTAAATCATCGTGGTGCCGGAAAGAGATCGAGACGTTCCTCAGGTTCCATGACAGAAAGCATGTCCTGCTCGTTCTTGCCGATGGCGAGCCCATGGAGACATTCCCGCCTGAAGTAATCTATGAAGATCTGTATAAGATCGGACCTGACGGAAGACCATTCTGGACAAAAGTGCAGAGGGAGCCGCTTGCCGCTGACTGCAGAGGTGAGAATTCAAAAGAAAGAAATCCCAAGATAGAAAAAGCCGTAATCCGTCTTGCCGCAGCGATCTTAGGAATAAGGTTTGACGACCTGCAGCAAAGGCATAGACAGGAACAGTATAAGCGCACAAGAAGCCGTGTGCTTATTGCTTTCGGTGTCCTGGTAGCATTCCTTGCTGTTTGCATAGGGTTCCTGTTCAGGATCGCAGGCCAGAACCGCGAGATAATGGAACAGAACGAGATAATAAGCCTCAAGTATGCAGATACGCTTGCCGCTACATCGGACAATCTTCTCCGCGACGGTAAGAGGAAAGATGCAGTATATGCAGCAAGACTTGCGCTCCCGGATGAAGAGACAGGTAACTACAGTGAACTTGCCACAAAAGCTCTTGTCAATGCGCTTGGTATCTATGATCTTCCAAACACGTTTGGATGTGATAACGATGTTCTGCTTCCGTGTTCTGTGCTTGATGAAATGATCATATCTCCAAACGGAGGATATGCTTCAGTTAATGATGTTGACTTTGTCAGATATGTTGTAGATATGAATACCGGCGCTACTGTTTTAAGTTTTGAGGTGCAAGATTTTGTTCAGTTTGCTTTTGATGGGGAAAACGGTTTTGTCTTCAAAAGAGCGGATGATAATTATTCTTACTTTGATTTTGAATCAGGAAAAGAGACGGATCTCGGGATCTCCGAAGCAAGACTGAAATCCTTCACCAATGGGGCAGGATATGTGATGCTGACAGGGGATAGTGTAAGACTTTATAAGGGCAGTGAATCTGTTTGGAGTATCAATTACTCTGATGAGGGCTTTTCTGACGAATTAAAACTCGAGGTCTATGCCAATTATATTCCCTCTTCTGATGACTACTGGATCTTCATTACAGACTTCTATAAGCAGGAGACAATTGCATATAAAGTCAATTTGCAGGATGGAAGTTCACAGCATCTTCAGATCGCCGATTCGGCATGCTTTGATATTGTAACGGACGGAAAGAGTATTGTGTGGAAGCAGATGGAGGTTATAGACGAGACATGGCGCTATTCTCTCTGGATCATGGATATCTCCGGGTTTGACAGGATTAAAAGCAGGTATGTCGAAGATTTCTATGCGTTAGCTGTCCAGAATGATGATATTGTCTTGGTATCTGAGAGTACAGTAGCAATACTTGATAAGGATCTGAATGATGTTGATAAGTTTGATGTTGAAAAAAATTATTTCAGGGTTACTCCTTCCGACGATTCAATCTTTTTGGTGGATGCTAAAGGACATCTTTTTAAGATTAAAAACGGTGAATATTTATGCTATAACACAGGCCTTTCTGATGAGGTTTTTTCATGGATGCAAGTGTTCAGGAACGGTAAGCTTTTCGCTGCAATAACAGGTGATAACCACATATATACATACACATTCAGGCAGTCTGATTATATGACCGTTTATTCCGGTGATTATGAAGTACTGCCAGTAAAATACTATGAAGCTTTTCAAATATATGAAAAACCTGATATTGCCGAATTTGTAGATCTTGTAATGCAGAGTGAGACTGAGTTCCTGGAGAATAGGATCCACCGCGTTGTTATGTGTCAGAATGCTGATCTTGGGCTTATCCAGTTATATGACGGTGCAGTCTATATTTATGATTCATCTTCCGGTGAAAAAATTAAGACGATCTATTCCACAGAAGGAAATGTGAGAATGTTCTATTATGACATTCAGAGTGGATATTACTATATCAGTTCAATCAACACGGACGTATATGACAGTAATTTCAAGAATATCTATAGTATCCATAATTTGAGTTTATTGGGCATCGAAAAACAGAGCGGTTCTCTTGTGCTGATAGATAATACATATAGTGATTACAATAATCTTACAGGTCAGTATTCTGTTTGTCCGGTGACATACGATCAGCTTATCTCCCTGACCGATGATTATCTGTCAGGATATGAACCTGATGAGCGCGTAAAGGAGAAATACAGTTTAGGTTAATTGCATTTGATATGTAATGGAATGATGAAAAAAATAATCGCATTGACACTTATATCGATAATGCTTCTGTCATTATCGTCATGCGGCAGGCCGGAGACTGAATCAACACCGGCTGAGATAATATCCACAGAAGATCCGCCGGTGACCGAGACTGAATCTTCAACAACTGATGCAACAACGGAGACCACAGAAAGCCATATGGCTGATCCCGAAGCCGTACAAAGTATCGTTGAAGAGATCGTCATGGACTACGGTTATTACGGTTCTGAGGCTGATGAGAGGATCGATTCGCTGTTAACTGATCTTGCGGCTGAAGATGAGACCGCCGGCATGAAATGGACGCAGATAATGGATCTGTGGCGTTCTCCTGAACTGGGTGAGAATCTTAACTATGATGTTTTGCCTGACGGTCTGCCGGATACGGATGAGCTCTGCATTGTTGTTCTTGGATTTCAGCTTAACCCGGACGGCTCTATGAGAGACGAACTTATCAACCGCCTTAATGTTGCTCTCAGAAGCGCCGAGAAGTATCCGAATGCATATATCGTATGTACAGGCGGAGGCACTGCATCTGGTAACGCTTCTGCAACAGAAGCAGGTGAGATGGCAAAGTGGCTTGAAGAACACGGAGTGGATGAAGGCCGCATCATTGTTGAGGATAGTTCGCTTACCACAGCTCAGAATGCGATCTATACATATGATATTCTCGTATCTGAATATCCGTCTGTAAGGTATCTGGCAATCGTATCAAGTGACTACCATATTGCTACGGGTGAATTGCTGTTCTCTGCTGAGTCGGTCTTAAAGGCGCCGGTTCCCGGAGAAGAGAAACTTAATGTAGTATCCAATGCTTCATGGGATGCACCGTCAGGAAGTCTTTCGACTATGTTCCAGGCAGGCGCGCTGATAGAGCTTTCGGGAGATGCCGGAACAGCGTTCGACATCTATTACGATAACTACGATATTCACGAACTGCCGCCTGTTACGCCTGAAGAGTGATCGCCGTACCGGCTATAACGGCCTAAAACAACAGGGATAGTGATTATCAGGATCTGCCGATATTAGGAAGAAGTGCATCTCTGAACCGGATGCAATCTGTGTCAGGAGATATTGTGATCTCTTCTTCATTTGTGTCCTGCTTATATATGTGTGCCTTCGGCTCAAGACTAAGTTCATCCGGGAGGTATTCCTTAGTAACGGCGTATTTCTGCATGGTCTTTGCTTTGACTTCAGAAGAGTTGGAGTTCATCAACGAGATCGTGAGGCTTCCGAACAGAACAACAGGTGTAAGGAATCCTACCAGTAACATGGCTGTCAGATCAGGGCCTCGATACAAATTCTTACGAAGTCAAAATGATGTATGATCAGACTCTGATATATGCGGTTGATCTGGCAAAAAATGACTGATTAATTATGAAGCAATCAGCAGCGCCACCGGTGTGACGCTGCTGACTGAATGAGGGGATATTAGGTTAGGATGTAGTTAGCTTATTATCAAAACTCAGGTGCTACTGTGAAGCGGGAAACGTACTTTTCCATCTGAGCGGATGTTACATTATCTGCAAAGATACCGAAGTAAGAATCTGTGCTTACCTTGGTGATGTAGATCATTGTATTGTCTGCCTGGAACATCAAGCCGCCGTTAAGCTCTTTCTTGTTTGCATCTGCTTCGGCTGTCTTGAGGTAATCGCTGTAAACTTCTTCGCCGAGAGAGATTCCCATGGCTACCGCTTCAACGCCTTCTTTGTTCTCCTGATTGTAAAGGTAAACTGCTCCTCTTGCAAAATCACAGGAATAACCGTCTGAAATATCTACTGTGGCTTCGATCGATTTGCCTTCCTGATCGAGATAAGCTGATGCTGTCTGCTTGCTGTCTTTCTTAGCGCATCCTGCGAAGCATCCTACTGCGATAGCTGCTGTTGTGACTGCTGTGATTACTGCTGTTGCGATTGTCTTTTTCATTTTGTTTGCCCTCCTTGATTTGGCATGTGTTTTTTTGTTTGATGAGCAAAGTATGTCATGAGGAAGACGCCCGAACAATCAGTAATTCAGGGCCTTTCTGATGCTTAAACAACACATTGGCATTCATGCGTTGATTATCTGAAAAAAGTTGTCGAACTAACCGAACTGCTATTCTGATAGACTTAAGTTGTGAGTATAATCCGGAGCATCTAAGCTAATGTTTGCATATGTTAAAAGAGCAGAACTAAACATGCATTTCAATAAAATGGAACTAGCCAAAACGGATCTTCAGAAGATTAAGGGTTCTGATGAAAAAAGCGAATATGTGCTTGTTTCGACCAAAACAGACAAGGAGAGAGTGGTTATGCTCTCCGAGTATGTAATGCAGCGTTTGGAAAAGCAAAAAGCATGGCAAGATGAGTGCCAGGCGAAAGCTGGCACAGTCTGGAATAATCCGCTGAATCTCGTGTTCTCCAATGAAATTGGAGATCACCTTGCTCATGTAACGGTATATAAGAGCTTTAAGGCAATTGCAAGGAAGATAGGGCTGCCTGATGCAAGATTCCATGATTTAAGGCATACGTTCGCCGTAATATCATTCGAAAGCGGCGATGATGTCAAAACTGTTCAGGAAAACATGGGACATTCAAAGGCAAACACTACACTTGATGTATATACCCATTTCTCGCGCACGATGAGATTAAGGTCGGCAAATAACCAGCAAAAGTACATAGAAAGTGTTATATAACCACATCAAGTATCTTTGAGAAAATGCTGTTAAGGGTATTATTAAGGGTATAAGAAAAAGCAAAAAGCCCCGAAACGCATTGTTTACGGGCCTTTTGCCTAAAAAACTATGGCGGAGAAGGGGGGCACGAATAGTTATTGTTTATAACCCTCCGTAATTGCCGCAAAAGCCTAAAAATATGGGATTCTGACCTATTCCAATATTATGTAAATCTTTATAAATCTACGTAACTCTTGCGGATTTTGTTGCACTTTTTGTCGCAGGTTTTGTATTCTATAAGATAATGTGGAAAATTTAAAATTTCGTTTGAAGCGAGTTGTATATTAGAGGAGATTGTATGGGGAGACAGTTAGCCTTTTGGAAATATGAGGAGGGTATATATCTTGATAATCACGAGGTGTATATGACTTCATGTATAGCGGGTAAGAATATAGACGGTCTTACTCAATTACCAAGTGCTGAGATACTTGGCAAGCTGAATAATGCGTTTAGCAGTTATACAAAGTTAGATCCTTACAATTTTGAAAATGCAAAAGGCTCATTCACTGTTTATCCCAGACAGCAATCTGTGTTGTTTGATTGCAGCTTCAGTTTACCGGAAACCGAACTTAACACGATAATAGATATAATGTTGGAATATGATTGTCCATACTACGATCCTCAGATTTCCACGAGATTTGATGGAACATAATATTTTAATATTGAGGTGTAATAGGTTTTAAGAAACATATTTATGAGGTGAATGAATGAGTCGTCCTTTTTTCCTTAGTTGTGAAATATGGAGATCAGCTAATAAGGTTTCGGAAATATTAAGAGAAATTTGCGTCAGAATTGATGAGAAAACGTTTGAAATTTCACCATTTGCAGAAGGGATAGAGAGTGTTGCAATAATCGTAAATTGTCATCCGGAAGGTAACATGCTTGATGGTTGGGGCAAGCCTAGAAAATATATAAATTATAAAAAGGGGTATGCTGATATCCGTCTTCCAATTCCTTATGAAGAATTTATATCTGCGAACTACGAATAGCAATTTCTTATGGTTGTTAAGAATATTGTAGACTCCATAAGAGTCATTGAAGAGAAGTGTAATAAAAGCAAAAAAGCAAAATTTGACTCTGAAGGCTTAATCAAACTGTTTCTTAGCAAATTGGAACTATCAGAAGATGACATTAAAAGCATAAAAGGTGTAATTTCTGATGAAGAATACAGAAATCTAATGGCAAGAGAATTTTAAATAACCGATTATATCAGCAGTTGGATGTTTTTTATTATATTCTGATTTGAATCTACTCCAAGTCTTTATTAATCAAAGGAGATAAGTTTTGGGCAAACAAATAGAATATTACATCGAATATGAGTTTTTTGTATCGATTGCTCAAAAGGCTTTGGATTTGGGCTGTAAGATTGTAAAAGAAGCGAGGAATGGAAAAGTCATCATATCTGATGATGTAGATATCATTTCAAAAGATGAATACTCATATTATTTCTATATTCCTGAAGCTGGGAAATACAGAATTATCAAAACAGGTGAAATAGAACGTTTGGACAATGGCTATTCTTCAAGTGGTATTACCCTGATCGAAGCTATGCCAACCATAGTCCGGAGTGAATCAAAAAGGATTCAAAGAGGACGATTGTTTTGCATTTCTGATTATTATGATGAAGACGGTCAGATAATTAAGCGACCGGACTGCGTAACGAAAACCTTTAATTCGTTAGTCCGCTATATTAAGAAGAATGTCCCATACGTTGAAACGGGGCGAACGATACTTAGAGATGGTAGAGAATTCGTATATAAAGATTATGTGTGTGATAAGTACATGAGCATGAAAGAAAAAGAAGGATATAGTCTCGTTTAGAAAAAGCGGTTTGAGTGTGACAATATGAGCGGATACATGGTTTTCTGGTCTCAAGACCACGTTAAGAAACTTAAAGCAGCCGGAGATAACGGTCCCATTAAGGTGGTTTATGGAGGACGGCATTCCAAGGAGCCTTCATTAAAGAAAATAAAAGTTGGCGACATTATTTTCCCTGTGGCTTTGGAAAAAGAAACGCTGGTCGTTATGGCCAGGCTCCCTGTCGAAAAGCTGGAGAACGCTTTTGAATACCAGTTAAGAGAAGTCGGAATGCCTTGTAATGCTGTCATTCCTGAAGGAACCATGACGATCTCAGACGGTCCTTTTACCGAAAAAGAAGGCAGGTTCATTGCGTACCATGACGGTGCCGGATACCTGGCCAAAACGGCTGTTCCCGAAGGCATCACGCGCACAGTCGACCTGGATACTCTGACAAAGAATGACTGCGCATTTCACCAGATCCCAATTACTTGTTGCTCTGAGATCGCAGCTGTTGGATGCGGCTCAACAATCAAGGCAAGGCCCATTCCCGAAGAGAAGGTTCCTTTGCTGTTGTTCGGCAACACCAAGTCATCCTTAAAAGGTTTGGGCAACGGTAGAAGCGGGAAGATTACTTCGGTATCTCTGTCAGGTTTCGTGCGTAAGATGAGCCCGGAAACATTCGAAATATTTGAGAGCTTATTTAGGGACGAATAAGATATGGAATACCGCAAAGCTGACAGCGAAGAGCACGAGATTATCCGCAAACAGATCAGGAGTAGATCCGTCTTGTGTGTCAGTATTATGGCTCCGATGATTCCGTTAATGATTCTTGTTGCTTTCCTTTCCATAAGAATGATGATAAGAGACAGATATGACCAAACTGTTCTTATGGTTTCAGCTCTGTCAGTGGTTCTGTTATTTACTGCAGTAGCAGTTGGTATAATCGATTTGATGGCAGGCTTTATTAAACGAATCATTCGTATAAATAATCATAAGTACATGGTTGCTGATTGCAGTGTGGCAGGCAGAGACCAGCGCATCAGTCCGAAGCACATACATAGTTTTATTACGGTTGGTTTTCCCGATGGAAATCAGATTAGAGTTGAAGTGACTGCGAAAACTTATTATTTGGCTGAGACCGGAAAACCGGCGCTGTTGTTGAAGTACGACGAACCGGAGGGCAAGAAGAAAAAACTTCCCTTTGAAGTTGCGGTTTTATGATTTGGAGGTTTTTATGGATAATGATTTTAGTTTAATTGATGAGCGGATCCAACGTATCATAAAGAAGATGGAAGGTTTTGCTGGAAAGCAATTCACTTATAAATGCGGTGAATTTCCGCCTGTTTGGGATAAACCTTATCCTATTGAAAAAGTCGCGTCTTTTGAAAAGGAGAAGGGCATTATTCTTCCTTTGGAGTATAAAAGATTTATAACTACATTCGCCGGCAGCGGTACTCAGCCGTTTTATGGTTTTATGCCTCTTTTTGATGATGAAGATCAGCATTTGTTGTCTGAACCTGATGCCGGTAAGAAATTTCTTTATACAATCCGAAAGCCTCTTAATGTATATAAAATCTCGAAAGAAGAATATGCGCAGATTTACATTGACAGAACTGTTAATGTTGATCAGGGTTATGTGATGCTGACTCACGAAGGCGATGCTATGTACAGCATTCTCGTTGTAAATACTGATGATCCTGATACATACGGAACCGTATGGTTCTACGATTTAGCTGATGATGCAGGTATCTATCCGCTTAAAAATCCTGCCAATGACAAACCGATGGGATTTCTCGACTGGTTTGAATACTATGTGGATAAGACACTTGAGATGGATGAAGATGACTATTTCAGCTATGGTGAATTAGCTTGGGAATTTGAATGATTTAGTTTAAGGTACCATATGAAAACAATACGACTTAACGAAGAAACCTTTTGTGTTGAATTAGTTGAAGATTATGATGTTATCGATTCTTTTCAGCTGGAAGAACCTGAATGCGGTTATGGTGGAAATGATGTTTTCGAATCACCTGCAGGGAACTTATTTGCAATGGGTTTTTACTCTGGCGAGAGCGATAACGCATTCATTATCTTTAGCGTTACAAACAATAAGTTGAACGTGTTGATTAATGAGGATTACTCATATGGTGAAGCGACATATATGTGGAGTCCTGATAGTAGATGCTTTTATCGATTGGTTGATTCCTATGGGCGTTATGACGCCTCTAATGATGGCGTTTATCCTGTTGGAAGAGTTGATGTGTATGATGTTCTTACAAATGAAAAGAAATCTGTAGATCTTAATTTTGATTTCACCGATTTTGACATGGAAAAAATAGATTTCTTTGAGATGCGTCTGATACAGGATAATGAAAAAGTGTGTGTCAGTTTAAATGGAAAAATCTTATTGATGGCATAGAAAGCTAAATTAGTATGAACGAAGATTCTGGTTTTGTAGAGGCAATTAAACAAGGCAGCATTGACCTGATACGGAGCTTTCCGAAATCAGATCTGCATAACCATTTTGTTTTGGGCGGCTGCAGAGAATATATCTTTTCGAAAACAGGATATGATATAGAACCGATCTCGAGACCTCTTAGTTCTATGAATGAAATGGATGACTGGAGTTCACGGTATATCGGAAATTGTTTTAATAGTCCAGAAGGTCGTAAGTTCCTGATTGAAGCAACCTTTGAACAGGCGAAAAGAGACGGAGTAACCGTATTGGAGATTGGCGAAGATGTATGGGGACTTGGTGAGTTTTTCAATAATGATATTGAGGAACTAATCGCTGCATTTAATGAAGCAAACGATAGAGTTGCTCCTGATATAGAACTTAGACTTCAGATAAGCCTTTCACGCCATTGCCCGATAGATTATTTAGAAGAATGCCTGAAGCATTTCTGGGGACATAAAGAGTTCTATTCGATAGATCTTTATGGCGATGAGATGGCACAACCTATAGAAAACTTCATTCCCATTTACGAAAAGGCAGCTGAAAATGGACTTGTTCTTAAAGCACATGTCGGTGAATGGGGAACTGCAAAAGATATTGTTACTGCCGTTAACGTGCTGCATTTACAGGAAGTGCAGCATGGCATTGCTGCAGTTCAGGATGAAAGTGTTATTGATTTTCTTGCCGAACGTAACATCCGGCTGAACATTACACCGACTAGTAATGTCCTTTTGGGACGTGTGTCCGATATGAAAAACCATCCGATAGGACAGCTTTACCGTAAAGGGGTCAATGTGACGATCAATTCAGATGATGTTTTGATATTTGATTCTGACGTTTCCAAAGAATATTTACGCTTATATCGATCGGATTGTCTGACCGCAGAGGAATTGAATGAGATACGCAAAAACGGATTGCGTAAAGATAGTTAAATAGATCGCAATTTAATGATCAAAGCCCCGGTTACTCAACTCCGGGGCTTTATTCTCTGCAGATTTTGTTGCACTTTTGTTGCAGTTGGGGTTTTGCAAAAATGAAAAAGCCCCAGAAATAAGGCTTTCTGGGACTTCATAATTTATTTTGGCGGAGAAGGGGGGATTCGAACCCCCGCGCCAGTTGCCCGGCCTAAAGCTTTAGCAAAGCCTCCCCTTCGGCCTCTTGGGTACTTCTCCGTTTGCCTAGCGAAAAGTATATTAACATAAAGAGTTATAATTTGCCACACCTTAAAATCTTGAAAAGTAATATATAAAGTCTTTACGGAAGAAGTTTGAGAATATAAAATGGCAACATTTAATGATGTATAAATTTTAAATATAAAGAAAAAAAGTTTTCAAATCATGAAAAAAGTCCTTGACAGAACAGGTCTGCCGAATTACAATTATCAAGCACTTTGACGGAGGCACACAAAAAAGTGAGTCGGAAATCAAAGGAAAAGCGCGGATCTTGAAAATTGAATAGAATGCAAAACTTGAAGTAAAACGGACCTTTTTCAATTCTAAGAATTGAGTTTTTATTAAAGTAATTTGAGCCAAACATGGCTCTCAAAATTTTTTTTTGAGAGTTCGATCCTGGCTCAGGATGAACGCTGGCGGCGAGTTTGTTGTAGAGGTAATACATAATACCATACGCCAAACCGCCCGACAAAAGACCCATGACCATACCTTCCACCGCAAAGGGGAAACGGATAAAGGCATCGGTTGCGCCCACCGATTTCATAATGTAGATTTCAAGACGACGGCTGTATACCGTCAGTTTGATGGTGTTCGAAATAATGAACAGCGACACCAACAACAGCACCGCAATGATCCAACCGCCAACGGTGAGGAT
>JAZROA010000003.1:0-1527 GCA_045648465.1 Saccharofermentans sp.
CAGATGGTGAACGAGGAAAACGGACAAGGCAGTCATGGGAAAATCGATGCTCCGAACGGAGTGTCTATTTTCCTGAGGACAGGTGCGAAGAGATGAGCACGGTGCATTGGGAGATTCTCGCCGTTACATACCTTCGCGACACATCACAGGCATCCCGAATGTCGAGAGTCCCCAAATACACAGATTTATGCGTCCAAAGGTTTTGAGATCAACAGAATTGGGTTATCTTTGCCGCCTCAAAATTCAAACGGTTATGACAAAGGCAGAAATAGTAAGAGAGGTGTCAAAGAGCACTGGCATCGAGGCGACAGTAGTTCAGGCCGCTGTGGAAGGTTTCATGGAGGCGGTCAAGGGTTCACTCGCAAAGGGTGAGAATGTCTATCTCCGCGGATTCGGCACATTCGAGTCTAAGGTAAGAAAGCAGAAGACTGCAAGAAACATCGCGAAGAATACGACCGTGATCATCCCAGAGCACAAGGTTCCGGCATTCAAGCCATGTCCGGAGTTCAAGAACATGGTGAAGTAATCCTGACACCACGAGAAAAAGAGTCAGCCCCAATGAGCATTACATGAACCCCGAAAGTTAGACAAAAAACTTTCGGGGTTTTGTTATGTCTAAAAAGAGAAAGAAACATGGCTATGCAGAACGATTAAAGTACATGCATTTGCTTGAGAATGGTTTCAGTCAAAAATATATCGAAAAGCACTTTGGAATAAACCATAGACTTTTAGGATATCTATGGGCCCGCTATCAGTCCGAAGGTGCATCAGGATTGATTAAGAAGAAAAATGTTAAAGCAGATTACGCATTCAAATTACAAGTTGTTCGTGATATCGAGGAAAATCATTTAACTTTGGTGAGCGCAGCATTAAAGTATAATATGTGTGCAGACCAAATAAGAGTTTGGAGAAAGATTGTTCAAACTCATGGCTATGACGCACTGGCTACAATAAGGCCAAGAGGCCGACCACCAAAGAGCGATATGGGAAGACCAAGGAAAAAGAAACCGGAAGAGATGACAGAGCTGGAACGTCTCAGATACGAGAATGAGTGTCTGAGGGCTGAGAATGCTCTGTTAAAAAAAGTGAAAGCCTTAGTAGAAGCAAGAGAAGCCCGTCTCAAAGAGATTGGGCGGAAGCCATCCAAGAACTAAGGCAGGAACATGATCTTGAGATCCTTCTCGAGAAGACAGGGATGGCTAGATCTACATACTACTATCACACGAAAAGATTGTCAGAACCTGATGGCTATGACGATGCCAGGGCTGCAATCCGTAAGATATATGATCATCATAAAGGACGCTATGGCTATCGAAGAATAACCTCTCAGTTGCATAATGATGGCATACATCTTAACCATAAGACAGTACAAAAACTTATGGTAGGGATGAACCTGTATGGTAAGAGAAAGAAAGCTAGGTATAAGTCTTATAAGGGTGAGATTGGCAAGATTGCTCCAAACGTCATAGACAGAGACTTCGTTGCAACAGCACCGAATCAGAAATGGACAACGGACGTTACTGAAGT
>JAZROA010000004.1:0-23692 GCA_045648465.1 Saccharofermentans sp.
AGGGTATAAGACTCTCAACCATTCCGGTGGTGATTGCGGTGAGGCCACACCTGTTCCCATTCCGAACACAGAAGTTAAGCTCACTGGCGTCGACAATACTCGGCTGGCAACGGCCCGGGAAGATAGATTGCTGCCGGATTAAATTCCTCGATAGCTCAGTCGGTAGAGCGTTCGGCTGTTAACCGAAATGTCACAGGTTCAAGTCCTGTTCGGGGAGCCAAAGCACCAGTTATATGACTGGTGCTTTTTTATTTTCCTTGATAATTCAGATATTTGATCAGAAGACGATAAAAGCTATTATTACTGCTACTGCAATTATTCCCAGAATAATCAGCAGGGTAATAATTTTCTTGCGGGCAAAAGGAACAGAACAGGCTACTTCCCCTGACACTCCGTTTATTACTACATCATATTTTTTACCTTTATATGTAACGGCAGCAAGATAGAACGGAGCAAGTATGTATTTATAGTTGGTATTCTTGTATTGGGTCTTAAATCTCAAGTTTTGATATTTATCACCGTTAAATTCGCGTAACGCATGTTCAGGAATTAATGTATTTAGTTCTCCGGTAATTTTATATTGGACTATTTCAAAAACGTGTTTAAGTGTCATGGAATTACGTTCTGCATAGTATCCGGCCATGTAATCAGGATCAAAAGGCTGTATACTTGACGGTGAAAAATCTCCGATCTTCTTTATCAGATCATTCTGTGTTTTTGAACTTGCAAATACTGTAATGCCGGCAAAAGGCCTTTTGTAGGAGCCATTACGGGGTTTGTAATCAATATCACCACCATCGGGATTGCGATAACCGATTTCGATAAGATAATCAGATACAGTATCAGAATCGAAACTGAAATAAGGAAGATAAACAGGAAACAGATTCTCAAGAGCATACTTTTTTATGCCCGGAATAAAGAGTTCTTTCTTCAGATATTCGCGAAAAGACGATCTTGCACGTTTCTCATTTATTGAAAATGGAATGATTCCGCATGGCCTCGTGATGCTTCCTTCCGAAGCAGCAGGAATAATATTTGTTGAACCGCAGAAAGGACATGTGCCAGATACCTGCGCGGAGTCATAGATCAGTTCAGCTCCGCAGTTGTCGCATGAAAGGAGCTTGCATTTATCTCCAAGAGGTGCACGGTTAGAGTTAAATATGTCGTTGTATGCTATGCTCTCGACTTTGACATTACCATTTGTTCCTTTAGTTATATCTTTGTACTCTCCGCAAAGAGAACAAAACAATTTCATGGCACCTGGATTGTAAGTAAGGGTGCCGCCGCAATTAGGACATTTGCGCTCGTTTCCTGGCATGGTAGCTGTCTTTTTGAATCCGTTATTGTCTGCCATAATCTATCCCTGTAAATATATAGGCCAACTGCACAAAATTATTATAGCAATGGTTTAAGTTAAGTTTAAGTTAAGGTTTACCGATTTTGAGGTTAAGGTTCCATGCGTAGAATGATAAACGTAAGGGATGGAATCTTACGGAATAGAATAACTTGTATATAGGAAAGAGGTCGCAAATATGTGGACAAGGAAAAGTGTAAAGCAAAGAGGTAAGAAAGCTTTTTACCTGAATTATTGGAAGTGTGTTCTTGTAGCGCTCATTCTCTGCTTCGTAATCGGAGCAGCCGGCGGAAACAGTAGCGGCGGAAGTTACTCGATCCCTGCGCTCACCAGCCAGTTCACAAATTCAGATACAGATATTGATCCTGATATTGATATAGAACCTGATATTGATATTGAACCCGATATTGATCCTGAAAATACACAATTTGATCTTCAGCTAGATCTAGACGGAGACGGAGTAAACGATATCGATTCAACTGTTGATGAGGATCAGGCAGTAGGATTTGCAGTAGGCGCATTAGTTGTAGCATTTGTTGTCGGATTGATCATATCGGTCATTATCGGAGCCTTCGCACTCGCTTTCAAGTATCTGCTCCTCACACCGTTTGAATACGGATGCAGGAAATTTTTCAGAAAGAATCTTGATGAACCTGCTAAGCTCAGCAACATCGTATATGTTTTCGATTCACACTATAAGAATGTCGTAAAGACAGCATTCCTGAGAGATCTTTTCATCTGGCTCTGGAGCTTGCTCTTCGTCATTCCGGGAATCATCAAGAGCTACGAGTACAGACTGGTTCCTTATATCGTCAGCGAGAATCCTAACATCAACTACAAGGATGCTTTGGCTGAGAGCAAGAAGCTCATGCAGGGCAACAAGTGGAAGTCATTCGTACTTGACCTTTCATTCATCGGCTGGGATATCCTCTCACTCATGACATGGGGTTTCCTCGATATCTTCTTCGTTGGACCTTACAAGGCTTCAACAGATGCAGCACTCTATGAGACATTGAAGTACGGCATCGATGCAAAGTAATACAGGGATTAAGGTAGGAATAGAAGCGGAATAGGGATAGAAGCGGAAAATTGGGAATAGGAATAGAGTATAATAAAGGACACCGGAGGAGATTCGTCTCCTCCGGTCGACTTTGGAAACGGAGAGATTTATGGGATACAAGGTTTTGATAGCAGATGATGAGATGGAGATCAGGAATCTCTTAAGGCTCTATCTCGAGAATGACGGCTTCTCGGTAAAGGAAGTTGCTTCAGGTGATGCGGTAATGCCCGAAATGACAGCGTTCAAGCCTGATATCATCTTATTGGATGTCATGATGCCCGGCAAAGACGGAATCCACGTTCTTAAGGATATAAGAGAGACAAGCAATGTTCCCGTCATGATAATCTCCGCCAAAACAGCTGATGTTGAGAGAATATTAGGTCTCAATGTAGGTGCCGACGATTATATCTGCAAACCGTTCAATCCTTTGGAAGTCGTTGCCAGGGTCAAATCCAATCTCAGAAGATTCTATGCTCTGGGTGGCGGCGAAGAGAAGTCAGAGAAGATAACTCTGGGCGATCTTGAACTCGATATTGAGAAATGTCTTCTTATAAGAGCAGGTGAGCCGATCGAGCTTACATCTGTTGAATATAAGATAATGGAACTTCTCATGAAGCACCCCGGAAAAGTTTTCACCAAGCAGCAGATATATGAGTATGCCTGGGGCGAGGATTATTTCGTTGCAGACAATAACATCATGGTCGCAATAAGCAAACTCAGGACAAAACTTGATGAGGATCCTTCAAAATACATCAAGACGCTCAGAGGACTGGGATACAGGCTTGAGGCCTGATTTTCAAGGCTTACAGGGTAGTGTAACATTGTTACAAAGGGAATAAATGATGGGAAAAAGTCAGAAAAGCAATGAGAAACAGTTAAAGGGTCTGATACTTTCAAGATTCTTTTTCGTGCTCGTGATAGTGAGCATGGTTGAGCTCATTGTCGTTGCGCTGACGAACACATATCTTATCCCTAATCTTGTGAAGATCATGAAATATGATTCCGTAATTCAGGTAAATGGTGCGGAAGGATTATTCATAATCGTATTTGTTCTCTTAATGACGCTGGTCGCAAATAAGATCTTTCCGACATTGAAAATATCTCCGGTAGATGTAAATAACTTTCTTGAAGGAATACTGGTAAGACATGGATTTTACGGAACCGATGCCGCTGAAGCGACTGAGACGATAAGAATAATAACTGAACATCCTACAATTTTATTGTCATTGTTAGGATCATTTCTTTTAGTTGTTCTCATACTCATAACGCCTTATGTGATCGGCGGAATCGCTTATGCAATATCCATAGCAAAAAGCATAAGAAGGTTTGAACGCGAAAAAGAGATCGAACGCCGCAAGGAAGAAAAGAGAAGATATCTCATGATCTCCAATATCGTTCATGACCTGAAGACACCCATGACGACTGTTTACGGCTATGCCAAGGCATTAAATGACGGTGTTGTTCCCAAAGTAAAAGAAGCTGAATATCACGAAGCGATAATGAATAAGACTAACAGGATGAATGAAGTCATTGCGCTTCTTTTGGACTATGTAAAGCTCGACAGCGAAGGATTCACGATAAAGAAAGAACGTATAGACATATGTGAACTCGTACGTTCATGCTGCGCACTAAGTTTTACTGATATAGAGGATGCAGGAGACGAGATTGATGTTGATATACCGGAACGCCCTATATTCATTAATGCGGATAAGATCCAGCTTTCGCGTGTAATTACGAATCTCATAACGAATGCAATGCGACATAATCCCGAAGGCACAAAGATCAAGGTATCTGTCACTTCGGATTCAGTATCAACGGCAGATGATGTCAGGATTTTCGTTGCGGATTCGGGAGATGAGATACCGTCACCTTTATGCGACCAGATCTTTGACCCGTTCGTAACAGGAGATGAATCAAGAGCATCAGGCGCCGGAACGGGACTCGGTCTCGCGCTTTCAAATAAGATCTGTGATATGCACGGATTTACCATAAAGCTTGTTCAGAAACCTGAGATACTCAGATACCGTTTGGGAGACGAATATCAGAAGGTTTTCGTAATAGCGACATAAAAGTTGTTTTGAAGTAAAATTATTGGTGGAACTAAAAAGGGAATAGGGGAAACACATATGGATTTCATCAAAAGACATTATTCAATGACAGTCTGCATAATGCTGTTGGCTCTGCTTATGTTCTTATGCTCATGCAGCGTCTCAAGCAAGAGAAATCTTATTAATTATGCGGAGTCGCATTACGGTGACTGTAAGTTTATCAGTGAAGTACATAAAGGATCAGGCAAAGATGAGTACCGCACTGTGATTTTACGCGATAAGGAAACCGGAATTGAATACTCAGTAACATCAAGTCTTCACGATGTCTATATCGACGGCAGCAGCTTCGGACCTGCCAATAACATCAGTTCAACTTTTGAGAAAGAATACGGCGATTATTTATTGTCTGAAGCTAAGAAAGAACTTAAGTCACTTGAAAGAGATTACGAATGCTTCATTGCGTATTCGGTAGAAACGATCACCATATATTTTGATAACCGTGTTGAAGTTGATACTGCATACGATGTAGCAAAGAAATGCGATGACATCCTCTCTGATTATGACGTTAAGGAAATGCGCACTGAACTGTATACCCTCTATGCGGAAAAGAATACATACCTTGGTTACTATAACGTAGGTAATAAAACCGGGAAGACATCAAATACATATTCCATCATCGATTATGTCCATAAGAATTACGATGCTGATGCTGAATTTACGGATTCGATCGGAGCTTATGCAGATCAGTTCCTGACATACGAAGAAGTAGATAAATATTTCCCAAATCATAATGGCATGCCTAACGGTACTGCGTACTATTTCAAGGGTTCTGACGGAAAAACTTTTGTTGCCATAGATCTTAAAGATTTCGGTGCCGATAAGAACGAGATCCGCTTATACCGTGATACCTCAAGGGGTATGGAAGAAATCGTTATTTAAGGAGTTTTCATGAGATACGATTGTCTTATTATTGATGATGAAAAAGAACTTGCAGATAACACGTATGAATATTTCAACATGTTTGAAGTAAAGACCGCTGCAGTATATTCGAGCGCGGAAGCAAATGCTTTCTTAAGCAGCAACGAGCCTGCACTTGTTTTGCTTGATATAAATCTTTCTGACGGCAGCGGATTCGAGCTCTGCAAAAAGATAAGACAGACACTTAATATCCCGATACTATTCATCTCTGCCAGAAACACTGATGACGACAAGATAATCGCTCTTAACATCGGCGGCGACGACTATATCGAAAAGCCATATTCTCTTGGTGTTCTTCTCGCAAAAGTTAAAGTAGTTCTTAAGAGATTTGCAAATACAACCGATACGGACACATCAAAAAATACTGACTTCGACGACGGCTATCTCAAGCTCGATTCCGTCAACAAGACCGTGTTCGTAAACGGTGAAGAAAAGAAGATAACATCTATCGAATGGAAGCTTCTTGAATATCTCTGCGAGAACAAAAACAGACTTGTTACCAAGAACGAGATCTTTGATAAAGTATGGAACGACAAGTTCACTACAGACGGAACCTTGAACGTTCATATCAGAAAGATAAGAGAAGCGATAGAAAAGGAACCTCAGGATCCCAAATACATTGTGACCGTCTGGAAAGAAGGTTATAAGTTTGTAGCCGGAGATGAGACCAAATGAAGAAAGCTCCGTTTATCGTGCTTTTGATCCTCACTTTTATTGCCGAAGCATTGGCATGCTTTTTTCTGACGACAAGATTCAAGGATATAAAGACTGATCCGGTTAAGGTAAACGAGTGCATGTATTCCATCACGGAAAACTTCGGTGATGAATCCCAATACAATACGCAGCTCGATTATTCGGTAATAGACAACGACGGAAATCTTATCTATAAGACAAAAGACGGATTAAGTGAATCGATCAACGACGCGATAAAATCCAGAGGCCTCATACTTGATCTTGTTATAGACGGAGAAGTAGCAGGCAAGGTTATTTTCGACTACAGCATGGACGATCAGATCAACGGGTTTAAGCAGAACATCATCATCGGTTTTGTTGTTATCGGAAGCCTTCAGGTAGTGATAATAATTGCATGGTATATCTATCTGAAAAAGACGCTGATAACACCTTTCGAGAAACTGAATTCATTTGCTGCAAGAGTTGCGGAAGGCAATCTCGATATGCCTCTCGAGATGGATAAAGGACATGTTTTCGGTGAGTTCACGGAGAGCTTTGACCTCATGAGAAGCGAGCTTAAAAAAGCGCGTATTGCAGAGAAAAAAGCGAGCGACGATAAGAAGGAAATGGTCGCCAAATTATCACACGACATCAAGACTCCGGTAGCATCGATCAAGTCTACTTCAGAGATCGGAATGGCTATAACAAAAGAAGACCGCACGAAGGAAATGTTCGGTGTTATCAATGATAAGACTGACCAGATAAAAGCTCTCGTTGATAACCTTTTCACATCAAGCGTTCAGGACATTGCAGAGATCGATGTTAATCCCGGTCCTCAGCCCTCGGAGGTCATCTCCACTCTTATCAGAAACTCAGATTATCTCAACCGCGCAGGCACTTATGAGATCCCTGAATGCAGCGTTTATTTCGATAAACTGAGACTTCAGCAGGTGTTCGACAACATCTTCATGAATTCATATAAATATGCTGATACTGACATTATTGTTTCGTCAGAAATCAGCGGTGATTATCTCATTGTCAGGATCGCTGACAAAGGTCCCGGTGTAAAGGAAGAAGAGATACCTCTGCTCAAGGAAAAATACAGAAGAGGCAGCAACACAAGCGACAAAGACGGTGCTGGTCTTGGCCTTTATCTGACAGATTATTTCATGGAGAAAATGGACGGCAAAACCGGTCTTAAAAATCTCAATCCCGGATTTGAAGTGTCAGTTTTCCTTAGAGTAATTTAAGAAGGCTCTTTGCGGAAGAACGATCGTTGCAATGGTTCGGGCTTCTTCTGTTTTATTTGCGCGAACACTTTCGACAGTGAGTGTTCCGCTGCACATTATTCTCAATCGTTCACGCATGTTGTTCAGTGCTATATGAGGATCGTCGTTTTTGATCTCGCCGAAGGATGCTCCGGTGTTTTCAACGATTACTTCGATACCTTTTGTTGTCTGCCTTGTTTTGATAACTATATTGAGTGTGCCTCCGTCAGCCTTTCTGCCGTGCTTTATGGCATTTTCCGCCAAAGGCTGAAGTGTGAGAGGTGGAAGTTTGAAATCATTAGCCTTAATGTCGTATTCAACTTCTATCTCATCTTCAAAACGTGTCTTTTCCACTTCAAGATAAGCCTTGGCATGAGCTAATTCATCTTCAAAAGGAACAGTGTCTTCGGAAGACAGCGCAGTAAAGTTTTTCCTCATATATGAAGTAAATGCGAGGATCGTGCTTTTCGCTTTCTCTGTATCCTCGTCACACAGATAGTAGATGCTTGTTAATGTGTTATAGATGAAGTGCGGACGCATCTGCAGGGCAAGGATACTTGCTTTCTGGTCGGCATTCGTTTTAACATTGTCTTTATGAAGGTCAATATAATCCTCCATTACAAAGATAAATATATAAAGACATACAATGCTCATTCCGAATGCCATCGAATAAATACCCGGATAGATCAACCTGCTGAGCATAGCTAAAGGCGGGACAAAGCAGTAAATTGAAAATGCTCTTTTTCTTCTGGTAGTCAGCAATTTCCAGCGTTTTATCAATCCTCCTATATCGATAATTAAGATTGCGAAAAGAGGTAGCAGCATCAGGTAATAGAAACTTGTTTTGTAGAATTGGTTATCAGGTGTGATGTAATAAAAAACTCTGACAAACTGTGTGGCAGAAAGAAATACCATATATACGTTCCATAATACGATCGCAAGTCTGGTAAACCGGTTGCCTTTAACATGAGACTTGCTGGTTGTATTGATTATCAGAAAAGCAAACATCAGGGTAGGAAGTGAAGTTGCGACATAACTTAGATAAGTAGCGGCCTTTGTCAGATAGTACATTTCAGGAATGCCTGACGATAAATGCACGGTCATTTTTGTCGTCATGTATGCAAGTATTGACATGAATATAGTAACGAAGAAAGATTTGTACCAGTGATTCAGGGATCGGACCGCCAACATCATGAGTAATCCGGAAAATGAAATCGTTATGCCGAATACAAGGATCGTGTAGTTTATCTGTTCTACCTGGATCATGACTAGTTCTCCAATCTGTTTACCGGATAACGCAAGTGTTCCAACTGCTTTCTTAAAGATTCTTCGGTAATAGGTTTAACCATAAAGCCGGATGCTCCTGTGGTCCATGCATCCATCGAATAGTCTGCGTACGCAGTGAGAAAAATAATATTCGTGCGCGGATTGATCTTGAGAAACTCTTTGCTGAGTTCAATGCCGTTTACGTCTCCCATCTCTATGTCGGAGAAAATAATCCGGATATTGTTTGACTTCGCATAAGTGATAGCATCGTCCGTATTTGTAAAGCCTGAGATCAAGGCGTTGGGCATTACTTTCTCGAGAGTTGCCATCTCGCCTCGTAATATGATCTTCTCATCGTCAAGAACGATAACCCTGGGTCTTGCCTCCTGTTCATCGTTGACGGAAGTCATGAGTGTTCCGATCTCAACTCCCAATGTCTCTGCGATACGGGTAATGAGAAGAGCGTTAGGAACACGTCTGCCGCTTTCCCAGTTCGCGACACTTGAACGGTCAACGAAAAGCTTGTCGGCGAGCTGCTGCTGTGACAGTCCCTGCTCTGTTCTGATCTGTTTCAGTGTGTCGGCGAATGATTTGTTCATGGGGTCATCTCCAATTGTTTATGGTTATATCTTACAAGATTTTAATTAACGCTAATGCAAGGATTTGTAAAGTAAGTGTTTCAGTTTGTCACGTCCTCAACGTGAAAACATTTTATTGCGAAAACCCAATAAATCAGGGCGTTTTTAAACCCGAATTCTCTTCGTTGTTAACAAAATAAGTCGTGTCACTATGACACAACAGATCCCGATTTATTGGTGTAAAACCAAGCTATCAATCGTGGAAATTGAAATCAAAACAGGAGGACAATGATATGAAACATCGTAAATTGTTATCTACTCTCCTTGCAGCTTCAATGACAATCAGTGTAGTCGGTAATTTGGCTCCGACAGTCTTTGCTGATACTCTTGAAGATCCTGAAGAGGTCGTCGTAACTGACGAGACATCCGAAGAGGATGAGATCGAAGAAACTTCTGAAGAAATTACAGAAGAAACAGAAGCAACCGAAGAAACAGAACTCGGAAACGTTGAGGAAACTGACGTTCAGGAAGAAGCAGAGCAGACAGAAACTGACCAGGAAATCGCTGAAGAAACAGCAGAGTCCGAAGCAGCTGAAGAAATCTCAGAGACAGAGATCGTTGAAGAGACAGTTGAAGAAACAACTGAAACTTCCGCAATCGAAAACAATGAGATCATCGAAGAAACTCCTGCAGCAACAGAGCCTGAAGCAGCCCAGGTTCCTGAAGTTGAGACTACAGAAGCTACTGAAGCACCTGTAGTTGAGACAGAAAAGGAAGTTGAGCCTCAGTTGTTCTATGAAGAAGCAACAGTTAATGGAATCCTCGTTACAGTTAAGGCTGACAGAGGCGTTTTCCCGGCTGGTTCTTACATCGTAGTTACACCC
Source organism: Saccharofermentans sp. (assembly GCA_045648465.1). Lineage (GTDB taxonomy): Bacteria > Bacillota > Clostridia > Saccharofermentanales > Saccharofermentanaceae > Saccharofermentans. The sequence continues at coordinate 10,109 of JAZROA010000004.1, forward strand.
ATTAACGATGCAACGGCAGAAGCACTTGTAGACAAGAGCAGAGACGAAAACGTTAACGTAGCATACTCAATGACATTCGATATCACAGTTTATAACGCAGAAGGTATCGAGATCGAGCCCGACAATTCAAAGGGTAATGTCTATGTATCTTTCAAGGATACAAGAGTTGCTGATAACAATCTCGATGTTGACGTATATCACATTACAGATAATAAGGCAGTTGAGCTCACATCAGAAGTAGATGAAGATACAGTAGTTGCAGTTACTGACAGCTTCTCTTTCTACACAGTAGAGTTCACATACAACAGCCTCCAGTACGTTCTCGATGGCGGTTCTACAGTAGAGCTTTCAGTTATTCTCGATACAGTAGGTCTCGAGGGTGATGTATCTGCTGTTTCAGTAAGTGATGAGAGTTTATTCGACGCTTACACCGAATCCGGTGTCTGGTACGTTCGTGCAAACAGAGCATTCAATACTGACGAGTGGATGAAGGTTACTATCGCAGGTACAGAGTATGTTATCGATGTAACTGATTCAGCTGACACTGTTGAGTGTGTTGTAGTTAGTAATGGTTACGATATTAGAAGTGTTACTCCTGCATTTGATACTACATGGAGCCGGACTGGCTACATTACTTACATGTCAGTAAACAATCAAACAAAGATTCAGTTTTCTGATGGCGGATTTGCCTTTGATCGTTCTTATGGATCAAATGGTGTTACAGGAAAGCTTAGTTATGATATCGTTGGCGGTAATTGTGTAGTTATTACATATGCAGTAACCAATACAAACGAAGATGCAGTCACCGTAAAGATCGGTTCTGCTGCCGATACAATGGTAGATGGAAATGATAAGTGCTTTGTAAACTTTACTACAAACGGCATTAATATGAAAAACAAGGATACTGGAAAAGAGTTCTATCTTATTCCTGGTAATGGAGACTTCACAACGAGATGGACCGGTAATTATCCTGATCATCACGATAACGTATTCACACACGGAAATAAATATTCAAGCGGTGACAGTGCTCTGGCATTCTCTTGGACAATTATCGTTCCAGCAGGCGGAACAGTAACAAAAACGGCTGTATTCGCACCTGGCGATAGTCTTACAACATACAATATTACTTTCAAGGCAAATTCAGGTTCTGGAACCATGGATGATGCAACTTTTGTTAGCGGTATTCCTGGTTCAATTCCGGCTAATACTTATTCAAGAAATGGTTTTACCTTCATGGGTTGGGCAGAGAGTGCAAACGCTACAACACCCACTTATGCTGATCAGGGTCAGATCACATTAACAGGTAATATGACTCTCTACGCAGTTTGGTTAGAATCTGCAACAGTTTCCGTAGAACCTGCAAGAGCTATTCCTCCCGAAGGACAACAGCATCTGGTTTATAACGGTACAGCTCAGCAACTGTTATCCAGTAAGGGTTCATCCACTAACGGTGAAATGTGGTTCAGTATTGATTCAGTTACTTGGTCACCTGAAATCCCCACAAGAACAAATGCAGGCACATATACAGTATATTACAAGGCTCATGGCGACCAGATTAATTATGGAGACTCTGCAGTAAGTACATTATCAGTAAGAATTGATCCTGCTCCGGCACCTACAATCGCGGATATTAACAAGCCGACTGCTCTCAATCAGTATTACACAGGTTCTGCACTTCCTTTGGTAGAAGCTCCTGAAGAAGTTCCCGTAGGTTATGAAGTTCAGTATAAATTCAGCAATAGTCAGACTTGGTCTACAGAGATTCCGACAAAGACAAACGTAGGCACATATACAATTAACGTGAGGTATAAAGATAATAACAACAATCATGTTGTAACTGAGCTTCCAGGCCCGACACTTACAGCAACAATTACAAAGGAGCCGGCTCCTTCAACACTCAGTGATGAACAGTTGCCTACAGGTAAGAATCTCGTTTACACAGGCGAGCCTCAGCAGCTTATCGATGCACCTACAGAGAGTGTTAATGGTTTTGATAAGATCGAGTACAGCACTGATGGCGGCAGAACATGGTCAACAAATCTTCCTACAGGAACAAACGCCGGAGATTACAACGTTTACGTAAGATATACAGATACACGCAATCTGCATAATCCCAGCACTTTTACCAAGGGACCTATCGCAGTTACTATCGCTCCGGCAGAAGGACCTGAAGGCATTGAAGATCTTGCAGAGAATCAGCTCCCTACAGGCAAGGAAGATCTGGTTTACAACGGCGGACGCCAGGCACTCGTAAATGTACCTTCGAATAAACCTACAGGTTACGTCTTAGAGTACAGTACAGACGATGGCACAACATGGACAACAAACGTACCTGAGAGAATCAACGCAGGTGGATATGATATCCTCGCAAGATACAGAAATACTGACGGAAACTATACTCCCGAAGTTATCGAACTCGGTTCACTCCATGCAAATATTGCTCCTAAGTCAGCACCTGCCGGACTCACAGAAGATCAGCTTCCTACACCTAAGGATGAACTGGTTTACAATGGCGATGCTCAGCAGCTCGTAAATGAACCCGAGAACACACCTGAAGGTTACGTATTAAAGTACAGCACAGACGGCGGCACAACATGGACAACAAATCCTCCCGAGAGAATCAACTCCGGTGATTATGAGATCCTTGTAAGATACGAAAACGAAGACGGAAACTTTACACCTTCTATCATCGAGCTCGACCCGATCGTAGGAACTATCGCTCCTAAGCAGGCACCAGAAGAGCTTACAGAAGATGAGATTCCTGCAGGTGAGGAAGATCTGGAATACACAGGCGAGCCTCAGCAGCTCATCAATGAACCCGAAGATACACCTGACGGTTACGAGATCGAGTACAGCACAGACGGTGGCGAGACTTGGACAAAAGAACCTCCTACAGGTGAGGAAGCAGGCGATTACGAGATCCTCGTAAGATACAGAAATGAAGATGGAAACCACACTCCGGAAATCATTGATGGCGATCCTATCAATGTAACTATCGCTCCGAAGCCCGGTCCTCAGGAAATTACAGAAGATCAGCTTCCTACAGGTAAGGAAGACATGGAATACACAGGCGAACCTATCCAGCTCGTAAATGAGCCCGAGAATAAGCCTGAAGGTTACGAATTAGAGTACAGCACAGATGGCGGCGAAACATGGACAACAACACCTCCTACAGGTACAGAAGCAGGCGATTACGAGATCCTCGTAAGATACAGAGATCCTGATTCCAACCATACTCCTGACATCATCGAGCTTGACCCGATCAACGTAACGATCGATCCTAAGCCGGCATTCGATCCTGAGACTCTTACTGATGACCAGAAGCCTACAGGAAACGACGGACAGGAATACACAGGCGATCCGATCGTTCTCGTAACTGATCCTGTCGAAAAGCCTGAAGGATATGACAACGTAGAGTACAGCACAGATGGCGGCAGAACATGGACAAGCACACCTCCTATGGGAACAGATGCTGGTGAGTATGAGATCCTCGTAAGATACAGAGATCCTAATAACAACCACGTTCCGAACATCGTAGCAGGCGAGCCCATCACAGTTACTATCAAGCCGGCTCACGCTCCTGAGATCGAGACACTTAACGAAAAGCAGACACCTAAGGGTGCAGAAAACCAGCCTTACCTCGGCAAAGAAGTTGAACTCATCGAAAAGGCAAGAGAACTTCCTGAAAACTACGACGAAGTTCGTTACAGCATCGACGGCGGCAAGACCTGGACAACTGGAATACCTACTACTGACACAGCAGGTATCTACGTAATCAAAGTTAAGTACGTTGACACAACAGGCAACCACGAAGACCTTATGGGTGAAGATATCGTAGTTAATATCATGATCCCGAAGGATCCTACAAGATTCGGATACGATTTCGAAGGCTGGTTCTCTGATGAAGAGCACAAAACACCTTACGACTTCGCAGCACTTGAAGGCAACGAGACAGCTCCGGCTTACGCTCACTGGGAAGAAGTTAACTATACACTTATCGAAGGTATCGATCTTAAGGTAAATGCAGGAACTGACGAGAGCGCAACGTTCAGAGCAGTAAGAAACAGAAACGAACAGACAACATACTCTCACTACACATACGTGACTGTAGACGAAGTAAAACTTAACGAAGACGAATACTCCAAGAGAAGCGGAAGTATCATCATTGAGCTCGATCCTGAGTACATTGCAAAGCTCGCTCCCGGTGAGCACACACTCGAGATCTTCTTCGATGACTCCTATTCCGTAAAGACCACATTCATGGTCTACGCACCGGCTGAACTTCCTTCTACCGGCGAGACAGTCAACTACATAGCAATCGCAGCTGCTTGCATGTTCTTTGCAATGAGCGCAACTTGCATAATCGTAGTAGTCGCAACAAAGAAGAAAGAGGAACAGTAGTAATTAAAGTTTAAAAAGAGAATGTATTCATAACATTCAACTCCACACCACGATTTGCCCCCGCAGAAATGCGGGGGTTTTTTAAAAGGAATATTTGATAAAATAATCCCATACTCAGCATAATGTTTGCTTTTAATTCGGGAGGTCTATTTTATGCATTACAGAGATGAGTTAACCGGACTGGTAAAAGATGCACTCAAGGAAGGTATTCCTACGCTGGCAAAAGAATATGGCGATGAAGATATCACTGTCATTTCCATTGATGCAGACAACACTACAGGCTTTGGTGATGATTATTCTTTCACGCTCTTTGTTAATACACAAGAGAACCAGGACAGGCGTGTCAAGGATGATGATGGCGATGCTGATCCCGGGTACTACAGATTCTGCGAATATGAGATGTATATCATTCCCGATCCGGATTGTTTTGAGAAGACTCTTTCTTTCCTCAACGAAGGTTATGCTTCTGGCATGGCAATGGATGAGGTTTACGGGTGCATCGCAGATGCAGTAGAGCAGCTCCGTGCTGAGAAGTTTTTCGATTCAGTATTTCCTCATGACGTTCTTATCGCTATCAACGGTTCTGAAGTTTTTGGTGCTGATGAATTGATCAAGTTAATCGTAAGGATGAACGGCGAAGAACTCAGCAAGGATTATGTTGAGAACGCAGATTCATTTATTTGATCAGATATAACATATAAATTAAAAGAGGGATGTCTTTATGCAGTGAACCCCCGAAGTTGGACAAACTTCGGGGGTTCACTGTATTATGGCATCGTTTTTGATTAATGAGTCATAATAAAAAAGATCCGGGCCCCCGCTAATTCCAGCAGCGACTCGGATCTAAATACATAATATCAGAATTTAATCTCTCGTCAAATGATTTCAATAAGCGTTCCATCTTTCTTGATTATTAGTAGTTTTTTGAGATAGCGACGTGCTCTAAACTCCTTTTCGAGTTTTGTTACACACTGGTTATCGTGAAGCTTAATTTTTCTGAGGTCAAAAATAATATAGTTGATTTAAAGAATGATATATTAAATCAGAAAGAATCGTGATTTAAGAACTATTTAAGATTCTCTTAAAGGCATTTAAGGGTTGAAAAAGTATTCTTATGCCATAAGGAGGTCGCAAGACATGAAAAACATTATTGAAACTAAGAAACTTTGCAAGACATTCTCCAATGGCGGAGTACAGCAGCACGTATTAAGAAACGTAAATCTCGAAATATATGAAGGTGACTTCACGATCATCATGGGTGCGTCCGGTGCAGGCAAGTCAACACTTCTTTATTCTCTTTCAGGAATGGATAAGCCGACTTTGGGTTCTGTCTCATTCTGCGGAACAGAGATCACAAAGATGAATACAGATGAGCTCGCACTCTTCAGAAGAAGCAACTGCGGATTCGTTTTCCAGCAGGTTTACCTCGTAGAGTCAATGAGCGTTCTGGATAACATCATGGCAGCAGGACTTCTCGTTTATAAGGATAAGAGAACACTTCTTAACAAAGCAGGCGAGATCCTTAAGGCAGTAGATATCGATGAACCACTCTGGAACAAGTTCCCCACACAGATCTCAGGCGGTGAGGCACAGAGAGTAGGAATCGCAAGAGCATTGATCAATGACCCCAAGCTTGTTTTCGCTGATGAGCCTACGGGAGCTTTGAACTCACATACGGGTAAGGCAGTACTAGATACACTTACGAAGTTCAACGAAAAAGGCCAGTCGATCGTAATGGTCACACACGACATCACCAGTGCAAGAAGAGGCAACAGGATCCTTTACGTTAAGGATGGTGAGATCGCAGGTGAGTGCAACCTCGGCAAGTATGTGACCGGTGATAAGGAGCGTCATCAGAAGCTCAATGATTTCCTCGCAAAGATGGGGTGGTAATCATGAACAAGACGTTATTACTTACAAAATCGAACCTCAGGAAAAACAGGGGTACGTCAGTAGGACTTTTCCTTCTGATGGTTATCGCAACCTGCCTTATCGGAATATCACTCCTCATCTTTATGGATTGTTATCCTTCCGTAAGCAGAGAGGCCGTAAGACTTAAAGGCGGAGACGGATACATCAGTATTACCGGAGATCTTGAAGGATTTACTGATGAGAAGATCGCAGAACTTTTCGAAGACGATACAGACAGTTACTATGCTTATCACGATCTTAAGCTTTCAAATCACCCTGTAGCTTTCGGTAATGGTGAAGTTGTAATCTCTGTTGATATCTGTGACGATTCTGCTTTTGAAAGACCGATGAACACATTTGAAGTGATCACAGAAGACAGTTCTATCACGGAGAACTATGTATATCTTCCTTACCAGTTTAATACTTCGGGCGGATTTAAGACCGGTGATGTTTTCGGGATTGATAACTCCGGCAAGACATACAGTTATACGGTAAAAGGATTTACCAATGTCGTATATGGCGGCTGCAATAATACTGCTTTATTTGCGCTGGTTCTTGATAACGACAGCTATGAGACACTCTGGAATGATACTCATGAAGAATTCGAAAATATCAACGTCATCTATGATCTTAAGGACGGCGTAAAGAACGGTGAATTCAGGATCAGGACATTTAATGAAATCCTCAAGGTAAGTCCTCTGGCAGTTACTGAAGGATATGACATTGACGGAGTGATCAGCAACAGAACATTTATCGGACTTATTATCGCGGTTTCTTTCCTGGTTGCTACATCACTCATAATCGTAGCAATTGCAATGATGCTCGCAAACAGCATCAGCAACTACATCAAAGAGAACATGAAGACCTTAGGCGCTCTTAAGGCAATTGGCTATACCGGAAAAGACATCAAGTCTTCACTCATCGTCTGGTTCCTCGTTATCGCAGTTTTATCCAGCATCATCGGTATCGTTTTAGCATACCTTGTCATGCCTGTATTCGCTTCGATCGTTATCGGCCAGATGGGTGTTCCTTATGTTGAATCATTCAACCTTTTGGCAACGCTGATACCTATAGTTTATGTAATCCTTTTCACTCTTGTTGTCACGGTTATCTGTGCTAATAAGATCTCTAAGATCCTTCCGATCGTAGCACTCAGAGAAGGCGTTGAATCACACAATTTCAAGAAGAATCATGTGGCTCTTTCCAAGTCTTCATTAAGCCTTAATGCAAGCCTTGCAATGAAGACATTCTTCAGCAACATGAAGCAGAATGTAATCACATTCATCGTTCTCGGATTCATGGTATTCTGCTGCGTTATCTCTCTTCTCCTTTACGAGAATTTCAGCCGCAAGCCGAAGCTTGATATCCTTACTACAGAGATCTGCGCAGGTGTTGTTACATCCGATTATGACACCAGGGAAGAAGTGCTTGAGTATCTCGAAAACAGATCTGACATAAAGAACATCAGAGAGATCATCAACATGAATGTTTACTATAACGATGAGGAGAGCCTGTTCTGCTATATCGTTAAGGATCTTTCAAAGATGAATAATAAAAATCTATGCTACAAGGGAAGACTTCCCGAGTACGATAATGAGATTGCAGTAAGCGGTTCTTTTGCCAAGGCATACGGATTTGATATCGGCGATGAGATCAAGATCGACTATGGTGATAACTCATATGATTATCTCATCACAGGGTTTATCCAGACCACAAACAACTCGGGCCGCGAAGCGATCCTCTCCTACAAGGCTGCAGATCACATCATGGACATTGACAACATCCCCGGCTGGTACTGGTTCGATCTTACCAATGAGTCAGATGACGTTGATGAGAATATCGATGAAGTTAACCGCATCATTGAAGAGTGTGAGGATAAGTATGGCAACCATATCATCAGCACAATGAACTTCTACAAGATGATCGGTGGTGCCATGACTACTTTCCAGGGAATATCAGTAATGATGCTCATAATAATGTGCTCCATCTCCGTTGTGGTAATCGCCCTGATCTTGTACCTGCTCATCAAGTCACTTGTATATCACAAGCGCAGGGACTACGGAATCTATAAGGCATTGGGTTACACATCCGGAAGCCTCATGCTCCAGACAGCAATGAGCTTTATGCCTTCGGTCATCGCGTCAGCAATTGTTTTCTCGATCGTATCGTACAATGTGGCAAATCCCTATATCTCCATGTTCATGCGTGCGTTCGGACTTATGAAGTGCGACTTCGCGATCCCGGTGCCGGGTGTGGTAGCTATCGCAGCAGGCTTAACAGTCGTATCCTTCTTCCTTGCTCTCTTACAGACAAGAAGGATCAAGAAGATCGAAGCATATAACATGCTCGTAGCCGAATAATAAACGACATAGTAATAGGGTATAGATTGAGTTTGTGAAAGGGGCTGTCTCATAGGAGGCAGCCTCTTATCATATTGTGATCTACTGCCCGAGTGGTTGTTTTTCGCGGGGAAGCCGATGTACACAAAATGGATTTTCGCAGGTGTTATGTACACCAAAAGCCGGATTTGTGCACCAAACACTCATTTTTCGGGAAAAATGTACAACCCGGGAAATAGGATAAATCGCATCTTCCTTTTTCTGATATAATCTGCTTGATAGATTATCAGGGGATAAGAGGAGTTTATTATGATTACTCAGTGTAAGAACTGCGCGGGGCAGCTCGTTTTCGATCCGGCAAAACAGATGCTCGTGTGCGATCATTGCGGAAGCGAATTCAGGCCGGAGGAATTCACGGCTGAAGAGAAGGAGAGCTTATACGCTCAAAAAGCAGAGTCGATGAACGACGTCTACGGAACAGATTCCGAGGAGTTCATGGACTGCTATGTTTATACATGCCACACGTGCGGCGGCGAAGTCATTATCAATGGTTCGGAAGCTTCGACGAAGTGCATTTACTGCGGCAGCTCAACGGTTGTATTTAACAGGATCTCAAAGCACAAGAGACCCAGGTATATTATTCCGTTCAAGATAAGCAAGGAAGATGCTGTCGAGTCGATCCGCCAGCGCTTTAAAAAGGGCATGTTCATTCCAAAAGACATCAAGCATTTTGAGGCTGACAATGTGCGCGGAATCTACATTCCTTACTGGGTCGTTGACTGCGATCACAAAGCGTCCGTTGTCGTCAGCGGTATCGTCGGAAGCGGCAAACATTCCAGGACAGTTTACTATGGAAGAGCAGGACGCATGAAGTTTTCCCAGCTTCCTTTGGACGCATCGAAAATGTTATCCGACGAGAGCAGCTCAAGACTTGAGCCGTTCAATTATGCTGATATGAAATCTTTCGATGAGGATTACCTTTTGGGATTCTATTCGAACGTTTCTGACGTTACATACGGCGACCTGAGAAGTGCTGCGTGCCAGCGTGCAAATGAGTACTTTAACCAGCTTGTTTTAGACAGCATCAAAGGTGCTTCGAATAAGAAGATCATCTCATCAAATACTCTGACTAAGATCGATTACAACAACTTAAGATATGCGATGTTCCCGGCATGGTTTGTAACTTACTATCACAAGGGCAAGCACAACACCATTCTCGTCAACGGACAGACCGGCAAAGTGGTTTGCGGTGTGCCGTGGAATAAGGTGCTGTTCTTTACTCTGCTCGCCATTACCGGAATTGCGCTGACCGTTGTATCTTTCATTGTGTTAAGACCAATACTTGGAGCGATGTTCTCTTCTTCCGGCAGGTCGAGTTCGTCATCTGACAGCAACGGCAAGATCATTGCTTTCTTTATTGCTGCTGCGATCGGTATGTTCACGCTCGGCATTGCGAAGATCAGAAAGGTCATCAAGAGCATTGACCTTACGCAGGCACAATCCATTTTCAACTTCGTAAAGAAGAGACAGGAGTAAGGTATGGGAGTATTAGCATTAGTACTTGCAATCGGTTTGGGATTCGGCCTTGCATGCCTGATCTTCGCTTCGCTTCTTGCTAAATCCAATGACATCGGAAACAGTATTGCAAGTTCATCGCGTTATTCAGCCGGAATCAATTACGACAGGAGCCGCGACAAGTTGAAAAAAGACGAGAAAGACAGTTTTACGGTCGGTTATATCCATAAGGAAGATTACGATCCCAACGAACCGGCTTCCCAAAAGCTTGTCGAACAGACAGGAAAGTAAAAAAGATTTGGCGGTATAAACACTAGAGTTTGTCCTCTTTTTCGTTTCTCACATGCGTGCTAACCTAAAAGAAAAACAGGGAAGGATACGCTTATGAAAAGGTTTACCAAAATAGCAGCAGGCGTGATGGCTTTCACGATGCTGCTTTCTTTTTGTTCATGCAGTTCAAGGAAGACCCATACCGGACGTGAGTACAGTGATGAAGAATCAAAGCCGGAATTAAGGACGGCAGAGACTTCAACACCCATTATCTATCCGGAGCCGACTGAACCGACTGATCCGACAAAACCTGTTGATACGCCCACACCCACTCATGGCAGGAACGACGACATCGTAGACATGACGATGTTTATCGCCATGGCAGGTGATGAGAAGGATTACGATAACGAGATCCGTGAACTCATTGCCGAAAAGACCGGTGTGCGCGTCACGGAGTCATATCTGCCTGCGGTCACACAGGAGGAAGCAATTGATACCATTATCGCTTCAGGCAAGCTTCCTGATTTCATTTATGCAGGATCAGACAGTTATAAACTTTACAAGAACGACCTTCTTGTTGCGTGGGATCCTTATCTTGAGCAGTATCCGAATCTTAAAGAGCTTTATACCGATGAAGAATGGGATATGTTCCGCCAGGATGACGGACATATTTACTGGGCAAATGTTTTCGAGACTCACTATAAAAAGAACACTGAGACCATTCATAACGAGTCTGCATTCTGGATCCAGGTCCGCGTTCTTGAATGGGCGGGTTACCCTGAGATCGAGACGCTTGACCAGTATTTCGATATCCTCGAAAAATATGCCGAGGCAAATCCCGAGATGCCTGACGGTGAGTCCGTAATCCCGTATACAGCACTATGCGACAACTGGAGATATTACTGTATCGAAAGTGCACCGATGTTCCTTGACGGCTATCCTAATGAAGGATGCGCCATAGTAAATGTTGACGACGGCCCTTACGATCCGGTGGTGGTCGATTACAACACGACTGATACGGCACAGAAGTATTTCAGAAAGCTTAACGAGGAATATAAAAAGGGAATGGTGGATCCTGATTTTGCCACACAGAATTACGATGAATACATCACGAAGCTTTCATCTGGCAGAGTACTCGGAATGTTTGATCAGTATTGGGATTTTGCATACAGCATTCCGTATTCTTTTATTGACCTCAGAACTGCATCAGACGGCAGTACATACACGCTGAGCGAACTCGGATGTGATTACGTTCCGCTGGGACTTGTTGCCGAAGAAGGAATGGACCAGCGCTGGCACACATACGGATACGATACAGATTACTCATCTGGAACTGCGGTTACAGTAGGCTGCTTTGATCCTGATACGGCATTCAGGTTCATGAACGATCTTCTTTCCCAGGAAGTACACGATCTGAGATTCTGGGGAATAGAAGGATCAGATTACTACGTCGATGACACGGGACTTTTTTACAGGACTCCCGATATCCGCTTAAACTGGAGTGACCCTGACTACAAGGTAAGGCATACGTGCGAGTATTCTTATCTGCCTAACTGGCATGGCATGAGCCGCGACGGGATCAACCGCATGATGCCCGAAGAACAGCCTTCCGAGTTCAAGTCTGGTTTGCCTGAAGCGGTGGTCAGATGCTTTGAAGCATACGGTGCGGATAACTATGTCGAATTCATCGGATCCGTATATGAGGAACGCATGCCGTGGACTCCGCTCTATACCTGGTCGAATAATCTTTCATATGACACGCCCGAAGGCCTTGCATGGCAGCAGATAGGCGAGTGCAAACACAAGTGGCTTCCCCAGCTTGTAATGGCCAGGGATTTCGACAATACATGGAAACAGTATATGGACGAATACGCCAAATGCGATCCGGATACATTTATCGCTGCGGCACAGGAAGAAGTATATTTCAGACTGAACGACGCCCTGGAAAAAGGCTGGTCTATTTGATCAGAACTTAACTACCTGCTCTGCTCTTGCGAGTGCATCGTCGATGTGCGCGCAGAAATTATCTTTGCCGAGCTTTTCTTCGAATCCGGCTTTGCGGATAACCTTCATGGGCTGCTCGTTAACGTGTGACATTATGAGCTGAACTCCTCTGTTCTGGCAGTCCTCGAAAAGCAGTTCGAGATTGCGCATTGCAGTAGCATCGATCGTGCTTACGCTTCTCATTCTCAATACGAGAGCCTTTGTATCTTCCTTAGGTGTGATCTGAAGGATCTTGCCTGCAGATGCGAAGAACATAGGACCTGAGATCTCATATACGATAGTGTGTTCAGGGAGTACGCGCAGATCGATCGAATCAGGATCGTTCTCGGGATCGAAATCTTTCCAGCCTTCAACCTGTGTAACCTCGCTCATTCTCTTCATGAAGAGAACAGCAGCAAGGATAACGCCTACTTCGATAGCAACGACGAGATCGAAGATAACTGTAAGCGCGAATGTGATGAGAAGCACTACGATATCGCTCTTGGGTGAGCTCTTAACGAGCTTAAAGAATCTTCTCCAGCCGCTCATGTTGTATGCAACCTGGAAAAGGATTGCAGCGATGCAGGGCATGGGGATGAGCTTTGCAAAAGGCATCAGGAATACGACTACGAGAAGAAGCGTAACTGAATGGACCATTCCCGCAACAGGTGTGCGTCCGCCGTTCTTGATGTTTGCTGCAGTTCTTGCGATAGCACCGGTTGCAGGGATACCGCCAAAGAGTGCGGATGCCACGTTACCGATACCCTGTGCAGTCAGTTCAGTGTTGGAACGGTGCTTGCCGTTGATCATACCGTCTGCTACTACACAGGACAGCAGGGATTCAATGGCAGCCAGAATCGCGATAGTGAATGCATCCGGCAGCATGGTCTTTACCAGGTCATAGCTGATGTGAGGCACATGCAGGGATGGCAGGCTGCTGTTAATGGTGTACAGGTCGCCGATTGTGTTTACGTTCAGAGGCAGCAGCTGGGTCATAGCGATACCTACCAGAACTGCAACCAGTGATGGTGGGATTCTGTCAAACAACTTCGGCATCAGGTACAGGATAGCCAGACAGATTGCACCTACCAGCAGTGCATGCCAGTTCCAGGTTGGGAAGCCCAGAATGAAGGCGTGGAGCTTTTCCATGGTTTCCACGGTGTGC
>JAZROA010000005.1:0-17794 GCA_045648465.1 Saccharofermentans sp.
TGAAGTGAACCCTCGAAGTTGGACGATTTAAAATGAGTATAAGGACTGATTCCTTGCCTGGCAAGGAGTCAGTCCTTTCAATTTGACCTGAATTCTCTCGTTGTTGTAGTAATCTATGTATTCTTCCATAGCCTTCTGAAGCTGTTCCAGTGTTTTGAATTCATATTCGTGTCCATAAAACATCTCATTCTTCATTTTCCCGAAGAAGTTCTCCATAGGGCTATTGTCCAAGCAGTTTCCCTTGCGTGACATGGATTGTGTTATTCCGCGTTCTCTTAATGCCTTGTGGTAACGGTACATCTGATATTGCCAACCCTGATCTGAATGAAATACTAGATTGTTGAGGTCTTCGAATTTGTTGAATGCTTTATTCAACATATCCGTTATCTGCAAGTAGTTTGGGCTCTTAGAAATGTTATAGGAGACAATCTCTCTGTTATGCATATCCAGAATAGGTGACAGGTAGAGTTTCCCAGCCGCTATGTGGAACTCTGAAACATCAGTTGTCCATTTCTCGTTGACATCTGTTGTGCTGAAATCTCTTATGTATTCTGTTCGGTGTCTCTTGGCGTCTACTCTCTTGTACAGGAGTTTGTTATCTACAGTTCCGTTGAAATCGCCCTTGTAAGACTTATATTTGGCTCTGGGCGTGATTCCGTAGAGGTTTAATTTAGACATAAGTCTTTTTACGGCCTTGTGGTTTACCTTCCAGCCGTCGTTTTTAAGCTGCAGCGTGATCCTTCGATATCCATAACGCTTATGGTTGTCTGTATAGATGGTAGTTATGGCATCCATAAGATCCGAATTCTTTGTATCCGGATCGATTCGGTTCTTCCAATAGTAGTAATCGGCTCTTGGAAGATTGGGCAGTGAGTCATTTGTGTTGATTGTTTCAAGGATAAATTCCAATGAACACTTTAATTCTTGCCTTAACTCAGTCACTGCCTTGGTCAGTTGTTCTTTTTCTTCTTTTCGTCCTCTTGAGCTAAGGCTTGCAGTTTTTTTAATAATTCGTTCTCGATGGTCTTCCTCAACAGTTGCTCTCGAAGCTCTTCGTTCTCCTTCTCCAGCTCCTCGATTGTCTTCTTTTCCTTTGCCACGGGTTGAAGGCCTGCCTTTCTTCTTGGTAACGACATTATACCCGTTCTCTTTGTAGGATTTAATCCATTGGACCAATATGCATCTTTTGGTTAATCCAATATCAAGAGCGACAGCATTAACGTTTTCGCCATCTACTAATACACGACGAATTGCAGCTAATTTAAACTTCGGAGAATAATATCTATATTTATGTTTGATAACATCTAACCCGTGCCGATCTATTAAGCTACAAAAATAGCGAATATTAGATGAACTTAAACCATATTCCTTAGAAAGCGTGTCAGCTCCATAGCCTTCACAGTGCTTCTCGTAGATTTCTTTCTTTATTTCAAAACTGTATTTCATATAAAGACCCCCGAAGTTTGTCCAACTTCGGGGGTTCACTTCACTTGAGGCAGCCCTTATTATTTTTTGGGAATCAGGGAAGGGCGGATGGAATTTTAAAGGCGGGGATTGGAGAGCAGATGCAGGATCTTATAATGGAATTCAGGGACCAGCGGACGGCATTTTCGAAGCGGGGATTAGGGAGCGGCGGACGGCTTTTCCGGCGGCAAATTATTTTTCGGTTACATTTGAAAAATTTCTCATGGAAATTTGAAAAGTAGTAGTACAATACGATTATTAACTTAGCGAGGGGACTGCTGTTATGGAAGATTTTTCATTTGAACAAAAAACTGAAAGAGAGCAGAACATCACCGCACTGTCAGCAATGAGCTTTGCTGATCTCAATGAAGAAGCCGAGCTCGACAAGGTCGATTTTGAGACCCTGATGGAAGAGATAAGAGTCAGCTGATAAGCCTTAAGTGCGGAACCATAGTTGATTAGAAAATAATGAGGGGCTATTGCCCCTTTTTTTGATGGGTAGGGGTGCCGGGTTGCCCCCACGAATCTCCGTAGAATACCGTGTTGCAAAAATGTCGATGTTTATATGGGGTTTTAGGCCGACAAAAAGTCGGAATTCTCGAAAATCCGACTAAATGTCGATGTTTTTACAGGTGTTTAGGCCGACAAAAATGCAACAGCTTCAGGCTTACAAAGTAATATCCACGCCAAACAGTGAATCATAGACGACGGAGTTAAGTTTGGTGTGAAGAGTTCTGATATCAAAAGGAATATTATCAACATCATAAGTATAGAAGACATCCAGTTCAGGAAGCAGACCTGCGCCCGAATAATTATTGTAAGTTGTGGAGGTCTTGCGCGTGTAATCAGCTGAGTTCTTAAGCCCAAAATGTTCGTGGAACTTGCAAAGATCCAGTTCTCTTATCAGGATTACAAAATCTGAATATATAGGGCGGCTCATTCCACTAAGCCAGATTTCCGGTTCGTATTTAAATGGAATTCCCTGTTCTGTATAAAAGCGTGCGATGTCGGCTTCTGCAGCCGATCTGTAGTACGTGCCGTTGTAATAGTGGGTTTTGTGCTCCGGGTAATATGGATTGGAATCATGCTTCAGACTCTCGAAAAACTTGCCGTCGATAATTACTGACTCGCCTGTACTGTCTACAAAACTTCTTTTGATCTTTCTGGGTTCGATATCTGCCGGAGGCAGGCCGCGGAAAGCGCTGTTCCAAAGACCTTCCAGTCTTGAAAGTTCGCAAGATAATAATTCACGGCGTTGGATAACCTCAGCCAGTCTTCTGCCTGAAGTACTGTTTAACGAATAGCAGTGTGATTCTGAAACTAATACTATTTTCTTTTCTCCACGGATGTTGCGTTCTGACCTAACAACATTAGGCAACTCCGCAAGCTGTTGCTTGCAGTAGTTGATGCGCAGGGCGAGGTATTCGCGCGGGATGTAGGGGGTAACGATATTCATAGCAAAAGTATAAGCGGAGGCTTTGTCGGTTTTCTACGGCGAAATACCGACAAAAACCGACAAACGCGGAAACGCAGCCAGGGATTAGGTTAATGGATTATATGCACAATCGAAAACCGACAAAAGTATGCAAATACCGACTTACAAATCGACAAAGTAGTTCTCATAATAAAAGCATAAAAATTATTTAATACTTAAAAGTGAATGTGCGGGCGGTGTGCCCCAAGTGGAAAACGCAAAGCAGGTGCTTATTTGTGTGGGTAGAATGCTCACAAATGTGCACGCGGAGAATATTCATAACCTGGAAACGGAGGCTCTTATGCTTAAGGATTTTGTTAAGGCTCAAAAGCCTGAAGATGAAGAATTCGCTGCAAGACTTGAAGAAGAGAGGGCGAAGCTTTTCGCAGCCCAGATGAAGATAAAGGAAGCGGGACTTCCCGTAATGGTTATTTTCGAGGGCTGGGGCGCGGCAGGAAAGGGCAGCGTATTAGGAAAGATCATCAAGAACATCGATCCGAGATTTTTCAGGGTCAAGACTTTCCCGAAGCCGACAAAGGAGGATCTGAGATATCCGTTCCTTTACAGGTACATGAAAGAGATACCGGAGAAGGGCAAGTTCGCGTTCTACGATACCTTCTGGATGGAGGAGATCACGGACCTTCGGATGGAAGAGCTCCTGAGCGACAGCGAGTATGAGGAGAGGATCGATTCGATCAACAGGACGGAGAGGTCGCTTGTCGATAACGGTTATCTCGTCATGAAGTTCTTCTTCCAGATCGGTAAGAAGGAGCAGAAGGAGCGTCTCGAAAAGCTCATGGACGACAAGGATACGAAGTGGCGTGTCGATAAGGGCGACCTTTATGAGAACAAGCATTATGACGACTGCATTGAGGTTTACGACCAGTATCTCAAGGACACCAACAACCCGACGGCGCCTTGGTACATCATAGACAGTAAGGATAAGAAGTTTGCTGAGCTCCAGGTGCTCGAGTTCCTGAACCAGGGAATTGAGACGGCACTCAAGAACCACAATATTGCTGCGCCGATCCTGCAGAACACTTTTAAGCTCAAGAAGACTCCGCTTTTGAAAGAGGTAGAGCTTAAGGGTAAGGAGCTCACCGATGAGGAATACGACAAGCGTTTGGATGAATTGCAGGACGAGCTGAGAGATCTGCATAACAAGCTTTACAGAAAGAAAATCCCGGTCATCATCGCTTATGAAGGATGGGATGCGGCAGGCAAGGGCGGCAATATCAAGCGTATTACGGGTGCGCTCGATCCGAGAGGATATGAGGTGCTTCCGATTGCAAGTCCTGAGCCGCATGAGAAGGCAAGGCACTTCCTGTGGAGATTCTGGACGAGGCTTCCGAGAACGGGCCACGTCGCGATCTTTGACCGCACATGGTATGGCCGCGTAATGGTCGAGCGCATTGAAGGCTTCTGTTCGGAGAACGACTGGCAGCGCGCTTATAACGAGATCAATGAGTTTGAGAAGGAGCTCACCGACTGGGGCGCAGTCGTCATCAAGTTCTGGGTGCAGATTGACAAGAAGACCCAGCTCAAGCGTTTCAAGGAGCGTCAGGCAAATCCCGAGAAGCAGTGGAAAATCACCGATGAGGACTGGCGTAACCGCGAGAAGTGGGACAAGTACGAATCCGCGATAGACGAGATGATAAAGAAGACCTCTACAGAATTCGCTCCGTGGTACATCCTGGAGTCTGTCGACAAGAAGTATGCGCGCATCAAGGCACTTGAGATCGTGATCGACAGGATCAAGGAAGCGTGCGATAAGAACTGAGCCGTCAGAGCGGCACTTAGAAAACAAAACCAAATTGCCTCCCGGGCCTGAACGTACGGGAGGCATTTTTATGTTTTGATGGAAGTTTTTCCGATGGGGAAGATGCGCATTTTTGTGTCTCGGGGAAATCATTTTCGAAGGGGCAGGGAGACTTGAAAATCAGATATCAGACGATTGGACAATTTATTACCTAAAATTTCCTGTGCAAAAATGGGGCAAAGTCAAACAAACCTCCCGAAATAGAGCGTTTTTTGTAGAATTTGACTACCCACTCACCAGAACATCCGTGCTAAAATAAATCTAGTAGTATATACCATAATTCGATATTTACAAATAGTTTTTTCATAAATTGTATAATTTTTTTTAGAAATTCTAAGAAAGGCAGGTTCGTATGGGCTTTAAGATTGGCGACAACATAGTTTATGCAGGCAGCGGTGTTTGCCAGATAGACGATATAAAAGACATAAGTTTTTTCAAAGAGAAACCTCAGAAATACTATGTTCTCAAGCCTCTCTTTGTAACAAGATCCCAGTATGTATACGTGCCTTACGATAACGAGGCACAGGTAAGCAGGATCAGACCTGTCGCTTCAAAGAAGGAAGCAATAGCTCTGATCGATAAGCTTCCCATCGATAACTGCAGCTGGATCGAGGACCGTAATGAGCGCAAGGCTACTTTTACGGACATCATCGTTAACGGCAGCAGGGAGGATATCGTCGGACTGATCTACCTGATCAACAGACATGCCGAGAAGCTCTCGAAGGAAGGCAAGCATCTCAATGCCCAGGATGAGCGAGCGCTGATCGATGCCAGGAACAGGATGAATAACGAGATCGCCGTTGCTCTCAACATGGAACCGGACAGCGTAGTTGAGCTGATACATGAAAAGACCGGATTAGAAGATTTCGCTTAAACCTATTTGTTCGGTATTAGTTATTGCAATATGCAAAAAGGTGTGATTTAATAACCGCAGTTTAAATTAAGGAGTGTCCTTATGAAGACTGCGGTTTTCTTTTATGCGTATAGCTACTATTACTACTTTAGGGAGAAGAACTAAAGCGGCTTTTGCATAGCGCATAGAAAACCAAAGATTTGATTTGAGTTGAATAACGCTGCAGGGTACGCAAAAAGAACCCCGCAGCGTTTTTTATTCAAGTCAGACCGGATCGCGAAAAAGGACATAACAGAAAAATATTTAGGTACGAAGGATACCTTACAAAGGAGAAAAGAACATGATTGCAGTACTGAAGAACACAGCAACAAGGGAACAGATTTCAAGCCTCATCGCATGGTTTGAGGATAAGGGCCTTAAGGTCAACGAGTCAAAGGGAGAGTATTGCACGGTTCTCGGCCTTATCGGCGACACATCCACAGTCGACATCGACATGCTCCAGGGTCTGGACATCATCGAGAAGGTAACCAGAGTATCTGAGACATTTAAGAAGGCAAACAGAAAGTTCCATCCGGAAGATACAGTAATTGACGTAAGCGGCGTAAAGATCGGCGGAGGAAATTTCGCAGTCATCGCAGGTCCCTGCTCAGTTGAGAGCGAGGAGCAGATCATGAACGCTGCAAGAGCAGTTAAGGCATGCGGCGCAACGATCTTAAGAGGCGGCGCTTTCAAGCCCAGAACATCACCTTACGATTTCCAGGGACTTCACGAGGAAGGCATCAAGCTTCTCCTTGAGGCAAAGAAGGAGACAGGACTTCCCATCTGCTCCGAGATCATGAGCCCTGAGCAGATCCCGGTTTTCGAGGACGTTGATTTCCTTCAGGTAGGTGCAAGAAACATGCAGAACTTCGACCTTTTGAAGGCTCTTGGTAAGACAGGCAAGCCGATCCTTTTGAAGAGAGGACTTTCCGCTACTATCAAGGAGCTCCTCATGAGCGCAGAGTACATCATGAGCGAGGGCAACCCGAACGTCATACTCTGCGAGAGAGGCATCAGAACCTATGAGACTTACACGAGAAATACTTTCGACGTAAGCGCCATCTCAGTTTTGAAGCAGATCACACACCTTCCTGTCGTAGGTGACCCTTCACATGCCACAGGTAAGGCAAACCTCATCAAGCCGATGTCCATGGCTGCCGTTGTTTCAGGTGCGGACGCTCTCGAGATCGAAGTTCACTGCAATCCCGAGAAGGCTCTCTCTGATGCGGCTCAGCAGCTCACACCTTCACAGTTCACTGAGGTCATGGAAGCCATCAATAAGGCAAGAAGCATTATGTAATCAATTGACGCTGATCTATGTCAGCGTCTTTTTTATCAGTTCGAAAACAACTTTAAAAGGAAGTGCATTTTAAAATGAAGATAACAGTCGGTGTAGTCGGATTAGGTCTTATCGGTGCCTCATTCGCAAAGGCTTACAAGGAAAACGAAGCGGAGGCCGTAGTTTACGGCTGGAACCGTACGAAGAGCGTAACTCAGATGGCTCAGATGCAGGGCATCATTGACGGTGAACTGACAGATGAGAATCTCGGTAAATGCGATCTCGTAATCCTCTCGCTCTATCCCGAAGCCACCATCGAGTGGATGGAAAACCACAAGGAGCACTTCAATAAAGAGGGTATGGTAATTGATGCGTGCGGTACGAAGAGACTTGTCTGTGAAAAGGGTTTTGAGCTCGCAAAAGAGAACGGATTCCTTTTCGTAGGATGCCACCCGATGGCAGGCACGAAGTTCTCAGGCATGGGCCACGCAAGAGGCGACATGTATTTCGGCGCGCCGATGGTAGTAGTACCTCCGGTATTCGATGACATGTTCCTGTTAGACAGGGTAAAGAATCTTCTCGCACCCTGCGGATTCGGAAGCTTCCATCTCTCACATGCTGACGAGCACGACAAGATGATCGCCTTCACTTCACAGATGGCGCACCTTGTTTCCAACGCATACATCAAGAGTCCTTCTGCAAGAAACCACAAGGGTTTCTCCGCAGGTTCATACAAGGACATGACAAGAGTTGCATGGCTCAATCCTACGATGTGGACACAGCTGTTCCTTGAGAACAAGGACAATCTTATTTTCGAGATCGACCACCTCCAGGAAGAGCTTGCTAAATACAGACAGGCGCTGGTTGATGAGGACTTCGACGGACTCCGCGACCTGCTCGATGAGGGCAGAAAGATCAAGGAGGAGGTAGACGGCATATGATGACTGTCAAAGTCCGCGCTTCCAAAGAATATAACGTTGAGATAGGCGACGGAATCGTATCCAAGCTCGGTGAGATGACCAAGGCCGTATGCCCCAAGGCAATCAAGGCCCTGATCGTATCTGAGACAAATGTCGCTTCGCTCTATCTTGATGTCGTAAAGACTCAGATCGAAGGTGCCGGAATCGAAGTTTCTACTTATGTTTTCGAAGCCGGCGAGAAGAGCAAGAACATAAGTGAGATCGCCGGCATGTGGAATAAGATGGCCGAAGCCGGATTTACGAGAACTGACATCGTAGTCGGTCTGGGCGGCGGCGTTACGACCGACATGGCAGGCTTTGCGGCATCGACTTTCCTTCGCGGAATCGATGTCATCCAGGTGCCGACTTCACTGCTTGCAATGGTCGATGCTTCTGTCGGAGGCAAGACCGGAATCGACATCCCGATGGGCAAGAACCAGGTGGGTGCTTTCTGGCAGCCGAGCCTCGTTCTGGAAGATACATCATTCCTCAAGACGCTCCCTGACGAAGTATTCACCGAGGGCATGGGCGAGGTCACAAAATATGCGT
Organism: Saccharofermentans sp.; assembly: GCA_045648465.1. Taxonomy (GTDB): domain Bacteria; phylum Bacillota; class Clostridia; order Saccharofermentanales; family Saccharofermentanaceae; genus Saccharofermentans. The sequence goes on from JAZROA010000005.1 coordinate 8,437, forward strand.
TCATCATGGATGAGAAACTTTTGGACCTTCTCGAAAAACAGAACGGCAACATAAGAGACGATGCCGCTGTTCTTGAGAATGTCATCGGCATGTGCGTCGCAGACAAGGCAGAGATCATCAATGAAGATGAGACAGATAACGGCAGACGCCAGATCTTGAACTTCGGTCACACCGCAGGTCACGTGATCGAGCGCGACAGCGGCTTTACAAAGCCTCACGGAATCTGCGTTGCAAAAGGCATGGGAATCTTCATGGATGCATGCGTAAAAGCGGGCACGTTAAGTGCTGAAGACGCAAAGAGAATGAAGGACCTTCTTGCGATGTATAAGCTTCCTGTAAGTGATGAGATCACTGCTGAAGACATCGTAAAGGGCGCTATGAACGACAAGAAAAAGCGCGGTAATACATTATCGGTTATACTTGTAAATAAGATCGGCAAGGCCGAGATAAAGAAGATGACAGCAGAGGAGTTCCTTAAGTTTTTATCCGTATGAGAATCTCAGCTAAAAATCTTAATCTTGATATCAAAGCACCGCTTTCAAAGTCGGTCTACCACAGGGAGCTCATTGTTAACTTCATCTTAGGCGCGCGCGGCGATTTTCTTAATGAATCACCCGACGACAACGATGACATCAGGGCTACCAAAGCATGCCTCCGCGCGCTTGAAGAAAAAGACGCAGAGACAGTTATCCTTAACTGCAACGAGAGCGGATCAACACTCCGTTTCATGATCCCCGTCGCTCTTGCAGTAAAGTCAGATGCAAATAAGATACTTGTTTTCAAAACCAAGGGAAGACTAATAGGCAGACCCATCGAAGAACTGTCTGACTGTCTTAAGCCTTTTGGAGTTGTTATCAGCAAAGACAAAGAGAATAACGAGATAACCGTTACGGGAAGCATAGAGCCCGGTCGATATGTAATAGACGGCAGTGTTTCTTCACAGTACATCTCAGGACTTCTGATGGCGCTCTCAAGCTTTGATAAAGAATCTTCTGTTGAAGTAACGGGCGGCATCGCATCCGTTCACTATATCGAACTTACCATTGCTGCACTTGCAAAGTACGGCATCAATGTTGAAAGAGACGGCGATACATTTAAGGTCCCCGGAAAGTCTTCTGACATAGCAGTGCCTGACGGAAACTTCGAAGTTGAAGGCGACTGGAGCAACGGAGCATTCCTGCTCTGTCTGGGAAGCCTTATCCACGGCGGTTCTGCAAAGGTTACGGGCCTTAACATGGAGTCAGTTCAGGGCGACCGCGAGATAATGCATTTCTTAAGGCTCGCCGGAATCACGTTCATTGTTGAAGGCGATACCATTTTCGTGCAGGACAGCAGGATCAATCCCGTAAGGAAACTGCTCGAGATGGACTGCAGCGACATCCCGGACATCGTTCCTTACATGGCGGTGCTGGGTGCTTTCAGGGCAGAGAAGACAGTTCTCAAGGGCATAAAGAGACTTCGAATAAAAGAGTCCGACAGGGCGAAGGCCATCACCGACATGCTCACTGCAATCGGTGCAAATGTAACGCTCGAAGAGGACACTATTACGATAGAATATATAAATAAGGTCGCTTCCGACATCGTGCTCACTTCGTCGGGCGATCACAGAATGGCGATGGCCGCAGTACTGTGCGCCGCTGCCACGGGCAAGGATATTGAACTTGATAATATCGACTGCCTTGATAAATCCTTTCCTGAGTTCAGGAAAGTCTTACTGAAGGAGATGACCGTATGAATTCAAGCAGCACATATCAGGGCGATGCACTGGACATCATGATCTACGGTGAGTCTCACAGCGAGGCTATCGGAGTCTACATCAACGGACTTCCTTCAGATGTTAACCCTGATGCGGCAAAGACAGCCGCTTTCATGGCAAGACGCGCGCCCGGCAAGAATGCCTGGTCCACACCGCGAAAAGAACCCGACGAGGTTATTTTCGAGCGCAACGGCACGATGCTTCACGGCTACATCATCAACACGAATACCAAACCGAAGGACTACGCTTCGATCCTTAACTGTCCCAGACCGTCACATGCTGACTATGCGGCAACTCTTCTCTACGGAGACGAGGCTTCAAAATCAGGCGGCGGAATCTTCTCCGGCCGCATGACCGCGCCTTTATGCATCGCAGGTTCGATCGCTTTGCAGGAACTCAATAAAAGAGGTATCCAGATTAGCGCGCACCTTAAGAAAGTCGGCGGCGTGAGCGACGATTCCTACTTCGATCACGGCGTTAACGACGAAGGATTCAGGAACAGACTTTCCGTTGTTGAGAACAAGGAATTCCCCGTTGTTGACGATGCAAAGGGCGAAGAGATGAAGGCAAAGATCGAAGAAGCAAGGCTGGAAGGCGACTCACTCGGAGGCGTCATCGAGTGTGTTGTTTATGGGTTTCCGGAAGGAATCGGAGGACCGATCTTCGACGGCATCGAAGCAAAGCTTGCGCAGATCCTTTATGCGATCCCCGCAGTTAAGGGCGTTGAATTCGGCAACGGATTTGAAGGTTCCGACCTTAAGGGTTCAGAGAATAACGATGCATTCGTTTACGATGACGAAGGCAATCTTACTTTAAAGACAAATCACAGCGGCGGCATACAGGGCGGCATCAGCTTGGGCGATGTTGCGCCGATCGTTTTCGACGTGGCATTAAAGCCGACACCGTCGATCTCAAAGACACAGGAGACTGTTGATATCGCCGCTCATAAGAACACAACTATAAGCATTGAAGGCAGACACGATCCGTGCGTCGCACCTCGCGCCGTTCCGGTCGTTGAAGCCGCAGCTGCAATCGCACTTTACGACCTGCTTCTTGTATCAATGTAACGGAGGATAATGCCATGAGCGAGAGACCTGACTTAAACGAACTCAGAGGAAAGCTGGACGACATCGATAACAGCATCCTGGATCTTTTCGAAGAGAGGATCGCGACATGCCGTGAGATCGGAAACATCAAGCGCGAGAACGGTACTGATGTTTACGTTCCCGCAAGAGAAGAAGAGAAGCTCCAGAAGGTAAAAGAGCTCGCCGGATTTGAGAGCAGACCTTATGTTGAGACGCTCTTCAAGACACTGATGGACCTCTCCAAAGACCACCAGCGCCTTCCTGCATTCGGCGTTCTCGGAAGAACTCTTGCGCATACATATTCACCTGAGATCCACAGTCTTTTCGACTCATCTTATTCTTATTCGGTTATCGAGCGTGAGCCAGAAGAACTGGATGCACTGTTCTCAAACGGCGTATTCAAGGGCTTTAATGTAACCATCCCTTACAAGAAGGATGCCTGCGCAAGATGCGATGAACTTGACGATGCATCAAGAACGACGGGCAGCGTTAACACTGTTGTTTTCGAAGACGGCAAGGTAAAGGGATGGAACACCGACTACTTCGGATTCATCTACATGCTTCACAGAAAGGGCATCTCCGTGGGCGGCAAGAAGGTCCTCGTGCTCGGCACGGGCGGAGCTGCTTCCGCTGTTTTCTATGCGCTTGATACATTGGGCGCTGCAGAAGTTTATAAGTGCGACCTTGAGACTGAGATCAATTATTCCAATGTTTACGACAAGGCAGGCGATGCTCAGGTCATCGTAAACTGTACACCTGTCGGCATGTTCCCGAAGGTCGACAACAGACTTCTTGACCTCACGAAGTTTGCTTCACTTGAGGCATGCGCCGACGTAGTCTACAACCCCTCAAGAACAAGATTCCTGCAGGACGCTGAAGAACTCGGCCTTAAGACATGCGGCGGACTTGCAATGCTCGTTGCACAGGCTTATAAGTCTTCACGTATTTTCGCAGGCGACATCGAGGGCGCATCTGCTCTCGGCAATCCCGACAAGAGCATTCCTTCAGAGGCTGAAGAAGCGATCGAGAAGGTCATCAGGGTCCTCGAAAACCGCATGAAGAACATCACCATCATCGGCATGCCAGGTTCAGGCAAATCGCTTCTTGCAAGAAACATCGCAAAGGCTACAGGCCGCACACTCGTAGACCTCGACATTGCATTTGCAGAGAAGTTCGGACAGACACCCGCTGAAGTTTTATCAGGTCCGGGTGAAGACGTTTTCAGGGAAATGGAGTGCGAGATCGCTGCAGAATTCCTGCCCCAGAGCGGACTTGTAATCTCTTGTGGCGGCGGTATCGTTACACGCGACGTCAACAAGTTCTATGTCCGCTGCAACTCCAATGTTTTCTATTTGGAGCGCCCTCTTACCGCACTTACCGACAAGAACAGACCGATCTCCCAGCTTCACGGCGTTGAGAAGCTCTATTCACAACGCAAGGACAAGTATGAAACCTGGTGTGACTACAGATTCTACTACGACAGATTCGAAGAGAAGCAGGATTTCTACGACAAGGCGATCGCCGACATCCTTGGAGCACTGAAGTAATATGAAGATCCTTGTACTTAATGGTCCCAACCTTAACTTTCTCGGCATCAGGGAGCCTGCGATCTACGGCTCACAGACATACGACAACCTGATCGCGAAGATCAATGCCCACTGCGAAGAAAAGGGCATAGAAGTCCAGTGCCTCCAGAGCAATCACGAGGGCACACTGATCGACTATATCCAGCAGGCATACTTCGATAAGGTTGACGGAATCGTGATCAATCCGGGCGGATATACCCACACTTCCGTTGCGATCCTTGACGCGTTGAAAGCCGTATCTATCCCGACAGTTGAAGTGCATATTTCCAAGGTTGATGAGCGTGAGCCCTTCCGCCAGATCTCCTATGTTTCCTATTACGCCTCGAAAACCATTATCGGCAAGGGCTTAGACGGTTACATAGAAGCAATCGATTTTCTTGCGGACGGTGCAAACTGACCGCTACTGTTCTAACGGAAATTAATCACGGCAGGGCTTTTGGCTCTGCTGTATTTTTTTGAGCAAGTGTTCCTGTATTGTGATATTATTTATAAGTTAAAAGATATAGGAGGATAGAAAAATGGCTAACTTTTGTCCTAACTGCGGCAACCCTATCAGAGAAGGCGCCGCATTCTGCGCTAATTGCGGAACAAAAATAACAGCACCCGTTGCAGCTCCTGTTGAGGCAGCTCCCGCAGCACCCGCTCCTGTAGTACCTGCAGAACCCGCACCGGTCGCTGAACCCGTTGTTGAAGCAGCTCCTGCAGCTCCCGTAGCTGAGCCTGCTCCGGTCGCTCCTGTTGCAGAGCCCGCACCGGTCGCTGAACCCGTTGTTGAAGCTGCACCCGTAGCACCTGTTGAACCTGCACCTGTTGCAGCACCCGTAGAGGCAGCTCCCGTTGCGCCTGTTGCTGAGCCCGTTCCGGTCGCAGCTCCTGTCGCAGCAGCAGTAGCACCCGCACCCGTTGCAGCACCTGTTGATGCAGCTCCTGCAGCACCCGTTGCACAGCCTGCTCCCGTTACAGTTTCTGCTGAACCCATGCCTTTCGAGGCACCTTCAGGTCCTGTACAGACAGCACCTGTTGAGACAGCTGAGACAAAGAACGCTCCCAAGAAGCTTAGCAAGGGCGCGATCATCGGTATCCTTGCAGGTGTCGGTGTTTTAGTTATTGCTCTTATCGTTGTTGGTGTTGTATTTATCCTTAACGGCAGCTTAGGCCTCGGCGGAACATTCATCGACCGTACAGAGAAGATGGACGTTGTTGACGGCAGCATCAAGAAGGATAAGTACGCAGTATACGATGAAGACTTCAATGACTACATCGTTGAGGCAAGATGGTGGGACTATGATTCCACAATGGAAAAGCCCGGCTGCTACAGTGTTGATACAGAGACTCTCGCTTTCTCCATCGAAGTTAACGAAGATGCAGAAGATGAGATCTACTATGCTTACTACTTCAGCAAGGATAAGGAATTCGATAAAGACGACCTTTCCAAGCCTTTGGTCAGCGACAGTATCTCACCCGTAGAATACGGTGACGGCAGAGCTTTCTATGACGTAGAGTGCGACAAGAAGATCCAGAAGGGTTACTACGTTGTCGTTATTGCTGCTGATGAGAAGAGCATCAACAAGCCTTACATCGTAGCTTACGCAGAAGTAAAGTAAGACCGGTTACATAACATTTTCGAGAGGCTGTCTCATACGGGGCGGCCTCTTTTTTTGCCATGCCAAACGCCCGTCTTTTCTGCCCCGGCACAACGACTCGAATAAATATACCAAAAAGTTCTTTTTTCGAGAATTTGGACTATTAAATCGCGAAAAAATATACCAAAACTTTTATTTTCGAGAAATTGGTATATTAAAAAACCCCCGGAAATTCCGGGGGCACAAGAACTCAAATTAACTGATCCTTAAGGATGAGGATAACCAAGTGCATCGAGGAAGTCATTTACTTCCTTCTCAATTGTGAGGTCGTAGTCGCTTGAGATAGCAACGATAACTGTGTCACCCTTGAGATAGATTGCATCGTGGTAAGGTGTGTATGTGCCTGCGATGTTGTCATCATATCTGCCGTCGATGAGAACATAAGCTGTGTTGCTTCCTACTTCGTGGCTGCTGATACCGGAGAAGTTCTTGTTGTCGAAAAGTCCTTCGTAATCAGAGTAGTAGAAGTCGAAAAGAGCCTTAGCTGTTGCTTCGTCTACGCACTTTGTGTAGCTGTACTGGTTTTCCTTGTCGGAAGTTGCATCGATGTTGATGACAACTTCGAAATCAGTGCTGTCGCCTGCGAATGAGAAGCTTGTGTCTGTCATAACGTCGAGGTAAGATTCGTCAACGCCGATCTTCTCAAGTGCTGCTGTGAAAGCTGCGTCATCAATGTCAGCCTGAGCTGCCATGTCTACCTTGGGTTCGTGTGTGACACCTGCGCATCCTGCGAAAAGCATTGCTGCTGCAAGGAAAGAAGCGCCGGTTGCCATAAGTTTAGAAGTATTCATAAATGTCCCTTTCCTTTCGTTTTTTCAAAACAAAGAGAACTATATCACAAAACACCCCTATAAGAAACATTAAAGTTGTTATATTCCTTACTTCGTTCGGATATGCCACTTATCTCGCAACCCTTACTTCGCGCAAGTTCGCTTATGTTCAGGCCATGAGCATAGCTCCGGCCTGACATTGCTCACTTACGCAAGCAAGTTGCTCGATTGCGTGTTATAATCTGACGGCAAGAATTATGGAATTTATGAGGTGTATATAAATGAAAAATACGGGATTTAGGAAGAGCCTGATCGCAGCTTCGCTTGTGGCTACTCTGGTCCTCGCCGGAACAGGATGCAAAGGAAAACAGCTTAATTCAAGTGAACCTTCAGCAAATGCAAGCACGCAGGGAACAGTTGATCCGATGTCTTTTACGGCTATCGATGCAAAGTTCCGTGATTACACTTTCGGTATTAACGAATTTATGAGAGAGCATTCTGCGGAAGCAACGCAGAAAAAGGTTACGGGCGCTACCCCAAATGGAGTTGCTGCTAACTGCACATATACTGTTTCACCTGACGGAAAGTATGAATCACTCCAGATGGAGAAGAGACTTGAAAACGGTGTACAGGTTGATGAATATTTCAATCTCGGTGATTCGGTTTTCGTTGCGCGTACAACGATTTACGATGACGGCAACTACGATCCGGTAGACAAGTACTATATCATAGACGGCGGTCTATATAAGGTCGATACCTTGGCTGAGACGGTTACCAAAGTCGCTGATATCAATACCGATGAGGGAAATCAGGCTAAGGCTGATCTCGATCTTTATTATTCTTTCGACGAGATAAAAGCAATCTATGGCTAAGGATTCTTCTGTTACAGAGCAGGGAAGTTTTAGTGGTTACACTTTAGGGGAGGGCGTCAAGGACGGTCTCCCTATCGGTTTAGGCTACTTTTCGGTATCGTTTACTTTCGGAATTCTTGCCGTATCCAAGGGCCTTTCATGGCTTCAGGCGAGCCTTATATCGCTTTTCAATGTCACTTCCGCAGGCCAGGTCGCAGGACTCGGCATTATGGTGTCTGCAGGCGGCATCCTTGCCATGATCGTCTCGCAGATAATCATCAATCTCCGCTATTCACTGATGGGCATCGCTCTTTCGCAAAAGGCGGACAAGACAATGACTCCGCTTTTGAGAGTGCTTCTGTCATTTGCGATTACAGATGAGATCTTCGGAGTTGCTGTCAGTAAGAAATATGAATTTGGAGCAAGATACTTTTTCGGACTTACCATTCTGCCGATAATCGGCTGGGTTGCAGGAACGACAGTAGGTGCGATACTGGGCCGCGTATTCCCGAATTTCCTGACTAACGCGCTTGCCATCGGCATCTACGGAATGTTCGTGTCTATCGTTCTGCCCAAGGCAAAGCACGACAAGGTGATCCTTACAGGGTCGCTTCTGGCATGCATTATATCCTGCCTGTTTTTCTTCTCGCCCGTTCTGGCCGAGCACGTATCACAGGGCTTCGCGATCATTATTGCAGCTGTCGTATCCGCCCTGGTTGCAGTTCTTTTGAGGAAAAAACTGCCAGGGAAGGCAGGCACTGTTACGGGCATCGCAGCAGGTGTCCTTCTTGTAGCCATAATGCTCTTCATGGCACCGCATCATGAGATTGAAGCTTCTTCTGAAGCTGTTGATGTAGTCTCAGGCAAGCTCGACAGCAGGATCTTTATTCCGCTCCTGATCGTCATGGCGCTCACGACCTATCTTGTGCGCATGATCCCTTTCGTGCTGTTCCGTAAAAAGCTCGAAAACCCTGCCGTCAAAGCTTTTTTCGATTACATACCTTACACGGTGCTTTCTGCGATGACATTTCCGGCGATCCTTTATGCAACCGGCTCTTACATATCCGCGCTCGCCGGTCTGGTGGTATCTCTTATTCTCGGCTATTTTGAGAAATCGCTTTTGGTGGTTGCGATCGGCACATGCGTTGCATCGCTCGTCACCGGTGTCATACTGATGTACATCTGAGAAAACAAAAAAGGCTGCAATCAATGCAGCCTTTATACTATGGAGCCCCCATCCGGATTTGAACCGGAGACCTCATCCTTACCATGGATGCGCTCTACCTACTGAGCTATAGGGGCAAGTCAAAGCCTATGAAGTATAACACAGTAAATGTGCCTTGACAATAAATCGGAGGCGCAAGAACACCTTTTAATGTTGACAACGGCACCCAAAGATTATACAATCATTGAGCCTTAAAACGAACACGGAGAAGTCGCCTAGCCTGGTCGAGGGCGCACGACTGGAAATCGTGTAAACCCCAAAAGGGTTTCGAGAGTTCGAATCTCTCCTTCTCCGCCAATAAAAATGAAGTTACCCCCGTAAGTTGGACAGTGATGTTACAATTTACGGGGGTGCTCTTATGTTTATAACAAGAGAAACTAAACTGGCAATCGTAAAAAAGCACTTGGAAGACGGTGTAACCTTAAGGGAACTATCCGAGGAA
>JAZROA010000006.1:0-23177 GCA_045648465.1 Saccharofermentans sp.
AGGGTATAAGACTCTCAACCATTCCGGTGGTGATTGCGGTGAGGCCACACCTGTTCCCATTCCGAACACAGAAGTTAAGCTCACTGGCGTCGACAATACTCGGCTGGCAACGGCCCGGGAAGATAGATTGCTGCCGGATTATATAAGTCCCTTCGCGAATAAACGCGGAGGGACTTTTCATTTGCTCTGGAATAGTTTTTCAGGCACTTTTTTCGCTTTGTAATAATTTGGAAAAATAGCCCATAAATTTGTAATATTACAATTTACATAAAATCGATTATTGGTAAAATACAAATGTAATTTATTTTTCCTTGACTTTTAATGAGGTGTGAATATGGCAAAAATCCTGATAATCGATGATGATAAAGCGGTAGTTGAATCTACTGCCGATATGCTCAAATCCTTTGAATTCAACGTTATTACCGCTACTGACGGTAAGAAGGGATTTGAACTTGCAGACATCGAGAGACCTGACGTTATTATCCTCGACTGGATGATGCCCGGTTACAGCGGAATGCAGTTCATTAAGGACTATAGAGATCAGGGTTACAAGACACCCGTTCTTTTCCTTACAGGTAAGGGAGATCTTTCCCAGTATCAGGTAGAGGCACTGCGTGCAGGTGCTGACGATTATGTTTCAAAGCCCTATGAACCGATGATTCTGGTTGAGAAGCTCAGAGCCATGATCAGACGTACCGAGTACAGCAACAAGTCACACGGAGCAGAAGGCAACAGACACGAGTACTGCGGCGGCGAGCTCATCATCGACGGTGACGTCATGCAGGCTTTTAAGCATGAGGAATCCTGCGATCTTACAAACAGAGAGTTCCAGCTTTTGCAGTATCTTGAACAGAACATGGGCAGAGTATGCTCACGTTCAGAACTTTTGAAGCAGGTTTGGAAGTTTGATTTCCTGGGTGACGAGAGAACTGTCGACGTTACGATCAAGCGTACAAGACAGAAGATCGAGCCCGACCAGAAGAATTTCAAATACATTCTCACGAGAAGAGGCTTCGGCTATTTCTTCCCTAATGATTTGGATTGATCTTGAGTAAACTGTTTACCATTTCAATATTCGAGACGGCTTTACAGAACCCGGTTATATTGCTGGTTCTGGCCCTGATACTGATACTCGTCGGTGTTATCGCCGGGTATCTTATTGGAAACACTACATTAAGGTCATCCGTATCAGGCAATATCGATAATCTCGAACGCGACAAGCACATTCAGAAGGCAGTACTTGATACTGTCGGTCTTGGTATTGCCGTTTACGATTCAAAGGGTGCGTTGTTCTGCAACGAGACGATATTCAGACTTCCGGATTTCCTTAAGGGCGGACTTCCCAAGACACTCAACAATTTCCTTGAGACATTCGATAACGGAAACCAGCTCAAATCCAATTACATCTTAAGTCTCGAAAACGGCGTTAACCTTATCAGAGTTAACTACATAATCAACCGCAGGATCTACGAGATCAAGATCATAAGAAGACCTGCACAGCAGGATTCAAAGTTCTTCGGTAATGAAGAGCTCAATATCGTAATCGTTGATGATATTACTCAGATCAAGGATGACGAGAGAAGACAGAAAGATCTTGCAGCAAACGTTTCACACGAACTTAAGACTCCTCTGACATCCATTAAGAGTTCTGTATTCTCGATCAGAAGATCCTGCCAGGATGGTAATGAACCTTCAAGAGAAGAGCTCATCACCTGGAGCGGAAGAATCGAAGAGAACACAGTAAGAATGCAGGATATCGTAAACGACTTCCTCGTTTTGTCCCAGTGCTCACATACAAGCCGCATGGAGATCTTCGACATCAGGGATGCCGTATCTGCTGCATATTCCAACATCCAGGATTATCCGGGTGCAAATAACGTAGTATTCACATTGCCTGAAGACGGAGTATATCCGCTGCTTTACGGTAATTCAAAGCTCATCATCAGAACCATCGTTAACCTTCTTACTAATGCCATCAAGTACATTAATTTCGAAGGAAAGACTGCGCCCAACCAGGTTCACATCAGCATTTCCGTCATTGATGACAGAGTTGCTGTACAGGTCGACGATAACGGCAGAGGCATTCCCGCAAAAGACATAGATCATCTTTTCGAGAGATTCTACAGAGTAGATAATTCAGGCAACAGGGAAGTAGGCGGATCAGGAATAGGTCTTGCGATCGCAAAAGAGATAGCAGACATGCATGACGGTGTTATCAGCGTCACGTCAACTTTCGGGCAGGGCGCAACGTTTATTTTCAGCCTTCCTACCGGAAAAACTGTTTTCGATGCCGCATATAGCGATGCAAAAGCAGGAATCATCAGCGACAAACCGCTTCACAGGGCGGCAGCATATTTCCTCGGACTTCAGGAGTGCGAGGCCGTAAGATCTCTGGGTTACAAGGATCTTGAGAGCGTCGTTGACGAGTATGAATTAATCCCGGAGCCTGAAGTTGCAGCCAGAGACAAGGCTCTTGCTAAGCTCCTGTCTTCATTTGGCGACGAGAGATTCGAAGAATTAAAGGAAGAACTCCTCTATGTTGAGGATTTCGACGATGAGATGGACGGCCCCGTTACAGGTCTTGAGAGCGAGATCGCAAAGGAGACCACGATTGAGGAAGCGCCTGCAGCTGCAGCAATGCCACCCATGAGTGAGCAGCTCTCTATTCCTTTGGAGAAGATAATTCCCCAGGAGCAGATCCCGGCAGTTGAAGCAGTCCAGGCCGTAATCGAAGAGCCTCAGGAGCAGACCATCCAGGATGTCCAGATCCATCCGGTTCAGGCCACAGCACAGCAGCAGGTTTACGAAGAAGAGCAGTATCAGGCTCCTCAGATGCCTGATGCCGAGGCAATTGCCCGTGAAGAGGCAAGATTACAGGCAAAAGAGGAGGCAAGAAAACTCCTTACACAGCCCGTAGTTCAGATAAGTGCCGAACAAAGGAAGACTGTATCCCAAATAAATCGTGAATCTCGCGAAAAACGCGTAATTCACCCAATTGATGTCCAGAAAAGGTATAATAAGAATGCTGTCACCGGCGACGGGGCTGATGCTTCAGGCGATTCCCGTCAGGCAAAAGGTGATGTTGCGGTCAAGTCGTCATTGAAGAAGATCCTTGACGAATCCGAACCGCACAAGTGATTTGTTGGAGTTTTGATGGATCAGAATATAAACAGCGTGGGTAAAAACTACGCTTATGAGATAAAGGGCGGAATTCCGCTCAAAGGCGATATCGAGATCAGCGGCAGTAAGAATGCCGCTCTTGGTATTATTGCCGCATCGATCATGGTTGATGGTGTATGTACACTCGAGAATGTCCCTGACATTATCGACGTACATGTCATGTTCGACCTTTTGAGATCACTCGGCGCCAAGGTTGATACCATCGACAACCACACATACAGGATCGACTCTACTACTATTAATACATATAAGGCATCGGGTCCGCTCGTATCAAGGATCCGTGCTTCTTACTATCTCATGGGTGCGCTTTTGGGAAGATGCGGAAAGGCTTCCATCAGACTTCCCGGCGGTTGCAACTTCGGCCAGCGCCCCATCGACCTTCACCTCAAGGCTTTCCAGCTCATGGGAGCAAAGGGCTCAAGACCTGCCGACATCAACAGCGGTATCGTAAACCTTGAAGCAGATCCCTTACACGGTGCGAGAATCTATCTGGATATAGTAAGCGTCGGTGCAACGATCAACGCGATGCTCGCAGCATGCAAGGCGCAGGGTAAGACCGAGATCATCAATGCGGCCAAAGAACCCCACATCGTTGACGTTGCAAACTTCTTAAACTCAATGGGTGCCCACATCAAGGGTGCAGGTACCGATACCATAAAGATCACGGGTGTTCCCGTGCTCCCCGGCAACTTCACATATTCGATCATCCCTGACCAGATTGAGGCCGGAACATACATGATCGCTGCTGCAGTTACAAACGGCGACGTTACCATTCATAATCTTATCCCTACCCACATGGAGCCCTTGTCCGCAAAGATGCGTGAAATGGGTTACCAGATCGAGGAAGGCGATGAATCCATAAGAGTCTTCAGATACGATTACGAAGACGAGGTTTATCCCACAAGCGTTAAGACTTCACCTTATCCGGGATTCCCGACAGACCTTCAGCCACAGACGGTAGTACTGCTCTGTTCTGCTGACGGCCAGAGCCGCATGCACGAGAATGTCTGGCAGAACAGATTCCAGTATGTTCCCGAGCTCGCGAAAATGGGTGCCAACATTAACGTTTATGAGAGAATCGCATGGGTAAACGGCAAGACCAAATTCCGCGGCGCAACCGTTGAAGCCACTGACCTTAGAGCAGGTGCAGCTCTTGTCTGTGCAGCTTTGGAAGCTGACGGAACCACATATATCATGAATGCCCAGAGAATCGACAGAGGTTACGAACACATCGTTCAGAAGCTTACTGATCTGGGTGCCGTTATTTCGAGAGTAAACCATACGCCTGAATACGGCGAAGAGGATACCGAAGCATGACGGGACCTGACAGAATCGTCCCTCTTTATTCATCCAGCAGCGGCAACTCGACACTTATCAAATCCCGTGGCACCTACATTCTTGTCGATTGCGGAATGTCCTGCAAAATGATGACCAAAGCCCTGGTAGCCTGCGGCGTTTATCCCGAGGATGTCAGCGCTATCTTTCTTACCCACAGACACAGCGACCACGTAAACGGCGTGCCCGTCTTTTCGCGCAAGTATCACACACCGATATACGGTACAAGAGCTACTCTTGCAGTATTGGATGGTCTTGCATCTCCCGTCACTGAGATTGAGGAAAACGATATTGTCCAGATCGAGAACGGTCCTGAAGTAAGGGCTTTCCCGACACCTCACGATGTAAACGGTTCAGTCTGCTACAGGATCTTCAATCACGATACCGGTAATTCCATTGCGGTAATGACGGATCTCGGAAGAATGAACGACGGCATGAAGGGTTTTGCACGCGCAAGTGATGTCATTCTCCTTGAATCAAACTACGATCCTTATATGCTCGAACACGGTGAATATCCGTGGCCTTTGAAGAAGAGGATCTCAGGCGGTCACGGCCATATCAGCAATCCCGAATCAGCTGAATGCGCTGAATTCTTTATCAATAACGGAACTAAGAAATTCATTCTGGGACACCTGTCTCCGCATAACAATACGCCTGATATCGCAAGGAAGACTTTTACGACTTCTCTTGCCGACAGGGGCTTTGTTGAAGGAATCGATTACGAAGTTAAGATCGCCAAAAAGGATATGCCTTCCGAGGGATACGTCTTATGAAGATAATCGTTGTATGTCCCGGAAAGCTTAAGGACAAGTGGCTCAAAGAAGGTATCGACGAATACAAAAAGCGTCTTTCCAGATTCGCGACTCTCGAATTCATTGAAGTTGCCGACTGTCCTGATTCCGTTCCAGTAAACGAAGCATTGAAGCGTGAAGGCGAACTCATCTTATCCCATATCAAGCCCGGCGAAGTTGTCTGGGCTATGGATCTCGGCGGTGAGAATGTCTCTTCAGAAAAGCTCTCATCTTATCTTGTATCTGACATCGAGAAGGGCGGAGGAACACTGAAGATCGTTATCGGCGGAAGCAACGGAATCTCTCCTGAAGTCCGTGCGCGTGCCGACAGAAGAATGTGCTTCGGCAACATCACGCTCACCCATCTCATGACAAGACTCGTTCTGTCAGAGCAGCTCTACCGCGGCTTCAAGATCGCCAAGGGCGAGAAGTACCATAAGTAACGTTTCTATCTATTCACAAGAAGTAAGATTTTGGTTTTTATACTTGGTCATAAAAATGGATGGCTCTAAGTATAAAAGCGTTCAGCGGGCTGAATGATATTTCTTTATTCGACTAAAGAAAATGCTTGACATATCTCAAATGCACAATTATAATCCTTTAGTCGACTAAAGAAACGGCTAATTTGACACAGTAAAGTCATTTGCCCTGAGTATCAGCGGCAAGTACAATATGGACTATAAGTAAAAATGGAGTGTTTTTATGGGAAATAAGTTCTACACACCGGACGGATTTAACGATCAGTTTCCGGGAATCTGCGGAGTAAAAAGGGAGCTTGAGTCTAAGCTCCGTAATCTCTTCCTGCTCAACGGTTATGAGGAGATCGAGACTCCCGGCGTTGAGTATTTTGATGTATATAAAGAGTTCGTTGACGAAGAGGAACTCTATAAATTCACTGACAGCAAGGGAAGCCTTCTTTGCAACCGCTATGACGGCACGATCCCTACAGTAAGATTCTGCGCAGGCAGAAACTACACGCTTCCTGTCAGATTCTCTTATATCGAAAACATGTACCGCTCAGGTAAAGCAGGCGGCGGAAAGCTTTGCGGATTTACCCAGGGCGGCATTGAGCTTCTTGGTGCAAGCGGTGCTAAATCTGATGCCGAAGTTCTTGCCATCGCAATAAAGTCAGCACTTGAGATCGGCATCACTGACCTTCAGGTTTCCATCGGCCAGGTTAAGTTCTTCAAGGGACTCATGAAGCAGCTCGGCATCGACCAGGAGGGCCAGCAGAAGATCAAGAATGCCATCGCAAACAGAGATTCAGTTACTATCGAGAAGTTCGATATCAGCAAGGAAGACAAAGAGACATTGCTGATGCTCACAGAGTCAGGCGGCACTTACGATACGATCGACCGGATTATGCCGAGGATTACTGATGAGGGCGCAAAGGAAGCTTTGGGCAACCTCAAGGAGATCTTAGACATCATGGAAAGCTACGGTTTCCTTAAGTATGTATCAGTTGACTTAAGCCTCATCGAGAGCATCGACTACTACACCGGAATGGTATTTAAGGGCTACACATATGAGGTAGGTTTCCCGATCATTTCCGGTGGAAGATACGATGACGTTGCCAAGTCATTCGGTAAGGAGATCCAGGCTGTAGGATTCTCGATCTCACTCACACTTGCGATCACCGCACTCATGAGACAGGACAAGTTCGTTCCCGCAAAGTGCGCAGGCGTTATCGTCGGAGGTGATTTCGAGATGGCAACTGCAACTGCAGAAGCATTGAGAGCTGAAGGCACTCCTGCGATCCTTGATACAACGGGAATGGATGAGGAAGCGCTCAACGAATACGCAAGGGAAAAGGGAATTGAGACAGTTATGTTTATGAACGGAGGTGAAGCCTGATGCTTACTATTGCTTTACCTAAGGGAAGACTCGCAGACCAGACTCTGGATATCATGGAAAAGGCAGGGTACGACGTATCCGCAGCAAGAGACAAGTCCAGAAAGCTTATTCTTGAAGACAAGGATGCAGGATTGAGATTCATTCTTTCAAAGCCTTCAGACGTTCCTACTTATGTTGAGTACGGTGCTGCTGATATCGGCGTTGTCGGTAAGGATACTTTGCTTGAAGAAGGCAGACAGCTCTATGAGGTTTTGGACCTGGGACTCGGCAAATGCAGGATGTGCGTTGCAGGTCCTTCAGAGCTAAAGGATAAGCTCGACGAGATCCCCAATAAGAGAGTCGGTACAAAGTATCCCAACATCACAAGAAATTATTTCGAGGGCGTAAGAGGCGAGAGCGTTGAGATCATTAAGCTTAACGGTTCCGTCGAACTTGCTCCTCTTACGGGACTTGCAGAAGTCATCGTAGATATCGTTGAGTCCGGAAGAACACTTTATGAGAACGGACTTGATGTCCTTGAGACTGTTGCAGACATCTCAGCAAGACTTGTTGTTAACCGCGTTTCAATGAAGATGAAAGAAGAAGAGATCAAGCCGATGATCGCCAAGCTCAAAGAAGCATTGGCTGACGAAGAGTAAAAGTAAAGGGGGATAATCATGCGCTGTAAGTTAGTTGAAGGTACACAGGAAAACCTTAAGGCAACAGTTGAGAGCCTCGGCGTAAGAGGCAAGATGGACTTAAAGCCCGTCATCGAGACAGTTCAGAACGTTATTGATGACATCAGGGAAAACGGCGACGCTGCGCTTCTTAAGTACACAGAGAAGTTTGACGGCGTTAAGCTCACTTCAGACCAGCTCAGAGTATCCGAGCAGGAGATCGAAGATGCCATCAAGTCAATCGATCCCGAACTTCTGACAATTATGAAGAAAGCTGCTTCCAACATCAGAAGATTCCACGAGGAGCAGAAAGAACACGGCTTCATGATGGATGTCGGCAAGGGCGCAAAGATCGGTGTCCGCGTAAGACCCATCTCCATTGCGGGCGTTTATGTACCGGGCGGTACGGCACCTCTCCCGTCAACAGTATTGATGGATGTTATCCCTGCTTCAGTTGCAGGTGTTGAGAGGATCGTTTTCGCAACACCTCCGAGAAAGGACGGAACGATCGCACCCGTTATCCTTGCAGCTGCTTCTATCGCAGGCGCTACGGAGATCTACAGAATGGGCGGTTCACAGGCAATCGCGGCAATGGCTTACGGTACTGAGACGGTTCCGAGAGTAGACAAGGTCTGCGGCCCCGGAAACATCTATGTAAATACAGCTAAGCGTCTGGTTTTTGGCCAGGTTGATATCGACATGTTCGCAGGACCTTCCGAGATCCTGATCATCGCTGATAAGACAGCAAATCCGGACTTCGTGGCAGCAGACATGCTCTCACAGGCTGAGCACGACAAGATGGCTTCCGCGATCGTTCTTACTGATTCAAGAGAACTCGCAGAGAAGGTATTGGATCTTGCCGACAAGAGATCCGAGAAGGCAGAGCGTAAGGATATCCTTGCTAAATCAATGGAAGATTACTGTGCCATCATCGTATGCGACAGCCTTGATACTGCTGTTAACTTCTCAGAAGAGATCGCACCCGAGCACCTTGAGATCTGCGTTGAGAACCCTGAAGTTCTCGCAGCAAAGATCAAGAACTGCGGTGCTATGTTCTTAGGCAACTATTCACCGGAGCCTTTGGGAGATTATTTCGCAGGACCGAACCACACACTTCCTACATCAGGAACTGCAAGGTTCTTCTCACCTCTTAACACAGGTGATTTCTACAAGAAGATGAGTGTCATCAACTACAACGAAGAGACACTTAAGGACGTATATAAGGATGTAGCGGCATTTGCCGACAGCGAAGGTCTTGGCTGTCACGCTGCTGCCGTAAGAGCCAGATTCGAGGACTGATAACTTTGAGTAAATATTGGAACAAACTGATAAATGACATAGAGCCCTATGTGGCAGGTGAGCAGCCGAAGCCGGGCCAGAAGGTGATCAAGCTCAACACAAATGAGAACCCTTATCCGCCTTCACCCAAGGTCAAGGAAGCGCTCGAAAAATTCGACCTCAGCACATTAAGACTCTATCCCGACACGAACTCCACCGATGTCATCAAGGCAGCAGCAAAGTTCGACGGAGTATCAGAAGCAAACATTTTCTGCGGCAACGGATCTGACGAAGTCCTCGCGATCTGTTTCCAGACATTCTTCGAGAAGAAGGCACTCACGGGGCTCCCTGTCCTGATGCCTGATTACAGCTACAGTTTCTACCCGGTATTTTCCGAGTTCTACGACATAAGAAGACAGACGATCCCGCTCAAGGAAGACTTCAGACTTGATCCTGACGATTACATCGGAGTTCCGAACTGCGGAATCGTTTTCGCGAATCCGAATGCACCCACGTCAAGAGCCATCGCGGTCGAAGACTGTGCAAGGATCGCTAAGGCAAATCCTGATTCAGTAGTAATCGTTGACGAGGCATATGTTGCTTTCGAGAACGAATATGAGTCAGCGGTATCACTCATTAACGAGTATAAGAATGTCTGTGTAGTAAGAACACTTTCTAAGGCATTCTCGCTTGCCGGCATCAGACTCGGTTATGCGGTAGGTTCGGAGGAACTCATCGAGGGCCTTAAGAGAGCAAGGGATTCATTCAACTCATATCCCGTTGACCGTCTCGCACAGAAGGTCGCTGAAGCTGCACTCCTCGACGTTGATTACTACAACGAGACCCGTTCGAAGATCATTGCCACAAGAACATGGGTAGAAAAAGAACTTAAGGAGAACGGTTTTACGATGCCTCCGTCATCTGCAAATTTCGTGTATGCGAAACCGCCCATTGATTGCGGCACACTGTATCAAAATCTCCGCACAAAGGGTATACTTGTAAGATATTTCAATAAACCCGTCCTTAACGAGTATCTCAGGATAACGATAGGTACGGATGAAGAGATGAGAGAACTCTTGGATGCAATTAAGCAGGAGGTCAAAAATGCCGAGAACAGCTGAGATCGCTAGAACAACCAAAGAGACTGACATCAAGGTCAGGATCGATCTTGATGGACAGGGTGTAAACAACATCGATACGGGCATCGGTTTCTTCGACCACATGCTCACTGCTCTGTCAAAGCACTCCGGTATTGATATGGACATTACCTGCAAGGGTGACCTCAACGTTGATGCTCATCACTCAGTAGAGGATGTCGGCATCGTTCTTGGCCAGGCACTTAACAAGGCACTGGGCGACAAGATCGGCATCAGACGTTACGGCTCTGCTTCCATCCCCATGGATGAAGCTCTGGGCACATGCTCTCTTGATATTTCAGGCAGGGCATTCCTTGTTTTCGATTGTGATTTTGCAGACGAGTTCTGCGGTACGATGGATACACAGCTTTTCGAGGAATTCTTCAGAAGTTTTGCATTCAATGCAGGAATCACTCTGCACATCGCATGCCCTTATGGTGCAAACGATCACCACAAGGCAGAGGCCATGTTCAAGGCCCTCGCAAGAGCTTTGAGACAGGCAACGGAGACTGACCCCAGATTTGAAGGTCAGGTCATCTCGACAAAAGGCGCATTATAATTTTTGGAGGATATATAAATGCTTATTAAGGATACTGATTTTATCGATCAGCCGATGCTCTCAAAGGGCAAGGTCAGAAACATCTACGATCTCGGCGATTCACTTCTTCTTGTCGTTACAGACAGAATCTCCGCTTTCGACGTTATTTTCGATGAGCTGATCCCTGACAAGGGAAGAGTTCTCTCATCGATTTCCGAGTTCTGGTTTGATTTCACAAAGGACATCATCCCGAACCACGTCATCACAACTGATGTTTCAAAGTATCCTATGGGCTTCGACAAGTATAAGGAAGAACTCCAGGGAAGATCCATGCTCGTTAAGAAGGCTCAGATGCTTCCTGCAGAGTGCATCGTAAGAGGTTACCTCGAAGGTTCCGCTCTTAAGGAATACAACAAGTCCGGTACAGTCGGCGGCATCAAGATGCCTGAGGGAATGCTCCAGGGCGACAAGCTCCCTGAGCCTCTTTTCACACCTTCAACAAAGGCTGACGAAGGCCACGACATCAACATCACATATGAGCAGTTAGTAGACCTCATCGGTGAGGCTGACGCTTCCGCTTTGAGAGATGCATCTCTTGCTCTCTACAAGAAGGTTTCAGAGTTCGCACTCACAAAGGGCCTTATCCTTGCTGATACAAAGTTCGAATTCGGTAAGATCGACGGCGTCCTCACTGTATGCGACGAGATGTTCACACCTGACTCTTCAAGATTCTGGGATGCAGCAGAGTATGAACCCGGTCACGCTCAGAAGAGCTTCGACAAGCAGTTCCTCAGAGAGTGGCTTGAGACACTCGACTGGGATAAGACATATCCTGCTCCGACACTTCCCGAGGACATCATCGAGAAGACGGCAGCTAAGTATCGTGAGTGCTACTCACGTATAACGGGAAAGGAAATCTGATCCTTTGATAGCAGTAGTAGATTATGGAATGGGCAATCTTGGCTCTGTCGAAAAAGCTTTAAAGTATATCGGCAGTGACTGCGTGATAACTTCCGATGCGGGCGTTATAGCAGATGCATCGGGTGTTATTCTTCCCGGTGTCGGAAGCTATGCTCCGGCAATGGATGAGCTCACAAACAGAGACCTCGTAACACCACTCATAGATTGCGCATATTCCGGCAAACCTCTTTTGGGAATCTGTCTTGGCATGCAGCTTATGCTCGAAGGTTCCGAAGAGAACCTCCTCGAGAGAAGGGAGACTAAAGGCGTCGTATCAGGACTCGGTATCATTCCGGGCTTCGTAAGACGTTTCCCCGATAACGGACTGAAGGTTCCCCAGATGGGCTGGAACAAGCTGGTCGACGTAACGGGAAGACTTCTTACCGAAGGCGACTACGTTTACTTTGTTCATTCCTACTATTGCCAGCTCGGTCTTGCTTCTGATAACGCCGCAAGTACCGAATACGGCATAAAGTACTGTTCGTCATTTGAGCACGACAACATTTTCGGAATGCAGTTCCATCCCGAAAAGAGCGGCGCGGCAGGACTTGAGATCCTTAAGAAATTCGTAGCGGAGACAAAGAAATGATCATATTACCCGCAATAGATCTGATCGGTGGCAAGTGCGTCAGGCTCAAGCAGGGCAGATATGACGACGTCACCGTTTATAACGATTCACCTCTGGACCAGGCTTTCATGTTCAAGGAAGCAGGAGCCACATGGATCCATGTAGTTGACCTGGATGCAGCAAAAAGCGGTGTCCCGGAAAACCATGAGATCATAAAAGAGATCGCAGTTAAGACCGGACTTAAGGTCGATACGGGCGGCGGTATCCGCAACATGGATACGCTCGCAAAGTGGATTGAGGAATACGGCGTTTCAAGAGCAGTGCTCGGTACTGCTGCCGTTAAGGATCCCGAATTCACGAAGAAGGCGATCGAAAGATTTGGTGACAAGGTTGCAATAGGAATCGATGCCCACGACGGATTCGTATCCGTAGACGGATGGACTGCTGATTCAGAACTCAAGGCAGTCGACTTTGCATTGAAGTGCAAAGAGATCGGCGCGACAACAGTCGTATTTACAGACATAGCAAGAGACGGCATGCTTACAGGTCCTGCCGTAACACAGACTAAGGAAATGGTTGAGGCTACAGGCCTTAACGTAATCGCATCAGGCGGAATCGGTTCCAACGAGGACGTTGAGCTCATCAAGACTTCCGGCTGTGCGGGTGTAATCATCGGCAAAGCAATATACGAGGGAAAGGTGGATTTGGCAAAATGCTTACAAAACGTATAATCCCCTGCCTCGATGTTAAGGACGGCAGAGTCGTCAAAGGCGTTAACTTCGTATCCTTAAGAGATGCCGGCGATCCGGTCGAGTGTGCCAAGACTTATAACCAGTCAGGCGCTGACGAACTTGTTTTCCTTGATATCACTGCAACGCTTGAATCCAGGGGAACGACAGTCGAGATGGCAAGAAGGGTTGCCAACGAGATATTCATTCCTTTTACCATCGGAGGCGGCATCAGGACCGTTGAAGACATAAGAGAGCTTCTTAACGCAGGAGCAGACAAGGTATCACTTAACTCTGCTGCCGTAAAGAATCCTGAATTCGTAAAAGAAGCTGCCGATATGTTTGGTTCACAGTGCATCGTTTGCGCTATCGACGTCAAGGCAAGGGAATCAGGTTTTGATTCCGGCTATGAAGTAGTTATCGCAGGCGGCACAAAGCCCACGGGCCTTGATGCTCTTGAGTGGGCGAAGAAGGCTGTGGCACTCGGCGCAGGCGAGATCCTTCTTACGTCAATGGACAAGGACGGAACAAAGTCCGGTTACGACAATAAGATCACCGCAATGATCTCCGAGAATGTCGGAGTACCTGTCATCGCTTCAGGCGGAGCGGGATCCATGAAGGATTTTGCTGATGCGATCAACGTCGGCAAGGCAGATGCGGTTCTTGCAGCAAGCCTTTTCCACTTCGGTGAGATTAAGATAAAAGATCTCAAGGATTATCTTGCAAATGAAAACATCCCCGTAAGGAGCATAGTATGAGCAATCTTAATCCCCATGACATGTGGGCAAAGATGAAGAAGAATTCTGACGGTCTCGTTCCTGCTATCACCATAGATTACGAGAACGGCGAAGTTCTCATGATGGCTTACATGAATGAGGAAGCATTCTGTCTTACATGTGAGACAGGTTACATGCATTACTATTCCAGATCCAGAAATACACTCTGGAAGAAGGGCGAGACATCAGGACATTTCCAGAAAGTAATGTCTGCCAGCATTGACTGCGACAGGGATACACTGTTATATAAGATCGACCAGACCGGAGCAGCCTGCCACACAGGCAACAGATCTTGTTTTTATACATCACTTAATGACTGGGATCCGGCCAGTGACAAGGAGGAATGATCAATGGATATCATGAGAGAACTTTACAGCGTTATAAAGGACCGTCAGGAGCATCCCGTAGAGGGCTCTTACACAAATTACCTTTTCGAAAAGGGTACGGACAAGATCTCCAAGAAGCTCGGCGAAGAGGCAGTTGAGGTCGTTATCGCTGCTTCCCAGCGTGATAAGAAAGAGATCATCGCAGAGATCGCTGACCTTGAATATCACCTTCTCGTCCTCATGGCTGATCAGGGTATCACCATCGATGACGTTGAGACAGAATTGAGATCCCGCAGAGGCTGATTTTGCCCCTCTGGGAAAAAGTGCCGTAAATAATCGGCACTTCCGTATATTTTCGTTGACTTTATAGCCCCTGGTGTGATACAATCTTCGCGCTAGACCGTTCAGGTCTTGTTTTTAGTTGCGCGGAAATTGGCGCGCAGGGAGCCTGAAAGCCCCTGTAACACGACATTTGGAGGTATTTGTACCATGGCAAAGGCCGGAGCTCGCGATAAGCTTACTCTCGCATGCACAGAGTGCAAGCAGAGAAACTATCAGACATACAAGAATAAGAAGAACAATACAGAGAGATTAGAGCTCAAGAAGTATTGCCCCTTCTGCCGTAAGCACACAATTCACAGAGAATCCAAGTAATTCTTAAAGGACGTTTAAAATGGCTGATAACAAAGGTAACATTTTCAAGCGCCTGGGCAAGAAGATCTCCGATGTTTTTGCTGAACTTAAGCGCGTTACGTGGCCTACAGGCGAGAAGCTTGCTAAGACCGCCGCAGTAGTTCTGCTTGTAATCGTATTCTTCGCTGTTTACCTTACATTGATCGGTAATGGCGGCCGCTGGATCCTCGATAAGGTCGGTTTCTACGATATCGTTGAGACAACGGTACCTGTTGAGACTGTTGCTCAGACAGAGGCTACAACAGTAGCTACCGAAGCATCCGAGACTGTTGAGGAGACTGAGTCTTCTGTTGAAGGCTAAGCTTGATTTAGGAGTATATAAATGCCGGATAATAATGAAGCCAAGTGGTATATAATCCATACCTTCGGCGGATATGAGAAGAAAGTTAAGACTTCCATAGAGAATTATGCTAAGGCCCAGGATATGGAGAACATTATCCAGGAGGTCTATCTGCCGACGGATATCGTTGTTGAGACCAAGAACGGCAAGCGTAAGGAAGTTGAGAAGCTGAGATTCCCCAACTACATCTTCTTGAAGCTCGTTTACGGCAACAATGATAAGGTTGATAAGGATCTCTGGTACAAGATCCGTAACACAAACGGAGTTACGGGCTTTGTAGCACCTGACCCGAACAAGCCGATTCCGATGACGGATGAGGACTTGGTCAAGATGGGACTTATTGTTCCTACTACTGTTGAAGTTGATTATCGCATCGGCGATCTCATCATCATCACAGACGGTCCTTTCAAGGACAGCAAGGCTGTTGTTAAGGACATCAATGAAGAGAAGCAGCAGGTTACTGTTACGGTATCCATGTTCGGACGTGAGACACCTGTTACGCTCGACTTCATTAAGGTAAGAAAAGTTTAATTAACGTTTATTAAAGACCTTATGGTCTCTGATAATAAAAATCTATTTGGGAGGTGGCCAGTATGGCTAAAAAAGTAGCAGGCTATGTAAAGCTTCAGATACCTGCAGGCAAAGCAACACCCGCGCCGCCGGTCGGACCAGCTCTTGGACAGCACGGTATCAACATCGCGCAGTTTGTCAAAGAGTTCAACGAGAGAACAGCTAAGGACGCAGGTCTCATCATTCCTGTAATCATTACAGTTTATGCAGACCGTTCGTTCACGTTCATCACGAAGACTCCGCCGGTACCGGTACTTCTTAAGAAGACCGCTAAGATCGAGAAGGCTTCGGGAAGACCTAATACAGAAAAGGTTGCAACAGTAACATGGGAAGACTGCCTCAAGATCGCTGAGATCAAGATGCCTGACGTTAACGCTGCTGATGTAGAAGCATGCGCTAGAATGGTTGCAGGTACAGCACGTTCCATGGGTATCGTTGTAAAGAAAGACTAAGAAAGGAGAATAGAGCATGAACAAAGGTAAAAGATATGCTGAGCTCGCAAAGCTCGTAGACAGATCCGTACTCTATGATCCTTCTGAGGCAGCTAAGCTTGTCTGCGAGACAGGTAAGGCTAAGTTCGATGAGACTGTAGAGCTTCACGTAAGACTCGGCGTTGACTCCAGACACGCTGACCAGCAGGTTAGAGGTGCTGTAGTTCTTCCTCACGGTACAGGCCGTACAAAGAGAGTTTTGGTACTCGCTAAGGGTCCTAAGGCTGATGAGGCTAAGGAAGCAGGCGCTGATTTCGTTGGTGACGACGATATGATCGCTAAGATCGAAAAGGAAAACTGGTTTGACTTCGACGTTATCGTAGCTACACCTGACATGATGGGTAAGCTCGGTAAGCTCGGTAAGGTTTTGGGTCCTAAGGGCTTGATGCCTAACCCTAAGGCAGGCACAGTTACAATGGATGTTGTAAAGGCTGTTAACGAAGTTAAGGCCGGTAAGATCGAGTACAGACTCGACAAGTCCAACATCATTCACTGCCCCGTTGGCAAGGTTTCTTTCGGTGCTGAGAAGATCGAAGAGAACATCAAGGCATTGATGGAAGCTATCATCAAGGCTAAGCCGGCAGCAGCTAAGGGCCAGTACATTAAGAATTGCTCAATCGCAACAACAATGGGCCCCGGAATCAAGGTAAACGCTCAAAAGTTCGCTTGATTTCGATCAATTAACAATTAAATACCTTTCCTGCCAAAGACAGCAGGCGAATTCATTGAAATATGATTTCTGAAATGTCCGTTAAACGGGCGGCCGGCCGAGGAAGGAGCTGTTAGTTCTATTAAAGGATTAATTCGTCCCCCTTGGTTTGACCTGTCAGGTTACCCAGGGGGGTCTTTAATAGAAATAAAATAAGGAGGAAAAACCAAAATGCCCAGTGAAAAAATTCTGGCAGCTAAGCAGCAGCGTGTTGAAGAACTCGTTTCTGAACTTAAGGGCGCTACTACATATGTATTCGTAGCTACACGCGGACTTACTGTTGCTCAGGACACAGAGATGCGTTCAGAGCTCCGTAAGGCAGGTGTTAAGTTCGAGGTTATCAAGAACACAGTTCTCAGACGCGTATTCGCAGAGCTTGGCTTCGAAGGACTTGATGAAGTATTCGAGGGACCTACAGCAGTAGGATACTCTGATGATATCATCGCTCCTGCAAAGGTACTCGCTAAGTTCAGTGAGGACTTTGAGCCCATGGAGATCAAGGGCGGTATTATCGATGGTAAGGTTGCAACAGTTGCTGAGATCGTTGCTCTCTCCAAGGTACCGGATCCTACAACACTCCAGACACAGGTTGCATATTCTTTGCTTTTCCCTTTTACAAAGCTCGCTATGCTTGTAAAGGCAGTTGCAGAGAAGAAGCAGGAAGAAGGCGGCGAGGCAGCTCCCGTAGCAGCACCCGCAGCAGAAACAGCAGCAGTTGAGGCGCCCGCAGAGGCTCCCGCAGAAGAAGCTGCACCCGCGGAAACACCCGCAGAGTAATTAGCTAAATTATTATAGGAGGAAACTTAAAATGGCTAGTGAGAAAGTTACAAGCATTCTTGAAGAAATTAAGGGTCTCTCAGTAATCGAGCTTTTCGATCTTGAGAAGGCTATTGAAGAGGAATTTGGCGTATCTGCAGCTGCAGTTGCAGTTTCTGCTGGTGCTGGCGCAGGCGCTGGTGCAGCAGCTGCTGAGCAGACAGAGTTCACAGTTATGCTCAAGAGCTTCGGCGATTCCAAGATGGGCGTTATCAAGGCAGTTAAGGATGTTCTTGGTATGGGTCTTAAGGAAGCTAAGGAACTCGTTGAGAAGGCACCTGTTGCCCTCAAGGAGAACGTTTCTAAGGAAGAGGCTGATGACCTCATGAAGAAGCTCGCAGATTGCGGCGGTGAGCTCGAGCTCAAGTAATTCTTCTAAATACTTTAGAATAGTGACTTATAGAGGCTGTCCAATGCGGGCAGCCTCTTTTAGCAGGTTTCGTTGCGGGAAAATCCTGAAAAAGTTTTTAGAGTGCCTGATAATAATCAACACTTTCAAAACCATATGTTGACTATTGCCGTACATGCATAAAACGGGCATCAAGATATGCTCTTTTATCGATGATTCCACAGTAGAGTGACATATTACAGTTTGTTACTATCCAGGCATAAACAACAAAAAACTTATTAAGGAGCGGTACGGCAATGAGACTCGAAAACGATAAAGTATTCAATGAATTATTCGATGAACAGTTCGGGAATATTCCCTTTGTATTCAGATTTAGCAGAAGACGCTTTATTGCTACGCTGGCTGTAATGGGATTGCTCCTTTTAACTGTAGTTGTATTTATCGTATTGTTTTATCATTCAGGCAATTACGATGAGAATATGGGCGTGAATTTTTACGATAACAGATATATAACAGGAACGATTATTTCCGCAGTACTGTTAGCCTTGACAGCATTGTGGGTGCTTGTATCAAGATGGTTTGAACAGCGTGCATTCAAAAAAGCAAATTATCTCTCGAGCATGATACATCAGTCCGAAGAGACCAGAAACCGCGCCATTTGGAACAATTGGAAGGCTGAGAACAGATTGGATTTCTGATATTAAAAAATGATATATCTGATTATGCTTATTTCTATTGACTTTAAATCTGTGAGTGGATATAATTTCAAAGCAACTTTTATGGCGGCGTAGCTCAGTTGGCCAGAGCGTCCGGTTCATACCCGGCAGGTCGTAGGTTCGAATCCCACCGCCGCTACCATAAAAGGCCCGTTGGTCAACCGGCTAAGACGTCGCCCTTTCACGGCGGAGTAACGAGTTCAACTCTCGTACGGGTCACCAATGGTACCATAGCCAAGTGGTAAGGCATGGGTCTGCAAAACCCTGATCCCCAGTTCAAATCTGGGTGGTACCTCCAAAGCGTCGCTTTTCTTACAAAGCGACGCTTTTTTTAGTCAGACAATCAGAGTAAAATAGTTGCTATTCAATTGAGATTACGGATACCCCGGGAGATGAGGTTTGCATGAGAGAGGATATAAAGGAATTACTTAAAAGATACGATGAGATCGGCGCACTGATCCTTGAGCAGAAGCTCGACGAGTTCGGTGACAAGCTTGACCAGAAGCCCGACGATGTTGACGATACAACATACGAGGAATATATCCAGCGTCTTGCAAAAGAAGAGACAGACGAGGCTACGGCAAAGCTCGAGAATGAACCTGATGAGCGCTTAGGTGACAAGTCCATGCGTCAGGTAATGGATGAACTGAGCTTCGAAGAGAAGACGGAGGCACTTGAATACAGCGCCCTTAACCTCGACAGAGGCGTCCCCCAGTCCCTTGTATCAAGCATCGCTACAGAGTCTGCTGACATCGTAAGGGATTACTGCGGAAAGGTCATCGGCGAGTGCGCATGGACAGAAGAAGAGCTTTCTGATGAGAATGTTCTTTTCGAGATGCAGTTTCAGAAGGCTATCGCATGCTTTGAAGTCCTTATTCAGATGAAGGAACCCTGCTTTATCCAGGCAGTTCTCGACCGTTATTTATGCTACGGCCAGACAAGAGAATTCGTTGCAGAATCCATCGCAGAATATATCGAGGCATTCCCTGAAGTATCTGAGCCTTACCTCATCGGCATCATCGAGAACAACATCGATACAGGCCTTGAAGGACCTTGTGAAGACGTTGTCATCATGCTTACAGAAATCGGCAAACAGCATAAGACGGAAGAGATATATCAGACGTTGAGACATGCGTTCAGATACATGACAAACAAGATCTACGCGGTAATCTGCCTTGCTGATTACGGCGATGACAGAGCAGTTGCAATGTTCAAGAATTACATCAACCGCAATCAGAAGTCGATCGAGAGAGACCTCTTCTACGAGATGATGTCCGCTATCCAGCATCTGGGCGGCGATATCTCGGATATCCAGGATCCTTTTGGAGATTTTCAGAAGAAGCAGGACAAGAAGTAATAATGAACTTTAAGTACAAAAGAACAGAGAAGCTCGAGGCACTCTTAAATCTTTTAAGAGACTACTCATTAAGCGACCGGATCCTTTTTGGCCAGCAGAACGCAGGCCATATTGGCGTGTCAATAAATTCAACTGACGGCACAGAATCAGACTGCAAGAATCTTTGCGGCAGCCATCCTGCTGTCGTAGGAATAGATACATTGGGTTTCACGGGTTATGAGGGCACAATGAATGAACTCGTAACAGCAGTCAAGAATATGAGAAGAGAGGGGATAATCATCACTCTGTCTTCACACATGCCGAACTTCACGTTAGGCGGTGAGGAGTTCTACGATTATTCTCCCAACATCACCGAAGGAGACTGCGGTAAAAGGATCATGCCCGGCGGAGATCTCAATGCGAAATACTGCAGATTCCTCGATATGATCGCGGAATTCGCATCCGCATGTGTCGACGTTGAAGGCGAGAAGATCCCCATGATCTTCCGTCCGTTCCACGAATGCAACGGCAGCTGGTTCTGGTGGGGCAAAGATTTCCTTACGGATGAGGAATATATTGATCTTTTCAGATATACCGTTGATTACCTCATGGACCAGAAGGGCGTTGATAATCTTGCTGTTGCCTATTCTCCTAATGGCCCGGTAACAAGCGATACCGAATATCTTTCCAGATATCCGGGTGACGACTACATCGATATCCTGGGCCTTGATTACTATCACGACAAGCCTCACAAGGGAGACGGTTTCTATCACAAACTGACATCGTCTTTTGATGTTATCGACAGGATCGCTGAAGAACGCGGAAAGATCACGGCGCTTACCGAGATCGGTTACCGCTCGCTTGATACCGAGAACGGTTATTTTGAAGGCCTTGCACCGATGGATAACACGGTGCCTGACTGGTTTACACAGACCCTTGATGCGATCACTTCGACAGAGAGCGGAAAGAGCCTTGCTTACATGCTCATCTGGGCCAATTTTTCTGATACGCAGTTCTGGCTTCCTTTCGTCACAGATGACTTCAGACATGAGATGTGTGATGACTTTTTGAAGTTTGCCGAAGACCCCAGGATCAAACTGGCTCCGGCGTTTGATTTGCCTGACCAGGTCTGATAAGATTGCTTTGTTTTAAGGCTTTGCGGGTTTAACTCAGTTGGTAGAGTGTCAGCTTCCCAAGCTGAATGTCGCGGGTTCGAACCCCGTAACCCGCTCCATAATTAACGATCCCTTTCCGGATAAGTTCCAGGGTGTTTCGCATCTGTGGAAAACCAGGAAAGGGATTTTTGTTTCGCGGGAAAATACATCGGGAAATTGATATCAATAGATCTGCAAAAGAAGTAAAATATTTTTATACCAATATCCAAGGAGGATAAAAACTATGCAGAAATATGTATGCACTTTTTGCGGCTACGAATACGATCCTGAGATCGGTGATCCCGACAGCGGAATCGCACCCGGTACAGCATTCGAGGATATCCCCGAGGATTGGAAATGTCCTGTTTGCGGTGTAGGCAAGGAGAATTTCCAGCCTGCGTAAAACGCTGAATTATAAAGATAAGGCGGGTTCGCGGCAGGAATCAGAAGTTCCTTCCGCGGCCCGTATATTTTGACGGGAGCAAATGAACATGGCTAGTCAGGAAAAGAGCATCAACAGAGAAAAGACGATAGTAACGACAGGCATTATAGGCATCGTTGCCAATGTCTTCCTTGCATCTTTTAAAGCCCTGATAGGCGTTGCTGCGCATTCGACAGCCATGGTCCTTGATGCCGTTAATAACTTCAGTGACGTGTTATCGTCCTTGGTTGCGATAATCGGTACGAAGATCGCATCCAGAAAGCCTGACAAGAAGCATCCGTTAGGTCACGGAAGAGTCGAATATCTTGCGCAGATGATCATTGCGGCGCTCATCATATATGCCGGTTTAACGGCTATGATAGAGTCGATAAAGAAGATAATCACTCCCGTTGATCCTGAGCATTCAGCTTTGTCCCTTGCGATAATCTCAGTTGCGATCGTCGTTAAGATCGTACTGGGTCTCTTCGTCAGAAAGCAGGGTAAGAAGGTCAAGTCAGATCTTCTGATGTCATCTGGTACAGATGCTCTTTTCGATGCCATCCTCTCGACTGCAGTACTTATATCCGCAGTAATCCTTCTCGTTTTCAAGTTCAACATCGAAGCATATGTCAGCGTTGCCATCTCGCTCTTCATTCTTAAAGCAGGTTTAGAGATCATTTTCGAAGCCGTTGATGACATGCTCGGTCACAGAGTTGAAGCTGAGTATACGAGGAAGGTCAAAGAAAGCGTCAATTCGTTTGACGAGGTTCACGGCGCTTACGATATCGTGCTCCACAACTACGGACCGGAAAGATATCTCGGTTCGGTCCACATCGAAGTCGACGACACCATGACTGCCCACCAGATAGATGCACTTACAAGAAGCATTACCGAGAAGGTGTACATAGATACAGGCATTATCCTTACAGCCGTCGGCATCTATTCCAATAACTCTTCCGATGAGCATCTCATGAAGATGAGAAATGATATCGCCGGACTTGTCGTTGACCATAAGCACATTCTCCAGATCCACGGCTTCTATGTTGATGAGGAGAAAAAGAAGATCATCTTTGACGTTGTTGTCGATTTTGAGGAGCAGGACAGGGAAGGCCTTATCGCGCATATAGTCGGTGATGTTAAGGAAGCCCTTCCGGGATATGATGTCCAGGTTACCATCGACAACGATATAAGCGACCAGTAAGGGGGGTTACGGCCCTTTTTGCGAAAAAATATTTTCGCTGAAGTGAAAATTTAAATTCCACTTCTTTTCCCGGGAGTAAATTTGTTGCGTTTACTTTTACAAATCAGGCTTTGAGATTTGTGTTCACTTGAAGATGTGGAAATTGTTGTTACAATGAGATTAAGTTCATGGAAATCTGAGCCAAATTCGAGCACGGAAAAAAGAGCGGAAGATTAGCGGTTTTTTGAATGGTGAACGACTATCTTCCACTTGGCA
>JAZROA010000007.1:0-54648 GCA_045648465.1 Saccharofermentans sp.
AGCAATCCTGCGCTTTCGATTGCAGCATAAACCTTCTTGTTTACGCCCGAAAGAAGTACAGTTTGTCCCGCCTTCATTGCTGCCTCGATAAAGATTTCGAGGTTGTGCAAACCGGTCGAGTCGATAAATGTAACCTTGCGCATACGCACAATGCGGATAGGCATCGAGTTGCGCATCGAGGTCAACTCCTCGAACTTTGTCGCAACGCCGAAGAAGAACGGTCCCTCAATCTCATAGACCTCCACGCCCTGAGGAATGGTGAGGTGTACATCACCCTCCTCGCCATCGTGGTGCATCTCCATCTCATCGCGCAACACCGAGATTTGCGAGGTCTCCATAATTCGGCGCACGAAGAGCACTACCGCCATAATCAATCCCACCTCGATAGCGATTGTGAGGTCGAAGATGATGGTCAAAAGCATTGTGGTAAAGAGGATTGCGATATCCGAGCGTGATTGATGACACATTGAACGGATAGTGCGCCAGCCACTCATATTATACGATACCATAATCAATACGCCCGCCAAGCAAGGCATTGGAATCTCGCCAACCAAACCGCCCAAAAGGAGCAATACGAGCAACAAAACGATAGTGTGAACGATGCCGGCAACAGGTGTGCGACCACCATTGTTGATATTGGCCATTGTTCGTGCGATAGCACCCGTAGCAGGGATACCGCCGAGGCATGCTGATGCGATGTTGCCGACACCCTGTGCGATGAGCTCTGCGTTGGGGCGGTGCTTGGAACCGATCATGCTGTCAGCAACGACTGCGGAGAGGAGTGATTCAACGCCTGCGAGGAATGCGATCGTAACCGCATTTGAAAGCTGTCCTCTGAATGCTTCAAAAGTAAACATTGAAGCATTGATGCTGAGCGGAGGAAGTCCGGCAGGGATCTCTGCGAACTGCTTGCCGATTGTATTTACATCCATATGGAAGAATTCAACGAGTGCAGCCGTAACGATAACTGCGATGAATGAACCCGGGATCTTTTTGAAGAGCATGGGCCAGAAGATGAGGATGATGAGCGCTACTGCTCCGATCAGGACTGACTGCCAGTTTATGGTGGTGATGTTCTTTACGAGAGCCATGATCTTTTCGCCGGTCTCGATGGGCTTCTCGCCGTTCATATAAGAGATGCCCGTAAAGTCTTTTATCTGTCCGATAAAGAGTGTGACTGCGATACCTGCGGTAAATCCTGTCGTGATTGGATCAGGGATATATTTGAGAAGGCTTCCGAATCTGCAGAAACCCATGATGATGAGGATGATGCCCGCCATGATCGTCGCGATGATGAGACCCTGTGTGCCGTCCTTCATTACGATGCCCGCAACGATGGTCGCGAAAGCCGCCGTAGGACCTGCTATCTGCACTCTGCTTCCGCCAAGGAAGGATACGATGAATCCTGCTACGATCGCCGTGTAGATACCTGCTTCAGGACCGACGCCTGATGCGATCGCAAGAGCGATGGACAGTGGGAGTGCGATTATTGCGACAATGATTCCCGCAACGATGTCTTTAACAAGCTGGGAACCTGAATAGTTCTTCATTACCGAGAACAGCTTCGGTTTGAATTCCTTCATAAATACATCCTCTTATTTTTCTTATTTCAAAAAACCAGAGGATTATAAAAATATAGAAAATCATTATCAATTCGCTATTTTCACGAATGAAAACGGGTCTTTAACCCCGTCACTGTGCATACCAGATACTACTATGGCCTTAAAACGCCCTCATTGGCTCTTGTTGTGCCTGTAATACTCGTTTACGAGACTTTTATAGCCCATGGCCTTCAGATCGTCGTAGTGCACGTTATAGCGCGATTTGGTGTGGGTGCCGCTTATGAGATACCTGAGAAGATCCTGCGCATACAGGTCGATCTCGTGAAGGCTCTTTGATGTCGTGATGACAGGGAAGAACCAGAGGCTCCATGTGAGGTCCGAATCTTCGTTTACTTCCAGAAGCTTGTGATTGAATATGCGGATGAATGCAGCCGCCGCTTTTTTGCGGTCAAGGTTATTCCTGTGTCTCCATCTGTCGAGCGCCCTGGCCTTGCGGCGCATCTTCTGTTTGAGCTTAACAACCGACGCCGGCGCGATGTCTATCTCACCGTTTTTAACCTCTATGCCTAAGAAGCAGAATCCGTCTTCCGGCCTTGCGAAAACTTCCTTCGCCGGATTGACCGTAAGATCCTTATCTTTCAGGTGCTCAAGAATGACACTCTTATAACGTTCGATCTCTTCTTCGTTCTTCGCGAAAACGATTATGTCGTCAGAATATCTCGCATAAAGAATTCCTCTGTCCCTGAACCATTCGTCGAGATCTTTAAGATAAAGATTCGCATAGAACGAGGCGATCGGAGTGCCGGCCATTATGCCTTTTTTCTCGCTTATGACCTCATAATCCGAGATGACGTTTTTTTCCTTTAGAAGCGCCTTCATGAAGGTCAAAAGATCGACGTCATCAGTGATGGTGTCATCCAACATATCGCATATCCTGTCTACAGGTATCGAGTTGAAATAATCGCTCACGTCGATCTTATATGAATAGAGTGTGTGAAGATCTCTCGTGCGGCATATCCTGGAGATAGCATCTTTGGCGCAAACTCCCGGACGGAATGAATAAAGATCAGGGGAGTAGATATGATCGTATTTTCGGAGGGTCAGAAAAGTCAGGAGCTTTAAGACCATGTTGAAGTCGTAAGGGTATTTGTATACCGTGCGCTTCTTGCGGCTGCTCATCTTGCTTATCACTGATTTGGTGGGCAGCGGGAGGGAAGTGCATGATTTTATCTCTGCAGAATATTTGAGATAAGCTTCTGAATCGATGTAAGTGCGTAGTTCTTTTATGAAACGCTTGGAGCAGTGTAACTGAGACTTGTATTCGTAGAATCTTTCCCAGCTGCTCTTTTCGAAGAGCTTATCGATCAGTGACATTTAGGAATCCTTTATCCTGATGTTCGTGATCGCGCACTGGTCGCCCGTGAGGGAAATGTATACGTCCTTGGAAGGATCTTTCATAGTCGTGACATTGACGATCTCAATGCCTTTGTTGGAAGTCGTCAGAGTTACTTTGTCTCCCGAACGCTCTATCGTGATCGAGCAGTCAAAGCCTTCCTTGTTAATAGTCTTCCAGTCGTCCCAAGTTGTGAATTGCTCTGTCTTGTTGACGGTGATCTTATTGGAGCCGAAATCGTCGGAATCCCAGTTCTCGCCGTCGAGTCTTAAGAGTCCGTACTCGCGGAAATCAGGACCGTTTACTTTGCCGTTATCGGAAGAAAAGATGCTGAAGTAAGGGCAGTGCCAGACAAGTCTTGCAGTAGGAAGACTCATGGTGTGGAACGTGATGGTTACTTTGTCCTTTACGAGGATTCCGTCAGTAGTAGCTGAGCGGTATCCGTCTGCCTGGATGTTCGGGAGATCTCCTTCCGGAACATCGATATAGCTGATCTCTTCGGCGATCCTCGGAATATAGTCATCAGGTACGCTCCGGTCTTCACGGTCAATGCTGACATTGTGCAGGTGGCAGTGCTCGCCCGTAAGGCCGATATATGCCCATCTGGCGCTGTCGGGAAGAGCCACGATGATCTCGAAAGTCTCCTTCTCTGAATCGATCGTGATGAGCACGTGATCCTTGACCTTAACTGCCTCGATCGAATATGTGACGCACTTTGATTCTTCCGGAGCGATGGACTTCTTTGTAATCGTCGGCTGCATCTTTCTGGCGCCTTTGCGGACTATCTTGCCATTGAAATGGATCTCGCCGTACTCGAAATACATAAGTCTTGTTATGTTCTTATCCTCAGTATGGATCCTTGCATCGAGTGAGTCGAAAAGGATGATCGAAGGCATAGTCTTTTCAGCTGCAAAACCTTCATCCGCAACACACTGGAATTTGATCTTTGTTATTTCCTTGGTGACGACGATACCTTCTGATACAGCTGATCTGTATTCATCGCATATAAGCTCGTTCTTGCCGGCGAGCTCTTTGACTTCTTCCTTTTCTTTCATCTGGTATTCTTCATCAAGGTCAATGAGGTGGATCATGATCTTTCCGAAAACAGGGTCAAACTGCGTGCCGAGACCTTTGACGAATTCTTCTCTTACGACCTGCTGCGGGATAGTCTCACGGTAGCTTCTTGAAGATGTCATGGCATCGTATGCATCGGCAACTGCAATGATCCTTGCGATCTCGGGGATATCATTACCCTTAAGTCCCTGAGGGTAACCTTTGCCGTCGTATCTCTCATGGTGTGATCTTGCGCCGATGCTGAGATAAGGTGACTCGCTGATACTTGACAGGATCTGCGCGCCGATATCCGGATGCTCTTTAATTACCTGGTATTCCTCGTTGGACAGTTTTCCGGGCTTCTGAAGAATGCTTCTTGAGATGCCGATCTTACCTACGTCATGCAGAAGCGCAGCATAGTAGATCTCGTCGCATTCCTGTGAAGACTTGCCGACGCTTTCGGCGATCTTTCTTGAATATTCTGCGACTCGTGAAGAGTGACCTTTTGTGTACTTGTCCTTGGCATCGATTGCGCTGGCAAGAGCTTCGGCCGTCTGTGCGAAGAGCTTTTTGGAGTTCTCGTTTTCTTTTTTGAGGAGACCTAATTCAAGCTGCCTTGCGTGCTCGACCGTATAGTTCATGTCGCCCAATGCGAAAAGATAGAGCATCGTTGTCAAAAATCCCGTAGTGAGATTGATGAGCGAGAATCCGTAAAGGGGCATCTGAACAAAGCCTGCCACAATCGGAAGCGTCGTAAACAGCATGAGTGAGATAAAGACTCCGGTGCGGAAGTGCTTGCGGTGCTGGATAGCGACGGTCATCTGGACGATCAAAACGGTGACCGGAATAATGAAGCTGATGAAGTAGCCCGGAGCACGGTGATAGACATTGTTCTCGTCGATCGTGTAGTAAAGGCCGGTAAGCTGGGATCCGGCAAGAAGGAACAATCCGAAAAGGATTACGTAGTTACAGACCTTAAGTCTTTTCGATGCGGCATTGATGCCCGGCGAATCCCTGCAGATATCCTGGAAATAATTATTGAATGCCCAGAGGATCATGAGGATCATGGCGAATGTCATGAAGTTACTGAGCCTTACAATTATCGATGCCATAAGACCGGTGTCGCCTCTGAATCCGTAGGCAGCACGGTCGCTGATCATGAGGAGCACTGAGAAGAGGTTTGCGAGGATAAGGTAGAGCTTGCGTTCTTTATCAATACTTTTCGAAAGGGCAAGGAAAAAAGCGACGGCACCTGAAATACCGCATATAATGAGCATCAGATCTAATTGTACGCTTTTAAGTGTTTCCAGCATTTATGCAAAGGCCTTCCGCAAATCTATACAATAGAAATTATAACTCTTATTTGATATTCATGTTTTAACACTTTATAAATGCCTCGTAAATCTTACTTAACAAACTATGGATAAGATATGCATATTGGTATAATTGATTCCATCAAAGAAAGGGTCAGGAAAACACAGATGAGCGATAAAAAAGGCATTATTTTCGATATGGACGGAACCGTCTGGGATTCCTCCGCAAATGTTGCAAAAGCCTGGACAGTCAAAGTACAGGAAGCAGGCTACACCGACAAGGTCGTAACAAGGGAAGACATCCAGAGCGTCATGGGCAAACCCATGGATGTAATCGCAGATACATTGTTCACTTATACCGAGAAGGGCCCCGAAAGAGACACATTGCGTTCATCCTGTGAAAACTACGAGAACGAGTACTTAAGAGAGAACGGCGGCTTTTTGTACGACGGCGTTTTTGAGACCTGGGCCAAGCTCAAGGAGATGGGCTATCACATCTACATCGTAAGCAACTGCCAGGAAGGCTACATCGAGTCATTCCTCGGTCACTATGAGATCCGTTACGGTCACGAAGAAGACCTAGTCGAAGACATCGAATGTTACGGCAACAACCTTCTCCAGAAGGACGAGAACATAAAGCTTCTTGCAGAGCGCAACGGCCTCACCGCCGCATGCTACGTCGGCGACATCCAGAGCGACTACGATGCCACGGCCAAGGCCGGACTTCCGTTCATCCACGCGAAATACGGATTCGGCGAGATCAACGCCGAAGTCCCTTTCATCATGAGCTTTGACGAACTGATAAAAGTGGTGCCGGAAGTAATCGGGTAAAGGGTAAGAGTGGCGTTTGAAAACGGCCATCCAACAAATATAAAAGCGAGGTAGATCACATGCCAAAAGACGAGATTGCAATCCCTTCAATCCTTAAGATCGAGCGCGGCGTCACCGCCCACATCGGCGAATTTCTGAAGGAAGCCGGCATCACCCAGGTTACGATCCTTTTCGGCAACGGCCTTACTGACATGTTCGGCGCTACCGTTTTCAAGTCTTTCGAGAATGCCGGAGTCAAGGTGCTTCACCATCAGGAGATGGACACAGTCGACTTTAATGACATTACCGATCTCGCTTTTGAGATTCCAAATAAAACACAGGCCATCATCGGCATGGGCGGCGGCAAAGTAATCGACGCAGCAAAGTACATCGGCTACATTCTCCGCATCCCGTTCATCAGCGTTCCGACGAGCTCATCGTCAGACGGCTTCTCAAGTTCATCCGCTTCTCTTATCGTCGACGGCCACCGCAAATCGCTTCCCGCGAAGATGGCTTACGGCATCCTCGTCGACACCGATGTCATCAAGAGCGCACCTGTCAGATTCCTCTATTCCGGAGTAGGCGATATGGTCGCCAAGATCTCATCCACTTACGACTGGCAGCACGAGGAAGACTTGGGCTACGACGAAGTAAATGACTTCGCATTCATGGTCGCCAAGAAGGCTGCCAATTCATTCGTACGCACACCCTTTGAATCGATCGAGGAAGACCTCTTCCTGAAAGAACTTCTCGACTCCCTTGCAATGAGCGGCGTCGCAAACGAGATCGCCGGTTCTTCCGCGCCCACGAGCGGCAGCGAACATCTCATCTCGCACGCCCTGGATTCATTCCTCGAGCGCCCGCAGCTTCACGGCATCCAGGTCGGCATCGCGACTTACATCATGTGCAAGATCTGCGACCACCGCTGGAAGAGGGTTGATACTGTTTTCACGAAGACCGGCTTCTGGGACTACTGCGCAACGCTGGACCTCAAGGCTTCCGACTTCAGCAAGGCGATCGACATGGCGCCCTCTATCAAGCCCCACCGCCACACTTATCTCCACGAGGAGAAGTACAGGGAGCTTGCCAAAGCGTTGCTTTCGAGTGACGAGAGGCTGACAGCGATACTTCATTAAGAGTAGTTCTCAAAAATAGTTTTTAAACATGGCGTTTAGAGAAAGCATTCAGTTATTTCTCTAAACGCTGTTTATTTGATTCTTCTGATACCATCGCAACCTGCCATCGTATTTGTACAGATCAGCCTTAAAGCCGTTAAGGCTGCCTGGCGGCACATTCTGACGAATGCTTGCGGCCTTGACTGCATCAGTCTGATCTGTTGTGAGTGTTTAAGCAGGTTGCGGATAGAAGCGATAGTTATAAGGACGGCATCTTATGCGGGGTCGGGGAACCGACCTCTTGAACACTAATACAGCACCTGAACAGGCGAGCAGTCAATGGTGCCAAAGGCAAGTTTACATCCATTGACGGCGAGTCCTTCAGGTGCTATTTCTTTCTGCTTTTTACTCCCAATAAAGTCTAATTTCTTGTCGGTTTATTCAGTGTTTTTCAAAGCTTTTTCTATCAATTCTTTGCAGGTTTTGTAAGGTATGGATTTTTGTTTGCGGGTTTTCAGAGATAACTCTCTGAAATTGTCTGGGGTGATTGTTATATTTTGTCGGGTGTGTCAATTTTTCATCGTGTCCGACAAGACCCTACAAAGATATAACAAGGTTTCTGACAAGCTTTCAATACAAGCATCCTAAAGACTGTGTGATAACTGCGAATCTTGTCGGATCCGGGGGCAAAAATCTCTGAAAAACCTACAAAAAACCTACAAGAAATTATATGTCCGGAATGGTTCGTTTTTGCCCGTTTTACCTGCTTTTTTACCACTTGGTAATCCCTTATGTACCGCTTGGTTGCAAACCCATTGAGTGCATTATCAGGGCCGATATAATGACCTCAAAACAAAGGAGGTACAAGGAAATGACAGACATTACAAACACAAAGGCAGTTAAGAAAACCAAGACATACGGAAACGATTATATGGCCATGAAGACTGAGGCGATGATCCTGCAGAAGAAGGGCGCGCCGTTCATGATGGCATCGGTCGTTATCTGGACTCTCGTTACGATCACGAGAATGCTTCCTGTAGATCTCATGACGAAGAATCTTTACACGTTTTATTGCCCGGGAATGCTTCTTCCATGCGTATTCATTTTCTCGAAGATAATCGGTGCACATGTATTCAAGAACAGGAACAATCCGTTCAATAAATTGGGTTTCATCAACACAGCAAACCAGATGCTTTATCTGCTCATAGTCATGTGGGCTTTCAATCAGAAGCCGGATGCGATGCTCATGCTTTTCGCGATGGTATTCGGCGCGCATCTCCTTCCATTCTCATGGCTTTATGACAGCAAG
This sequence comes from Saccharofermentans sp., assembly GCA_045648465.1. Lineage (GTDB taxonomy): Bacteria > Bacillota > Clostridia > Saccharofermentanales > Saccharofermentanaceae > Saccharofermentans. The sequence continues at coordinate 8,556 of JAZROA010000007.1, forward strand.
ACATATCTTGTTATGTCACTTGTTACGACATTCGGTTCGATGCTTATCTCGATCTTTGCAGGAGAGGTTTATGTAGGAATCTTCATGATCGTTTGCCAGGTCATCATGTCAGTGCTTCTTCTTGTCGAGTGCAGGAAACTTGACCGTGCTCAAAAAGAGAATGTTGAATTATAATGATTCCATTACGGATTATGGGAGTCATTGATGAAAGTCACGATCACTAAGGATATTGAGTCAGGCACGGCGGTGGAGATCCACTGCCGTGAAGTGACTTCGGAGACGGAGAGGCTGGAGCGGTATATCAGCCGGTTCGATGAGCGTTTGCAGGCAACGTCGGAGGGTAATACTTACAACGTCCAGATCGACGAGATACTTTACATCGAGTCGGTTGATAAGAAGACATTTTTGTACACGACGGGCCACGTTCTTCAGACTGAGAAAAGACTTTACGAACTTGAAGAACTGCTCGATGAGAAGACGTTTTTCAGGGCCTCGAAATCAGTCATCGTGAACCTCAACAAAATCACTAAGCTTAAGCCTGAAGTTACGCGCAACATCCTTGCTACGCTCACGAACGGTGAGGTCATAGTGATCTCAAGGCGTAACGTAAAAGCCCTCAAAGATCTGATCGGTTTAGACGGGTAAGGACAGGAACGGATAAAGGAAGATCATATGGAAAACATCAAGAAACTTCTCGTATATTTCAGGAACGCGCTGGCGTTCTCATATTCATGGCTTGTGCTGTGTTCCGCAATCGCGGCAGGGATGCTGGGTACGGGTAATGCAACAATAAGCGTAAGCTTCCTTTTAAAGCTTCTGACGCTTTGTGCGTGGGCGTCGTTTACGTTCGTTTTCGCGTTCTGCACGAAGTTCATGAAGAAGAGGGGATTCGTGTTTGACCTGACTGTGTTTTTCGCGATGTTCGTGCCGGTGGAGATACTGATGTTCTACTGGATGAAGATTTTTACGGACACCGGGTTTACAAAGTTCTGGATCGCGTTTGTGGCGATCGTCGTGGTCTGTTATCTGACGGCACTCCTGATCGACTTGCTCATAATGCGCAAACGTGCGGGCGAGTACACGAAGAAGCTTCTCGAATACAACGCGAAAAAGAGCACCTGATTTTAGAAATCGCAAAAAACGATAACCAAGATAGCAACATATTTTATTTACAAACACTTGGAATAAAAGTATTATCAAATGACTAAAAAGTATTTCTAAAAAGAGGTGCCTATGAAAAAGAACGAGAGAAAAGAACTTGTCACACACATCTATACGGCAGACCCTTCTGCACATGTATTCAACGGCAAGATCTACATTTATCCTTCTCATGACGAAGACAATGACCTCCCTGAGGATGATGACGGTGAGCAGTATGTCATGAAGGATTATCACATCCTTTCCATGGATTCACTCGACAGCGACTGCGTTGATAACGGCGTTGCACTCAGAGAAGAGGATATCCCGTGGGTAGGCAGACAGCTTTGGGCACCCGATGCTGTATATACAAACGGTAAGTACTATCTTGTTTTCCCGGCTAAGGACAAGAACGAGATCTTCAGAATCGGTGTTGCTGAATCTGATTCTCCCGTAGGTCCTTTCAAGGCTCAGGAAAACTTCATCGAGGGCAGCTACAGTATTGACCCTGCAGTCCTTCTTGACGATGACGGCAAGATCTGGTGCTACAACGGCGGACTCTGGGGCGGCCAGCTCGAGATGTGGCAGTCCGGCTCATTCAATCCCCAGGAGCACAGACCTGAGGGTGATGAGAAGGCTCTCGGACCCTTGGTTGCACAGTTCAAGCCTACAATGGACGGCTACGTTGCAGCTCCCAAGATGATCACGATCCTTGATGAGAACGGCGAGCCCCTCAAGGCTAAGGACGAAGACCGCCGTTATTTCGAAGGTCCCTGGATGCACAAGTTCAACGGCAAGTACTATCTCTCATATTCAACAGGTACAACTCATTACCTCTGCTATGCTGAAGGTGATAATCCGGAAGGACCTTTCACATACAAGGGAAGGATCATGGAGCCTGTTATCGGCTGGACAACACACCACTCAATCGTTGAGGTTGACGGCGAATGGTATCTCTTCTATCACGATGCCAAGTTCTCCGGCGGATGCGATCACAAGAGATGCGTTAAGTTCACAAAGCTCAACATCGCTGAAGACGGAACGATCGAGACAATTCACCCTTACGATCACGAGTAAGATTTATAACAACAAAAACAGAACGGGCATCTCAATCGAGGTGCCCGTTTTTGATAGCAAATAATAAGCAGAAAGAGAAATCATTAAATTCAAGTGTAACTTGAATTCTACAAGATCGTACACGAGCCGGCTGCCTGCGAAGCCTTACAAAGATTCGTGCCGGATCCGCCACAGGCGCAAAGCGTTCTCTTTCTGCTACGGTGTATTATACACACGGCATTTTCTAAATCAAATTTGATTGGCGTGATATCGTGATATAATCTCATTTGGAATAAATAAGGGGAGAGATGCGCATGACTACATACTGGCCGGATTACTGTCAGGACTTCAAATGCAAAGCCGGTGACTGCGTTCACACTTGCTGCGCCGGCTGGGTAATCGGCATCGACAAGGATTCTCTTGCAAGATTTAAGGCTGATCCCGATGTCGCGTGCAAGATCAAGGACGGCTGTTTTGCGCTCGAAGAAGACGGCAGATGCCCGTTTTTGAGAGACGACAACCTCTGCGAGATGATCATCCGGCACGGCGAAGACCATCTCTGCGACATCTGCAAAGAACACCCGAGATTCTATAACGAGTTCGACGACCACACGGAAGCCGGTATCGGTCTTGTCTGTGAGGAAGCCTGCAGGCTCGTCCTGAACCACGATGGCGCTTTTGAACTAATCGGCGAAGACGGTTCGAAAATGGATCTCCCTGATTACGTAAAAAGCATTTACGACTGCGAAAAGCCAATAACTGAACGCCTCAAAGACATTAGCGGCGGCAGACGGGCTGAATCTAAGCTCAGGGCAGAGATCTTTGACGGAATGGAAGTCATGGATCCCAAGTGGAGCACGCTTTTAAGCAAGATAATCGAAGAACCGGTCGATCAGGCAGAAGAGGATAAGGCCATCTTAGAGAATGAGAAGGAGTTCACGAACTTCGCAGCTTATCTCCTATACCGCTATAAGGGAGCAGGAAGATTTGCCGCTGAGGCATGCTGGCTCCTGGCAGACCTCCTGAAAAAGGGGTGCGGGATCGAAGACGTCGCCAGAGTTTTCTCCTGTGAGGTCGAGTATTCCGACATCAACATCGATGAGGCGCTGGAGACGTTTAACTAAGAGCAGATAAAAGGCAAAAATACAGGAAAAACATAAATGTAACAATGTTACAAATGCTTAAAACAAGGGCAATACGGAGGTTTTTATGGTAAACGACTACAATCAGATGGAATGGGCTGCAAATCCGGCTTTCAAGGGCGGCGAGGGCGTCTTTTACAACAAGATGTTCACTGACGGCGTCAATAAAATGATGCAGGGAAAGCTGCCTTCAGGATCTTCCATCGGTTACCACAAGCATGAAGGCAACTGCGAGATGATATTCATCCTGGAAGGTGAGGGAAAGGTCCTTTTCGATGACGAGGAATTTCCAGTAAAGCCCGGCGAAGTTTTATATTGTCCTGAAGGACACTCGCATTCACTGATAAACAACGGCACGGAAGACCTTGTATTTTATGCCGTAGTACCTAAACAGTAAGGGATAAAGGGAGGATTAGGAAAATGCCACATTCATCAGGCGGAGGTTCGCACGGAGGCGGATCACACGGCGGAGGTTCACATGGAAGCTCAGGCCCCCGCGTATCAAGGTCTTACTATCCGGGCGCGAGACGCTATCTAAGACATCACAGGAACTCAGGACTGGACGAATACGTCTATGCAAGCAGTATGCCGCGCAGGGCAAATCTGTCTTCGATAATCATACTTATCATCTTTTTCGCCATCTTTGCGCTTGGCATAGGTGCGTCAACCTTTAACGACATGCCTAAAAGACTTAACGGCCTGTACGATAATCCGGCAGTCCATGACGATATCGATGTCATAAAAGACGACGAAGCGCTCACTCAGACGCTTAAGGATTACTACGTCCTGACAGGAATCTGCCCGGTCGTTTACACTGTTTACGATGAGCAGTGGAGCAGCTACAGCAATCCCAATCTGTCGCATTCGTATGCTGACCTTGAGTCGTACGCTTTCTTCAAGTACACGGACAATTTCCCGGATGAGAAGCATTTTGTAATCGTTTATTCTGTTCCGATGGAGGGACAGGAACTCTATGAGCAGGGCAAGATCGATGTTCCCGACTACTCTTGGGAAGCCGTTCAGGGTGATGATACTGATCCCATCATTACCGAATCCATGTTCAAAAAATTCAGCGATATCGTCCAGGTTAATCTCGAAAAGGGTAGAGATCCGGGCAAAGCTTTCGAGGCGGCATTCGAGTATGCTTTCGAAAATGCAGAAAGTAAGCTGAATCCATCTGTAGGCAGCTGGATTGCCAATTCATTGTCTTCGATGTTCCCGCTCCTGTTCGTTGCAGGACTCTTCATTCCCATGATCGTCATCTCGATCAAGAACTACAAAAAGGACAGGGATGTCGAATACACGGAAGTCCCGCTTGACGGTTCGGAGGGTGTATCAGGCACAGGTGTCGGAGGCCCTTCTGTCAGCGGTTACGCTGCTAACAGCTCAGGATATTCGAGATCATTCAGCGAGACTACAAGCACCATGTCTAAAGTAGGTTCCGTTTTCTCGATTATCTTCATGATCCCGTTCCTGATAACCGGTGTTGGCATAACTGTTGTAGGTCTTGCAACTATCAAAAATGCTGACAGCAACATCGGAATCTTCTTCATCGGTTTCGGTATTCTGTGGAGCGCCTTGTCTTTCTATATGTTCTTTAAGACCATTAAGAATCTCGTCAAATCGAAGAATAAAGCAGATGTAACACCTCTTACCGCAGAGTATCCCAAGGCCGAATACCCCAAGGCAGAGTATCCGAATGCTGAATATCCCGACGTGAATCAGGGTGCAAATCCCCAGCCTATTAAGACGCCTTTTGTGCCGCTAAATAACCAGACTGAATTCGATCCGCAGTTCTTCCAGCCCGCGAAAAGCAATATCGAAGATGACGATGAGGAAGAATACAAGCGCATGAAGAGAAAGGGATTCGAGTAATTCTTCGTTGAAAAATCAGGCTTAAGAGTTCATAATAGGATTTGTAATCATTTTGTAATAATCTCACGCTTCTTTGACAACGTGAGGTTATTTATTGGGGGAGAAATCTTATGAACATGACTCTGAAATCAAAGATGATGAAGGTCGCTTCAGCTGCCATTGCCGCATCATTGTGCACAGCTCTGATCCCTAACGTTATGGGAGATCAGACTGTTTCAGCAGCTACAGCGAAGACAAAGGAAAACACAAGCCTCGGAACAGCCCGGATCGCCAATCCGAAGGCTCCTGAAGACAAGGATGCTGCATGGACAGGAAACTACGTCTACTTTGGTAATTACGACGGCAGTCCCATCAAGTTCCGTGTACTTGCTTCTGATACGGATGTTTACGGCGAAGATACACTGCTCCTTGATAGCGACAAGATCTTGTTTGATTCAGTTTTCAACACTATAAAAGGCGATCCGTCGGATATTAATAATTGGGACAACGATTGGGCCGACAGTGATATCAGAACATTACTTAACGATACTTTCCTTACAGATTCCTTTACCGGTACTGAGATTAATTCAATAAAAAACTGCTCAGGAACCGGAGGTAATTCGGCATATGCAGCCGGAACTTATGAAGAGGACTATTTCGGCGTGCCTACGGCGTTAGCAGATGACAAAATATTTTTCCTCGATGCCGGAGACATACTGAATCCCGATTATGGATACTTTAATTCCACAGGATATCCCACATGGGATCCTTGGACTTATGAGAGTGTTAAAAACCGTGTTAAAGAAGGCGGAGATTTTTGGTGGATGCGTACTGAAAAGAAGGGCGATGGTGAGTACGCTAACGGAATAGCTACTGAAGGCGGGAATCCCGGAATTTTCTCCGCAGCTCAGATATGTGCCCCTGATTGCGGCGTTGCACCTGCTTTGAACGTAAAGCAGTCTTCAATCCTTTTCTCAACAGAGATTGTTGCTCCTGATTCTGACGGATATAACGGTGAGTACAAGCTTACAGTTATTGATGAAAGTATCGAACTTAAAAAGCTTGATGCTTTCGAGGGTGCATTCTGGTCAAGCGAAACAGGAGCATTCCTTGAAGTTCCTTATAAATCAACTTCCGGAGTAACCACTTACGCTTTGCTTATCCTGGATAAGGAATATGCTGCCGGTAATACGAACGGTGCGAAGATCCTTTATTATGGAAATCTGACAGAGGCTAATAATCTGTTGTGGTCTGAAACAGGATTGGATAAGGCAGGATGGGGAACAGAGTATTTTGTTTATACAATTGCTGAGATAAGAAATGCAGACTCAACGACTGATTATTCAAGTGTTCCGATCAAGCTTGATAAGCCGGCAGATGTTGTGTATGAACCGGGACCGGCTGATTATGCGATCAACGTAACTACTGACGGAAACGGTACGGCTTCTGCATCAACCACATATGCTCTTACAGGTGATGAGATAACGCTAACGGCAACACCTAATGACGGATATCAGTTCAAGGAATGGCAGGTCATTGCAGGTAACGTAACGATCACAGACAACAAGTTTATTCTTGGTGTTTACGATGTTCAGATCAAGGCGATTTTCGAAGAGTCTGCGTTTACTCCTTACAGCCTCGTAAAGATTGGCGACAAGGAAGTTACTGCCGAAGAAACTGCTGCAGAAGAAACGCCCAAGATTGTTACCGATACTACATCTGATTCGACATTCACTATCAAGCCGGCAACAGGTGTTGTAGACAACAGCTTCGAGAATTTCGACTATGTTGCCGTTGATGGCGTTAAGCTTACAAAAGATGTTGATTACACAGTCACAAAGGGAAGCACGATCATCACGCTCAAGGCTTCTTATCTCAAGACTCTGAGTGCAGACGAACACGTTATCCTCGTAAACTTCAAGGACGGTTCTACCACTGTAAAGCTTACGGTCAACGCAGCTCCTGCTCCTGCAAATATGCCTGCAACAGGTGAAAGCCAGACGGCTATGTTAACGGGATCTGTTCTTGTGATTGCGGCTCTCGGAATCATGTTCGTTGTCGAGGCGAAAAAGAGAAAAGAAGAAGCCTGATCTTTTAATTGAGATTTGCAACAAAGAAGGGATTGTCAATTGAGGCAATCCCTTTTATTTTTCTCCTTATCCTTCGTACTGCCTGAAGATGTCGGCGTATCGGAGGTTCGGTTTGATGTAAACGGGTTCAGCGTAGTCGGTCGCGAGCAGGATCTCGTTGACCATGACGTATGTGCCGTCGATGTCTATCCATACATAAGCGAGTGTTCTCTCGTACTGGTCGAACTGTGCTTCGTCGTATTCGAGATAGACCACGTCGACATCGGCCATGAGTTCTTTCATGAATGAGGAAGCCTGACGGCCTTCTTCGGTATTTTTGCTCTCGTCTTCATGGACCGATTCGGGAGCGTTGATACCGGTGAGCCTTACCCTCAATCTATTGCCATCGGGATCGTGCACGATTATCGTGTCGCCGTCGACTACGCGCTCGAAGTCGCATTCGATGAGAACATCGGAATCAGCCTCAATGGTAACGCCGTAGGGACGCTCTTCATCGCCTGATGATACTTCGATCTGCTCTTCGATCTGAACGGTGTTTTCCGTGATTACCGCCGTTGTCTGATTGACCGTCTGCACGGGCTCGTCAATGACACAGCCGGTCAGGGGGACGGCCAGGATCGTTAAGCCGAGTATGGCGGTAGGAATTAAGCGCCTGAAAAGGCCGGTTTTAAGGCTTTTCGGGAGCATTGAATCGTTATAACTGTCGGGCTTTATTACATTTTTCATGAAAGTATTCTAATCCATAATTTTTGCTGTGCAAAGTACGGATAATCTGTGATAAAATTCTACGCAGTAAATTTATATAGTCCTAATAAGAAAGGGGCAAGAATATGCCAAAGAGAGAAGATATCAACAAGATCCTTATTATCGGTTCAGGTCCTATCATCATCGGCCAGGCTTGCGAGTTCGACTATTCCGGAACCCAGGCATGCAAAGCTTTGAGAAAACTCGGTTACGAGATCGTCCTTGTTAACTCAAACCCTGCAACCATCATGACAGACCCTGATGTCGCAGACAGAACCTACATTGAGCCGCTCAATGTTAAGCGTCTTGAGCAGATCATTGCCAAAGAGCGTCCTGATGCGCTTCTCCCTAACTTAGGCGGACAGTCAGGTCTTAACCTCTGCTCCGAGCTCTCACAGGCAGGCGTTCTCGAAAAGTACAACGTCCAGGTCATCGGCGTTCAGGTAGATGCCATCGAGAGAGGCGAAGACAGAATCGAATTTAAGGAGACAATGACATCTCTCGGAATCGAGATGCCCAGATCCCACGAAGCATATTCAGTAGAAGAGGCAATCAAGATCGCAGACGATCTCGGTTACCCTGTAGTTATCAGACCTGCTTACACAATGGGCGGCGCAGGCGGCGGCCTTGTTTACAACATTGACGAGCTCAAGACAGTAGTCGAGAGAGGCCTTGCTGCTTCCATGATCCACCAGGTACTCGTAGAAGAGTCCATCAGCGGATGGGAAGAGCTCGAGCTCGAGGTAGTAAGAGACGCAAAGAACAACGTCATCACAGTCTGCTTCATCGAGAACATCGATCCTATCGGCGTTCACACAGGTGACTCTTTCTGCTCAGCTCCTATGCTCACAATCTCTGAAGATGTTCAGAAGAAGCTTCAGGAATATTCATACAGCATCGTTAAGGCTATCGAAGTTATCGGCGGCTGCAACTGCCAGTTCGCTCACGATCCGAAGACAGGAAGAATCGTAGTTATCGAGATCAACCCTAGAACATCAAGATCTTCAGCTCTTGCTTCAAAGGCAACAGGTTTCCCGATCGCACTCGTATCCGCAATGCTCGCATGCGGCCTCACACTTGATGAGATACCTTGCGGCAAGTACGGCACACTTGATAAGTACTATCCGGACGGCGACTATGTCGTAATCAAGTTCGCTAGATGGGCTTTCGAGAAGTTCCACGGCGCTCAGGACAAGCTCGGCACACAGATGAGAGCTGTAGGCGAAGTCATGAGCATCGGTAAGACATACAAGGAAGCTTTCCAGAAGGCTATCAGATCTTTGGAGAAAGACAGATACGGTCTTGGTTTTGCAAAGGACTTCAACAAGCTTACAAAAGAAGAGCTCATGCTCAAGCTTACACAGCCTTCTTCCGAGCGTCAGTTCATCATGTATGAGGCTCTCCGTAAGGGTGCTACAGTAGATGAACTTTTCGAGCTCACAAAGATCAAGCACTGGTTCATCGAGCAGATGAAAGAGCTCGTTGAAGAAGAGGAAGAACTCCTCAAGGGTGCAGGCAGAATTCCTGCTGAGCCCGTTCTCCGTCAGGCAAAGCTCGACGGCTTCTCCGATAAGTATCTCTCACAGCTCTTGGGCGTATCTGAGGACCTCATCAGAAAAGCACGTTATGAGTACGGCATCAAGGAAGCATGGGAAGGCGTTCACGTATCCGGAACACAGGATGCTGCTTACTATTATTCTTCCTATCATATTGAGGACAAGTCACCCGTTTCCAACAACAAGAAGATCATGATCCTGGGCGGCGGTCCTAACAGAATCGGTCAGGGTATCGAGTTCGACTACTGCTGCGTTCACGCTGCACTCGCACTCAAGAAGCTCGGCTTCGAGTCCATCATCGTAAACTGCAACCCTGAGACAGTTTCAACAGACTACGACACATCCGACAAGCTCTATTTCGAGCCTCTTACTTTGGAAGACGTTCTCGCCATTCACGAGAAGGAGAAGCCACTTGGCGTTATCGCACAGTTCGGCGGTCAGACACCTCTGAACCTCGCAGCTTCCCTCAAGGCAAACGGCGTAAACATCCTGGGTACAACACCTGAGACTATCGACCTTGCAGAAGACAGAGATCACTTCCGCGCCATGATGAACCGCCTCGGCATCCCGATGCCTGAAGCAGGCATGGCAGTCAACGCTGATGAAGCAATCGCTATCGCAAACAAGATCGGCTACCCTGTAATGGTACGTCCTTCTTACGTTCTCGGCGGAAGAGGAATGGAAGTCGTTCACGACGACGAGATGATGAGAGTCTACATGAATGCCGCAGTTGGCGTTACACCTGACAGACCTATCCTCATCGACCGTTTCCTCCACCACGCAACAGAGTGCGAGGCAGATGCTATCTCCGACGGCACAAACTGCTACGTTCCTGCAGTTATGGAGCACATCGAGCTTGCAGGTATCCACTCCGGTGACTCTGCATGCATCCTGCCTTCGAAAAATCTTTCACCCGAGATCGTTGAGACGATCAAGGAGTACACAAGAAAGATCGCAGTTGAGATGCACGTTGTAGGTCTCATGAACATGCAGTATGCGATCGAGGACGGCGTAGTATTCGTACTCGAGGCTAACCCCCGTGCATCCAGAACGGTTCCGCTCGTATCCAAGGTTACGGGAACCAACATGGTTAAGATCGCAACAGATATCATGACAAGCCACCTCACAGGCAGACCTTCACCGGTACCGGAACTCCACGACAAGGTAATCCCTCACTACGGAGTTAAGGAAGCAGTCTTCCCGTTCAACATGTTCCAGGAAGTTGACCCTGTTCTCGGACCTGAGATGAGATCCACAGGTGAGGTCCTTGGTCTTGCAAGCCACTTTGGTGAAGCAAGCTTCAAGGCTCAGGAAGCAACAAAGACAGAGCTCCCTCTCGAAGGCAGCGTACTCCTTTCAGTATCTGACCTCGATAAGGTTGACCTCCTTGAAGTTGCCCAGATGTTCGCAGATCTCGGATTCAAGATCTACGCTACAGGCGGAACATTCGACATGATCGACAAGGCAGGCATCAAGGCTGAGAAGGTCAAGAAGCTCTACGAGGGCAGACCTAACATCGGCGACATGATCCTCAACCGTGACGTTGATCTCGTCATCAACACACCTGCAGGCAAGACATCAGCTCACGATGACTCCTACATCCGTAAGGATGCCATCCGCCAGCACGTTCCTTACATCACGACAATGGCTGCTGCCAAGGCTTGTGCTGAAGGTATCAAGGCTGCCAAGGAGCGCGTCTTCGAAGTCAAGGCGCTTCAGGATTATCACGCAGACATAAAGTAAATAATTTACATAAATATGAAGAGGCTGTCTCATAAGTAGTGAGGCAGCTTTTTTTGTTTTAATTGACGGCATCGACAAGCTTCTGGCATTTCGAAAAAACATCAGATCGGGACCGTCATTTCCGCGTTTTGCCACAGTTTTCACTAGATAAATCTTGCTATCGCTCAAAGCAAGAATTGTATAGCAAATTTTGTAAAAATAGGGCGTTTTTGCTGTGGCTGATTTTCAAAAGTATCAGTAAATAAAGGAAACTGTTTTCGAAAAGTTAGCAAAATCAGATCAATGGGCGAATCGCAAGAAGTGTCGAATTTGTTGATTTGGCATAACTTTTTTTGAATAATATTTGCATTTTGGTAAATGCCTTTTATCTTTTAATCATTTAGTATGGTTGATGTACAATTACGCGAATCGGGAGGTTCATATGTATTTTATTGGTATTGATCTCGGTACATCAGCAGTCAAGTTGCTCCTGATGCAGAGCGGTGGAAAGATCATCAGAACAGTTTCTGAGTCTTACCCCGTAAACTTCCCTCAGACAGGCTGGTCTGAGCAGAATCCGGAAGATTGGTTTGACGGCACTATCAAGGGTCTTTCAAAGCTTCTTGAAGGCATTGACGGTAATGAGGTTGCAGGTATCAGCTTCGGCGGCCAGATGCATGGTCTCACACTCCTCGACAGTGAAGGCAAGGTAATCAGACCTGCTATTCTCTGGAACGACGGAAGATCACAGGTTGAGACAGACTACCTCAATAATGAGATCGGAAAGGCTAACCTTTCCAAGTACACAGGCAATATCGCTTTCGCAGGCTTCACAGCTCCGAAGGTAATGTGGGTACATAAGAATGAGCCCGAGAATTTTGCTAAGATCGCTAAGATCCTTCTTCCTAAGGATTATCTCGCATACAGACTTTCTGGCGTTTTCGCTACTGACGTATCTGATGCTTCAGGCACGCTCTATTTCGACTGCGAGAACAGAAAGTGGTCTGATGAGATGCTCAAGATCCTCGACATGAAGGCTGAGTGGCTCCCTGAAGTTTACGAGAGCTATGAGTCCATCGGTAAGATCTTGCCTGAGATCGCAGAAAAGCTCGGAATCAATAAGGATTGCGTTATCGCTGCAGGTGCAGGTGATAATGCAGCAGCGGCCGTAGGTATGGGAATTATAGGTAACGGCGGATGCAATATCTCTCTTGGTACATCAGGAACGATATTCATTGCTTCGGAAACATTTAAGAATGATGAAGCTAATTCACTTCACGCATTCGATCACGCTGACGGCGGATTCCATCTCATGGGTTGTATGCTCAGTGCTGCATCCTGCAACAAGTGGTGGATGGAAGAGATCATCGGCACAACAGATTATGCTAAGGAACAGGAAGGCCTTGAGGCTCTCGGTACTAACAAAGTATTCTTCCTGCCTTATCTCATGGGTGAGAGATCACCTCTTAACAATCCTGACTGCCGCGCTATGTTCGTAGGCATGTCCATGGATACAACACGTAAGGATATGACTCTTGCAGTAATGGAAGGCGTTGCTTTCGCATTAAGAGATTCTTTCGAGTGCGCTAAGAAGATGGGCCTCGACATCAAGAGCTCTTCTATCTGCGGCGGCGGTGCAAAGTCCAAGCTCTGGTGCACGATCGTATCCAACGTTTTGGGAATCGAACTTACACAGACAGAGAACGACGAAGGTCCGGCTATGGGCGGCGCTCTTCTCGCAGCAGTTGCTTGCGGTGAGTATGCTTCAGTAGCAGATGCTTGCGCAGCTACGGTTTCCAAGCATGTTTCCGTTGTTCCCACACCTGAGCTCGTTGCTAAGTATGACGAGAGATATAAAGAGTTTTCAAAAATCTATCCCGCTATGAAGGAGGCAGGTTTATGGTAATTTACGAAGCAACATCTTCCAATTTCAAAAAGTACGGAAGAATTGTTAAGAACATCGATTTTGCACCTGTAATCGAGGCACTTAATCAGATCGCTATCCCCGCAGACAGCGTAGCTTATGAGCCCACAGTTGCATCTCTCGAAGAGGCATCTGCAAAGGTTGATCTCTCAAGACTTTTCGGCGGCGAACTGAAGCTTGAGACAGGTTACTGCGCAGGTCACAATTCTCTCCTCAACGCAGTTGAGTATCACAGATCTTCAGAGGTAAACGTTGCTGCTACAGACTGCATCCTTCTTTTGGGATCACAGCAGGATATCACTGACGATTTCCAGTACGACACTTCAAAGATCGAAGCATTCCATATCCGCAAGGGAACAGCTGTTGAGCTTTATGCTACAACACTTCACTATGCACCTTGCGGCATCGAGAATGACGGTTTCATGGTAGGCGTAATCCTTCCTTACGGAACAAACTTCGACTTGGAAGAAGACCATATCGATTGTCTGGCAAATTCAGACAGCGAAGATAAGCTCCTTACAGCAAAGAACAAGTGGCTTATCGCTCATCCCGACGCTCCCGGTGAGAAGGGACATTTCCCCGGACTCATTGGTGCTAATATTGAAGTCAACGTGACAAAAAAACAGATGGAGGAAATCTAAAAATGTCAAAGAAATTATTTAACGCACCCGACGTTAAGCTCGCTATCGTAGCAGTATCCCGTGACTGCTTCCCGGAATCACTTTCCGTAAACAGAAGAAAGGCTCTTGTTAAGGCTTATACAGAGAAGTATGGTGCTGATGATATCTATGAGTGCCCCATCTGCATCGTAGAGTCTGAGATCCATATGCAGCAGGCATTGGCTGACATCAAGGCAGCTGGTTGTAACGCTCTTTGCGTTTACCTCGGAAACTTCGGACCTGAGATCTCCGAGACAATGCTCGCTCAGCAGTGGGGCGGCCCTGTTATGTTCTGCGCAGCAGCTGAGGAATCACAGAATGACCTGGTTGGCGGCAGAGGCGATGCTTACTGCGGTATGCTCAATGCTTCCTACAACCTCAAGATCCGTGGTGTAAACGCTTACATTCCTGAGTATCCTGTCGGAAACGCAGAAGAGTGCGCTGACATGATCAACGAGTTCATCCCCGTAGCTCGTGCTCTCGACGCTATGAAGAACCTCAAGATTATTTCTTTCGGACCCCGTCCGCAGAACTTCTTCGCATGCAACGCTCCCATCGAGCCTTTGTACAGAATGGGCGTTGAGATCGAAGAGAACTCTGAGCTTGACCTTTTCGAGTCATTCAAGAATCACGAGGGTGATGAGAGAATCCCTGCTAAGGTTAAGGAAATGGAAGAAGAGCTCGGCGCAGGCAACAAGAAGCCTGAGATCCTCGAGAAGCTCGCTCAGTATGAGCTCACACTCCTTGACTGGGTTGAGGCTCACAAGGGTTCTAAGAAGTATGTTGCAATTGCCGGTAAGTGCTGGCCTGCATTCCAGACACAGTTCAAGTTCGTTCCTTGCTATGTAAACAGCCGTCTCACAGGTATGGGTATCCCGGTTTCCTGCGAAGTTGATATCTATGGATGCCTCTCTGAGTACCTCGGATATGTTATCTCCGAAGATATCGTTACTCTCCTCGACATCAACAACTCCGTACCTCACGACATGTACGATGAGTCCATCAAGGGCAAGTTCGACTACAAGTTCACAGATACATTCATGGGCTTCCACTGTGGTAACACATGCTCCAAGAAGCTTGCTTTCTGCGAGATGAAGAACCAGATGATCATGGCTCGTGCTCTCCCTGTAGAGGTTACAAACGGTACTCTCGAGGGCGACATCGTTCCCGGCGACATCACATTCTACAGACTGCAGTCTACATCTGACGGACAGATCAGAGCTTACGTTGCAGAGGGTGAGGTTCTCCCTGTTGCTACTAAGTCCTTCGGCGGTACTGGTGTATTCGCTATCAAGGAGATGGGCAGATTCTACAGATACTTCCTCATCGAAAAGAACTTCCCTCACCACGGTGCAGTTGCATTCGGTCACTATGGAAAGGCTCTCTACAACCTCTTCACATACCTCGGCATTTGCCCTTGCGACATCGGCTACAACAAGCCCGAAGGCGACAGATATCCGAAGGAAAATCCGTTCAACGCTCCGTTCAACTGATACAGTTTGGTTTAATAAGTTTGCAGCCTGACCTCTTGTAGGTCAGGCTGACCTATGAAAATAAATCTATAGAAAAAGGGTATTTCTTAAATGACTAACAAAGAACTTCAACTCACAGCAGCTAATGTCCGCAAGGGCATTGTTACAGCTGTTCACAGTGCAAAGTCCGGTCATCCGGGCGGATCACTTTCTGCAGCAGATATGTTCACATATCTCTATTTTGAAGAGATGAATATCGACCCCAAGAATCCTAAGGATCCCAACAGAGACAGATTCGTTCTCTCAAAGGGTCACACAGCTCCCGGTCTTTATTCAACACTCGCTAACAGAGGTTATTTCCCTGTTGAAGACCTCACAACACTTCGTAAGCTCGGTTCTTATCTCCAGGGTCACCCCTGCATGACAGAGACTCCCGGCGTTGACATGAGCACAGGTTCATTGGGCCAGGGCGTTTCAACAGCAGTAGGCATGGCTCTTGCTGCAAAGCTGGGCGGCGATTCTTACAGAGTTTATACTCTTACAGGCGACGGTGAGATCCAGGAAGGTCAGATCTGGGAAGCTTTCATGTTCGCAGGCGCAAAGAAGATCGATAACCTCACAGTTATCATCGACAACAACGGACTTCAGATCGACGGTAAGATCGATGACGTTTGCTCACCTTACCCGATCGACAAGAAGCTCGAGGCATTCAACTTCAACGTTATCTGCATCGACGGTCACGATTTCGACCAGATCAGAGATGCTTTCGCTAAGGCAAAGGAATGCAAGGGACAGCCTACAGCTATCATCATGAAGACAACTAAGGGCAAGGGCGTTTCTTACATGGAAAACCAGGCAGGCTGGCATGGCAAGGCTCCTAACGACGAAGAGTACGAGCAGGCTATTAAAGAGCTTGACGAACAGATTGCAAAGATAGGAGAGGCATGAGTATGGCAGACGGTGAAGTAAAGAAGATCGCTACACGCGAAAGTTATGGTAACGCTCTTGTAGAGCTCGGTAAGAAGAACCCCAACGTAGTTGTTCTTGATGCTGACCTCGCAGGCGCAACAAAGACTTCCACATTCAAGAAGGAATTCCCGGACCGTCATATCGACTGCGGTATCGCAGAAGCTAACATGACAGGTATCGCTGCAGGTCTTTCAACATGCGGCAAGATCCCGTTCGTTTCTTCTTTCGCAATGTTTGCAGCAGGCAGAAACTTCGAGCAGGTTAGAAACTCAATTGGTTATCCCCACCTCAACGTTAAGATCGGCGCTACACACGCTGGTATCACAGTAGGTGAGGACGGTGCTTCACACCAGTGCCTCGAGGACGTTGCTCTTATGAGAACGATCCCCGGCATGACAGTTATCGTTCCTTCTGACGATATCGAAGCAAAGGCTGCAGTTATGGCAGCAGCTGAGACTGAGGGTCCCTTCTACATGAGATTCGGCAGAGCTGCAGTTCCGGTAATCAATGACAGACCTGACTACAAGTTCGAAGTAGGTAAGGCAGTTGTTGTTAAGGACGGCACTGACATGGTTATCTTCGCTAACGGTGTCTGCGTAGCTGAGGCACTCGGCGCAGCAGAAAAGCTTGCAGCTGACGGAATCAACGCTGCAGTTGTTAACGTTCACACAGTTAAGCCTATTGACCAGGATACGATCCTTGAGTTCGCAAAGAAGACAAACAAGGTATTCACAGTTGAAGAGCACTCCGTAATCGGCGGTCTCGGCAGCGCAGTATGCGATGTATTGTCTGAGAACTATCCTGTTAAGGTTAAGAAGATCGGTGTATATGACAGATTCGGTAAGAGCGGCCCGGCAGGAGCACTCATGAAGGAGTTCCAGCTCGACGCAGAAGGAATCTACAACCAGATCAAGGCTGCGCTCTGATCTCTTAAGGATTAGGTATTAATATAATAAATAATATATGGGGCTGATCGATTAGGATCAGCCCCATTATTATTTCTATTTAAATTTTTAATACAAGATCACATCTTGTCTGTATCTTCCTGCTTAAAGCTGATGTTGGCGCCAAGCTTTTCAAAGATCCTCTTAAGGAATACGGAAAAGAATAATGCAAATAAAGAGAATCCAAGGAAGACCATCTGGCTCATAGTAATGGTAGGGAACTGGTAGATAAGGAACGCAAGACCTGCGGAAATTGCTATGTACATTATAGTTACAGGCAGATTCGTCAGTGCGATGAGCAGAGAGTTCTTGATGATCTGCTTAAATGATTCTTCAAACCAGGCAAGTATAGGGAATGCATAGAATGAAGAAGCAAAGATCACGATTATGAAGAAGAACGGGAAGAAGACCATCCACTGGTAGTTCGCGTCCATCATAGTGCGGATCATGTAGATCTCGAAGCCGAAGAATGCGGAAAGCGCGACGTAAAGCAATAAAAGACCGGTAGCCTTACCGAAATTCTCCTTGAAGCATCTGAAGTAATCCTTTATTACTGACGGATTGTCTCCTGCGAGAATTGCGATCGTTATCCTGTAAAGCGATGTGACAGCTGCTCCTATGGTGAAAACAGGAATACAACTTATCATGAAGATAAAATTCACAAGCAAAAGATTGCATATGGTGGTCAGGAACCTGGTTCCTTTACTCTTAGGATCAAAAAATGAAGAAGCCATACTTAATACCCTTATCCTGTATATAATAAACGTACCAATCTTATCACATAACTCTTTGGGCGAGTAGCACTACTGTAATACCCTCGAAAACACGGGTTTGCGAACGATTTGCACAAGTGATACCTGATTGGCTTGTAAAAACTGCGAACTAAATATCAAGAATTTATGCAATTTACCCTCTGCGAAAGCAAAAATTGTACAATATACTCAAAAAAAGCAAAAAATGTATAGTTATGGATAAATTGTAGCAAGAAATGTGGAGAAAGAAATTGTGTTTATGGCTAATATGTACACTGTAGAAGGGCCGAGAGGCCCCGAACAAAATCATTAAGGAGGAAACTTTATGAAAAAGGTTATTGCCAGTGCTCTTTCCGTAGCAATGGTTGCAGCAATTGCAGCTGGTTGTACAACAACACCTACAACCGCTCCGGTAGACACACAAGGTTCAGGCAGTGATGTCGTAGAGACATCAGGCGATGAAACCGAGACAGAGGCTTCCGTAGCTGAAACAGTAGGCGAGGAGACAACAATCGGTACAGGTCCCGAGGTTATCAATTTGTGGACATTCACAAATGAGGTTATCGGCATGGTTAACTACTATGTTGCTAACGTTAACCCTGAGTTCGGTACAAAGTACACAGTTAAGTGCACATACATCAATGGTGCAGAGAACTATCAGCCTGCAGTTGACGCTGCTCTCGTAGCTGGTGGTGATTCCGCTCCTGATCTCTATTGCGCTGAGGCTGATTACATCCTCAAGTACACACAGGGCGATATGTCCAGATTCGCTGCTACTTACAAGTCACTCGGTATCGATGTTGATGCTAAGATTTCTGACGCTCAGATCGCTCAGTACACAGTAGACATCGGTTCACGTGATGGTGAAGTTGTAGCTCTCGGCTATCAGGCTACTGGTGGTGCTATGATCTACAGAGCTTCTATTGCTGAAGAAGTTTTCGGTTCTGCTGAGCCTGCTGACATCGAGGCAGTAGTTGGTGCTGGTACAGGTAACTGGGACAAGTTCTGGGAAGCAGCTGCACAGCTCAAGGAAAAGGGCTATTCAGTAGTTTCTGGTTCTGGCGATATGTGGAATGTCTGCAAGAACGCAGGTCAGCCTTGGATCGTTGACGGCGAGCTTACAATCGCTCCTGAGAGAGAAGCTTTCCTTGACATCGCTAAGAAGCTTAAGGACGAGGATCTTTCTAACGATGCACCTGGTTGGGATACAGCTTGGTACAACGACATGATGGGTATCGGTGACAGAGGCGTATTCTGCTTCTTCGGACCTGCTTGGCTTATCAACTACGTTATGGTAAGAGACGGCCAGAAGGCTGAAGGCGAAGGCACATACGGTGACTGGAGAGTCTGCACACCTCCGGTTGGCTTCTTCTGGGGCGGCACATGGCTCATGGGTAGAGAAGGCACAGCTCACGCTGAAGCAGTTGCTGAGATCATTGAGTGGGTAACTCTTGATACTTCTGAGACAGGTCTCCAGTATCTCTGGGCTAACGACCTTATGGGTAACGGCGCTAAGGATACAGTTGCTTCTGCAGTAGTTATGGGTAAGTCTGACGGAACACTCGCATTCTGCGGTGGTCAGAACATCTTCCCTACATTCATCGCTGGTAACGCTAACGCTTCTGGTAAGGGTATGACTCAGTATGATGCTACAATCAACACATACTTCACTGATGCTGCTGGCCAGTATGCTGAAGGCAACCTCGACAGAGACGCTGCTATCGAGACATTCAAGACGAATGTTGCAGATAACCTCTCTTTCTAATAGCATCTAATATTTAAATGCTGTGGGCGGCAGGGTAGATCGGTATTTACCCTGCCGCTTTTTAAAACAAGAGGAGGCTGATTTTTAATGAGAAACAAAAAACTGGTCAACTACGCAAAATACGGTTACATCTTTTCGATTCCGTTCATTCTTACTTTTTGCGTATTCACACTTTATCCGGTTCTCTACACCTTTGTAATCGGTTTCACTGATTTGAAGGGTGCAGGTAACACGGATTGGCATTTCCTTCCTACAGTAGGAAAGAATTTGTTCGCTAACTTTAAGGATGTTTTGACATCCGGTACTTTCCAGAAGGCATTCAAGAATACTTGGATCATCTGGATCTTAAACTTTATTCCTCAGATTGGTTTCGCGCTTTTGTTTACAGCGTGGTTCACCGACAGAAGATCAAAGGTCAAGGGACAGGGACTTTTCAAGATCTTGTTCTACATGCCGAACATCATCACAGCAGCTACGCTCGCTATCTTGTTCAACGTTATGTTCGGTTATCCGAAGGGACCTGCAAACGATATCCTTATCGGTGTATCCAAGCTCTTTGGCGTTGAGAGAAAAGCATATAACTTCAATGCTAACGAGTGGCCTGTAAAGCTCATTATCGCTTTCGTACAGTTCTATCAGTGGTACGGTCACACGATGGTTAACCTCATTGCAGGTGTTATCGGTATCAGTCCTGAGGTATTCGAAGCTGCCGAGATCGACGGTGCTAACAGAGTTCAGACTTTCTTCTTAGTCACGATCCCTTGTATCCGTCAGATCATGTTGTTCGTTCTCGTAACATCACTCATCGGTGGTCTCAACATGTTCGATATTCCGCAGTTGTACATTGGTACAAATGCAAACAATGCCGGTCTTACAACGAATATGTATATTCGTAACCAGGCATTCTCAGGTAGTTATTTATACAATAGAGCAGCAGCAGCAAGCGTTATCTTGTTCATCATCATTGTAGTTCTGTCTTCTATCCTCTTCTATATCCTCAGAGATAAGGATGAAGCTAAGATCAAGAAGCTTAGAAAGCAAGAGCTTAGAGCTGCAAGGAAAGGTTTATGAGGTGAGAAGATATGAGTGATAATGCTATAAGAACATCTTCCATTAAGAAAAATGATACTTGGCTTAAAGTAGTTATCTACGTCGTCGCCATCTTTTTCTCAATCATGACTCTTTTCCCTTTCTTAATGATGCTTGCGAATTGTTTTAAGAGTTCTGACGAGGTTCAGCAGAGTGCACTTACATTCTGGTCAGCTGATCCTTTCGGAAACTTCAAGAAGAACTGGACATTCATCATGAGTAAGGAATTTAAGCCTGCTGTAGGTTTCATGAATTCCTTCATCGTAGCTACATGTTCAACATTACTTAACGTTTACTTCTCTTCACTTACTGCTTATGCTATTTCAGCATATGAGTGGAAGTTCAGAGATGCATTCAACGGTATGATCATGGCAATCATGATGATTCCTGGTACAGTTACCACAATCGGTTTCTATCAGATGGTTTATAAGCTCGGTATGGTTAATAAGCTCTCTATCCTTATTATCCCTTCAATCGCAGCTCCTATGACGGTATTCTTCATGCGACAGTACTTACAGGCGTCGCTTTCAATGGAAATCGTTCAGTCTGCAAGAATTGACGGTGCGGGAGAATTCAGAATCTTTAACCAGATCGTTGTTCCTCTCATGAAACCGGCTATCGCTACACAGGCGATCTTTGCTTACGTAGGTAGCTGGAACAACCTCTTCATGCCTTTGATCTTGTTGACAGATAAGGAAAAGAGAACACTCCCTGTAATGGTATCCTTGCTTACAAACGACAGTTACAGAACTGAGTTCGGTGCCGTTTATGTAGGTCTCTTCATTACAGTACTTCCTCTTATCGTCGTATATGCATTCCTCTCCAGATACATCGTTGAGGGTGTTGCATTGGGCGGTGTCAAGTCATAAGGCTTATACCTTCCGTATTACGGAATTCAGCTTTTAGCTGAGACAATTTTACAAAACAATACGCTGCGTCTTTGATCATTTGCCTCCTCAAAGACGCAGCTTTTTTATGCAAAAAAATACCGGCCTTAAATGACCGGTATTAATGTTTGTAATTAATTAGGATAACGATCTTTTCTTGGACCTTCTGATCCTGTTCCTGAATTGTGAAGGGGAGCACCCGTACTGCTTTTTAAAGCAGCGGCTCAATGAAGTCAGGTTATTGAAGCCGCAGGACATTGCAATGTCGCTGATCTGAAGATCGGTGTCAGCAAGCTGTCTTTCGACTTCCTTAAGCTTTAACGTGGTCTGATAATCGTTGAATGTCATTCCGGTATACTCTTTAAAGAGACGCGCGAAATGGAACTTGGAATAGCCTACGTGCGTAGCAGCTTCATCCATCGAGATATTCTCGGAGCTGTGCATGGCAAGCCATTCTGCGAGTGTCTTGAACTTGATGTAGACCTCACGCTGCTTGTCGTTCTGAATGACGGCAAGGCTGTCGGAATAATCCTTCTTCATGAGCATTCCGAATACGTCCATGAGCTTTCCGAATATCGAGATCTCTTTTACCGTAGTCGAATAGAAGAAGTACAGATCGTTAATTTCCATGAACTTCTCAAAAATAAGACTGTATATATCCGGATGTGTATCCGGAGTAATGAGAAGAGGCTCTTTTATGAGCTTCTGGAACTCACTGTAATCGAAGAAACCCTTAAGGAAATCAACGTTGAACAGATAGATGAATCTGATGCCTGACTTTGTACCGGCAATCTTATGAAGCATGTCCGGAGGTACAAAGAGGATCTCTTTCTCCTTAAGGATTATCGTTCTGTCATCGAAAATGTAAGTATAAGACTTCTCGATAGGGATGGTAATCTCAAGACAACTGTGTCTGTGGACAGGGTAGTCCTCAGAGCGGTTGTTGTACCAAATACGCATGTTGGAACCGGGAATAAAATCAACTTCCTCAACATCGTTGCTGACGATTCTGCCTGCAAAACTTCCGATAGGCTGCTGATACTTGCCCGGTACTGAATTATCGTTAAACTGCATTAATAATCCCCATTCTTAAAGGTCAATGCTTCAATTCTAAATGCTCGGAATACCATTTTCAAGAAGAAATAGCAAAATCTGTAAAACAAAAGCCAAATCCACGACAAAATTTGAATGACGAATCATTTATAATAAACTTAATTAAATATTTTCGACAGGAGAAAACTGCTTATGAACAGAGAACAAGCCGTTAAAAGAGCCGAAGAATTAGTCGCTAAGATGACAGTTGAAGAGGCCGCTTCGCAATTGAGATACGATTCTCCTGCGATCGAAAGACTGGGCATTCCCGAATACAACTGGTGGAACGAGACACTGCATGGTGTAGCTAGAGCCGGCACGGCTACGAGCTTCCCTCAGGCAATCGGCCTTGGTGCCACATTCGATACTGAACTCCTTGGTGAAGTAGGCGAAGTCTGCGGCAACGAGGGAAGAGCAAAATATAATGAATACATGGCCCAGAACGACCGTGATATCTATAAGGGACTTACATTCTGGTCACCTAACGTAAACCTTTTCAGAGATCCCAGGTGGGGCAGAGGCCAGGAAACATACGGTGAGGATCCTGTCCTCATTTCCGATCTTGCTGTTCCTTTCATCGAGGGACTTCAGGGTGACGGCGAATACATGAAGACTGCCGCATGTGCAAAGCACTTCGTAGTTCATTCCGGTCCTGAGGCTGTAAGACACCAGTTCAACGCCACGTGTAATGATAAAGACTTAAACGAGACATATCTGCCTGCATTTGAAGCATGCGTAAAGGATGCAAAGGTCGAATCCGTAATGGGTGCTTACAACAGAACAAACGACGAGCCCTGCTGCGGCCACTCCTATCTCAAGGACATCATCCGTGACAGATGGGGATTCGAAGGCCACATCGTATCAGACTGCTGGGCTATCCGTGACTTCCACGAGCATCACAAGGTAACTAAGACCATTGAAGAGAGTGCTGCTCTCGCGCTTAAGAAGGGATGCGATCTCAACTGCGGATGCACATATATCCATCTCATGAGCGCTTACAAGCAGGGTCTCGTAACAGAAGAAGAGATCAGGACTGCTGCAGTAAGACTCTTTACCACAAGATACATTCTCGGCATGTTCGATAAGACAGAATACGACGGACTCAACTATCTTGATGTTGAGACAAAGGAGAATCTCGCTGTTGCCAAGAGAGCATCTGACGAGAGCATCGTTCTCCTCAAGAACGACGGAATCCTTCCCATCGACAAGAACAAGAATAAGGTAATCGCCGTAATCGGCCCTAACGCTGATTCCAGAGCGTGCCTCATCGGTAACTACTATGGAACATCATCCGAGTACATCACGGCCTTAGAGGGCATCAGGAACGCCGCAGGCGACGATACCAGGATCCTCTATACCGAAGGTTGTGACATAAGCATCCCCAAGCCCGATAATCTCTCACGCGAATATCACAGGATCGCAGAGGCAAAGGCTGTAATGAGCAGAGCGGATCTCGTCGTTCTCGTTATCGGTCTTAACGAGACTCTCGAAGGTGAGGAAGGTGACCAGGGTAACCAGTACAGGTCAGGCGACAAGCCGGATCTCCTTTTCCCTAAGACACAGCGCAAACTCATCGATACGGTAATCGCTTCAGGTAAGCCGTTCATTACTGTAGTAATGGCAGGATCTGCAATGGATCTCAGCGTGCTTAATGACAAGGCTTCTGCCGTTCTTCAGGCATGGTATCCGGGTGCAAGAGGCGGCCAGTCTATAGGCGACATCCTCTTCGGCAAGGTAAATCCTTCCGGCAAGCTTCCGGTAACATTCTATAAGGATACAAACGATCTTCCTGACTTTGAGGATTACTCAATGAAGGGCAGAACATACCGTTATCTTGAGACAGAGCCTCTCTATCCGTTCGGCTACGGCCTCACTTACGGCAAGATGGATATCACAGCAGTTGATAAGTCTGGCGATGATCCGAAGAACAACGGCCTTACCATCAAGGCAGACGTCAAAAACACAGGCGATATTGCATCTTCTGAAGTAGTTCAGGTCTACATGAAGGCTGATGACATTAATGAAGTCAAGAATACAAGACTTGCCGGATTTGCAAGAATTACTCTTGGAGCAGGTGAGACCGGTTCAGTTGAGATCAAGATCCCTGCAAGCAGATTTACGGTAGTAAATGATGCCGGCGAAAGGATTCCTGCAGAAGGAAAGATCAATTTCTACGTCGGATTCGGCCAGCCTGATGAGCTCACAGAGAGACTTACAGGCAAGAAAGCCTTCAATTTCTCAATCTAAAAGAAAACGCGGATAGACCGCTAAAATAAAGGCTTTGTAACATTGTTACAGAGCCTTTTGTTTTGAATTGCAGATATGAAATTAACCTATGAGGTTAATCTGCTGCTTGATTATCAAAGACTGGCGTGTTAAATTAAATTAACCTTAAAGGTTAATTTAATTTGCGCAGGAATGCAGTATGATTATCACTTATAAAGATAATAAGATAGAGAAGATATGTACTTATCCTGAATTTGCAGAGAGGAAATATAATAAAAGGATGGCTATTAAGATTAGCGAACGTATAAACCAATTAATAGCAGCACGTTCAGTTGATTGGTTGATTCAGAAGCATATCGGCAGATGTCATCCGTTGGTTCAAAATAGGAAAGGGCAATATGCAATGGATCTTGTTCATCCATACAGGTTGGTATTTGAGAAAGCAGGCGATGAGATTCATATCGTTAAGGTTCTTGAAATAGTTGATTATCATTAAGTTGATAATGAGGTGAGGAGGAGAAATATGACTAAATACAGAAGCAAAACTTATATTGCTATTCCGCCGGGAGAGTCAATAAAGGAGCAGTTGGAATACAGAGGCATGACTCAGAAAGAGTTTGCTGCACGGATGAATATGTCCGAAAAGCATATAAGCCATCTTTTAAATGGTGACGTTCAGCTGACTCCGGAAACTGCTGTTAAACTGGAAATGGTTCTTGATATTGATGCTGAGTTTTGGAACAGATTAGAAGCCATATACAGAGAGGAAATCATAAAGGTAAATATCGAGAACTCACTGGAAGAGGATGTTAGACTCGCAAAAAGATTCCCATATAAGGAGATGGAATCATTAGGTTGGGTTCCTTCAACAACCAAGATCAGTGAGAAAGTAATAAACCTAAGAAAATTCTTTGAAGTAATAGATCTGTCTCTGCTGGATAAGGAACAGATATCGTGTATCGAAGGTAAAAAGCCTGATCTATCTGATAAAAATGATCTGCTGCTTATGGTGTGGATCCAGGAAGCAAAGAAAAAGGCAAGAGACATTGATACTGAGCCAATCAATATCAGGAGACTCGGTAACAGATTATCAGAAATAAAGGAATTAACTTTCAGAGAGTCTGATGTGTTTTGCGGAGCGATCAAGTCAATTCTTGCAGATTGCGGAATTACGTTAGTCTTTCTTCCGTTGCTTAAAGATGCGGATTTTGAAAATAAGACATTTCTTGACGGGAATAAGATTGTAATAGCTTTTGGCGCAGGCGAATACGATGCCGCTTATTTCTGGAAAAAACTGTTCAAAGAATTTGCTCATTTGTTCTTGGGAGATATTGGAAAGCTTGAAAATCTTTCAGCAGAAGATGACCATGAGGCTGACATATTTGCAGGCAATTTACTTGTGGAACGTATGAGTTATGATTCTTTCTGCAAGAAAAAGGATTTCTCAGAAATCAGCGTGGTAAAGTATGCCAAAAAGCTTGGAATCGCTCCTGAAATAGTTGCAGGAAGAATGCAGACAGATGGATTGATCGAAGAAGGCGAATTAAGCAACCTTAAGACAAAATATAATATTGCCTGAGAATAACGATTTGTTATCAATATAGTGGGACAGGATTAATTCCATCCGAAGATGAGCCTGATCATCAGGTCTCCGAAAAGCGTTGCCGCTCCAAGTCCGTAAGCAAGGAAAGGAGCGAGCCTGAGCTTGGATTTTGGACCTGCTTTCTTGCGGATGAGAAGATAGATCCCGTAAAGTCCGGCTGCAAAAAGACCTACGGCAACGCCTGCAACTGTGTATTTCCAGCCAAGGTAAAGACCTGCTGCTGCCATTAGCTTGATGTCACCGCCGCCGAATGCGCCTTTGATTATCAATGCCAGTACGAGCATCGGAACTGATACACATACGGCTCCGATCAGATAAGGAACGGCTGTATTGATTGAGAAAGGTTCCGTCACGAAGAATTTCACTACGGCCAGAACGGCTATGAGAATAACAAGAAGATCAGGAACGATACCTGCATTAATGTCTGCTACTGCGCATCCTGTAAGGAGCAGTAGAAAAAGAGTGGCAAAGATACCATAAGGATTTAAGCCGACAACAAAAAGGCCCGCAAAAACAGCAACCGCCGCAAATATATAAAACATTGGCGACGGAATGCTCTTTAGATCTTTTATAAGTTTCGGTGAAGCCTTTGCCGTATCAGTCGTCATAGTAGGCGATACGCTCAAGCTCTTCCATGGTTGTTATGCCCTGTTCAACAAGGGATATAGCAGCCTTTTTCAGGGTCTGCATGTTCTGGTGTTCGATGGCATACTGCTTCATTTCCTCTGCCTCGGCACCTGCTGTGATGAGTTTTCTCATCTGCTTGTCTACAACGAGGACTTCGTGAATGGCAGTACGTCCGAGATAGCCGGAACCGTGGCACTGACCGCATCCAACAGCCTTTCTGGCATTGGGAATATCGTGACCTACGAACTCGATCTGTCTTTCCGTGAGAGGCTCGATCTTTGAGCAGTAAGGGCATACCTTACGCATAAGTCTCTGAGCTACTACGCCGACCAGTGCGGATGAGAGCATATAAGGTTCTGCACCGATATCAACGAGTCTTACGATCGTTGAAGCTGCGTCGTTGGTGTGCAGTGTGGACAATACCAAGTGACCGGTAACAGCCGCTCTGATAGAGATTGAAGCTGTCTCGGCATCACGTGTCTCACCGACCATGATGACGTCAGGGTCCTGACGCATGAGGGCACGGAGACCGACTTCGAATGTAAGACCTGCGGTAGGGTGGACCTGTACCTGGTTAAGTCTCGGCAGGTTCTTCTCGACAGGGTCTTCGATGGTACTGATATTGATAGGCTTCTGCGATAAGGACTCGAGAGCCATGTAAAGCGTTGTGGACTTACCTGAACCCGTAGGACCTGTGATGTAGATGAGGCCGTTAGGGGACATGAGCATGTTAACGAACTTGTCGTAAGAATCCTTGTCCATACCGAATGTAGTGTTGTTATCGATGTGAACAGCAGAAACGATAAGTCTCATAACGACCTTCTCGCCGAATACTGTAGGGATTACGTTAACACGGACATTGATGATCTGTCCCTGAATTCTTACACGGAAGTGACCGTCCTGAGGGATACGGCGTTCAGCGATATCCATCTCGCCCATGATCTTGATTCTTGCAACGAGTGAATCCTGAACGTTTTTCTGCAACTGGATATAGTCGATAAGAGTACCGTCGATACGCATTCTTACGACTACGTTTGTCTCGAAAGGCTCAATGTGGATATCTGATGCGTTATCCTGGAAAGCTTTGTCGAGAAGGGAGTTAACGAGGTTGATAATAGGAGCATCGTCAGCACCTGCACTGGTGTCGATGACGAGCTCGTCGATGTTCATGCCTGCAGTATTAGCGTTAGCATTCTCGGCAGCCATCTGTGCCTTGATGCCGGCATACTGATAATCGATTGCATTCTTGAGGACGTGCTCCTGAGCGATAACCGTTCTTACGGGCATACCGACCGTCTGTCTGATATCCTCGATCGCATAGAGGTTAAGAGGGTCGTTAACAGCCAGGATGACCTCGCCGTTTTCCTGGCCGATAGGGAGCATTACATACTGCTCAGCCATCTGCTTCGGAACGAGCTTAACTACCTCAGGATCTATCGTATATGAGTTAAGATCGATAAGCTGCATGTCAAGTCTGTTGGCAAGTGCGGAGAGCATCTGCTCTTCGGTAACATAGCCCATCTCAATGAGGACCTGACCGATTCTCTTGCCTTCGGACTGCTTCTGAATACCAAGTGCTTCCTTGAGCTGGTCGTCGGTAATATAACCGGCCGAGACCATCAAGTCGCCTATACGAATCTTTGAATTATCTGCCATAGATTAACCCTCCACTCCGGCAACTTCATAATCGGCAAAGTCTGCCATATAGAGATTGACATCAAGTTTCAGTCTTACTTTTCCGGAGTCTACATATTCATACAAGCCGGTCGTTGGATTTAAACGCTCAACCGGATCGAGCTTCTCCCAGGAAAAACCTGTGATGCGTACTGCAGGCTTGGTGCAGAGGTCATCGATCAGGGCCTGGCATGCAGCCTGTGAACCTGTCATCGTGATAGAGAGGCCGACACACTGGACGCCTGAAGAAGATGTGGAATTAGTATTGTTTCTCGCGCTGTCGTAGGGTGCAAGAAGTGTCTCTGCACCGTTGGTGTTTGCAGCAGCTGTATTAGAAGAATGACTGCTTGTGATCTTGGAATAAGCATAAGGACGTTCTTCAACAGATCCGCCAGGCATCTTGATGTTGAGGCTTTCAGCGAAAAGACCTTTATTCAAGACATATGAAGTAACCATGCGGTCGATCTCAGAGCTGTCCATGACAGGATAGAAATCAGCAGTGGATTCATTGAGATCCGTTACGGCTTTTCCATAAAGGGCTTCAGCACTCGTAAGATACATAATCTTATTCTGGTAATCTGTCCTGGTAGCTTCAGCCTGTTCTATCTTATCGCCGGTCGTCGTGATGGCAGATACCGTTGGCCTTATAAGGAACCATGCGATAACAAAGATCAGAGCTCCAAAAAGAACCCAGGCAATTGTCTTCTTATCTTTATTGTTGAGATTGGTCTGTAATGCCATATCAGTTTACCTCCTCTGCAGCAGGCTCTCTTCCTGCAAGAGTACAAACAACATTGATCTGCCAACTCTTTCCGTCGGAAGACAACGAATAACCCGTGTAATCAACATTCTCGAAAATGTCCTTCGCCATGAGGTCTGCGATGAACTGGTTGATGTCTTCAACTTCCGGTGAAGAAGCGGTGATGCTAAAGACACCCGTTGAAGCGCTGTAAGAATTGAAATTAACAGAAACGTCGTGCTTCTTAGCTGCTTCAAGAATTGATTCATTGATCGAAGAATCAGGAATCGGGTAGGAGTCAAGGTCATCCATGAGGATGTCAACGCCGCCCTGTATCTTGCCCATCTCGGCCATGTTATCGTACATTGCATCGTACTCGGCAACTTGATCTATTATGCTCTGGTTGTTGATGTATCTCTCTACATCTTCGAGTTCAGCCTGTTTCTTCATCTTGAGCATGAAGCATACGCCATATGCGATCAGTGCAGCTGCCAGGATAAGAATGAAGGGGAGAAGGAGATTTGCCATAAAGCTCTTTTCCTTCGTTTTCTTGCTGGCCTGCTTTGTATTCTTGAGGATCGGCATTCTCTCGTCGATCTTTCTAAGACCTGCGATAGGATAAACGAAGAACGGGAACTGTGACTGGTCAGAACCGACCGTTGTTCCCTGAGGCGGCTGTGCGATCGAGATATCAACCGTACTGTCGAGATTCAATATGTCGTTTGCAAGCTGGTTAACGTGTGAATATGCCAGACCGCAGAACAGGATATCCTTAACTGTCTCTGTGAGGTGCTGGGCTGAAATGAACTGTCTGATGGAAGAGACAGAAGCGTAGATCTCCCGTGCGAACTCAGGTGTTCCGGGCTGTGCGAAAACACGTGATGTCGAGTCGTAGTAGTATTTACCTTCCGCAAAGAAGATCGTAACAAGTGACTTGCCGTCAAGGATCATGTAAAGGACCGTCTTGCCGGCTGCCTGCTTCGTGAAATATTCTGTAGCAAGCTGTACGCCGTTGTGAATGGTCTTTAACTTAAGTCCTGCTTTTCCGAAGATATCAACGTATTTATTTACGAAGTCGATCTCGGCTGTCTCGTAAACGACTTTCTGTGTCTTTGCCTTTGCTTCTTTGCCGACAACATACCATCCGGTGATAGGATTCTGGAATCTGCCGTATTCAGAATCACGTGTCTCACGTTCGATGAATTCTGTCGTCTTTTTATCAGCAAGGATAGGTGCATCAACTCTGTTAGCACGGAGTTGCGGGCTGTTGATGATGAGGGTAACCTCTGACTTGGGAAGCTTGTTAGCCTGCCATGCGAGCTTGATGGCTTCGATAAGCCTGTCCTGATCCATTACGACACCGTTAAGTACGGCGCCTTCAGGAAGCGGTGAAGAAATCAGCTTCGATACTCTGACGCCGTCGCCGGCAGCAGAACCTGATGCGATCTGGATGTTGGTATTCGACAGAAATACTACTTCAGACATTTGCTTTGTTTCCTTTCGTTTACTGTCCTGATCTTACGATCCTGCGCCGATCGTCTGATAAGACTGGTATATCGGATAAATGATGGAGATCATGATGAAGCCTACGACTACAGCCATGACCACGATCATTACCGGTTCAATGTATGATGTCAATTTAAGCAGAGCCTGCCTTGAATAGAAATCAAGGTCATTTGCAACGGATTCAAGCATGTTTCCGAGCATACCGGTTTCTTCGCCGACCTTGATGGTGGCGGGGAGTTTGGATACGAATCCGTCGACTTCAACAAGAGCTGAAGAAAGTGGCATACCGCCTGAAACCTTTTTCTCGACTTCATCAAACTGTGCTTCGATGTATTTGTTTCCGATAGTACTCTTTGCAATCTCGATGCAGCTGTGGATCGGGATGCCTGCAGAGTAAAGAGAACTCATGGTACGTGCAAATCTTCCTGAATAGATGATCTTGGTAAGCTTGCCCCATTTGCCCATGACTTTGATGCGGTCAATGAGCATTCTGACTGCAGGGATCTTAACTATCATCTTTCCGAAAATTATGGCCAAAACAATGATTACCGCCAGGATATACCACTTGTTTGCGACAAAATCTGAAATAGCCATGAGGATCCTTGTCGGAAGAGGAAGCTCCGGAAGTGTAGCGAAGATATCTTCAAACTGCGGAAGAACATATCCGAAAAGGATCGCTACAACGACTACGATGAGGACGCTTAAGATCTTCGGATAAGTAAGTGAATTCTTTGCTGTCTGCTCAAGCTGTGCTTCGCTTGTGTACTGCTCAGCGAGTCTTAAGCATGTGGTATCAAGAGTACCTGAAGTCTCCGCAGCCCTGATCATGAAGATAAGAAGGGGAGGGAATGCAGGTTCAAGTTCTTCCATAACGGTTGAAAGGGAGACACCCTGGACGATACGGTCGCGAAGTCTTAAGTATAGCTGTCTCTCGTAATCGGTAATGGATTCGTCGTTTGCGATGATCTCGATAGCCTTGATCAGGACGACACCGGCCTTGATGAGCGTTCCAAGCTGGCGGCAGAAATCCGCAAGTCTGGGCTTTTTCAAAGGTTTTAATGCCATCTGCTTTATGATCGGCTTGGCCTCCAGAAGAAGGAGTCCCGAGTCATGGAATCTTTTCTGCAGATCAGCTTCATCAAAGGCATCAGCCTTACCCTTAACTATCTTGCCTTTACTGTCCTGTGCCTGGTATCTGTATTCCGGCATAACTGGAGTCCCTTTCTTAAACTTATTTATTCAGCTTCATATTTAAGAAGCTCGAATGAGTAATACACTTTAAAATCGCCTTCAACGCCCGGCTGTATTCCGTTTTCGTAACCTGTATCGACATATAAGACCCTGTAAAGGCCGGTATGGTATTCGAAGCTTACCGGACCGTTTGTCTCAGCATCCCATTCATACAGGGTGACTTCTCCGTTGCGCTGGGAGAGCGAGGCTATCCTTTCAGCTGCGCCTTCTGCAAGGCCAGTGCTGCTGTGCGGATCGTAGATGGAAGATGCCTCGCCGTAGTATTCAGTGCCAACGGCTCTCAAAGCCTTGCGCACGTCGCGGGCTTCTTTGTATGCTCTTCTTGCACCTGAATCAATGGCAAACCACAAGATAAGGACTGCCAGACATACGAATACCACGAGCGTGATCACAACGATACGGAATACGTCTGCAAAGTTGCTGCGCTTGTAAAACTGCGTACCTTCAACTTGAACCTGGTTGGAATTGCTGTCCGGCACTTGGGGCATCCTCCTAATAAGTTAAAATAATTTTAGCACGAAAATTTGTTAAAGACAGTTAATATAATAAATTGTTACAGCAAGGTCATAGTTTCTTAATCAGTAATGATTTCGGGCATTTCAAGATTTTCGGCTGTAGTACAGATTCCGGAAAAAAGCGCTCGATAATTTACAACATCAAATCCCATTGCATTCTCAAAGCGCAACAAACGAACATAATTAGATAAAAATGTCTGAAAAACGGGAAAATGTAACATTGTTACACTGATTTATTTGGCATTTTGAACCATTGGATTAACAAAACTACCACATACCTGAAACAAAAGATTAACATTGGCTTATTTGAATATTGGCAATTCAAATCTTATAATTTAATAAAATATATTTGCTAAAACTGTCGGCTCTAAAAGTTACATGGAGGATGAATGACAGGATTAAGAATGACAGGCAGATCAAACTTTGGAAGACGTGGCAGAAAGAGCCGCGGCTTTACACTGGTTGAGCTTATCGTTGTTCTTACGATAATTGCCCTTCTTGCTGCAGTAGGTGTTGCTACAGCTCTCGGATTCATCAACAGATCTAAGTTTGATCAGAACTCGCAGAATGCTATTACTATCTATCAGACAGCTCAATCTGTATTATCCGAAAAGAGCATGAACGGAACCATGGATGAATGGGTAACCGGATTGGCAGCTTTTAAGGGCCAACTGTTTGATCCCGCTCTCGAAGCTAAACTGCTGGATGACAAAGAAGCTAACCGTTCTATCAACAAGACGATCGCTCTTACTTATAATCCAAAGTCAGCAAATAATTCTGAAGATAAATACTTATTCGAATTATTAAGAGGAAGCTTCTATGACATGACCGTGTTTAACGGAACGATGGCTGTAGAGCTTGATATCTCCGCTACGTATGGAAACGGAAAGATCAATTATTCCGCACGTGTTCTTTCAGCTTTCTACAGCAGAGAAAATGACATAGCTTCAGGATGGGATGATATACGCAAGGGTAACGGATATGTTCAGGATGATCCGGAACTTAAAGATCTTCCTCAGGCAAAAGGCTCTGAAGGATATGCATACCGCCGCAGAACAAGTTTTGTCGGTTGGTTTAACGGCACATCCGAATCTATTACTGCTCCTTCAGGTGTATTACCTGTATTTTTACCTCAGTCAAAGGTGCAGCCTCTCGAAGGTCATATTGTGGCAGGTGAGCAGAACGGTTACCTTTTCAATCTCAGAAATGGAGAGACTCTTGATGTTTCATGGGCCATCTTTGATTACGACGGCACAGCTCGTAAAAATCACAATGAAGATATTGTAATTACACTTAACAGTGCCGAGAATGGACATGATACTACTGTCATCCGTGGTAATGATACATCTGATGCCAATTTCTATGACGGCGTTCAGATATGTATTTCTCATGAAGCTTTGAGTGCTTTCTTGAGTTCTGTAGAGAGCAAGCCCTCAACGACTTTAAAGGAAAATGTAAATGGTATCTATGACATTACCAGAACCTCTCAGGATGGCTTTATTAAAGCAACTGTAGTCAGGACAGAGAATGGTACAAGCAAAACATATGCAAATATTGATTTCCCGATAACTGTCACTTTGGTAAGCGGTGACGGCAGAAAGGGTACTGCTAGAGATGCGGTCGGAAACCTTGCAGATTACTATGAGTTCAGACTTTCTCTTGATGCCATGATGGTTAGAGCAGATGAGAGCTCTGCTGATCCGAAATGGAATCATTATGGTATAGACAGGATGTTAGGTTATAAACGTGAAGAGAATATCAACAGACTCAACCCTAGAAATATTTATGCTACTTTGCATGGTACATGGAATAGTACCAAGGCAAATGGCAGTTCTGATTATGTAACTGTAGATCAATTTGAGCCGACTGAAGCTGCAAGAGCTATTGATGATCCTGTCTATCTGACAAATGTCAGACAGACAAATGGAGAGATGACATACATCTATTTTGTTGAATTCAATTCAGGCTTAGGCAGATATGATGAACAGGATTCAACCAATAGTGAGAATGGTAATGTTATCACTGGAAGATGCGTTGTTAATTCCCTGTTTGGTGATCTGAATTACAGTAACAGCTATGATCCTGCAGATGCGGATGCCGTTTCCGGTACTTTCTGGAGTTCAACAGGTGGTAATGCGGTTATTACTTCATACCGTCATCTCTACAATATTAGAAAAGTCTTTGCGGATAAAACAGCTACATTCAGAATAGTTAAAAATCTAGACTGGTATGTACATGACACCGTAATGATCAACGGCACTATAACTGAGCTTTACTCGAGTGAGGTTAAGGTGTTTAAAACCGGAACAACAGGTTATAACTCTCCGGTAATGGGAAATCAGCTCAAAGTAGTTTCTTTCCCTGCTTTTAAGGAACTAAAAGCTAAACACACACTGACTTCTATGTCGAAAGCTGATGGAAAGATTTACTCAATTAATAATGTACAGCTGCGTTCAGTATCATTCCAAACAAGTGATCCGGCATATGGTCTGATATGTAAAAATAGCGGAACAATATTCAATATTTACACCAATAATCTGAATTTGGTTCTTACAAATAAGGATGATGGTGATCCTAATGATTATAAGAATATTTGTCCTGATTCATCAGTTAACTTCAGTTATGGTGCTGCTAACCCTGTCTCAAGCGGTAAAGGTTATCCGGTAGGTGGTTTGATTGGAACAAATTCTTCTGTTGTTGGCAGATCCGATATAGATGAAAATCTAAATACTATCCGAATGAGTAATAGCATTGTAATGGTAGGTTCTTATTGGAATGCGAATAAAGAATGCAATGAAGTCGGTGGTGTTATTGGCCTTGCAAATCCCGGTTCATCTACAAATGGTGTGATCGAACTCAAAGGATCATTTGCTGTTGTCAGCGGCGGTAAGAATACAGGTGGCATTATTGGTGATGCTAAGATGAATATTGGTGCCAGACTTGTGGTAGATGGTAATGCAGATGCTGTTAAGTCTGAATTTGACTTGCCTGTATGTTCAGTTACAAATCAGAAGATGAGCTGCGTTATTTCCGGCCGTGGTAATATTGCAGGTGCCGTAGCGTACATTGACGGACAATCATTCACATACACTACCGGTAAACAGGTAAGTCCTAATGACATAAGCATTAATGCTGATACCGGAAAGCTGACTTTCCCGGAAACGGATGATAATGACTATCAGATTGATGTATCTGTTCCTGAGAATGGTCTGATAATCAAAAATGGCTATTACGATAATAGTGTCAGACCTATTGGCGGAGCTATCGGAAACTGGCTTAATGGAACTGGTGATTATACTAGCATCAGAGTTCGTAATGATGGATATATTATTGCTACAGATATAACGAAGAATGTTCATTGCGGCGGAGCTGTTGGAAGAGAAACTGCATCTGCTGTTAGTCAGGTTTATATAAATGTAAATAATGGCGAGCACTCCAGAGTTGGCTCGACGCTCAACACTAATGGCCCGGTGGCCGTAGGTGGTGCTTACGGAAGACTCGATGGTTCCAGAGCTGGTACCATTATGATAAATGCTGTTAATAATGGCACTATTGTTTCAAGAGGAAATGATAACGGATTAGGTTCTGGCGGAGCAATAGGTGGTGTAGCAGATAATGTTAAGACACGCTACCTTATTAATGTTGTAAATCAATCGAATTCGAAAATCATAGGTGTAGGCAGCACTGCTGCAAAGAACTATGGTACCGGTGGCGCTATTGGCGGAATGAACAGCACAAATGTTATTCTTTCGGATTCTGTAATTAACGCGGAAAACTATGGTTTGATCTCCGGAGTTTATTATGTTGGAGGAACAATTGGCAGATCCGCAACAAATGAAGGTGAGATTTATTCTTCAGTTTACGGCCGTATTACCGGAAGTAAAGAGGGCGTTGGCGGCACAATCGGATATATATCTGAACCACAAAGAGGAAGAGTTCAAGCTATTCTTGATCATGCCAATATTGATGGTGTTAACTTTGTAGGTGGCGCGGCCGGAAGAGTCCAGAATTTTAGAAATGATACCGGTACAGATCTTTTTGTAAGAACTGTCGTTCAGGGCGATTCCACAGTAAAAACAACCAGTGACGGTTCACTTGTCGGCGGCGTTGTAGGTGATGTATATATTCAGGGTAATGGTTCGAATGGTTATTTTGAACTCTATGGACATGCTTCTTCTCCGGTATTGACAGTTGAAGGTACAGATGGTGTAGGTGGTGTTGCTGGGCTTATGAGAGCAAACAGTGCTAACTACACCAGCGTAGTAACACCGGATCAGGGTGCGGCAAATAAATTAATTGTATCTGTTACAGGACGTAATTATATCGGCGGAACAATCGGTAAACTTCGTTCTGCTTCCATTAACGATAATAATATCAATAATTTGTTGAATTCTTCCCAGAGCACAAACGATAGTTTTGTCAAAATCGTTTCTGTTCTTAACCCGCAGTCAAGTATTATCGGAAGTGGCGATAATGTTGGTGGAGTTGTTGGATGTATTGATAGTAATTCAGGTGCTTTTAAGGGCTATATCAGCTTAAGTTCTGCTGTCGGTTCTTCAAACGGCGGTTCTGTTATTCAGGGCAATTTAAATGTCGGTGGAGCTGTTGGCCAGTTCTATAAAACAAATCCTTCTGATTCCTCTTCAACTGAAACATCTGCAGGTATTTCCGTAGATTTTAGCAATTCTCCATGGACCGTTAAGAGCAACAATGGTGAAGGAACCGATGCTAATCTCGGAGGTGCAGTAGGTTACTTTAATTCTGGCTCAAATGATGTCGGAACTAATACAAGTTATAGTTCTTTTGGAATAGATGGAACATTATTCCCGATTACAGTGAATTTAGGTTCGTCTACAGTTGAATCAGATGGCAATAATGTTGGCGGTGCTATTGGTAAAAACCTCATAAGAAATGGTATTGTAGATGTCACTTTGAACGGAACCGTATCAGGTGGTGCAAATGTTGGAGGAGCAATTGGTGTCAACAGAGCAAGAATAAACACTATTAATGTTTATATTCTTGGAAATGGTGAAGTTCATGGCAAGTCAGAAAAGTCTATCGATTTTACAGTAGTAGCTGATTGTACAGGCGGTAATGTTAATACTGGCTCTAATACCGGTGGCGCTATTGGATATAATAATTCTCCAGTAACTGTTGGTGTTAATGTTGTTATCAATGGTAGTGTAATTGGTGATGGCGGAAACGTAGGCGGTGCGATAGGTTATTGTTATGCCACGCACAATCAAAAAGAGAATGGTAATCTTTTATGGATCAAGAGTATTCTCGTAACTCTTCAGGGAAATTCACGGGTTGAGAGTGCAGGAACCTGTGTTGGAGGTGCTCTAGGTTATACATTAGGTAACATTGAGACAGTTCAAACGACCATTACAGGTAATTCAAAAATAAAGGGAGATACGCAGGTTGGTGGAGCAATTGGATTTGCCACAGCTTACAAGAATATTGCAGGTGCTACTGTTGCTACGCAGGGTCCGGGAATAATAAAGAGAGCAGAAGCTATAATAACTGCTGATGAGGCGTTGGTAGGCGGCTCTAAGATCGGTGGTGTTGTCGGAGAAGCCGGATATAAAAAATACATCGGAACACAAGATAACTGGGGAGCGCCGCGTTTTGAAACTATCAGGGCGGAAGTTAATGCCGCTAAACTGTTTGATACCGATGAAACCGGAGTAGATAGAGATGAGGAAGCCATGATTGGTGGCGTAGTAGGTCATTATTGTGACGGAACCTGCGGGGAGATTATTCTCGGTGGAACCGGTGGCGTTGTTGAATTAAATGACGATAATATGAACTACCCTAAAAGGACGTATGATCATTCAATACTTATTCAGGCTAAAGGCAGTTCTATTGGTGGTATTGTTGGCTTAATAGGAACAGATATGTACCATCAAAATGTATATTTATCCAATATCACGGTTGAAGAAAATGGTCCCAATATATGCGTTGTATCCGTAAATGGTGCTGATAGAATAGGCGGTTGGATCGGTAGCGGTAATGGTGACGGCGGCGGTCTTGGATATAGATATGAAGCTGATTGGAAGTTAAAGCATGCTACCTATGAAGTAAATACTGTTAAGGTTGTATACAGTGAGGGTAGTTATGTTGGTGGTTTTATCGGATATATGGAAGCATATGGCCGAGTTAATACAGATAATGCCAGTTCTTTAAATAAATATACTGATAACCATACCTGGGCAGATGTTACAGTTAATCTTGACGGAGCAACCATAATGGGTAAGTCCTGTGTGGGTGGCGCTATTGGTGGTCAAGGTTATTGTAGATGGGTTTATGGTAAATTAGATGTTAATTATTCGAATTATACTAATGTAGGTGATATAGGTAATCCTGTACCCGGAGATGAGAACGAATATACAAGAATTTGTTATGAATCTGGTGGTGCTATAGGATATTCTTACGGTAAGGTAAATCGTGAGAATCTCATTAATATCCCTATCAATGTCGTTATTGATTCGACTTCTCAGGTTTGTGCGCTTGCTGATCAGGAGTCTGATGGTTTTGAGTTTGAAGACTTTGGTGTTGGCGGTGTATTTGGAAGCATAGATAATACTATCGTTAATCTTAATAATGTAGTAGCGAGTGTTACTACAGATCCTTCTGTTGTATCTGTGTATTCTGCTAATACAAATGTCGGCGGTTTTATCGGTGTAATGGAATCAGGTTCAATAACGCTTTCCGGTGGTAAGCGTACAGTTAATTTCTATAGAACGGATGCCAATGTTAGAACAAATGGATCAAATGCTTGTGCAGGTGGATTTGTCGGACGAGTTGATGGTGGAACAATTAATTATTCTTTAGCTACAGGAAATGTCGTTTCGTACGGAAATGAATCTAGATCAGGCGGATTTGTTGGTTCTTTGCATGGTGTAGCTGCTACGACTGTCGAAAACTGTTTTACAACCTCTGTTGTAGAATCAAAAGGAAGCTATTCTGGTGGATTTGTAGGCGTAGTGGATGGAGAAAAATCTGTTACCATTAAATCTTCTTATGTTGGCGGTCATACATATGATGGACAGTATGTCGCTAATGAAGGTAACATTTCAGGTGTGAATAACGTTGGCGGATTTATCGGTGCAAATACAGGAGCCGGTAGTGTCAGTATCACGGACAGCTATAGTACTGCATCCGTTGTTGGTGCTGGTGACAGTATCGGCGGTTTCATTGGATCAATGAATAACACTTGCAAATTAGATAATTGCTATTCTGTTGGTCGTGTTATTGGTTCTAATGCTGATACAGTCGGAGCATTTGCAGGAACATTGACTGAAATCAACAACAACAGATTTAGCACTACTAACAAGTGCAAATCATTGTCAGGAATCAATGGCGGAGAACTTCGTTTAGTTGGCTCAGTTGGTGGAGAGATCCTTGGCGATACTGATGTGAAAACATGGATCGTCTTCGATACCGAGAGAGGTATAAGAGGTCAGGATGGTCTATGTGATGGATACCCATATGATAATTCTCTGATTACCGATAGTGCTTCCGGAAAGGGCCAATTCCCGCTTAAGCCGTTTATAAATAATGCTCATTATGGTGACTGGCCTGTTCAGACAGGTGATCGAATCAGCATAGCTAATGCTGAAATCATTTGGAATCAGGACAAAGTTCAGTTTGTGGACGGCGTGCCTACATTTGTATACACGAGTGATGTCAGTGCTGAAGCAATAAAGAGCTTGTTAACGATAAACGTAGAAGGAACATCTCTTGAATGGGATTCTGATTGTACATTGACGATTGAAAACAATGTCAATGTAGGACAAGCATTAGTTTATATTTCCGGGCAGGGAGATTATGCCGGAATTGTTAAAACAAGCTTTAACATCGTGCCTTTAGACATCAAAGATGTCGAGGGTGTTCATACTACAATAGTTGAGCTGGTTCAGGAACATTATGATTATACGGGTGCTCCGGTTACTCCTATTTTGTCTGTTTCCATAAATATATTGGGTGAAGATGGTCAGGTTAAGAATATACCCCTTACTGTTTCAACTGATTATTATCTTACATATGAACACCTTGATTTAGGTAATACGAATAATATTCGTCCGGGAAGAGTACAGATAACAGTACACGGAACAGGAAACTATACAGGTATTGCTGAGGCTGAAAATCAAAAGAGAGTCTATATAATTGATGGTTTGAACTTGAGGGATGCCGAAGTGGAATTGATCAACTCTGATGAATTGATTTATACCGGAAATGAATTGGAACCGGAGGTCTTGGTCAGACTTAACAACAGATATCTTGTTAAGGATCAGGACTACACAGTTGCTTACAATAACAACATTGACGCCGGTGATAATACTGCCAAAGTTATTATTGAGCATGTTGAAGGCAGCAACTATGTTGGACAGATTGAAAAAGATTTCACTATTAAACCCGCTACGAATAAGTGGATTGAAGAACCAGATATAGAAGATTGGATTTACGGAAATCCCTCTGTTCCACACGGTAAACATTCGGATGGTACAGATTTAGAAGTGGAGTATTATTTGGATTCTGCTTGCACTATTAAAACAACTGAAGCGAATAGTGGTACGACAGATGGTGATGGTGGAAGACCTGTAAACGTTGGTACGTATTATATGAAGGCTAAAGCTTTATTGACGCCGAATACAAACAGCAATGTTGATGAAGGGACTTACTTCTATAATCATACAAATGATTTGACGGAAGTAATAGTTGACTTTACTATCTCTAAGGCTGATATCAGCAGTGCAACGGTAACCTTTGGTTCCTCACCCTATCATGGCCATGTTGACGAGTATGTAAAGCCTGAT
This sequence comes from Saccharofermentans sp., assembly GCA_045648465.1. Lineage (GTDB taxonomy): Bacteria > Bacillota > Clostridia > Saccharofermentanales > Saccharofermentanaceae > Saccharofermentans. The sequence goes on from JAZROA010000007.1 coordinate 50,370, forward strand.
GATATAACGGTAAGTCTTAACGGTACTGATCTGGTAAAGGATAGGGACTATACAGTTATTTATCCTGAGCAAACAGATGAACCGGGCCTGCATTCTATTACGATCAATGGTATTGGCAACTATGAAGGTACAATCGATGGAGAACAGTACGAGATCGTTCGTTACTATTACGTTGACTTTGTAACCGGAGTAGATGATATTCAGATAGAACAGCAGGATATCCAGGCTGGCGAAAAAGCCAGTGAGCCTGTCAACCCGAGAGAAGGCTACACATTAGTCTGGTATTTGGATGAAGAGTGCGAGCAGTATCCGTATGACTTCGACGTGCCGGTTGATAAGAATACTACGCTGTATGCTAAATGGACACAGAATGATGAACCTGATCCGAATGACGGCAATGAAGATCCGAATGATCCGAATGATCCGAATGATCCAAACGATCAGAACGATCCGAACGATCCGAATGATCCTAATGATCCGGGTACAGGCAATGAAGATCCGAACGACCCGAACGATCCGGGTACAGACAATGAAGACCCGAATAATCAGAATGAGCCCGAAACAGGTGGCTAATTACAGAATCATATTAAACAAATAAGTTATACTGGCAGCCTAACAGATGGCTGCCAGTTTTTTGTGTATGGTATTTAGATCCTCCGTAAGGCTGAAGCGCTCACTAGTTAATTCAAAGAAAAGCCGGACTTTTTGGACCGGCTTGGTTACTGGTTAGAATTGTGATTTGATTAGATTAATGTGCCGGAGCTGCAAAGCAGAGAACTGTATTGCGTGAATATACGAGCTCGCTACCTTTCATTACATCTACCTTGCACAATACGTGTGCAGGATATGTGTTGGATTGAATCGCGATTTCCGAGAAAGTGAGATTTACAGTGTATTCACGATATGTAGCATAAGGGAACGGATTTGTAAAATCGTAATACTCGTCAGGCTGGATCCTGTTTGCAGCATCATATGCTGACTTATAGTATCCAAAATGAACATAGCCGCTGTTTATGTCTGGGTTGTTATCCTTTTCGAATAATCTGTGTATAGCAAGACTTGTTATCTTATCATCTATCAGTATATCTGAGCCCTTGAAATATGTGTCATAAAGACTTTTATTGATTGCCTTATTTGAGAAGATCGTCTCGCAGTATTCAGAATTCTTGCTGATTACCAGAACAGATCCACTTGCTGCAGGATTTACCTCAAGAAGATTGTCGTCTGCAAATTCACCTATAATAACATCGCCTCTGTCTTTGATATAAGTGTTTGCACATTCTGTCCTGAGCGAATCTACGACGGAATCAGCAACTAGCTGAGCACGGCTTACATCTGTGCTGCGGGTATAAATGCTTTCTACAGGAAGAATCAGCAAAACGCAGGCTGTAGCAAAAAGAGCGGTTAATGCCATGGCAACAATCAGCTCAACGAGCGTATAAGCTATCTTGGATTTTTTGTTGCGAACTATATGTTTCATATGGCTTTAACCTTGGAAAAATACAACATAAGTATTTCCGTCTACTTCATATAAATATGACTTAATCTCGTCAGAAGTTCCTTGAACAGAAACAGTATCTTTTTCCTGCGCGCCTTCCTTGGGTGTTGAAGATGCAAGTTTCTTTTGAAGTGTGATCATTGACTGATCAGCACTTTCGCGGTTCTTTTTTGCATTCATTTCAGAAATAGAAGCAGATGCTAACCCTTGTGAGAAAACTAGCATCATTATTGTCAGCAGGGTAAACGCAACCAATACTTCAACTATTGATTCACCTGAAGTGTCTTTGAGGATAGAAACTGTTTTCTTGATCATCTTCATTTCAGTATAACCTCTGATAGTTCGTGCCAGATCCGGAGTACTGAGCTATATAAGAATGTGTAGCAGTAGCCACATTAGCTTCTACCGTTACAACATAAACCCTGTTATTGTCATCGTTGCTGAGAGGCTTTACGCTGGCGCTGATCGTGGAATTGGGAAGTCCGTTAATACTTGTCTTAGAAATAATTACACCATCACCGGCTGCAATAGAAGAAAGATCAAGACTTTTGTTGCCGACAATTATTCCGTCCAAAGAGTTTCCCATACTTGTGGCCATCTCATAAGCCTGATCCTGATTGAGCTGCTTGTCTGCTGAAGCCCAAAGAGCACTGGTTGTAGTGCGAAGAATTATAACGCCGGTAACAATGAGAATTGCTATGATCGTAACCAGGACAATACTCGCGCCTTCGTTGCCACGAAGTATCACAGTAAAACGGTTATCCGGTTTTGTCTTAAACCTGCGGTTCATACTGATCCTCTCAATGAATAAAGCGAATATGTACTTTCACAAATAAATTTTAACCCTGAAAACCTTTCAATTCAACGACCTGACAGTTACGGTTATGTGAATTGATTATATATTATATATAAAGCAAACATTTGATATTTACTGGGTTCCGGCTGTTTTGAACCTGTTAACACGTTTACAATCCGTTCTTAAACAAGGGGGTGTACGGGTTTCGCAGTTAACAATTTGTTACCCGGAAATGAATTGTGGAGGAAATGTGTTGAAGTCTGATTTTTGATGGGTTATAGTAAGACCATCAAGCAAGTCAAACACATTTGACAAATTACAAACAAACTCACTTAAGGGTGAAAAGACGAAGGAGGTCACAAAATGAAAAAAGTTGGTAAGTCATCAAAGAAGGGTTTCACATTAGTTGAGCTCATCGTAGTTCTCGTTATCCTCGCAGTTCTCGCAGCTATGCTCGTTCCTGCCCTCGTTGGTTACATCGACAGAGCTAAGAAGGAAAAGGAATTCCAGGCAGCTTCCACAGTTTACACAGCAGCTCAGGCTCTCGCTACAGAAGCTTACGGTAAGGGCATGACATCTGCACAGGCTGATACTTACGCAGAAAATGTAACCGAGATTAAAAAGCTTACTGGTATAGACGTTACTTCTGTAGAAGTTGAAATGGTAAAACCCAATGATGCTGGTATTGAAGGTTTTACGATTAATAAGATTAAAGTTACATTTGGTACTAACAATTATTACTACACATTGACAGCTGCTACATGGAATACAGGAGATACAGACAATTATCCTGCACCTGCAAACAACACGACAGGTAACTAATCTTTAAGAAGATTATTTAATCAGATTTAATCAAATCAAGACCGGGTTCTTCGGAACCCGGTTTTCTTTTTGTGTCTTTTTGCATTTTCGCTCTCAGTGTATAATCAAAGTCAGAAATAACATTTAAGGAGATCTGGCCTTGATTTTTTCATATCCGCTTTTTGATTCGCTGTTTATCGGCATTTACTGTATTGTTCTGGCTTTTATGTTTGGCGCAATATTTGCAAGCTTCATTACTTGTACCGCATGGCGTGTTGTAAGAGGCGAAGACTGGATGTTAGGCCACAGCCACTGCGATACTTGCGGACATGAGCTGTCAACGGCAGATCTTTTCCCGGTCATTTCTTATATTGCACTGAAGGGTAAGTGCAGATACTGCGGTTCGAAGGTGCCGCCGAGAGATCTTATTTTCGAGATAATACTTGGATTGCTTTTCGCAGGAACACTCGCGCTTCACGGTGCAATCGATGCAGTTGTAATAGCTGCGTTGGTTTTGGAAGTGCTTTTACTCGGCCTTTCGCTGGCAGACTGGGATTCGGGTGTTATCCCGAATGGATTCCTTGCAGCTATCCTGGTCGTATGGATCATGACTGTAGGCTTCATGCCGGACATAAGAGAATATGCTATAGAAGGTCTTATTGCTTCTGCATGCGTAGGTCTTGTCATGGCGCTGGTTACGGCTGTTATCGGCAAGGTTAAGAAGACCAAGATGAATTACGGTCCTGTCAAGCTTGCCATGTGCCTGATGCTTTTCCTGCACATTAGGGGTGCCTGCATTGCTGCAGGTATCGGCGTTGTGCTTGGAATCATTTTCGCGCTTGTCTGCAAGTCAAAGAAGAGAAAGATCGCTTTGGCGCCGGCTATCTCGATAAGTGTTGTAGCAGCATTGCTTTTGAAGGATGCATTAAGCCTTGTAATGTGAGGACAGGTTTATTTTGAGGGATGCTGAAGTGAAAATTTAAATTCCACTTCTTTTCCCGGGAGAAAATTTGTTGCGTTTACTTCTACAAATCGGTTTTTGGGATTTGTGTTCACTTGAAGATGTGGAAATTGTTGTTACAATGAGATTAAGTTCATGGAAATCTGAGCCAAATTCGAGCACGGAAAAAAGAGCGGAAGATTAGCGGTTTTTTGAATGGTGAACGACTATCTTCCACTTGGCA
>JAZROA010000008.1:0-49187 GCA_045648465.1 Saccharofermentans sp.
CTTTCTATAATCTCGGCTTGAACACCTCGATTATAGGGAAAGGTGACTTCTTTGTATAACTTCTGTCGCGCACCCGCATAGCGGGTGGTTTATTGTCTCGCACGCTTCGTTCCTCGCGTACTCGACGGAGTCACGTCTCCAAGAAGTAAAAGGGCTGCGATAAATACCGCAGCCCTCAACTATTTCAACTTATTAAGTCTACTATCAGATGCAGCCCTGAGCGATCATAGCGTCAGAAACCTTAAGGAGACCGGCGATGTTAGCGCCGACAACATAGTTGTTCTCGCAGCCAACTTCCTTAGCTGTAGCATCAACTGTGTGGAAGATGTTCTCCATGATGCCCTTAAGCTTAGCGTCAACTTCCTCGAATGTCCAAGAAAGACGAGCGCTGTTCTGGCACATTTCAAGACCGGATGTAGCAACACCGCCGGCATTGGAAGCCTTACCAGGTGTGAAGAATACGCCGTTGTCCTGGAAGAACTTTGTAGCATCGAGTGTTGTAGGCATGTTAGCGCCCTCACCGACAACCTTTACGCCGTTAGCAACGAGTGTCTTAGCAGAATCGAGGTTGAGCTCGTTCTGTGTAGCGCAAGGAAGAGCGATGTCGCAAGGAATTGTCCAGATGCCCTTAGAACCATTCTCATCTGCTGTGTATGTAGCGGAAGCAACCTGATCAGCATACTCGCTGATTCTGCCTCTCTTAACTTCCTTGATATCCTTAACGATATCAAGCTTGATGCCCTCAGGATCATATATATAACCGTTGGAGTCAGAAAGAGCAACAACCTTAGCGCCGAGCTGCTGAGCCTTCTCTGTAGCATAGATAGCAACGTTACCGGAACCGGAGATAACAACTGTCTTGCCTTCGAAAGATGTGTTCATCTTCTCGTGGAGGAGAGCGTCTACAAAGTAGCAGAGACCATAACCTGTAGCCTCTGTTCTGGCGAGTGAACCGCCGAATGAGAGCTTCTTACCTGTGAGTACGCCGGAGAACTCGTTAACGATTTTCTTGTACTGACCGAACATAAAGCCGATCTCTCTTGCGCCTGTACCGATGTCACCTGCAGGTACATCGAGGTCAGGTCCGATATGTCTGTAAAGCTCACGCATGAAGCTCTGGCAGAAAGCCATTACTTCGTTGTCAGACTTGCCCTTAGGGTCGAAGTCAGAACCACCCTTAGCGCCGCCCATAGGGAGACCTGTGAGTGAGTTCTTGAAGATCTGCTCGAAGCCGAGGAACTTAAGGATGCTGAGGTTAACAGAGGGATGGAGTCTGAGACCTCCCTTGTAAGGTCCGATAGCACTGTTGAACTGAATTCTGTAACCACGGTTAACCTGAATTCTGCCTGCATCATCGATCCAAGCAACTCTGAACATGATCTGACGCTCAGGCTCTACGATTCTCTCAAGAACCTGCTTCTCGATAAGCTCAGGGTGTACGGGAAGTGCCGGAGCAATAGAGTTAAGGAATTCATAAACAGCCTGGAAGAACTCGGGCTCATTAGCATTCCTTGCCATAACCTTCTGCATGAGACCATTAAGATACTCATTCTCAATCTTGTAATCCATAAGATTTCCACCTTTCTTCTGCCTGGAATTCAATTTTGCAAGTTCGCCAGGCTAATTATTCATTTTGTAGACTGAAAGCATAGGTATTAGGACCTAGTTTAAACCAATCGTTATGTATAGTATTACAAGAATTTACCAATTTCAATAGGAAATTAAAAAATGAAAGTTCAGAAAATTGAACTTTCATTTTTGGTATTACAATTATACTTTTTAGGTATGATAAACGGGCAATCAGGTGCTTATAGTCATCTCAGTAACAGCAGTAGCAGAAGTTTGTGTCGTTCTGTCTTCAAAAGGATCGTTCTCAACTACTTCATCCCAGGAATCGATACCGAATATCTGAGCCATCTCTCCGTAGTTCACAAGCCCCGTGATCCTGTCCACTGCTATAAAAAGAATAAGAATAAAAATTAATATAAGAAGTCCCCTCCTTATTATCATCATTCTTCTTTCCGCATTGAACTTTTCATCCACACGCTTTTTGGTCGTATAGCCTACGACAACATATACACGGCTGATGTCAGTCCTCTTGGGTCTGTTGCGGTATTCCTTGATCTTACGTTTGAAGTAATTTACAAACCTTGAAGGCAGTCCCTTGATAAGTCTAACGGTAGCACGGTAAGAGCAACCCAAAAAATCGAGCACAGCATTGCTCTTGCCATTACCTGCCTGGATGATATCCGAATTTCTGTCTTCCTGATTAACTGCCATTTTTTTACCTGCTAGAGGCGATTATAGCATTGTTTACCATAAGTAAGAAGTGGCATTATCTAGTCATTTGCTTCCACCCTTCTCCTCAGGATCCTGGTCACCCGGCGTAAAATACATGCTTGTCAGCATATTGATCGCTACGGATTTGATCCGGTAAAAGGTCGCCCTGCTTATATACAGATCATCGATTATTACAATCGGATCAAGTTTCTTATAGTAATACAAATACATAAGTCTTGAATAAGGCAGCTTCATCGAAAGCATCCTCTTCAGGAGGACGGCTGCCCTCCTTCTTCTCATGATATTGTTTACATAAGTTTCTTCGAGTGACTCGACGAATTCATCGAAGCCTTCAGAGAAATCTATCATGACGTCGTTCATGTCTCCCTGTCCTCTTGGCACGAAAACGGTATCTGATACCTTACATGGCGAATAGAACCCGGCATAAAGATCCATAAGGTTTACATTCTGGTCCTCATATGCTTTGTTGATCTCCCTGATCAGCCGGTTCTCGACTTCAGGACAATCAGAAAGATCTATGCACAGATGATTGAGCCTTGCATTGATGATGGCCCTGGCTTCTTCAAAGGAAGCGGCATTGTCCAAAGCATCATCATAGCTGTTTGTACGTTTTTTCTTTTTCTTCTTGTCACTTTCGTCCATAAGCATACTCCTTTATTAAATTTCAAACTGAACAATTGTTTGACACAATTGAAAAGAATGATATTATTAACTTAGAAAATATGTTTGGAGGATAGTTTATGCAGTCCGGCGACAAAACAATTGAACGCGTTTACAACTATTTATGCGACTATATCAGTAAGAATCAGATCTCGCCTTCGGTTCGCGATATTTGTGCAGGCGTCGGCCTCAAATCAACTTCCTCAGTTCATACTTACCTTAAGCAGCTCGACAGCCTGGGCAGGATCGAATACAGACCAGGACTCAGAAGAGCCATCGTTATCAAGCAGAATTCCAACAGTACAGAACAGGATCTCTCCGATTCCGCAAGCGTCACTGAGCTTAATGATTACCGCAACATTCCTGTTATCGGTAAGATCACTGCCGGAATTCCAATCCTTGCTTATGAGAATTACACTGATTCATTCCCTGTCGGGAAGTCCATTATCGGAGATTCTGAAGCATTCATGCTTAAAGTCAGCGGTAACAGTATGATCAATGCTCACATTCTTGACGGCGATCTCATCATTGTCCGTAAGCAAAACACTTGTGATGAAGGTGATATCATCGCTGCTTTGATCGATGACGAAGCTACAGTTAAGCGTTTTGGAAAAAAGAACGGTATCCCTTATCTGTTCCCTGAAAATGATGCCTATTCGCCGATTCCGTTTAATACAGAAGGTTGCAGAATTCTCGGCAAGGTAGTTGGTTTACATCGTTATACAATTGATTAACTACCTCCTTTCTGCATGGGCCCAACGGTTAATATAATTATCGTTGCTGACAGCGTATTTTCAAGTAAAATCACCAGTTCAAACAAAAGTTGATACTAGTCTTGAAATTTTCCTTATTATATCAAGTTAGTTTGATACATTAAAGTGCTGAAACTAATTTTCAGCACTTTTCATCTACATTGTCCCAAAACTATTTTTGAATTCTTTTCAGGCGCATCAGGCTTAATGCGTATCACGTCATCCCCCATGCTTCTAAACCACGTGAGCTGACGCTTTGCGTAATGTCTTGTGCCTATCCTTATTCTGTCGGCTGCCTCTTCCAAAGACTCTTCGCCTTCGATGTATTTAAGCATCTCCTTATAACCGATGGCCTGCCAGCATGTAGACTTTCTGTCCACACCGGATTCGAGCAGCATTTTTGCTTCATCAACAATACCATTATCGATCATTATGCCGACGCGCTTATTGATCCTGTCGTAGAGCACTTCCCTGTCCCAGTCGATCATGAAAACCTTGAACGGATATTCGGGTCCGTTTAGTTTTGAACGTTTATTCTTCTCGCTGAAAGTAATGCCGAGAGCCTTGTGAACGGCAAGCGCCCTTATCACTCGTCTGGTGTTGTTCGGATGGATCATCTTTGCTGCTTCCGGATCTTCTTGCATAAGTCTTGCATACAAAGGATCGATACCCTTTTCCGCATATTCTGTTTCAAGTTCTTTTGTAGCCTTAATCTCTGCATCCTCATCACCGGTACCGTAATCAAGACCATATAAAAGAGATGAGATGTATTGGCCTGTACCGCCGCAGACAACGGGAAGTTTGCCTCTTTCAAGGATATCCTTAATAACAGGCAAAGCCGTATTGAGATAGTCGTATACAGAGAAATCTGTTCCGGGTTCAATGATATCCGTCAGATAGTGGGGAATGTTTCCGATATCTTCTTTAGTGTCTTTTGCAGTACCGACATCGAGCACTTTATAGATCTGCATGGAATCGGCACAGACGAGTTCACCGTCTGCCTGTCTGCATATCTCCAGAGCAAGCGCACTTTTGCCGCTCGCCGTAGGCCCTGCGATTATCGGGATATATGAATATAAGCCTTTTACCGGAAACAGATTATCCATCAGACTATTCTCTTAAAATTCTTCTCGTAGTCTTTCTTTGAGACAGTGAAGAATGTCGGTCTACCGTGAGCGCAGTGATAAGGATCTTCAAGTTTGGAAAGCTTTTCGATAAGGGCCATGGCTTCCTGCTGTGTTATCTTATCGCCTGCTCTTATGGCTGCCTTACAAGCCGTAGTCTGGATAAGCTGGTACCAGATCTCTGATTTGGAAGGAACTTCACGCTTGAGATCAGTAAGTATCGCGCTGAATACTTCTGACTGTTTTCCGGCTTTGCCGAGAGGCACTGTTCTTACCGCGATCTGTCTGTCACCCAAAAGTTCAAGCTCAAAGCCGTTTTCCTTGAATCTGTCTATCTTATCTTCTACAAAACTATAGTCTTCCCACGACAGCGTAAGTATCTGAGGAGAAAGAACCTGTTCTACAGCAGGTGCAACGCCCGGCTTCTTCTTGACCATGAATTCTTCGTACAGCACTCTCTCGTGGGCAGCATGCTGGTCAACGATAAAGCATACGTCCTCATTCTGAAGGATGATGTAAGTCGAGAAGATTATTCCGACAAAGTCAGCCGCAGCAAGTCTGTCGATATCAGTCAAAGCCCTGTTCTCTGCCACATCCTCAATGATGGCCGGAGCAGGTGCCTCAAGCTCGCCCGAAAATACGGAAATAACTTCATCTGAAGCCTTTTCTTCAATAGCTTTAGGCTCATCGCGTGTGTCCTTCAAGGCTTCAAGATCAGGCTTGAAATCAGATAAGATCTGAAGCAGTTTGTTGGCTGCCGCCGGATCGCCCTGCTGGCTGTTTCCGAGTTTATGTGATGCTGTCGAAGATGAAGGCTTTGAAGATGCTTTGGAAGCAGATGCAGATGCCGAGAAATCGTATCTGAGCTGCGTTCCCGTATTGGTATCCTCTTCTTCCTTCGAAGCTATGCCTCCGAACAGAGTTCCTGCTTCACCGTTTTTATTAAGCGCATCTTTAATGCCGTGATAAACAAGTCTGAATATGTCTCCGTCATTGCTGAATTTTACTTCGCTCTTCTGCGGATGAACGTTAACATCGACCGTTCCGGGTTCGCAGTAGATCATGAGGAAACATATAGGGAACTTGTTCTTCATTACGGCATTCTTATATGCCTCATCGATGGCAGCCGATACTGTCTTGCTGTGGATGAGTCTTCCGTTAACATAGACTACCTGAAGGCCTCTGTTGCCTCTGACAAAAGAAGTCATTCCGGTAAATCCTTCGATCCTTCCGCCCTCATATTTGAAGCTGACGGGGACCAGTGCTTTTGCTGTCTCTTTACCGTAAACGGCATATACTGCATCAAGTGAAGATCCGTTGCCAGGCGTGGTAAATAAGACTGATCCGTCCTTGATAAGCTTTATGGATATCTCGGGTGCAATAACGGCTATCTTTTCGATAAGTCCCGTTATGTACATTCCTTCTGTAGAATCTTTCTTAAGGAACTTGTATCTTGCAGGAAGATTCTTAAAAAGATTTCTTACCTCAACTGTGGTTCCGGTGCATGCCGAGTTATCGTAAACGCCTTTTAGTGAACCGTCTTCATAGACAACTTTGGTCCCTTCATTCTCACCTTTAAGGCATGTAGTGAGAGTTACATCTGAGCAGGCAGCAATTGAAGCAAGTGCCTCGCCTCTGAATCCGTTTGTCGAGAGGGAATAAATATCTTCGATCGAATGAAGTTTTGATGTTGCGTGGATGAGAAAAGCCTTTTCCGCATCTTCCCTGTCCATGCCGCAGCCGTCATCGGTTACGCGGATAAGCGATATTCCGCCGCCTGCAAATTCTACGGTGATCCTGGTAGCGCCGCTGTCTATCGCGTTATCAATCAGCTCTTTGACAACTGAAACGGGACGCTCGATTACCTCACCTGCTTTGATGGCATTGGCGGTCTTGGTATCTAATATATTAATCCTGCCCAACGTCTTCCTCCGAGCACTTCTGCTTCAATTCATAGAGTATGTTCATTGCTTCAATAGGCGTAAGTCTCGTGGGATCGAGATCTCTTAATGTCTGACGGATCTTATCTTCCTTGCGGTAAACGACGTTATCGGGATTAAAGAAAGATTCCTGGCCGGGCATCACTTCAGTAGAGAGTTCCTCATCACTGTTCATGTTCTCGCGGTTGCCCTTGACCTTGAACTTTCCGATCCTCTCAAGCTCTGAAAGAATTGCCTTTGAACGGAGCAGAACATCTGAAGGAAGTCCTGCAAGTCTTGCAACTTCAATACCGTAGCTGTCTGAAGTTCCGCCTGAAGAGATCTTATGAAGGAACGTAACACTGTCACCTTCCTCTTTGACCTCAACGTGATTGTTATAAACGCCGCGGTTAAGGCGCTCAAGCTGGTTGAGCTCGTGATAATGCGTAGCGAAAATAGTTCTACTGTAAAGAATGTTAGGGTCGATTATGTATTCGATTACTGCCCATGCGATGGAGAGACCGTCGTATGTGCTGGTACCTCTTCCGACCTCATCTAAAAGCAATAAGCTCTTACGGGTAGCATTCTTAAGAATATAAGATACTTCCCTCATCTCGACCATGAACGTTGACTGTCCGGTGGAGATATCGTCGGAAGCGCCGATCCTTGTAAAGATGTGATCTACAAGTCCGATCTTAGCGCTCTTGGCAGGAACAAAAGATCCTATCTGGGCCATGAGAACGATAAGAGCCGTCTGTCTCATGAATGTAGACTTACCTGCCATGTTAGGACCTGTAAGTACCATGAGTCTCTTTTCTTCATCCATCGTAATGTCATTGGGGACGAACGACTCATGGGAAGATCTCATCATCTGCTCAACGACGGGATGTCTTCCGCCCTTGATATCAATGACCTCTGAATCATCAATAGAGGGCTTTACGTAATTCTCGACTTCCGCAAGCTCGGCCAGCGAAGTGATAACGTCCGTCTGCGCAATTGAACGTGCTGTATCAAAGAGCTTCTGGGATACGGCTGAAACCTTTTCCCTTACTTCGGTAAAAAGTTCATACTCAAGCGCGATACGGCGTGATGAAGCTGATACGATCTTATCTTCGAGCTCCTTGATCTGCGGAGTAATATAACGCTCATTGTTTACGAGAGTCTGCTTTCTTACATACTCTTCAGGCACCTTGTCAGACTGGCTTCTGGGAATGTCGATGAAGTATCCGAACACCTTGTTGTAACCGATCTTGAGAGTCTTGATACCTGTCCTCTCGCGCTCGTTATTCTCAAGCTGGAGAATGTACTCTTTTGCATTCTTTGCGAGGTCATAAAGCTCATCACATTCAGCATTATATCCGCGCTTGATGATGTCGCCGTCTTTAACGGTAACGGGAGCATCTTCATTGATGGACTTCTCGAGAAGTTCGCAGATATCAGTAAGAGGATCCATTGAATTCTTGATCTCTTTGAACATGCCCTTGCCGAATTCTTCCAGGCCATCTCTTACAAACGGGATCTTGCGCAAGGAGTTTCTCAACGCCAGAAGATCTCTGGCATTGCATGTTCCCAAAGAAACTTTACCCGAAAGACGTTCGATGTCGTATAGTCCTGACAGACCTTCAATGATCTGCTGGCGCGCCATGTATTTCTCTTTTGCTTCTTCAACGGCATCAAGCCTTCTGTTTATGGCCTTAACGCTGATCAATGGCTCTTCTACCCACTTGCGGAGAAGTCTTGCGCCCATTGAAGTCTTGGTCCTGTCTATTGCCCAGAGGAGCGAACCCCTCTTCTGTTTTGTCCTGATGGTTGAAGTAAGTTCCAATCCCGTACGCGTTGCGATATCAAGTTCCATCGTATCGGAGATCTTATAGCACCTTACTACGTCAAGATATCTGACCTTATCAGTCTGAGTCTCTTCGGCGTAAAGGATGAGAGCCGCGCAGGCGCAGAACATCATCTCTGGATTGGTAAAGAGCTTGGCATCCTGGACCGCAGCGCCGCTGTTCCTGAAAAGGCTTTCGGAGAAGTCCCTGTCATTACGGCGTGTCAGTGCGATGTCAGTACCTGTCCTAATAGCTGACAGCTCGGGAGTGCCCTCAAAATTTGAGTTATAGATGATCTCTGACGGAGAATATTTGCCGATGAGATTTATCAGGTGCTCACCGTTATCCGTAAGAGTCAGCTGGGTAGCTTCGAAATCACCTGTAGAGATATCAGCGCACGCAACGCCGAACTGCGAACCTACGCAGTAGATACTCATAAGGAAGTTATTCTTTCTGTCTTCAAGTCCGCCCGATTCCGTGATGGTACCGGGTGTAAGGATCTTTATGATGCCTCTTTTAACAAGGCCTGTGGCAACCGAAGGATCTTCGAGCTGCTCGCAGATGGCAACCTTATATCCTGCCTGGACGAGCCTGTTGGCATATGTTGAATATGCATGGAAAGGAATGCCGCACATAGGCGCCCTGTAACCTGAACCGCAGTCTCTTCTTGTTAGTGCGAGTTCAAGGATCTTAGCTGCCTTTACGGCATCATCGAAAAACATCTCATAGAAGTCGCCGAGTCTGTATAACAGGAACGAATCCTCGCACTTTGCCTTCATCTCGGCATAGTGCTGCATCATGGGCGAAAGCTCTTCAGGCTTAAGGTCTGAAAGGCTCATCGGGAACTGACCGGCCGCTTTTACGTTATTCTCATCAAATCCGTTGTTATCGACCATGCTCATTCCTCCTTCAGGCTGACGAGCACACCGTCAACGGAATAAGGTCTTGCACGGTCGATCCTGACCTCGCAGAGCCTGCCTTCAAGCATATCAGGGCCTATCTCGATGCCGAGATCCGAAGGAATCGTAAAGTTAACCAGATGATTTGTAATTGTCCTTCCGGAGAAGGTCATATCACCTGCCTTGCTGATGCCTTCGATAAGCACTTCGTAAGTCTTGCCGACAAGTCTGGCATTGGACTCTTCTGCAAATCGGTTCGTATATTCCGTAAGTCTTCCGAATCTTTCAGTCACTACATCCTGCGGGATCTGGTCGGGGAAAGATGCGGCCTTCGTGCCGGGCCTCGGAGAATACTGGAAAGTAAATGCTGCATCGAACTTTGCCTTATCAACGGCTACAAGCGTCTGCTCAAAATCTTCCTCGGTCTCACCCGGGAATCCCACGATAATGTCCGTCGTAAGAGATCCACCATCGACCTTGGTTCTGAACTTATCGACGATCTCAAGGAATCTGTCGATCGTATAAGGACGGTTCATGTCCTTTAAGACCTTGTCTGAACCTGACTGCATTGCCAGATGGAGGTGCTTTTCGACATTGGGTCTTGTAGCCATTATGTCTATGACCTCGTCAGAAAGGTCCTTTGGATGTGAAGACATGAATCTTACTCTTGAGAATTCCTTGAAATCAGATGCTGCTCTTAAGATATCGGCAAATGTCTTTCCGCCTTCACCCTTATAAGAATTGACGTTCTGGCCTAAGAGCATGACTTCCTTATAGCCCTTGGAAGCAAGATCTGCGAGTTCTCTAACGATCTCATCGAAATCCCTTGATCTCTCCCTGCCTCTTGCATAAGGAACGATGCAGTAAGAACAGAAGTTATTGCAGCCGTACATGATGGGCACGAGAGCTCTGAACTTTCTTTTTCTGTCGATCGGGAAAAAGCTGTCTTCCGCAATATAGTCGTCAGCAGATATATTCACCATCTGCTTCTTGTCTCTTATCGAATCTCTCAAAAGCACAGGAAATCTGTGTATCTGCTGCGGATCGAAAACGAGATCAACATAAGGATATGATTTCTTGATCTTTGCGACGTTCTCGGGTACCTTCATCATGCATCCGCAAACAGCGATGATCACATTCCTGTCAGTCTTCTTGAGCGCCTTGAAAACACCGAGATTACCGAACAGGTGTCTGTCAGCATTCTCTCTGACAGAGCATGTGTTGAAAACGATGACATCGGCAGCATCGAGCTCTCCGCCAGAAGATTCCTTAAGTCCCATTGAAGTCAGCATGCCCGTGAGTTTCTCGGAATCAGATTCATTGAGCTGACATCCGTAAGTCAGGACGTTATATGTTAAAGCTCTTCCCTTGCGTGCTCCCAGAGATGAAAAATACTCACTAAGCTCCGATACAGCGGCGTCAAAGTCAAGCTTGTCTATATCTGTAGTCTTAATAATTGCCATTTAATGCTCCATTTCGTAACCTCGCTAATTATACAGTAAATCGCTTTATATTTTTAATTAAAATTACACTAACGCGTTTTTATTTGTTTTTTCCTCAAAAGAAAATATAATGTTATGGTCAAAATCAAAATGGGAGACCTTATGAAAGCATTCGGTAAAAAGATCTTAACCGGCATAACTGCCCTTTTCATCACTGTTTCAAGCATTCTGGCTTCCACAGGCACAATTGTTGCGGCCGATGAAACACGTCCTGACGATCCCAACGACGGCATCGTTACTGCTTCAGAGCGCAAAACTGACCTTTTAAGCGAAGTTCATGAGGATGCTCCTGAGATCTCCGCTTCTTCTTATATTCTTTACGATGCCACCAGCGGCACTATCCTTTTGGGCAGTGATTACGATGTCCAGAAAGAGCCTGCCTCAATGACAAAGGTCATGACTGTCCTTCTGGCATTGGAGCGTCTCGACATGAACGAGACAGTCACCATCACTGAAGAGATCGCCGAAGCAATGGACGAGATCACATCTGACTACGTTAAGCTCGGTCTTCAGGAAGGCGAAGAGATCAGCGTACAGGATCTCATTTATGCTGCAGTCCTCAAGTCAGCCAACGATGCCAGCCTTGCACTCGGCATGTACATGGGCGGCACGGAAGCAGGCTTCTGCGAGATCATGAACGCCAAGGCTTCAGAGCTTGGCTGCATCAACACCCACTTCTCTTCTGCTTACGGTCTTTCAGACCCCAACAACGTTACTACGCCTTACGATATGGCTCTTATCCTTAACGAAGCCGTAACCAACACAAACTATTCAGAGATCGCCAAGACTCTTAACTATACGATCAGCGCTACCAACAAATACAGCAGCGAGAGAGACCTTGCCAACAGCAACAGGTTCGTAAACACAACAACATACGGTTACGAGTACTATGCAGGCGGCAAGACGGGATTTACGAATTCCGCAGGCTACACGCTCTGCGCAGCTGCAAAGAAGAACAACAGGACACTTGTCGGATGCGTATTTAACGCAGAAGACCCTGACATCAGATATTCTGACCTCATAAGACTTTTCGAGTACGGCTACTCAACATTTGCAACGGTTGAGATAACTGAAGCCGAGTTTACTCCCCTTGTTGAAGAGGCCAACATGCAGATCTCAGACCTCCTGTCAGACACAAACCTTTATGTAGCTGAGCAGCGAGTCGTTCTTGACCAGTACATTACGACCACATCAGCAAGAGCCCAGCTCGGAAGCACAAACAGGATCGACCTGTCGCAAACGGTAATTGACACTCAGGTTGATGAACAGACACTTGAGATACCGCTTTGTAAGGTTTATTCCGATAAGACATATCTCATCGGAACCCTTGTCATTGAAATTCAGAAAAAAGCCGGCGTCGTAGAGGTAAATCCTGAGAAGATCACCAATCTTACCAGTGTCCGCAGCATTCTCGTGACTTTCGCCGTATTGTCGGGACTTATTCTCCTGCTCGTGATCGTGCTCCTCATCTTCCGCGCACGCATAATCAAGCGCAGAAGAGACGAAGTCACCAAGCGTGCAAATATGCTCTGATAATCAGGAATCGCTGTTATTGCATTCGTTGCAGATCCCGTAGAAAACCGTTCTTTTAGGATCAAGCACAAAGCCGTGTTCTTCTGACACGTGCTCGAAAAATGCATTTATCTCATCACAGTTAAGGTGGATAAGCTTGCCGCACTGCTCACATTTCATGTGATAGCACTTTCCCTGGCTGCAGTGCTCCGTGCCTATAAATTCATAGCAAGCCGGAGATTTCTCATCGATGATGTACTTATTTACCAGGCCGTCAGTCGTAAGGCGGTCCAGACGTCTGTATATCGTGGCCTGGCCGATGTTTATTCCCTGTTTTCTGAAATGATCGGATATCTCCTGGCTCGTGAAATGCGAACCCGCATTATCCTTAAGGAAATTAAGGATCTCACAAGACTGCTTAGTATTATATGAGCCGCTCTTTGTTCTGCCCATCTTAATCCTCCGATCAGAATCTAACTGTAAGTTAGGATATTAGGAGCAGATTGAATTGTCAATGTATAAGAAGTTTATTAACTAATATGCTATTATTAGATTTTATGAGCACAAACAGCCCCGCTGTTATATTTATATTAATAAAATTGGAAGATTTGGATGGAAAGCACACAGGTTAAGAAGAAAAAGCTGAATCCCGAGACCATAGTGGTCGTTGTGATATTGGCAATAATCATAGTCCTCTTTGCATTATTCATGAGGGACATCATGATTCCTCTGTTCAAGATGCAGATGAACAATGACCTTGACGGAGCAAGCGAGCTCTTAAGGAGCACAGGCATATTCGGCGGTGTCAGCGTTATCCTCATCGAGGCGCTGCAGATGATCATCATCTTCGTCTCTGCGGAGTTCATCCAGATTGCGAGCGGACTGAGCTATCCTATCTACATCTCCCTTCCCCTGTGCGATATCGGAATCTGTCTTGGTGCTACGATCATCTTTATGCTCGTCCGTGTATTCAAGTTTAACAGTTCGACTTACGAGAAGAACCGCGGCATGATCGACAAGATCGCATCTAATGCAAAGGACCGCAACATCGTGATCCTGCTCTATCTCCTCTTCTTCATGCCGTTCATTCCTTTCGGTGCCATCTGCTATTACGGCGCAAGCACTAAGATCTCATACGGCAAATACATGCTTACGGTATCTACCAGCGCTATTCCTTCAGTTGTCGTATCCGTACTTATCGGTCAGGCAGGAAAGCTCTTCTTCACGAACAGCATCCCGCTCTGGCTCCTGGTGCTCATCGTAATCGGGCTATCGGTAGCTCTTTTCGCGCTTATCTACTGGTTCATGCATAAATTCGTCCTCAAGGGCACCGATAAGACACCGGATTCCCTTTTCTTCGACATTTTCTTCATGGTCGTAAAGCTCATCCAGCTTGGCAAGAAGAAGCCTG
Organism: Saccharofermentans sp.; assembly: GCA_045648465.1. Classification (GTDB taxonomy): domain Bacteria; phylum Bacillota; class Clostridia; order Saccharofermentanales; family Saccharofermentanaceae; genus Saccharofermentans. The sequence continues at coordinate 13,907 of JAZROA010000008.1, forward strand.
TCGTAGAAGACGATCGTATCTTTGAAGCTGATGCTCCCTACATAATCCTTGCAAACCACGAGAGCTTCATGGACTTCTTTTATCTGAACTATATTTCCCACCTCAAGAGTCCTGCTTATGTCTATAACCGCTACTACTTGACCAGCCCGCTGTTCAACATAATGCAGAAACACTGCGGATTCATTCCCAGAAGACTCTGCGCGGATGACCCTGTAGCAGACGCGAAAATCGAATCCACAATAAAGCACGGCTTCCCTGTCGTCATGTTCCCTGAAGAACGTCTCTCTCCTGACGGACGCTCGCAGAGCTTTGCGCGTAAAGATGCGGCATTCTACAAGAAGCAGAATGTTGACATTGTTCTCGTAAAGATCGATGGCGGATACTATGCTCATCCGAAGTGGCGCAGAAGAAAGTATTCATCAGACATCAAAGTAACAGTTGAGCGCGTTATAAAGCGCGACGAGATCGCTTCCATGTCTGAGGATGAACTTAACAACATCATCCGTGACACGCTCTATAACGATGCATCCAAGTCCAATATCTCTTACCGTCAGGGCGGCAAGGCAACCGGTCTCCAGAAGATCCTATACCGTTGTGCTGACTGCGGAGAGCTCTATAAAACAACAGGCAGCGGCAACGATTTCAAATGCACGGCTTGCGGCAAGGTTCACACCTTTGATAAGAAGTACCACTTCACTGATGACATGCATTCAATCGCAGGATACTACGAAGCTATCCGTCAGCTTGAAGAAAAAGATCTGGACTCACTCAATCTTACTGCTGATGTAAAGATGAAGGTCTTCTCTGACAAACTCAGGGTAACAAAGCGCGAAGACGGCGTATGCACCCTCGATAAAGAGAACTTCAAATATAAGTCCGGCACAGAAGAATTCACCATTCCTGTCAAAGATATCCAGGCTCTGGTATACCAGGCCGGCAAGAGATTTGAGCTCTACCACGACGGAAAGCTTCACTTCTTCTATCCCAAAGAAAACCCTAACCAGGTTGCACGCTGGGCATTGCTGGTAGATCTGATCAACGCAGACAGATAACAAAACAAATAAGAGGCTGCAAATGAGACAGCCTCTTTAATCACATATCACGTTTATTCGGGTTTCTTTGCCTGATCGTATTCCCAGATCAGTTCTTCCAGAGTCTGATACAGACGGTCAGGTTCAACAGGTTTGGAAAGATGTGCATTCATTCCGACCTGCAATGATCTCTGTACATCTTCATCGAAGGCATTAGCGGTCATGGCGATGATAGGGATTATCTTTGCATCCGGTCTTTCGAGAGCCCGGATTGCTTCAGTTGCCGCAAGGCCGTCCAAATAAAGAAGGGAGACAGCTTCTACAGCTTTCTCCGTATCTTTCTTTGCCATAAGTCCGCTCAGGATAGTTCCGACCGTCAATACAAGAACGAATATGCTCGTTCCGACGATCGCAATAGTTACAGTGCTCTTGCTTTTGGTACGATTCATTTAGGGATCTCCCTGTAATGATTTTCTAGCTCATATGGAGAGCAAACCTGTACCCTAAAATTTTATCACGAGAAATTGATATCAAAGATTACTTACTTTTAAATATGTTGTAAATAAGAGGAAATCTAATGGGAAATCACAGCTTATATTGCATGAAATTGCCGTTCTTGACGAATCCGAAGTCACTGTAGAGCAAAACGCCCATATCAGAAGCGGTGATCTGTACCACTCCGCATCCATAAGCCCTCGCTTCATCCACGACCATGGACAACAATTTCTTGGCTATTCCCTGTCTCCTGTAGTTATTGTCCGTATACATGCTCGACAACAAACCGAGCTTTCCGTTTGGGCAGCCGAAATAAGGCGGTTTCTCAACAAAAGACATGCCGCTTGTTCCGACGATCTTATCGCCGTCCACGGCAATGTAAGAGACGAATGTGCCGTCTGCCATGTGTCTGTTGTAGTAATCCAGAAGAGCAGGTTTTAGATCTATATCTTCCGTTGCACCTTCTTCACGCAACTGGCCGATCCTTATCCTTATAAACTCATCAAGATCGTTTTTCCCGAGTTTTCTATATTCGATCATACATCCAGTACTTCGCCTATTTTTCTGTATGTATCGTAGATCGTCTTAACGCTCTGCTCGAGAACTTCCCTGTCATCACCTGTTATACCAAGGCCGGAACTTACTTCATCAAGAACCGCCTTTTCGCTGTCGTCGAACTCCGTATCGGCATATGCAACTCCGAAAAGCTCGAAATAAACGATCTTACGGCTTCTCAAACTGCTTGACTTAATGCTTTCTATCTCTTTCTTTACATCAACAAGTGAAGCATCGATAAATGCAAAGTTAACTCCCATTTCCTCGTTATACTGGTTAAGGATCGACACCTCTTCCATAACTCTGCCATCAACAGAAGCAAGAACATTAGCTATATTCCAAAAAGCCTTCTTCTCTTCCATTGTTAACTCATCAAGTAACATATATCTCCTCCTGATTATTCCATTAATCCTCTGTCAATTATAACATTCGGTTATCCGAATTCTTTTCTGAACTCGGCCATCAGCCTTTTTCTTTCTTCGACATCCTCTGAGTAATACTTTCTATGCATAGCTCTTTCTTCATCGGTAAGTTCAAAAGAGAAGAGCTTTTTTCTAAAGCCTTTCAGGTACATGATCCCGTCTTCCACTATGCTTGCTTCAAGTGAATCAATGTCGCTGACATACAGATTACAAAGGAAGTCATATATCTTCTTGTCATCCTTATCAAGATCCTGCACAACAAGCGCAGCATATGAAGTTTTTTCTTTTTTCATTACAATGTTGTTCTTAATGATCTCAAGATATTCAGGATCACCGTTTATCTTGTAAAGGGCATACATCAATTGAACACACATGCGGCTCGGGATCGTACATTCTGAGACCATTTCCTCTATTTTCTCAACGGGCTGATAATATTTCAGCCTGGGAAGATAGTACGTCATATCCACATCACCAATTTGGAATCTTCTCCAAATGATGTCTTCTATCTCTTCTCTCTCCCAATCGTATATCTCATCGAGCAAAAGACTTGGAATACCTGACATTCTTCTGTCTACCGACGGTCCGTTTATAAGATCAATGAAATATGTGTACATTTCACTGTGTTCCATTTTTCTGCCCTCTTATCACAAAGTGTATATTTCTTTGTACAGCTATTGTGTAGTAAAATATTTTTGTCAGGTAGATATTAAAGTATTATCCGGTAACTTACAATGTATGAATATCTAGTCGCTCACCAGGTAGAGATCATGATGTATTTAGGCATCATGTGTACTAATGTGGTTATCTTCGTCCTCTTGATGAGATCGATCCCCAAGAAGCGCCGCCGCGCACTTTTGGGAGTCCAGGCATGTGCCATGGTGATCATGTATTCCGACTGTGCCGCATACGTATTCAGAGGAGATCCTTCAAGGCTTGGTTTTTGGGCAGTAAGGATCAGCAATTTCCTGGTATATTTCCTGATTATCGGAATCCTGTTTTCTTTCAACGCATACATCATCGATCTTTACGAGAGTACAAATAACAGACGCAGTAAAAGACTCAAGTGCGTAAATTATCTGATCGTTATAGGTGAGTTAATGCTGATAGCAGCCCAGTTCAACGGCTGGTATTACTATTTTGATGCCCAGAACTACTATCACAGGGGTCCGTTGTTCATGATCTGTTATCTGATCCCTGCCGGCATTCTTCTTATCCAGCTGACAGTCATCATCCAGAACTTCAAGAAGATGAGTTTCATGATCAGCTTATCTCTGCTGATATTCTCGGTCTTCCCTTTTCTTGCTGCCGCCTTGCAAGTGCTGCTATACGGTCTCTCGCTGATTAATACAACAATAGCTGCCATGGCCATGCTGCTCTATATTTTCGCTGTCGGAGACATGAACAACGAAGTTGAACGCGCGCACAAGCATGAGATCGAGATGATGGCGCAGTACCAGAGAGAACTCGAGGAAACAGTTGCGCTGAGAACTAAAGAACTTAAAGAATCAAACGAGAAGGTCGAATACCTCCTGCTCAACATATTGCCGGAAACCATCGCAAAAGAACTTACAGAAGATCCTAACAAAGTAATTTCCAACAAGTTCCCTAACGTTACCGTGTTATTCACCGACGTCGTAAGCTTTACGAAGATCAGCAGCGAAATGAGTGCGCAGGATACAGTCATCATGCTTAACAAGATGATTACGCTTTTCGACAACCGTGCCGCTAAAGAAGGAATCGAAAAGATCAAAACCATCGGTGATGCTTACATGGCCGCAGTTGGTCTTACAGATGATGCTGATAATAACGGTGCTGAGCGGATGGTGAGATTTGCACAGGGTCTTCTGGAAGACATGGAAGAATTCAACAGAACGTCAAGCGTCAAACTTCAGATCCGTATCGGCATTAATTCCGGTGAACTTGTAGCAGGCGTTATCGGAAAAACCAAGTTCATCTACGACATCTGGGGAGACAACGTAAACATAGCCAGCAGAATGGAAAGCACCGGAAAGCCCGGACGAATCCATGTATCCGAAGCAACTTATAACCAGGTTAAGGACAAATTCGAATTTAAAGAACGTGTCGAGACCGAAGTAAAAGGCAAAGGCCTTATGGTCGGCTACTTCATGTAACCATTAAATCGAATCAAATACTTCAACCGGCATAGTATGCACAGGCTCATCAGATAAGCTTACCAGGGTGATCATTAAACCGTCATCTTCAATGAACCACATTGCAACAGCCGAGTAATCCACATTATCTTCTGAATACTGATTCAAGTAGCAATTTAATTGCGGCTCAACACCATGTACTGTCAGATCCTGGTCACTGTCAATAAAACAGTCTATTTCTGTTGTTCCCTCATAGAAATAAGGTGTTCCAATATCTTCAAATTCTTCGGTCTTTAATACTTTTATATTCCACAAGACTTCGCCCTCATAAAAGCCGACAAATCCGCGATGTGTATCAGTATCGATAATATACTGAACTTCTTCTACGCTTTCAGGAATAGAAGGACTAAAACCATATTCTTTCTCGAATTCCTCTGGTGTTACTTCTATTTCAGGACTCGGCCTGTCCACCAGTATTTCCTTCCCTGATGAACACCCTGTAAGAACTATAGCCAACGCCGAAAACACTGCAACAGCCTTAACCTTCAACATAAAACAATACTCCCCAATAAAATATCTACTCAGTTAAGTGCATTACAGACATACTGCTGGGCTTCTGCAAAGTTCCTGTCTTCTACTGTTCCGCCCATTCCCGCAGCATAACCGCCTGAGGTATGTACTCCGTCAGAAGTCTCAACCTTTATAAAGTAAGTGCATGCATCACAAATGCTGCCGTCTGAACTGATGTCTTCCTTAAGGTCCATGAAATTAACTCTGGTCAATACATTTACCAGGCTTGTCCATGACAGTTCATCAGTCTCATATTCCTTAACTTCATATTTGTCTTCTGAAGGGAAATCTCCATTAAGATAATCGTATCTTCTGTCAGCTTCCGGATCGATGCTGTACTGTGTAACTTTATAATCCGAGGTAATGACGAAAACTTCATCGTGATTGACGTCTCCGCCGTAAATAACATAAGTCACCTTCTTTACGTCGTAAGGTCCTCTTCTTTTTGCACATCCGGCAAAGGCACACATACTAAGTGACATCAGAAGCACTGCAACAATAATTCTTTTAAGCTTTTCCATAAACATACATCCCAATAATATATTCACTGTTTCAGGCTAATAACAGGTATCTGCCAGCCAGCAGTTACCATAAATACAGTTAATTGATATGTATTGTTGCAAAGAAAATCAGATTGAACGGAGCACCTGCAATGCACGCTTCTCGCGCTCTTCCTTCATAAAACTTACTTCTTATAAGCGATGGCATCTATCTGAAAACGGATGCCTTCTCTTATGAAGTCAGAAGTATAAGCCTTTCTCGCAGGATACTTGCCTGCAAATCTTTCCTTTAATACCGCAGGCAAAGCATTCAGATCCTCAATGTCTTTAAACAGGCAATCCATTTTAACAACGGATTCCAGTGTCAGTCCGACCATATTCAAACGAACTTCCAACACATCAATTGCGCCGTTGATCTGTTCTTCTATGGACTTACCTTCATTTGCCATGCAGTAGCCTACAAAAACATAGTCTCCCGCTTCTATAACCGTGGAATCAGCCCAGAATTCATCTACTTCAACTCTTTTAATCTCTGACATACTTTTTCTCCTCTTTCAGGTCACTCCTGACTGCCGCTGTTCACGAATTCCATTATCTCTTCTTTGGAGATCTCAGGAACCCTTAATCTCTCGGCATCAAACTGAGTAGCACCCTTCTGCTTAGCAAATTCAACGAATTGTCTATAAGAATAGTGACCGTCAACAACTTTCTTTTCTTCAAAGATGAAAAACCTAATAAACGCCTTATCGATACTCTGAACATTCATATTGAGGAAGTTTCTCGGATTAGCCGGGAAAAGGCTCTCGCAGTTTGAAGTCAGCGTATAGAAAGCCAGGATCTTATTGCTCTTATCCTTGAACAAGGAAGGCTTTGCATAGTAAAGGTCTGTATTTTGCATTGCATGAATCGTTGCCTCAAAATCATCGAGCGAAGTGCATGTCTTATACTTTTCTCTATGCTCATCATCAACATACCAGGGAAACATCGCCAAAGTCAGAATATATTTCATGCTATCTTTTTTAGCGCAACCTTCATTAAGCTTCTGTGTCGAAAACTCGATCATCTGAGGTATCGCACTCTCCAATGAAGCAGTTGTATATTCTTTATTCTCTTCCTCACAGTGGAAAGAAGCTTTTCCAAACTGCCTTTCAACTTCTTTTACTACATTAACAAAATCCTGTATCTCAGTAGCAGTAGTCGGGATATTGTAGTTTACTATTATCTCGCCTTTACCGACGTTCCTGGCATCAAAGAAGATGCCTCTGCCGATACGTGCAGGATTGTATAAGATTGCAGTTCCGTTATTGGATTTGCCCATATCCATGACATAGAAATCATTGTATGAACCGTGCTGCAGCTTGCACTCACGGAGAAGCGCACCAAAATCAATGGCCTTAGCCTTATTAAACAAACCCTTGCTCTGAATCTTCAATGTAAATGCCATAAATTACTCCTTGCTTATTTCTTAGAATCCGCGCCTCGGATAAATACACTTTTCGCGCTTCTTAGCCTCTACAACACAACCAATTAAAACACCTGTAGACATTATCAGTGCGAACGTCGCAAAAAGAAACACAAAGTAAAGTTTTCCGGTAAGAGTATTATGCCCGATACCGTTGATATTAGAATAGAGTCTTCCGTCATCTCCAAGATAGACTTCAACCGTCATATTAGATCCGGCATACGCTTTGTATTTGGGAAATTCTGAATCGGTAACGTTAACCAGTTTATACTCTTTGTTGTTATAGTTTACATAAACATCATTGCCGATTTGGGCATCGTAAGCACTGTTTACCCTGACATTTACCACCTGATAATCCGGATCAACAGCATCCAGCTTAAACCAGAACACAACAGTAAGCGGAAGTAATACCGCCAACAGTATTCCGGATACTATGCTTAACGTAAAATACGTCTTCTTATGACGTATATAATGATCGTTCATATCAATTTTGTTCTGCGTATCAGTCATCTTACCATCCGCACCTTATATTCAGGCGTACCCTCTTCAAGTTGTTTGGTATCAGTAACATAAAAGCCGTGAGCCTGATAAAACCTGATCGCAGATGTATTCTTTTCAAGCACCCAAAGAAAATTTGCTTCGTGCTCTTTTTTTGCAAATTCAATCAATTCAGCGCCGATGCCCTGTCCCTGGAAGAAATGCTCTACATATAGCTCAACGATCTCTTTATCAACAATACGGATAAGGCCCTTAACGATGCCTTCTGCTTCATAGACCCAAATGTTATTAAGGATCTCAGGTGCAGAATACTCTTCAGCAACAGGTAAAACCTGAATCTCACCAAAGGAAACCGAATCATCATTAAAGATAGAACGGTAATTCATCCTCTTAACAAATACCAGTATCTCGGCAATTCTGGATATGTCTTTAATTGTTGCTTTTCTAATCATATCGTCATTTTCCTTCATCAAATCCCGCATGAACCTACCTGATGCGGAAATTATACATTCATTTCTTCAACTACTGAAACAGGCTTAACTGTCATTTCAACCCAGGCCGGAATCAGTCCGCACTTAATGGCATTTCTTACAGATCTGACATTCGACCAGGCGGTGCAGTAAAATGGAATTTTACCGCGATTTAATATCTCTAATGCAAGTTTCGATGTTATTGCTGAAGCAATGCCCTTTCGTCTGTATTCAGGCAGGACATCAACTCCTATCTGCCACATCTTTTCTGAATCAGCAGAACATCCTGCAAGTCCGATAAGCTTCCCGTTATCATATGCACCGACAGCAAGCATATCCAGATGTTTTCTGTCACTGCAAAGGGCGTTAGGCCATTCCGGACAATACAAATCGTCAAACTGGCCTTTCTCCAATATGCGAAGTTCATACTCACACGGCAGTTCGGTCAATATGTTAAGATCCGGCAGATAATACTCAGCCATAAAGCATGCCGTCATGCCCAAAGGCTCCAGTCTTTCGTTAAGCCAACGCATATTGGGAGTCTCAAAGCAGTGATAAAACTTAAACTTCGAAACATATTCTTTTGCTATTCCGGAAATCTCATCAGTAGTTGCAGCAACGACATTATTCCCATAAGATATGAAGTTGCATCCTATAGGAAGTTTGTAGTAATTCTTGGATTTCTCACCAAGTTTAAAGGGCACCACCCTGTTATCGTCAGCAAGAAAATCAGAAGCATTACATCCTATGTCTTCTGCAGACTGCTGCATGGCTATCTGCAATATCTCTTTATTCGTCATCAATAATTTTCCCCTTTAAACTTCTGCAATATCAAAGATATATCTGAATTCCAACAATGCAGAAGAGTCATTTTCCTGACCTTCGAGTTCCTCTTTCAAAGAATTGTTACTGTCGATGATAAAGTAAATAATCTGGCAACCATATTCTTTTGCTTTAGGCATAAAATAATCGGCTACCCATTTTGTATCGAGCGGATTATCTTCAAATCCGTCTCTGGTATCAGCAACATAATTACAATCGGAATGTTCTTTGATCACCTTCAACGCGCATTCAAGCGGCTTTCTGTATTGCTCAAGCTCGCAATACTTCTTCCAGTGAACGAGGACAACATTCTTATCTTCAACATAGAAAACATCGGAGTATTCAGAAAGATAGACCGTTTCCATAGAATCATATTCCCTTCTGATACCATTTCAGGTCATACCATCTGTCAAACTTCTTGCCGATATTCTTAAAATGAGCAGCTTCAGAATATCCCTGACTCATATGGAACAGACTGCTGGCATGCGTGAGATATTCATCTTCCTGTTCGCAATACGCTGTACCTGCAAGCAAATTGACAATACCCATTTCCTTAAGTCTTGGCTCAATTGCTTTATACATCGCAGTTCCTATACCCTGTCTGCGATAATCCTTATCAACATATATAGACATTGCAGCCGTCCACGAATATGCAGTACGGGAACTGTATTCTCCTGCATAAACATAACCGACGATCTTATCGTCAATAAGACAAACCAGATACGGATACTTCGATGTTATCTTTTCTATTCTCTGTCTGAACTCTTCTACAGACGGAACTTCATATTCAAATGATACAGCCGTATTCAGAACATAGTGGGAATAGATCTCAACCAGACGTTCTGAATCGCCTGTCTTTATATCTCTAATTATCAATTGTCAAACTCCCCTTTACTTAACCGCTTATTCTTTAATAATCGCGTTGAATAAGCCCTAAGATGATACCGGTGATATAAACGAACATGAGTACCGAGGTAATGATTATTCCGGCTTTGGCCAAGCCTCTGCCAAGTTCGTTCCTTTTCTTGGATTGAATAAGGCCGATAATAGATATGACAAAGAATACAGGCGCTGTCGTTCCAAGCAAAACGATAGATGCCAATGCACCATAGAATCCGACACAGCACAAAATATTATTTTTGTTAATATGGGTTGGTGCGATCGGTACAACTGCAGGTGCCGGTTGAATCGGCTGAATCGGTTGAACAGGCTGAACTGGTTGAACAGGAACAGCAGCAGGATTTACAGGACTTAAATCCGCACCGCACTCTGAGCAAAATCTTGCATTATCATCATTCTGAGTTCCGCATCTGCCACAATACATTTTCTGCCTCCCAAATTATTCCTTATTCTCTGCAAGGATCATAAGCTTTTCTTCAGCAAATTTCCTGAATTTTGTGTCGCCGCCTTTTTCATAAGCAACATTAAGGTATTCTTTTGCCTTTTCCGGTTCTCCCTTCAAGATTAGCAGTTTTCCTAATGCGTATGAATAACTGACTTCCGTTAATGGATAAAGCGGTTTAATAGTTGCCAGCATTTTCTTATAATGTTCCTCTGCCCCATCGTAGTTGCCATCCATTATTCTGATTGAATATTCAGCGTTTTTAAGGCTGATTTCAAATCTTTCCTTGTAGTCCTGATTCTTTATTGATGCAAGCAGCTTTCTAAGCTCTTCCATCTCGTTTTGAGCAAGAGCGCGCTGCTCTATTTTCAGGTAATAACCGATCATGAAATTGCAGCGTGCAGGCATATAAGCTTTTCTCTTCATATTCTGACAGCAATAATAAACCGAATCATAATCATCAATAACAGCGTAACCGTCCGCAAGCAGCATATTGTAAGTAGAAACGACAGCACCTTTTGCCTTATTTTCAAACAGGCTCTTCAGAGTGTTTATATAATTATTGGCCTGGCACTCATTAATTAGAACTATCACTTCATCTGATAGTTTTTTCGTTGCAAGCCGGGTAAAGACTGTAGCATTTACCACGACAAGTAATATCGTCGGAATAAAAACCAGAAGCGGAAAATACCACTTTTCTTTCCAGAACAGGAACATAACTGCAATCATGCATATAATCAGAAAGACGCCTATGCTCCAATACGCAAAATGATATTTCTTATAAATCGAAATCATCTTATCCCAACCACATATTTATTCGAAATGCACTTATCAGCCTTGGAATATGCTTTGTATTTCGCTCAGTTCAAAGGTTGCATAAACCTTTTCACAAAACTGGCAGTAATAACCTGAACCTGTTGTTTTCAGGTTCAACTTATCTTTCTTGATTACACTTTTCTTCTCGTATTCGGGAGTCCAGGTCAGCATAGCTCCTTCTGAAAACAATCTTCCGGCCTGTTCAGACTTTACGACTCCCTCAAAACATTTCCTTCCGCACTTTGGACATTCCATCTTATCTACCCCTTTCAAATAGTCTCAAACAACCGTTAATTCTGTTCGTAAACGTAAGTATCCCTTACCATCTCATATGCTGCTATATCGCTCTCATAGTATTCTGCCGTGATATAGTGCATGGCAAGATCTTCGTCAACGAAATACCAGGCTGTAATATACTTGCCGTCATCGTACTGTGCCGATACTTCATAAGCCGTATAACCGCCAAGAGAGATCTCTTCAACTTCGCTTACATAGTAATCGAATTCTTCCATAGCAACCTGGAATTCTTCTGCCATTTCTTCGGCAAGAGAGGGATCGTACTCACCTGAAATGACAGACAGCTGGATCCTCGTCTCAGTATCAGCATTGTACATCTGGAGCATCTCGAGATAGGAATAATCCATTGCATCCGTCTCATCTGATTCGGTCCAGTCGCCATCATAGAGCTTAACAGCGCCAACCAGATTATCACCCCAGTAACCTTCGCCAAATGCATTAGTCTCTGTAGGATTGAGATCCGGCATTACTATGCTTGATTTATCGAAATTGCTGTACGGAATAAAGGTATACTCCGTATTGTTTTCCGGATTTCTAAGATCCATAACATTGCGGTCAGCATCGTAATAGCCCATGTAAACGGTGTCCCACTTAACATCGACCGTGTTCTCGCCGTTGATCCAGAGTCCGTCATTATGGAGTACAAGGACCATGAACTGAGCAACACCGTCTATTCCTCGCTCATTTTCGATCTCGTCACAGATATCATCAGCCGTAATACCATATTTACTGTATCTGCCTTCAATAATATCCATTGCCTCATAACCGAAGCAGATCTCATAAGTTCCTGAATTATAATTGTTATCCAGAACACGATAATCAGCGTAATACGTGAATTGGTCATCAGCTCCGAATACAAGATATGAGCCGTTATCCTTCCTGATCCAGTCAGTCTCGCTGATGATCTCTATCTTGCCGTCATATGAATCTTCGAAAAGCCACTCTTCAAAAGAACTGCCTTCGCCATTAGCATCCAGCCAAGCGCTGATCTTATCTGCATTGGCAATGAAAAGGATCCATCCGACACAAAGGAGAAGCGAAAGGACCAGGCCGATGATTCCAAGAACTTTACCCTTCTGCTTCTTCGCAAAAGCGATAATGACACCTATCGTACTTACGATAAAGCCGACAAAGCTGGTTAAACCGAAAGTGAAAAGGCCGACCAATCCGAGAATAAAACCTGCAATGCAGGCGCCGTTTGTAGACTTCTTCTGTACAGGATTATATGAACCCGGCATCTGATAGGCCTGGTTATAGACAGGCTGCTGATAAACCGGCTGTACAGGCACAGGCTGTTGGTATACGGGCTGTTGATATGCCGGCTGCTGATATACAGGCTGCGGCTCGACCGGCTGAGCAGGCTGAGGCTGAACAGGTATCCCTTGAGCCTGCTGAACAGGCTGTGCGAATTGTTCAACCGGAAGCGGTGCTCCGCAGCTCTCACAAAACTTACTGCCGTTGGTATATGCTCCGCAATTAGGACATACTGACATGCTTTTACCCTCCCCATATCACTGTTCTTTTGTTAAAAATATAAGTAATTTAACTAATAGATTATATCAGTAATTATCGTTTCGATACATAAAACTCGCTGTATACCCCTTATTCCCCATGATATAATGACATTGCAACTTATAAACTATTTTTGAGTTTTAAGAAAGGGGATGGATTATGAAAAGAATTAAGGCACTTTCAATTCTACTGATGGCTTCAATGTTTGCAGGCAACATGCTGTTATGCTCGTGCAGCAAACCGGCTGAGACTTCAGACACATCGGCAGAAGAGACAACAACGGCTGCAACAACAACAGCAGCAACAACCACGGAAGAAACCACCGAAGAGAGCACTGAACCGACGAATTTCATACCGGACATCTCTTTTACTACCGATTACGAAGAGATAACGCTCGATGGCGATCCGGACAGTGTATTTGTATCAACGGATTACTGCTATCTGGAATCTGACAAGTACTTCCTTCTCATTGAACCCGGAATAAAGCTTCCCGGTGATTACGCTGACAATCTGGATGCAATAATCGATGAGATCGAGAAAGAACTGGGAATGGAACTCTGCACTCCTGATTACGAATACTCACATGGGATCATTGACAATTCCGTATACTACGACGGTTTCAATCCCTGGGATAACTGGAGTATAGGAACAAAACTCCCTATATTCCTTATTGCAGATGAGACTGACGAAGGACTGATCTCTTGTGGTGATAGCGAGTTAGTTGTTTTGGTTGAGTACGAGTTATTCTCTGATGAGATTTGGGATTCATGCCCGAGTTACTACGAAAACTCTGATTGGAGAAGACTTGATTATATTGACTATACAACAGCCGCACACGAGTTAACTCATGCGGTCGCAGGCAGAAACGGAAAAGCTTCCAAAATAGTTAGTGAAGGCATTGCCGAATATATGGGACGCACGGTTATTGCAGCGCTGGCTTCAGACTACCCGTCAATCGGTATTACCTATGACAGACACTATCTTTACGACAACGGAGTACCGGAACCGGTCAATGCCGACAATGCTGAAAGCATTTTCCTTGATGATTATCAGGAAATTGACGCAGCCGGTCGTGGTGCCGAGTATGTTTACGGCAGATATTTCTGGCAGTTCCTCTTTGAGAATTACGGCAGTGATGCTTACTTCAAATATAACGAGATGGTAAAGTCATATCATATCGAAGGCTGGTATGGATATTACGAGGAAGGCGCTAACCAAAAGTTTACTGACGCAGCCAAGGCAGTTTTCGGTGATGATGTTTTCGAGGAGTTCGGTGACTGGTGCGTTGAGAACGATGCTCTTCAGTCAGTTGACGGAGTATACCCGATACCTGAAGATTATTGATCACACTGAATAACCCCAACATATAATCAGAGGATGTCTCAAAACAATGAGGCATCCTCTGTTAGTTTGTGCGTGGCCTCAATAACATTTCTCCTGTGTGCAATTGTTGCTCTATTTTTGGGGTAACAATTGCACAAAAGGGTGCTTTTTGTATAATTGCTGGCTGTTTTTCAGGGCAACAATTGCAGATAATGTCCAGCAACTCATCAAGGAGGCTTCGTGATTTTTTAATAAAGGCTCGAAATGCCTCACTGCGACTTTTCGAAAACCTGAGATTAAACTCTCTGATTCCACCTTAATTCTTATTAAATAATCAGGGACCATCCCATCCATTGAGACAGCCCCCTTTTAGTACTTAATCTGTATTTTTTACTTAATAGTCTTCTGACACGTAAATTATATAGTAGTCGTAACCTTCAAACTTGAGTCTATTAAAGCAGACGATCCTTGTTTCAGTATCGCTGACAGCAATCTTGACACCTTTATCATATGTATTCAGCATGTTGTAGTACTCTGAACCCTGAGCGCCTTCGCTGTAACGGTCAACGAATGAATTATAGAGCTCATTTGCCTTATCCGGGTCATGGATCCTTATCTTCATTGAGAATTCAACTGATCCGTTTTTCTCATTCCCTTCTATGTTAAAGCTTGCAATGTGGTCGACCATCTCATCCGGCAAGATGAGGTCGTAGAACATATACAAACCATAGCCGGTGGAGTCTACCTGGGAATAGCACGGGTGCTTGAGTTCCTGATCGAAATACTTAAGATCGTCAAGCTCATATGTATGAGCTATGTCGTGATAATACTCATATTCGGCAATGATCTCATCGACCGTAAGATCCTGAACGATATAGTAGCTATCCATTCCATTATAGCCACCGCCCTCATAATAGTCTCTGCCTTGGGTTTCCCTGGTAGGCTGCGGCGTCGGGTCAGGATTGTCCCTGTAAAAACTGGTTTCTGTCTCTTCCTCATCTTCGTCGTCATCTTCAGCCCAGATATCCGTCGTTGGCGAAGAGTTATAGTTCAGAGCATTTACTACAAGTGCAACAATTCCTGCTGTTACAGTTACTGCTGCTGCAACAGATACAAGACTCGCGATCATTACTTTTTTATTCATAATAAGACCCTTTCTTGTCCTTAGGTTTCCCTAAATACAGTTACAGGAAAGCAGTTGTTGCACTTATTTTGGTGCAAATTTAAGGCATGACGGATATCTGATCCTGAATCATTCCACATACATGATGGTCTCGAGCTCATCAAAACCATAGTGTCTGAATGAAATCCTGTAATCAGGATGCATCTCGAGAACGAGATTTGCCAACGTTACGAAGTCTTCGTACTTGTGGTAGACGGAAATTGCCATTCTCGGGCGGTTTTCCATAATAAGCTTGCGGGCACCTATGAGCGCTTCATACTCAGCACCTTCAATATCCATCTTGATGAAAGTGACTCTCTTGCCCTCAAGCACATCATCAAGAGCTACTGTCTCGATCTCTTCAACACCTTCGAAGTTTCTCTTCTCAGCTTCTTCCCTGCTGATTATGCAAGAAGTCTCAAAAGCATCTGCTGCAAAATAAACCTTCTTATGTTCGTCTGCAGTGCCATAGGGATAGAGGTCACATTTTCCAAGCGGCTCAAGAGCGGCCTTGCTCTTCTTATAATTCTCCGGATCAGCTTCAAAAGAATAAATATGCTCAAAACCCTTGTGACCGCACCAGCCTGCAAAGTTGTAGCATGTAGCTCCGTCAAAGCAGCCGCAGTCTACAAAGACTTCATTTTCGCCGGCTTCGAAATAATCGAAATACTGACCCTGGTTATTGCGCCAGTCGAAAATGCCTGAACAGATATTCTTTTCGCTTATTCCAATCTCATCGATAAGGCGCTTTTTAACCTCATCAACCACGGGTTTCTTTGAATAAGAGATAACGAATGTCTTATCGCCATAAACAGATTTATTCTCGGAAAGTTCTTTATCGGTAATTACCTTGATCCCGGTCTGCTGATCGACAGGTCCCAGGCTCTCATCCGGATCAACGAAACAATCTACCACTACGCCGAACTGCTTAAATCTTCCGGCAAGGTAATGTCCTGCTCGTCCTGCACCGTAGATCAGGCAATGAGACCCCTTCCGGAGCTTCTCAACATATACCTGCATGTCGCTGTTAAGATTTCTGTACTTCGACTCAAGTCCGGTTATATAACCAACATCTCCGGTGGAAGCATACATGATCTTGGCTTCAAATATCTTCTTTGATATCTCATCGTTAAGATGTGCATAAACGTTCCTTGCCATCTCAAGGAAATCCGCATTCATATCACCTGATGCTCTAAGAGCCTTCTGCTTGTCTTGCGCATTATCAGAACCAAATTCAATACGCTTATCGTGTATACTCATATACCCTCTCCATATTCACAATTTATCAAAGACATTATACACGAAGCACCTTGCAACATTTATATTAATCAATCTGTATTAATGGTATATTCTGCATTAGTAGTATCTGAGGGGGTATTGACTATGAAAAGGAAAGCTACTGCTTTGATTCTTACTGCAGCTTTTGTTCTCACAGGCTGCGGAAACGCAACGAAAACAATAGATACAGCCGATATTACGGATAGTACTGACAACGTCATAACGTCATCCTCAACTGTGACTGAAACCGAGAAGATTATCACGGAATCTCTCGAAATAGATATATCGAATTACACTGATACGGCAAACGGCAATTATGAGACCAGATTCTGTTTTGAGAGTGACGAAGAGAACGGCGAGACTGAAATTACAAGCATTCCAAGAGAGAAAATAGATTATCTGGTGTCTTATATTCAGGAAATGGATATACCTTCAGAATATAGACTGGATTTAGATTTTTACATTGAAGATCACGAAGGACACACATACTTTGGATGTGTTTCTCTTAAATACAGAAGCACAAGCGGAAAAATTATTTATTTGTACTGCAATCTTTTCGATCAGTATCCTGAAGGATTTACGGAATTCATTGACACCTTAAATGAAATAGACGATGAGAATGAAGACATTATCTTCGGAGAACCGATTGAAATGACTCCTGAGTTATTTATTGATCTGTCAGGATGCAGCGATGAAAAAGTTACCGATGGCACAGCAATGGATGTATATCTTGCCGGTGATTGGGATCTCTATTCTTTCATGTGGTGCTGCAGGAAAAACAGTTTCATAGATGCCGAACAGCAATGGGCCGACTGGCCGATCACAAGAAGCATACCAACGGAAGTAAGGAATGTTGAAAGCACCGAAGAAGAACTCAGAAAATATGCTGAAGCTGTTGCTGCTGCCGTTGGTACCGACCCGTCAAACATCAACGATGACGACATGGGCGGACTAAGTGTAGTTTGGAACGAACGCGAAGATCACTTTTTCGACAGCGGAGTGATTATATATAGAACGTGCGCATTGCCTGATTATTATGAATACGGCGAGACACCTGACTATATCTGTCATGCCTGGTATCTGGACGGCGGAGAATACCGGAAAGAAGACAAGTATCACGCCTACTACAGCAAAGACGGAAAATTCATCATACTATTCTCGGGATGGAATCTTGACGGAACTCATGACAGCATGATGGAATTCACCATGGCATGCAAGGATCTTCTGGAAACAAGATAAAGCGATATTCTAATTCGTAACTAACTGATTCAATTATTAGAATCGATCAATGCATCTACCTGTTCATCACCATTTCCGGGGAGCACGAACTTCTCGAATAATTTGTCAGCTACCTGTGTTCTTAAACCGCTTCTTTGTTTGAAGAGTTTTAAGTCAGGTTCTGTATTCCCTTTTGCGCTGTACAGTTTTGCATCCAAAGGAACAAATCTGTATTTGATTCCTGTTTTCTTTGATGCGATTCGGGTTCTGATATCTGATGCGAAAAATACATCTTTTCTGCAGAGCGAATAAATGAGCAAAATAATGGCTCCGATCACAGTGCCAATAGCAGTAACAATAGGAATCCAAAGGCCAAAAGAACCTGTCCTGAGTGCTGCAACAACTAATGCGACTAAGATAAAGAGAGCAATAAACCCTGTCCATTTAAGAACATACATTAAGCGTTCTTTCTTTATACAGCTCTTGCAAAAAGAACTTCTCTCAAATGAAACAAGTTTCTCATACACAGTTGTAGTGGTCTTTTTGGCTACAACATAATTCTGAGTTGTAGAACTTGACCTGACATCCACTACCGCAAATCTGTATGTATTCTCAGGATTTGCTTTTTTACAACTTACACATTCACTCATTAGGATTACCTCTATCTGTTTTTAATCGACGACATTATAACAAACTATCGACAAAACGCTTATAGATTTTTCTGTTAACTATGATCCCATAACTGAACTTCAATTTAGTTATCCCCCGTAATTCTCATATGACGCTTAGGAGCTGGTCTCTTGACCAGTAGTACTGTCCCTTATCTTCAAATTCTCTGTAGAAGACTTCTACCATCATCGTCATATACAAAATGATATCGTACCAGCGGAGCCTCTTTAATTCAGTCTCCGTGAAGTCCTGTTTTCCGAATCCTTCCAGAAAATCTTTATTCAGGTTATGTTTGCGGAAGCGGTCATCCATGAAAGCCTCTCCCCACATTGCCCTCTCCCAGTCGATAATGCCGGAAACGTGATCTCCATCTACAAACACATTCCCTTCCCACATGTCCCAATGAACCAGAGTGGCAAAACTGACTTCGTCAAATATATGCTTTTCTTCTTCAAAACATTTCAGGAGCTTATCTGTATCACAGCAAAGATCTACTTTTTTCTTCTGCGCGTCAGATATCAGATTTGCAAGCATTTTGCGTACAAAACCTGATAATGAATCATATCGTACCGTGTCTCCCAGGAAACCGAATTGAGGGTTGGTGATCGAACACAGCTGTCTGGAAATTCCGCCGATTTCCCTGGCGATATTTCGATTTGTTTCTTCCGGCAGTTTATCTTTGATGAAACTGTAATTACTTCCAGGAAGTTTTTCCATGAAAAAGTAATCGCCGTCACATATTGTTCCGGAGCAGTCATAAGCCAGAACATCTGCGACTTTAAATGAACAATTCTCCCGCACGAGCTTCATCGCCGTAACTTCCGCATCCATCAGACGGATCTCATTTGAAGTATTGCCTGTTCTGTCTTTTGCAGCGATCTTCAGGATGCATTCATCACCATCACTAAACGTGATGTTATACGTAACATTGCACATCCCTTCCGTCAGCTCTTTAATGCCTGCTGCAGTTTTCGACGGAAATGCCTTACTTATCATTTCGTTTATGACTTTATCTGACTGCCGGTTCTTTGTAATCAAATCAGTACACCCAGCCGAAAAGGGAATTGAAAAGATCATATGCATCATCTGACCAGAATGTTGCCCACATAAGGCCTGATACCAACATCGCGAAAACACTTAAAACGAGACCGATTATAGCCAATGCCTTAAGCTTGCCATTCTTCTTCACAAGTCCAAGAATCGAGAGAATAGCGCCTGCAAGGCCCTCAAATATACTGACAAGGTTGACGAAGATAATAAAGCAAAATGCGACAGCACTTATTCCAAGGATAAAACCGGCAATGGCAAGACCTTTAGATTTTTTTACCGGCGCTTCGGGAACAGCAGCAGGCATTGGCGGTACAGACTGATAATATACAGGCTGAACTGCAGGCTGAGGAACCGGCTGGACTGCTGGTTGAGGTGCAGTTTGGACAGGCGGGACAGACTGAACTGGTTGAACAGGTTGTGTTGCAGGCGTTCCGCAATTGGGGCAAAATGACTGACCATCTTTAATCAATGAACCACAAGAACTACAATACATCGTCTTTCCTTCCTTTTAATCAGTGTCTCATAACTTCTTATAAGTCTATCTCAAACTCTTCGTAATACTTTCCTTGATGGCTTTCATCATTATATATTAGCTTTATGGTGTCTTCGTCTACCCATTCGACTTCAAAATATGCCTCTTCACTTATCTGCCTCTATTTCGATTTCCTGATTTCATAATATAATTCCCGGATACGTTTTTGCATTGCTTCTGCCCCATCAATACCGGACTTAATGTCTCCTCCCAAAGAATCAAGTTCTTCCTCAATGCTCTCCACTTCTTTGTTTGTCGTTTTTTTAACCCGAAAATACTGGATAAGACAGTATGTAACCCCAACGATCAAAAGCGTAATAAGAACGAAAAACAGTGCCAGCAGAACATCAGCTTCTCCCACTTTTTCGAGATATATGCGCTGGGACATTGTCGAGAAAAATTCCTCTGCTCTTGATTTTTCAATAAAATATCCCAAAAGAAAATACAGAGCGAAAAACGCCAGAGGGATTCCTATCAGCAGCATAAGTCCGATCGGCATGTCCCGCTCTTCTTTTTTTGCGTTGAGTTTACTGTTTTGGATCACCCTTCTTTGATGGGATTTCTCGACAGTATCTTTCCGCGCATCATATTCTTCCGCGCAAGCAAATAGTTCCTGAACCTTCTCGAAGTATTCCTTGTGTGCGCTGTCAGTATCGCGAACAGCC
Source organism: Saccharofermentans sp. (assembly GCA_045648465.1). GTDB lineage: Bacteria > Bacillota > Clostridia > Saccharofermentanales > Saccharofermentanaceae > Saccharofermentans. The sequence goes on from JAZROA010000008.1 coordinate 34,707, forward strand.
TGAGCGGTACACTTTTTCACTTTCGCAAAGTTTATGGAACGGAAGAGTTCAAGATTTGACATATCTTCCTGTCTCTTCATATGTGCCGCAACCAGGATCTTTCCAAGAAGTGCCTCGAAATTATGCGGGTCTTTGGACAAGAGAAAATCATAGGCATCTGCAGCAGCCGTCCATTCACTTCTTTGGAGAAACTGTGAAGCCCGTGACAACACATCGTCTTCACGGAAGTACTCATAATCGTAGGTTACCCCGCAGAACGGACACTCGTACATCTGTCCTTCCAGGTTCACACGAAGCGGGCCACCACATGACGGACATGAATGTTTTTTTATATTGGAACCCGTCTCAGCCAAGAATTTTTCCTCCTCATATCCCACTGAAAATTAAGAGTTACCTGTCAAAGGATTCCTTTACTCTTAAGTTCTCTAAAAGCATTTTAACATATGACGTTATGTCTTTTTTATACCGCCAAAAAGTTCCATATAGTACTATTTGCTTAATTCTTGTATTCTCCGGAGCTCATTTCGTTGGTGATCAGATAGACAATGTCAATACAAGGATTCTGGATTTCTTAATGCATCTGGAATGAATTACTTTCCAGATCAGTTCATTGAATAAGAGAAATAAACAAAAATCCCGGGCACGTAGTGTGCCCGGTTTTTTCTATATAGAAACGTTTTTAAAGACTATCCTTATGCCTCTTGCGATCACCTGTTATTTATAGCATTTTCTATCATTTCCCTGGCTTCCGCAAATCTTCTGCTGTCAGGATCATCATCATAACCTGCTACATATCCGCCCGAGATATTCACGGCATTAGTTGTCTCAACCATAATGAAATAACTCGCTCCGTCATCAACGATATCCTTTGTTGACATATCTTCTTCCAGTTCCATGAAATTAACTCTGGTCAAAACATTTACCATACTTGACCAATCGAGATCAGATATCTCAAATTCAGTAATATCATATAAGTCATCAGACGGCAGTTCTCCCGCAAGATAATCGTAGGTTTTATCGCATTCAGGATAGATGCTGTATTTTTCAACTTTAAGATCAGGTGTAAATACATACATTTCAACCTTATTCAAGCCGCCCCAATAAACCAAATAAGTGATTTTAGTTACTTCCAAAGGCCCTCTTGAGATTTGAGTCGTTTCCGAAGTCCTACTATAACTTTGAGTCCGGATCGCTTTACTGCAAGAAGTCAGTACGAACAAACCAATCAACAAAACGAGTCCTGCAACTACTAATTTCTTAAGTCTTTCCATAAATCCTATTCCTGCCATGCCTTTCAATAGTCTTCATAACCATAAGCCAATCTTTGCGGCTTTATGCATTGATAAACAGTATGCCTGCTAATAGTTGACACTATTAATACAAACGGACAGAGTTAAATGTTGCAATTCTCATCAGAATGAAAAAAACAAAGGAGTCACCGGAACCGGTAACTCCTCTATGGTGGGAAGAGGTGGTTCTATTTCTGCCATTTTTGTTAAATCCGCAAAGCCAATAAATTCAAGCATTTGAGCATCATAACCTACCCTAAAAACAGGGCTTAAACCAAACTTAAACCACAGATTTTTTTACATAGGGGAACCAACAACATAATAGACCGGGTACGAATGTGTCGTAACCCGGTCTTTTTTCATTTTGTTAAGAAAATCATCATAAAGGTTTGCTTCTGTATTTAAACTTTCTCTCATGATATCCCTCTCCCCTCCGATTTATTCAACATTATACCTGTCAGAATTACTCGTACACGTAAGTGATATGGTGATTAAACGCTGCCTCCTGCGTGCTCACAAAGTCAGTGAAAGTAATCCTTCCGAATGAATCGTACTGATTCGTGGAAGTTGAGATAACTTCTCCCTTGCTATTGTAACAAGTAGTGACAAGCAGATTACCGTCAGCATCATATTCGTATCCGTATACCAGCTTCGGGTTGACCGCCTTTATCACGTTGCCGTTTTTGTCGTACTCATATGTAGTTACAAGGGTATTCTCGCCGTCGTAACCGGTGAATTTTGAGTGCTCCAGAACATTACCGTTTGCATCATTCTTATATTCATGGCGCTCCAGAACAGTGCCATCAAAATTCGTTTTAGTATCAGTCAGCAGATAACCGTTGTCATCATATGTATAGTCATTTGCGAAAGAGAAATCGCCGCTCGCATAATAATTCTCTGCTCTGACGAGGTTGCCCTTATCATCATAGAAATAATTGATCACACGGTTCATGTCATCAGGAACGGTATTCTTGCGCACATTGGTTGTTGTAGTTGTCATCTTTACGAGGACATTATTCTCATAATAGTAAACATCTACCGTTTCCAGAGTCGGACCTTCTGCATCTTCATCAGTTTCTGTTTCCTTGGTCAGATTCCCCATCGAATCATATTCGAAGACCCTGGTCGTAAAGCCATCAGACTGCCTCGAATAAACGATCTCCTTAATGACCAGCCCGTCATCATTCAGGTACTGTTCTTTTGAAACATATTCGGGTTCGCCGTCATAGCAGTCAGTAACCTTCACATAGTGATAGCTGCCATCCGGATTGCCTTCAGCAGACTCTCCGCTGCTCTCAGTCTCGGCTTCAAAACTTGCTTCTGTTTCCCCGCCAAAGCTCTCTTTATTCTCGGCAAAAGTCGTCCCCTCTGTCTGCTCAGTATAATCATCCGGATTGCGCACCGGATCCGTCTTGCCGCATGAAGCGAATGACACGAGCATTGCTCCTGTAAGAGCGGCTGCCAATAACTTTTTCATATATGTACTCCCTATTTCACCAAATGCTATATTAAAACATAATGATCTAACGCTTACATTATATCAATCATTCCACGAAGCGATCTTCTCACACGCATCTTTCACCATCATCTCGCCATACTCGCCTTCGAAAAAGTGATCCGCACCCTCTATTATGACCAACTCCCCGGAAGGCAGCACTTCCAGCACCTGATCAAACGATGTTGGATCGTCACCGTATCCGTCATGCGTTCCCATATAGATGACCGTATCGTCATCTATCTTACCGAGCATCTCAAAAATGTTGACCGAGATCAAGGGCTCTTCCTGCATGATCAGGTATTCGTTCATCGCGATGCTGGGTTCGACCAGTATAAGACCGCTTATCTCATCAGAACGCAGGCTGCCTGCATAAGCAGCAACAAAACCACCGTAGCTGTGTCCCCACAGGAATACTGTAGATGTATCCACGCCGGGCAGAGCAGCGAGATTATCCATGACTGCATACAGGTCCTTTACCTGCGAGAGCAGCACTTCGCCGTGGTCGAAAGCCCCATTCTCAGGGGTGCTTCCGTCTACGTTGCACCCGAAATCGAACACGACCGCAGCATAACCGTTATCGGCAAAGGATTGTGCTTTCGCCTCGTAGTCTGTATAGGGTTGAGAGAAACCGCAGCAAAGAATAATGACGGGGAACGGCCCATCCCCTTCCGGAAGATAGAGCATGCCGTCAAGTTCGGAATCGTCCCTGTAGAAGGTCAGCTTTTTCGCTGTGTCAGAGACATTGGTTACAAGCGGCTCAGCCGTAGTGTAAATGATCTCGCCGTCGACAGATGACTCAAGCTGTACCTCAGCAGCCTCACCGCTGGTGACAAAAGGATAGAAAACAAGATAATCATAATTCAACTCGTACTGCTTGCCTGTGCCTTCATCCGTAAGGATTATCCTGTTGGAATCAGGATAGTACTGGTCTGTGAACTGCTCGCTGTTCTTGGTCGTTATCGTGATGCCGTTTGCTTCTGCAAAGAGCGGGTATGTCTCTTCCTCATAATCATATTCGGGTTTAACGCTGAAATCCCAGTCTCCGAGACAGTAGTATGCTCGCTCGATCACGTCGTCATTAAGGCGGAAAATAACCGTGTGAAACTGCATCGCATCAAAAGCTCCTGTCTGTTCATTGCAAACCAATTCCGGTTCACCGTCTCCGTCAAGGTCGGCAAGATATGCCGTCACATCATCCTCGTAGCCGGCATAATACGCAAACTCAATACCCGTATTATCTTCAATGAAGTGATACGAGCATATCGTCCATCCGCCGAAAGACATCTTGCCTGTTTCAATATGCCAATTCTCGATACCAAGTATCGGACCGTCGTAATCGTCGGAAATTAATATGGGATCGAAAAGTTCAGCTGTCGTCTCAGTTACGGATTCTTCTGTCAAAGGAGCGGTTACTTCTTCTGTGACAGCCTGCGAACATGACGTCATAACAAGACACAATGACATTATAGCCGCAACCGGCAGTAGAAAAGTCAACTTCATTGTTTATCCCCAATAGTAAATTTTTGTGTTCTATCAAAATGTCATTTCGATATCGTTTTCTATATTATACATTTGTGATTTGAATTCTGAAGATGATTGATTGGTTTATCATTCCGAATTCCAAGAACTTCGACTTCTCGTAATCCCGCTCTTTTATCCGCTATCCCGAAATCAACTCCAACTCTATGACGAAGAGCTTAAAAGACTTGCAAAGGCTAAGATCAAGCGGCTCGGTGTCTATTACATGTGCATCGATGATCTTCCGCTGTAAAATAACCTGAAATTATTGAAGCCTGCGAGTCATTTTCGCAGGCTTCTTAGTTAGTTATATTAAAATTTTCCTAACTAACGACTTCATTATATCAAATCGCATTATATCCATTGGATAAAACTATTAAATCTTTCCTGAAACAGGATTAAAATTTCTGCCTGAGGTTTTATCCTCAGGCAGTTTTTTATTCCACCTCAGTTCGGATCTAATTCCCGATAAGTGTTTTTCCCTAACCGCGTGATACTTATCAGCATGCCTGCTATACCAACGATAAAGAACATCACTGCAATTCCTGAACCGTTGCCGGAATTGAAAATACGCGAAAGAACACTTTGCAACGGTGACTCTGTTCTCATAATGGGCTCGAAAACATAATCAGCCAGATAACCTGACAGAAGCAGTCCTAACGGATTGGTGCAATTCTTGATCGTATCATGAGCCGAAAAAACTCTTCCCTGCATTTGAATGGGCACCTTCTCACGAAGTACTGCATCAAGGTTTGCTCCCATAATGACAGCAGCAGCATAACCTGCAAAATTACTGATGCTCCAAACCGCCGGATGAACCGAAAGACTCATTATGACTTCGGCAAAGAAAACCAAAGAGCAGGAAATGAAAATCAGGCGTGTCTTTTTCCCGGCAGGTTTAAGCAAGGTCATAACTATACTTCCGATAAAGATGCCGGCAGATGTTGCAGCCTGGACTGCTCCCAATATTCTTTGGTCATTGCCGCTCCTCCCAAGCACAAAAGGTGCCATGAGGCCGTCGTTTCCGAGTTTGGCGAGCAGATTAACAACGGCAATAAACAGAGTCATATGAAGCAATGCCCTGTTATCGCGCAAGAACCTGATGCCATCCTTACAGCTCTTAAGGAACGGTTCTTCTTTTGTATTCTTATGTCTGGTCTCAGGAATCTTAACAAGAAACAGCAATACCAAAAACGCAAACGCAAAACTTGCAAGATCACATATAAGCACCAGTTCCATGCCGCCCGCAACCAGAAGAACGCTTCCTAATGCAGGTGCCAGGATCGACACTACTGAACCGGATATTCCCTGAAGTCCTCCGATCCTCGTGTAATGCTTTTCGGGAACGATCAGGCTTATGGCAACAAAGGATGCCGATTCCTGAAAAGAATTCATGAAGCTGAGAACCATATTGATGAGATACAGATGCCATATCTCCAGTATTGAACCTGTAAACAGACCTAATACCAACAGTGAGCCGCAGGCGGCGATCAGATCTGCCGCCAGCATGATCCGTTTCTTATTCCTGCGGTCAACAAAAGTTCCTGCAATGAATCTGAAAAGTATCGTTGGCAGGAACATGCAGAAAGTCAGCATCGTAACGCTTGAAGCCATGCCGGTCTTCTGATATGCCCAGATTATCAATGCATAATCTGTCATTGCTGTACCAAGTTCCGATACAGTCTGAGAAAGCCATAAAAGCAGAAAGCTTTTAAGTTCTTTTATTGTGGATAGTTTATTCATAACTTTGCTCCCAGAAATATGATTAATTCATTTCTGTGCGCAAAGCCTGACCAGACGATATGTTATCGTTTGCTCCGTGAAGGTATCGCCCGTTAGACCTTGCGCGGAGCATTAGCATCTGCTGCTAAAGAAATCCCTCTATCTGTATGTTTCATATCGTTATACCTCAAAACGGGTATTTATCTTTTTTCTATTTGGTGTACTAATTATATCAATCACCGAATGCTGATATAATCGGATATTTTAAAAGATTATGTTCCATCAAATCTCACAGCAATCTGTGGATCATAGTACGGACAACCATATTCAAGCATTATGTCAATTATCGAGTTAAGTTCAGTTTCCGGCAAACTGAAGCTGCAGTCAAACAGTACAGATTGCTGTCTGAAATAAACAGTAAATGATCCTTTAGCACTTTCGAAATTATATGTGTCCAATTTTGTATAACTGCTAAAAGCATTATTCAGTTTTACAAGTATTTCAGCATAAGGTAATTGAGCTAGGCCGTTTACAATCTTGCCCTCAATACATGAAGTCATATAGACTTCACGATTATCAAGATATATGCCATCTTCATATTTCCAAAATGCTAGCTGTCTACCCATAAACACCCCAGAATCAAATTATCTCAAGTCTATTTAGTTTAAATTTCCCGCTTAAACAAGATTATATCAATATATGTAGAACGTTCCTTTATCTTTCTTACCTGACCATCCACATGGCAGATATCCAGATTCATATATTTTCAGAAGATTCTCGAAAAAGTCATCAACCGGAACAATATTCTTATAAGCATCGGCCATAACTATAGCCAAAACACAAAAACGCACCATATTGAGGATTTCTTTTGTATTAAGGCTTGTTTCGCCCAGTCTTGCTGTCCAAATATCATCCAACTTTGGTAAATAAGTGCTTTTCCATTCATTTACCATTCCATTCCAAAGCTTATATTCATCACCTTCATGTGATATTTGACGTTTAGAAAGCTTAACAGTAAGGTCACCCTGAAAATCTAATACGGTATTCCCCCATTTAATAGAGGCATTACGTTTAATGACTTCTTCTTTTGTTGAAACCTTCAGTCCGAGATGCGGAATATCCTCACCGCAATTCTGAAACCACGGAATGCTGTAAAGATGTTCTACGAGATCCTTGTTTATTTCCACATACATAATTAGCTGAATAATTAATTGGTCGTTTTCTTAAAATTTACCTAACTAACAACTTCATTATATCAAATCGCATTATATCCATTGCTTTTTCATAACAATTTTAAGACATCTTTTAGTACAGCTACCCTTTTTTCCCTCTCCCATTCCTTAATAGTAGGAAGAAATTTTTGCAGATTTTTGTCAGATTCATTGGAACTTATGGATATTTTTAAAGGGTTATAAAGTTTTATTGATTTATTGGTCAAAAGGGGAAATCGCTCAACCACAAGGGTTTTAGGGCAAAAACAAAGGAGTTACCGAAACCGATAACTCCTCTATGGTGGGAAGAGGTGGGAACAAACCATCTGAGCGTTCACAATCCCTGAAGCCCAATAGAATCAAGGCTTCCAGCCTTATCCCTATATATAAAACTGATAGCTTACGACAAATTTACGACAGTTATTTACATGAAAAGGAGCTCAACATAAAATCGGCTGGATTATCCAGCCGATTATTCATTATAATCGATTAATTCCTTATCAATCTTATTTACTATCAGGCCTATATTTGTTTTTCTCACTCCACAGGGAAATACAATTTATTCTTCCCCGTTGTAGGATCAGTATAATCGCATGCCGCACCTGCAAGTTTCATTCCCGTCTCCGGAATAATGTGGTCAATCACATTTCGGAATGTTTCTTCATAGCTATCCAGATCAACCTCTGTCACCAGATACTTTCTGCCAGGCACAACCCACTTGATCCAACCTTCGGGGGGATCCGCGTCATCCCTACATTCTGCCCCTGCAAGATAAAGTCCTCTTTTGAAATCATCCCAAGGCTTGAATGATCGTGAGAAGTCAGTCATTGCCCCCCATACACCAACGAGATTTCCTGATTCATCTCTTTTCGCAAGATCGGAAATCTCATCAAAATTGGAATTAGCCTCTTGCCAAAGTCTCTGAACGAAACCGTCCCCATCCCGGGTGGATCCTTCTTTTCCAATTACAACGAATGAATCCTTATAAACTTTTTCAATCTTCATATACTCTCTGGCCTCCTGTTATTCAAATTCAATTCAACTCTTTCTTCAGAGGTACCCAAATAGCTGTCTTAATCTCTCCGGAACCGTCTTCCGAGGGAAGATAGACTTCTATTTCACAATCTTCTGCAAGCTGATATCCACGGAGCGAAGGGAGCCACTCTGACCATATCTTTGTATTCACAGCCTGCAACGTCTCCAGAGTGCATGGAAATTGCGCCCATAAGCTTCCGGGGATTACCCTCGTCTCGCACCCTTCCGGGTTTTCTTCCCACGGGAAGTAAAGATCCGCAATCCAATAATCGAAATTCTTTCCAATCATGTCGACACACACGCCGAAAGTTCCCATTACGGGGCGCTTCTCGCCCTGTTGCATCCATTCCTCCCAATACTTCGGAATCTCCTGATAACTTGTATCCGAATTGAATCGTCTTTTTACACCGACGATTGTAAACGGTGCCTTTTCTGTAATGCTGTACTCTAACATGTTTCCACCATCCATTGTTAATTTGATGCGCATAGGAGCCAAAGACCGAAGTCTTGTTCCCGGCTCACGCGCCTGAGACGGCGTGATGCCATGGAATCTTCCGAAGGCCTTTGCAAAGCTGTCCGGAGAATCATATCCATATGCCAAAGCCACTTCGATCACCTTCTCTTCTGTGCTTGTCAATCTCTGTGCAGCCAGTGTCATTCTTCGTGCACGAATATAATCGCCGACCGACATTCCACACACAGCACCAAATATCCGCTGATAATAGAAAGGTGATAACGCCGCCTTCCTTGCTATCTTCTCTATGTCCAATGCCTCCGACAGATTTTCTTCGATATAATCGATTGATTCCTGAAAGCCTTCAATCCAACCTTGCATCTTGATCACCTGCTCTCTGCATACTCATCATAACTCTAAATGAAATGTCCTACCCGACTTTCCGTGCACTCTTTTTCAGTTTGTCACTGGTTCGCGGAAAATCTATAGTCAGTTAAGTTGCGATATTCCCGCTTAAATCTTTCTGACCGGATGCCTGATTACTGTATTCAGCTTCTCCGGAACAACTTTTCGTGCATCGCTTAAATAGATCTCGTGATGAAGTCTATTATCTGAGATATCTAATTCATATCCTTGTGCTTTTATGTATTTATGCATCGTCTCAACAGTTGCCGGTTCATCGTCATAAGGACCGATATGCATGCATTGAACGCAAAGTCCTTCATCATAAGTGAAGAACTCGGCTTTCGCAAAAAATCTGCCTTCTTCTTTGCTGTTGCTTCAGCTACAGCCCAATCAAATTCAGACTTTGTAACAAAATCCGGCAGACGGATAACGGATATCCAATTAAAGTTCTCTTTATGGGAATAATCAATTCCGTCCACACCTTCCTGCCACCAGAATCCTTCAAGCGGAGGAACAACATAGTCAAAGTATCCTTCAATCCGGTGATCACTCTTTTTGCTCATCTTGATAGTAAATGCGATACCGTAAAGAAGTCCTATCGCTTTCTTATATTCACCATCTTCTTCATTAGGATCACCATGCCCTCTTACCGCAATGTAGTTCATCTTCGGAATAGTGACAATGGCAGGCGTGTCTTTCGGCATATAGAATTCTTTATTTACTTTCTTGAAGTCAAACGCCATTCTGATCACTCGCCTTTCAAGCGCTTTACTCTGTCCTCAACCGTCTTCATGAATTCTTTTTCTGAGAGGTTTGGATCTCTCGTACCAAGGATAATCTCACAAGGAAGCTTGTCGCATTCACCGCAGGACTTAAATCCGTTCTTAGTAATGCAGCAATGATATATGGCGCATTCCTCGCCTTCAGGGCAATGGAAAACCTTACCGCATGCAGCGTTGCAGCCCTGACACATCTTTCCGTAGCAATAGCATGCGCTACAGTCCATTCCACAACAACTTATCAAACTGTTATCTGTCATGCCTTTTCACCTCTTGTAGTATTTCTTGATAGCTTCAGCTATCTCAAGTAGTTTCTTTCTTGCTTCTTCCGGCTCAATGACCTCGGCTTTGTCTCCGAATGTCAGGATCCATGAGATCAGGTTATCCATATCCGTATATTCTGCCGAAAAGAGCAGTCTTCCGTCATTCGTCTCTTCGAAGCACTTAGGTCCGAATTCTTCCATCAGGCGCCATTTAACGTCCGGATCAAAGAGCGCTCTTACCTTTATGCCTCCCTTAAAGACTTTTTCGTTGGAGAGATCCGGCACCGGGACTTCTCTGCATTCAAACGTCTTGTCCGTTAGGATCACATTATCCATACGGTTAAGCTTGAAGAGCCTGTAGTCTTTGCGTTTATTGCACCAACCCCAGACATACCAGCTCGACCATTTGAAGACAACATAATACGGCTCGATCGTCCTGCTGCTCTCTCCTGACGGAGCATAATAATCAAATCTCAATAGATAACGGCTTTCGATCGCATCCTCGATCAAGGCTATCTTTGGCGCCAAAGATTCCTTGTACCAGGAAGACAGATCGATCAGCATCGAATCCTTACCGCTCAGCAGATCAGAAGACCCGGTCTGAAGCTTTTCCATCAGCTGGCCGTAATAACTGCTCCCGCTTACGCTGTCAAGGCTCCTCAGACCTGCCAGGATCGTCTGCATGTCCTTGGAAGTAAGGACTGTCCGATCGATTCGGTATCCTCGCGCGATATAGATGCCTCCGCCGGAACCCTGCTTCGTTCTTATCGGTATTCCGGCATAGCACAGGGTATCAATGTCCCTGTTGATCGTACGCCTCGAGACCTCGAAAAGTTCAGCCAGTTCAGGCGCGGTCACCGTCTCCTTCTGCAGCAGTACCGACAGTATTCCGATGAGTCTGTCTATCTTCATCTGATCACGCTCCATGAATATGCTAACACGCTAAACACGACAACTATATGTCATGTTTATTATAGCAGACCGTTTTTACGGATCTCATTTAATTGTTCAGCGTTTAATGTTCCAGATTGATAAAGCAGCAGATATTCGTTTTCGATAGAGCTGTCAAATATCAGCAGATCGTCAGTATTTATCGTAACTCTGACTCCGTTCTCATATAACAACCTGATTGGATGATCTTTATAATCCGATGCATACCCTAGCATTACGTTGCTGCTTGGACACACATTAAGTTGAATTCTGTTATCTGCAAGGAACCGCATTACTTCTTCCGAGCCTGAAGCATTAATTCCGTGATGCACTTCATCAAGATTTAATACTTCCACAGCACGCCTTACATCATCTGCAGAGCCGGTTTCCCCGACATGCATCTTCTTGACCAAATGATAATCTTCAGCTTTTCTGTACAAAGGCAGAAATGTTTCAAAGGGCTTAATACCCTCTCCACCGCATACATCGATCGATTTGAAAAAACCTGACGATAAGTATTGATCTATCTTATCTGCTTCCTGATCTATATCACACACGGAGACATAAGTAATCTCCGGTTCAAATATCGTATTGGGACAGTATTTCTGATGAAATGAGTTGATCAGATTTTTGAAAACGTTCATGCCGCCGACCAGGTCAATCTCAGCTGCTCCAAAGTTCATCGCAAGCCTTGTTATGTTATTCCTTCTGGCTTCCGCAAAAGCGCCTTCCCATCTGAGAATAATGCCTTCACTTCCTGAACAATAGGGCTTTATAGTCTTAGTAAACCATTCCTGCATGCCTGCAAGACCGTCAAATCTTTCCGGTGATTCTGCAAATCTTTGACCGGTCTTCTCTTCCAGCCATTTCCGCCGGCATCCCTTAGTAGAGTGATTATGGATATCACTCTTGGGAACTGAAAGAAGCTTCTTGTTGTCACCTTCTGCAAGGCCTTCATAAAACAGACTGTTCATGCAATTATCCCTTCAGAAAATCAATGCTCAGTCCGTAGAACTCTTCAAAGTAGATATTCTTATTCTCAAACCTGAAATAAGCCATAATTACTTTTCTTGCGGATAACTGCATAGCACACTGTCTAAATACTTGATTCCCCGAAAATACTTGCATATAGAAGTGTCTTTTACTGCGCATCTATGCTCTTTGGTATTCTCAGCTTCATTCCATGGACAAGCACATTGAGTCCAAGGGGCATTTTCACTGACTAAATCAATATCCATGTTTGCGCCTGAAAGCTCTCTGATATTCTCTTCGTCCATCTGATTCTCCCAATATTCCCTGGTAATTTGCAAACTTAAAAGTTTGTCGACGATATCATCTTATTCCACAGACTTTTTCATAAAGTCATAACACAAATGATCTCCGTCAGGAGTATCTATAATGTGATACTCTTTCTCAACAAATCCTCGTTTAAGGTAAATACTCTTAGCAGGAAGTGATGCGTCCAGACAGATCTCATCATAAAACTCAAGCACTTTGTTCTCCGCAAAATCCATGAGTGATCGACCATAACCTCTGTGCTGTGCCTCCGGCAAAACAAAAAGCCTGTTTATCTCATTATTGTTAACTGTCACTGTACCAACGATATTTCCTTCGTCCTCAAGAACATAAACATTTCCGTCAGTAATATCCTTCATTATTTTCTCATCAGAATGATGAGCGCAGAAAAAATCAACAGCTCCCTTCGGATAGTAATGCGGATAAATCGCACGTATAGTTCTCTGTGTTATTTCTTTGACTGTATCGAAGTCATCCTTTGTTGCTTTGTTTATCATCATTTTTCTCAATCCCTCCGGATCATTTTAGAAACTCAATACTCAGGTCGTAGAATTCATCAAAATTGCTGATCATTGCAGGATGATCCCCCTTGCCGAATAGATGCATCTTCCCGTGTCCGATCTTACTTAATATCTCACCATAGACATCCTCATAGTAGTTATCGGCAATGGAATACATAAACTTGTCTTCCCGGCTCCCGGTCAGCAGGATATCTGCTTTAAGTTCACTAATCGGTTTATGGAAGAACTCCCCAACCTCTTTTGCATGCCTTAATATCGCGGAAGTGTCATTATCAACAACCTGTTCCCAGTCCGCTCCATGCATATATTCGTAGAATCCTCTGGCACCGGGATTCTCTTTTGCCATAGCACGGTCTCTTAAAAGATTGTCGGTAAAAGCATCACCTGCGTGCTCACCTTCAAAACTGTCGGCAATAACTTTACTGACAAGTTCAGGAGCTTCCAGAGCGACATTGATCGCCACCATCGCACCGCCCGAAGAACCGATAAGGAACACTTCTTCATAACCCTTTTCGCGCAGGAAAGCGATCACCTGCTGTGCCTCATAGAACCACAGATCAGAAGGAAACTCACTTAGTCTGTCGGATCTTCCATGCCCGAGAAAATCAATGAGCACAACCTTAAAATCTGTGCTGTATCTGTCCGCAAAACCTGCGAACATATTGGAAGAACCGGTATTCCCGTGAAGTATCAGCAAAGGTGTTCCTTCGCCTTTCTCTTCATAGAAGATCTCTTTATTCTCGAAAATAAAATAACTCATACTATCCCTCTATATCCCCGTTCGTTCATTTTGTTAAAAGATAATTACGATATCAATTCATTTCAAAATCTGTGGTAATCTCTAATATGCTTTTGCTATTTTTCAATATGCTTACAAGTCTCTCATCCAAGTCCGGATCATTATTTCGGTAGTCAACCTCACCAAACTCATTTCTTACAGGAAAGGCAAGATGTTCTTCTTCAATGCTAAACTCTGCATGTACATTATTCTTGTTTCCGCGGGCATCAAGTCGTATCCACATATTTCGCTCTTCGATATATACAGTATTTAATGCATGTATAATATATCCTTCGCTGTCATCATCATCGGCCCGTGTTAGCAACTGATAGCTTATTCCGGACGGAATTCCGTTTGCTCTTAATAATGCAGCCAGAAGGCACGATTTTGTCCAACAGATACCTGTTTTGTTCTTCAACACTTCACTTGCTTTTCGGGAAACGATGGTCGACTGAATATCCCAGGAATGAGGTATTTCGTCCCGGACAAACTCATACGCTTTCACGATATAATCAATCGTCGATTCTACGCCATTTTTGAGTTCCAATACCTTTTCCCGGATGATCGGAGCTCTATGATCTATTGTTTTTGTCTCTAGCAGGTACTCTTCATACATTTTTGCGCCTCATTTCGACATACATGAATTTGTTAAATTGATATCCACCAGCACACACCATATTTATCAATAATGGTGGCACAACATTTACTCCATGGAAGTTCTCCGATAGGTTCGATAATTACACCCCCATCGCTCAAAACTTGAAAAGCATTATAAACAACTT
>JAZROA010000009.1:0-85039 GCA_045648465.1 Saccharofermentans sp.
TACAGTCAGGCTTCGTGAATGTGACGTCGTTGCAAATCTTGATGCTCCGAAGTCTATGAGCTTTACTTCGCCATCCTTGGTTATGAAGATATTGTCAGGTGCTATGTCTCTGTGGATTATTCCTTCTTTATGGACTACTTCAAGAGATTTCATTACCGGCATGAGAAGATCTATTGCTTCTTTTTCAGGAATAGTCTTATCGCGTTTTAGTCTTTCAGCTAATGTTTCTCCCTCAAGATACTCCATTATTATGTACGCGGTATCGTTTTCCGCCAGACAGTCAAATATCTTTACAATGCCTTCTTCATTCTGGAACTTGGATAATCTCTTTGCTTCGTCTACGAACTTATTAAGGCCTGACAAGAACTGCTCATTCTTTGAACCATTGAATACAGATACTCTGGACTGGCCGGGCATACGGGTAGAAAACTCACTTGGCAGGTATTCCTTTATTGCTACTCTTTGTTCGAGCTTGGCATCCCAGCCTATATATGTAACACCAAATCCGCCGTATCCTATTACTTTGCCTACGATGTAACGGCCGGAAAGGATCGTTCCCGGCTCCATATGTATTGCTTCTTCGGGTGCCGTTCCTTCGATATATCCGCAGAACGGACATATTTCCAATTCGTCTTTTATGCTTTCAAAACAGCCAAAGCAACGTTTCATAATTCTATTGTTTCATTATGCAAATAGTTATTTGCTTACTACTATTCCGGTGACGCTGTCCCCGTTATCCCAAGTTAGTGTAACTGTATTTCCGTCATTCATAAATATTTTTATGCTGTAGTCATCGATTCTGATAACACTATTAGCTTCTCCGGCGCAGATGTCATACAAAGCCTCGTACCAAGTCATGCCGGGTACTGCTCCATAGATGCTAAACGGTCCCCAATATGAATAAACACCTATCCAATCGATGTTTGAAGTGTTATTGGGCTTGCTTGAATATAGAGTTACATATTCATAACTATATTGGATTCCTGTATCAACTTCATCTTCACTGATATCATCAAAAGAATTTACAGAAGCATAAATGTCTTTGCCCATAAATGATTGGACATCAACATACTCGACATCATCTTGCTGAATATCGGGATCATATAAATAATCCCAAGCATTAAAGTCATATTCTCCTTCGCCGCATATATCTGAACTTGTTGAGCTTACATATGTAGTAGATGTGGTGGTACCTGTGTTAATATCCATTTCATATGTTACATATAGATTTGAAGCAGTCGAGTAATAGAAACGGAATTTATCACCATCCTGTTTTTCAAATCCCCAAGTTGCTTTAGTGGTGTTGATGTTATTCTTTGTGATTAAATCTTCGGCTATATGATATTCAAATGCTTTTTTTGCCTGATCTAAAGACAATACACGATAATTGAAGAAGTCATCTGGCAGTAACGCAGTCACATCATCTAAAGTAAGGTTAGTAGTTCCTACAACAATTCTGTCCCATTCGCAAATGAAATGAATTCCACCTTCTTGGGTTCTGGGGTTGTATGCATTATCATTCCATTTGCCACCGGGATAACCGCATAAGTATTCTCCATAGTATTCTGTGTCAAGACCATCAGGCTGGTTTACAGACCAATTAGAAAACACAAATGGTTCACCATTTACCCATTTCCATTCTCCATCAGTTTCTAAGTCAGAAAGGCCCATAAATACTGTTTCACAGTTGTTAGCGCTAACAAATGCCCATACGGCATCGTTTTCTTCTCTGGAAGTAATAACTGCAAGATGGCCGCCGACATATTCACAGTACTTTTCAGCAGCATCCCATGTATCAGCATTGTTAAAAACTGCATATGTATGATCATTATATGTCATAACCAAAGCATCGACTTCAGGTTCTAATGTTGTTTCAGGTGTGGTTTCTGTAGTGGTTTCTGAAACTGTAGTTGTAATAACTGCAGTTTCTACCATTTCTTCGGTTTTGTATTTGAATTTGATTACACCGGTAGATAACAGAATAATCAAAACAATTCCGACTACAAAAACAGAAGGGAAGAGGATCTTGAGCCAAACAGGAACAAGGCTTATATCTCTCATTAAATTATAGGAACGGTTCTGCTTGTTTTCTGGTTTAAGAACCTTAATGTCAGACTTGGGTTCTTCTTTAACTGTGTTTACGGGTTTTACTGCAGGTCTTTGGTTTCTGACTTGCTGGTTTGGAGCGGCAAAGGCTCCGTTGTATGTAGTTCTGTGTTCGGAATACTCCATGATCATGTATGCAGTACCGTTTTCGCCGACACAATCGTACAATTTCGTGCTGCCTGTACCATTAAATAACTGCTTGGCTTCCTGAACGAATGCCTGAAAACCAGCGTTGAAAACATTATTGTAATTAGGATCTTTGGGGCAAATATTGTTTGAATTAGGGAATCTGACAGCGTATTCAGACGGAAAAAACTCTCTGATTTTAACTTTTTGATTAGTGGAATTATCAAAGGCTACGTAATTAATAGAATTATTATCAGAATTTATTACTTTTCCGATAATGTACCGGTTGGATAATAATGTACCGGGTGTAAGATAATTGCTATTTGAAGTGGCAGTGTTTTTTTTATAACCACAGCGTGGACATGTTTCCAATGCATCATCGATTAGCTCAAAACAACCAAAACAACGTTTCATTTCATTGTTCTCCTGGATTTTTTATTTATTATAACAATATGAATATGTATAAATTTAATACTTTTAATTAATATCTAACAAATTATATAACGAAATATTTATATTTGCGTATAAAAACAATCAAGTTTATAATATTCGAATATTTTATCGCGGTAAATTACAGCGCGAGGTTTCAGGAGGTTGGTTTTTCGTGGCAAAAGGTAAGTTAACTTTTAACGAGAATCTGTGCAAGGGCTGCGGACTTTGTGTTGCAGCTTGTCCTAAGAAAATCCTCGAACTTGACAAGACAAGGCTTAACGCTAAGGGTTATCATCCCGCAACCTGTGTAAATCCCGATGAGTGTATCGGATGCGCATTCTGCGCTACTCAGTGCCCGGATGTTGTAATCACTGTTGAGCGTTTCTGATCGGGAGGAAGTAACATGGCACAGAAAAGAGTATTGATGAAAGGCAATGAAGTAATTGCCGAAGCAGCAATCAGAGCAGGTTGCCGCAACTATTTCGGATACCCGATTACACCTCAGACAGAAGTCATGCACTACATGGCTAAGAAGATGGTTCAGGTCGGCGGTAACTTCGTTCAGGCAGAGTCTGAGGTTGCAGCCATTAACATGGTTTATGGTGCAGCAGCAGCCGGTTTCAGAGTAATGACATCTTCTTCCTCTCCGGGAATTTCCCTCAAGCAGGAAGGTATCTCATACATTGCAGGTGCTGAGCTTCCTGCAGTTGTAGTTAATATTGTTAGAGCAGGCCCGGGTTTGGGCGGTATTCAGCCTGCACAGGGTGACTACTTCCAGGCTACAAAGGGCGGCGGACACGGTGACTACAGAAACATCGTTATCGCACCTGCTTCCGTTCAGGAGCTTTATGAGCTCGTAGTTGAGGCATTCAATCTCGCTGATAAGTACAGAATGACCTGCATGATCGTAGGTGACGGTACTTTGGGTCAGATGATGGAACCTGTTGCTTTCCGTGACGAAGAGCCCGTTGAGACTATTGAGAAGCCTTGGGCTGCTTGCGGCAGAAAGGGTGATTCTTTCCACCACACAGTAACATCCATCTACATCGATCCGGATGTTCTCGAGAAGAAGAACCTTGAACTTCAGGAGAAGTAC
This sequence comes from Saccharofermentans sp., assembly GCA_045648465.1. Classification (GTDB taxonomy): domain Bacteria; phylum Bacillota; class Clostridia; order Saccharofermentanales; family Saccharofermentanaceae; genus Saccharofermentans. The sequence continues at coordinate 3,761 of JAZROA010000009.1, forward strand.
AAGATCGTAGAGGCTAACGAAGTTCGTTATGAAGCTATCAACATGGAAGATGCAGAGATCGTTATCACAGCATTCTCCACATGCTCCAGAATTTCACGTAACGTTATCCGTCAGGCTGCAGAGCTTGGTATCAAGGTCGGTATGATCAGACCTATCACACTCTGGCCTTTCCCTTACAAGGCAATCTCTGAAGCAGCTGATATGCCTTCAGTTAAGGCTTTCCTCGACGTTGAGCTCAACGCAGGTCAGATGATCGAAGACGTAAGACTCGGCGTTAACGGCAAGAAGCCCGTATATTTCCACGGCAGACTCGGAGGAAATCTCCCGATGCAGAAGGAAATCCTCGACAAGATCGTTGCGATCCACGAGGGAAAGATCACAGAAGGAGGTAATTTCTGATGGCTGTAGTTTTCGAACCCACAAAAGGCCTTACAGATAAGCCTTTCCATTATTGCCCCGGCTGCTGCCACGGCATCATCCACAGACTCGTTGCTGAGACTTTGGTTGAGAATGATGCACTTGAGACAGCTGTAGGCGTTGCATCAGTAGGATGCACATACAATTCATATGAGTACATTGCTTGCGACATGGTTCAGGCAGCTCACGGAAGAGCGCCTGCAGTTGCAACTGGTATCAAGAGAAACCTCAAGGACAGCTTCGTCTTCACATATCAGGGAGACGGTGACCTTGCATCCATCGGTACTGCTGAGATCGTTCACGCAGCTGCAAGAAGCGAGAACATCACAGTAATCTTCGTAAACAACGCAGTTTACGGCATGACTTCAGGTCAGATGGCTCCTACAACACTCGTAGGCCAGGTTACAACAACATCACCTTGGGGACGTGATCCTTCTTACCAGGGTTATCCTATTAACGTTTCCGAGTTCTTGTCCAACCTCGCAGGTGCTGCTTATGTTGAGCGTGTTTGCGTAACAGATTTCAAGAACATCCAGAACGCTAAGAAGGCTATCCAGAAGGCATTCAACGTTCAGAAGAACAAGCTCGGCTTCTCTCTCGTAGAAGTTCTCTCCACATGCCCTACAAACTGGGGTAAGGAGCCTCTCGCAGCTATGGAATGGCTCAAGGAGAACATGGAGAAGCAGTATCCTCTCGGATGCTACAAGGGCGCTGACATCACATTCGATGCAGACGGTAAGTATGTTTCTGGTGCAATCCCTGCAACAGCTAACAACTGCGTTAATGTTGGGGAGGTGAAGAAATGATTGATTTCTCTGTAATTTTTGCCGGATTCGGCGGTCAGGGAATCCTCTCCGCAGGCAAGATGGCAGCAGAAGCTGCTCTTTATGAAGGTAAGGAAGTTTCATGGTTCCCTTCATACGGACCTGAAATGCGTGGCGGTACGGCTAACTGCTCCGTTGTTTTCTCAGATGAGCCTATCGGATCACCTGTTGTTAACGATGCAGACGTTGTTATCTGCCTCAATCAGCCTTCAATGGAGAAGTTCGAGAAACAGCTCAAGCCCGGTGCTCTCATGATCCTCGACTCTTCACTCATCAAGACAAGACCTACAAGAACTGACATCAAGGTTATCGCTATGGAGGCTTCTGATATTGCTTCCGAGCTCGGTAAGATGATGTTCGCTCCTATCACAATGCTCGGCTGCATGGCTACAGCTACAGGTTGTTTCACAAGAGATTCTTTCGAGAAGTCACTTTATGAGATCCTTCCCGAAAGAAAGCACAACCTCATTCCGATCAACATGGAAGCATTTGACAGAGGCGCAGCTTTCGCGAAGTAATTTCGGAATTAAAAGCAGTGTTATAATGTTCCTGCCTGAGTTATTCAGGCAGGAATTTTTATTTGGGATAGAGTTTTGTTTATGAAAAAAGTTTTTAAAACATTGGGGATAATCATCCTTGCTCTGGTTTTGGTTGTTGCTATTGCGCTTGCAGCCTGCTTCATTTATCACAGGACAATGTTAAAGCAGGAAGAACCTTTGCTCGAAAACCCGATTGGACAGCTGGTTGAAGTAGACGGACACAACATGTGCGTATATTCGGAAGGTGAAGGGGAGCACACATTGCTGTTTTTGTCCGGTTCCGGAACGCCTGCACCTATCCTTGATTTCAAGAGTCTGTATTCACTTTTGGATGACGATTATAGGATCGTTGTTATCGAAAAGTACGGCTATGGTTTCAGCGATATAGTCGATTCAGAGAGATCTTTTACAACAATCTTAAGACAGGACAGGGAGGCCTTAGAAAAGACAGGTATTGAAGGACCTTTTATCCTTTGTCCGCATTCGATGTCAGGCTTGGAAGCGATCATGTGGGCACAGGATTATCCTGACGAAGTTGAAGCAATCGTGGGACTTGATAATGTTCTCCCGAGAACATACGACAATTTTGATATCGAAGGTACCCTGAAACTCGAAAAATGTATTACGTTTGCAAGAGATATCGGAATCCTGAGATTCTATTATTCAGACAGTTTTCTGCCTGATACACTGACGCAGGAAGAAAAAGATCTCTATCGTGCCATAGCTTCAAGAAATACCTGTAATGTCGATATTATTAATGAGGGCCGGGCAATTACAGAGGCGGTTGAAATAATAGACAGCAAGCCCAAGCCTGACGTTCCGATGATAATGTTTATCTCTGACGGTAAAGAAACCAAAGGCAGTGACTGGGTCGGCAATCATTATGATTATGCTGAAGAGCTCACAAATGCAAAGGTGATCGAACTTGGCTGCGGACACTATGTCCACTATTTTGAACCTGAAAGAATTGCTTCTGAGATCAGGGCATTTATCGATTGTGAACTATAAGATCGAAACTGAATGAGAAACATTAGCTGATTAATCAATAAAATCAGCTGATGTTTTTATTGTATAATCCACGTGGGTAACGCGACACTTTTCATAAAGATGCCTCGTATCGCAGATATCTTGACGAATCTGACGGAGGATCCGGAAAAGGGGAGTGTAAGCCCGGTAACTATATCCCGTTTGGGAATAATAACAAAGGAGGGTTTTGCATGACAGATCAAAACCGTAAACAAACCATCAAGACCATAGCAGTCTTGGGCATTCTCATCGCACTCACCTTAGTAATGGCTTTCACGCCTGTCGGTTATCTCAAAGTAGGTGCTGTGTCGATCTCATTCCTCATGATCCCCGTTGCAGTCGGAGCAATAGCAGTAGGTCCCTGGGCCGGTGCACTTCTCGGTGCCGTGTTCGGAATTACAAGCTTCGTCCAGTGCTTCGGAGCTGATCCTTTCGGAACATTTCTTGCAAACACAAACATCGTATTCACATTCATAATGTGCGTCGTCTGCAGAATACTTGCAGGTTTCCTTACAGGACTTGTTTATAAAGTTCTTAAGAAGACCAAGTTGCCCGTATTCGTTAAAACAGCCGTTTCAGGCCTTTGCGCAGCAATCTTCAATACTGTCCTTTTCGTAAGTGCGCTTATCCTGCTCTTTGGTAAGGGAACGGTAACTGAAGCAACAGGCATTGATCCCACTATCGGAATCGTCATGCTCTTTGCAACTATCGTAGGCATCAATGCGGTTTTCGAAGCTATTGCGGCATTTATACTTACGGGCGGTATCGGTACTGCACTTATCAAGGCAAAACTGGTAAAGTCTTAATAACCGCACCTGACTGAATTACAGTAGGAGGAAAACATATGGTACTTGCTATCGACATAGGAAACACGCATATCCTTCTGGGTTGTTTTGAAGAGCGTAAGGTCCTTTTTACCGAGCTCCTTACGACAGACAATACAGCTACGGATCTGGAGTATGCTTCATTCATCAAGTCGGCTCTCGAATTCAACGGACAGGCTGTTGATGCGATAGAAGGCGTGATCATATCATCAGTTGTTCCTCAGGTTACGGGAACTATAAAGAAGGCTGTAGAACGTTTCAGTTCAGTCGAACCCATAGTCGTAGGCCCGGGCGTCAAGACGGGTCTTAAGATAAAGATCGACAATCCTGCACAGCTTGGAAGCGACCTTGTCGTATCTGCCGTTGCAGGCATAAAGGAATACGGTGTTCCACAGATCAATATCTACATGGGAACCGCTACTGCGTTTTCTCTTATCGACAGTGATAAGAACTTTGTAGGAACATCGATCGGCGCTGGAATGGGAATCGAAGCAGAAGCTTTAAGCAGCAAGACTTCACAGCTTCCGAACATTGCTTTTGAGATACCGAAGCACGTGATCGGAACCAACACGGTCGACAGCATGAAGAGCGGTCTTATCTTCCAGAATGCAGCACTTATCGACGGCATGATCGAGCGTATTGAAGAAGAGTATGGTGAGAAATGCGTTCTCATCGCAACAGGCAGATATGCAGATATCGTTGCTCCTCTTTGCAAACACAAGATCACGCTTGATAAGGATCTTCTGCTTAAAGGACTGATTGAGGTTTACTATAAGAACCTGTAATGCGGTTAATTATTTGCAAAAGAATGGGGCTGTCGCATTTCAATGCGATGGCCCCTTAGTTATTTATCAGTTAAACGGGATAAGTTCTGCTTTGCCGTTTTCGATGATTATGTAAGAAGGCTTCGTATCTTCCTTGGGAATTGAAGGGGAGCCCGGATTCATGTAGCGGATCTTGCGGCCGTCTTCGTATTCCCAGATGAAGTCTCCTGCAACATGCGTATGGCCTGTAAGAAGAATAGCATCTTCAGGCATGACTGAAGGGAGGTTCATAGGGTTATAAATGTGGCCGTGAGTTACGAAGAATACGGTTCCTTCGTCAACGAGATAAATGTAATCGGCAAGTATAGGGAACTTTAAAACCATCTGGTCAACTTCGGTATCGCAGTTTCCTCTTACGGCAAGGATCTTATCTGCAATATTGTTTAAGATATCGATTACTTTCTTGGGCTCATAGTGTGCGGGAAGATCGTTCCTTGGACCGTGATAAAGAATGTCTCCCAGTAAGACCAGCTTGTCAGCTTTGCTCTCTGCGAAAGCGTTTACGATGCGCTCTGCCCAATATGAATCTCCGTGAATATCTGATGCAACAAAGTGTTTCATTGTTTTATGCCTTTCTGATTTTATTCTGAATAATAACACGCTGTCAGGTTTTACGGTTAGTGAAAAATCATTAAAGTTAGTTTACATAACGTTAACCAATGAAAAAGCCGGATGAATATAATAATTTATAAGAGTATGTACTTAAGCAGAAATTTTGGAGCTTTATGAAGAAGATAGCCGTATTTACATCTCATGTATATGAGCAGATGTCAGGCAAGATGCAGAAAGGCCTGATCGATGCCGCATTAAAGAATGGCGTTAAGCTCATCTTCTTTGCAAGTTTCGGTGATTCCTACACCAGTAAGAACTATGGCGAGTTTTCGGCCTACGATGAAGGCGATAAAGTATCTTTTGATATTCCTGACCTGGGTGATTTTGACGGAGTTATCAAGCTTAATACGTATTTCAGCGAGGTGATCAAGCAACATCTGAAGGTCATACTTTCAGAACATGATATTCCCGTTATCAATATCGGTACACCGGATGAAGACCAGTTCAATGTGAGATGTGATGATCTTAAGACTTTCGCCAAGACAGTGGAACATGTTATTGACTGTCATGGCTGCAAAGATATATTCCATCTGGCAGGTGATAAGAGTCACAATTTCACTTTTGACCGTCTGGATACATACAGGAATGTGTTGGAAGAACACGGGATTCCTTATGATGAAGAGAAGGTCTACTACGGCAACATGTGGTATGACTCAGGTAAGCCTGCTCTCGATTATATTATCGAGACATGTAAGAAACATGGAAAGGACCTTCCTGATGCCGTAGTCTGTGTTAACGACTATTCTGCTATCGGCTTGATCAATGCATGCAAGGCAAGAGGCATCAGTGTTCCGGAAGATCTTATCGTTACAGGTTTTGACGCTGTGGAAGAAGCTACAAGCGGTTTCCCCACACTTACGACTGCAAGCCAGCCTTTCTATGAGATGGGCTATCAGGCAGTAGAGACTATGCTCCGCCTTATAGATGGTGAGGTGTTTGATGACGATATCCGTATCGTGGGAGATATCTTTTGTCACCAGTCCTGCGGATGCCAGAAAAAGACCGTCGATAATCTGGAAGATTTCAGAGCAATATATCTTAAGAAACTGGAGAATGCCACGAGCATCGCACAGTCAACGACAAATCTAATGCTTAACGTATCAGACGCTGATACTCTTGAAGAATGTTTCCGGGCAATTAGCCTGAATGCGAGAACGGATACCGGTTTTAAGGATATGTTTCTCTGTCTTGCACCCGGATGGGACAAGAAGAGGGTCGTGGATGATTCGTTCAGAATGACAGATGAAACGATGACGGTCGTCGCAGGATACAGAAATGGCGGAGAAGAAGAGGTTCCTGTCCAGACATTCAGGAAGAAAGAGATCCTTCCCCGTGATCTTTTGGAAGACCCTTATCCGTACTATATTTTTGCACTGCATCATCTCCAGTATTACATGGGCTATCTGATCGCCAATCCTGAAATTGATTTCCGCGAACAGAGAGCTATTCAGTCCTGGTTCGTCGATCTCGGAGTTATCCTCGAGACGCGCCGTATCATGATAGATCTTGAGCAGTCCGTGACAAGACTCGGATATCTTTATAACAGAGATATGCTCACAGAACTCTATAACAGAAGAGGTCTGGAAGAATTCTTTGATGAGTTCCTGAACGAATGCGAGAAGAATTCGACAGGTCTTGCCGTCATGGTCTTTGATATGGATAACCTCAAAGTCTTAAACGATAACTACGGCCACAATGAAGGTGACTACGGCATCAAGACGATCGCTTACGCAATGCTGCATGCAACGTCAGGAGATGAGATCTGCGCGCGTTCAGGCGGCGACGAGTTTGTTGTCATCGCTAAGAATTACAACCTGAAACTGGCAAAGCAGTATATTCAGAATGTAAGAGAGATCATCGACCGGAAAGTGTTGCTGGACAATAAAGATTACCGCCTCTCCGTAAGTACCGGCGCATTTATCACATATCCTGACGGACACATAAAAGAAAAACCGCATGATGTTTTCGAAAAATGCCTCAAGGAAGCTGACTCGATCATGTATGCAGAGAAGAGAAAACATAAGGCGGGACGTGATAACTGACTGCGGTCTTAAGCTCGTATAACAGACGGGTTTATGTAATTTTGCACAAAACCGGGGGCGAAAAGTTGCGTTTTTTTGTATTTTCGGTTGGTAAATTCTCTAATTTAGTTTATAATATCTGTTATTAAGGGCGCATGCCCTTGGATTTTGACGTGCATTTATATTGCATGGTCAGCACAAAGAGACAGGGAGGAAGAGCAACATCAATGGATGCCGCTTATTTATTTAACAATGGCGAGAACTATATGAGCTACAAGTTTCTCGGCGCTCATCCTTATGAGGACGAGAATGGTAAGGGCTTTATATTCCGCGTATGGGCTCCCAATGCAAGAATGGTCAGCGTTATGGGTGATTTCAATGACTGGGATCCCAACGACTGCCAGATGTTCATGCTTGGTAAGACGGGTATCTGGGAACAGAAGGTTCCGGATGCGCAGCAGTGGGACAGATATAAGTACAGGGTGATCGGTGCCGATAACAGGATCTACGAGAAGGGCGATCCTTTTGCAAGACATTTCGAGACAAGACCCAATAATGCATCGATCATTTACGATCCTGATGATTACATCTGGAACGACGATGAATTCGTAAAGAACCGTACGGACGCATTGGCACCCAAGCCGATCAACATCTATGAGATACATCTGGGTTCATGGAGAAGACATCCCGACGGCAATTTCTTCACATATAGAGAGCTTGCAATCGATCTTGCTGATTACTGCAAGAAGATGCACTACACGCATATTGAGCTCATGCCTATCTTAGAGCATCCGCTCGATGATTCATGGGGTTATCAGGTAACCGGGTACTATGCCGTTACTTCAAGATTCGGAACTCCTGCAGACTTCAAGTTTATGGTCGATGTCCTTCACCAGAACGGCATCTCCGTAATACTTGACTGGGTTCCGGCTCACTTCCCGAAGAACATGGAAGGCCTCGTCAGATTCGATGGAACACCCTGCTATGAATACTCTGATCCCAGGATCGGCGAGCACAGGGAGTGGGGCACTTATGTTTTCGATTATTCCAAGAATGAAGTTCTCTCATTCCTGATCTCCAACGCAGTATTCTGGATCGACGAGTTCCACCTCGACGGTATCCGTGTAGACGCAGTATCTTCAATGCTCTACAGGGATTACGGAAGACAGCAGTACATTCCGAATAAGTTCGGAGGCAACGAGAATCTTGAAGCGATTGATTTCTTCAAGAAGCTCAATTCCACTATCCGCAAGAACTATCCTCATGCAATGCTCATTGCTGAAGAGTCAACAGCATGGCCCAAGGTATCCCATCCCGTTGAGTTTGGCGGTCTTGGATTCACACATAAGTGGAACATGGGCTGGATGCATGACACTCTGGATTATTTCTCAACTGATTCATATGCAAGAGCATGGCATCACGACGAGTTCTGTTTCTCAATGATGTATGCGTTCTCTGAGAACTATATCCTCAGCCTTTCACATGATGAAGTCGTTCACGGCAAACATTCACTTATCGATAAGATGCCGGGCGATATTTGGAGAAAGTTTGCATCTCTCAGAACCATGATGATGTATCAGATCAGCCATCCGGGCGGAAAGCTCAACTTCATGGGCGCAGAGTTCGGTCAGTTCATCGAGTGGCGTTTCTATGAGCAGCTCGAGTGGTTCCTTTTGGATTACGAATCACACCGTCTGCTCCAGAATTTCAACAGCGAACTTAACAAGTTCTACATCGAGAATCCTCAGATGTGGGAAGATGACCACACCTGGGCAGGATTTGAATGGATTGCTGCTGATGATACAAAGAACAACGTATTCGTTTATAAGAGATCTTGTCCTGATCCCAAGCGCAACGATATCTATGTTGCCCTTAACATGGTTCCCCAGCCGCTTGAAGGATATGAGATGCCTGTATACGAATTGGGCACCTATAAGATCGTTTTCAATACAGACGACATGTGCCACGGCGGTTCAGGATATCCTACGGCAACTGATGCGGAAGGCTGCTTCGAAGCTATCGATGAGCCTTTGAACGGCAAGCCTTACAAGGTTAAGATCAATCTTCCGCCGCTTGCCGGTATCTACTTTATGAAGGTAAAAGATCCCGTCAAGAAGAAGGCTAAGAAGCCTGCTGCAAAAGCATCAGCGAAGAAACCCGCCGCAAAGAAGACGGCAGCTAAACCTGCAGCAAAGAAGGCAGCAAAGCCTGCTGCAAAGAAGACCGTAAAGAAGACAGAGGCTAAAAAGGCAGCTCCTTCAAAGACGGCAGAAACAAAAACAAAGAAGACTAAATAAGCTCATATACGGAGGTAGTTCATTATGGCAAGAACTGAAGTCGTTGCGATGATACTCGCGGGAGGACAGGGAAGCAGACTCGGCGTACTGACAAAGACTGTAGCTAAGCCGGCAGTTCCTTTCGGAAGCCGTTACAGGATCATCGATTTTCCGCTCTCTAACTGCGTTAACTCAGGAATAGAGATCGTCGGTGTTCTCACTCAGTATCAGCCTTTGGCTCTTAACACATACGTCGGTAACGGTCACCCCTGGGACCTCGACAGAAACAATGCGGGTGCATACATACTTCCGCCTTACCAGAGTAATGCAGGTTCCGACTGGTATAAGGGAACCGCAAATGCAATCTACCAGAATATGAGCTTTATCGATGATAACGATCCCGAATATGTTGTCATCCTTTCCGGTGACCATATCTACAAGATGGACTATGCAGCGATGCTCAAGGCCCACATCGAGAAGGGCGCAGATGCAACCATCGCGGTATATGAGGTACCGTGGGAAGAAGCTCCGAGATTCGGTATTCTCAACACAAAGGAAGAAGACGTTATCGAAGAGTTCGAAGAAAAGCCCGCTAATCCGAAGAGCAACCTCGCCTCAATGGGTGTCTATATCTTCACATGGAGCGTATTGAGACAGGCTTTGATCGACGATGAAGCTGATCCGAATTCCAATAATGACTTCGGTAAGAACATCGTTCCGAATCTTCTGGCTCAGGGCAAGAAGCTTTGCGCTTACAGATTCTCGGGTTACTGGAAGGACGTTGGTACTATCTCATCTCTCTGGGAAACAAACATGGATATCCTTGATAAGCCTGAAGAGATCAACCTCGTTGACAGATCATGGAAGATCTTCTCCAGAAACCCTGTTAAGCCGTCACACTTCATCGGCTCAGGCGCTAAGGTAAAGAACTCAGCTCTTACAGACGGATGCCGTATCTTCGGTGACGTTGAGCATTCAGTTCTTTCCGAATCAGTTATCGTCGAAAAGGGCGCGATCGTTAAGGACTGCGTTCTTATGCCGGGTGTCGTTGTTAAGGAAGGCGCACACATCGAGCGCTGTCTGATCGACGTCGGAACGATTATCGGTAAGGACGTTCAGGCAGGAAACTTCGTAGAAGGCGAAGGACCTTATACAAACCATAAGATCTGTTCTGAAGGAATCTGTGTTTTCGAGCGCGGCCTTAAGATCAGGGACGGCGCGGTAATACCTGCCAACAGCATGGTAGACCAGGATCTTGAAGTTCCGGCAGACTGCGACATCATCGAGTCGACATTCAGAGCATGAGGTAAAGGAGATTAAGACATATGTTTAATAATGCAATGGGGCTTATCTTAGCCGACAACAAAAAGATATCTCTGGGCGAGCTCTCCAATCCTCGCGCGCTTTCCGCTATGCCTTTCGGCGGAAGATACAGGATCATCGACTTCATGCTTTCCAACATGGTTAACTCCGGTGTAAAGAATGTAGGTCTTCTTACTTACAACAAGTACAAGTCACTCATGGACCACTTGGGAACAGGCGGCGCATGGTCTTTGGACAGAAAGAATGACGGTCTTCACATCCTGCCGCCTTACGTAAATTCAGAAGCTACAAACATCAATTCAGATGAAGAACTTACGGGTGTTATCGATTTCTTAAGACAGTCCAGAACACCTTACGTTCTCGTTGCAGGTGCAAACGTTATCTTCAATACGACATTTGATTCATTCATCAAGTCACACGAAGAGTCAGGTGCCGACATTTCCGTCATGTACAACCGTGACGGCACAAAGTACGGCAACCCTTCATACATCTTAGACATCGATGATGACGGATTCGTAAGAGATATGCTCTACAATCCCGCAAAGGCTACTTCACAGAGATGCTCACTCGGTATCCTCTGCCTCAGAAGAGACCTTCTCATCGATATCCTCGCGCGCCAGATGGCACACGGCCAGAGCCACTTCGGAATTCATTCCATCGTTAAGATGTTCGATGAATTCAAGGTTCACGGCTTTGAGTATTCAGGCGTAGTTCTCAGAATCAACAACGTACAGAGTTACTTCAATTCATCAATGTCACTTCTTACAGATTCTGTAAGAAATGACCTGTTCTGGAGCGGAAAGCCGATCTACACAAAGGTCAAGGATGAAGCTCCTACACTTTACTTCGACAATGCCGAGATGAGCGACTCGATCGTATCAGACGGTTGCCGCATTTACGGTAAGGTTGAAGGATCCGTTATCTTCAGAAGTGTTACGATCGCGAAAAATACAACAGTCAAGAACTGCGTAATCATGCAGGACGTTCACATCTCCGAGAACTGCCACCTTGAGAACGTAATCCTTGATAAGAACGCATTCGTAAGACCGGGCGTAAGACTTGTCGGACATCCCGACTATCCTATCGTTATAGGAAAAGGAGCAGGTATCTGATTATGGAAAAGAACATCAAAGTATTATTCGCTTCGTCAGAGTGCAGTCCGTTCGTCAAAGTCGGCGGTCTTGCAGACGTTGTAGGAAGTCTGCCTGTAGAGCTTAACAAGCAGGGAGTAGATGCACGTGTCATCATCCCTCTCTACAAGAAGATTAAGGTGAAGTACAGCGATAAACTTCATTTCCTCGGATGGAAGATGGTCCACATGGGATGGCGTTCACTCTATGCGGGACTTTTCTCACTCGAGATGAACGGTGTCATATTCTATTTCATCGATAACGAATACTATTTCAACTTCGATCAGATCTATGTTGATTATGTTTTCGATATCGAGCGTTATTGCTTCTATCAGAGAGCCGTACTCGATTTCATGGGTGACTTCATGGACTTCGAGCCTAACGTTCTCCACTGCAATGACTGGCAGACAGGCATGATACCGATGCTCCTGGACTGCCACTTCAAGAAGAACGGATATCATACCAACGTTCAGACAGTCTATACGATCCACAACCTGAAGTATCAGGGTGTTCATTCGATCGATGTAGTAAGGGAAATGCTCGATCTTCCTGACGATTTCTTAAGAGAAGATTTCTGCATCAAGGATAAGGCTATCAACTTCATGAAGGCCGGTATCGTTTTCTCCAACTCCGTTACTACGGTATCTCCGACATATGCATATGAGATCATGACCGATTACTACGGCGAAGGTCTCAACTATACATTGCAGAAGTATGCTTATAAGGTATCCGGAATCATCAACGGCATGAACGAACTCGAGTACGATCCTGCCAATGACAACAAGATCCCGATGAAGTATTCGATCAAGAACTACAAGGAAGGCAAGGCTGTCTGCAAGAAGTCACTGCAGGAGCAGCTTAACCTTGAAGTTAATCCCGGAGCGCCTCTTTGCGCAATGATCTCAAGACTCGTAGACCAGAAGGGATTAGATCTTTTGCTCTATGTATTGGAAGAGATGCTCTACGATGGAATGCAGGTAGTAATCCTCGGTACTGGTGATCCGTACTATGAGAGAGCACTTGTTGATATCGCAAACCGCAACCCCGGAAAGATGTGCGCTTGCATCGATTTCGACAGCGGCCTCGCACATACGATCTATGCTGCTTCCGATATCTTCCTCATGCCGAGTATCTTCGAACCCTGCGGTCTGTCACAGCTCTGCTCAATGGCTTACGGCTCAGTACCTGTAGTTAGAGAGACAGGCGGACTTAAGGATACCGTTACTCCTTACAACGAATATACAGGCGAAGGAAACGGCTTCTCGTTCGCAAACATCAATGCCCACGAGTTCTTGTTCGTTACCAAGTATGCAGCTGATATTTACCGTCATCACCAGGATGTATGGGACAAGATCATTGAAGCAGGCATGAAGGGTGACTATTCATGGAAGAAGAGTGCAGGCGAGTATGCAGGCCTCTATTCACTGATCACAGGCATTCCGAGGATCGAAGCTTCTCCTGCTAAGGAAGCGAAAAAGGAACCTGCAGAAAAGAAGGATGCCGCTCCTGAAAAGAAGGTAGAAAAGAAGGCTGAGAAGAAAGCTGACAAGAAGCCTGAAGCAAAGAAGGCAGCTCCCAAGAAGGCTCCGGCAAAGAAAGCCGCAGCGAAGAAACCTGCAGCCAAGAAACCGGCCAAGCCCGCTCCTGAAAAGGCAGAAGAGAAGAAGCCGGAAGACAAGGAGAAGAAAGACTGATGACTTCTGAGAATACTCAGAACAGTACAAAAGCTTTAAACAGGGCGCGGTGCATTCATGCATCGCGCCTTCCTGAGTACAGGCTTCCGTTTGGAGCAAGACCTGCGGCTTCCAATGTCGATATCTTTTTCGACTGTTACATGGAAGCAACAAACGTTACTTTTTGCTACACATACGGCCTTTACCAGTTTTCATATCATGAAGAGCCGATGTATTCGGTATCGGGACTTGGAAGATACCATGTAAATCTCATGCTTCCTTCTGAACCTTCGATACTGTTCTACTGGTTCAGATTCAACGTTCCGGGTGATCTTAATGACCTTCCGGATAATTTCAAAGTCAACGGCGAAAATGAAGGTGATAACGCTCCTGTTATTACGCTTTATTACGGTGCCGGCATGGATACTCCGGATGGTGAGGGAACTTTATACAACGACCCTCCGAGAGTAGGAGCAAACGAGGACAAGTATCCTTTTGCTTTCCAGATAACCGTTTACAACAAAGACTTCAAGACGCCTTCATTCCTTAAGGGTGCCATGATGTATCAGATATTCCCTGACAGATTTGCTAGGGCTACATCTTTTGATTACGAGAAGATGATCAATACCGATGCAAGGCAGGAACGTATCTATCACAAGGACTGGAGTGAAGACGTTGATACAAAGGGTAAGCCTGAGACAGGTTACCTTGCATGCGATTTCTACGGCGGAAGTCTCAAGGGAATAGAGGAGAAACTTGATTACCTGAAAGAACTCGGTATCAACGTTCTATATCTGAACCCGATATTCGAAGCGAGATCTTCGCACAGATACGATACGGCTGACTATCTTAATGTCGATCCGATCCTTGGCGGCACACCGGCTTTCATGAGCCTTGAGAATGCCTGCAGGGAACGCGGCATCAGGATCATTCTGGACGGCGTATTCAGCCACACGGGCGCCGATTCCAAATACTTCAATAAGTTTGACCGCTATGAGGGCGTAGGCGCTTACAGGGCCTTCAACGAGGGCGAGGAGAGCCGCTACCGTTCATGGTATAACTTCTTCAGAAACCAGGACGGATCAGTCGGATACGATTCATGGTGGGGATTTCCTGACCTTCCGAACATCAATGAAGATGACCTGTCCTACAGGAACTTCATTTTCGGTAAAGACGGCGTAGTCGACGTCTGGACTTCCAGAGGCGCTTCAGGCTTCAGACTTGACGTATCTGACGAGCTCCCTGACAGCTTCATAAGACAGATGAGACAGACCGTTAAGGAGAAGACGGGCGGTGAAGGTGCCGTCATCGGTGAAGTCTGGGAAGATGCTTCGAATAAGTGCAGTTACGGCTCTTACCGTGATTTCATGCTCGGAAATACACACGATGCAGTAATGGGCTATACGTTCAGGCACATTCTTCTGGATTTCCTCTGCGGTTATATCGATGCCGATATAGCAAACAGCAGATTTGAAGGTTTCCGCGAGCGTTACCCGAAGGAAGCTTACTATGCGATGATGAACCTCGTGTCTTCACATGACGTACCGAGAATAATGACGATGCTCTCAAGACCTGAGGATACGGATGACAGGGACATACAGCGTGAGTTCAAGGTAGATGCCAGGTACTACGATACGGTTGCATCTCTTGCCAAGATGGCTTTCGCATTCCAGACATGCTACATCGGAGCTTCATGCATCTATTACGGCGACGAGATCCTGATGGAAGGATATAAGGACCCGTTCAACAGAAGGACTTATCCGTGGAACAGGGTAGATCCCAAGGGTCAGGAAGCTCTGGCTTATTTCAGGCGCATCGCAAGGATCAGGACCGAGAACGAGTGCCTGCGTACAGGTTACTATGAGACACTTATGGCTGAAGGCGGCACGTTCGCCTTTGTAAGATACCTAAAAGAAGGCCGTGATGCTTTTGGCAAGGAAGCATCCGGCAGCAGGGCCATAGTATTTGTCATGAACAGGTCCGATAAGCCTGTATATGTTGACGTAAGCGAGCATTACGGCAGCTTTGCCTGCAAGGCTTCAGGCGATGAAGGTGAGATACATCCTCTCTCAGAGCAGTTCATTCTGGGCGGTATTCTGGGCGGAACCAGGAAGATCGGCATCAAGCCGTTCGGAACTGCTTTTTTGGTCTTCTAAATTAAGAAAATTTTAGATTGATTTTGAAAAAAAATGATAGAATAAATTTGCCGGCATGATTGTCGGCAATTCTATTTTTATCGAAAGGCAGATCCATCAGGTGGCAAGTCCTCATAAACGCGGAACTTTGAAGATAATCTCAGCCATGATCGCTGCTATGCTGCTGACCATATCGGTTGCCGCTTGCTCTGAAAATACTGAGCCGGGCGAGTCTTCTGAGACGACACGCACGACGGAGATCCTTCAGTCAGCTGAAACCACCAAGATGCTTGAGACGGTATCCACCGATCCGACTCCTACTGCCACTGCAACCCCGACACCTACGCCTTTGCCTACTCTTGCTCCGGAAGACCGCATCGTTACTGTTTCTTTTGCAGGAGACTGTACTCTTACGCAGGATTACAGATCTAGCAACAAGAAGTTCGACAGCACTGTGGATGGTGATATGGAGTACTGCTTCCAGTACTGTGCCGAGCTCTTTAAGAGCGATGACCTTACGCTCGTAAACCTTGAGAATCCCGTAACTGACAGAACGGGACATAAGAATAACCAGTATATTTTCAGAATGGATCCTGAAAACCTTGAAATGCTTACGTTAAACGGCATTGAGGCTGTTAACATTGCCAATAACCATACGATGGATTTCTGGGAAGACGGACTTCAGGATACAAGAGATAATCTTGATGAATACGGCATCCTCTGGAGTGACGATCATTTCGGTGCGACATTCACGGCTTCGAACGGCATCGTAATCGGCATGGTAGGGCTCGGAAACGATACTGACGCAGCAAGTGTGGCAGGGATCATTCATGACTTAAGGGATGACGGAGCTGCAATCATCATCGCTTCATGCCATTTCGGTGCAGAAGGAACATACGAACCTACGGACAGACAGAAGAAGATAGCTCACTCACTGATCGATGATTACGGCGTCGATATTGTGGTCGGAACACACCCGCACCGCCTGCAGCCTATCGAAAAGTATAACGGTCATTATATTTTCTATTCTCTTTCGAACTTTTGTTTTGGTGGAAATTACTCATTAACAGACCCCGATTCTGTAATAATTCAATGCGATTTTATTATGGACGAGGACGGTTCCGAGTGCGTAGACTATAGGCTGAGGGTTTTTCCTTATTGTCAGACCTCGACAAGGCCCGGAAATGACTTTTGTCCCGCGCCTTATGAGTGGGAATCTGAAGATTATTTCAGGGTAATGGAGCGCCTCGAATGGGCGCAGGGCGACGAATAACGCCAATATATTTTTGAAGGCAGGTAATTATCATGGCTGACGCTAAAGTTCTTGTTGTAATGGGTTCCGATTCAGATTTTCCGGTAATGGAAGGATGCTTCAAGATGCTGAACAAGTTCGGCGTCGGATTCAAGGCTACCGTAGCTTCAGCTCACAGGACACCTGATAAGGCTATGTCCCTTGCAAGAAATGCAGAAGCTGAAGGCTTCAAGGTAATTATCGCTGCAGCAGGTCTTGCTGCACACTTGGGCGGCGTTCTTGCTGCCAATACAGCACTTCCCGTAATCGGTGTACCTTGTAAGGGCGGCGCTCTTGCAGGTGTTGATGCTCTTTATGCGACAGTTCAGATGCCTACGGGTATTCCGGTAGCTACGGTTGCGATAGACGGCGGATCCAATGCAGCGATCCTTGCGTGCCAGATGCTCGCACTGTCTGATGCTGAACTCATGCAGAAGATCAAGGATTACAAAGCAAGCCTCGCATCATCCGTTGAAGAAAGAGATGCAAGACTTCAGCAGAAGATCGCTGAGATGAATTAAGTTTTTAGGGGTTATCCCTTAACATAGAACAATTTATACAAAGGATGGAAACAAGCACATGAGCGGAGTTTTCGGATGTTATGACATCAAAGGCAGTAAGCAGGATGTAACGAGAGATACTTACTACGGTATTTTCTCATTGCAGCACAGAGGTCAGGAATCTGCAGGTATCGCAGTTAATGACGACGGTACGTTCCTCGTACATAAGGCTCCCGGTCTTGTAACCGATGTTTTTGATGAAGTAACACTATCAGCTCTTACAGGTACATGTGCCATCGGACACGCAAGGGGCGGTTCTCCCAGAGAAAGCGGCACAGACGCTATCCAGCCTATTTCCATCAAGTCCAGAGTAGGAAGCATCGCACTCACATCTGATTCCGTGATCATGAATGCGAATAAGATCAGAGAAGAGCTCAAAGATCAGGGTGCCATCTTCCAGACAAATACAGATTCAGAGATCATCCTCTCACTTTTCTCACGCAACAGGATCAGAACAGAGGACTGCGAGCACGCCATCCTTGAGACAATGAAGGAGATCCACGGCGTTTACGCAATGATCTTCATGACTGAAGACAAGCTCATCGGTGTTAGAGATCCCTATGGCTTGAGACCCTTGATCCTCGGCAAGCTCGGTGACAAGTACTATATCTCTTCAGAGTCATGCGCGCTTGACGCTATAGGCTGCGAGACGATCAGAGACTTCGAGCCCGGCGAGATCATCACGATCTCCAAGGACGGCATGAGCTCCATCAAGTACGACGCATCTGTCGAAAAGAAGGACGGTAAGGTATGCGTTTTCGAGTACGTATACGTTGCAAGACCTGACTCCATGATCGACAAGATGTCCATCTTCGATTCCAGATACAGAGTAGGTATGGCTCTTGCAAAGGAGAGCCCTGCAGATGTCGATCTCGTAATCGGCGCACCTGACTCAGGTAACGCAGCTGCAGAAGGTTATGCTGCAGGCCTCGGCGTCCAGTACGGCGCAGGTCTCCTCAAGAACAGATATGTAGGCAGAACGTTCATCAAGAGCACACAGCAGCAGAGAGAACTCGCAGTACGCATGAAGTTCGCTGCATTGAGAACTGCCATCAAGGACAAGAGGATAGCTATCGTTGATGACTCTCTCGTAAGAGGTACTACGACAAAGCACATCATCTCATTCTTGAGAGAGAACGGTGCCAAGGAAGTTCACGTAAGACTTGCTTCTCCGCCGGTTAAGTTCGGATGCTGCTACGGCGTAAACGCTTCATCTGAGACAGAGCTTCCCGCAAGCACAAAGTCTGTTGAAGAGATCAGAGACATGATCGGCGCTGATTCACTTGCTTACATCAGCCTTGATTCTCTCAGAGGATCACTCAACACGATCGACTGCGGCGTTTGCTCCGCATGCTTCGACGGCAACTTCATCGCAGGCAAGCCTGAGGACGATGAGGAGTCCGTACATAAGGTTAAATACAACTGATAACAGGAGAACAGAAATGAAGATAGCAGTATTTGTGTCTGGTGGCGGAACCAATCTCCAGGCCATCATAGACAACACTAAAGACGGTATCTTGAAAGATATTGAGATAGCACTTGTACTGTCATCTTCGAAGACCGCTTATGCGCTCGAGAGAGCTGCAGACAACGGCATTAAGTCAGTTGTAGTTTCCAAGAAAGACTTTGATTCCATTGATAGCTGGGACGAAGCAGTTTTATCTGCTGTCGAAGGATCCGGTGCAGAACTCATCGTTCTTGCCGGATATCTTTCTTTGATGGGACCCAAGGTCGTTGCTAAATATTCCAACCGTATAATCAATATCCATCCGGCACTTATTCCTTCATTCTGCGGTGCAGGCATGTACGGTATAAGACCTCACCAGGCAGCTCTTGCAAAGGGCGTTAAGGTGTCCGGTGCCACGGTTCACTTCGTCAACGAGAATTACGATGAGGGACCGATCCTTTTGCAGAAGGCAATCGACGTTCTTCCGAACGATACGCCTGAGACTTTGCAGAAGAGGATAATGCAGGAATGCGAATGGAAGATCCTGCCTGAGGCCATAAGGCTTATTGCGGACGGCAGGGTGATAATCGAGAACAACATCGCCCGCGTAGTTTGATTCAAGTATTAATTTTTGGAGGTGCATATATGATCACACAGAACCTTAGCCAGATCCTTAAGGAGAATGCTTATCCCGGAAGAGGAATCGTAATCGGTAAGTCCGATGACGGCAAGTATGCTGTTACTGCTTACTTCATCATGGGAAGAAGCGTTAATTCAAGAAACCGTGTATTCACGGCTACTGAAGACGGTATCAAGACAGAGGCTTTCGATCCCTCACTTCTTACTGATCCGCACCTCATCATTTATTCACCCGTAAGAGTTCTTGGCAACAAGACTATCGTTACAAACGGTGACCAGACAGATACTATCTATGAGCTCATGGACAAGCAGATGACATTCGAGCAGTCCCTGAGAGGCAGAGAGTTCGAAGACGATGCTCCGAACTACACTCCCAGAATCTCAGGCATCATGCACGTAGAGAACGGTACATACAACTTCGCTATGTCCATCCTCAAGAGCGATGACGGCGATCCGGCTTCCTGCGAGCGCCACACATTCACATACACAAATCCCAAGGCTGGAATCGGCAGATTCATTCACACATACATGGGTGACGGCAGCCCGCTTCCTTCTTTCGAGGGCGAGCCTGAGAAGGTTGAACTCAAGGGTGACATCGATGCTTTCACAAACGAAGTATGGACAAGCCTCAATGAGGATAACAAGGTATCTCTCTTCGTACGCTACATCGACATCGAGACAGGCGCAGTTGAGACCAGGATCGTAAACAAGAACGTTAAATAATTTTCGAGAATAAAGGAGAATCAAAATGTCTAACGAGATGCAACTCAAGTATGGATGCAATCCTAACCAGAAGCCTTCCAGAATCTTTATGAAAGACGGTTCTGAGCTTCCCATCGAAGTGCTTAACGGCAAGCCGGGTTATATCAACCTTTTGGATGCTTTTAACGGCTGGCAGCTTGTTAAGGAGTTAAAGGAAGCAACAGGACTTCCCGCAGCTACATCTTTCAAGCATGTTTCACCTGCAGGTGCTGCAGTAGGAAAGCCCCTTTCAGAGACAGAAGCTAAGATCTATTTCGTAGACGATCTCGGCGAACTTTCTCCCATCGCTTGCGCATATGCAAGAGCAAGAGGCGCAGACAGAATGTCTTCTTACGGCGACTTCACAGCTCTTTCTGATACATGCGATGCCATCACAGCAACAATGCTCGCAAGAGAAGTATCCGACGGCATCATCGCTCCTGATTACACACCTGAAGCTCTTGAGATCCTTAAGACAAAGAGAAAGGGTACATACAACGTAATCAAGATTGACGCTTCTTATAAGCCCGCTCCGATCGAGACAAAGGATGTTTTCGGCGTTACATTCGAGCAGGGAAGAAACGAGTTCGAGATCAATCACGCTCTTCTCGACAACGTTGTTACAGATACAAAGGACATTCCTGAAGATAAGAAGATCGACCTTTTGATCTCACTCATCACATTGAAGTACACACAGTCCAACTCCGTTTGCTACGTTAAAGACGGTCAGGCAATCGGTATCGGCGCAGGTCAGCAGTCAAGAATCCACTGCACAAGACTTGCAGGCCAGAAGGCTGATAACTGGTGGCTCAGACAGAGCCCTCAGGTATTGGGTCTTCAGTTCGTTGACGACATCAGAAGACCTGACAGAGACAACGCCATCGACGTATATATCTCTGACGAGTATGAGGATGTACTTGCAGAAGGCACATGGCAGAATATCTTCAAGGTAAAGCCTGAGGTCTTCACAAGAGAAGAGAAGAAGGCATGGCTTGCAAAGAACGATAACGTAGCTCTCGGTTCTGATGCATTCTTCCCCTTCGGCGATAACATCGAGCGTGCTCACAAGAGCGGCGTTAAGTACATCGCTGAACCCGGCGGATCCATCCGTGATGACCATGTAATCATGACATGCAACAAGTACGGTATTGCCATGGCATTTACAGGAATGAGATTGTTCCACCATTAATATTCGTTATCAATTGGGCTGTCTCTCATTGAGGCAGCCCTTTTTTATTTAGGAGGCTAATATGGAAGACGAAAACAAGATCGCTGAGACAACAGAGAACACAACAGCCGTTGCAGAGCCTGCCCAGGCAGCACCTGAACCTGCTCCTACACCTGCTCCCGCAGAAGAAGTTAGAACGGATAAGCTTTCCAAGGGCAAGTATGCCGAATACAGTGACCACGATCTGCAGTATGAGATCTTAAAGTATGAGAAGAAAGCTGCAAGAAGAACGATGCTCGTTGCAACTGCATTGTTTGCTATCGCTGCAGTTTTCGTAGTTGCTGCGATCATCATCGTTCCGCCTGTATTAAGGACTCTTGACCAGGTTCAGACAACACTTGAGGAAGCAACATCACTTGTTTCAAAAGCAGAAGACACACTTACGAATGTCGATGATTCACTTAACGGAATGAATGACATGATCTCCAATGTCGACGGTGTTTTGACAGATAACACTGCAGCCATGGAAGAAGCTATCACGAAGATCAGCAACATCGATGTTGACGGATTGAACACTTCTATTCAGGATCTTAATAAAGTTGTTTCCGCAATGGGAAGACTTTTCGGAGCATAACAGATTAATGCATTACAGCGTACTGATAATAGATGACGAGAAAGAACTCTCCGAGTACACCGCGAAATATTTTAATATGTCCGGTGTACCGGCACAGTATGCTTTAGACAGCGCATCTGCGTTGGAATTCTTTAAGGATAATACGTGTTCTCTCATTCTGCTTGACATAAATCTGGGTGACGATTCCGGATTTGAACTCTGTCAGAAGATAAGGGAGAACATGGATATCCCGATCTTTTTTATCAGCGCAAGATCAGCCGAAGATGACATGCTCCTGGCATTAAGCATCGGCGGTGACGATTATATCTGCAAGCCGTATTCTCTTAGCGTTCTTCTTGCTAAGGTCAAGGCTGAGCTTAAAAGATATGAATCAACGCACAAAGATGACAGGGCAGAAGAAGATTCGAATACCGTAAAACTCGGCAGTGCTGTTTTCGACATGAAGAAGGCATCTGTCATAAAAGACGGTAAAGTCATGCCTCTTAAGGCAATGGAATATAAGATACTTGTCTATCTTATAAGAAACAGCGACCGCGTTATTCCAAAAGAAGAGATCTTCGAGAAGATCTGGGATACGACAGTTGTCGGCGATGTAACGCTCAACGTTCACATAAGACACTTAAGAGAAAAGATCGAAGACGATGCCGGTGATCCGCGCTTCATAAAGACCGTTTGGGGTGTCGGATTCATGCTCGATACCAAAGGTAATCCCTAAATGAAGTTAAGATATCTTCTGATCTATATTCTGTTTGTTCTGGCAGTAGGCTTTGCCGGATGCTATGTTATCGTGAGCGGAAAACTATACGATGATATCCCGTCGCACACGATCGAGATAAACAGACTTATAATCAGCCTTCAGGACACTTGGGCAGATATTGAATCAAATGAGGATCTTCTGATAACAAGTGACGAAGAGTTCGATTATTCAGTTATCGATACTAATGGTAACGTCCTTGTATTTACGCGCGACGACATCGCGAAAAGCATTTCATCAGCAACATCTGATTACGACATCATAAGAGATATCGAAGTGGACGGTAATGTTGCAGGATATCTCATAGTACATAATCCGAAAGCAGAACTCGAGAAGCAGACAAACATGAAGATAGCTTTGTTTGTGCTTGCTGTTATTTTAGTAACTGTTGTAGTTTCCGCACTCTACTATGTATATCTGAAGAAGAGAGTATTAGATCCTTTCAACAAACTTAAAAGATTTGCGGTTATGGTCGCAGGAGGCAATCTCGACACGCCTCTGGAGATGGATAAGGGAAATGTATTCGGCCCTTTTACCGAGAGCTTTGACATAATGAGAGAAGAACTCAAGGCTTCGCGCGAGCGTGAAGAGAAGGCCGTTAAGAGCAGAAAAGAACTTGTTGCCCAGTTATCTCATGATATTAAGACTCCTGTGTCATCCATCAAGGCAATGACTGATGTCATGAGCCTTACCGCAACCGAAGAAGATAAAGTTACCATCAATGCGATAAGTGCCAAGGCAGATCAGATAGACAGCCTTATCTCCAATCTTTTCCATGCGACTTTGGAGGAATTAGAGCAGCTTGAAGTAAAGCCCGAAGACATTAATTCGACCGATATTATTCAGATGATAAAGGATTCGGATTATCTGAATAAGATAGAGAAACTCGATGTTAAGGATGCCGTTGTTTTCGCTGACAGATTAAGACTCAACCAGGTCTTAAACAACATCATCTTTAACTCATATAAATATGCCGATACCGCGATAAATGTATCGAGCAGATTCGAAAATGCCGGATCAAAATATCTTTTTATCGAGATAGCAGATAAGGGACCCGGTGTTCCCGAAGAAGAACTTGAGATGATTACCCAGAAGTTTAAACGCGGCAGCAATGCAGGGAATAAAGACGGCTCAGGTCTGGGACTTTATATCTCGGATTATCTCATGAATAAGATGGGCGGAAGCCTCACAGTAAGAAATACAGGTGAAGGTTTTGCCGTAGAGATCGGAATAAAGATCTCTTAAATCAGTTTTCAAAAGAGTTTAAAGAAGAATTAAAAAACAGACAAAGGTTTAAAACGACACGAATACTATACTTGTGCCATAAGGAGATAGTATTTTCGAAAGGGAGTTTAAACCGATGTTAAAACTTGTTAAGGCACATTTTCATAAAGACAAGGCAGTGCTCTTAGCTTTTCTTCTGATCCTGACAGTAGCATCAATGCTTCTTCATACAAGTCTTATGGTCGCCCGTTACGACTCAATGTACGAAGATAAACTGGAGAAGCAGGGTGTATCTGATTCCATGTTCTTTTGTCTCGGAGATGAAGATAAGATAAATGCCACATTAAATGGCATGGACTATGTGGACAGTTCATATCTTGTCGATATCATCATCCCAGACATGGTTACGTTATCCGCGAACGGTTCAAAAGACAAAGAGATCGAAGGCATGTTCTTTGTCGATGAGGAGAATGAATCTGTATATCAGGATCTTCACTATGTCGAGAAAGATGATTCCATAAACGGACCTTCGATCTGCATTAACGTTTATACTGCATACGCAGAGGGAATAAGGGTAGGAGATAAGATCAAGGTCTCCAATAAAGAAACCGGCAGTTATGAGCTTACCGTAAAAGGCATATACGAAGATCTTTTCTGCGGTCAGATGTATTCATATTATTCAACTATCGTAGATCACGAAACTTACGGGAAGATCTCTGATGAATCAGAATCCGTATCAAGTGCCGTAATGCCTTTCCAGATGCAGTTCCTTTGCGTCAAGTTCAAAGCGGGAGAAGATATCAGCATTAAGTCTACTGCGCTGCAGGATGAATTTGCCAGGGAAGGCATGTATTGCAGAGGTTACGATAAGATACTTGCCAAAGCAGGCTATACAGGAATCTCAAATATTATCGCTGCATTTATGGCGTCCTTCTCCGTGATAATCATGATAATCGCATTCATCATGATCATCTTCACGGTCAATACGAACATCAACCGCGATATAAGAAACATAGGAGCTCTCCGCGCCGTGGGATTTACAATCTCTCAGGTAAGGACCTCTCTTATGGCTGAGTATTCGTTAGTTGCCGCTGTTGCATGTCTGATCGGAATTACTGGATCATATCTGGTCTTCCCGGTGATCGAAAACCTGGCACTCAAGCAGTTAACGGGTCTTGTATGGGAAGGCGGATTCCATCCGGCCATGTCTCTGCCGGTCATTGCAGGCGTAATTGCCGTGATGCTTATTGTAACTTTCGTAGCTACACATCTCATTAGGAATATCCATCCGGCAACTGCATTAAGATTCGGTCTTGAATCACACAGCTTCAAGAAGAATTATCTGCCTTTGGATAAGACGACGGGAAGGCTTGATCTCCTTCTTGCGTTGAAGAGCACTTTGCAGAATAAGGGTCAGAACCTGATAATTGCCGGAGTGATCCTTGCAGTGTCATACCTGACTGCTTTTTCTGCGATCCTTTTCTATAACACAAGGATCGACATAACCAAGTTCCAAAGACTCCTTCAGGGAGATGCGCCGGATGCATATGTAAACATCCAGTACGATACTCCTGAAGAGATGTACGACATCATTGATAAGATCCAGTCCATGGACGTTGTTACTGAAGCTTACGGACTTACAAATACAGATGCCCATTCAGGCGACTATAACTGTTATCTCCTGTATTCGACTAACCCTGAATTTGTATACTGCGGAGTATATGAAGGCGAGATGGCAATAGAAGCAAATGAAGCAATCGTAGGCGGCCTTCTTGCAGAGAAGCAGGGGCTTGGCGTAGGTGATGAGATCAAGATCAAATACATGGATAAAGAAGAATCTTTTCTCATAACCGGTCTTCAGCAGGCTGTTTACAGTATGGGTGAGAGAATCTACATATCCGAAGACGGATTCAGAAGACTTGACGGCGAACCGAAATACTCCTATGTCAGAGTCAGGATCAAAGATGCTACAGAAGCTAATGTCGATAAGTTCCTTGAGGATGCGGAAAACCTTCTCGGTGATAACTGCACCAGCACGGAGAACTACTATCACACCCAGAGGAGCACGGATAATGTGCCGGTCTTTGCCGTATCACTCGTTATCCTCATCCTGATAATCCTGGATGTCTTCACAGTGCTCATAGTCATAAGGCTTTTGCTTAAGACTGTTTTCATAAAGCGTGAAAAAGAGTTCGGCATCAAGAAAGCGGTAGGCTTTACAAGCAGTCAGTTAAGGACACAGCTTGCACTGTCACTGATACCTATAAGCATCATCGGATCGGTGTTAGGAGGAATCGCAGCATGCCTTACGACAAACAGCCTTTTCGACCTGATATTCAGCAGCTACGGAATAAAGAATTCAGACCTGCTTATAAATCCGGTTGTGATTCCCGTAACGGTTTTGCTCGTCACGATCCTGGTATTTGTTATCTCATATGTAATGTCGGGCAGGATGAAGAAAGTATCCGCATATCAGCTTATTTCGGAATAAAGAATGGAGAAAGAAAAATGAACAAAGACGTAATCATTAAAACAGAGAAACTTTCAAAGAGCTTTTCCGTCGGAGGAAAACAGCAGCACGTTATAAAGAACCTCGACATGGAAATATACAAGGGAGATTTTACCGTTATCATGGGATCTTCCGGTGCCGGCAAATCCACTCTCCTTTATGCCTTATCAGGCATGGACAAGCCGACTCTCGGAAGCATCTCATATAGCGGCAAAGAGATCACTTCCATAAACGATGACCAGCTCGCCGTATTCCGCCGTAAGCACTGCGGCTTCGTTTTCCAGCAGGTCCATCTGGTAGACAGCATGAGCATCATGGATAACGCGATCTCAACAGGAATGCTGACAGGGCAGAAGCAGAAAACTTTAAAAGACAAGGCAGAAAAACTCTTTAAGCGTGTAGGTCTGGAAGAAAACCTCTGGGGCAAGTTCCCGTCACAGTTATCAGGCGGCGAAGCCCAGCGTGCGGCAATGGTAAGGGCGGTCATAAACGATCCTGATGTTGTTTTCGCGGACGAGCCTACAGGAGCATTGAACTCAACAGGTGTTAAGGCTGTATTGGATGTCCTTACTGATATCAACAGATCAGGTCAGTCTATCGTAATGGTTACGCATGACATCACGTCGGCCAGAAGGGCAAACCGCATCATCTATCTTCGTGACGGAGGAATCATCGGTGAGTGCAACCTCGGTGAATACGTCTCAGGCGATAAGGAACGTCATAAGAAGATCAAGGAATTCCTTGAAGAGATGGGCTGGTAAAAAGACCGGCTCTGATAAAGAGAGGTTAGGATCATTATGGATTTGATACTTAAGATATGTGAGTGCTTCAGGATCATTGATTTCCCGACGGCATACATCATGATATTTACAGGGGCCTGGCTTCTTGTACTCGTAGCAGCAGTTGCTTTTATAAAGCCCAAAAATCCGGATGTTTACAGGATCCTGGGATTTATTCCGCTTTTGCATTTCGGCGTGTTTTATTTGCTGAACTATACTAAAGGCTATCAGTCGCTGGGGTTTTCGCGATATGGCTGGTTCCTTATTGCTGCACTTATATATGCCGCAGCTGGTTTGATCATTGCCAGGAAGGAAAAGAAGGTAAGACATCTTGTGATCACCGGCGTGCTGAACTTTATCGTGTTTTTCTTTAGCGTTATATATATCATGGGTATCAGTCACTATGCCCGTTTTACCAATTATTCGCACATGGATTATGAGCAGTCGATGGCTGCCCTCATAGATGAGATAGAGGGGCATTATATTCTCTCGGAACATAAGCAGATCGACTATGATGCACTCCGCGCAAAATACATTCCCTTGGCTGCTGAGGCAGACCGCAACGGTGACGAGGAAGCGTATGCGGAGGCTGTAATGAATCTTTGTTATGAATTCCATGACGGCCATCTGAGTCCTTATTTCCTGGATGATGATCTCAGGAGCAGGGTCAATGACAACATGCTTGGAAACGATTACGGCTTTTCCATGATCGGCACGGACAGCGGGGACATCGTAGCGATAGTGACGGACAGCAGTTCTGCCGCTTATGCTCTCGGCATACATGACGGTACAGTGATAACCGGCTGGGACGGGGAGGACATATATGAAGCCTTGAGAAACGCTAGCTGCGTTACAACAGGCTGGCCTGTGCCTTCGTTCCCGACCGCCGAAAACGAAGACTTTATGAGACCCATATTCCTTGCAGGGCAGGGAGGAGATACCGTAAATGTCAGGTTTATCGGTGATGACGGAAAAGAGAATGAAGTGACGCTCAAAAGCACCGGCAGTTACTTTAACCGTTTCATGACAGCCATGGAACCTGTTACCGGTAAAAGATGCGACGAGTTTGCTTATTGTGAGATGCTTGACGACCGTTGCGGATATCTTTGCATCCCGGAGGAAGAATATGACGTTACAGGTGACATCGTAGCTGCTCTGACCGACGACTATCCTGCTGTGAGAGACCTTCTTATATCAAGGATCGAACAGATGAAAGCCCGGGGAATGGACAGGCTCATTATCGATCTGAGAGACAACGATGGCGGCCTCGACGTGATCTCCTCAGCAGTCGCATCCTTATTTACCACTGAGGAGATCAGGACTTACAGCGGTTTTTGTAAAGACGGTACACTCATCGAGACCAAATACTGGAAATGGACAGTTCCTGCAGACGGAAGGTATTCCGATATTCCCGTTGTCGTTCTGGTCAATGCCGGAACTGCAAGTGCCGGCGATATCCTCACATATAATCTTTCGCTTTGCCCGAACGTAACTGTCATGGGTATTACAACGTCCTGGGGCTGTGCTCAGGGAGTGGGTCAGACATGCCTCTTAAGCGGCGGCAGCATAAGAGTGCGTTATTCGATAATGGCTACGCTTGATGAAGACCGCAATATCTATATCGATCCCGGAGCAGACCGCGTCAGCGGAATTACTCTTGATGAGCGGATACCTTTTGATATGAACGCCGTTAACAAGATGTACGTGCAGGGACAGGATTATGAACTAGAATACGCATTGGAGTGGATCGAAAGGGAAGAATAAAAAAGAGCTGTCTCACACAAATGAGGCAGCTCTTTCCAATAATCTGGAGCCAAAGGCGGGAATCGAACCCGCGACCTATTCATTACGAGTGAATTGCTCTACCCCTGAGCCACTTTGGCATGCCATAAAAATATACCCATTTGAATGATAAGTGTCAAGTAATGCGCATTGTATAGTCAAGGATTACGGATAAGAATGATATAATTGCTTTATCGGAGGTAATTCTTAATGAAGGCCCTTAGTCTCGGCAGGAAAATCACCAGTCTTTTGCTTTGTGTGTCTATGGCAGGCGCACTGTTTACGGGCTGTAAAAAGGGCGATGACATGTTTCCTTCGATCGAGGCGCCGAGCATTGAGACAGAACCTGAGGAATCAACGGAAAATACCGACGATCAGTTATCCGGCGGCGATATCAGGGAGCTTAAAGTAGCGCTTCCTTATTCTGACCTTACCATCCAGTGCCTTGCAGCAATGCTCTATTGCAAGAACAACGGCCTTTGGGACAGTACGGATGACGGTTCCACGATTGATACGGCTTTCCTGTCTTCTGTTGCGACCAATTACGTTGTCACCAACATCGGATGCGGAAGTACGGGTGCCACACTTGATGTCGTTAAGGACTGGAGCAAGAGTGATATGCCTGACCTGTATCTGGCCCAGGACAGCAATGCTGTCTGGAATGCAGGATATGCTGCTCCCCTGAATGATTATCTTTCCGATAATGCTTATCTTAACAGCCAGCACATTTATACCGGTGCACTGACGGCTGATTCGGATGGCGGTATCTTTTATGCTTTGCCGCATTTCTGTTCAGCAAGGATCATCATGGGCAACTCTGAATACATTCCGTCTGAATCAGGCAAGCTCCAGATAAAGAACACCACTGAAGATTTCAGAGATTATTTAGAAGAGATTGATGACGAGTATTCATGCGCTGCATTAGCATCCGCATATGAGCTCATTCCTTATCTCGGTTCCGCGTTCAATAACGATAATCCAACATCTTATATGGTTTACGACGAGTATGTTAAGGATCACGATTCCGCTACTGAGATCATTTACGGTGCTTCATCTTACGTAAAGGATTTCTATTCTTCAGAACTTGCCTATGACCAGATAGACGGTGCAGACCCCGTTTATTCGAGAAAGGCTGCATTGTGGGTGGATTCATCTGCAAACATAAGGGCATGGTCCGAATATTATCCGGGAAGCCTTTATCTTTTGCATCTTCCTTGCAATGATGCTACGAACGTTGGTGTTCCTTATGTAACTACATATTCTTTGTGTGTATCCAAGGATTCGGATAACAGCGATTTTGCTTCCGAGTTTGCGGCTTTTATTTCTTATGATCCTGATGCGCAGCTTCTTATATACAGGCTTGAAGATATGACAGGTCTTATGCCTCTTACAAGAAATGACGCAATCTGGAACATGATCTCCGAGGATGAAATTTTCGGTCACATGGCATCTGATTTCAGACAGACAATGGATAATGCAGTCTATTGTCCTGATTCATATGACAGCAAGCTTTTTACAAAAACGAATGAATATACGGCAGTATTTGTGGAGCAGGATGACGATTTCGATCCGGAGAAATGTTATGGCTGATTTAATTGATCTTCGCAAACTTCATATTCAGGACAGTTCCGAGCTTCGCAAGCGCGGCCTTATGGTGGGGACCATCAAGCTCATTGAAGATGATATCAGGGCTCTTGGTACCGGAAGCCAGGGAGAAGCGCTGCTTGCTGTAAAGGGCGGAGTGATCTATGCGCTTATAAAGCTTTTCAGGCCTGACCGGAAAAACTGCCGTGCCCATATCGAATTCGTATTCACAAGCGATGCAAATGCCGATACGCAGAGCGGCGTGGTAGACGAGGTATTAAGATACTGCTTCCTTGACCAGTTCTATCACAAGGTTACCGTTATCTGTAATCACGGCAATGAAGGCCTTGAGAGGATCCTTACAGGTGCAGGCTTCATGCAGGAAGCCGTTTTAAGGGATGAGGTAAGGCTTAAGAACGGATTTGAAGATGCCGGCCTTTATGCAATGCTTTCTTACGAATATCCTAAATACAATGTCTGCTTCGTTCCGTTCGAGAGAGGCGTTGCGATCGTATCAGGCGGAAAGGACTACGTTGATTCCGTAAAGCTTTTCCATTACGGACAGATAATAGAAGATCCGTTTATTCATAACATCGCAGGCTCGCTTGGTCTTCTTGACGATAACGGCGGCCTTATGAGAAACGATGATGGCATCTATAACTTAGATGAAGACCAGCTCAAATATCTTCCTGATGAACTTGCAAAAGCATATGTTGAGCTCAGGGAATATTTCGACAGCATGAGAGCTGGCTTTGACATCAGCGTCAGGTTCAACACAGGCACGCCTTTCCAGAAAAAAGTATGGAATGCGCTTAATTCGATTCCTTACGGCGGTACTGCAAGTTATGAGGACATTGCGCTGATGCTGACTGACGGCAGTCTTCCCGAAGCCCGGAAAATCACCAGGGCTGTCGGTGCGGCGTGCTCTGATAATCCGGTAGCTGTGATCGTTCCTTGCCACAGAGTAATCGGTAAGGACGGCAGCATCGTAGGTTATGCGGCAGGTATCGACATCAAGGACTATCTGCTGTTACATGAGAGTTTTACGGCGGTAACACCGCTTATATCCAAGGAGGGATAATTAATGGCAAAACACGATAAGATCGAAGTCGGGGTATCTACAATCCTTAACCCCGTTCCCGTTGTTATGGTTTCTTCAGCAGGAAAGGATCCTGAATCTGAAGCAGAACGCCCTAACATCATGACGGTTGCATGGGCAGGCACAATCAATTCCGAGCCTCCGATGCTCTCCATCAGTGTGCGTAAATCAAGACATTCACATAAGCTCATTTCCGACACGGGTGAGTTTGTTGTAAACCTCGTATCCAAGTCGCTCTGTAAGGCCTGCGATTACTGCGGAGTAAGAGGAGGGGAGAAGGAAGATAAGTTCAAGTCCTGCTCTCTTACACCTATTAAGGCAAAGGGCCTTGAGTATGCATATGCTATCAAGGAAGCTCCCGTATCGATCTCATGCAAAGTAAAGAGCGTGCAGG
The DNA here is from genome assembly GCA_045648465.1 of Saccharofermentans sp. Taxonomy (GTDB): domain Bacteria; phylum Bacillota; class Clostridia; order Saccharofermentanales; family Saccharofermentanaceae; genus Saccharofermentans. The sequence continues at coordinate 35,990 of JAZROA010000009.1, forward strand.
AATTAGGTTCACATGATATGTTCATAGCCGAGATAGTCGGAATTACTGCTGATTCATATCTGCTCGATGAGAACGGCAAGCTCTGCCTCGAGAACGCGAGACTGGTGGCATATAATCACGGAGAATACTATCTCCTTGGCGAGAAGCTCGGTTTCTTCGGCTACTCCGTAGCACCGGAAAACATCATCAAGAAAAGAATGGGAAAAGATAAGAAATGAAGTTTAAAGGAATAAAGAAGGTCCACGAAGGACGTTTTATTGCGGCATATAACGCTGAATACGAGACAAATCTCGGCAATACCAAGATCTATGAGATGAGTTCGAGAGATCACAACATTACGAGTCTCGAAGATCTTCAGCGTGAGAAGTGTGATGCTGTTGTACTTATAATCACCAGTCCTGACGGAAATAAGCTCCTGCTCAATAAAGAATTCAGAATGGCTGTCGGAGGATTTGCGATCAATTTCCCGGCAGGCCTTATAGATGAAGGAGAGACTCCTGAAGAAGCGGCTGCCAGAGAACTGTGGGAAGAGACCGGCCTGAAGCTCACTTCTATTGATGAAGTCCTTCCGATGAGTTTTTCCGGCGTTGGTCTTACCAATGAGAGAAGCTGCTGCGTGATCGGCAAGGCAGAAGGCGAGTTCGCTCCGAGTACATCTGACGAGGAAGAGATCGAAGCCCGCTGGTATACCAGGGAAGAGGTAAGAGAACTTCTAAAGCAGACAAACTTCGCTGCAAGAACCCAGGCTTATTGCTACTGGTGGGTCAAGAACTGATTTTGAACTTTCGGCCAATTATGCAAAAAAGTGTAGCGTGAGGAAGGAATTGCTACACTTTTTCGCACTTTATGTTTATCGGGCGGGAATATTCCGGTTGCCGTAAAACAGCTCAGGCCGCTTGAATGCGTGGGACAGAACGGAAGAAATCCGTTCTTACAGCCACTTTGAAGCCCATTCTTTTAATTCTTCGACGGTGGCACTTGCCTTGAAGCGTTCACCGGCCGTTACTTTTGCGCCTTTTGCAAGACTTGCGATGTTTTCACCGGATGAGCCGATCCCGCTTGAACCTGAAGTTGCAAAAGGGATTATCGTCTTGCCGGAGAAATCATATTGCTCAGCGAAGGTATCGATTATCGACGGTTCTCTGTACCACCATACCGGGAAGCCTACAAATACTGCATCGTAAGAGGACATGTCTTCAACTGTTGATGCAATCTCCGGACGGCTTGCGCGGTTCTTCATCTCAACAGAGCTTCTGCTCAGGGGATTCATCCAGTTAAGATCTGATTTTGTATAAGGTTCGCATGGTACGATCTCGAAAAGATCTCCGCCTGTTGCCTGTGCCAGTGTTGTTGCGAGTCTTTTGGTAACACCGCTGGCCGAGAAGTAAGCGACTAAAACTCTAGACATATTATCCCAGCTCCTTTTTAATGTTTCTTGCGAATTCTCTTGCCGCTTTCAGATCATCTTCATTGGGACGGCCCTTGTTCATGCCTTTGAATTCGCCCTTGCAGTGGAACTCCTTATCGAGCACTGGAATGCCCACTGTGTTTGCAACCGATCTTACTTTCTTATATGTGGATTTCATCATGGCTGCCGTGCCGAAATTAACTATCTTGCCGACCTTGTCTTTGTTAAGGCCGGACACAAAAGCACCTACTTCGGGAGCGATCGTGAAAGCGTAGTAGGAGTTGCCGAGGAATAGAAAATCAACTTTTTCACTTATGGGTATATTTATGGGGAGGGCCTCGACACCCAGTTCATTTGCGATGGCTTCCGCAAGGCGCTTTGTGTTACCGGTTTGTGTATAGTATCTGACTGCAAATGTCATTGTGCTGTCTCCTTAATTGTTCAAGAGTTTCTCGATGGCACCTTCAAGTGCTTCGGGTTTTTCCTGCGGCGAAAACCTTTCCGCCACCTGACCATTCTTATCTATAAGGAACTTGGCAAAGTTCCATTCTATGCGCCCGGGCTTCTGCTCCTTAAGATATTGGTAGATAGGAGAGATATTGCTTCCGTTCACTTTGATCTTCTCGAAGCGGCGGAATTTGGTATTGTACTTAAGGGTGCAGAAGCTGTCGATCTTCTCGGCACTTCCGGGCGCCTGGAACGCAAATTGATTGCAGGGGAAGTCGAGGATCTCAAATCCCCTGTCTCTGTATTTCTCGTAGAGTTTCTCTAGTCCTTCGTATTGAGGCGTAAGACCGCATCTTGTCGCGGTGTTTACTATGAGGAGGACTTTTCCTTTAAACTCAGATAAGGACACGTCGTTGCCCTTGTTATCTTTGACTGTAAAATCGTATATGCTCATATCTGATTCCTTATAAAAGTGCTTTTACGCATTCCTCGACATTCTTCATGTCGCTTGTAGGTTCGAATCTTGCTACGACATTTCCTTCACGGTCGATGACGAACTTGGTGAAGTTCCACTTGATGTCGGGCTTCTTGTCCCAGTCGGGATCTGCGTCGGAGAACATCTTCTCGAGTAGAGCCTTATATTCATGTTCTTCAAATCCTGCAAAGCCCTTTTGTGACTTAAGATATGTGTACAGGGGAAGTTCGTTCTCACCATTAACGTCAGATTTCTTCATCTGCGGGAAAGTTGTTTTGTAATGCAACGTGCAGAATTCATGGATCTCATCGTCAGTTCCGGGAGCCTGGCCGCCGAACTGGTTGCAGGGGATATCAAGGATCTCAAGACCCTGATCGTGGTAGTCTTTGTAAAGCTTCTCGATGGGTTCATATTGAGGAGTAAAGCCGCAGCCTGTTGCCGTGTTAACGACAAGGATGACTTTTCCTTTGAATTCAGAAAGCTTTAATGTCCCGCCTTTTCCTGTGGTAACTTCGTAATCGTAGATCATGGCTGTTCTCCTTTTTTATTTATTTTTGCATTTTGCATTTTCCATATTGTTCAATGCCTTATAAGTAAGTATGTAAAGCATCTTGAACTCTTCTTCGTTAAGTCCCACGCAGGATGCGATGCAGGGAGGGATCTTGAGGGCTTCATCCTTTATGGCTTCGCCTTTATCTGTGAGCTCCAGGATCAGGAGTCTCTCGTCTTCAGGATCTCTTTTCCTTGTGATGTATCCGGTGGACTCAAGCTTCTTAAGAACGGGAGTAAGAGTTCCGTAATCCAGATGGACCTTGGCTGCCAGATCTCTCGAAGAAATGCTTATGGATTCCCACATGACCATCATGACGATGTACTGGGTGTAGGTAAGTCCGAGCTTCTTGAGGTAAGGCGTGTACTGGCTTACAAGTTCCTTTGAACACGCATAGAGTGGGAAACATACCTGGTTTGAGAGTTTGAGCGAGTCGTACTTTTTTGAATTCTTCATATCCGTTCTTCTTTATGTTTTTCTAAAGTCGATTTTGCACAATTTACTTGTGTCAAAGTGATTATCCTATGAATAATCTACCTTGTCAATAGGGTAGAGAAAAATTGATACTGCTTATGATTCTATTAAGAGTAGGGCAAAGCAAGAAATTATGCTGATCAAGCTATTTGAAGATTCTTAACGACCTTATCTATTTCCTTGAAACTCCCGGCTGTGATCGTGAACAGAACAAGCAATCCGTTGTCCTGGAAAAAATAGATCTGAAGCGATGAGACATCATAGCCGTTTTTATCTAATACCATCTTAAGCGCGAAACAGGATTTGCCGTCAACTTTGTAGTCGTCGAAGTATTCTACACTTTTAACAGGGTAATTTACGCTCTTGTTCCATTCTTCGAGAGTGTGTTCTTTCGTAGCGTCTTCTTTCAAATGTTCATCAAGTACATAATCGATCTTCAAGGATGCGGTGTTACCCCACACAAACCAGGGACCTGATATGTCTACTCCGGTGTAGTCGCTCATTACGATATTTCTTTTATCGGCATCGGGCCATTCGACAGTATAATCTCCGGTTAGCTTAAAGCCTACACCGCCTGCATGGCTTATATATCTGTCACCCTCGATCGTTCCGGCAATGTCTCCGACTGTTGTCTCGCTGTTTACAGGTATTGTGGTTATGGGTTCATGAGCTGAACTGCAGCCTGCCATAAGCAGAATAGCAGCGGACATAATAATAGCCAGTAATTTTTTCATAAATAATCTCCCTTATCGAAAAATCAAATAATTTTTCTAATTCCGCTTTTGAGTATAACATATAATAGATTTATCAATAAACTTGTTGTGAGGAGCAGGAATAGCGATGAATAAAACAGGTACAAGGAAGATAGAGACGGAACGACTGATACTCAGAAGATTTGAGATCGAAGATGCCGACGATATGTTCAACGGCTGGTGCAATGATTCTGAGGTTTCCAAATATCTGACATGGCCTCCGCACGGAAGCGTTGAAGTGACAAAGTCTCTTTTGAATGCCTGGATTCCTGAATATGATAAGGGCGATTATTTCAACTGGGTAATGGAGCTTAAGGAGACCGGAAAGATAATCGGTAATATCTCTGTAGTTCGGGTAAGGGAAGATATAGGAGAAGCTCTCATCGGATATTGTATGACCAGAGAATACTGGGGCAACGGATATATGCCCGAAGCTTTGAAAGCGGTAATAGATTATCTTTTCGATGTTGCGGACATGAACAGAGTTTGTGCAACGCATGACGTAAACAACCCGAAGTCCGGCCGTGTAATGCAGAAGGCGGGAATGAAATACGAAGGGACTCTGCGCCAGGCAGGTCTTAATATGCAGGGGATCTGCGATTCCGTTTGTTATTCGGTTATCAGAAGTGACCGCGAAAAACAACCGGGGATATCCTGACAAGTAAAAATACTTGACACGCCATTTATCGTTTGTTATTATGTGCAGGCTGAAATAGGGGAGGCTTGCCTTTAAATGCGTGAAAAGTCAGTAAGAACAGACCTTTTGCTTGATTTCTATGGCAATCTTCTTACGCCCAAGATGAGGCGCACCTGTGAGAGCTACTATAATGATGATCTGACTTTGGCAGAGATCGCCGAAGCAGAGGGTATCTCAAGGCAGGGCGTGCATGACACGGTCAAGAGGGCGGAAAGGCAGCTTGAAGAGTATGAAGAGAAGTTAGGTCTGCTTCAGCTTTTCGAGATGCAGCAGGCAAAAGCAAAAACGGCTCTGGCACACTTAAAGAGCGGTGATACCGACAAGGCTGCCAAAGAGCTTGAAGAATTGATAGAGGAAATGTAATAGTGTTTGAGAGCTTGTCACAAAAGCTTCAGAATATAACTTCCAAGATGCGCGGCAAGGCACGCGTATCCGAGAGCGACATCAAGGAAATGATGCGCGAGATCCGCATGGCTCTTTTGGAGGCGGATGTTAACTACAGCGTAGTCAAGGAATTTGTCGCAGACATGACCGAGCAGTGCAAAGGCGCTGCAGTTCAGGAGTCTTTCACACCCGGCCAGCAGATCGTAAAGATCGTAAGAGATGCTCTGACTGAGCTTTTGGGCGGTGAAGAAGGCGAAGATAAACTTAAGGTATCCGATACCGGTTTTAATATAATCATCCTTTACGGTCTCCAGGGTGCAGGTAAGACAACGACTGCTGCCAAGCTTGCAAAACTCCTGAAAGAGAACGGCAAGAAGCCGATGGTCGTATCAGTTGACGTCCACAGACCGGCAGCAGCCCAGCAGCTCAAGGTATTAAGTGATGCAGTCGGAGTTGACTGCTATATCGATCCTGAAGAGAAGGATGCGGTTAAGATCGCTAAGGACGGTGAAGGCAAAGCAAGATACATGCTCTGCAATTACCTCATCATCGATACTGCAGGCCGTACTGTTGCAGACGAGGAGCTCATGGAAGAGCTCAGAGATATCGCTGCAGCGGTAAATCCCACAGAGAAGCTCCTTGTAGTCGATGCTATGATCGGTCAGGAAGCCGTTAACGTAGCACAGCTATTCGAGCAGAACATCGGCATGGACGGCTTCATCATGACAAAACTCGACGGTGACGCCAGAGGCGGTGCTGCACTTTCGATCAGGAAACTTACTAACAAGCCTATCAAATACATCTGTACCGGCGAAAAGGTTGACGCCATCGAGAGATTCTATCCCCAGCGTATGGCTGACAGAATCCTCGGAATGGGTGACGTCGTAAGCCTTATCGAGAAGGCACAGCAGACAATCGATGAGGAAGAAGCAAGGAAAGCAATGGAACGCATGATGGGCAGTTCCTTCAACCTTGATGACCTTTATTCACAGTTTGAGCAGATGAAGAAGATGGGTTCTCTTAAAGACCTGGTCGGCATGATGCCCGGCGCTGCAGGCAAAGTAAATGAGGAAGACCTTGATGATAAGATCGTCGACAGACAGATGGCCATCATCACTTCCATGACCAAGAAGGAGAGAAGATCACCTTCTATCCTTAATGCAAGCAGAAGAAAGAGAATCGCAGCAGGTGCAGGAGTTCAGGTATCTGATGTAAATAAACTTATCGCCCAGTACGAGCAGACAGCAAAGCTCATGAAGCAGTTTTCTAACGGCAAGGGCGGATTCAAGATGCCTAAAGGTTTTGCCAAGCAGGCAGCCAAGATGGGCCTTAAGGGCAACATGGGCGGCTTAGGAAATATGGGTGGCATGGGAGGAATGTCCGGTATGGGAACAGGATTCCCTCAGGGCATGGGAAGTCTTTCCGCACCCAAGGAAGATTACGATGATACACCCTTTACGCCCACAGGAAGGCGCGACCGCAAAAAGAAGCGCAAGGGCAGAAGATAATGTCGATCCCGTCATATTTGTGACGCAGATTATAAAAAACAAAATATATTTTTGGAGGAAAACAAAATGGCAGTTAAGATTCGTTTAAGAAGAATGGGTAAGAAGAAGGCACCTTTCTATCGTGTAGTTGTTGCTGATTCCAGATATCCTAGAGATGGTCGTTTCATCGAGGAGATCGGTTTCTATGATCCCATGAAGGAAACAGACAGCGTTAAGATCGATGCAGAAGCAGCAAAGAAGTGGATCTCCAACGGAGCTCAGCCCACAGATACAGTAAAGTCTCTTCTTAAGAAGCAGGGCATCATCTGATTTAATATCAGCTGATTACCAGAATAATAGGAAGGAGAGCTTTATATGGACGATTTATTGGTTTATATCGCCAGGGAACTTGTCAGCAATCCCGATGAGGTAAACGTAAAGAAGACAGAGCGTGGAAACACAGTTGTTTTCGAGCTGTCCGTTGCTCCCGAAGATACAGGAAAGATTATCGGCAAGAACGGTAAGAGAGCTCAGGCTATCCGTTCAATAATGAAGGCGAAGTACCTCAAAGAAGGTAAGCGCGTTATCGTCGATATTGTAGGCTGATTCTTTTGGATAATCTCATCATTATAGGAAAGATTACCGGCGCGCATGGTGTCCGTGGGGAAGTTAAAGTATTCCCCTTAACGGACGACCCGCGCCGTTTCCTTAAACTTAAGGAATGTTTTTTCTGCGGGCAGAATTTTGAGAAGCCCGAAGCTTCAGTATGCTCTTCTGCAAGGCTGGACAGAGGAAACGTTCTCGTTAAATTCGAAGGTGTCTTAGACAGAGACAAGGCTGAACTTCTGCGTGGCAGATTCATTGCCGTCGACAGAAAAGATGCAGTCAAGCTCAAGAAGGGCAGCTACTTTATTACTGATCTCAAAGGTCTCAAAGTAATTGACGATGAAAAGGGAGAAGTCGGAACGGTCATCGACTGTTTTGAGACCGGATCCCAGTTTACGCTTGAGATAAAGCGTGACAAAAAGAAAAATCTCATGATCCCTTTTGTAAAGGCATACTGCTATGAAGTAAGTGTCGAAGAGGGATTCATCAAATGCAAAATGCCTGAAGGCCTTTATGAATTATACGACTGATCGTTAAGATAAGTCCTGAAATACAGTATTTTAAAGCTCCGGATCACCGGGGCTTTTTGCGTTTTTACAATAAAATTTTACAAATGGTTTATCTATATGTCTTAAAACCCTGATAAGATAATCCTATAAGTTCGGGAATATTCGGCTTTATATGGAGAAGCGTATGAAAAAGGAACGTCTTATCGGAATAATAATGTCTATCATTATCTCGGCCGTAATGGGTGTCGTTTCTGCTGCTCTTGTGATAAGGAATAATCCTGAAGCTGTTAGATATACTCCTGTTGAAATGCTCTATATCACCAATATAGCGTTATCTGTCGTTGTTGGCGTGATCATTTCTCTGGTTATTCCGTTCGGCAAGCTGGGCGCGGTGTTGGCAAGAAAAGCGAATGCAAATCCGCCCGGAATTAAGTTCTTCGTTATAAATGCGATTCCGATCTCCGTCGGAAATACTCTTATCATCAGTATCATTATGAGTTTGTACGGCGTCATTTCTGCACGCATGAAGCTTCCTGCTGAGGCTTTGAGTCATCTCCCGCCGTTTGCGGTGATGTGGCTTGGCAACTGGATGAGGCTGCTTCTGCCGACGCTTCTGATCAGTTATGTGTTATCTGTCCTTTTATCACCGCTGGTTACAAGACTTCTCGGTGTTAAAGGACCCGGCCCGCAAAGACCGGAGTGATTACGTGAAGTTACGGAAGACAGGTGATCTTTATGAGTTGTGTATCCAGAGAAAAATATATTTCATACCTTGAGCGATTGATCAGAATAACGCACAACCAGCCGGTTGACCGCGATGCTTATGTTGAGCTGATAAAGAGCATCGGCACGGCTTATAAGCTAAGCAAGGGCATGACCGAATTCTACATAACTCCAATGATGGAACAGCGTGGAGAAGGCGAAGTCTTTTGTGACTTTGATAAAGGAAACAGTAAGAAGGTCCTTATCCGCTTAAGGATAGTCTCTACATCTAAAGCTGTTATTATCGGAACGATTTATTCCAATCCCGAAGAGTACGTTCACGATGACACTGACATTGAGCAGCTCGATTCAATGTTGAGGATCATTCTCGGATATGTCAGCAGAGTCCGTTTGATCTCAAGGCTTGAAGAGTTCGGCTTTTCTGATCTTGACGGTTACTGTAATTTCCGTGCGTTTGCCAGGTTCATGGACGTAAACAATGCGGAGAACAGGCTTGGCGGTAAGGTGGCATTTTATATTGATCTCCATAATTTCACGATAGTAAATCAGGAGATCGGACGCGAGAACGGCGACGTCGTAATGCGCAAGTATTATGACCTTATAAGTGATACTATCGGCGAAACGGGTATTATTATCAGACTCGGCGGCGATAAATTCATCGGTATTTTCGACAAGGGACTGCAGGAAGATGTTTTCAGGATCTTTTCCGGCGCGCACATTGCTTATGATGTTACCGGGCAGCAAAGGGTAAACGTCTCTGTTGCGGCAGGTATTTATGCGCTGCCGATCCCTTACATGATGAAGTCATACGGCGATATCATGGATAAGATCATGCTCGCAGGTAACGTGGCCAAGCGTCATGAAGGTGAACGAATCGTTGTATACGGCGAAAAGATGAAGGCTGAAAGCGATCACATCAAGCAGATCCAGACAGCATTCCCGGGAGCGATCAAGAGAGAAGAATTCATCATCCACTATCAGCCCAAAGTTGATATCGAGACAAAGCAGATCGTTGGTGCCGAGGCGCTTTGCCGCTGGCAGATAGCCGGAAAGATAATGCCTCCGGACGATTTCATTCCCATTCTTGAACTCAATACGTTTGTATCAGATCTCGATTTCTATGTCCTGGACCACGTGTGCAGGGACATGGTCAGGTGGCTCAATGAAGGACGTCAGCCGGTCCGCGTATCGGTCAATTTCTCCAGAAAGCATTTGATCGATATCGATCTTACTGACCACATACTCTCAATCATCAATAAGTACAACATTCCTCACGATCTTATCGAGATCGAACTTACGGAGACCACGTCTGATGCCATGTTCAGCGACTTAAGACGTATCGTAAGCGGACTTCAGAAGGAAAACGTAAAGACTGCCGTAGATGACTTCGGCGTAGGTTATTCATCGTTAAACCTTATCCGTGATATCCCGTGGGATGTTCTTAAGATCGATAAGAGCTTTGTTCCCCAGACTGAAGATGACGGTAACGTATCGAACGTAATGTTCAGGCATCTTATCTCGCTGGCGCATGACATGGGTTTGGAGTGCGTAGTAGAAGGCGTTGAGACTGATGAACAGTTAAGGATCCTTAAAAAGAACAACTGCCAGATAGCTCAAGGGTTCCTGTTTGACCATCCGTTGCCGGTGGAAGAATTCGAAGACCGTCTGATCAATAAAACATATCAATAAATCCAATCGTGCCGCCGTAATCTATATGGCGGCACTTTTCGAAAATCACCTGCATTTATGCTATTATTTCCCTTGAAAAAATCAGTGTAACTTCGGATTAGGGGAGGATAGCATTATGGGCAGAGGCGGCGGAGGCGGTGGCGGACACCACAGTTCACACCATTCAAGCAGCCATTCACATTCAGGCGGATCTTACAGAAGGTCGTCAGGATCTTCATCCCGTTCATCGAGTTCGTCATATAGTTCATCCGGATCTTCATACAGGTCATCCGGTTCGTCATACCGTTCTTCACATTCATCCTATTCACGCCATTCCGGAAGTTCGGGCAGCCATGGGAATTCATACAAAACGGGAAGGTCAGGAGGCGGATGCTCCGGCTGCAGCTGGATCTTTATTATCCCGTTGTTTATAGTTCTCGCATTCCTTTCTGCTATATATGAAGAGATGGATGGCGGCACTTTTTTCGATGTGCAGAGATCAACTGTTCAAAGAGAAGTGCTTCCTGAATCCAAGTGTGATCCTATAGATGAATGGTATCGTGATGACTGGGGGGACTGGATCGACGAGAACGGTGAAGAGGATGCACTTGTAAACGGCCTTAAGAATTTCTATTCCCAGACAGGTATTCAGCCTTATCTTTGGATAATGGGTGAAGAAGGCGGAGACTACATGTCCGAAGGAAGCCTTGAAGAACTTGGCGACAGGACTTATAAGGAGATGTTCGGAAATGACGAAGGACATGTTCTCGTTATATTCCGCGAATATCCGAATGTTTCCGGTAATTATATCTGCACGGTAACTCCCGGTTACGATGCCGAGGTGCAGGTGCTGGATGATGAAGCGCATGAAATACTTCTCGACTATATAGATTATTTCTATACTGACACCGAGCTGAATGAAGGTCAGTTCTTCGGAAGGGCATTCACTGAAGCAGGCGAGAGGATGATGATCAAGCAGCTGTCATTGCAGCAGCTCGCAACGATCGTCATTGTCGTGGTGGTCGTAGTTGTAGGACTAGTCATCACCGCAAGTATCATTAAGAAGCGCAGAATCGCCGTTGCAAAGCAGAAGACCTTGCAGGCCCAGCAGGCAGCTAAGGAAGCACAGGCTGTTGCCGATCAGAAAAAGACTGATTTCGACCGCAAGCAGTATGAGGATAATCTTGAGACGCAATTTGTTGCAGCCACTTGCCCTAACTGCGGCTCCACAGCCAACAAGATCCGTAAGGCAACTGTAGGTCACTGTCCTTACTGTGGTACTGCGATCAGGGTAGATCAGAACGGCATTATATCTATAAGCAGGAGCAGCGATCAACAGACATGAATTTCTATGTAGCGACATTATTTCCCGAGCAGATATCAACTTATCTGAATACGAGCATAACGGGCAGGGGAATGGCAAAAGGCGCCTTCTCTCTGGAATGCATCCAGATGAGAGATTTTGCGCCCAATAACTACGGCCGTGTTGATGATACCATCTATGGCGGCGGTACAGGCATGATGATCCGTCCCGAACCGGTTTTCGGCGCATATGAGAAGGCTGTCGAGCTTTGCGGAGGTAAGAAACCTCATACGGTTTACATGTCGCCTAAAGGCTCTGTTTTCAATCAGACGAAGGCCCATGAGCTTGCTAAATACGATAATCTTCTGATCATCTGCGGTCACTATGAAGGTATCGATGCGCGCGTAATAGATGAGATCTGTGACGAAGAGATATCCATCGGCGATTATGTATTAACGGGTGGTGAGACCGCTGCGATCGTTGTTATCGACGCGGTTGCAAGGCTTATCCCGGGCGTTCTTCCAAATGAAGAAGCGTACACCAATGAATCGCATACTGCCGGAGTATTAGAAGCACCCCAGTACACAAAGCCTCCTGTATGGCATGACAAGGCTGTCCCGGAGATCCTCAAAACCGGTAATGACGCAGCAATAGCGGAGTATAACCGCATAGCTGCACTGGTCGATACATGGCACAAAAGGCCTGATATGCTTGATAAACTCGACATTTCTGAAAGTGATTGGGCCAAAATGCTTGCCTTTGAAAGAGGCATGTGCTAAAATTCTCCAGTTATCAGGGTGGTCCTCTGCCATTATCCAGGCAAGAACATCTGCAGGAAAGAGAGGAAACGAACAATATGGATTTAGTAAAAGTAGTCGAGAGCGAGAATATTCGCAATCAGTATCCTGAAGTAGAAGTCGGTGACTTCGTTAAGGCTCACCTCCTTATCAAGGAAGGCGCTAAAGAGCGTATTCAGGTTTTCGAAGGCTATGTCATCGCAAGAAAAGGCCAGGGCCTTTCAGAGACAATCACAATCCGCCGTGTATCTTATGGTATCGGCGTAGAGAGAATTCTCCCTGTTAACTCACCCAAGATCGATCACATCGACGTTATTCGTAAGGGTAAGATCAGAAGAGCAAAGCTCTATTATCTCCGCGATCGTCAGGGCAAGGCTGCAAAGATCACACAGAAGATCTAATCGCAATCTTAAATTCGATTTCATACAGGCTGTCTCAAGGGACAGCCTGTTTTATGTTGTTGCAAATTTGTCGGCCTAAAACAGTGCAAAAACATCGACAAAAAGTCGGAATTTGCCAAAATCCATGTTTTTGTCGATGTCAGAAGGCCTTTTCGGACCGACAAATCTGCAACATGAATCCACTTAGACGTAAAAGGCTATTGGTGTGATAAAATCATCAGGAAGAAATAACGACCGGAGTATTTATGGCAGAGAAAAAGAATGACATCAACTGGTTTCCGGGGCACATGCGGAAAGCCCTTAATGAGACGGGCGAGAGGTTAAAGCTCGTTGACCTTGTATATGAGACGTGCGATGCCAGGATACCGTTTTCGAGCCGCAATCCGGAACTCGATAAGATAATCGGCGACAAGCCCAGGATCGTAATCCTTAATAAGGCTGACCTTGCCGATCCGTCGAAAACTCCCTTGTGGATAAAGAACCTTGAGTCTGAACATACACGTGCATGTGCGCTTGAGAGCACACACAAGAAGGGTTTTGACAAGCTTAACCAGATTACGATGGAACTCATGAAGGATAAGCTCGAGAAGGCTGCTGAGAAGGGCAGGATCGGAAGGCCTGTAAGAGTCATGGTCGTAGGCGCTCCTAATACGGGAAAGTCCACGATAATTAATGCACTTGCCGGTAGGAAAGCCGCTGTTACGGGCGATAAGCCGGGCGTTACAAAGGACTTTAAGTGGATAATGACCGGCGGAAGGCTTGAGCTCATGGACATGGCGGGCGTTTTGTGGCCGAGGATCGCAAATGCCAAGAGTGGTATATGTCTTACGGCTTTGGGATCAGTAAAAGAAGAAGTTACCGATGTCGTCAAAGTTGCATATGAGACATTGAAGATAATGTACGATATCTATCCTGATCTTCTTAAGGAACGTTACGGCGTTGATATGGAGATTCAGGCAGAAGAAGACGAGGGGTATTTCCAGGATCCGTTCTACGATATCTTCCTTGCTATGGCAAAGAAGAGAGGCTGCATCTTAAGTGGCGGAAGGATCGATGAGGAGCGTTTTGCAAGGCTCTTCTTAAATGATCTCAGAGAGGGAAGGACCGGTAGGATCACTTTGGAGATGCCTGAGGATTTTAAGTGAGGTAAAACATGCCCAAGCTTACGACTGAACAGCTTATCGCCAAGTATGAGGCGATGTATGAATACGAGAACGACTGCCTGTCTAAAGGTTTCAAGATGATAGGCGGCATCGATGAGGCGGGCAGGGGGCCTCTCGCTGGTCCTGTTGTTGCCGCATGCTGCATCCTTGATCCTGAGGTTAAGATACTTGGCCTTGATGACTCCAAGAAGCTTTCCGAGAAGAAGAGAGAAGAACTCTTTGGCGAGATAAAAGAGAAAGCTAAGGTATATGCCATCTGTGCCGTAAGTCCTGAGGAGATCGATGAGATCAACATTCTCGAGGCAACGAAAAAAGCCATGAGAACATGCGTCAAGGAGCTCGCTTCCAAGGGCCAGTCACCTGATATTCTCCTTATTGATGCAGTCAATCTGTCCGGCACGGGCCTTGATGTCATACCGATCATCAAAGGTGATGCCAAGTCGGATTCTATTGCCGCTGCATCTATCCTTGCAAAGGTAACAAGGGACCACATGATGATCGAATACGACGAGCAGTATCCGGGATACGGCTTTGCAAAACATAAGGGTTACGGCACAAAAGATCACTATGCCGCTATCCGCGAAAAAGGAATGACACCGATCCATAGGAGATCGTTTCTTAAAGTAATACATTAAATTACTATTCGGAAACGGCTTCCACATTTTATTCCATCTGTTTGGGCCATTTTACATGGAATATTAGATGGATTTTTCGAAAATCCATGTTTTCTTCCACCTGTTTTGGCTGATTTACATGGAATAAAATATGGAATAGAATTTTAAGCCGTCACGGCGAGGTAAGTATATCTCTCGAGCGTTTACACATAAGTGTGAAGCGCGTGGAGGACCTAAGAGAGAGGTGTTCTTTCAAAGCCTGAGGACACTGGCGAGAGAAAGATTATTTTTCAAACTCTTGACTTTGTGGCAAAGTTTAAGTATTATATCGCTCGTGAAAGAAGAACATCCGTTTCTCACCTCAAGCGGCGATAGCTTGTAAAGAGGTCAATAACTAGATAATTAACCTATTTTTAGAGGGGTTGCCATTAAGGCAGGGTAGTTATGAGAGAACGGATTTTATCCGTTCTTTTTTTATGCAAGTATTAGGAAGTCTTAACTAAGGAGGTGGCTACCATCGCAAAGACCAATGAGACTCAGATGATTAACGGAGCTATCAAGTTCCCTCAGGTTCGTCTTATTGACGCAGAAGGACAGATGGTTGGCGTTGTGTCAATCGAAGAAGCTCTTAAGAGCGCCGAAGATGCTGAATTAGATCTCGTCTGCATTTCACCTAATCCTGACAACCCGGTTTGCAGAGTCATGGATTACAACAAGTTCCTTTTCGAGAAGGGTAAGAGAGAGAAGGAAGCAAAGAAGAAGCAGAAAGAGACAGAGCTTAAGGAAGTCGGCTTAAAGCTTACAACAGACGTTCACGATGTCGAAGTAAAGCGCAAGATGGTCGTAAGGTTCCTTACAGCAGGTGACAGAGTTAAGGTTAACATCCGTTTCAGAGGCCGCGAGATGGCTTTCCAGAATAAGGGTTACGAAGTAATGAACAGTTTTGCTGAGAGCGTAACCGAATATGGATCAGTAGACAGACCGCCGAAGATAGAAGGCAGGAACATGGTAATGTACCTGTCACCGGCAAAGAAAAAATAATTTAGGAGGATAGAAATATGCCCAAGCAGAAGACACACACTTCTTCAAAGAAGAGATTCAAGGTAACAGGTACCGGTAAGGTTCTCCATAAGCAGGCTTTCAGAAGCCACATTTTGAGCAAGAGACCTACTAAGAGAATGAGACACCTCAGACACAACCAGGTTTGCTCAGATCAGAACGCTAGAATCATCAAGAAGATGATCCCTTACGCTTAATTGCTTAGAATTTAGGAGGACAAGATAATGTCAAGAGTTAAAAGAGGAATCCGCACAAGAGCGCGTCATCATAAGATTTTAAAGGCAGCAAAGGGTTACTGGGGTCATAAGAGCAAGCTTTTCAAGGTTGCTAACCAGCAGGTTCTTAAGTCCGGCAACTATGCTTACAGAGACAGAAGAAATAAGAAGAGAGAGTTCAGAAGACTCTGGATCGTTCGTATCAACGCTGCTTGCCGTTTGAACGACATCAACTACTCCAGATTCATGAACGGCCTCAAGAAGGCTGGTATCGAGCTCGACCGTAAGGTTCTTTCCGATATCGCTGTTACAGATGCAGCAGGTTTTACTTCTCTCGTTGAGAAGGCTAAGGCAGCTCTCTGATAACTTAGTTCAAATCGAATTCAACAACTGCGTAGGATTTAGTTCCTGCGCAGTTTTTTATTATGAATCCGAAAACCATAACTCCGCATTCAATCTGTTATAATACAAGCGCGAAAAGGAGACTTCCCAGCAATGATCATTACCAGCCGCGACAATCCGAATGTGAAGCGCATCGCAAAGCTCACCAAAAGAGATAATGCCAGATCAGAGGGCGTTATCTATCTTGAAGGCACGAGGCTCTGCGAAGAGGCGTTGGCGAGCGGCCAGACTCCAGTCGAAGTGATCGTCTCCGAGGACAGGCTTAACTGGGCAAAGGAATTCACGCCGGGAATAGAACCTTTGGTGCTGAATAAAGATGTTTTCAAGAAGATATCGCAGACAGTCAATCCGCAGGGTGTGGCACTCATTATAAAAGAGCCCTCCATCTCATCTGATATCCCAAGAAAAGCTGACGGCAAAGACATCTACGTTGTATTAGAGAATACGCAGGATCCGGGTAATCTCGGAACGATAATAAGAACAGCTGATGCATTCGGCCTTACAGCCGTTATCGTAAGTCCCACTACGTGCGATCCTTATAACGATAAAGTCATCAGGGCGACGATGGGCTCGGTATGGCACATCCCGGTCGTAAGAAAGACTATGGATGAGTGCTTTGAGTTTTTCGATAAGGAGAACATTGATACTCTCGCAATGCATCTTAAGGGTAATGAGCTGGGAGCAGGAGATCTTAAGCTTCCGTGCGCTTATTTCATAGGCAACGAGGGTGACGGCCTTACTGATGAGACTACCAGGAAATGCAAAAAACTAGTTAAGATCCCGATGAAGGGAAAAGCCGAATCTCTCAACGCTGCGGTAGCGGCTTCGCTCATTGGTTTCGAGCTCTCAAAGCTCCTTTAAAACGGACTTTATTAACGAACTAAACAATTAACGCATTATTAATGCATAATTATTCGTAAAACCGTGAGCAATTCCTATTAAAAGAAAAGCTTTATAATATCTGGTATTATAGGCGCGAGTCTAAGTGAACATACAGGAAGTCAGTCAATATGGAATCCGAAAAGAACAAAGAGCTGATCAACAAGCTTTCCGAAGTAGCAAAAGTAAAATCGCATATTAATACAGACTTGTACACCAAGTACAACGTTAAGCGCGGTCTGCGTAATAACGACGGTACCGGCGTACTCGTAGGTCTTACCGAAGTCGGTGAGGTCATGAGTTACATAGTTGATGATGCCGACAGGATTCCCGTAGAGGGTAAGCTTTTCTATCAGGGATATGAGGTTAAAGATCTCGTTAACGGTTTCTTCTCACAGAACAGATTCGGTTATGAGGAGACTGCATTCCTGCTTCTTACAGGTGAGCTTCCGACTGCTTCAGAGCTTAAGGATTTCAACCAGCTCTTGTCTGATGTAAGACCTCTTCCTGACGGATTTACGGAAGACATGATCATGAAGGCACCTTCACCGGACATCATGAACAAGCTTGCAAGATCAGTTCTTGCTCTCTATTCATATGACGATAATCCCGATTCAACGGATATCAATAATGTCGTAAGACAGTGCACGGAGCTCATCGCAAGATTCCCTGTGCTCATCTCTTACGGTTACATGGCAAGAAGACACTACATTGAGCACAGAGACCTTTATATCCATGCTCCTGTAGCTGAATACAATACAGCACAGAACATCCTTCACATGATCAGACCTGACGGCAAGTTCACAGAGCTTGAAGCAAGGATCTTAGACCTCATGCTCGTTCTCCATGCTGAGCACGGCGGCGGTAACAACTCTACATTCGTAACTCACGCAGTATCTTCTACGGGTTCTGATACATATGCTGTAATCGCTTCTGCCGTAGGTTCTCTTAAGGGCCCCCAGCACGGCGGTGCATCCAACAAAGCTTATGCCATGATGAAGGATCTCAGAGAGCATGTAAACGACTGGACAGACGAGAAGGCCATCAGCTCTTATCTTGCTGACATCATCAACAAGAAGGCTTTTGACAAATCCGGACTTATCTACGGTATCGGACATGCTGTTTATACTTTGTCCGACCCCAGAACTGTCGTTATCAGAAAGTATGCTGAGCTTCTTGCAAAAGAGAAGGGCCAGATGGATCTTTATAATCTCTATCTGCTCGTCGAAAAGCTCGCACCTGATGTATTCCACGAAGTCAAGAAGTCCGATAAGCTCGTATGCGCTAACGTTGACTTCTATGCCGGCCTTGTATATTCAATGCTCGGCATACCTTCAGAGCTTTATACTCCTCTGTTTGCTTGCGGAAGGATCGCTGGCTGGAGCGCACACAGGATCGAGGAACTCGTTTCCGGCGGACGTATCATGAGACCTGCATTCAAGTGCGTGAACAAGAGAAGAGCATACGTTCCTGCTGAAGAGAGACAGGACATAATCTGATATTGGGACAATTTATCCCGATATGAGGACAGAATTAAACTATCTTGGTTTGATATCGCCCGGTGTACTTGCGCAGAAAATAATCCTGTGGTAATATACTCGGGCAAACAAACAAGGCCCCATGGTCAAGTGGTTAAGACGGCGCCCTCTCACGGCGCAATCAGCGGTTCGAATCCGCTTGGGGTCACCAAATTATGAGGAAGGACGAACATCTTACTTGATGTCCGTCTTTTTGTTAACACAGGACTTTTAACGGATATGGATGAGAACAAATATATAAAGATAAGAGGCGCCAGAGAGCATAACCTAAAGAATATCGATATAGACATTCCGAGAAGGAAGATGGTCGTACTGACAGGTCTTTCTGGTTCCGGTAAATCTTCACTTGCTTTCGATACGATCTACGCTGAAGGCCAGAGAAGATATGTTGAATCACTTTCTTCTTATGCCAGAATGTTCTTAGGTCAGCTCGACAAGCCTGATCTCGACAGCATCGAAGGTCTGTCTCCGGCTATTTCCATCGATCAGAAATCGACAGTCAGCAACCCGAGATCCACCGTCGGTACCGTTACTGAGATATATGACTATTTCAGACTCCTTTATGCAAGAGTCGGCGAGCCTTTCTGTCCTAACTGCGGCAAGCCCATCAAGTCACAGGGCATCGACCAGATAATAGACAAACTTAAGGTTTATCCCGAAGGCACGAGAGCAATCATCTACGCGCCTGTCGTAAGGGGTAAGAAGGGTGAGTTCGGAAAACTTTTCGAAGGCTTCAGGAAGTCAGGCTATGCGAGAGTTAAGGTTGACGGCATCACATACGAACTCGATGAGGAGATCATCCTTAACAAGAACAACAAGCATGAGATCTCCGTCGTAGTCGACAGACTTGTCATCAAGGAAGCCAATACAACGAGATTGTACGATTCGTGCGAGACAGCGCTTAAGCTCTCTGACGGATTGCTGCTTGTTGAGCTCCAGACTGCCACGACAGACGATAATGGCGAGAAGACATACGAGACGAGCGAGGAGTTTTTCTCGCAGAATCTTGCTTGCCCTGACTGCGGCATTTCATTTGGCGAGATCAATACGAGAAGCTTCTCATTTAACAGCCCGGAAGGCGCATGCCCCAACTGTTCAGGTATCGGTACGCTTACGGCAGTAGACCCTGAGCTCTGTGTTACCAATCCCAAGCTTTCCATCAATGAAGGCGCGGTTAGGACTGCAGGCTGGAATTTCGACGATCCGAAGAGCTGGGGAAGATGCTTTATCGAAGCGCTTGCCAAGAAGTATAAATTCTCGCTTGATACGCCATATTACAAGCTCCCCGAGAACGTTAAGAACATAATCCTTTACGGTAACGGAGGAGAGATGCTGAAGGTCGATACAAGGAATTCCCTCTATCCCAGAAGCGGTGATTACTATTCCGACTGGGAAGGTGTTGTGCCGAGCGTTATGCGACGCTGGAGAGAATCCGGCAGTGAGGAAGCTAAGGCTTCTTACGAGAAATACATGAGCATCGACATCTGTCCTGTCTGCAACGGTGCAAGACTTAACAAGAACAGTCTGTCCGTTAAGGTGGGCGGTCTTAACATCAGTGAGCTTACGGATATGTCCGTTAAGTCCATGAGAGAGTTCTTCACAGACTTAAAGCTCAAGGGCAAGAACTCGGAGATCGCTGCTCCAATCTTAAGAGAGGTCAGATCAAGATTAGAGTTCCTGTACGATGTAGGCCTGGATTACATGACGCTCTCAAGATCGTCTGCGACTCTGTCAGGCGGTGAGGCACAGAGAATAAGACTTGCCACACAGATCGGTGCAGGTCTTCAGGGCGTGCTCTATGTTCTCGATGAACCTTCGATCGGTCTTCACCAGAGGGACAATGACAAGCTTATAAAGACTTTGTTTAAGCTCAGGGATCTGGGCAATTCCATCCTCGTCGTTGAGCACGATGAAGATACGATGCGCGCCGCTGACCACATCATCGATATCGGCCCCGGTGCCGGTTCGTTCGGAGGTCAGGTCGTGGCACAGGGTTCCGTTGAAGACATCATCTCGGAAAAGAACTCTATTACGGGACAGTATCTGTCAGGCGAGAAGTTCATTCCCGTTCCGATGAACAGAAGAAAGATCGATCCCAAGAAGATGCTCAAGATCTCAGGCGCACACGTAAATAACCTTAAGAATATCGACGTATCTATCCCGATCGGTCTTTTTACGGTCATTACGGGCGTATCCGGATCAGGAAAGTCATCTCTTATCAATTCGACTCTGGTTCCGTATCTCTCACATGAGCTTAACGGCTCGCGTAAGATGCGTCTTAAGTGCGACAGGATAACGGGCTATTCCAACCTCGATAAGATCATATGCATCGACCAGAGCCCGATAGGAAGGACTCCGAGAAGTAACCCGGCAACATACATCGGACTTTTCGATCTTATCCGTAAGCTATATGCAGAGACACCTGACGCGAAGCAGAGAGGATATAAAGCAGGAAGATTCTCGTTCAACACCAAGGGCGGCAGATGCGAAGCCTGCGCAGGAGACGGTGTTAACAAGATCGAGATGCATTTCCTTCCCGATATCTACGTCACATGCGACGTCTGTAAGGGTAAGAGATATAACCGTGAGACTTTGGAAGTTAGATACAACGGCAAGAATATCTCCGATGTTCTTGAGATGTCCGTTGATGAGGCCTGTGAGTTCTTCAAGAACCATCCGACGATCTATAAGAAGGTAAGGACGCTTCAGGACGTAGGTCTGGGCTATATCAAGCTCGGACAGCCTTCCACGACATTGTCGGGCGGTGAGGCACAAAGAATCAAACTTGCCTCGGAATTGTCGAGAAGATCTACCGGAAAAACGATATATGTATTAGATGAGCCGACGACCGGTCTGCATGTTGCTGACGTCCATAAATTGGTTGACATTTTAGAACGCCTAACCGAAAATAAGAACACTGTGGTCGTAATCGAGCACAATCTGGATGTCATAAAGACAGCAGATCACATAATCGATCTGGGTCCCGAGAGCGGTGACGGAGGCGGTGAGATAGTTGCTTCCGGTACGCCCGAGGAGATTGCTAAATGTAAGAAATCTTATACGGGACAGTTCTTAAAGCCCATACTTGAGAGGGCCAAAAAGAACGGTCAGTATAAGGATATTTCTGCGTTTATCGACACGGCAAGGCTCGAGGAAGAACAATACGACATTCTTACCGGTCCCAGGGTAAGACGCAGGATAAGGGAAGATATAGATAATAACGGAGAAGAGTAATGGCAATTTGTAGTATTTGTAAAAAGAGGCATGCTATCGTCTTCACGAGCCGCTATGAGAACGGCCAGAGAATTGACGAAGGTTTCTGCCTTAAATGCGCCTATGAATCAGGTATATCGGGCGTTACCGATATGTTCAAGGCAACAGGCATCAATGCGGATAACATTGAAGAGATGAGCGACAGGCTCGAAGAGCTTGTTTCACAGAACGGTTTTTCAGCTGATCCGACTGACTTTCTTAAGTCTCTTGCAGCCGGCGATGATTTTGGCGGTGAGCCTTTTGACGATGACGATGAGACATATGAATTCGATGAGGATTCAACTCCCGTAAACATCGCAGATCCTGATGATTCCAAAGATGACAAGTCATCTGAAGGTGATGAGAAGAATAACATCTTCGGTTCTCTCTTCGGAAGAAGACCCGGCAGTGAAGCCGGCGAGGGTTCACAGGACGGCAAGGCTAGCAAGGATCCCAGAAAGGTAAGAGGCAAGCAGCGTCTCAAGTACCTCAATGAATTCGGTACTAACCTCACGGAGCGTGCCGCAGAGGGCAAGATCGACCGCATTATCGGCCGTGACAAAGAGATCGAGAGATGCATCCAGATCCTTAACAGACGTTCCAAGAACAATCCTGTTCTTATCGGTGCGCCCGGTGTAGGTAAGACTGCCGTTGCACAGGGCCTTGCAGTTAAGATCGTCGAGGGATCGGTTCCTGAGAAGCTCCTTAACATGCAGGTCTGGCAGCTCGATCTTCCTGCAATGGTTGCAGGAACACAGTTCAGAGGTCAGTTTGAGAGCCGTATCAAGGGCGTAATCAATGAAGCGATCAAGGCTGAGAATATCATCCTTGTTATCGATGAGCTCCATACGATCATCGGTGCAGGCGATGCAGAGGGTTCAACCAATGCGGCAAACATCTTAAAGCCTGCTCTGGCCAGAGGTGAGCTCCGTATTCTGGGTTCAACCACAACTGCTGAATATAAGCGCATCGAGAAGGATTCGGCTCTGGAGAGACGTTTCCAGAAGGTTATGCTCGATGAGCCTTCCGTAGAGATGTCCATTGAGATCTTAAAGGGTATCAAGGATTACTACGAGAAGCACCACAATGTCACATATTCTGATGAAGTAATCGAGTTTGCCGTTAAGGCATCCAAGAGATACATTACTGACAGATACCTTCCGGATAAAGCCATTGACCTTATCGATGAGGCAGGTTCTGCAGCAAACCTCAAGAACGTTAAGCTTGTAAAGCTTGCCAATACCAAAAAGGCCCTCGAAAAGGCTAAGCGTGAGCATCAGATGCAGATAGACTCAATGGAGAATTCTTCTCCCGAAGAGCGTGAAGCTGATTACGAGAAGGTTGCAGAGCTCAAGGCAAAGGCTGATAAACTCCAGAATGAGCTCGATCAGCTCGAGAGCGACATCGCACCTGATCCTATTCAGGTTGAAGATATTGCACGTGTTGTCGAGATGTGGACTGGCATTCCGCTTAAGTCCATCTCCGAGACTGAGACTGAGAAGCTCAACAATCTTGAAGAGAGACTTCATAAGCGCGTCATCGGTCAGGAAGAGGCCGTACACGCTGTTGCAAGTGCAGTAAGACGTACAAGAGCCGGCTTTACTAAAAAGCATAAGCCGACATCTTTCATATTCGTAGGACCTACGGGTGTAGGTAAGACAGAGCTTGTTAAGGCTTTGGCTGAAGTAATGTTCGATACTGAAGAGGCTCTCATCAGAATCGACATGTCAGAGTATATGGAACCGCATTCAGTATCCAAGCTTATCGGTTCTCCTCCGGGATATGTCGGATTCGACGATGCCGGACAGTTAACTGAGCAGGTAAGAAGAAAGCCTTATTCGGTAATCCTTTTCGACGAGATCGAGAAGGCTCACCCTGATGTATTCAATCTTCTCCTTCAGATGCTTGATGACGGTGTCCTCACAGACAGCCACGGTTTGCACGTTAACTTCGAAAACTGCATCATCATCATGACATCTAACGCAGGAAGCTCTGCAAAGGCTGCTACGATCGGTTTCTTTAACGAGACTCACGAAGCTATGGAACAGCACGTCCAGAGCGCACTCAAGGAGACATTCCGTCCTGAGTTCCTGAACCGTGTTGATGAGACGATTATCTTCAAGTCCCTGAAGCCTGAGGAGATCCGCCAGATCGTTAACATCATGATCAAGGATGTATTCCAGGCGCTCGATGACAAGCACATCAAGTGCACCATGACCAAGGCTGCAGGTGACAGACTTGCAGAGCTCGGATACGACGAGAAGTATGGTGCAAGACCTTTGCGCAAGGCCATCAGGACTAATGTTGAAGATGCACTTTCTGACATGTTCCTCACAGGCGCGCTCAAGGATGTCGTAAGCCTCAAGATCGATTTCAGAAGAGGCAAGTTCGTTTTCGATACTATCAAAGGCGAGCAGTAAAAACTAAAAACAAACAAACAAATGAAAAAGGGTTGTCGCAAAACAAATGCGATGACCCTTTTAATTTGTTACGAAATACCTGTCGATGATTTGTCTCGAAAATAAAAGAGGTTGTTGCTTTCTTTTGCAACAACCTCTTTGCATTGGTGTTTAATTACTGATTACTTGACCCAGTCGAAGTAAGCGTAGTTGTAACCATACTGTGTTACATAAGAACTTGTGGTTACGTAAACGGTGAAGATATATGTCTCGCCGCCTGCTACTGCGATCTCGTTAGGTGTGCCTCTGAATGATGTGCCGTCACCGCTGAATGTCATGCCATCAGAAGTAACTTCAGTGATCGACTGATCGCAGAAGAGCTTGATATCAAGACCGTAGAGAGACTTGGGAAGGTTAGCAGTGCAGTTGCTCTTGTTCTTGAGCTCGATGTCGAACTTGAAACCATCCTCTGTAGGAGCGAAGTTCGTGATCTTTGTGCTGAAGTCGTTGATGCTTGAACCTTCAACAGTGTTGGAAGTTGTCTGTCTTGTCTTAGCAGGTTCTGTAGTAGTCGTTTCTTCTTCAGTAGTTGTTGTCTCTTCCTCTGTGGTCGTTGTAGCCTCAGTGGTAGTTTCTTCTGTTGTTGTGGTTGTAGTAGCTTCAGTTGTCTCAGAAGTCGTTGCCTCAGTTGTAGTGGCAGCAGTTGTAGCTTCTGTTGTCGTCTCTGTAACTGTTGTAGTAACTTCTGTCTCTTCCTTGGAAGGTTCAATGGCAGCTGTAGTAGTAGCTTCAGTTGTAATAGTCTCGACCGGCTTCTTACCGAAGAGATCCTTGAGGGTTGAAGTGTTATTCAATACTAAGAGTACTCCGATTGCTACGACGATAATTGCAAGGAATGTGATAAGTCCTGCAAGTCCGGGATCCTTTGTAGCCTTAGGTTCCTTCTTTTTCTTGGTCTTAACGGTGCTTACAGGTGTAATCGTCTTATTGTTATGTGAGTTGGCAGGAGCACCGTTTGCAACGCCTCTTGTAGCCTGAACGGGCTGCTTGCCTTTAGGTTCGAACGGTGAATTATCAGCTGCCTGAGGAGCTGATGCAGGCTTGCTTGATGTACCGGGTCTGTGTCCTGTAGTAGCAGGAGCGGGTGCGGGTGCAGGAGCCGGAGCAGGTTTAGACTGGAAGGGCGAAGGTGCAGGGGCGGGCGCAGGAGCGGGTTTAGCCTGTGCGGGAGCAGGTGCAGGTGCAGGAGCAGGTTTAGCCTGCGCGGGAGAAGGTGCTTCTGCTTTTACTGCGGGTGCTTCCTTCGGTTTTGCAGAAGCAGCAGGTCTGTGAGGCGTTTCTGTCTCAGCAGGTGCCTTTACGGGTTCGAAAGACTTTGCAGGCTTAGCAGGTTCAGCATCTTTTGCTGCGGATGCCTGTGATGCTTTTGCTGCTGCTGAAGCTGAAGCGGCGGCTGCGGTGATCGAAGCTGCAGCTGCTGCGGCTGCTGAATTTGTCTGCTTTGCGGGTTCAGCTGCTTTAGCAGTTGCCGGCGGAACAGGTCTTGCATGTTCAACAGGCTTAACAGGTTCTGCAGCCTTAACAGGCTCAGCAGGCTTAGCGGGTTCAGCAGGCTTTGCTTGAGAAGCTGAAGCATCCTGTTTGAACATGTCTGCTCTTGTCTCAGGGATAACACTTGCTGCAGGATTTACAGGCTTTGCAGGCTCTGCCGGTTTAGCGGGTTCAGCAGGCTTAGCCGATGAGAAAGGTGTTGTCGGCTTAGCCGGCTCAACGGGCTTAACTGCTTCTGCCTTGGCAGCCTGTTCTGCTGCTTTCTCGGCTTCCTGTGCTGCTTTAGCGTTCTGAGTAGGTGTATTGAATAATTCTGTCTTATTGGCAGAAGGATAAGGTCTGAATCCTGCAGGTTGTGCAGCAGGTGCTTTGGGAGCTTCTGCTCTGGGGATATCCACACCATTGGGTGCAGGGATGTCAGGCTTTTCTGCGTTAAGGAAAGGACTTGTTTTCTTGTCGTGCTCTGAAGTAGCAAAGTCGAGGCCATTGCCGGACTTGAAGATCCTCTCGTTAGCCTGTCTTGCTTCGTACTTGTCGAGTGCTTCATCAAGATCGTCGAACTTAGGAATAGCATTCTTGGCAGGTTCCGGTGCCTTGGCAGTGAATAACGGCTTATCGAATGTGCCGCCATTCTTAGGAAAGGCAGGTTCTGTGGAAACCGGAGCCTTAGGTGCTTCTGCCTTCGGAGCTTCCTGCTTGGGTTCTTCCTTTACGGGAGCAGCGGGCTCTTCAGGTGCTTTGAAAGGCTTGAATGCAGATATGGATGAATCAAATTCAAAATCATCAAACTCGTCCTTGAATCCATTGTTGAAAGAACTGTTTTTCTTCTCAAGGTTCTCTTTGCTCTCCTTGAGTTTGTCGGCGATGGATTCAGTCTTGTCGCCGGGTTTGAACTGTACTGCAAAAGAGGAATCGATAAAATCATCCTGATTGTCAGAGTTGTTCATACCGTTAAAGTTGTTAAACTTATCAGGATCGTTAGGCATAAGTCTAATCTCCTTTATAAATAAATATATATGCTATTTTATCGTTAATGAATTCTCAATCAATACATTTATGTTACGATTTCTTGTCTTTTATAAACTTTATAAGGTGAATATTGTGCCTTGACTTTGAACATTCCTGATGTTAATATTGTTCACGCACTTACGGATAGGCTCGTGTGGCGGAATTGGCAGACGCAACGGACTTAAAATCCGTCGGAGTAAAATCCGTACCGGTTCAAGTCCGGTCACGAGCACCATTTATTCCTTTTAAGTGCGGCGATTGATATCGCGGAGTGGAGCAGTTGGTAGCTTGCCGGGCTCATAA
Source organism: Saccharofermentans sp. (assembly GCA_045648465.1). GTDB lineage: Bacteria > Bacillota > Clostridia > Saccharofermentanales > Saccharofermentanaceae > Saccharofermentans. The sequence continues at coordinate 63,054 of JAZROA010000009.1, forward strand.
CCCGGAGGTCGTGTGGTTCGAGTCCCGCCTCCGCAACCAGATTACAAAGGTTATCTCATTTTTGAGGTAACCTTTTTTGTTTTCCGGGAACACAAAATCTGCCATGTGATAAGATAATGGCATCACGATAAATCTTTATGGGAAGAACATTGGAATGAGAAAACTGATCAGGAATCTTTGCATATTTTTTGCATTGGCAATGACGCTTGGCTGCCTTATATGCTGTGCATCGAAAACATCATCCGTAAGTGAGTCTGAAGATCCTTCAAAATGCACTTATACGGTCATTGTAACCTCGCTCGAAAACGGTGAGGGAATAGAAGGCGTCATTATGAATTTCTGCACTGATTCCACATGTGTTCCTGTTACGACTGATGAAGACGGAACAGCTGTTTTTACGGGCGATCCTTACAAATATCACGTGCAGATTATCAAGTGTCCCGAAGGCTTTGAAATGCCTGAAGAATCTGACTGGTACACAGAAGAGAAAACGGAAACGTTTAACATAATTCTTGCGGCGGTTAAAGAGTGAAACACAAAAAGATCATTTGGGCAGTTCTGGTCGCTGCAGCAATCGTTCTTATAGTCTTCGGTGTGTTGAACGGCGGAGCACGTGATGTATTTGCCAAAGCCGTAAAGATCTGTTCGGAGTGTATCGGCCTTGGATAAGAAGCAGAGAAAACCTTTGACCAGAAGGCTCATACAAGTATATACGGCACTCCTTTATAACGCTTATATCAAGGGTTTTGCTGAAGGAGAAATATATACGGGTGTATTGAAAAATGCATGCGTACCCGGCCTTAACTGTTATTCCTGTCCCGGCGCAATAAGTGCATGTCCTTTGGGTTCTTTGCAGAATGCGATTTCTGCATCAGCAGACAGACCTGCGTTTTATGTCGTCGGAATCATCCTGCTTTTCGGTATGTTTTTGGGAAGGGTAATCTGCGGCTTTCTGTGCCCCTTCGGACTTATCCAGGAACTGCTTCACAAGATACCTGTAAAGAAACTAAAGAAGAATAAAATAACTCAAAATCTCACCTGTATTAAGTATGTGATACTCGGCATTTTTGTCGTTATGATCCCCTTGTTCTTCGGCCTTCGTAAGCAGCCCCTTCCGGCGTTCTGCAAGTATATCTGTCCTGCAGGAACATTGGAGGGTGCGTTGATGTTGATGCTACATCCTGATAATGCCGATCTCCGTTCATTAACAGGCGGAATATTTTACTGGAAACTGGCAGTTCTTATTGCGATGGTGATCTCGTGTGTTTTCATATTCCGTGCTTTCTGCAGATTTATCTGTCCTCTGGGTGCGATATACAGTTTGTTTTCGAAGATCGCGCTTCTCGGAGTAAGGGTCGACATGAACAAATGCAACAACTGCGGAGCATGTGTAAAGACCTGTAAGATGGACATTAAAAATGTCGGTGACAGAGAGTGTATCCAGTGCGGCGAATGCATAAATGTATGTCCAGAAAAAGCCATTTCGTTTAAGGCGGGAAAGCTCGTTTTAAGAGGTCCTGATATCGCTCATAAGGAGGCAGAATCATGAGGAAAAATATCAGGATTATCCTCTGGAGTTTAGCGATTGTTTTTCTAGTTGCGGTAGTTATTTTCGTTAATTTCTTTGGAAAGAAAAATATCACAACAGGAGCTGCAGAAGGAGAGAGATTAAGTGATTTTTCAATCACCTGTACAGACGGAAATGATTTCAGATTGTCTGAACAGAAGGGGAAAGTAGTCGTCATAAATCTGTGGGCAACATGGTGTATTCCGTGTGCGGATGAACTGCCGAATTTTGAGAAGATAAGCGAAGATTTTTCTGATGAAGTTTCAGTAATAGCCATTCATTCTTCACCGGTTACAACAGACGTTGCAGCCTGGCTTTCAGATTATTCTTATACTATTCCTTTTGCCGTAGATGAAGACGGAAGCGTAAGCGAGCTTCTTGATGCTTCGACAGTTTTGCCTCAGACGATAGTAATCGGTAAAGATGGTGTTGTTACATACAATAGATCCGGCAGTCTCACTTATGAAGAGCTCTGTGACATCGTGTCCGGAGCGCTTTGAAGAAAAGACCTGATTTTGCCTTATACATATATTTCTTGTTTTTTTATTATTTGTGTATAATGTATGCGGTTTATAAGCAGAGCAGGAGGCTTTTTAAATGGCTAATCTTCAGAATGAACAAACGGCTGAACGTAATGATGTTGCCGGTAGAATAGTTCGTATCTGTATATTGATAATCGTTTCTTTTGTCGTAGCGATCGCTGCGGTGTCTTTTGCTGTTCACCACATGAGACTTCAGTTCGAGGAAGAGTTCCAGAAGATCTCTGACACGAAGATGCATCAGGTAACAGACGTAGTCAGAATGAGTATAGACGGTGATGATCTTGTATCGAATACCGTTAACGCTCCGGCTAGATACAGCGCGCTCCTCGACCTTATGCTTGCTGACACTTCAACTGAGAATCTGTCCGCTGAAGGATACGGCCTTTTCGGTTATAACCAGGGTCAGTTATCACTTCTTTTAAGCCGCGGCGTAAATGATCCTTCGGAGTTTGCAGTTGCAAGCAGAGATATTTCCGAGTGGCTCGGCGGAACTTCAGAACAGACAGTTCTCGTAGGCAAAAATTATGAGAGCATCATCGTTCCGATCACAGACAGCACGGGTATGTGTGTCGGTGTTTTCGAGTACAAGTGCACATTCGGTGAGCTTTACGAATTAGGCGACAAGCTTGAGTCAAGAATCCTTACTGCAGTAGTAATCGCAGTTCTTTCAGGTGTTTTCCTTTTCGCGCTTCAGGAAGTTCTTATCCGTGTCTTCAGAGGAAGACAGAGCGGTTCAGGAAAGAAAAATGTTGAGTCTGCTCAGAACCGAGACAGAAGACTTATCTCTTCCACGATCGGTTACTGCTTCACGATAATCCTCGTTGTACTTATCGTGATGGCAACACAGCTGTCGAACACATACATTAAAGCTCTTGAGAGTGAACGTGCAGACATGATGGAAAAGTGTGCGGTAACTTCCGCTGCTGCTCTTACTTATACTGAAGTAAGAGAGAACATGTCTTACATGCTTCCTGTTTATAAGTATGCCAATGACAAGCCTTACATCGTAAACATCTATACGATGGCAGGAGATTCATTCTTAAGACTCTATTCTTCAACTGCTACAGGTAACGTACAGCAGTACTATCTTACAGGTGCAGGCAACCAGTACATTGACTGCTTCGGCCTCCAGCAGGTTGCTTTCACATCCCGAAATGACGGCGGTGTAGCTTATGTCTGCGCCATTGCTCCGATCATATCTTCCGAGAATACGGTATCCGGCGTTCTCGAGGTAATGATGCCGAGAGATGATTTCGAGAGCTCGGTAAACGGAATGAGCCTTTCATGGATATTCACGATCATCTCCATTGCGATCTCAATGGGTATCATGATCTTCGAATTGAACCTTCTCATTTCTACTATCTCAAAGGGTATCTCCGGCAATGCTCCCGTACTTGTCATGTATGGTGAGAATGCAAACAGATTCCTTTCATTCTTTACCGCATTCGGTTCCATCATGATGCCGATAGCGTTTGCGGATTATTTCAAGGAACAGATAGACTATCTGCCTATGCAGGCAGTGCAGGGCCTGATTTGCGTTACGCTGATCCTGTTCATCTGGGGTTATCTCGGATTCTCAGGACTTAGGAACAGCATCAAGACAAAGCTTACGAGCAGGATCGCTCTCATCTCTATAACATGCGCAGGATATTTCTTCGCGCTTATCGCAGGCGTTGTAAATTTCCCTTATCTTACTGCTGTGCTCGCACTTCCGATCGGTTTCTGCTTCGGTATGTCTTTTGACTATCTCAGAGACTACAGGATCAACGCAGGCAGACTCGGATATAAGGACTATAACGACAGAGTTATCCACAACGTACAGTCTTCATCTTACTTCCTCGGTGTTGCGGTAGGTGCGGTTATCGCAGGTATCTGCTATGAGAGATACGGTCTTTTCATCGTAACCATTATCAGCGGCGCAGCACTCGTTCTTACAAGCATCGGCATGATCTACTTCATGCAGAACAATACAGTGGTAAGAGAAGCTCCTTTGTCCATCAGCGGATTCTTCTCGGTATTCAGTGATTCAAGAATTGCAAGATTCCTGAATTCCTCATTCCTTATGCTCGGTGTCGTTCTCTCATTCATGCTCATGTTCATTCCGAACTATCTTGAGAGAGTCGGTATCTCACTTCCTACGACATCGTTCTATTTCCTCGTTTGCGGATTTACCGCATGCTTCGTATGCGGCTTTGCCAAGAACAGATTTGCACATCTCCTCACATCAAGAACAAGAGTGCTTATCCAGGCAGCTTCGACAGTTTTGGGTCTGTTTATTTTCGCGCTGATGCCTTCAGCTAAGATGCTCGTAGTCTCATGTGCATTCATGGGTATCGCTTTGGGAATCCACGATTACTATTACATCTATGTTCTTTACCTTATCTGCAACGGAAAGGTAAAGGCTAACTTAAGAAAGCTCGCTGAGTACACGGTCTACATGGGTGCAGGAGTCATGCTCCCGATCATCATGGTTGCATTCATGGTAAATAACGTCAGGATCACATTCCTCATCCTTACGCTGATCGTTGCAGTCCTTGCATTCCTTTATCCTCTGTCTTCATTCTCCGGCAAGATCGATGAGCGTGATATCTCATTGAAGCCTGAGAAGAGACAGCGCGAAAAGCCTGCTCCGGCAGCACCTCAGATGGCAGCACCTGTTGCACCCGAGACATCTTCTGAAGCACAGCTCCCTGCAGGTGAATCAATCCCTGAAGAACCTGCTGAACCGGTTGCAACTCCGGTACATCAATATCCCCAGTCTGTACGCAAGGCAGCTGTACAGAACAGGAGAAGATATCAGCAGGCCGTTCAGCAATCCGTACAACAACCGGCACAGCAACCGGCACAGCAACCGGCACAGCCTCAATACCAGCAGCCCGTACAGCAGCAGTACCAGCAGCCTGCAGAGCAGCCGTATCAGCAGCAATATCAACAGCCTGCCGGACAGCAATATCAGCAACAGTATCAACAGCCGGTTCAGCAGCAGTACCAGCCTGATGCAAATCAGTATGCTGCTCAGTATGCAGCACCTGCAGATCCTTATGCTGCACAGCAGATGCAACAGGCTCCTGCCGATCCTTACGTTGGCGCCGGTACTGATCCTTATGGTGCCAAGGCAGCCCAGCCGGCTGCTGCAGATCCGCTTGCTTTCCTGAATGGAGACGATAACGAAGGAGGTAATCAAAATGGCTGATGAACTCTGGAATCAAAAACTGACACGCGAGAATATCCGCGACTTCTATATGTCAACCGTAGTAATGGTTTATTCTTCCTGCTATGGAATTACAAAAGAGGCTACACGTTGCGAGAATGCGATCGTTAAGTCTTATCTTGATATTTACGCTAAGCGTAATAATATTCCCGGAGATAAGGTCATCTATGAGTTCGGCGACATCCTTCTTGCCAACTCAAAGAACATTGTCGCCCAGTATCCACTTCCTGCAGATCTGACTTTTGAAGAAAGACTGCTTGATGAATATACACGTAACTCAATGCTTGAGAAGATCCTTTCCAAGATTGATTCAAAGAGCTTTAAGGCAATGGAATTCATCAATACGGATGTAAAGAAGGGAAGACGCCCGAAGCAGATGCGTAAGCTTAACGATCTGTTCCAGGTAACGCCTCTGCTTATCCTTGAGATAATCGTTCTTGCGATCATGATCTGGGCTGTAAGTTATGTTGCCGTAACGCTTCCTTACAGACATTCCGAACTCATTAATGAGAAGGGTATTTTTGAGACAGCATCTATTCAGGAACAGTACATTAATGCGCTTGCGTTCTATCCGTTCAGAATACAGACGAACAAATCAACAGAAGAAGGATTCATGCCCGTGCCTACTGAAGGTCAGGTATCTGATCCCACTGCCGAAGGTCAGGGCGAGCCGACCGAGACAACAGTATTAGGTCCTCAGCTTGCGGAATCATCAACTGAGCTCTCTGCTACGAGCGGCTGATGCGATTTAATTAATCAATTCAATTTGCGATAAAAAAGGTCCGAAATTTTGTAGTTTCGGACCTTTTATCTTGTGTATGATAAGAACATATTCAATCTAAACGACTATGTTTAATCACCACCGGAAAGGAGCACTATCTTATGTTCGATTTTAAGTATTTCACACCCACTAAGGTTGTATTCGGAAAGAATACTGAAGCTCAGGTTGCTGACCTCATTAAAGAGTTCGGCGGAACCAAGATCCTTATCCATTACGGTGGCGGAAGCGTAGTCCGTTCAGGACTTCTTAAGCGCGTTACAGATACACTTGATGCTGCAGGTATCAGCTATGTTACACTCGGCGGCGCTGTTCCTAATCCGCATCTCGGACTCGTATATGAAGGTATCGAACTCTGCAAAAAAGAGAAGGTTGATTTCCTTCTTGCAGTAGGAGGCGGCAGTGCGATCGATTCTGCAAAAGCGATCGGTTACGGTGTTGCCAATGAAGGCGATGTATGGGATTTCTACGACTATAAGCGTAAGGCTGAAGGATGCCTTCCTCTCGGCGTTATCCTTACCATTGCGGCAACAGGAAGTGAGATGAGTGATTCTTCTGTTATTACAAAGGAAGAAGGCCTTGTTAAGCGTGGTTACAGCAGTGATTACTCACGTGCAAAGTTTGCGATCATGAATCCTGAACTTACGATGACTCTTCCTGATTATCAGACTGCATGCGGATGCACTGACATCATGATGCATACAATGGAGAGATATTTCACTAACGGCGGCAATATGGAGCTTACAGATGCACTTGCTGAAGGACTTCTCCGCACTGTTAAGAAGAATGCAATTATTCTTAGAGATGATCCTCAGAACTACGATGCAAGGGCAGAAGTAATGTGGGCAGGAAGCCTTGCTCATAACGGCCTCACAGGCTGCGGTAACGACGGTGGTGACTGGATGACCCATAAGCTTGAGCATGAGCTCGGCGGCCTCTACGACGTTGCTCACGGCGCAGGACTTGCAGCTATCTGGGGTAGCTGGGCAAGATATGTTTATAAGGATTGTCTCCCGAGATTTAAGAAGTTTGCCCTTAACGTTATGGAAGTTGAGGATTCCGGTACCGATGAAGAGATCGCACTCCGCGGTATCGAGTCTATGGAAGACTTCTACAGAAGCATCAACATGCCTACAAATCTCCGTGAACTTGGTATCAACGCTAATGAGAAAGATCTCGTTGTCATGGCCCACAAGTGCGCTGTCGGCGTAGGCGGTGAGATGGGTTCCGCAAAAGTACTTAACGAACAGGCTATGCTCGACATTTATCGCGCAAGCATGTAATCAAAGCACATCATTCATTTTCATTCTTATCAGGAGGATTCCATTATGTCAGTAAAATGGGGCGTTTTGGGCACTGCGAACATCGCAAGAGGATGTACCATTCCGGGCATGAAAATGGCTGAGAACTGTGAGCTGTATGCAATTGCCGGAAGAAATGAAGCTAAGGTTCAAAGCTATAAGGATGAGTTCGGTTTTGAGAAAGCTTATGTAGGATACGACAAGCTCCTTGAAGATCCTGAAGTACAGGCAGTGTATATTCCTTTACCGAATAATCTTCACAAGGAGTGGGTGATCAAAGCACTTAAGGCAGGAAAACACGTTCTCTGCGAAAAGCCTCTGGCGTTAAATGCCGAAGACGCAAAAGAGATGTTTGCCGTTGCAAAAGAGAATAACGTTATCCTGATGGAAGCATATGCTTATCTTCACAGTCCGTATATCCAGTCTCTTAAAGATGACATCAAGAGCGGCATAATAGGAGACGTGGAATTTGTCGATACGGCATTCTTCACACAGTACTATGTTGAAGATATCAGAATGTATAAGGAACTTGGCGGCGGAGCTGTCTATGATCTCGGTTGCTATTGCACGACGATGATCCTGTCTCTTGTGGATTCAGCACCTGATTTCGTTATGGCAAAAGCTGAGTTTAACGACAAGGGCGCAGATGTTCTGGCCTCAGTTATTTTGAAGTTCGAAAACGGTGCAAGGGCAGTATTTAACGTCGGCATGATATTCGATCCCGGATCAAACAGAAGAAAGGACATTCTTTATGTCCACGGTTCAAAGGGAACTATTGTATCAGACGTTGAGTATAACCAGGAAGGAAAGGTCTCATATACCGTTACTTCCGGCAGCAAGGTGTATACTCCTTCGATCAATGTTCCGCACAATTACATGCTTGAGATTGAGCAGTTAGGCAGATGCATCGAGAACGGCGAGGTTCCGCATATCACTCCGGAGTTTTCAATAAAGAATGCTGAACTGCTTGATGAGATCCTTAAACAGATAGGTTATTAATTTCAGAGGTGATTACTATGAATGAGACATTGAAAGTATTGGAAACAAGAAGAAGCTGCAGAAACTTTAAGCCTGACATGGTAAAGGATGAAGACCTCAAGGCGATCCTCAGGGCAGGTACATATGCTGCAACAGGTATGGGTAAGCAGAGCCCCATCATCATTGCCGTTACTGACAAGGCTATGCGTGATGAGATCTCCGAAGCAAACAGAAAGATCGGCGGATGGGATGCAGGATTTGATCCTTTCTATGGTGCTCCCGTTATCCTTATCGTTCTTGCAAAGAAGGATGTGGTTACACACGTTTACGACGGTGCTCTTGTTATGGGCAATCTCATGAATGCTGCAGAAAGCCTTGGTGTAGACAGCATCTGGATCCACAGGGCAAAGGAGGAGTTCGAATCTGATTTTGGAAAGAACATCCTCGTAAAGCTTGGCATCACTGATGAATACGAAGGCATCGGCCACTGCGCATTAGGCTATAAGGCAGAGCCCTTGAAGGATCCTGCTCCCAGAAAAGATAACTACGTATATTACATTTAAAGAGGCCTGTTATGGATAAGCGTTTTAAGGTATTAATGCTCAACGGAAGTCCAAGAGAGAATGGAAATATCGCTGTAGGTTTCCGCGAGATGCAGAAGATCTTCGATGAACTTGGTGTTGAATATGAGTGCATAAATCTGGGGAAGAAAGATGTCAGAGGATGCATTGCCTGCGGTACTTGCGGCAATACAGGCAAGTGCGTTTTCAATGACATCGTAAATGAGATCTCAGCTAAATTCGAAGAGGCAGACGGCATAGTAGTCGGATCTCCGGTTTACTACGGCTGTGCCAACGGAACTCTGGTTTCTGCATTGCAGAGAGTATTTTACAGCTCGCATTTTGACAAGCGCATGAAGGTCGGTGCGAGCGTTGTCTGCGCAAGAAGATCAGGCTGTACGGCTACTTTCGATGAATTGAATAAGTTCTTCACGATATCCAATATGGCTGTCGCTACCAGCCAGTACTGGAACAATATCCATGGCGGAGCGCCGGGTGAAGCTGATCAGGATGAAGAGGGAAAGCAGACGATGAGAGTCCTTGCGCGTAATATGGTTTTTCTCATGAGAAGCATAGCTTTAGGCAAAGAACAGATCGGTCTGCCTGATGAAGAAGACCACGTCTGGACAAACTTTATAGGATAAACAGAATTAATTACTTACTTTTATCCGGGTCGAAATTTGCAAGAGGATTGCTCTCGATGGCGCGCTGCAATGCCTCATCGTCAACGTGCGTGTAGATCTGGGTAGTGGAGACGCTCTGGTGTCCCAATATCATCTGAAGATTTCTTATATCTACCTTACCGTACTTGTACATGAGGGTCGCTGCAGTGTGCCTTAATTTATGCACGGAGTAGATCCTTGTATCGATGCCTGCTTCTTCAAGAAGACGCTTGATCGTGATCTGGATCATGTCATCTGAGATCCTCGTTCCGCGCTTGGATACGAATAGGGCCTTCTCGGCTTCAGGTTTGATCTTGAGCGTGGCTCTCTTGTTCATCCAGTCATCTAATGCCTCAAGGCACGCATCATTAAGATATATCGTACGTTCTTTATTACCTTTACCTATAACGGTAAGGGTAGTGCCGTGGATATCGTTGGTATTAATTCCGCGCAATTCAGATAGACGCATTCCGCAGTTAAGGAAGAGTGTAAGCATGCAGTAATCACGCTCGTTGGAGTCTTTAGGCGAATCGTAGGCTGTCTTAAGTAGTTCCTGGCTTTGTTCAAGCGTAAGGTATTTAGGCATACGCTTGCCTATCTTAGGCGTCTCGATGTCGTAAGCCGGATTGTGGTCTATGACCCTTCTCTTTGAATGAAGGTACTTGAAAAAGCTCTTGAGCGAAGCAATATGTCTTGCTCTTGCAGCATTAGACTGTTTGCGGGAACGCGACAGCCAGATGACAAATGCCAGAAGGTCATCTGTAGTGACCCTGTTAAGCATTTTGACGTCTACGTCTGATATGTCGATCTCTTCGAGGGGAGTGCCTTCAGGTACCAAACCGCGGTCCATTTTAAGGAATCTCGCGAAAAGAATAAGGTCATATCTGTATTCTTTAACCGTCAGTTCCGAGCGTCCCAAGGCAGCCAGCATATAGCTGCAGTAATTCTCGAGAAGCGGGAATGTAGGCGACATAAGATCAGATACCTCTTTGGTTATTGATTAATTGCCTTAATTCTAACATAAGGATGGCGGGCATTTGGTTGATTTGACATACTTGTTATACAAAAGTCATTGTGATAATATGTGTTTGCTCGAAAGACAAATGTGCGCGACACGCGGACAACAGAGCCGAAAATAACCACAGTTTTCACTGTGAAGAGACAATGGAGTAATTAGAAATGGAACAGAAATTAAGAGTCGGTATCATCGGTGCAACGGGATATGTCGGACAGAGATTTATCACTCTTCTCGCAGATCACCCTTGGTTTGAGATCGTAGCTTTATGCGCATCACCCAGATCTGCAGGTAAGACTTATGAAGAGGCAGTCGAGGGCAGATGGAAGCTCGACATACCTTGTCCTGAGTTCGTTAAGAAGATGGTAGTCTACGGTACAGACAATATCGAAGAGTATTGCAGCAAGATCGACTTCACATTCTGTGCTGTAGATATGAAGAAGGATGAGATCAGAGCTTTGGAAGAGAAGATCGCTAAGCTCGAGTGCCCTGTTGTTTCAAACAACTCTGCTAACAGATGGACAGAAGATGTTCCTATGATCATCCCTGAGATCAACGCAGACCACGCTCAGCTCATCGAAGCTCAGAGAAAGAGATTAGGCACAAAGAGAGGCTTTATTGCCGTTAAGCCTAACTGCTCCATCCAGAGCTACGTTCCTGCTCTTACACCTTTCCTTAAGAATGGCATCAAGGCTATTTCAGTCTGCACATACCAGGCAATCTCCGGTGCCGGCAAGACATTCAAGGATTGGCCTGAGATGGTCGGCAATGTAATTCCTTACATTGGCGGTGAAGAGGAGAAGTCCGAGAAGGAGCCTCTTAAGGTTTGGGGTCAGTTTGCAGGCGACCACATCGAGCTTGCCCAGAAGCCCGTTATCTCCGCTCAGTGCTACCGTGTAGCAGTTCAGGAAGGTCATACGGCTGCAGTAAGCGTATCCTTCGAGAACAAACCTTCAAAGGAAGAAATGATCGAAGTATGGAAGAACTATGAGAGCGAAGCAGTTAAGCTCGGTCTTCCTTCAGCTCCTAAGCATTTCCTCCAGTACATTGAAGAAGATAACCGTCCCCAGCCCCAGCTCGACGCTAACTTCGAGAACGGCATGGGCGTATCTGTAGCAAGGCTCAGAGAAGACAACCTTTTCGACTACAAGTTTGCATGCCTTTCACACAATACGTTGAGAGGCGCTGCAGGTGGCGGAGTCCTTACGGCTGAGCTTCTCGTAGCTAAGGGATACATTAGCGCAAAGTAATAATTCAGTTCAGGTTGAGGCATTTTTTGCCTCAGCCTGAATTTTACTCTTGACTAAACAGAACTTAATTACTATACTAATCAAGCGCTTTGAAAAAAGCATGTGTAGTGTGGATGTGGGCCTTTAGCTCAGTTGGTCAGAGCTCCCGGCTCATAACCGGTTGGTCCTGGGTTCGAGTCCCCGAAGGCCCACCATACACAACAACTTAATAAATGGGAAGATTCCCGAGCGGCCAAAGGGAACAGACTGTAAATCTGTCGTCATCGACTTCGGTGGTTCGAATCCACCTCTTCCCACCATAGAGGAGTTATCGGTTTCGGTAACTCCTTTGTTTTTGCCTTGAAACCCTTGTGGTTGAGCGATTTTTCATTTTGACCAATAAATCAATAAAACTTTATAACCCTTTAAAAATATCCATATCTGTAGGGATAAATTGGTTTAAATTTTGGTTTAAGCTTTGAGTCAACCTACCTTAGTTGAGTCGAGGACATCGAGCAGAGCAATTTCCTGTCTCTTGAAATCTTCACTGGCATCAGTATAGGTGTTCAGCGTTAATTCGACTTCTGTATGGCCCATAATGTCTGCTGTAGCCTTTATATCCGCACCGGCTTCTCTCATTCTTGTCGCAAACGTATGCCTCAGCATATGGCTGTGGACGTGAGGGAAGGAGGTCAGGCCGTTTACCGTGCCCTTACTCTTGATCTCGTTGTCTATCGCAGTGGAAATCCTGGCTAAGCGGTGATTGAGCTTCTTATAATGAAATAAGCTGCCGTTATCATCAAGGAATACAAAATCTGAGTATCCGTCTATCGTAACGTTACAATTAATCCCATTCGCCAATTGTCTGTTTTTCTCTCTTAGCAGAGCATCCCTGACTTTGGGGTTCATGGGAATCTTACGTTCACTTGTCTTTGTCTTTGGCGGATTCAAGCTGAAAACGCTTCCTTTTTGACCGGGCTTTTCTTCAAATACGAGAGTGTGAGATATTTCTATCTGGTTTTTCTCAAAATCTACGTCTGCCCATCTCATGCCGCCAAGCTCGCCGACTCGTATCCCTGTGTATAACATTACCGTAATTAAAGGATATAAACAGTGAAATATTCCCGGTCTTTTGAGAAAGTCTTCGAATACTTCCTGTTCTGCCTGCGTTAGTGCCTTGACTTCTTTTTTTGTTCCAGCGTATTTGCGCTTTAACTCTTTCAACGCTCCTGTACAAGGATTAGTCCTTAATACACCGTCTCGGATTGCTACGTTAAGAATCATCGAGAGGACTACGTTTATGTTATTTACGCTTGAAATCCCTAACCCGTGATTCTCAAGAAGATCCTTGTAAAACAGTACGACCTTGCTGTAAGTCAGGTCTTTGAGCATTATCTTGCCAAATTTCGGTTCAATATAACGCTGATAAAGTTTGTGGTAGGTTATGAAAGATGTCTGCCTGATTCCGCTCTTGATCTTTTGCCAGATCACAAAATAAGAATTGATAGTGGCATTTGCTCCTAAACTCTGGATTCCGTCTAAGGTATCTTTTAGGATAGCTTCTTCCTTGACCCGCAACTCTTTAATTGTTTTGGCGTATACTGCGTGTCTTGAGCCGTATCTGTCAGTCCATCTGTACGCAAATGTGCCGTTAGGTCTTTGTTGTTCTCCTTTCTTAAGTCTTATTCGCCCTTTTGCATATCTTGCTTTTAACATGTTGCACCTCCATGAAAAAGGGGAACCAACTTCATTATAAAGTCAGTTCCCCGGTTGAACAATTCGATTAATAGTTCAGATTGAGTATGAGCTGTAGAGGTATTCCTCGAACGGTTTTCGCTTTATAAGGCGTTTGCTCCCGTTCCATACCACATAAGGACAGTTTTCCTCGTTAGTCATGATCCTCAGCTTGTTGATGCCAATATTGAAATACTTGGCTGCTTCTTCCAGTGTAAGCAATGCCTTATCGGCTATTGCCACGTCTTTAATGTTTTTGTTTTCCATAATAGGACTCCTTTGTTAATAGATTTTGCCGTTTAAGGCAATGTAATGAGAGTCGCTATTGAGTGGCGATAGATTTTAAGTGTGTACACAAATTACGAGGTTCCATGTTCTAACAAGCAACGTATTTGTGTACACACAAACACAAAGCGGCTTGTCAGGGGAACCCTGAGACCCATATATCAGATCGAAAAATCTTCGATGTAATTGAATTACTTTGCTAAAAGCAAAATAGGGTTTTAGGGAAGCATTCCCTAACAAGTTATAGTGTCTGAACGTTCAGACGCGTTGCTTGTTACAACATGGAACAGTCTGAATTGAACGTTCAGGCTTCAATTATGTGCTCCCTCACTATTAGTTCCGGGAAGGGCAAAACTGGACATTGTTTTTGAAAGAAGTCTGATATTTGATACAGAAAGTCATATAATCGACAGGGTACAGTATAGGTCAAATTATATGTCCCTCTATATATAAGTAGGGAACTAAGCCAAAACGATGGCCCATTTTCGAAAGTTGTCTGAAAGCTGACATAAGTTCCAATGAATCTAACAAAAATCTGCAAAAACTACTTCCTACTATTAAGGAATGGGAGAGGGTAAAAAAGGGTAGCTGTACTAAAAGATGTCTTAAAATTGATATGAAAAAGCAATGGATATATAATGGGTTTGGAAAAGAAAATTTTAAAATAAGCAGCAAAAAACAAATATTTACAGGAGGTTTTGGGAATGAAAAAGATATGTGCATTAGTTTTGACTACAGCAATGCTTTTATCGTTTGCAGCATGTGGAAAGAAAGATCAGTCAAATGTGTCATCACAGGATACTACAGCTACACAACAAGCTGATGACAATGGCGGAGAGACAACTAAAGCACCTTCAGCAGATGCCCTGGTTCTGCTTCCCGGAAAACTTGTAATTGTAAATGAAGGGGATAATGTTCCTGTAATCAAAGGTATTAATGTGTCAGGAAATCGTGCAGGAACAGCAGAATTCAATTCAAGATTTCCCAGCACTGACGGAGTTAGATGTATTTTTGAGTTGAATGAGTATCTTGAATTTTATCTGGATGCAAATGAGACTTCTGAGATTAAAGTTTTTGCGTTTAAACATGTTGAAGATGCTAATGAATACATTGAAAATAACCGCTTTAATGGAGCCTTTGCTCATTGTGACTTGGAAAAACCGGAAAACGCTGCTGATTGCTGGGGCTCAATGTATTTTCATCCTGAAGAATGTGAGCCGGGCTATTATGATCTTGTTTTCGTTTCAGAGAGTAATATTGTGGCAATGATGCAAATAAAGATCTTTTCTGATGGTGAGTTAAGTGACAAATCTGATGATGAACTTAATGCTCTTATGAAGAGTTTCTGAAAAGCCAAAGAATGATTATTTACTGCAGTCCGGAGTTATCCGGACTGTTTTTTATTGATAAATGTATTTTTCCCGTGAGTAATATTAGTTGTAACGTGTATTGATATAATGGAGTTGCCTGAGAGAATGAGAATCTTTAGGCAGTTATATTTAATCTTGTGCAACAATGACTTTCTTCCGTTTGTATAAAAGGAAACAGACGACCTAGAAATGAGGAGCCAAAAATGAGACGATTATTAACTCTTGTGACAGCTTTGGTCGTGATTAGTTTATTGCTTTGTTCATGCGGTACAGTTAATGGTTATAAGAAAAAAGATCTTGTTCCCGTAAATGAAAAACCGGGTATGAGTGCTGTTCAGGTTTTCGTTGTTGATCATAATGAAGGTAAAGATATTACCGTGAAGATAAAGAACCTTACCGATGAGGTCTTTTGTTATGGAGAATACTATTCATTACAGATCTTTATCGAAGGAGTTTGGTATTATGTCCCGATGGTAGATGAGAATATTGTTCATGATCTGGGACACGAATTATCACCGGGAGCGAGTTATGCCATGACATATAGTTTATCACCGTATGGCGGGAAACTTAATCCAGGGCATTATCGGATCGGATGCTGTGATATAGGTAATAAGGAAAATAACTACTACGCAGAATTTAATGTAATGGCTGACGGAATGTATCAGTTTGAGGTAGTAGAACCTACGGTTGCATAAGCGCTAACTCGAACGATTACTCGCAATTTAATAGTCCAAGCATGATTTTCTTAACAAATGAAAAAAAGACCGGGTTACGACATTTGTACCCGGTCTATTATGTTGTTGGTTCCCCTATGTAAAAAAATCTGTGGTTTAAGTTTGGTTTAAGCCCTGTTTTTAGGGTAGGTTATGATGCTCAAATGCTTGAATTTATTGGCTTTGCGGATTTCGCAAAATTGGCTGAAATAGAACCACCTCTTCCCACCATAGAGGAGTTATCGGTTTCGGTAACTCCTTTGTTTTTCTAGGAAAAAGCCCGTGGTTGAGCGGTTTCTTAAAAACAAAATCAAAATTCCGTGTCTTTGTAACTCTACGTAAAACTGAATAAACCTATGCCTAATTGTCGTAAATTCGTCGTAAATTTGTCGTAAGGTAAAGGGGATTATACGACTTCGATTTTGTCCCGAAGATCCAGCAGAGATATTTCCTGTTTCTTGAAATCCGCTGAAGCATCGGTGTAAGTGTTCAGAGTAATATCGACTTCATTATGTCCCATAATGTCGGCTGTAGCCTTGATATCAGCTCCGGCTTCTCTCATTCTCGTAGCAAATGTGTGTCTTAACATATGACTATGAACGTGAGGGAAGGCAGTTAAGCCGTTTATCATGCCCTGGTTCTTGATTTCTGCGTCTATTGCAGCTGACAGCCTGTCTAAACGATGATTAAGCTTCTTGTAGTGGAATAATCCGCCTTTATCATCAAGGAATACAAAGTCTGAGTATCCGTTAATGGTGATTTTGCATTTTATTCCGTTTTCTTCCTGACGCTTTTTCTCATTTAGCAGAGCATCTTTGACTCTGGGACTAATGGGTATACAACGTTTACTTGACTTGGTTTTGGGCGGGTTTAGCCCATATTCGCTTGTTTTATTGGTAGAACTGCCGTCAAATACGAGAGTGTGCGTGATATGAATCTCTTCTTTCTCAAAGTCAATATCCGCCCATCTCAGGCCACCGACCTCTCCGACTCTCATGCCTGTATACAACATAACTGTAATTATGGGTTCAAGGCAGTGAAAAATACCGGGTTTGCTTATAAAATCCTCGAAAAGAGCTTGCTCAGTACTTGTTAACGCTTTTACTTCTTTAACGGTATCAGCGTATTTCCGTTGCAATTCCTTCATAGCTCCGGTGCAGGGGTTAGTCCTTAACGCACCGTCTTTTATAGCAAGATCGAGAATCATGCCAAGTACAACGTTTACATTGCTTGCGCTTGAAACACTTAACCCGCGTTTTTCAATAAGGTCTTTATAAAACATTACAACCTTACTGTAGCTTAGGTCTTTGAGTACTGTGTTACCGAATTGAGGCTCTATATAACGCTGATAAAGGCGAAGGTAAGTGATAAAAGTAGATTCCCTTATACCGCTCTTAATCTTTTTCCATACTGCAAAGTAAGAATTGATAGTCTGATTGCGATCTACGTAACCGATACCATCAAGTGTGTCTCTCAGGATTTTTTCTTCTTTAGCTCGCAATGCGGGTATGGTCTTAGCGTAGACAGAATGTCTCTTCCCGAATCGGTCGGTCCACTTATACTCAAATGTTCCGTTTGGTCTTTGATATTCTCCTTCCTTAAGTTTTACTCTTCCTTTTGCAAATCTTTTATTGAGCATTTTTTCCTCCTAAAGATAAGAAAAGGAGCTCAAGCACATTATAACTTGAGCTCCTTGGCTGAACAATTCGATTAATGGGTCAGATTGAGTATGACCTGTAAAGGTATTCTTCGAACGGTTTTCGCTTTATAAGACGCTTAGTGCCGTTCCATACCACATAAGGACAGTTTTCCTCATTTGTCATGATCCTCAGCTTGTTGATGCCAATATTGAAATACTTGGCTGCTTCTTCCAGTGTCAGCAATGCCTTATCGGCTATTGCCACGTCTTTAGTGTTTTTGTTTTCCATAATAGGACTCCTTTGTTAATAGATTTTGCCGATTAGGGCAATGTAATGAGAGTCGCTACTTAGTGGCGATAGAATTTAAGTGTGTACACAAATTACGCGGTTCCATGTTCTAACAAGCAACGTATTAGTGTACACACAAACACAAAGCGGCTTGTCAGGGGAACCCTGAGACCCGTGTTTCAGATTGAAGAATCTTCGATGAAATAGATTTGCTTTGCTAAAAGCAAAAATAGGGTTTTAGGGATGCATTCCCTAACTAGTATATGTGTCTGAACGTTCAGACGCGTTGCTTGTTACAACATGGAATAGACTGAATTGAACGTTCAGGCTTTAATTATGTGCTCCCTCACTATTAAGTTCTGGGAAGAGCAAAACTGGACATCGTTTTTGAAAGAAGTCTGAAATTCGATACAGAAAGTCTTAAAGAGAACAGGATGCTGATCAAATTACATGTCCCCTATATATAAGTAGGGAACTAAGCCAAAACGATGGCCCATTTTCGAAAGTTGTCTGAAAACTGACATAAGTTCCAATGAATCTAACAAAAATCTGCAAAAACTACTTCCTATTATTAAGGAATGGGAGAGGGTAAAAAAGGGTAGCTGTACTAAAAGATGTCTTAAAATTGATATGAAAAAGCAATGGATATGATGCGATTTGATATAATGAAGTCGTTAGTTAGGAAAATTTTAAGATTTTCCACTAACTGCTTTTGAGTCCATAGTTACAATAACTGTTCCTATGACCATAATCATACAAGATAAGAGAAAAAGCAGATTCGGAAGACTTCTGTAGATGATCAAAGATAATAGCGCACCGATAAACGGAGAGACAGCGTAATAAGCGCTGGTCTTTGCGGCTCCCAGTTCTTTTTGTGCTTTGATATAAAAGAAAACACTAAGCCCGTAGGCAACAAATCCGAGTAATAAAGCATATAAGATATTGACGGATAAAGATATCTGCTCTCCGGCACATAATGCTACGATTATCGCGCCAATTCCTGAACCCAGACCTTTTATCACTACGATCTTTATAGGAGCTCCCGATGATAACTTGCGTGTGCAATTGTTTTCGAAGCCCCATGCTAAGCAGGCAATCAGCGCATAGACAGAGTGTCTCGTAAAGGTGAGTGATTCTGTACCTTCAAAGGAAAGCATTATACTTGCAACCGTTATAAGAATTATTCCTGTCCAAAGCTTTCCGGATATCTTTTCTTTGAAGATGATCAAAGCTATGACCGAAGTAGCCACGATCTCGAAGTTGTTGATAAGAGAGATGTTTGCAGCAGGAGACGAAGTCAATGCAAGCATCAGCATTATGGGTGCGATAACATCAAGCACTACCATGCCTATAAGATAAGGTATGTCACTATGAGAGAACGCTTTAACAGAAGTAGCCTCGTCTTTTCGGAAAGCATTTGTGATCAACATGCCAGTTCCTGCACCCAAATACAGGAAACCGGCCATAAAGGAAGGCGGGATCTCATTCATGATAACCTTCGAAAATGGTGTGCTCAGCGCGTAAAGGGCAGCGGCAAGAACCGCAAAGATAACTGCTTTCCGATTCAACGATGTCACGCTTTCCGTAAGATTACCAGCTGCGCATAGTGGTCTTTTACAGTCCCTGCCGGAATAAAACCGTATTTGGTGAAACGATTGGCGATCTCCTGACTTGTCAGGAATTCACCGTTAAAACTCTTAGCCAGAAAGTTCATGATCTTTCTTATCGGCAACGGAAAATTCGGATCTGCAATATAGAGAGTGCCGTTTTGTCTGATAATACGGGATGCTTCTTTTGCAAAACCATCCTTATCAGGAAAGTGGTGATATGCCATGCAGGCAGTCATGACGTCGAAAGAATTATCTTCATATGGCGTATCTTCACAGGAGCATTCTCTGATATCCATGTTGCTGCATTTGGCTTTTGCCACCTTGAGCATCTCGGGCTCGACATCTATTCCGTGTGCATCGATATTCTCCATGCCGGAGAGCGTTTTCAGGATCGTTCCGGTACCGCAACCAATATCGATAATCCTGTCTCCGTTTCTTAGAATTACATTGTCATATATCAATTTGTAAAAACGTCTGGATAGCTTTCCTTCAAATCCCTGATCGTATTTGGAAGCTCTTTTATCAAATTTGAAGTCTTGTTTTTCCATAGCATCACCTCATAAATACCGAACACCATGTTCGATAAGATGATATAATCCACACATAAGACAAAACAATAATCAGATAGCGGGATATGTCCGTTATTGAACATTTTTAAGAATTTGTTCGGAAAGGTGCCTATGGACAGGAGACAGCAGAAGACCAGAACGTCAATCTATGAGGCTATGACCAAGCTTCTCATGCACAAGAAGTTTGAAGAACTCACAGTACAGGATATTATCGATGAGGCCAATATCGGACGGAGTACTTTTTACTCTCACTTTGAGACAAAGGAAAGTCTTCTCGATCAGATGTGCAATGAAATGTTTGCTCATGTTTTTTCGCATGATCTGATGCCTGAGAAGAGTCACGATTTTTCTAATACGAGTGATATAGAAGCCAGGCTGACGCATGTTCTCTGGCACATAAAGGATCATGGCAACAATATAAAAGCGATAATGGGCGGTGAGACAGAAGAAGTCTTTACCAGATATTTCAAAGACTATCTGAGAAATGCATGTGCTCAAAGCATTCAGGACATTGATGCTGATGTCCCGGAAGAATTCAAAGAACAGTTTGTCATCGGCAGTTTTGTCGAGACCGTAAAATGGTGGATCGGAGACGGTATGACGATGTCACCGGAAGAGACGGTCAGGAATTATCTGAAGATGATGAGATGATATAATGTGATTGTAGGCTATATTTTAAGTTTTGAAACGAGCAGGGATTAATAGGATAAGTACGACAATATACAAAATGGAAGCGACACCATATAGTTCCTGCCGAGTGGTTTTTGTCGACAGATTCGGTATCCGTTGGGGGATTATGACTGAACAAACGGAGCGATAATAGAATATGCTTGATCTTCTCTCAGATAAACATGTTATTTTTTTCGACGTAGGGTATACGTTAGATTATCCTGTGTCCGGAGACTGGATGTTCACGAACCGGTTTTATGAGCTTGCCGGCGAGCGCTTGACACGGTGTTCAGAGACGCAGATCAGTAAAGCAAAAGAAGCCGGAGCAGATTATCTGGATAAGGATCATTTGATCCGTACGCAAGAGGAAGAAGCTGAACAGTTTTATCTATACTACCGCATTGTGTCTGATTGTTTGCAACTGGAAATGACTGATAATGAGATTACAGAGATAGCTAGAGACCGGACATACAATATGGATAACTATATCATTTATCCGGATGCGAAAGAGGTTATTCAGACGCTCAGCAAAACACATCGTCTCGGGCTCATTTCAGACACCTGGCCGAGTATTGAGGAACAGTTGCGTGCATTGGATGTTTTGCAATACTTTTCCTTTGCCACATACAGCTTCTCTTTAGGGGTGTTTAAACCCGACAGGCGGATGTATTTGGATGCACTGCAGAAATGTGGACACGATGCAAAAGAAACTGTTTTTATTGATGACAGTCCTTGTAATCTGGATGGGGCAGCTGAGATCGGTATTACACCTATACTGATCGCTGCAAACCCGGCATCCGACGTGGAAACGCCATATAGGAAGATACATTCTCTTTCTGAGTTAATATGATCGGAATTTGTGGAGGTTGTGATGAAGAATTATACACAGGTATATGTAAAAAATAGTTTTGAAGCAGCAGAAACATACTGTAAAGCTTTTGGAGCAGAAATAACTCGTGAGTTTAAAAACAAAGATAACACTGCTTATGAGCACTGTGAGCTATCTGTAAACGGGGAAGGTTTTTTGGCATTGGCAGAAGCGAAAAATCCTTGTGATATAGATGTAGTACATAAATACAAGTGGGAAACTATGACTTTTAACGTTTTTGAAATGGGAACAGAAGAAGTTGTTTATAATGCTTTTCAAGTTTTGAGCGATGGGGGTGTAATTATCGAACCTATCGGAGAACTTCCATGGAGTAAATGTTGTGCCACCATTATTGATAAATATGGTGTGTGCTGGTGGATATCAATTTAACAAATTC
>JAZROA010000010.1:0-128373 GCA_045648465.1 Saccharofermentans sp.
AATAGACGAATACATAACTTTCTTTAACGAGCAGAGGCCAGCCTATTCCTTAAACTACCTAACACCAAGAGAGTATAAAGAAAAATATAGTGCCTGACTAATCATCTTTATTTGTGTGTCCAAAATGTATTGACTAGTGCAGGCTATTCGGTTAATCCCAAAAAGTTTCTTAAAGAATCTGAAAAGAGCATATTTCCATCACGTCACGCTCCACACCACATCAAAGTCCTTCTTGTATTTAGAACCCTTAAGAAGATATGAATCCTCATCGAATCCTTTGGTCCTTCTGAACTTTCGGGCGGCGAACTGTTTGTAGTACTGCTTGCCGCCTATACTGTAGTGCCTGACCATGAAGATCTCGCCGCCTACGCGCTTGATAATGGGAATATAAATGGTTCTGCCGCCGGGATCTTTTGCGGGGATATGTACGATGCGTTCTCTTTGGCGTTCAACACAATAACCGCACTGGCCATAGAAGCGGCTGTACTCCCCTCTTTCGTACTTGCGGGCTCTGGAATACTTTTTGTGCGCGGTCTCATAACGCCTCTGTCTGTGACGGGCTTTTTGTTTTGAATCAAGATAACAATTAACTTTAGACATATTACTTACCTCAACACATAAAACACCAATAACCTCCCATAACCGTTAACTGATTACGGGAGGCCTGTTACAAACTCACTTTTACTCACTTGCCTTGAAGTTGTATACCGGCTTGATCACTTCGACCACATCGACGGACTCTGCGATGACATCGATGATGTCTTCCAAAGACTTGTAGGCCATTGGTGCTTCATCCAATGTGGATTCGTTCACGGATGTCGTGAAGATGCCTTTCATTGCTTCTTTGTACTCTTCCATGGAGAGAGTCTCTTTTGCCTTTGTTCTGGACATGAGTCTGCCGGCACCGTGAGGCGCGGAGAAGTTCCATTCGGGGTTGCCCTTGCCGATGGCGATGACGGAACCGTCCCTCATGTTGATGGGGATCAATACTTTCTCGCCTTTGTGCGCGGCGATGGAACCTTTTCTTAAGATCATCTCTTCAGTATCGATATAGTTGTGTATCGTGTGGAAGGATTCTCCCGCCACAAGACCTGAGCGCTCGCAAAGGATCTCGGCCATAAATTCCCTGCTTCTTTTCGCGAAGGCCTGGCAGATCTCAACATCGTGGAGGTAATCTTCAAGGTATGTGCCGTAAAGGTAGCAGAGGTCTTCGGGCATCTTTGTCTCGCCGCCGTAGACTTCGAAGTGAAGAGCCTTTAATGCGGCCTGGATCTCGTTCTTTCGGCCCTGTTCTTTGTATGTGCGGATTATCTCGTCGCGCTTTTCGTAGTATTCGCCATAACCTCTCTGTAAGTTGACCGCGAGCTTCTGGTAGAACTCTGCGACCTGTTTGCCCAAGTTTCTGGAACCGGAGTGGATGACAAGATATTTAGTGCCGTCAGCAGATTCATCGATCTCGATGAAGTGGTTGCCGCCGCCCAATGTGCCAAGAGATCTGACTAATCTCTTTGTGTCCTTAAGAGATCTGTAGCACTTAAGACCTGTGAGGTCGAACTTCTCTTTTCTGCCTTCCCAGACGGATCTGCCGGAAGGGATGTAGTGTGCTGCAGCATCGACTAACATATAGTCGATCTCGCCCTTGCCGAGAGATACAGTGTACATTCCGCATCCGATATCTACGCCTACGACGTTCGGAACGGCTTTATCGACCACAGTCATTGTCGTGCCTATTGTGCAGCCTTTTCCGGAGTGGACGTCGGGCATGATTCTGATCTTGGAGCCTTCAGTCATCTCGTAATCGCACATTCGTCTGATCTGTTCGATTGCTTCATCTTCCACGACTTTTGCGTAGCAGACCGCTGTATTTACCTTTCCTTTTATTTCTATGTATTCCATAAGTTTTTCCTTTCTTAGAAAGGCCCCCGCCAAGTAAATTAAATTGACGGGGGCGTTAGTTATTATGCTGCTACCTTCTTATATCTTTCAGATGAGATTACGCTCATCATGAAGGAATAAGGGTCCATGTTGTCACTCTTCAGCATCGCGAAGAGCTGAGGTGACATACCTGAGACCAGGGTAACGCCCTTTTCGTTCATTCTGACAGGCTGCTGCCTGTTGAAGCTGTTGACATTCCAGAAGACCAGAGAAGGCAGCTTGTAGCCGGCTCTCCCGAACTTTGCCCTGGCATTCTCGAAGTTCGTCATGTCTGCATCATTGGTGCAGGAGTCAAACTCCATGTCCGAGATTATGATCAGTCTGGAAGGCATGTCCTTCTGCTTTAATCTGTTCTTTACTGCAGTGTTCAAGATCAGGTCGAATGTCTTGCCGATATTTGTGTTGCTGCATTCATTGAAGCTCATGCAGTACTGGACCTTCTCGAAAATATCCTCACCCTTGATCTCAACCAGCTGAGGGTTAGCTGAGAAAGTGATGAAGTGATTTCTGAAAGCACCCTTGTTGCGCTCTGCAAAGTAGATGCCCAGAGATTCAGCAACTGCAGCAGGCATAACGCTTGCGCCACCCCAGTACATTGAGCCGGAGCCGTCAACCACAACCAGAGTGTTATCGGAGTTTACATAGTTCTCCAATGCATTCCATGTAGTATCCAGAACTGCTCTTTCCTCAGATGACATGCCCTTTCTGTTTTTGATAACAGAGCCTACGATGTCGTAAGGAGTCAGAGTGCTGGTGTTCAGCTCATAAGGATTCTCCTTGGCATCCGTGATGAACTTCTGGTATCTTTCACCATCGTTTCTGATGAATGCTTTTCTGTACTTGAACAGAGCCTTTGAAGGCTGCATGTTGTACTCAAAAGAGTAGTCCTTTTCTCTTAAGTTATTCTCAATGATCCTGATATAAGCTCTCAAGGAAGACAGCATCTTTCTATAAGATTCACAAGACATGTCCATGCCCTTTGCGATCTTCTTTGCAAGTCTTACGGCTTCCTTATTGCTTGTGTTTACAGAAGGCAACCACTTGGCCATCAGAGATACGGTGTCCTGTGCCTGCATGGACTTCATATCTTCATCTAAAACCGCCTTTATGTAAGCGATCGCCTCCTGCTCACAAGCTGTATCCATCAATGAGAGGATATCGTCATATCTGCCGTACTCGGCGATGTTGTCGATATTCTTAACGGCAACATCAGGATAGTTTATAGCCAGGTATCTAAAGATTACTCTGAAGAATCTTCTCTCACCCAAACCGCCTCTGATATCTCTTGCAAAGAAGAGTGTCTTCAGGGCAATATCCCTGTCCTCGGCAAAAGCTCTGATGAATCTGTCTAAGATCTCCTCGTCGCCTGCATTTCTCAATGCGCCTGCTGTAGCAAATAAGTCCAGGCAGTCGGACATAGTAGATGCGTAGGATACTGCGCCGTTTTCTGTGTAAGCCTTGTTTGCTTCTCTCTTTAAAAAGTTCAACATTTTCTTTATCTCCTTTATAACAAGGTGCCGGGGGATCTCCCCCCCTAACGATTAACAGTCGTGGGCAATCCAATTGCTGTATGCACCTTTAGTCAACGATTTGTTCAAGACACTTAGTCTTCGCCTCGACTACTAAGGCAGGATTCGAACCTGCAAACCAACCTCTGCTTGTTGCTGAGCGTGTCTTTCACGTTGCAGCCTTATGTTAACCCCGGCAGGTGGGGTTTAAAAGATGCAGATTGACTTGTGATTACGACCCCAATATAATCAGTGTATTAAAGCGTTTTTGACGATTTTTATAAAATTCGCAACCCCAAACAGGAGTTAGACATGACTGAGAAATATAAGATCTATCTTTCCGAAGACACGAAAATGAGGCTTATCAACGATGCCGAACTCTTCGAATTCTACAGGAACGACGGCAGCGTCAACCTCAATGGCTTTCTTAAGGAACTGATCGTAAATTATTTCGAGCAATACAGGAAAGACAACGACGAGCTTCTAAACAGCATGGTCGAAGAATTAACGTCGGTAAAATCACTTAAGTCCAAAGAAGCTTCCGCCCTTGCCGACAGGATAATCAGGACATACATCACAGGCAAGGAAAACACTTCCGGCAAGAGCTCCGTTATCACTCTCACCGTCAGCGGCGAATCTTATAACATCGTAAGGATAATCGAGAACAACCTGCTTCAGGACAACTCGCTTTCTGGCTACATCAAGGACATGTTCGTATCTTACCTGTCGATCCCGAGAAATAAGCGCGAAGAGATAATCTTCAGACAGACTTACGAAGCGATCAGCAAGGCGATCGAAGAAGGCAGGGTCCTGTCTTTTACTTCGACCAATTCATCCAAGCAGGGCACGGTCTATGTCGAACCATACCTGATAGCGACATCCAAAGAAGAGCAGTTCAGTTACCTTCTCTGCCACGGCCACAGATACGATCTTGACCACACATTCAGGATCTCAAGACTTCGAAATGTATTCATAACATCAGATGAATTCGTCAGGAGCAAAAAGACTGAAGAAAGACTCACGCAGGTAGGAATTCGTCATCCCCACTCCGCTTCGTCCGACATTCACGCAGTCATGCTCATGACCGAACGCGGCAAGCAGATGTACAAGATGATCGTCAAGAACAGGCCTGCAGTAACCGAGATCAAAGGCGACAGATATCATTTCGACTGGCCTCAGCAACAGCTTGAAGACTACTTCAGAAGATTCGGCAAAGAGGCGATTGCGCTTCGCCCGAAGTCACTCAAGACAAAACTTCAGAAATACTTTTCCGATGCAGCAGAAGCGTATTCGGATAATAACCAGAAATGACAAGAGGCTGCCCCAGGACAGCCTCTTTAATAATCGATTTTATAAACCGGCGATCAGGGCAGATACTTACCTGCAGCAAGATACAGTGTGTACCAGTCGTGATGTGAGAGTTTGACATTGGATGCAGCACACGCATCTTCAATGTGCGCAGGATTCATTGTTCCGATTATCGCCTGCATCTTTGCAGGGTGCCTTAAGATCCACGCGATCGCAACAGCAGTCTTGGATACGCCTTCGCGGTCAGCAAGATCCTGAAGGGCTTTATTGAGCTCAGGGAAATCAGGATTGTCTATGAACGTTCCTCCGAACATACCGATCTGCAAAGGTGACCACGCCTGAATTGTGATGTCATTAAGTCTGCAGTAATCAAGTGCATGGCCGTCACGGTTGATCGAGAACTCAGTCGTCTTGTTGTTCATGTAAAGAGCCTGGTCAATGAGCTGCGACTGCTCAAGCGAGAGCTGGACCTGATTGATAACCAAAGGCTGCTTAACATACTTTTTCAAAAGTTCGATCTGCATCGGGACAAGGTTGCTCACACCGAAGAAACGAACCTTGCCGTTTTTCTCGAGAACATCAAATGCCTCAGCAACTTCTTCAGGATCGAAAAGCACATCCGGCCTGTGTAAAAGGAGCGTATCAAGATAATCGATCTTCAGTCTTCTCAAACTGTCGTCAACACTTGAGAGGATATTCTCCTTTGTCCAGTCGAACTCGTTGCGGTCAAAACAAAGGCCGCACTTACTCTGGATATAGATGTCTTCTCTCTTTAATCCGGTCAGAGGAAAACTCTCACCGAAGCGTGTCTCAGCAGCACCGTCAGCACCATAGCATGTTGCGTGATCAAAGAAATTGATCCCGCTGTCATAAGCCGTGCGTATGACCTTCGCAGCCTGCTCATTTGTCAGTTCCGGCATTCTCATGCATCCCTGGATTACAACGGATACATCCTGCGGACCGTTTACAATGTTTAATTTCTTCATGGGGTTTCCTCCTTTATATTTGAATGTTATTTATTCCGGTATCTGTTTCTTTCCTGAACCAAGCTCAAAATGACATTTTACGATGCCCAGATCTACCTGGCTCAGTACTCCGCCCTTATCTATAAACGCAACGGATTCATCGTCATTGAGCTTTATCAGGAACTTCTGCTGATTTATTGCAGTAGGTGCAAGCATCGCCATCTCAACTCCCTTTTCAAACCATTCCGGTCTCTGCGAAGAAGCTTCGCTCAGCTGCTCCTTGCTCTTGGTCTTACGTTCCTTGCCTGGATCTTTTCCGTAACCAATTGCAATGGAGATAACGAGCCTCTCTCCATCAGGAATGTCGGCAGAAATATTCTTTCTGTTAAACGTTCCGGTCCAGCAGGTATTAAGGCCTAGCGTCTGAGCATAAAGCACGAGCTTCTCGCCGTAATATCCGACACGCTGATCAAGGCTCTTATCGTCCTTTCCCACGCACGCGATAACGCTCGGGGCAGAACCTAATCCCGCCACCCTGTTAAACAGCTTGTTATAAGTCTTATCGGCATCTTCGATAAACTGAAGGTGAAGATCTCCTTCTGCATTCAGCTCACCGATCTTTGCCTTTATCAGCGCAACCTTTTCGTCTTCTATCCTGTCAGATTTATATTGTCTTACGGAATGTCTTTGCCTGATCGCATCAATTTCGTTCATCAGAGCATCCTCCTTATTCGATCGTTATTTTTCTTTATTAAATACCTCAGCGAAAAACTAATCTACCAAATAAGTAGGGATTTATGTCAAAAAGCATAAGTACTTAAAGTGCGATTCCCTTTATCGCAGCTCACTTCGCTTTTGCGGCCAGCTTTCCCCTGTCAATATCCGTTATTGGGACAACCGTTCTTTTTAACGAAGTATTTCTCCTCCTTACCTGATACATTATCAGCACTATTTCGAAAAGGAGGATTCAAGCGTATGTACCGCAAAAAGATTAGCAAAAAAGATCTTGAGAGATTGCAACGCCTTCGTCTTATGGATGATGATTTTATGACGATTTGCTTTGATAACTACATTGAAGGCGCTGAACTTCTCCTTAAGATCATTCTGGACAGAGACGATCTCAAAGTATCAGAGGTCAAAACGCAAAAAGAACTTAAGAACATTCAGGGAAGGTCAGTCCGGCTTGACATTCACGCAACTGACAAACAGGGAAACAAGTACGACATCGAGATCCAGAGAGCCGACAAAGGCGCCAATAAGGAAAGAGCAAGATACCATTCGGCCTTGCTGGATTCCAGCATGCTAAACCCGAATGACGACTTTACCGGTCTTCGCGAGAATTATGTGATCTTCATCACAGAAAACGATGTGCTCGGCATGAATGAACCCATTTACCATATCGAACGTACAGTGTTGGAACACAATGTGCAATTCAATGACGGAGAGCATATAATATACGTAAACGGATCGATACGAACAGACGATTCTGCTTTGGGCAAACTGATGAGCGATTTTTACTGCACCAAAGCAGACGGCATGTACTACAAAGAATTGTCTGACAAAGTCAGACACTACAAGGAATCTGAGGAAGGAGTCAAGACTATGTGTGATATATGGGAAGAAGTAAAAAACGAAGGCATTCAGGAAGGCAAAATTGAAGGCAAGATTGAAGGTAAATTGGAAGCCAGCATTGAGAATGCAAAAACGATGTTAAAAGACGGCTCTTTGCCTTACGAGAAAATCGCTGAATTCTCCGGTCTTTCAATAGAAAAGGTCAGAGAACTCGCAGGCAACAAGTCAGCTTAACATCTGCTCTTTTAATGCGTAACAAACCAGAGCGGCTCTTCGATCAGAAGTGCCGCTTATATTATTAGGACTAAGTGATAATTAAGGAATAAAAGGGTATTCAGACTTTTTGGGTGATTGATCCATCGCAACCTGCCAGAGTCTTTTTACAGATCAGCCTTTAAGCCGTCAAGGCTGCCTTAAGGCACATTCTGACGAATGCTGACGGCCTTGACTGCAACCGGCTGATCTGTTTTGGGTGTTCAGGCAGGTTGCGATTAGTATCGATAGTTGTATAGACCGGCACCGACAACAGCTGACAAAAATACCCCCGGATTTGTATCAACGTTTCAGACAAGCACCCGCAAAGTTTGTATGAGAATGTCTAAACCTTGCCGGATTTAGGAGAAATACCTCTGAAAAACCGACAAAAAACCTGCAAGAAATCAGACATCCGGGATAACAGTTCTAAGGCAATTGGTTTTATTGAATTCCCACATATTGTTTTGCGCAAAAGCATTGCCGGCCTTTACTGATATATTCATAATATGTATGGGTTTTTGTATTAGGGATATAATATACGTAAACGGATCGATACGAACAGACGATTCTGCTTTGGGCAAACTGATGAGCGATTTCTACTGCACCAAAGCAGACGGCATGTACTACAAAGAATTGTCTGACAAAGTCAGACACTATAAGGAATCTGAGGAAGGAGTTAAGACTATGTGTGATATATGGGAAGAAGTAAAAAACGAAGGCATTCAGGAAGGCAAGATTGAAGGTAAATTGGAAGCCAGCATTGAGAATGCAAAAACGATGTTAAAAGACGGCTCTTTGCCTTACGAGAAAATCGCTGAATTCTCCGGTCTTTCAATAGAAAAAGTCAGAGAACTTGCAGGCAACAAGTCAGCATAATTACCGGTAACAATCTAAACATTTAACGGCTCTCTTCCGAGAGCCGTTTTTTTGTTTATCTGCGGGCGATAGAGATAAGAGAAAGAAATTGATGCAGAAGAGTATTATGCTACATTCCACCAATAACAGTTTACTCTTCTTCCTCTACCCTCACATCATAATAGGCATTATTGTAGTCATCGTTTTCAAAGTCATTTACGAACTCGGGATGAACTACAAAAGTCTTGCCATTGAAGGTGTGGAGTCTGGCCTGTCCTTTAAAAAAGAGACCCTGACCGCCATAGAAGACCATCTGGTCTGTTACCTGTTTATAGTCTTCGAGTTTATCTTCAGGGACGTTGCTGATGCCGATATCAGGACGGCCGAATTCTGCCATGCCTCTGGTGTGGATCCAGTATGTGCCGTCCTCTTCTGCGCTGAACATTATCATCACATGTTTCTGCGCATTTATCTCCTGATCGAAAAATCTTTCTGTCCAATTTTCAGGTGAATATAAAGTAAATGTAAGGAGATCCAGGACTCCGGCAGCGCCGTTCTCGACGAGTGCTTCGATTATGCCTATTACATTTCTCATATAATCCAATGTACTGTCGTTTTCAATACTGCCTTTGAGCACTATGCACTTGTCGGTATCTTTGCACTTGAGATATAGATCACTGTCTGCTTTCATGAGCTGATTGCCGATCTCGCCGCCTAAGATTCCGTCGATATAATCTGAGTGATCCGGCCTTGTCAAAGATGCAATATCAAGCCCTTCAGGGATTCCATCGACTTTATGCTTCTCTCTTGATACCTGCAGTTCATCAACTGAGACACCAAAGACCATAAAGAATAAGAAAGGTTTGTATCCGATATCTTCGTAGTATTTTCTTTCCATGTGAGAACTCCTTTCGGCCCCGGGATTTACATACTGTAATTATATCCTTAATACGATAAACCGATGCCTCTTTGGAAAAAAGGAAAGGCATTTTACATTTGCGCAACAGACATATGTAGTTCTGTTGCTTAAGCCACACTTCCGCTGTGAATTACTGATTGTTTGCACCCTTCAAGGCGGTGATAATGATGCCATCAACCAAAAACCAAATCTCGTCAAAGGAGGACAAGACAATGACAACTAACACTAACTACAGAACAATCGAAAAGGAAGAGCTCGAGATCGTATCCGGCGGTACAGTTACAGAATTAGATGAGCTTATCACAGCGATGGAAGGTAACGGATTTATCGGAGATGCTTGTGGAGCTATCGGCGGGCATGTACCCGGTGCAAACAATATTGTTGCTTCATTTGTTGAGGAAATCCTCGATAGACTCTTCGGAATCCAGGCAGATATCAGCCTTGGCTTAGCCGGAACAGGCATCGGTTCAAAGCCCAACACTTATATTGAAAAGGCAACCGGCAGAAAGCTCACACACGCAGACGTAATCCAGAAGATCAAATATTACGTCAAATAAACAAACCATTTTCATAACTATTCCCCTATTGCAAAAGGCGTCCGGAATCAATTCATCCGGGCGCCTTTTACATGATCTTATTACTTTCTGATAAACTTTTTATCCGCTTCATATTCATCACTGACAAAGCGTTCAACAGTCATGTGGAGATCGTATTTCTCTCGCAGTTCAGCAAGCTGCTTCATCATGGGAGATGCGTGATGCTCATCTATGGCTGCCTGATCAACCCATGAGTCGATCAGAAGCACCGTCTCCGGATCATCAAGAGGAACAAAATACTGATATCGAAGATTGCCTTTTTCACTGCGGATGGCATCAGCTATTCCGGATTGCTCCATCTCCTGCGCAAATGCTCTTGCGCTTCCATTCTGACCTTTGTAGTACAAATTTACAGTTATCATATTCCGCACCCTTATGTTCCAACATTATCATAATTAATAATATACACTTTATACCCCCCCTCTTTCTCGACCTATCTGATAGTATCGTCCTTTGACAGAAGGATCGTTTTTATATTATTAATTGATTTCATATGCAAACACCCGTATTTGATCAATTAATTCTTATGTTTTCGATAAAGATTTTTCTATAACATCGATATTTCTACATCACAGCTGAACAATAGTGAAAGACAGGAATGTCGGCGGATTACCAAGTTCTGATTTAATGCTGAACCCACATATCGGATTGTAACCCGTATATATATCGTGGATTTGCATTGTAATGTCTGTTTTATCTGATGAAGCGGCCGAGATTCTGTCTATGTGAAGATCCTGCATAGCTTCCGGAGCACCGTCAATTTCAAATGCTCGATCAGAACCAGCTACTATTCCAGCTAACAACAATCTAGCAAGTTTTGACAGGTAGTTTTTATCAATAGAGGATAGTTTTGTACCTGCAAAGAAAATATCAACATTATCTTCATTGATTACAAAATCAACCTGTTCTGGTGTCGATTGATTTCTTACTACACGAAGAATAGGGAAATAAATATCGTTTATGCGTTCAACGTTCTCATTGGCCGCATAAAGCCGTCCTGTATACATCAGCTCAATTAACGCATACAGTTCGCTCCACTCGCCTCTGTTCCCGGTTAGTCGCATAAACGCCTCCCTAGCCTAATACATCTTTAATCTGCTCCGCTATAGCTTGTATTACATTTACAGTTACACTGTTACCAAACTGCTTATATAAATGAGTATCAGATAATTCCAAAACATAGCTGTCAGGGAAGCCTTGAAGTCTTGCCCACTCCCTCGGAGTCATCTTTCTGATATCTTCATCATTGATCTTTCCTGAAATATGAGTCTCTGGAATTTTGCTGTGTTCACGATGATCAATGATAAGATTTCTTTCTCTTCCCATTCCACCGCAAACAATAGTACCAGCAATACCGTCAAGATCCCTAATTTCGTATCCAAATCCGTTGCCCTTGGCTTCATGTCTTGCCTTATGCTTTCTGAGCGTTTCTACATAAACGTCAGAAAGATAGTATCTGGCAGGAACAGGTGCAGCATCCATAATATCAATGATGCATTTCTGTTTCTTCTGAGCCTTAGGGAAAACAAACTCACCAACATTGAGATCATCCCTAAAAGCTACAATATAGATTCGTTCTCTGTTTTGCGGAACGCCATAATCTTTACTATTAAGAACCTTCCAAAAAACATGATAACCAATATCCTGGAAAGCTTTACGGATAACACGGAATGTATTGCCCTTAACAATTACAAAGAAAATTTATATTTATTAACTTTTGAGTTTTATTGATATTTGATTCGTTTGGTAACAAAGGGGCTGAAATCTATCTTACTTCTCTTTTCTTTAAGTGTTGTTGAATCAATATTCAGATCTATTCTCTGATTATTGTCGTTTCTTACTCTTAACCCCTGCTTACCCTTATATAAAGCAATTTGCAGAGTTTTGGCAGGTATTTCAAGAATAATCAGTTCAGAGACAAACTGATTATTTAATACAATTGTCCAATCTACATCAACATAAGAAACGTTAGGATTTGCCCAATAATGTTCACTATTTCGTTGCCTTGAAGCATATGTCCAGTATTTCTTCAATATCACGCCATTCTCTTCAAGAAAAGCCTTAGCCTCACCTTTAGCTCTTATTTCAATTGATTCTTCATCAGAATTTTTAACCGTCGGTATGAGAGTCGTAACATTTTGCATATTATCAGAGAAAACTGTTACTCCAATCAACTCAAGAAGAAATAAGGCCTCTTCAAGATACTGGTTCAATGAAACCTTATTAAATTTGGATACCTTGGGCGGGTTTCCTTTTACTTTATTATCACAATCAAGAACATTATTCTCTTTTGCTTTTTCGATCAATACATACTCAAGATAATCAATGTCAGACTTATTCAATCGATCATCTGAGGTAGTAAGTACTATTACTCTTTCCCACCAACTCTTGCCTACTCTATGTTGCTGAATTCTCCTCTGTAAATCTGATGCCTGACCCACATATACCATTGATTCAGAAATAAGAAGGTATACACCATATCTGTTACAAGCTTCTGTTTTGAAAAGATTATCAACAGAGTCTCTAGGTGCAGAATACAGTTCACCTGCATTCCAGCTTGTATCTTCCAAGCTCATTACACCATTAAGAGATCCATCTTCAAGAAGAAGGTTAATGGTTTTGGCTTTTATATTAGACATATTCAGGTGCTCCTATTCAAATATATAAAAAAATATTATATTTTGCATGGATCAATTACAAGATCTTTAGTTATTTGTTTATACTTTCCTATCAATAAAATAATATTCTAGACCCAGCCATGATCTTCTTTACAAGAATGTACAAAAAAGAGTTGCGTTAATAATTCTTCTATAATAGCCCCGTTCAACATAAAGTTCCGTTTGTAAAAGTAAATACAAAACAGCCCAACTGTCCATTTATCTTCATTATTCTCAATATATAATAGGGCTATGAGAAGCAATAGAACTAAGACAGATCGACTCAAACTGGTATGGGCAAAAACGAAAGGCGTGTGTGCCCACTGTGGCAATCCGTCTTCAGGGAGAGGCCGGACTATCGATCATTATGTGCCAAGATCTTATGATGGCGGATATGACATAAGAAATCTGATGCCCCTTTGCAGAAAGTGCAATGCAACTCGTGCCAATGAACCAATAGATCCATTTGAATTCTATAAGTACGCACCCGAGGAATATTTACTTCAATGCATTGAGTATGAGAACGAGCATAAAAGCAAACGCCGCAATTTCAATGGTGACGTATTCCTATGACTGAAACGCCTCTCCTATCCTCTCACATACAAACTCCATGGTATCAGCTGATGGCAGATGGTTTCCTGTTATCTTGATTAGCTCCGGCATGGTGGCAAATATCTCTTTTGCTCTTGGGAATACTCTGTTTGCCGGGAAGAATATATCGTCATCAGAAGCAAACAGGATTATTGGTGCAGTGAAGTTTTTGAGATCGTCTTTGCTGAACTCTCTGGGTGGCTTCATTTCCATTTTGTAAGAAGACATCATGAGCTTAAAGAATTCTTCCATCTGTTCATCGTCTTCAGTGG
The DNA here is from genome assembly GCA_045648465.1 of Saccharofermentans sp. Classification (GTDB taxonomy): domain Bacteria; phylum Bacillota; class Clostridia; order Saccharofermentanales; family Saccharofermentanaceae; genus Saccharofermentans. The sequence continues at coordinate 13,434 of JAZROA010000010.1, forward strand.
CCATGAGCTGCATTATCTTCTTAAATGATCTGTCTGACTGTACAAAATAGTATTTGAGCATCGGAAGCGCCATGCTTCTTAAGATCGGCATCAGAGAGCCGTGAGCTATTCCTGAAGGAACTACCAGGGCAGCCTTTTCGATCCTTTGGGGTGCAACCTGTGCGAGCGATAAGAGCATCGCTGAACTGTAAGAAGATACGACAAACGGGATCTTATCTATTTTTAAGATATCCAGTATCTCTACCAGCCACCTGCCGTAATCGTCTTTGTTTGTATTAAGTGTTCTGTATGGTGCGCTCTTTCCGGGCATTCCGATGACATCAGGCGTTATCAGACAATGATCTCTTAGGAGCGGCAGAAACAATTTAAGATTTAGCGGTGTAATCCCGTTGCCGCCGTGAACTGTAAAGATTGGTTTCTTAGTCTCATCGCCGGCAATGATGATGTGTGTCGTTCCATATGAAGTCTCTATATATTCTTCACGATACTGGACATTCAAATCTTTCATTGCCCTGTCGTAAAAGCCGAGAATCTTATCCCTGCTTGACTGGTCTTTATAGACAAACTTGCCTCTGCTCATAAGATCTGTTGTACGAGCCCCTTCACCAGTAATCTTGTGCTCTTTGTTATGGTCTTGTCGCCGATGACATTCCCGTACATGCCTCCGAACAGGATCATGGTAAATGCTCCGCGCATTTCTTCAACGGACAAGCCTTTCTTTTCGATCAGTGATTCTATTATTCCGTTATCTCTTTTCTGTTCTCTGTGTTCTTTAAGTACATCTTCCGGAAGTTTATCCAGTATCAGAGCCATGCTCTGAGGCTCCAGTAAAACCCTGAGACAGGAATTTTGTGTGATCTCTATCGCACCCATTATCACGTCAGTGACTTCGTCTACGTATCCCGACAGATCAGTTTTGTTTGTTTTCTTGCTGCCGATGATGTTCTCCATTCCCTGAGTAATATGCGCATTTACCTGCTCATGAAGATCCTGCGCACATTCAAATAAGAGCATCTCCTTGGATGGGTAAAAAAGATAAAAGGTTCCCTTTGGGATCCCTGCTCTCCGGACCAGTTCATCCACAGTCGTCTTCCTGACGCCCTTCTCACGGATAAGCTCATCGGCACCGTTCTTTAATCTTCTGACTATTTCAAACCGTTCTTCTTCCGAGTATATCTTAGGCATGTCTTTCCTCTTTTTGACCGTTTTCGTATTTTTGGTCATTATAAAATTGAGGAGATATTCTTGTCAATCTGAGGTTCTTGACAAAAAGGCCGGCTGGGTGCAAAATGAAACCGATTTCATTTAGTGAAACTCGTTTCATTTTCGAATCACCTGACAGAGGAGGCGGGAAACACATGCCCAAAGTTACTCAGGAATACTTTGATAAAAAGAAAGAAATGATAGTAGAGGCAGCTTATCAGGTCTGTCTGAAAAAGCCTGTGGAGATGGTGACGATATCTGATGTCATTGCAGAGACGGGAATGTCCATGGGAGCTATATACCGCTATTACGACGGACTCGATGAGATCCTGGCGGACATGCTTAAAAAGCTCAGACAAGAATATGACTACTACGACCGTATTGAAGAACTATCCAATGAGAAGGATCTGACTTTCGAAGAGATCACATACCGGGTATGTGACATCGTTGGCGAAGTAATGGAAAAACACCTGATGGATATTCAGAAGATCAACTTTGATTTCGCTTCTCTTGCAGTGAACAGCCCCGAGAGGATGACAAAGATCATGGAAGGCGCTGCAGGGCAAGGCATCACTGAGAAAATAGGTATTTATATCTTCCCCAAAATGGTGGAAGCTGCCATGAAACAGGGATACAAAATGAACGGCACGCCTGAAGAGATAGGTGTTTTCATCTCTGCGGCATTTTCGGGCATTGAGAGGCTTTGCATACTGCAGGCTAATTACGGGTCCGACAGCTATGGAGCAAAGATTGAACCCAAAGTCCTATTCAGAACTCTTGCCAGATCGGTCATTTTATTATTCGGAGGAAAAATCGATGAGAAAAAATAAGATCAATAAGCCCATGCCAACCGGCGAATATGCCGTGGGCACTTTTTCTTATACGGTATATAACGACCGCGAAGAGAAAATGTATAACGCCATTGGAAGTAAGAGATCCATACCTGTAAAAGTTTACTATCCTGCTGCAAAGGAGTTTGTCGAAGGGCTTCCCAAGGCGCGTTACATGAGCAAGGCGACCGTCGATGCCATCAGAAAGAACTTTTATGTTCCGATTAACTACGAGAAGGTGGAAAGTGACGGAACAAACCGTTCTGAATGCTATGAGAATGCCCCCTTTATTGAGGGTGAACGTTTTCCCCTTATCCTGTTCAATTACGGTTACAGCTCGTTTTTGGAAGCTAATACATATCTTTTGATCGAGCTTGCTTCCCACGGCTACGTTGTCGCATCCGTGGGTCATCCTTATGAAGGAATGGTAACCACGCTCGATGACGGAACAGTATATAAACAGGCAAAGGGGCTCTCATCAAAAGTGTATTCGCCGTTTATCCCTGCCACTATTGCGCTGTTGAGATTTCAGAAAGCCAAAGGAACAAACGAGGAACTGTGGGCAAGGCTTGATGCGATCCAAAAGAAGTACAACAGATTCTTAATCGAGAGACTTACGGAATGGAAACTGGATACGAAAGCAGCGTTAAGGGTTCTCAAAGATAAATATTCCGGCATGATCGACTTCGCCAACGGGATCGGCGTTACAGGACATTCCTTTGGAGGGGCGACAGCCTATGCCCTTTGCGAAGACGAACCGGAGACTTTTACCTGCGGGATAAATATAGATGGCGCTCTCTTCGGAAACCACGATGGCAAGGTGATAACGACGCCATTTCTTCAGATGAACTGCGAAGCGAATAAAACAGCTGTTACGGTTGCATTTGTTAAGAACAGGAACGTTGCATACCATGCCGTATTACGTGACATGCAACATCTGGGGTTCTCGGATCTGAAGCATGTCATCCCGCTTAAATCACAGATGGGAAAGCTGGATCCCGATACTGCCCATAAAACGGTGTGCGGAATTCACCTGGAGTTCTTTGATACTTATCTGAAGAAGGCTAAAGGCAAACCGGTTTTCGAGAACAGCGATGCAGTTACATTTACGGAATATGAACCGTGAAGGACCGGTCTTTTCTCAGGATCTTCTGCTTAAAAGATATCAAGCCTTATCTGCCTGTCGATCCAGCTTTTCTGGTCTGCCTCGTGAATGACATCCTCAGGGTTAAGATCACCCAGAAGAAAAGGCGACTTGGGATCGTGCTTTAGCATGTTCTGTCTTACAAGGTCAGGGTCGGTATTTGCATAACAATATCTGCAAAGATGTCCGCATGTATCGTAAGCACCGATGTCAGTTCCCAGAAGGCATGCGCATTCACCGTTTCTCTGATTCTTTCCCTTTTTGGGAACAGTGAGATTGCAGTGGAGCGCGGTCTCGTAGGTCTTCACGGTCATACAGCCGGAACAGTCTGCCCCGTATGCCGCAAGGCTGGTTCCTTCCGCACACGGCTTTATGGTCATGCCGTATCGGGAGGCAGTCTCAATGAATGCTTTGCCTATCGCAAGCTTGTCCTGATCTGATACCGCCCTGGCTTCCGGGAAATTCTTTCCAACCTTTTTGTAGATGTCTATAAAGCTTATGACGCATGTCCCGGTATATCCGCAAAGAGTCTTTGCCATCTCTTCGAACTTCTGTATATGCCAATCAACCGTATGGACACTGTCCACCAGGACCGGATCGTAGCGCCACCCTATGCTGTCAGCACCTACTCTGTCAGACAGTATCTTAAAACTCTCCATCACCTTCTGTTTGTCCGGAACATTGGGTTCAATGTCTTTTCCGTAGGGCGTTATGGTGACGAACCAATATTGCCCGTATGAATCCAGATATTCCATTTTACCGAGCATCGGAGCGGGATTCTTCGTGCAGAAGGATATGAGGTCAACGACATCAGGCGACAGACTGTATCTTGTCACCTGCACGGGATTATAAGGATTCCTTACAAGTACATATCCTTCTTTGATCCTGTTTATAAACCATTCTGAATAAAAGGCCGGGATATCGGTCCTCATCCCCGTCTGGATTATCACTTCATTTCTCCTTTAAGGTCTTCCAATACTTCCCCGATATCGCCCTCGATCAGAATTTTCTTCTATGGTCTTAACAAGGTAAACGTTGTCGCATGGTTTTCCTATCCAGTCACCATAGAAAGTAATGTAACATTGCTTGTTTAATTCATACATAGCCGAGTAGTTATTTGTTGTCTTTTCCTGTTTATATTACTTGCTACCGCATTATCCCGATAATCTTGAATTTGTTATACCATCCTTGACAGCAGAAAATCCGGTGCTTTACCTATAATAACGTCATCGGTAACATCAATTACTTCACAATCGTTTTTCTTGTATTCGTTCACGAAACTCTGCTCACTATCGAATATGATTTCCTTTCCGTACCATGCTTTATCAGATTGAGGAGTCAGTTCCAAATATACTGTTTTGTTTTCCAGATAGAAGGTTAAAACGGTATGGAACTTACTATTATTAATGTCATGCAGCAGCCAGATCTTGCTTGGAACACTATATTTGTCCAGAATAAATTTCATCAGAACAACAGCATCATTACATGTGCCAACCTTTGCCTTCATCGTGTCTTCCGGACTTTGAATGCGGTATTCAGTCAGCAAACGTTCAAAGAATTCTTTATCAAAACCTTTCGTCATATCAGGCCGGTATATGATCCCGTTCAAATAGAAACCATATTCGTAACCGTTGTCCAAAAGCACCTTTTTCAAAAGCTCACATGCTTCCGGTATCAACATCTCAATTTCCCCCACAAATCCCAAGTTGTCTTAGGCATTTATCCTGTTTATTGTCTGTACCAAGGGATCACTCCCTCAGACAAGAAAATTATACCATCCGGAGTTATGACTCCTGTTTAATATATTACTGTCCGGTAAATAAACGCAAAAGTGTTCTATAGAGAGCATTTTTCCTTTTTTCAATTTTCTTTGCTTCTATCTTTTGTTCTTCTCTACTAATCCTACGATCGTCTGTTTTTTGTTCTTTTTAGCTTATAGTTATGATCTTTTGATCTGGTGACTTTGGCGGGGTATACCTTTCTGTTTCCGTGGCGGATATACCAAAGCATGAAGATGGGTTTCACAATATAATAGAACAATATTGGTATCCAGAAAAAAAGAATAAACAGAGCCGGAATTATTATTAATCCCCCTCTTCTGTTTGTGTGACCATGATCAATGACAGATATAAACCCAAATACGAAGAGTGCCATGATACCCAATACTAAGAACAAAATACCGATCTGCTTACGTAAGACCTTATTGTACGGTCCGGTTTTGGGAAGTGCTTTCATCGCGTTCTTCCGTGCGAGCATGATGCAGTTAGGCAATGCGAGAAAACCGGGTATCTGAGTCATCGCAAGCTTGAATAACACATCCTCCCACTCATCAGAAGAAGTGTAGACTGCTATTCCGATAAGTGTAAACAGCAGCGGCATCATCATGATTAACAGGTATTTGTCGATGTAAAACTTAACACTATCCCGATCTTTATCATGCACACATGATTTCAGCGCAATGATAAACGGGACAGTAAGAATGGCGAACGCCGCGAAAAACACGTAAGGCTCCCACCTTTCCAAAGTAACATATTCTCCGCTTGAACCATACCACGCAAGTACGAATCTTGCCGTTTCAATACTAAAGCCAATCAGAGTTACCGGTAACACAAGGACAAGGTATAACAAAACACCGGTTGATAACTCTATGTCACCTCTACGGTTCATAGTTTGTATCCGGGATTTACTCATGTCTCATTGCCCACTTCTTTTGTTTCATTCTTGGTTAAAAAACAGGATACATCAACAATTAACACCGATAATGGTATCACAAATATCCCTTTTAAATGTTTAATTAACAGTAAAATTGGCTAATTCCGAAGTTAAGTATTATGAAATTCCGAAGTTATCCTGTTCGTTATCTTATTAGATCTTTCTGCAGATAATGGTATCCATGCAGTGATAATGCGGTATCCCGCCACTGTCATCTTCGAAGATCACTTCATCAATGCGCTCAACTTTCCAGTCTGCAAAATATGTGAAGAGCTCGCCTGACTTCCACATCTTCTCTTCCATATCCCAATCCGGAGGTAATTCCAGGAACGGCTTCTCAACAAATACGTTGATATAAACGATCCCGTTCTTCTTTGTGATCTTATCAAGCTTTTCAAAGAATCCTTTTTTGTTTTCCTCGAAAAGATACTGAACTGTTCCCGTTGAATAGATTATGTCAAACTGTTCATCTGTGCTGAAAGTATTGATGTCATCAACATATGCACTGATATTAACGTTTCTCTTCTCAGCCAAAGAGACTGTCTTCCTTATACCGTTCTCAGTCAGATCAAATGCAGTAACGTCGTAGCCCTTCTGAGCCATGTACACTGCATCTTTACCTTCACCGCATCCTATGTCGAGAACTTTTTTATCAGCAGAAGGCGGACACATTTCTATTAATTCTTCAAGGAAATCCCCCGGTTCCAGCCCCCAGTAATAAGTATCCCCTTCATACCATTTCTCGTAATTTGTTCTTATGCTCATTTTTATACCTTGCAGACTTGAAAACTGTTTATTATCTGTTCAATTATACAATACGAGCCAGGATTGCCCTAGCTCGCATAATTCAGGATTAAGATGGCCAGATTTCTCGCCACTTCAATGCAGCTCATAGCCCTGTTCACGGACCAAAGCTAAGCATTGAGGAGTAATATAGTTTTTCTTCTTTATTATGTCGTAAAGCGGATTGGCAGGCTTGTACTCTACTTCAGTATACGGAGCCAGCTTTTTCACATATCTTGCCAGTGATTCATATACCTTCGTAACACAGTCAGGTCTTTTGATCAGATTGCCGTCAGCATCAAAATAATCTGTTATACAGTATATGCGGGCTCTCGTTATATGCTTATCCTTACTGTCTATGTAGGAAAAACCGGCTTCGATAATCGTTGCTCCACTCGCATTATATCCTCGAACTACGTGTTCTTTGCCCCAACGCTGCTCGGTCTTTATTTCACCAGCTTCAGGAACATAAAAACAATACGAAAGTTCTTCTTTCGAAAGGATATCAAGAGAACACCCCCTCTTTAAAACCTCAACACTAAAAGGCAATATCTCACAGCCCAATTCAACAGCCTTTTTTGCCAGAAGAACAAAGCTGTCGTATTCCATGTAATAATTTATCTGCTTTCCCATAAGCTATGATCCCCTGTACTTGATAAACTGATGATTCCTCATACCAGTCTGTATTTGTCCGGATATATTTCCTTGGCTTTTTTAGAGATATCTTTAACGAAAGAAAGTTTTGCATTCGAGTAGCCGTTTGGCTGACCATTTGGCATTCTTTCCAGTTTGCCTTCACTGATGTCTTTTAATATCTTCTCTTTCAGCTGACTGTATTCTGCTGCTGCATCCGGATTATCAAGCAGATAATCTCTGAAATACAATTCGTCCCAATTACCGGCATATCTCACATGAAGCAGAAAGACCTTTTCATCAAATCCGTTAACTGTCATTCCCTTAGCCAACAGATACTCAAAAGGATTATCTTTCCTAATACAGACTTCCGTTCCAAAACCAATGCTTTTCAAAGCATCGACAACATTATCAACATTACATGTTCCATCTAACTCAAGCAGAATATCCACAACAGGTTTTGCTTTTATGTTAGGAATTGCACTGCTTCCAATGTGATTTATCCTGACTATATCTTTGGAATCTATAATGCCAAGAATAGAAGTCTTCTCTTCCTCATACCAATCCGCATACACCGGCTGAACATCCTTAAGAATAATAGGAAATGTCTTTTGGAACTCCTGCGGAGATAATTCGGATACGTGCTGCTTTTTATTGCTCATACATTCGTCTTTCTGTAAATTCCTGATTATTCCTACTAAAGGTTACCCCCTCGTAAATCATTATATCATCAGGGTAAACTGACTTGAGAGAATTCCCGATGATATAATAAAAGAGTTTTACAAGTGGAACCGGGGAGGGATATATGGGCGAGATCAGATCACATAAGTGCCCGTCTTGCGGCGGCAACCTGAGTATCAACATTGAAAAGCAGATGTATTACTGTCCCTTCTGCGGCAGTACTTACGACTACGAATATTTCAGAGAAGAACAGATGCATGAGCTGGGCGAGACTTATCTTTCCAGAGGTGAGTTTTCCGCTGCGATCGATGCATATAAATATCTCCTGCAAAAAGATCCTCACAACTTTCTTGCTCTGCGCGGAACAGTGCTTGCTTCTGCCAGGATGAACAGTATGAATGACATTCTGAAGACTGATTTCAGGGGTTTTACTTACAACTCAAAGCTGGCTGAAAGTGCTGTGGAAAGCAGCTCGGCAGAGGATAAGAATTACTTCGTGGAATTTGCAAGGATCCTCCGCGAGATGCATGAACTGTCAAAGCTTCATAAGGAGCGTAAATCACTTGCCGATGAGAAGAAAAGGAAGAACACCAGATTTGACATGACGGTTGCAGATCTCGGAGAGAATCATTTCGCAGATGCCAAAGGTAATTATCATGATCCGTTTGTTACATTTATATTCTTGTGTGTTGTAACAGGCATTTTCGCTCTTTCCACCATATTCACAATTCTGTATATCATTCTGAACGCAATCTATGTTGGAGATGTTTCACCGCTGATCATACTCGCGATAATATTTGCTTTGATTACAGGCGGCCTTGCATGGGTAACATTCAGGATCATCTATCCGATCGTCCAGTCTGACCAAGCTCTCAAAGAAAAACTGAATAAGACCAGTGTCGAGGTAGGCGAGATCACCCGAAAACTTGAAGAAATAGAAAAGGATATCCATACGCGGGAATCACAAGTAAAACGCGATTGTCTTCTTTTCTTCAAGGAAGATAAAAAGCGCGTGCAGTTTTAATCTTATCAGCCTACTGTTCTGCCACTGTCGAGAACGACAGTCCTCGTGCCATAAGTTGCGCACTCTTCGGAGTGGGTAACCTGAAGTATTGTGAGACCTTTCTCCTGATTGAGCCTTCTGAACAGATCCATGATCTCTCCCGTGGACTTCTTGTCAAGGTTTCCTGTAGGCTCATCTGCGAGGATGATCTTCGGGTTTCCGATGACTGCTCTGGCTACTGCTACTCTCTGCTGCTGGCCGCCGGAGAGCTGGTTGGGCATTGACTTGCGCTTTTCCGTAAGGCCTGTAATCTCCAAGATCTCATCAAGTTCTTTTTTTAGAGAAGACTTTGTCTTACCGTTCATCATCTGAGGAAGAAGGATGTTGTCTTCAACAGACAGGTTCATGACGAGGTTATAGAACTGGAATACGAATCCCACGTTCTGAAGACGGAGATCAGAGAGTTCTTTGTCCTTGAGAGGTCCGATCTCCTTTCCGCAAAGTGAGATGCTGCCTTCGAAATCCCTGTCGAGACCTCCGATGAGATAAAGGAGTGTCGACTTGCCGGAACCTGAAGCACCCATGAGGGATACGAACTCGCCTTTCTGAACATTCAGACATGCGCCGTTTAATACCTGGTTGAGACTTGTGTTCTTGCCGAATGACTTGCTGACGTTATTTACTTCGATTACTGTATTCATCTTTATATCCTCCGTATTATTACTCGTACTTGATCTGTTCTGCTATCTTCATCTTGCGCAGGTTCTTTATTGGGAAAAGGACCGTGGCGACGAAAGCCACAACAAGGAAGACGAAGAACGCAATTGTCATTATGGGATCTATTTCGATTGCCATTTTCATTTCTTCAGAAGCTGAAGTGGCATTATCGAGAATAAATACCATCAGTACTCCGACAGCGGTTCCTAAGGCCGATGCGGTAAGTGAAGATATGAGCATCTCTCTGAAAAGGATTCCGGAGAGCGTACCCTTGTCCATTGCCGTGGAGAGCATGACCGCGCATTCCTTTTTCCTTCCCTCAAATCCGATAAGCTGGTTGCTTGCCATACCGATCAAGGTTATTCCGACGGAGATAACAATGATGCCTGTAGTTAATGCCCTCATTTTCGCATTATTGGTAGCCTCATCTTTAAGTATCTCATCCTGGGTCTTTACGTCTGAATAATAGTTTACGGCGTATGTTCTGATGAGGTTTGCAACACGTGCGGGATTCTCGCACATGATCAGGATATATCCGGGAGTATCCCTGAAAATTTCTTTATAATCGCGATCAGACAAGAAAATACACTCCTGGGCAATAAGTGAGTCTGAGCTGCAGAGAGATACGATCTTGTACTCTCTTTCGACCGGAACGATGCTCGTAGGATCGTATGTAATTTTAACTGTATCTCCGACATTGAGTCCTTTCTTCTCTGCATATTTGTCACTTACGATTATGGTTCCGTTTTCCATTGTTGCAGGAAGATCCGGGAAAGCCGTGTAGTACTTAAATCCGTTTTCGGGAAGAGCATAGAATGTCATGCTCTCGCGTTCAGACACATCCGCATCATTGATGGTGACAGAGTTTGATGATGTATAAACTGCTTCCGTATCGGTAACACCTTCGAGTTTATCAACGAACGAATAAACCGTCATTTTGTCTGTACATGTAAGAATGACGTCACTTGTGAATTCGTTAGTGCTGACAGACATTGTAGCTGACTGCACGAATGTGAAAACGATTACGCACATTGCTGCGGCCGTTACGCAAAGAACGCCGCTTCCGACCGTGCTCTTACGGGAGATTGCCTCAACGCATGCAAGTGACAGCTTTGCATTTTCCTTCTTGTCGGCAATGTTCTTCAAAAGACCTGTAACGCCCTTGAAGATCCATGGATAAAGGAGAGCGAGAGATGTAACTGAACATACCAGGCAGATGATCGCAACAATAAGATTCTTGCTGAAGAATGCTGATACAACTGCTCCTGCAACAAGAACCAGACCGATGATAAGGCCGGACTTGCTGAACTTGTAGGCTGTATCTCTGTTATCAAAAATGATGTCTCTTATGGATGTATTCAATGCCTTCATTATCGCCTTTGCAGGAATTGCGCACTCGATGATGATCGAGCCGATGATGACAGCAGCGATAACCAGAGCCGACATGGGAGGAATTTCTGATTTAAAGTTGGAACCTTCTCTTTGTACTCCGAAGAACATATCCAATACCGGCACTCTGATCAGTCCGTAGAGTATTATTCCCGGAATGCTTCCGATGAGAGCATAAAGTGTGTTCTCGAGAAGCAGGATCCGTCCTGTTTTCGCATTGCTCATACCAAGGCTTCGAAGAGTCCCGATGAACGGCATTCTCTCGCTTACGATCCTGTTGCAGATCGAAGCAGAAACAAAGATTACGAGAAGGAATGTGATTGCGAAAATGAGATAGAAATAAAGGAGTAACTGGTGGAGTGTTGCTTCAACTGATTCATCAACGACAAAATTGATAATTACAGCTGACGGATAGTATTCCTCGAGCGCTCTGATACCGTCAAGAGCTTCATCCTGGTTAAGAATGTCGAAGATGACAACGCCGGTCTTATCTCTTCCGCAGGAAAGGATCTTTGAGGTCTCCTCGTTAACGATAGCAGTATACTTGCTTATGAAGTAGTTGCTGTTGCCATATGAGATACCTACAACGGTCAGTTCAACCTCTTCATCCTGTCTGTCGTGAACGATCAGCTTGTCACCGACTTTATAACCGTATGCTTCGGCGAAGCTTCCCGTAATAACGGTCTCACATAAACCGAGCTCGACCGGATCGATGAATTCCATTTTAACAGCGCTGTCAACGTTAACGCCAAAGATCGTAAGCTTCTCGAATGTTACATAGTTATACTCGCTTTCAATCGGTTTGTAGAGTTTCTCGGTATTGGCAACGATCTCCAGTTTCTCGCATTCGGGAAACCCTTCCGGAAGGCCTTTTGCCGTGTAATCACTCGCCATCAAAAGACAGTCAGCCTTTGATAAGCCCAAAGAAGATCCGCTGAGAAGTTTTTCCGCACTTGATACGAAGTCAAAGCATACCATTGCACATATCGAGCAAAGGAAAATGGAGAACGCTACCAGCAATGTTCTGAGCGGTTTTCCGAAAATATTCTTAATTGAAGTCTTCAATATGATATTCATGATATACCTCCATTAATGCCATCTCGAAATTCTGTTTTCGGGAGGTATGTACATGCCGTCACCTTCCTGAACATCATATACATCGTAGAAACAATCGGTCGTTGAAAGGATGGCGTTAACTCTTATGACTTCAGGGCTGTGCACGTCAGATGACAGCTGGCCGATGATAACAACGTCAATGCTCATACGGCAATATGAAGCAGCGTAGCTCTTAAAGATCTTCTCAAGATCTTCATTTGAATGTGCAAGAGTGACGATACATTCCATACCGCTCAAGTCTGCGAAGTTCTCACCAAGAGTCAGTTCACCGTCAACATGGTAGATACCGAATACGGTAAAGTTATCTTCAAAATATCTGACCGCCTTTTCATTACGTTCGAGAAGTGCTTCCATGTCTTCGTCAGCGATCCATTCAGGATTATAAACACCGTTCTGATCGAAAACGATACAGTTGCTGTCGAATGCATGTCCCATCTCATGAGCAATGGTTGCTCCGAGATTTCCCAGATTGGTGTAATAATCGCCGTTAACGTCGAAGAAAGAATCGCCTGCGATAGCAACCGTTATGGTTATATTGTTTTGTGTCGCTGAGTAGCACGCATTAACAGTCTGCATTTTCATTTCCACTCCATAACGGTCAACGGGCCGGGAAAGACTTGCTATTCCGTCTGCAATGCCTGCTCTGATATATCCCATATAGAATTCATAGAAATTGCCGCCGATACCCGCATACTTGGAAGTATCGTGTCTCTTAAGATCTGTTCCGGTAACGTAAACAATGTTATCGAGTTTTTCGATGAGGCCTTTTCTTGTAGGCTCAGTAAGCCATGTTGCATCCGAGATCAGGGCCCTGTAACCTTCCCTTATGTCATCACACATTGATCGGAGAGCATCGTCGGTCTCCTTCGAATAATACCTCTCAACATAAAGAGGATCTGTCTCATTCTTAAGATTGGAAATTATCTCATTTACTGCCAGCTCTTCAACCGGCTTATAGCTGTCGTAGACATATCCTGCAAGGCTGTCATAACTGGGAGCAATGAATCTCATGTAACTGCTGTAGATCTTGTGGATCTCCAGGGCTTTTAAAGCATCGAGTTTATCTTCAACCATCAGCGAATTCATGCAGATCAGCTGGTCTTTATTGTAGCATCCGAATCTGTCACAAAAGTTTGGATCAAAACCAATGGCTTTAAAATATTCCTGAATGTCAACATTGGTGAATATACTGTTTAATTCGTCACCGGATAAGATGATCGTGTCAGTTACATCATAAGAGTCCTGTGCTGTTTTTGAACCTGATGCTCCATAAACACTAAGCACAAGATTTGCAAGTTCCTTTCCGTATTCAGAAGAAGTATCCACATCGTATCCTAAGGTCTGCATGTAAACTCTTGTGTCTGATACCAGCCCGGTCAGTGCTGAGTTACCGTCAGCCAGTGAATCGAAACTGACATCACACATACTTACAAAAGGATAAAAAGTAAGTATGCGTCTTCCGGATATGTAAACATCTTCGCTGGCAGACAAAGAGAAGAAACCTGAGATTCCAAAATCACGGTAGAGCTTTGCATCTGTCATAAGAAGCTCATCAGCTGTCTTTGCATTCATTACTTCATCAATAACATTTTGAAGATCTTCAGGGACCGGCTCGCTGTCAAAATCATAGCTTATGAAAGTGTTATAAGCAGTCTGGATAATGTATTCCTCACTGCCCTTTTCATAACCTGAACCTGCGGCTACGTCCTTGACGATGTTTTCGAGTCTTTCGACAATAAGACTGTCATCGAATGCGTCGGCAGCGAATGCTGAACCGTACTCAAATTCAGCGTTATCGAGCTTATCCCTGTTGGCATAGTAGTAGAAATCGTCCTGGGGACGTCCTGACATCCACTTTGCAGTCTCTGAAGGTTCAACTGTACCAACGTCTGATGGTGTACAGCCGGATATCAGAGATGCTGTCATTGCACAGATCAAAGCAGCTCCAATCAACTTCTTCATGGATTATCTCCTTCTTGGGTTTTATATGTTCTGTATGCTATCACATACAAAAGCAGTCACCTTTTTTTGTGGTGAATTGCGCTTATAAAGTGGTGATTTGCAAAATTACCGGGCCGGAATCAAATAACAACTTCAGCTCTGAAGAGGAATCCGAATGGCTTTTCTTCGCAGGATACGGACAATTCTCCGCCACAGTCTTCCGCAGCACTTCTGATGTTGGAAATACCGAAGCCGTGATTCTTTTTATCGGATTTGCTTGTGACTATCTTGCCGTCTTTGATATCAGGCTTCTCGGAACAGGGATTGGTAACAGAGATCATGAAGAAGTTCTCCGTGTGCTTAAATTGGAGATCGATCACTTTGTATTCGGGAGCCAGGTCCTTGAGGCCCGGAGCAGCGGCAGCTTCGATCGCATTATCAAGAAGGTTTCCGAGCATCTTGCACATGTTTACGGGAGAGATCTCAACACCTGATATCGCACCGGTGACATCCAATTTAAGACCTGCTGCCGAAGCACGCTTCTTCTTATCTGTGATTATCGCGTCGGCAATTACATCGCCGGTGTGGCTGCTGACGTTCGTGCCCGCCAGGCCTTCGCTCATCTCTTCGAGATACTCCTGCATTTTATCGTATTCCTTATTTGCCAGAAGGAGCATCAGGACCTGCACGTTGTTACGCATGTCATGACGCATCGCACGAATCTCGGAATCAGCCTTGGCAGATGCTTCGAAAAATTTAGTCTGCGAATCCACCAGTTCCTCGTTGATCTTGTTCAGCTGTTTAAGTCCGTCACGTTCTTTTCTGGTAACGCGCAGGAAGAAGAACAGCCATACCGTTATGAGGATCAGTATGAGCAATACCTGCTTTGCCGTCTCATTTGCGACGACAACGGCATCAGTTATTGTGTCATCAGCGAAAAATGCATTGACCAGGATCAGGAACAGGCATACAACACCCAGTACCGGAAGGGGCAGCGGAGTATTGTCGTTTTTCTGCCTGGCCTTTGCGATCGGGAACAGGAAAAGGAAATCCGCCACTGCCGTAATGATCTCCATGATCAAAGCCGCAATGACCAGTCGTCCTTCATCTTCCAGATCAAAACGGTTGAGGACCTGGAGCATGATCGCCTCAACAATATGATTTACGCTTCCTATTATCTCAGTCGACAAAAAGAGTGCGAGGAATCTTCTCCAGACCTTGCCCTTGAGCATGAACAATAAGACGAAGAAGTGGACTATCAGACCCGCGAGCCTTATGACATCGTATGCTCCGATCGTTAATCCGTCGAGGTCAAGAAAATCCTCCTTGATCAGATATGCTCCGGCTTCTGCCAGAATAACCGTTATCCCTGCTATTACAATTGATGTTATATAAGCAGTTTTCCTGTTCTTGAAGTCGTATTTGAACGCACCTTCCACGGCATAAGTGGTCGCCATGATTATCGCCAGCGGATTGATCGTGTAAACCAGAAACTTCATTACTTCGATCATCTGCCTGCTCTCCTGACGTACTCAAAAAGCCTCTTCTTTGCATCTGCCGCGCTGCCTCTTGCCACCGGCAGGATATCGCCGTTATCCATTGCGACATCGTTGCTTCCGAGCTTTTTGACATGAGCAAGGTTCACATAGTAGGATCTGTGGCACTTGCAGAAATCCTTGCTTATCCCATCGACCATTTCAGCCGCCTGGGCGAATTTCATGCGCATCTCAACGGAATCTTTCCTGAAGACAAAACGCACAGAATTATTAGACGCTTCAATATATATGAGATCGCCGATCCCATAGATGATCTCTTCACCGTCTTTTTTGAGGATTATCTTCTCTTCAACCTTGAGTTTCTTCTCAAGTTCGGTCAGAGTCTCCAAGAGCTTGTCCTTCTTTACGGGCTTGCTCAAAAACCTGAGCGCATCAACCTCATAACCTTCCAGGGCCATTTCCGTGTGGCTCGTAAGGAAGATTATCGGGATGTCTTTTGAATATTGGCGGATGACCTTGGCCGTGGACATGCCGTCCAATTCCTTCATCTCAATATCAAGGAATACCGCATCCGGTACAAAACCGTTCTCAAAGCTCTTTACGATCTCGCTGCCGTCGGAATAGAGATAACAACTGACAGTCTCCGTGCCGTAAACTGCATAGATCAGTTCAGCGACGTGGTTCCTGTATACACTCTCATCGTCAACTATTGCTAGCCTCATGGGATCCTCCGGCAGAATTTTGAAAAGGAGCCGCCTATTACGTCAGCTCCTTACATTTTAATATATTATCCTACTCGGGCAATAGAATTTTACTTATCGTGTGGCCCTGAAGAAGGAGACGATTTGTTTTCTATTAATCAAAGGCCGAATTCATTGCCATCGAGACACATGTCATGGTCGCTACCTCTTCTGCAACGATCGAGGCAAGTGCGCTGCTAATAACTGCGCTGTTAACGGCTTTGTTGTAGATCTGGTCATCACTGCCGGAGAGCATATCGGCTACGAAGATCGCTGCGAACATAAGGCGCTCACGCTTTTGGAGTGTCCAGTTCCCGAAGCCCTTCTCTCTTCCCAGATACTCCTCTGTCTCTATGACCATATCAACAAGTTCATCCATGTCGATATCAAGTTCAGCAAGAGCTCCCAGTGATGAGAATTCATAATAACTGCCGTATCTGGCACCATGTTCCTTAAATGTCGTAAAGAGCTCTGCTGACTTATCGCACTTCTCTCTCAGGTTGCCGCCGGAGATAACGAGCAGTTCGCTCAATCCCTGGATGGCATTTGCATCAGCCTTGACCTTGAGTTCTTTCTTGAGATATACGTAGCACTCTTCGATCTCATCGACTAATGCGTCGTCATCTTTCTCGCTCAGAGCAAGAAGAACTGCAAAAGCTATATCGCTCTCATCAGACAGGAGCGGGTGCTTTTTGCTGAGCTTATCAACGATACTCTCCATGCGCTTTGCGATATTTGCCGCTTCGTTCATCAGGCCGAGATCGACGATCGTCATGGCGGAGAGCACCATGCAGTTATATTCAATGATCCTCTTTCCTCTTATTGTCTTATAAACAGCAAGTACATCATCAATATATTTCTCGGGGTCTGTCTGGATCGACATCTTTGTCAGTACGGCGAGTTCAACAGTAACTCTGAACGAAGACAGGATACTTGTTTTGGAAGCCAGTATCTTCCTTGCTTCCTTTATCTTCTCAATATCAGCTCTGCGGTTTGAATTCGTCAGGATAAGGCTTGATACCATGCAGTTAAGTCCGTATTCAAACATAAATGCATCTCCTACTGCCTGTCTGTTCTGAATGAATAAATCGATTTTGCTCTTAAGATTCGAGTCCATATTGGTCCAGCTCCTTTTTGAGGTTTTCTATGGCATGGATATTAGCATTCGAATCAGTCTATACCGGATTTTGTGGTGAATTGCAGTTTTTGAGTGGCGAGTTGTCCGGCTGAAAAAAAGGAAATACAATTTACCACTCTTATCATGCATTTCACCACAAAAAACCCAGCGGACTGATTACAGATGATACTATCCGCTTATCAAAAGCAAAGCGAAATTAGCGGAGGAAAAAGATTATGAAGACCAACGTTATTACTGAATCAAAGAACATCACGAAGAAAAACGCAGCTATGTTACTTGTAGGATTCCTTACACCAGTTATTCTGTTCTCAAGCCTTACAGTTTCATTGATGAACTCAGGCTCTGCTGCAGTAAAAGAAAAGACCGCACAGAAATATGCGGTCAACAAAGTATATCTCACAGATGAAATGTGCATTTCACCGAAGGCCTATATTTATAAGCAGGACGGAACCGATGAAGAGATTACGATAACTTTTGACAATGACAGTATCCGCTTAAGAGATGCTCTTCTTCCTACTATCGGCAGATTCTGATAGTTTGATCAATGAACTTGACCGGAACACAGCCGGAATAATCTCTCATCATAAAAGCCTTCGAAGAGACTGTCTCAAAATGGGTGAGACAGTCTCTGTTTATTTATTATAAATCAAGATTGGATCAGAGGTTTGCCCGCAGATTTTAGAAAATTCGCAGCAGCAAGGCATTTTCAGATTTAGATAATCACAGTAAAAGTCACAGTACACTATGACGGCTACTGTGATTTTTTCGAGCCTTTATACAAAATCACACTAATAGTCACAGTGCACTATGACAGTTACTGTGATTTTTCGCGATGGATACCAGGACGCGTCTCATGTTTGCTGTCTGATCAGTAAGGAATAAAGAAGCACTCCCTTGGGATTATCCGGGGAGTGTTTTTAATAGAGAAAAGCCCCGGCTTGTGACCGGAGCTTTTCCCATTGTGTAATAGGGGATAGGAATTACAAAAGCCTTCCACTTTTATGGGTCGGATCAAGGATGGCCTTTGTTCTAAGCGGATTAATAGGGTGACTTGCGGTCAGGTTAGTAACGAATCTTGCGAATTTCTCGATGAAATTCTTGTCCTTGTTTACATATGACATATAGTTGTCGACATTAACGTACTTATAGACATGTCTTCCTGCAGAGAGGAACATCATTGTCTCAGCACCACACTTATTGTCTGTAAGAACCTGTGCAACGCGGTCACAAGAGTATTCTCTTGCACGCTGCAGGAGAGGTCCCATAAATTTTTGGCCGAAAATGGGGATTATGTTTGCAAGATTTGCGAAGAAATTATAGTGGAGTTTAGTGTGCTTATAATACAGATGACCGAACTCATGTCCCATTATGAAGCTAATCGTATCAAGATCTTTGTGCTCCAGATACAGCAGTTCGATTATTTCTGCGTTCAAATGCACATAGTCTTTGCCGGGAACCCAGGATGCATATGCATTGATAGTGCCGTTCATCTGTTCAACATAAACTTCAGGTTCCTTCTTGAAGCCGAGAAGCTTTGAGAACTCTTTGACTTTCGCGTAGATCTCAGGGAAATTCTCTTCGGAAACCCTGATGCCGTAAGCCATGTTGCTTGCGTATCCCTTGTAGTATTCAATGAGGCTCAGGATGATGAGATAGCAGACGAAACCGATTGCACCGATCGAAGCAAATACTGCTATGAAACCAATAAGGAATGCTGAGAATTCAGGACTTGTTTCCGTAATCTCCGCATTCTCGAGACCTTCCTTGATCAGATCAACGATTCCGTATTCGCCGAATAAAACGATACCTGCGATACATAAGAAAACCGGTCCGATAATTGAATTGATCACAAAGAGCGGTAACTCTGCCTTGTGGCGGCGGTTTCTTATTTCTTTTTGTACCGACTCAGGTGTTCTGACTGTCTGTTCACTCATAACTTGTTCCTCCAATTTTGACACAATGTTTTGTTGAATGAGGCTAGGTTATCATCGCGAAAGACGTTTTGCGGATTTTGTGGTGAATTGACAGTGTAGCGTGGTGAAATGAATGATATCAGTTTGTTTGGCTGGCATGACGGGATTAGGGGGAGCAGAAGCATCTGCTATAATATCCCCGTTCAATTCATAGTTAACGGAGTTTTTTATACATGATTAAAGTTTTAATGGTATGTCACGGCAGTATTAATTGAGCCTGAGAGACAAGACTGCAAGCCCTTATTTTCACGCGTTTTGAGGGGATTAAGGTTCATAACTGTACCTTATTTGTACCTTTGAAATTTTCAAAAAATGTGTTGACCACACATATAAGTTTCTACTATGCCAATCCCGATACGATAAATACCGCAAGATATGGATCCTGCGGTATTTTTTATTTTATAAACAGAACATTAGATAGTTGTTCGTATCGATGGTCATCGGGCACTAAAACCAAGTATCAACTAACGAGCTTGGTATATTAAATTGATTTTCTCTTCAAGTAGTATATTTCAAAGCAATAGTTTTTCGATTTCTTTTGCATTGAGTACCCGGCCTGATGATACGATCTTATCGTCGATCATCAGTGCGGGCATGCTCATTATTCCGTAATTCATTATCTTCTCCAGATCTGTAATATACTCAATGTCTGCCGATAAATTATTATTTGCGACTACTTCTTTTACCTCCTTGAGAAGTGTCTCGCAGCTTCTGCAGCCTCCTCCTAATACTTTAATGTTCATAATTAATTCCTCCTTCAGATCAGTATTGTTTGTAATATGTTAAAACCATATCCGACGATTATTATTCCTATCGTGCATATGGCTATAAACACCGTTAAGAGTTTTGGCTTAACCGCCTTTTTCAGCATTATCAGAGACGGAAGGCTCAACGTAGTAACTGCCATCATGAAGCTCAGGATCGTTCCGAGGAGCGCCCCTTTTGACAGGAGTGCTTCAGCTACCGGTATAGTACTGAATATATCCGCATACATCGGGATGCCGATCATTGTCGCGAGTATCACACCAAAAGGATTATTAGTGCCAAGCACGGTTTCTACCCAGCTCTCAGGGATCCAGTTATGAATAATGGCTCCAATAGCTACTCCCGCGATGATATACAAGAAAACCTTCTTGAGTGTTTCTTTTACCTGATCTTTCGAGAAGATAAGCCTTTCTTTTACTGTGAGTTTTCTGTTCTCGATATCGATCCGCTTTGCTTTACGTATAAACTCAGCCACTTGATCTTCCATGTGAAGTTTCTCGATCAACGTTCCGCCTGTAACTGCAATTACCAGACCAAGCAGAACATAAAGCACTGCGATCTTCCATCCGAATATACTCAGCAGAAGCACAAGACTTGCCAAATCGACCATAGGTGATGAGATAAGAAAGGAGAATGTTACGCCCAGAGGAAGTCCTGCGCTGGTAAATCCCATAAACAGAGGGATCGAAGAACACGAGCAGAAAGGAGTGACTGTTCCAAGGAGAGCGCCGATGATATTTGCTCCTATGCCATGAAATCTTCCCAATATCTTACGGCTTCTTTCCGGGGGGAAGAAGCTTTGTATATATGAGATCGTGAAGATCAATATGCACAGAAGTAAAATGATCTTGACCGTATCGTAAATAAAGAAATGGATGCTGGCTCCGATCTTTGTGCCGGTATTTAATCCTAAAGATACTAAAGTAAAACCTATGAGGTCACTCAGCCACCTCATCCCGAATATCTGTTCCTGTATAAAATCCCACATGTTATCTCCTCACTTCGACACATCTACATTTATCGAACTATTGCTGTTTTTATAAGGCAATCCGAGAGATTGCCTTAAGTTCAGTTATTTGCAGCAGTTTTTCTTATTGCCTTTACAATCGCATTTCATGTATCCCGAAAGCATTTTCATAAAGCTGTCAATTCCATCAGGTGATACGGAATAGAACATCCATTTACCATCCTTGCGACCGTTAACCAGGTTACTGTCACAGAGTAATCTCATATGATGAGACAGAGTTGACTGTGAGATATTAAGTTCTTCACCAAGGACACAAGCACACTTCTCTCCATTTTGAAGCGAGAGCATGATCTTAAGTCTGTTCTCATCAGCTAACGCTTTTATCTTACGTGCATCATCTCGCTGTGCCATATCGATTACCACCATATGAGTCTGGGATGATAATAACACTCATTTCGATATTTGTAAATGTGTGAAACCGTTAGAGAGCGCAAAATCGCATGTGCTTGGTCCATAATATTCCTGAAAATCGGCACTAAGGACGCTGACTATGAACACCTCTATGAAAACATAGTTGCCATAGAACTGCTAAGACGCGGATACGAAGTATATGTTGGAAAATTATATGAGAAAGAGATAGATTATGTTGCAAAAAAAGAAGGCGTCAAGACTTACATTCAGGTCTCGGACAATATAACCCGCGATGAAACATTTAAACGGGAGGTATCTCCGCTCAAACCTTGCACGATGTTTTCGATAGTGCTTTTGTATATCCTGATATCTTTAATTGGATGCAAAGATCCTTCCCCTTCTATTTAACAGCGTTGAAAGTTTCCGGTGTTACGGTAAAACTGTGATCATATACCGTATCCGTGCATATCGTAACTTTGAAATCATCAAGATCATAAACGCATGACCACTCAGTCTGCATACGTCCGGAATCGTCACTTCTTAATGCGGCATTTGAAAGAAATATCATTGCCGTTGCCGCATCTGCCGTTCCGCCGCATGCTGAGAGGTTATCTGTCAGGATCTTATATCTGTTCATTGAGTCTGTATCCGGTTCATCTTCCGTGTAATCACTGCAGACAATATGGTTAGTAACTTTACAGTCTTCCGTAACAACCATTTCATTATCTATCCACTCTACTATTACGGATCTTCCTGATCTGTCGGTGATAAAAAGATGAAAACTCCTGTCTATCATTGAATGCATATCATAAGAATCAAGAAGTGTCAGGGCTTCGTCAGTGCTGCCGCACGTATCAAGAATTGCTCTGATGGCGACATTCATAAGAATATCCGGTTTACCTGTATCCTGGTGCATTTCCTCATTCTCCAGCTGCAGGATGGATATACCGACACCTGCTTCATTGATTCCGTCAACTGTCAGATAAGGGAACGCTACAGACATAAATCTTGAGCCTGCTGACAGAGGATCGGTCTCACCCGCATCTGTTCCAAGACCCATCAGACCGATATCAGCCATACCGATCGAAGCATAACCGTCTGCAGGATCAGAATATATCATGAGCAGATCCGTCTCAGGATAATCATAATTTCTTCCCATCAGGTGATGTCCGTCAGGAGCCGTGACAGCAAAGGAACTGCATCCGAAAGACATACCACTTATGTTTACCGGCATTCCCCAGAACATTTCATCAGAAATAAACGAGTACAACTCTCCTTCACTCGATATGCCCGCATCGAGCATAACCTGAAGTTTATAATCTTCCTTGCAGTTCATGGCGTAGACACCCGGCTCAAGTTCCTTAAGGGATGCAAAAGTGCTTATTCGATTTCTGTATACGACAGCCAGAGTTATAACTCCTGCAAACACGAGGACAAGTGTTCCAAGGATAATTGCCTTGGGAGAGAGCTTTATGAGAAGTAGTGAGACCAGGGCTATGACACTTCCTGCAATAGCCATAACTTCACCGATGATCTTAAACTTTGCGTTACCGGTGTTCTCCACTCTGCACTGATAACGGGACACACTTTCATCGACCAGTGCCTGACCCTCATCAGAGCACATAAACTCATAGTATTCCAGAGCCGCAGCATCTGCATTTCCTTCCTCTTTTATAAACTCATATACACGGAGATTTTGTTCATTAAGGTATTGGACTACCTTCTGACGCTTATCTTCGGGACATTCTTCCACGGATACAGTCAGCGCTACATTACCGTTCTCATCAGGAGTGAGAAGAAATCTTGAGATGTTGTAGTAGTCGAAGTTCATGTTCTCGAGGATTACAACAGCAGAGTCGTCTTCGCCACGGTAAACGCTCCCGATACTGATCTCATCATCCAATTTCGCTAACCCGGCATAATTAACAAGGATAGTGCCGTGCGCTCCGGGCTTAAAACTGTCCTGTTCGAAAACATCCAGTACAACATTGCTGCCCGGTGCGTTTTTGCCGTCATTACCGAATATGAAGCACATGGCAAAACCACCGGCCGCTATAACAGCTCCTATGACAGCGGCGATTATCTTCGCCTTCGTTCTGTTCTTCTTTCCCATCTTAAGCCCCCTGTCAAATAATTACTTCAGGTCATCCGCACCGAAGGTGAAGGTCTTCGTATAATCGCCATCAAGGCAGATATGTAAAGTGTTCTTTTAAGAGCGTTTTTGTCTTGTAATTCATTATATAGTTCAAAGGCAGCAGATGATGATGAATAAAGTGTGCTGTGTTATGATTCTTCCGAATAACACACAAATAACGAGGGAATTGAATACGTATGCTAAAAGTACTATTCGTATGTCACGGCAGTATTAGCTCGGAAAAATAAAGCCCCTAATTTTAGGGCTCTTGAGGGTATTTTTCTTGATATTTTGACCCTCGTTTGACCCCCAAGAAACCAAGGTCCAGTGTGGTTATTTTTTAACAATTGTTCCTGCGCTCGTTGAGCACAGTTTATCTGAATCTCTAAGCAACTCAATAATGACCTTGCAAAAAAATGCAGTTTTTATATTTTTTTGCACGCTAACTTGCAAATATTTACTTCGGGTGATAATATCGGCAATATGAGGTACTACATATGCGATTAACCAGAGAAAACTATCTTCAAGCAATAAGACCGTATTATGAAGCCGATCTGATCAAGGTGATCACCGGTGTGCGACGTGCCGGGAAATCGGTTATATTGGAAAGCATACGTGACGAGCTCTCCGCATCAGGTATTGGTGCGGATCATATTGTATATGTTAACTTGGAAGACCTTGATTATGAAGGCATTACTACAGCTTCCGATCTCAACAAAGAGATAAAGTCTCATATAACTGATAATGGAAGATATTATCTTTTTATAGATGAAATACAGCATGTTGAAGAGTTTGAGAAAGCTCTGGCATCTTTCAGAGCTACACTGAACGCATCTATATTTGTAACCGGTAGCAATTCTCATCTTCTTTCAGGTGAATTAGCAACATTACTCACCGGAAGGACTGTCGAATTTGAAATATTACCTTTCTCCTTCAGCGAAATGAAAGAATATTTTGAACTTAACGGGAAGCCGTTCGATGATGAATTGATATATGATTACCTGAAATGGGGAGGTTTTCCACTCAGGTTCGATTTTAGTGAAGAATCTGATATCGGCAGATATCTGTCCAATCTCTACACCGGTCTTTTGAACAGGGATATCCTGACCAAGAAAAGCAGAGTGGATCGCAAGATCTTCATGGATGTTGCGATGTACGTTCTCTCAAATGCAGGAAAGGAATTTTCTGCCGAAAACATAATGAATTACTATGAAAGCAAAAACCACAGAAGTGTTGGTCAGAGAACAGTCTACAATTACATAGAAAAGATGCAAAAAGCATTCCTTGTCCATCCCGTTCAGAAGTACGATATCATCGGAAAAACCGCTCTTCAATCGAAACAAAAATACTATGCCGTTGATACAGGATTCAGAACCATACATACCAATACTATCAACTTTGAAGATACCTTCTTTCTGGAAAACCTTGTATATAATGAATTGCTCTTTCAGGGATTTACTGTGTTCACCGGAAAAACTCATAAAGGAGAAGTGGATTTTGTAGCCATTCGCAACGGAAAAAAGTGCTTTATTCAGGTTTCCTACCTCATGACCTCCCAAAGCACTATAGAACGCGAATTCGGTGCATTTTCCTCGATAACTGATGCATCTCCGAAATATGTGCTTTCACTGGACAAAATAGATTTGAGCCAAAACGGCATTGCGCATATGAATATTGTCGACTTTCTGCTTCACAGGCAATCACTTGCACTGACATAAATTTCGTTGCCCACGCAAAGTGATTATGCATACATCACACATTGAGCAGGAAGAATCTCAATGAAGGTAAAACTATCTGACATTATCGGAGCGATTGAGATGACAGATCAGGATTGCCTTCCTTCTTACCGCAGATTCCGACCTTCCAAAGTTTTCACATTGAGTATAGTAGCCATGTTTTCCTGTCTTGGTATTAGGCTTCAAAACCAAATAGAATCAACTTTTTCCTTATAATTGGAGAAAATTTGCTATAAATGTGTTTTTTCTCCAAATAATTGTCGCTTTACGAATTTGCCTAAACACAAGATAAACGAACGCGTAAAAGTCCGGTTAACGTTACCGTTTTCGCAAAAATCTTAATAATGTATACGTTAGCATTGCTTCTTTTATCATTTTTACTATCTTTTATCATTCTTTATCATTCGTCTTGCCACACCAATCTGTAGCGCAATGGCATATTTGCTATAATATCCCCGTTTAATTCATAGTTAACGGAGTTTTATACATGATTAAAGTTTTAATGGTCTGTCACGGCAATATTTGTAGATCGACAATGGGTCAGTTTATGTTCCAGGATATGGTCAATAAGAGAGGGCTTGCTGACAGGTTTTATATTGACTCTGCTGCAACAAGCACGGAAGAGATCGGCAATGGTCCGCACTATGGTACCGTAAGCAAGCTTCGTGAGGTTGGGATACCGGTTCTGCCACACCGTGCACGCCAGATGACACGTGCTGACTATCAGAACTTCGATTACCTGATCGGCATGGATTCATATAACATCAGGAACATGACCAGGATCGCAGGCGGGGACCCTGACGGAAAGATATATCAGATGCTCTCTTTTGCGGGAAGCAACAGGAGCATAGCAGATCCGTGGTACACGGGTAATTTCGACGAGACATATGACGATCTGTGTGAGGGACTTGAGGCATTCATGAAGTACCTGGAAGCTGAGGTGTTATAATTCAGGTACATTCATCTTAGGGGGATAGTATGAATACTTTTAAGAAGATCGCATGTTCGTTTATGGCAGTTGCCGTGGTAATCGGATGTACTGCCTGTGCTTCCAAGACTTTCGACCATAAGAAAGCCGTCAAATTCTGTGAAGATGAAGGCTATGAGCTCTACGATGACGTGGATGATTATGCCGGGGATTTCGAGAAGTTCATATCGGGCGAATGGCCGGGCGAAGGCGCCTATATCCACGCAGTTAAAGACGTTGCACAGGATGTCTACGATAATGTCTTTAACCGTTTCGGAGCTTATCCGGAATGCGACGTTAATGAAGCGACGTCATTTGTATTCTTTGATCAGGGCGTTTTCGTTCAGGGTTACGTTCTGACTTTCGATGAAGTTAAAGATGCCGAGAAAACATTTAAGGACTATGCCAGAAGATTTAAAGAAGACGGTGAAGACGGAGAAGAAAAAGGCTATACGTATTTCATCATGGAGAAAAGATACAGCGAGAACATGAAAATGTATTGCGGCATCTATCAGAAAAACAATTCGGTATTATTCATACAATGCAATTACAAAAAGCCATCCATGGTTGATGAGATCTGTGAGAACTTCGGCGTAATATCACCTTCAGAAGCTTAAGGATATAATTGATTCATAAAATACTTTTTCGCGGAGGGATAACATGAAAGCACTTAAGAAAATCGCCTGCTCAGTATTGGCACTTGCAATGGTAGTCGGTCTTACCGCCTGCGCACCTAAGGGATTCAGTCATAAGACGATGCAGAAGTTCTGTGATGAGCAGGATTTCGAGCTGTTGGATGATGAGGGCGATTTCTATGAGGAATTCGTGGCAAAGACCGCTGGCCAGTCAGACGACGGCGTATATTTCTACGGCAAAGATAAAGATGCCCAGAAGGTCTATAAGAAGATCATTAACCGCTTCGAAGATTTCAAAAAGTACGATGTTACTGAAGTAACGGGTTACGCATATAGCGACCACGACGGATTATCCATAGGCTTTGTGTTTACATTCCAGAACGAAGATGATGCAAAGAAATTCTGGAAAGAGTACGGAAAAGCATTTGCAGGCGGCGGTGAAAAGGGTGATGAGAAGGGTTATTCCTACTATATCTCATATGTTGAAAGCACCTCGACACGTGTATCTCTTGCAGGTGTCTATCTTAATGGAAATACCGTGCTGATCATCAGAAGCCTTAGTGAAGATACAGATCTTACGGAAGATCTCTGCGAGGCTTATGGAGTAATATCCCCTACTGAGGCATAACGTGATCCTCGTATACTGGCTTATCCTGGTTAATCTTGCAGCGTTCATTCTTTACGGAATGGACAAGTCTTACGCGAAAAAAGGCGCGCGGAGAATTCCCGAAAGGACATTGCTGTTCTGGGCGTGGATCGGCGGTTCCATAGGCGCATTCCTCGGCATGAGGCTCTTCCACCACAAGACACTGAAACCGAAGTTCTTCGTGGTTCCCGTGCTCATGGTATTGGAAGTCGTCTTATGCGCGTTCTGCCTTGTTCAGAACTATTCTCTTAAGACAAGCAGTTACGATGTTGATCTGGGTTTGTCTGACGACATAAAGATCGTCCAGGTATCAGATCTTCACAACCAGTTTTTCGGAATCAAGCAGTCTGTTTTGCTGGATCAAATTGAAGCTATAGATCCTGACATCATTGTCGTTACAGGCGACATCGTTGATTCAATGCACACATCTTATTCCATCGCCATGGACTTCATCGAAGGTGCGGTAAAGATAGCACCCGTTTACTATGTCACGGGCAACCATGAGAACAGGCTGCAAGGCGATAAACTTGATAAGTTCTACGATGACATGCGCGCATCGGGAGTAACATTCTTAGATGACACTTATGTAGACATGGGCTCGTATTGTCTTGCAGGTATCGCCGATTCGTCTTTGGAATCGTTTGATGCCTACCCTGCTTTTACTGATGAGAAGCCGGTAGTAATGCTCGCGCACGAACCTGACTATGTTTCTTTGTATCAGAGTCTTGGTGCCGATCTCGTGCTGACGGGACATGTTCACGGCGGACAGATCATCATTCCGGGCAAGGGCGGATTGCTTTCACCTGACTTTACTTTCTTTCCTGATCTTTACGAAGGAGTCCATACATACGATTCCATGACTCTCATAGTAAACCGCGGTCTGGGCAACAGTGTCGCGCCCGTCAGGATCAATGACTATCCGGAGCTGGTCGTAATTAACGTAAGATAATAAGCTTATTGCCTTTGAGTATGTTGCACCCCGCTCTTCAGCCGTGTAAAATTTCTTTATGGAATACTCAAGAACGGTCACAACCGAATACGGACTTGTAAGAGGCATCGTCAAAGACGGATGTGAGGAATACCTCGGAATCCCGTTTGCATTGCCTCCCGTTGGCGAGCTGGCATTTAAGCATCCTCTTCCGCCCGAGTCCTGGGAAGGCATTCTGGATGCCACCAAGGCCCCGATAAGCCCTGTTCAGGGCAAGGGAAGGACATCGATCTCAGCCGAAAGCAAGGATTGTCTCTACCTTAATATTTTCGTTCCCAAGGGACTGGAATACGGATCACCTGTCATGGTGTGGTTCTACGGCGGCTCTTATGCAAACGGCGGATGCGGCAAGGTATCTGAAGATTCCGAAGAGCTTTACTACGACATGGCCAAAGTTGCGATAGACTCAAAGACCGTCGTCGTAAGCTTCAACTACCGCTTAAATCTTGAAGGATTCTTAAATCTCAATTTCCTCGACAAGAGCTTTGACAAGAGCAACGGCCTTTTTGACCAGATGGCTGCGCTCAAGTTCATCCGTAATAACATTCACCGCTTCGGCGGAGATGCCGATAACGTTACCGTCTTCGGACAGTCAGCAGGCGCTGCTTGCATCCTTGCGCTGCTCGGCATGCCTGAAGCAAAGCTCCTCTTCGACAAGGCTATCTTGATGTCACCCTGTGCTAAGTCTTTTTGGACAGAAAAGGAGAGCGAGCGTCTCACACGTAAATATCTGGGATTCCTTGAGGTCAAGGAGAATGAGCTCTATAAGTTAAAAGATCTCCCCTTCTGGAAGATCCACGAGGCAAACAAGCAGCTCAGAAAGTTCGTATTCCGCGAAGGCAATTCGACCTGTGCTTTCTCACCTGTCATTGACGGAGAAGTAATTAAGGACTGGCCGACGGAACTTGCCAAAGAGTCCAAGAAGCCGATCATAATCGGAACTTGCGCACAGGAAGGCGATGCATTCATATGCAACATTCCGACGGCTGCCCTGCCGCTTGCTGCATACTGGTTCAAGTTTAAGTTCAAGCCGGGTCCGGGTGCGCGCCGCAAGATGTCAGATGAATTTACTTCGTTCTACTACGTTAACCCTTCAAGAGACGTTGCACGCAATATCAAGGGACCTTCCTGGGTCTATGAATATGTCTACATGACACCCGACATTGAGAAGCGCGGTGCAGGGTGCTTTCACGCAAGCGACGTTCCGGTCATGCTGGACAAGTCCTCGCCATACTGCCAAGTCGAAGATCCCGTCTCACGCCGTGTCGGTGAGAAGATCAGGGAGCTCTGGGGTGAGTTTGCCAAGACGGGCAAGGCTCCCTGGCCGATGTATAAGGACGACGAGTTCATCCAGCCGATAAAGTAATTTTTTGCTGGCTTTCGGGGTGGTTTTTGAGCCCCGGTAACATTGTTAAATCCATGTTTTGTGGCTATTTTTTCTCGTTCTTGAACAAGATAATCGATTTATGTTCAACTTTGTCTGAAAACTCTTTAATTCCTTTATTCCCTTCACTATAATAGGTTAGTGTTTTATTGACCTATGGAGGCTTCAAAATGGTTGTATCTACAAAGGGACGTTACGCACTCCGCGTAATGATCGACATCGCAAAGTTCGGCACTGATTCTTATGTCACGTTAAGCGGCATCGCTGAAAGACAGGGGCTTTCCGAGAAGTATCTTGAATCCATCATCAAGATGCTCGTCCAGAACAACCTCGTTAAGGGCCTCCGCGGCAAGAACGGCGGCTACAAGCTCGCACGCGACCCCAAGGAGATCACGGCATGGGACGTCATCTCAGTTACTGAGAACGACTTCTACGTCGTAGCATGCATGGATCCCAATGCGCCCAAGTGCGACCGCGTCGCATCCTGCGTCACACTCCCCATGTGGAAAGAATTCAGCGAAGAGATGCAGAAGTTCTTCCAGAAGTACACTATCGCTGAGCTGGCTGCAAAGGAAAGCTGAGTTAAATTTTTGTTTTTGATGATAAAAGGACGTCCCGTGGGGCGTCCTTTTTTGCTGTTATCTAAATCCGGTATCAGAGTCCTCTCTCCTTCAGTCCATGCACTACGTTGATGTAGAATTCGCGGATGTCAAAGCCGTCGATGTTCTCACGGTTGAGGTCGATCATGTCGGCATGGGAGATGCCACGGAGGCCTTTGTTTGTGAGGAAGTGGTATTCGGAACCCCACTGGAAGGACTCTTCGCCGACGAGGCCGTCGTTGAAGCCGTCGAAATGCTTGACGAAGTGGTAGCTCATGTTGAGAGGGAACTTGCCGCTCGTGGCGTGGTTCAACTTGGAGCCGAAGCTCTGGGTGTAGATGCCGTTGAACTGTGACTGCATCGGAGCCATCTCGGCGTTAAGGCGTGCGACACCATCCTTGGTGAGGTCGGTGACGGCACTTATGAAGTCGGGATTTGTGTCGCCCAATGCTTTCGCGCCTTTGTTATATGCTGCGGCAACCGTGTTCTTGAGTTTCTCGGGCGCCTTGTTCATGAGGTACTCTGCAAATTCGCAGCCTCTGTGCGGTGTGTTGACCGTTGTGAGAGATGCGACATAAGGAGCCATGCCGAGCATCGTGATGCAGTATCTGGAGTCGAGGCCGCCCTTACTGTGGGCGATGATGTTGACCTTCTCTGCGCCCGTTGCCTCAATGACTTTTACGATGGCTTTTTTGATCTGGAGTGCACATGAAGGTACGTTGCCTGCTGATTCCTGGCCGCCGTAGAAGATGGTCGCACCGTTCTTGATGAGCTCGGCGGGAACACGGCCCCAGTAGTTTAAGTGCTCTGAATCTCTGAAGAAAACGCCGTGGACCATGAGGATGGGATATTTGGTCTTGCAGAGCTGCTCAGGGATCCTCGCTTCGTTGCGCCAGTATCTCTCGCTCTCCTCTCTTACTTCCCTGCCGGAGATCTTTACGATCAATGAGAGGACGAAGAGGTTTGCAACGGGGATCATACCGCAGAAGATTCCGAGCAGACGCTTGCTGATGCCGATCTGCTTGGATGTTAAGTAAACGATTATTATGCCGGTCCAGAAGAACAAGTTAAGAAGCACTATCGTGACGACTGCATAAGTGATTATCGCAGGCCAGCCCAGGTCTTCGTTGAAGAACAAAGAGACGATGAATGCCGGAACCACCACGAGCAGCGTGAACGGAAATACCGATAAGATCGTGGTGCCGTAAGAACATGTCTTGAGCCTTGCGCCTGCAATGCCTGAAGCGTAAAGGCCCGGAAATACAAATGCCAGAATGGCAAGCACGGCCGTCAGTGCGATGAAGAAATAACTGAACTCATAAAGGAACGTGCTAAGGCACGCTAAAGTTATAAAGATACCGTCAAAGATCTTGATGACAGGCCTTTGCTTATACATATTATCTGACCTCTTTTCGCCGGCGGACAAACCCGCCATGCCATGAAATTATTCTAGCTATATATTACATCGGCACAACCCGGGTGTGGGTCATGCCGATGCGGATATTTTTATTTAATTACTTACCAGCTTGCGGAGTTACCGAAGTTGTAGTCGTCATTGTAGTCACCCGTACCACCATAACGTTCCCTGTTACTTCTGTCCTGAATGTCGCGGATACGGTCTTCAGGTGAAGGTGTAGGAGTCGGTGTACCCTGGCCCTGGCCGCCGCCCGGTGTAGGTGTTGGTGTTCCTGTACCCTGACCGCCGGGAGTAGGTGTCGGAGTTCCCGTTCCTTCGCCGCCTGGTGTCGGGGTAGGTGTACCGTCGTTACCGCCCGGTGTAGGAGTAGGTGTCTCTCCTTCGCCACCAGGTGTAGGTGTGGGAGTCTCGCCCTCTCCGCCAGGCGTAGGAGTCGGAGTGCCGTCACCGGGAGTCGGTGTAGGAGTATCTTCTCCGCCGCCCGGTGTAGGTGTGGGAGTCTCCTGACCGCCCTGAGGCGTAGGTGTCGGTGTCTGTTCGCCGCCCTGGGGTGTAGGCGTAGGCGACTGGTCCTGGCCCTGCGGTGTAGGTGTCGGAGTTTCCGTTGCATCTGCATCCGGCTTGGGTGAAGGTGTCGGCGTAGCCGTGCCGTTCTCCGGATTCGGAGTAGGCGTTGCCGTAGGTGTCGGCGTCGGCGGATTCTCGTACTGGTTCTTCAGATCCTCGATAAACTGGTTGATCTCGTTATAGAGTTTCTGAGCTGCGTAGTAGTGTCCGTCGTTATTCTCTGTAGCGCAGTCGTTCTCTGCGAGGATGCTCTTGGCTGTCTCACAGATCTCGATTACGTCCTTGTAGTTATCCTCGTTAATGTCATCGACATCGATGGGTGTTACGTAAGACAGAGCGTAGTTGACTCTGATCTTGCAGTCGTAAGGTTCGTCAGGTCTTAAGTTAAGAGCGAGCTGATATTCCTGCTTAGCCTTCTGATAGTCGCCCAGCTGATAGAAAACATTACCCTTGTTGAAGTGGTTGATGTAAGGCTGGGTGAAGCCCAAGAAGCCTAATTCATTCTGCTGGTACACACCCTGGCCGTAATTCTCGATCATCTTTCTGTTGCCGACATAGTTGACGACAAGGATGCCGAGGAATGAGGCTGTGAGGATCCAGATTGCAATAGCTATTTTCTTTACCATGCGTCAGGCCCTCCTTTTCACGCTTATGAATTCATAAGCTACTAATGCTGCGAGCGGATAAACGAACCAGAAGTAAACGTCTGCATAGCCGTACTTCGTCGTCTCTTCCTCTTCCGCGTCGAGAAGACCCATTACATCATCGAGAACCGGATCGATATCCTCGGAATCATACATGTGGACATAGGTAAGACCCATATCGTCAGCAAGCTGCTCGAGGTTATCTTCATCGATATATGAGATAGCGGGCTCGTAAGGATAAGATCTCTTATCTTCAACGAGGACTACTTCCTCATAGAGTTCGTCGTAGTAATGCATCTGGCCGCCCTTGTCAGTGCCGTAGCCCATGACTGCACCGCCCTCGATGCCGTCTGCGATGTCTGCGAAGGAATCGAGTGTGTTCTTGTCCGTATTCTCACCGTCAGTGATGAAGAATACGACTACGTGGCCGTCGCCTAAGATCGTTGCGTTGTCGATCATCTGGCCAAGGAGCTTCTTGGAGACGTTAATGTTCGTACCCGTTGCGTGATAATCTGCAAGCGGATAGATCGAGTTAACGGCAGACTTGATGTATGCGGTATCGTCCGTGAAAGGAGCGATCAGGTTTACATCGTTGTTGAAGTCGATAAGGCAGAACTTGGCGCCTACCATCTTCTCGGTGATGTATTCGACGTCGGCCTTAACACCGTTCATACGGGGCTCTGAGCCGTTGTAGTCTTCAGCCATCATGCTGAGCGTGTCGTCGATTACGATGATGCAGTAGCAGTTAAGCTTCTGTCTCATTACTTTTACTTCATCTGATACGTACATGGGTCTTAAGTTGATCGCGAAAAGGAGCAGTACGATGAGGCACTGTCTGACATAAGGGATTATGCCTTTTCTCTTGATCGCCAAAAGACCAATGCTGATTATGACCATTAACCAGATGGGAATCATAGGTTCAAAAGTTAATTTATCCATCTGTTTACACCTTCAATATAAATGCTACGAGGAGCATAAGACTAAGTGAGAGAAGCAGGAATCTGAA
The DNA here is from genome assembly GCA_045648465.1 of Saccharofermentans sp. Lineage (GTDB taxonomy): Bacteria > Bacillota > Clostridia > Saccharofermentanales > Saccharofermentanaceae > Saccharofermentans. The sequence goes on from JAZROA010000010.1 coordinate 47,799, forward strand.
AACCTTTTCCGGCGTCTCATTCTCGATTATCTCGTACTGTGTGTCGTCGAGTGTTGCGATCTGCGATCTGATGTCGTCAACGATATTCTCAACGATATTGCTGTCTTCACCGTAGTAGAACGTTCCGCCAGTACCTTCGACAACATCCTTCATCATCTTACGGTCAGCGTCGACCATCTTCTCAGTACCAACACCGAAAACTACGATGTCTCTGTCCTGGCACATCTGTCCTGCTTCAGGAAGTGTGATGATCTCTTCGCCCAAAAGTTCGTTATCCGTTGAGAGGATGATTACTCTCGTACGGTCGGGCTTTTCTTCGTAGTCGTAGAAGTCGAGGCATGCTGCTGCAAGACCGTCGCCGATGATGGAAGAACCTCTCTCCTCGTTATCTACGAGCGTACCGTTACTGATGTATGCGTCCATCTCATAGAGCTTGTCTGAGAAAAGGATCTTGCCGTTCATGTAATCGAGTCTCATCTTGAGACCTTCCTTGACCTTGTCCAGGACTTCGATGATGTAGTTGTAATCGTTTGTCAAAGGGCAGAGAAGGACCGGAGACGAGTTGAAGATAACGATGCCGAATCTCTCGCCGTTAAGTTCTCTTACTACGTCTTCAAGCTTGTCGATGAGCTCTGCGTTCAAATTGTCGCATGTTGTGGAGATATCCATGCAGAGCATGATGTCTCTGTTGTAGTTTGCGAGCTGCTTGGACTCTGTCTTGTAAGGTCTTGCCATGAGGAAGCCTGACAGAAGGATGCTCGTGATGATGAGCACGATAAGAACATACTTAAGGATTACGTGCCAGACGAGTCTTGTCTTAAACATAGAGTCGTTCTTGAGGTAATCCGGCAGATATGTCTTCTTGCCGCCCTTATACTTTCTCTTCATTCTGAACGTGATGAACATGACGATAAGGAATACCGCTGCCACACCCGCACAGATATATAAAGCTATTGGATTCTTCAGTTCCATTCAGACACTAATCTCCTTGACTTTGCCAAATGATCCCTAACGTCACCTTCCGAAATCTGGTCGAACTCCGGCTGATAGTATTCGCCGACGAGCTTTGCAAGACCCTTATACTCGGTTGCGTTGATCTCGTACAATGCGAACTTGTCAACTTCAGTACCTGTAGCCCTGTAAACAAAGTCTCTTACGACACGGCTCATGCCCTCGTAAGCAGGTCTGACCTTCGTGGTATCCTCGTTAAACTTAGCCTCAATGCCGTCAAGCAATGCAAGATACTCGGCCTTGAGCTTCGTCATGTCGGGTTTTACGAAAACTTTTTGCTCAATAACTTCCTCAGCCTGCTTCTGCTTGAGCTCCATGTTCTTCAGGATCGTGTAAAGGAACATGAGGATTATCGCTACGGTGAGTACGGCAAGTACACCTCCCGTAATGATTATCGGAAGTTGTGAGAAATCAAATAATCTTCTTAAGTTTATCGTCGTTTCCATAACTCTTGTTTCTATCTTTTAGTTGACTGATTTATTCTTTTCGAGAAGCTCTGCGATCTTGCTGTCGACTCTTGTCGCAGTATCGACGCAGACATACGGTATGCCGTATCTGTTGAGCTTCTTCTCAGCCTGCTTCTCCAGGTCTTCCATTACCTTTTTCTGCTTCTTCTGCAAAGCCTTGCTCTGCGCGAGGAACGGCGGGAGGTAAGTCTGGTTTTCAACGTTATATACCTTCTTGCCGAAGATATCGGTGTCACTGACCTTGATGAGAAGGCAGTCGTGAACCATTGTGATCTGGCCTAAGAGGTTTTCCTTGAGGTTGCAGACACCCTCAGTGTCAGTAACCATTACCACGATCATGCGCCTCTTGATGTTGTGCATGATGTAGTTCAGGATTCCGTTCAGGTCAGACTTGTTGGTCTGTGTAAGGCATTTAGCGTAGCCTTCGAGAAGGAATTCGAGATTGAGGAATCCCGTCTTGAAAGGGGATCTCTCCATATTCTCGTCGTGATAGTAAAGTCCGCTTACATAATCGCCGTTGTCGGTAACCATGTATCCCAGAGTACCGCCGGCCATAAGGGCAACTTCACCCTTATCCTCACCTGTCTTGGTGTGGCCGAGCATCCTGTGGTTGGCGTCCATTACCAGCATGATGTTGTGCTTCTTCTCGGCAATATAAGATCTGATAAGTACTTTCTGGCTTCTTGACGTTGCCTTCCAGTCGATATCCTTGATATCGTCACCGGGCACATACTCACGGAGCTCGTCGAAATTCATACTCCTGCCCTTATAGATGGAGTTGTATGAACCGTCGAGAACTCTGCTCGTCGTCTTATCCGTAGCTATCGTCTTATAACGCTTAAGCCCGAATTTAATTTTCGAGACGTAGTCTAAGTTCATGGAGTAACGATTGCTCCGACAATTGCATCAACGATGGTTTCTTCCTTTACGCCGTCAGCGATGGCAGCGAAGTTAAGCATGATTCTGTGACGCATAACTTCATGTCTCATTGCCTTAACGTCGTCAGGTGTTACATAAGCTCTGCCCTGGATGAGAGCAACAGCCTTGGATACTTCCATGAATGCGATAGCCGCACGAGTGGAAGAACCCATTGCAATGTAGTTTGCAAGGTTGGGTGAAATGTACTTTGCAGGATCACGTGTAGCCTGAACGATATCAACAATGTATTTCTTGATAGCCGGTGAGATGTAAACCTTCTTGCACAGACCCTGTAAGAACTCGATGTCCTCGATCGTAACGACAGCCTTGGAAGATGTGAATACATCGCCCTCGATCCTGTTGAGGATCTCGACCTCGTCCTTAACGTTAGGATATGTAATTACTTCCTTAAGAAGGAATCTGTCCTGCTGAGCCTCGGAAAGTTCATAAGTACCTTCCTGCTCGATCGGGTTCTGTGTAGCGATAACGATGAATACCGGAGGGAGCTTGAATGTCTGTCCGCCGATACTTACCGATCTCTCCTGCATGGCTTCGAGCATGGCGCTCTGTGTCTTAGCTGATGAACGGTTGATCTCGTCCAAGAGCAGGAAGTTAGCGTAAACAGGTCCGATCTTTGTCTCGAACGTGTTGTTAGTCATGTTAAATGTCTGCGTACCGATGATGTCGGAAGGCAGAAGGTCAGGCGTACACTGAACTCTCGAGAAGGATCCGCCGACTGCCTCAGTCATAACCTTTGCAGCGGTTGTCTTCGCAAGACCAGGTACGGACTCGAGCAGGATGTGGCCGTTCGCGATCATGGAAACCAGGAGCGAAACGCCAAGCTGTGACTGACCTACGATCTTGGAATTGTAGTAAGTCCTGATGTTGTTGATGATCGAATTGGCTCTGGCGAGCTCATCAACATTGATGTTCATTACGAGTTGTTCAGCCATAAAAACCTCTCATTCTTTGCGCTTTGACCGCCCTTTAACGGCCCGCGCTTTTTAACCGTAAAAATATTTTGACTTGCCTATTATACTATCTAAAGGCGCAATTTTAGAAGAATTTTGTAAGAATGCTTCATTTTTGCGCCATTTTCGTGGTATTTCCCATTTTGTTTAGTTTCCTTTCTAATGTTTTCACACTATTTGTACAGATGAGATGAGGGAAATGTTGCAGTAGTTCGAAAAATTTTTTGCGGGCAGCATAAGGCCCGCATTTACGGGTTCTTTTGGGGTCCATGGGGATTCTTTTTGAAGCCCCGGTGCTCCGGAGGACACGTTTTGGGGGTAAATCGTGTCCTTTTTAAGCACTTCGAAATACTGTGCCGTTAGTGTCTAATTTTCCATGGAATATATCCCATAAGAAATTAGACGTTTGAGCGGGCATGTTTTTACGTAACTATCGATACTGTTCGCAACCCGCCTGAACACCCAAAACAGATCAGCCGGCTGCAGTCAAGGCCGTTAGCATTCGTCAGAATGTGACGAAGTCAGCCTTGACGGCTAAAAGGCTGATCTGTACAAAAACTCTGGCGGGTTGCGATAGATTAGATTGGTTGCCAGTGCAACATTCCTGCGTATATATCTGTATTTAAGACAAGAGCATACGCAAGGGGGATATTGCATATGAATAGAAAAAGGTTCATTTCCGGGTTGCTGGCTGCGGCAGTGCTTATGGGCGCCGCAGCTTGCGACAGGAATGCGGGAAGGGATTTGCCCACTGACACAAGTGAGGATATCGCAGGCGCGGAAGATACCGCTGCCACTGACGGCACGATCAAGGTGACGCTCGCTGAAACCGGTTCCGCAGAAACAGATGCAGACGCGACTGACGCCGCGACAGTAGACATCGATATTGATGTCACCACTGCCGGCCTGCCCGCTCCGACAGCCGAATACGATCCGATTGTTTTCATGTACACATACACGAACATGGCGTGGGGCTATGACTCAAGGTGCATGCTGGTAACGGCAAGCGGCGAGGTATATGTTTTCAGCGACAGTCCGGTGGTATCCATGATGCATAACGGACGCGATATCGAGCTGGAATATCTGAAGGAATACTCAGAGCCGGCATGGCTCCTTGACCGTGAAGACATCGAAGAACTCTATGATGTCTGCTGCGAAGTCGCTCCTGACGTTGAGACAGATAAGGTACATGTAGCTTACGATTGCGGTGAATACAGGTTCACCTGCATTGAGCAGGAGACCGGACGTGAGATTACGGTTTTCATTGACGGCGATTACAGAATGGAGACTGATGACCCTACTCTGAAGAAAGCACAGGGACTTTCAGAAAAGCTCCTGAGCAGCATCGGCGGCCCACGCAAGGATATTAAGCTTAATCTTTATTCTCATTGCATCAGTGCGCCTTATGGCGGCACGGAACTTATCGGAACGCATGTGGTTTTCGACAGCTTTGACAAGCTCGTGGAATATTGCGAAGAAAACGGAATAGAGCTTGATGTAGATGCGGCAAGGGAACAGCTTGAAGAGGCGTCTTACATCATGCTGCAGGTTTTCGATACGGACCAGAGACTGAGCGGCGCACTGATCACGGGCGACAAAGTGCTGCAGCTCCTGCCTTCGCTCGAAGCGTTTGAATATGACCCTGCTTATGACGGCAAGGTCGGTGTTGGAATTTGGAGATTTGAGGGTTTCGAGGAAGGCCGCTACGTTGACGAGAACGGCGACCCGTGGGTCTTGTACGGATAAGAATTACTCCGCGCCCTGCTCTACCAGTTCCTCGTGCTCTTTCTGGATCTTCTCATCGTATGAGAGCATCGGCTTTACGTCCGTCTTGTTCCTGATGCGGCGGGCAACGTAGTTGTCGGTGAGCTTCATGACCAGAGGGCAGAGCGAGATGACGCCGATGAGGTTAGGGATCATCATGAGACCGTTGAAGGTGTCGGAGATGTCCCATGCGAGTGAGCTTTCCATGACGGCACCGAAAATGATCATTAAAACGAAGATAACTTTGTAGACCTTTGCGGCAATGGTGCCTACGGAGCCGAAGAGGTATTCGATAGCCTTGCTGCCGTAGTGCGACCAGCCGAGGACGGTCGTGAATGCGAAGAGCAGGATCGCTACGGCGATGAACCATTCGCCTCCGATACCGAATACGTTGCTGAAAGATTTGGCCACGAGAGTTGCGTCCTCAACGCCTTCTTTTACAAGGCCCGTCTCAAGGTCGATGTAGCCTGAAGTGAGGACGACGAGAGCTGTCATAGTGCAGACGACGAATGTGTCTGCGAAAACTTCGAAGATACCCCACATGCCCTGCTTGACGGGTTCCTTAACGTCAGAATTCGAATGGACCATGACGGATGAACCGAGGCCGGCTTCGTTGGAGAAGACGCCGCGCTTGCAGCCCTGGGTGATAACCTGCTTGATGGCGATTCCTGCAGCTGCGCCGGCAACTGCCTTGATGCCGAATGCGAACTTGAAGATCGCGCCGAATGCGGCAGGAAGTGATGCGAAGTTTAAGACAACGAGGGCGATTGCACCGACGATGTATGCGATCGCCATGAAAGGAACGACCTTCTCTGCGACTGCTGCGATCCACTTAAGGCCGCCTATTATGATGATGCCTGCGCCGATCATGAGGAAGACGCCGATCGCAAGAGGCACTACCCTGACAGAGCCGTCCAATATTGCCAGTTCTTTTAAATTCTGAGGGAAGAATGCTGATTCGAGATTTAACGTGATCTTGTTGATCTGACCCATGTTGCCGATACCAAAAGATGCGAGCGTCGCAAAGATCGCAAACAGGATGGCAAGAATCTTACCGATGTGTTTGCAGCCCTTGTAGTTTCCGAGGCCGTCCTGGAGGTAGTACATTGCGCCGCCGGACCATTCGCCTTCGTTGTTCTTGCGTCTGTAGAAGATACCGAGAATGTTCTCGGAATAGTTTGTCATCATGCCGAAGAATGCAGCGACCCACATCCAGAACACAGCGCCCGGGCCGCCCAAGCAGATAGCGGCAGAGACGCCTGCGATGTTACCCGTACCGATCGTTGCTGCCAATGCCGTGCAGAGAGCCTGAAACTGGGAAACGGATCCCTTCTCTTTTTTGTTATGGCTCTTCTTGTCGAACACGCCGCCGCCTGTCTTTTTCCACCAGTGTCCTGCGTGGGTGATCTGGAAGAATTTGGTTACGACAGTCATCAAGATGCCCGTTCCGATCAGAAGGAAAAGGCCGATCTTGACCCATACGAAAGAATTTACTGCATCGTTGATGTTCGCAAGGCTGGTAAGAAAATCGCTCATAAATAAAGGGCTCTCCAAAAATCTGATGTTAGAAAAATACACAAGAAAAAGCGTGTTATCAAGGGTTTTGACCCTGTAAACACGCGAAAAGCCTTTATCTGTTATAAAATCTTAATATTTATACGCTTTGAGCCACTGACGTGAAACAAATAACATAACCGTCGTACTCCGGCTTGATGACCTTTGCATAAATGCGGTTGTCACCTTCCTGGAGCATTATGTTGGTCCTGGGCGTAAGTTCGTAATCGCATGAAATAAGCGCATGCTTTTTATCTGTCGAGATCTTGTTGACCGTTGCCTGATGGCCTACTGCTTCAACGGTCTTTTCCTTAACCGTGTGGAGATCGTATTTTTTCTTGTCGCAGTCCGTCCAGACGATGACTGAATAGTTGGTATCGACAGAAAGGCCGTCTAACTTGGAAACCTCATAATACTTGAGTTCATTCTTGGCGCCCTTGGGAAGGAAGCTTCCTTCAGAGCAGGATTCGAAATCGCCCGTAAGCTTTTGTCTTGTATTGTCAGTGATGAGGACCTGGCCTCCGACGGTAAGACCCTCAAGTCTTCCGGCGATGTTTACCGTCTGGCCCATGCAGCCGTACTTCATCTTGTTCTCTGAACCGATGTTGCCCACAACGACGCTGCCAGTATTAATGCCGATGCCCATTGCAAGTTCGGGATAGCCGTTCTCTTCAGTCCACTTGTTGACTTCCTTGACCGCGTTCTGCATTCCGATGGCGCACCTGACCGCATTGGACGCATGATCCGGCATTTCCTTGGGCGCTCCGAAAACGACGAAGATACCGTCGCCAAGAAACTCGATTACCGTGCCGCCGTATTTGGAGATTACTGCGACCATCGCCTCGAAATAATGGTTGAGGAGATTGATGAGGCGCTGCGCCGGCATTTTCGATGAGAGCGCGGTAAAGCCGCGAAGGTCGCTCATGAGTATCGTGACTTCCTGCGTAAGGCCGCCTCTCTTCTGACCTTCAGCGGTCGTAAGAACGTAGTCGGCGATGTCGGGAGAAGTGTATCTTGCGAATGCGGATCTGACCTGGATGAGCTTGGTGAGGTCCGTGATGACGACGAGGTATACTGCCATGTCATCGTGCTTGTAATAGTTGAGCCTGACGTGGAGATTATATTTGGTGCCGTCATTGCTGACGTAATCGACGATCTCTTCCTGGGCCTTGAGCTTTTGCGCGACCGCGTCGATGAAAAGCTGGATTAAATCGTCGTTGCCTTCAACGAAAGGGATCGCATCCCAGATCTTAATGGCGCTGTCAGCGGAGATTCCGAAAAGTTTTTCTGCCGCAGGATTTGCTTCCAGCAGAACGCCGGTGGAAGAGACAAGACATACTGCGTCTTCCGTGTTCTCGAAAATATAACTGATCTGCTCGGCAGGCATTTTTTCAAACATCTGAAATCTCCGTAAAAATAATTTAGCCGCGGTATTATTGTAACATCCCGCGGCTAAAAAAATCAGAACAAAAAACTTATCAGCTGTTGTAGAGGTCGTTGACTTCCTTACAAGCAGTAAGGTAATCGTATGTGAGCATCCTCAAGCGGTATGAGAGGTGCTTTAAGATCATCTCGACCTTGACGGGTGATTCCCTGAAGAGCTCCTCGATGCCTTCGGGGCTTACGATCTCGACATATGTATCGTCACTGTCTGCAACTGCGGTAGCGCTTCTTGCGTCGTCAGAGATCATGCCCATCTCGCCGAAGAATGAAACAGGATAGAGCTCCGTGAGCTTGACCTGCTTGGGATCGCCATAGTTCGTGTAGATTCCGACGGTACCGCCGTAAACGATATACATGCACTTGCCGACTTCGCCTTCCTTGAAGATGACGGTGCCCTTCTTGTATGTCTCGATGGCGCCGCTCTTTTGGTCCTTGAGGCCTGCGGATGCTTCACGGAGTGCCTCGGCAGAGGGCTTGTCGATGTTGTTCTTGCCTGAAGCGTAGAAGTCGATGTACTTCTTGATCTTTGCGAAGACCGAATCGCTCTTCTTATCCTGTGATGCGCGGAGCTCCTTGAGGAGTGATGCGAGCACGTCGTACTCTGAAGTGAGTGTCTTGATCCTGCTTCCGATGTGCTTCATGATCTGGAGGATCATGTCGGGGTTCTCAGCGAAGAATCCGTTGAGCTCGTCTGCTGAGATCTCAATCGCACGTACATTATCAACGGCTACAATCGTGTTGCTTCTGGGGTATGTCTCGATGACAGCCATCTCGCCGAAGAAGTCGCCGGGATCAAGGACAGTCAGCTCTCTCTCGCCGGCTTCACCGTAGTTGGCGATAACCCGGACGCTTCCTTCAAGGATCCTGAAAAAGCTGTTGCCGACATCTCCCTGCTTAAAGATGACGTCACCTTTGGAAAAGTTTCTTTCTGTACTCATGTTGTAGCCCCTTTCGTCAATTATCAATGATTTATTATAACTCGGTTAAACCCTTAAATGGCTTAATTCACACAATGTTTAACATCAATTAACCTGTACTTTCTGTTTTAAAGGGTAACCGCCGCAAGAGGGTAGCTCGCGGCGGCTGGAGGTAAAGTGCATTCCGGATATTCGGGTGACCGGAAAACATATTATGAAAGAACGGGTTATGAATTACTTCTTCTTTTTGTTTTTCGAGAACTTCTCGATGATGCTCTTGAAAGGATTGTTGCCGCCCTGCTTAGAGACGATCTCGAAAACTACTGCGGCGAGGAGTACAAGACCCTTAACGATCTTGATCCAGTCCTGGTCGATTCCCATGAGTGACATGCCCTGGTCGATAACACCGATCAAAGTAGCACCGATGACCATTCCCATGATCGAACCTGAACCGCCGTAAGCGGATACACCACCGACGATACATGCTGCGATAGCATCCATCTCGAAGTTCTGTCCTGCGAAAGCATTTGCGGAACTGAATCTTGCTGTAACGATGAGCGCTGCAAGAACAGTAAGAACTGACATGTTGAGGTATGCAACGAACATGATGAGCTTGTTATTGATACCTGAGAGCTTTGCTGTCTCAGCGTTGCCGCCGACTGTCATGAAGTGACGGCCGATCGTTGTCTTCTCTGTGATGATTCCGTAGAAGAGGAGAACTGCAACGAGCCAGAGAACGACTACCGGGATACCGCCTTCGAAAATCTCCTGTGTCGATCCGTCAGGAAGATCTTCAAATCTGATGTTGCCTTCCTGTGCGAACTTGAAAGAAAGGATCAGGATGATAGCACCTTCGATAGCGCTCTTAACTGCGACGAACCACATGGGATCTGCGTCGTAGCCCTTCTTAACCTTCTTGTTGCGTGACGTGATGTTGATGAAAACAATAGCAGCCGTAGCCAGAACGCCAAGAACAAGGCAGGGAATGTTAAGCCACATGAAGAGCTTCTCGATCTTGAACTGGAAAACAGGAGCCGTGAGGATCCTGCCGGAGAAGAGGTGAAGGAATCCCTCCGGGAAGTTGGAGATAGCACTTGTATCTGAAACCTTTACGAGGATCTGTGTGGCAAGACCACGGAATGCGAGGTATCCGGCGAGAGTTGCGATCCACGGAGGTATTCTTACGTAAGCGATAAGGAATCCCAGGACTGCACCGTAGACAAGACCTACGCCCAATACGAGCAGGAGTGAGAGCGGAGTGTTGATATACCAGATAACTGAGAAGACACCTGCAACCGCACCTGCGAAGCAGAGGAATGAACCGACTGACAGGTCGATGTTACCGCCGGTGAGCATACACATGAGCATGCCGGCACCTAAGATGTAAACGTATGCTTTCTGGTCGATGAGGGATGCAACGTTCGAAGATGTGAACATGGTTCCCTGGGTCATGATCGTAAAGAAGACATAGATCACGAAGAGTGCTATAGCCATTACGTTCTTCTTGAGAACGTTTTTAATACTGAATGTATTCATGCTTCAGCACCTCCCTTCTCTGAAGCTGATGCTTGTGTGGCTTCAGCCTTCTTTTTCTTCTGGGCGCCCTTTCTTCTCATCTGCATTACTACGTCGAACAATACAGCTACGAGAAGTACCAGGCCCTTAACAACTGTCTGATAGTTAGTAGGGGTCTTTGCGATGACCATTCCCTGGTTGATGATACCGCAGAGGGCAGCACCGATGATTACACCGCCGATGGAACCTGTTCCGCCGTATGCGGAAGCGCCGCCGATGAAGCATGCTGCGATAGCATCCATCTCATAACCGACACCGTATGTAGGCTGTGAACCCATCTGTCTTGCGATGTTAAGAACGCCTGCGAAACCTGCGAGAACGCCCATGAGTGTGTAAGCACTGAACATAACCTTCTTTGTGTCGATACCGGAAAGTCTTGTAGCCTTTTCGTTGCCGCCGACAGCATAGAGGTTACGGCCGAGGGTCGTTTTCGAGGTGATGTATGCAAACAGTCCTAAGACGAGAGCGATCCAGATAAGAACCGTAGGGATTCCCTTGTAGCCTGCAAGCTTATATGTGAGCCAGAGGATTACGCCGAAGATCAATGCCGTCTTGACGATGACTGTTGCCAGTGAATCTACTTTGTAGCCCTTCTTGATAAGTCTCTTGCGGTTGATGACCGTAAATACTACGAAACCTACTGCAATGAGGAGACCTACTATAAGGCAGGTAACATTGAGCTGTGAAGAAATGTAGATCTTGAGATTTGATAATGTCTTACCGATAGCTGCGAGATATTCAGGAACTTCCTGACCTGCTGCAGCTGCTGTATCAAAGATATTCTGTGCAGCAGCGGATAAAGACATATCGTTAGCTGCCAGATACTGGGGAACTGTCATTTCTGCATTTGCAGCTGCATTAATGACGTCAGTGCACTCCTTGCCGGCATCAGCAATGCTCTGAAGACCGGAAACGGTCTGCTGCAGCTGACCCATGTCAGTTGAGTATGTTCCCGTAACCTGCTGGTTAATGAAACCTGCCCTCATGATGGCGATCTTATCCTGGATATAAGGACCGGGGATATAGCATGAGTCGCCGCCGCCGAAGATCTTGAGGAACATGCCCTGGTTAGGATTGTCCTGATAGAGGGAGTATGCAAAACCCTTCATTATGATGTTCGCAAGACCTCTGAAGGCAAGCATGCCGACCAGCGTTGCGATGAAGGGAGGTACCTTTACATATGCGATCCAGTAGCCATGCCACATACCGACCAAAAGACCCATAACGAGCATTGCGATTACTGCGACCGGCCAGGGGATATTCTTGTCCATTAAGATGGCACCGACACCGCCTGCCAGACAGACTACAGATCCTACTGAAAGGTCGATGTTACCACCGGTTAAGATACAGAGGAGCATACCTGTTCCGAGTACGAAAACATATGCGTTCTGTGAAATTACGTTATTGATGTTCTGAGGAAATAATGATGTTCCGTCTGTGAGCCTAAAGAATACGATCATTACGATGACCATCGCAATAAGCATCATGTATTTTCTCAGGAAGTTTACTACTTTATTTCCGCCCATCGTTATGCCTCACTTCCTTCCGATTCACCGCCGACACCGACGATGCAAGACATAATGTTCTCCTGTGTAGCATCGGAAGCCTTCATCTCTCCTACGATCTTTGCCTGGTTCATGATGTAGATCCTGTCGCTCATTCCGATGACTTCGGGAAGTTCGGAAGAGATCATGATCACAGACTTACCGGCCTTTGCAAGATCGTTGATGATGCAGTAGATCTCGTACTTTGCACCAACGTCGATACCTCTTGTAGGTTCGTCGAGAATGAGAACGTCCGGATCAGCGAACATCCACTTCGCGAGGAGGACCTTCTGCTGGTTACCGCCGGAGAGGTTTCCTACGAGCTGCTCAACTGAAGGGGTCTTTGTTCTGAGCTTCTGCTTGTATTCATCAGCAACCTGGTATTCCTTATCCTTATCAATAAAGGTTGCAGTACTGATTGCCTTGAGATTTGCAAGCGTGGTATTTGTCTTGATTGAATTTGTAAGAACGAGTCCGTTGCCCTTACGGTCTTCAGTAACGTATGCAAGTCCTGCGGCGATCGCCTTCTTAGGTGACTTCAAAGTTACTTCCTTTCCACGCAGGAACAATTTACCTGAAATACCGATACCGTATGAGCGTCCGAAAATACTCATTGCGAGCTCTGTACGGCCGGCGCCCATGAGACCGTAGATACCTACGACCTCACCGCTTCTTACGTTGATGGATACGTCGTCTACGACTTTTCGCTCTGCGAACTCAGGGTGGAAGACTGTCCAGTTCTTTACTTCCATCATGACATCGCCGATCGGTACGTCGTGGCGCTTAGGGAAACGGTCTGTGATCTCACGTCCTACCATTCCCTTGATGATCCTGGCCTCGGAGATCTCCTCGTCCTTGGAGTTCATCGTCTCGATGGTGGAACCGTCTCTTACGACCGTGATCTTGTCTGCAACATATGAGACCTCGTTGAGCTTGTGGGAGATGATGATCATCGTCATTCCCTGCTCTTTCTGGAGCTTTTTCATGAGATCAAGGAGAGCTCTTGAGTCTGTCTCGTTAAGTGAAGAAGTAGGCTCGTCAAGGATAAGGAGTCTGGCATTCTTTGCCAAAGCCTTAGCGATTTCAACGAGCTGCTGCTTACCTGTACCAATATCTTTAATAAGTGTTTTCGAGGAATCAGTAAGACCTACCATCTCAAGATACTTATCTGCTTCTGCGTAAGTCTTGTTCCAGTCGATACACCATTTTTTGCCTTGTTCATTACCGAGGAACATGTTCTCACCGATCGTCATGTAAGGGATCAGTGCGAGCTCCTGGTGGATAATAACGATTCCTTTTTTCTCGGAATCCTTAATGTTATGAAATTCGCATACTTCGCCGTCGTAAACTATGTCGCCTTCATAGGTGCCTATCGGATAAATTCCGCTGAGAACATTCATCAATGTAGATTTACCTGCACCGTTCTCACCGACTAGCGCGTGAATCTCCCCCTCTTCAACCTGCAGGTTGACATTATCGAGAGCCTTAACGCCCGGAAAAGTTTTGGTTATGCTCTTCATTTCAAGCAAAACTTTTGCCATTTGTAGCCTCTTTCATTTAAAAGTGATTTTGTTTGTTTTTGTTTCTTACTTGTAAGTTTGAGTTTTGAGTTTTTTGTTTGAGTTTGTTTGCAGAGATGCTGCGGTTTGAGAAACTGCGATTGCAGAAACCTTGATTGCCGGATCTGCGATTTAGTCAGCCCCCCAATATACAGGCGGGGTTTCCCCCGCCTGCAAAGGGCTAAAAACTTGTTAATTAAGCAAGCTGATCAGCTGTGTAGTAACCGGAGTCGATAAGGATCTTCTGATAGTTGCCAGCGTCAGCAAATACAGGTGAGCAGAGGTAAGAAGGAACAACTTTCTTGCCGTTGTCATATGTAGTTGTGTCGTTAACTTCAACAGTCTGACCGTTGAGGATCTGTGTAACCATCTTAACAACCTGGGAAGCGAGTGTACGTGTATCCTTGAATACGGACATTGACTGCTTGCCCTGGAGCATGTTCTTAACGTTTGCGATATCGCAGTCCTGACCAGTGATGATCGGGTATGTACCTGTGTAGTTTGTAGCGAGAGCGTTCTCTACGCCGAGAGCTGTAGAGTCGTTGGAGCAAAGCCATACGTCAACGTTTGTGCCGTCAGCATAGTTAGAAGAAAGGATGTTTTCTGCTCTGTTCTGAGCTGTCTCTGTCTTCCAGGAAGGTGTAGCAACCTGCTCGAATGTGTTCTGGCCGGAAACTACGTTGAGCTTACCAGACTCAATGTAAGGCTTAAGAACGTCATAAGCACCATTGAAGAAGAAGCCTGCGTTGTTGTCACCGGGGTCACCAGCTGTGAACTCGATGTTGAAAGGACCTGCAGCGTTGTCGAGGTCGAGTGTATCTACAACATACTGGCCCTGGATTGTACCAACCATGTAGTTGTCGAATGTTGCATAGTAGTCAACGTTTGCGTTGTCCATAAGGAGACGGTCGTAAGCGATGACAGGAATCTTCTTAGCAGCAGCCTTATCGAGAGCTGTTCCGAGTGAAGAACCTTCGATAGCAGCGATAACGAGAACCTTACAACCGGAGTTGATCATGTTCTCAACCTGGGAAAGCTGTGTAGCAACGTCGTTGTTAGCATACTGAAGGTCTACTTCGTAGCCGGCAGCTTCGAGCTCTTTCTTCATGTTGTCGCCGTCCTGATTCCATCTCTGGAGATCCTTTGTAGGCATTGATACGCCAACCTTGTTCTTTCCTGAACCAGCGGAGCATCCTGTCAATGCTGTAATAGCCATTGCAGCACAAAGAATTGTTCCAATAATTTTCTTTGCTTTCATTTGGGAAATTCCTCCTATTGAAAAATATGGCACTTCTTGCCACATACAAATTAACATTAGGAATATAGGAGTTGCATATCCAAATTCTTGATATTTTTGGCGAATACTCATAAGGTTCTGCGGCAATTTAGCACAATCTTGTGTTGAAACTCACCAAATTGTCAAGATTGTGCTAAATACAACATAAATGCCACAAATGCGATGTTTGATGATTGTTTATTTATATATAAAGAGGCGTTGGAGCGGGGCGGCAAAAGGCCTGTCGACGAGATGTCGACGAAATCAGGCAAAATCGTCGACGTTACCGTCGAATTTGCCCTGATTTGACGATTCTGTAGACGAAAAACACTATTTACGTCAACGTTTCGTCGACAGCATGAACCGGTTGAATCCATGTGACAAGTCATGTGTCAAAAACAGACTGAAGTGTCACGGATTTTGTTAAAACAAGTCTCAATGCCAATTCTCGTAACAAAATCGCCGTTTCTGTTACGGAATTTGTCACATGCCCTGAAGCAAAAAAATTGCGTACTAAAAACTCAAAACAGAGAATTTAGTACGCAATCAAATTTCAAAATACAAAAGAAGGCTTACCCTTCGTTCATGTAGACCTCTTCCCTGAGATGGAAGCCGCTGTCGATGATGACCGTGTCAAGGTTTTCGCGGGTGACGGCAGAAGGTTCGATGGCGATGTAAGGGATGTCCTTGGAGCCGTCGAAGAAGGTATCGGTGTTGGCAAGTTCTTCGCCGGAAGCGAGCTTGACGGCGCATTCGGCAGCGAGGCGCGCGAGTTTTTCGACGGGCTTGTAGACGGTGATGAGCTGGGTGCCTTCAACAAGTCTCTGGCATGCTTCGAGTTCGCCGTCCTGGCCGGTGACGAAGATCTTTCCGGCGTAACCTCTCTCGGCGAGGGCGTGGATGGCTTCACCTGCAAGGGCATCGTTGCCGCACATGATGGCATCTGCTTTGGAAATCTCTTCGAAATGCTCGTTGACGAATTCGTAAGCGAGCTCGGGCTTCCAGCTGTCGCAGTTGTACTGGAGGATTATGTTCATGTCGTGCTCGTCGCAGACGGAGTGGAAACCGCTCATTACCTGGGCAACGTTGTAGTCTGATTCAGGGCCCATGATCTCGACGATCTTGCCGCCGTCTTCGACGTTGTCGCAGATCGCCTGGGCCATCTGTTTGCCGACCGCTTCGTTGTCGAAAGAAATATAAAGATCCGAATCGGCATTCATTACGAGACGGTCGTAGCAGATGACCGGGATGTCCTTGCTCTTGGCTTCTTTGAGCACGTCGGTCAGCGCGACCGCATCGGCAGTGATGATGACGATGGCATCAACGCCGATCTCGATGAAATACTTGATGTGGGATATCTGCGTGTCGACGTCGCCGCCTGCTGACTGGACATTGACTTCAGCGCCCAGTTCGTTTGCGGTGGATACGAAAATATCACGGTCTCTGGTCCATCGCTCGATTACGAATGAGTCGACGGAAAAACCGATCGTGCACACGTCGCTCTTGGTCGTGGGTGTAAATTCCTTCTGCTCCGGAGCTCTGCATCCGGCACAGAGAAGAAGTGTAAGTGTCATTAAAACTGCGATGATTTTGCGCATCATCTTCTGCCCTCCTTATACTCGGTCGGGGTAACGCCGGTATGCTTTTTGAAGATTCGGCTGAAGTAGTTCGGATCTGAATAACCGACCTCCGAACAGATCTCCTTCATGGACTTGTTCGTGCCTTCGAGGAGTTCTCTTGCCTTTGCGACCCTGACACCTGTCAGATAGTCCGTGAACGTAACTCCGGTCTGCGTCTTGAAGACCTTGCTGAAATAGAACGGACTGATGTCGTACATGCCTGAAAGGTCATCTAATGAGATGTCTTCTTTGTAGTTCTGGTCGATGTACTTTTTGGCCTTCTCGGCAACGTCTTCGGTCTGTGCGGCATTTGCCGTGTTGATCATCTTAACGGCATGCTCGATGTGGCTTACGAACCAGAGCCTGAGCTCGTCGTAGCTCTTCATGGAATTGATCTCGGGAAGGTACTCGCTTCTGGACATGAAGTGATAGACGTGACCGCCGTTGCCGTACGCAAGTCTCTCGCCCCAGAGTACGAATTCCAATACTTTAAGACAGATGTCGCTCATGGCGCCGCCGGAGCTTCTTTCCATCCAGTCAAAGAACAGATTTGCCTGTTCGTTTGCTCTTGCGACATCGCCCTGCGCGATTGCATCGAAAAGATCCTTCTCGGTTTTCAGAGGGTAGTCCGTATCGTATTCGCATCCTTCAGGAAGGTCGATTGATTCGGCGACAGTCTGCTTTGATTTAACGAGTACAGACAGAGCTTCGCTGTATGAATCTGCCATGTTTTCGAGAGGCTTGACGGGTCCGATTCCGATCCTGAAATCGATGCCCAGGGCCTCTGATAATTCTTCCTGCGCCCTGTTTGCGGAATCGACGATCTTCTGGTATTCCTCAGGCGTGAGTGAACTTTTAGCACATGGGATCAGGACGGGGATCTTGTTGCCCATGACAGAGCCCGTGATGCACTTGAAGTTATCGCTTATGACGAGCAGAACCGTCTCGTAATTTTTCTGGGTTTTGACGCTCGCAGGGACCGCGCCGCGCATGTATCCGCCGGGTTCCCTGTCGCCGCCTACGATCGCGAGCATGAGACCGTACTTCTCGTCGATCTCAAGAAGTTTTTTGTATTCTTCGATGTTTTCCTTGAAATGCTCGTGCGAGAGAAGGTCCTGGATGAGGCCGTTTTCGATGATAGGCACGATGCTCTCGAGCTTCTCCTTGACCTCGAGTTCGCGGCTTCTCTGCTCGCGCACGCGGTCAACTTCGGTCATCGCTTTTTTGAGGACCGCAACGATCTGCGTCTTGTCGAAAGGCTTGTTGATGTAGTCGATAACGCCGAGATTTAATGCCTGCTTTGCATAGTCGAATTTGTCGTAAGCGGAGATGACGACGAACACGATGTTGGGGTTCGTTGTCCTGATCTCCTTCATGGCGTCGATGCCGTTGATGCCGGGCATCCTGATGTCCATGAACGCTATGTCAGGGCGCACCTCGTCGGCGAGCTCGATTACATGTCTTCCGGTCTTGGCTTCGAAAGTCTCGAACGCACCCGGAAATTCCTTATCAACTATGAACTTAAGCGATTGTCTTACAATGCCCTCGTCGTCAGCGAGCATCAGCTTATACATTTGCATCCTCCAGTGGTATCTTAATCGTTACATGTGTTCCTTCATTCTTGCGGCTCTTCATCTCGAAAACTTCCTTGTTGTTGTAGTACAGGTCGAGCCTTGCCATTACGTTCGTTATACCGACACCTCTTGTCTCAGAGGGGCGCTTCTCGTGGTTCATTATCTTCTCGATGATCTCCTCATCGGTGCCGATGCCGTTGTCGCTGACACGGATGCAGCACATCTTGTCTTCGCGGTAAACGGAGAGCGTAACTTTTCCTTCGCCGGGCTCCAAGTCCTTGATGCCGTACTTGAGCGAATTCTCGACAAGAGGCTGGATGATCATGGAGGGGACCATGACATTAAGAAGGCCTTCATCGATGTCCTTTTCGAAAAGGATCTCTCCTGCAAATCTGACGTTCAGGATATACATGTATGAATCGACGAGTTCGATCTCTTCTGAAAGCTTAACGGTCTCAGAACTCTTCTTAACGTTGTATCTGAAGAAGTCGGCCATGTTCCTGATGTACTCGACCGTCCTGTCGGCGCCTTCCATCATGGCGAGCTGCGCGCCCGCATTGAGCGTGTTGAAAAGGAAGTGCGGGTTGATCTGCGACTGCAGATACTTAAGCTGCGCGTCCTTGAGGTGCGTCTCCATGAGGAGGTTCTTCTCCTTCATCTCACTCTGCGTTATGAGCTGAGTCCTGATACGCGCGATGTAATCCTTGATGGATGCGAGCATCTCGTTGAACGCCCTTGTCACCTTACCGACTTCGTCATCGGAAATTACTTCGAGAGGTTCAACGTTCTCAGGGCTGCCCTGCGAGATCTCATCGGCCTTAGCGGAAAGTCTTGTAAGAGGTCTCGTGATGGTGTTCGTCAGGATGATTATGAGCAATACGTTCATGACTGATGCAACCGCGAAGATCAGCATGCTCATGATCTCCGTATATCTCAATGAACTTACGAGCGCATTGTAGTTATTCGAGTTCGTCCTGAACTGTTCGTTATTGACCGAGTAGATATACGTATTTAGGTAATCCCTGATCTTGGTGCATTCATTGTACTTGGCGGTGTACTCGTCGATGTTCCTGCCTCGCTTTGCCTGGACCGCTTCATCGGCAGTCGCAAGATATGTCTCGAGCATGTTTCTGATGTCACGCTCGGAAAGCTTTACGCTGTTGTTCGTGACGGTGTCGTTGAGATCATTCATCAGCACTTCCATTCTCTGGGAAGATGCGTAGTAAAGCTCAAGATCGTCAGTGCCTTTAGTCTCAAGATATCCCGTGAGACCGGAATGGATCTGGTTTAAGTTGTCCGACAATTCATTAAGGCTGATGTTGCTCGAGAATACCTGGTTGATCTTATCGAGCGCCTGGTTGAGGTTAAAGTAAATGAAGATGTTGACACCCATCGCAATGACGGACGTTATGAGGAATACCGCAACAAGCTTACGGGAGATCTTCATGTTGGAAAAGAAACTAGCCCTCATCCTTATCATCCTCCCGTGTATATTCGGAAACATTCTGGCGGTTGATCAGGATGTAGTTTGCAGGGTTGTACTCACTTACGAATCCCGTGTTGTTATATTCGTTGAGCGCGTTGACGCACTGCTTGGCAACGGTCTTTGTCTCGATCGCAAATGTCGCATAAACGGATCCCCTGTCGATCGCTTTTAAGATCGTGTCGGAATCGTAATAACCAAGGATTGTCGTCTTGCCTACGAGGTTCTTCTCGACGATACACTGGATGGCACTCTCGGTGGTGCGGTCGTTTAGACAGATGATGACGTCCGGAATGGTCGAGAGGCCGTCAAGGATATTCATGACGCTCTCTTCTGATGTGAACGGAGTTGAAGTATCTACCACCGCTGATGTGAGCTTAATGAGTCTTCCCGTAACCGACTGCTGGATCGCAGCGTGGATGATGTCGTCAGAATTGCCGTCATCTCCGTCTAAAAGGATCAGCGCGTTCAGAGGATATTTCTTATTCATCTCTCCGATCGTCGCAAGCTCTTCACCGTATTCGGAACCGAGACTGAAGTTATTGAGACCTACGAAACTCTTTCTTGAAGATGTCTGGCAGTCGGACAAAACGGTGACTACCGGAATGCCGTTTGCAGTCGCCTTGTCGATGAGTTCCGCCGTCTCTTTTGAATCGTCGCCTTCCAAAATGATGCCGTCAACTTTTGAGCTTATGGCAATGTTCATTCTGTCTGCTTTGGAATAACTCGTGGAGAGATTCTGTCCGGTCATCTCGACGTAGCAGTCGTTCTCGACAGCATACTCCGCAATCTCTTTATAGATCCTGTTCGACAGCTGGCTGTCGGGATCTTCTGCGATGTATGCATATAATCTCGGATACTCGGTAAACTCTTCTTCCCTGACTTCACCAAGCTTTTGGATCATCTCTCTGTAGTAGAACAGGCCGGTCACAGTCGCTATGAAAAGGACGAGCACAATACCCGCCAAAACAGTGACCGCTACCTTGTTCCTTGAGACCTTCATAGCGCTAATTATACTCTATTATGAATCTTATTGCTTTGGAGGGTTTTTAAGGAGACGCAAAGAACATTGGGGTCAGTTGCCCGGCCCCAAAATTCTTTAAATATCCCAGGAGTTAAAACAACGCTTTGTTACTCTTCAGGCAGCAGGTTCTCGCCCTTGTCCAGGTCGTCGAACATCTGTCTGACGGAAGGTGCATTCTTGGTAAGCTTCTTGATGCTCAGGTCTTCAGCCTTGTTGTTTGCAAGACGCAAATTATTCTCGGAAGACATGAGCGCTTTCTTGACCTTCTCAAGATGATCGATAGTCTTGTCGATCTCTTCGATCGCAGTCTGGAACTTCTCTGATGCGATCCTGTAATTCTTGCCGAAAGCATCCTTAAAGTCCTGCATGTTGCTCTCGAAATTAACGAGGTCAAGCTGCTGGTTCCTTACAACCTGAAGTTCTCTCTGGTACTGCAGTGAATTGAGCGCAGCATTCCTTAAAAGAGTGATCATCGGAATGAAGAACTGCGGTCTGATGACATACATTTTCGGATACTTGTAAGAGACATCAACGATGCCGTTGTTATAGTAATCGTTATCACTCTCAAGAAGTGAGACCAGGACTGCATATTCGCAGTGCTTCTCATTTCTGTCCTTGTCGAGTTCCTTGAAGAAATCTTCGTTCTTGTGTTTGCTTGCAGTGGTGTCCATCTCGTTCTTCATCTCGAACATGATGGAGATGAACTCAACGCCTTCAGGATCTGCTTCCCTGAAGATAAAGTCGCCCTTACTTCCGGATTCGCTGACCTGGTTGTCCTTCTCGAAATATGCATTCGGGAAAGCCGTCATACGGATACTGTTGAACTGGTTCTGACAGTGCTGCTCAAGGCTCTCGCCGACCATCTTGGTAGACTGGCGGGCCTTCATATCCTTGTAGTAATCGATCTGGTCATCCTTCAGCTTAAGCTGGTTCTTATAATTCTCTTCGAGATTCTTCTCCTTAAGGGCACTCTCGGTCTTCTGGTTGTCGATCTGGCTCTTAAGTTTAATGATCTCAGCCTCTTTCTCTGCAAGGATCTTGTCCTTGCTGCTAACTGCTTCAGTGATGGCGAGCTTTTGCTGGGAATCATTCATCTCAAGCTTGTTCTTGAGCTGCTGGATCTCCATGTCCTTCTCTGCAAGAACCTTATCCTTGTTGGTCAGGGCAGCATTATAATTCTTCTCCTGCTCCATCCGGGCCATCTTGATGTCGTTCTTATTCTTCTCTTCCAACTCCCTGGCACGCTTATGGAGTTCATCTTCAAATGCTTCATTCCTTACCTGGCTTAACAGCTCGGCATAACCTGATTCGTCTACCTGGAAAACTTCGCCACACTTGGGGCACTTGATCTCATGCATACTGATACGATCCTCCTGATTCAAATCTTTATGGCCTAATTATAATCCATCCTGAAACCCGATATACGGCCAATAATCGGACCCATCTTCCGGCCCGCTGCGACCATGATTTGTGGTTTACTTTTGCCTTGTTTTCGATGGCGCGGAAGTTCAGTCAATAGTTCAGTCTACAGACGGAACAAAAGACTGAACTTTATATTATTTTCGCGATTGTTCAGTCAAAAGTTCAGTCTATAGACGGAACAAAAGACTGAACTTTTTGAGATTGAGCCCTTTAACTGAAATTGAACACTTTAACTAAGGCTGAACTCTTTAACCTGAACATATCAGGCTCTTACTTATGTCTTCTCTTATAATCCTCACGGACCTCGTCGAGCATCTCTTCTGAGCAGAAGGCTTCGTTCATGGCCTTCGCGCTCTTGGCACCTCTTGCGCAAGAGACCATCTTGTTCATCACCTGGAAGTTAAGTGCTGTGCCCGCGCTGTCGCATTCGTATCTGACAGCATGCTGTCTGTCTACGCCGAACCTGTCTGCAACGCTTACCGCATCGATGTTCGCGCCGAGGAAGATGAATTCCCAGTGGTACTTTTCCTTCTGCTTTTCGATCATCTTCTTGACCCTGTCATAAGAATACTGTCTGCTGGAATTCTCCATGCCGTCTGTCGTGATGATGAAGAGTGTCTTTTCCGGAACGTCTTCTTCCCTTGCATACTTATGGACATTTCCGATGTGATGGATCGCGCCGCCTACTGCATCAAGAAGCGCTGTAGAGCCTCTTACATAGTATTCCTTTTCCGTGATGAGATTGATCTTATCGAGAGGGACTCTGTCGTGAAGGACATCTGTCTGCCCGTCGAAAAGCACTGTTGAGATCAATGCCTCGCCCTCTTCTTTTTTCTGCTTTTCGATCATGGAGTTGTAGCCTCCGATCGTGTCAGATTCAAGTCCGCTCATTGAGCCGCTTCTGTCCAGGATGAATACGATTTCTGTTAAACCCTTTTTCATTTTACTTTCCTCACTTTCTATCGCTATTCCTTTGCGAATGTTTGATTGTGAGTTCAGTATAGAAACTTTTGAGGGGTCATGGGTCGCCCGGCAGGCGACATTTTATTTACGCGCCAAGCTGCGGCTGGTCGTGGTCGAAAAGCGCTCCGTTAATGAGCATCAGGTCATATATGCCGTGGTCTATCGAATACTCGATTATGAGATCGAATATGCTCGACGGCGAAAAGGCGTAGCCCGCACGTCTTAAGAAATCCCTGGTCTCGTCGAGATTAAGGCGCAACGCCAGTGCGAACGCAACCGCGGTATTCTTTTTGGGCTGATAATTCTTGTTGCTTCTTATCTTCGAGAAAAGCTTCCTGTCGACATTTGCACGCTTGTAGACTTCAGTGTCAGAATAACCTTTCTCAGTGATCATTCTTAAGAGGCTCTCCTGCCATGTCTCGCCGATATTCTTAACCACCTCATCAAGCGATCTCTGGGGAGCTTTTGCGAGGGGCTGGGCGGCACCAGACATGGCTGCCGGAGGCTCTACCATCATTGCATTCCTGCCGGTTGCAAAAAGTCCTCTGCGCTCATTCCTCAATCGTTCATTTCTCAAGCGCTCTTTGCGCGACCTTCTCTCGTTATGGAAATCAACCGGTTCTTCGGCACATGCGTTAAGCGGAGGCTCCTCAAGTCTGTCTTCCATAACGTAATCGCAGTATTCTTCTTCGATCTTTTCTTCAACATAATTCTCATCGATGAACCGGTCGACGCCTGCGAATATCTTGTCAGATAATGCGAAGGATTCGCTGTCGAAAACAACGAGTGTGATATCCATCTCGTGATCTGCAAGAAAGCTGCCAAATACCGATGTCGCGATCAGGAGCGCATCAGGCTTCGGAAAACCGTATGTGCCGGTCGCAAGAAGTGGGAATGCGATGCTCTCAAGTTCTAATTCAGCCGCCTTGTTAAGGCAGTTCTGATAACACTTTCTGACTGTCTCTTTCTCGCCGTAATCTCCGCCCTGCCAGATTGGGCCAACAGTGTGGAAAATGTATTTCGCATCGAGATCAAAAGCGGGCGTAACGGCAACGTCGCCTTCAGCGATCTTTCCGATCTTTTTGCGCTCAGCAAGAAGCTTTTCGGCGCCCGCTGCATTATAGACAGCACTGTCTGTTCCGGCAGAATAAACGGGCTCCGGATTTGCAGTGTTGACGATCGCGTCAGCTTTGATTTTCGTGATGTCATTACGGACGATCTTAAAAGACATATTGCACCTCTTGCCTCATATTATATCGCCAGGCGCTGATGTGACAAAGATGTAAGTATTGCGTAAGCAAAATCAATGGAGCGGGGACTTCTGTTTTCATATACTCAAACTGTCATCCGAAATTGCCTTACTCTTAAGGAAATCTTAAGGTTTTTGCCACAACTATTTAAAAGCAATTGTGCAATAATGTGTGCCGGGAGAGAAAATATGGAAACAATCAGGATTATAAATTTCATCATCACGGCCATCTTCGCCGTATGTTATTCATATCAGTTCATCTACGTTCCTGTATCGCTCTGGATGCAGCACCGCGAAAAGACTGCAAAAAAAGCTGCCTCATCCAACGCTTCCGGCAATGCCGATAACGCGCTTTGCGAACGTAACCTCAAGAACTACGCAGTCCTCATCTGCGCTAGAAACGAAGAGAACGTCATAGGCGACCTCATAGACAGCATCAACGGCCAGACATATAAGGGTGGTGTCACCACATTCGTTATGGCTGACAACTGCACTGACAACACATACGGTGTTGCCATCGCACACGGCGCAGTCGCTTACACCAGAAGATCAAAGGACAAGATCGGCAAGGGCTACGCAATGGAAGCACTTCTCGGCGAGATCAAAAAGGATTTCCCTTCAGGTTTTGACGGATATTTTGTTTTCGATGCCGACAACGTCCTTGCGCCCGATTACATCGAAGAAATGCACAAGTGTCATCTTGAAGGCAACGAAGCCATCACTTCTTACCGCAACATCAAAAACTATGGCGATAACTGGGTCAGCGCAGGCTACGGTCTCTGGTTCTTAAGAGAGACTATGTACCTCAACTACGCACGCTGCAAGCTGGGCTCTTCGGCTGCGATCTCCGGCACGGGATTCTTCTTCTCAGATGCAGTCCTCAAGGACATCGGCGGATGGCCTTTCCACCTTCTTACGGAAGACATCGAGTTCACGATCAACCGTGTCTGCAAAGGCCGCAAGATCGCATTCTGCAGAAGCGCTGTTTTCTACGACGAACAGCCCACATCCTTAAGACAGTCTTTCAGACAGCGCATGCGCTGGGCAAGAGGCTACTTCCAGGTTTTCCACCACTACGGCAAGGCCCTCACACGCGAGACTTTCCACGGTAATTTCGCAGCATTCGACATGGCGATGAACATCATGCCTGCATTCTTCCTTACCGCAACATCCATCGTCTGCAATCTTGCATACGGCATCATCGGAGCGGCAACGGGCGGCGACATTACGGTCGCTCTCTGGTCAATGGGTGAGACGATCTTCAATGCATGCGCACTCTTAATTGTCCTGGGCGGTATCACGACCATCACAGAGTGGAAGAACATCCACGCCGGTGTGGCAAGAAAGATCTTCTCGATCTTCACATTCCCGGTCTTTATGCTCACATACATTCCGGTCGCATTTGCAGCGATCTTCGTAAACCCCGGCTGGAAGCCGATCAAGCACAAGGCCACAACGTCTTCACTTGCGACGGAACTGGCCCGCGCTGAAACAAAAGAGAAAATCTCCTGACAGTCAATCGAATATAGAACGGGGGTGCCTTCCTTACCCGGCACCCCCGTATTTTTTTGTGTTGTAGTTTTCCTTATTTTCGAGATGTGGAACAACAGCTGCCAACGCCTTGCTTCTTCATGCATTCGGCGCAGTTACCGCAGCACGGGCTCGTCTTCTTACGCCTGACTGCAAGCACGACCGCTCCAACCAGGACCGCCGCGATTACCGCTAACAGAATATAATCTACAGGTCTCATACAAGTCCTCCCGTGCATGCCAGCACGATGATCCTGAACAGGAAGCTTACGATCCACGCGAGGATGCACTGCCATGCGACGACTGCGACTGACCACTTCCAGCCGAGTTCACGCTTTACGGATGCGATAGCCGCAACGCAGGGCGTGTACAAAAGGCTGAAGATCAAAAGCGTAGCTGCCTCGACCGTGCCAAGCACCGCACTGATTCCGCCCTCGGCTCCGAAAAGAACTTCGAGTACGGAAACGACGCTTTCCTTCGCCATGAATCCACTGATGAGTGACGTCGTGATCCTCCAGTCACCAAGACCCAAAGGCTTCATTACCGGTGAGATAAAGCCTGAGATCAGGGCCATTATGGACTGAGATGAATCATCTACGAGGTTGAATCTAGTGTCAAAACTCTGCAATGCCCATACGACAACAGTCGCGATGAGGATTACCGAGAAAGCCTTCTGCAGGAAGTCTTTTGCCTTCTCCCACATGAGCTGTGCGGTGCTTCTTAATGACGGCAGTCTGTAGTTCGGAAGCTCCATTACGAAAGGCGCTGCCTCGCCCTTGAACAATACTTTCTTGTAGACGAATGCTATTAGGATTCCGATGATGATGCTGAGCACATAAAGCCCGATCATGATGAGTCCGCCCTTGCCCGGGAAGAATGAGCTTACGAAGAAAGCGTAGATCGGAAGCTTTGCCGTGCAGCTCATGAAAGGCGTGAGAAGTATCGTCATCTTACGGTCCCTGTCGGAAGGGAGCGTTCTCGTGGACATGACCGCGGGAACCGTGCATCCGAAGCCGATAAGCAGCGGCACGATAGATCTTCCCGAGAGTCCGATCTTGCGCAGGAGCTTATCCATGAAGAACGCGATCCTCGCAATATATCCGCTGTCTTCCAACAGCGACAGGAAGAAGAACATTACAACAACGATCGGCAGGAAGCTCAATACGCTTCCGACGCCCTCGAAAATACCGTCGATAATGAGGCTGTGAATTACATCATTTACATGCGCATTTGTGAGCGCCTGTTCAGTCACGGCGGTCAGTTCTTCGATGCCCAGTTCGAGCAGCCACTGAAGGAACGCACCGATAACGTTGAATGTCAGGAAGAATACCAGGCCCATGATCAGGATAAAGATCGGGATCGCAGTAAACTTACCCGTTAATATCCTGTCGACCTTCTCGCTTCTCTCACGCTCCCTGTTCTGCACAGGCTTTGTAACGCACTGGCCGACAAGCTGCATTATGTATGTAAATCTCATGTCTGCAACAGCTGCAGCGGGATCGAGTCCGGACTTCTTTTCGACCTTGACCCTGATGTGCTCAAGAAGACCCTGTTCGTTCTCATCAAGACCTAACTGGCCTAAGATCAGCTCGTCTCCCTCAAGCGCTTTGCATGCCGCAAACCTGAGCGGAAGGCCGGTGTTTTTCGCCTTCTCCTCAATGAGGTGCTCGACCGCGTGGATCGAGCTGTGAATGGGACTGTCGGGTGCGCAGAAATCCTGCTCGAGAGGCTTTTCGCAATATTTAGCAATATGAATCGCGTGGGTAATAAGCTCATCGATACCCTGGTTTTTCGCAGCGCTGATCGGAACGACCGGCACACCCAGGATATGCTCCATGAGGTTGATGTCAACGGAACCGCCGTTACCGGTCAGCTCATCCATCATGTTAAGCGCGACAACGACCGGCCGGTCAGTCTCCAGAAGCTGCATCGTCAGATACAGATTGCGCTCAATGTTCGTGGAGTCAACGATATTGATTATCGCATCAGGCTTGTTGTCGAGCACGAAATCTCTCGACACGATCTCCTCTTTTGAATAAGGAGACATCGAATAAATGCCCGGAAGGTCTGTGATCACAGTCTTGGGATTGCCAATTATCGCGCCGTCCTTGCGGTCGACAGTAACGCCCGGGAAATTTCCCACGTGCTGGTTTGAACCCGTGAGCCTGTTGAAAAGCGTCGTCTTTCCGCTGTTCTGGTTGCCTACAAGCGCGAAAGAAAGCACGTGGTCATCCGGCAATGATTTCTCAGTTTTCTTATCGTGGTGGACACCCGGCTCGCCTAAGTTCGGGTGCGCAACATTCGCCTTGTCCTTGCGCTTCTCTTTGGCCGTATCTTCAGTCTTGGCTGTATCTTCAGCCTTAACTGCGCTCTCTGTAATCGTGATCTTCTCTGCGTCGTCCAATCTTAAAGACAGTTCATAACCGTGGATCCTGACCTCAACCGGGTCTCCCATCGGCGCAAACTTAACGATCGTGATCTCCGCGCCGGGAATGATTCCCATATCGAGAAAATGCTGGCGCAGCGCCCCTTCGCCGCCAACCGATACTACTCTGCAACTCTGCCCTGCTTTGAGTTCTCTTAAAGTCATATGTGTCCCCCCGCCGTCAACGCCTGCAAAAGTCCTGACTTCGGGCCCAGTCCCGCACAGCATTGACACCTCTACCAATTTTCGACTTTATTATATACTCGGGTATAAACGGTCGGTATTGACAGTTAGCACAATCTAACTTTATGTTGATTCCTCCTATTTTTATACAGTTAGAACAAACTAACTTCTGCGGCAGGCATTTCCTTGTTTTTTCAGCAGATGCTTCGGGTTTTACAGCAGATGCTTCTGCTTTTTACATCAGGTACTTCTGTTTTTTACAGCAGGTACTTCCGGATCTTCTCCTCGACAACTTTTGTATTCAGCGGCTTGTTGCCCGTCTCCATGGTAATGATCAGCTTCGTCTCATCGAAGTCCGGCTCCAGAGCGTACTTATCCAGCTTGTCCTTGTTATTATCCATGTACTCCTCATCACCCATCTTGCCGAGATGCTCCCAGTAGTACTCTTTTCTCAGCCTCACATTCAGGCAATTGAAATCCGGAGCCGCATAAATGACCCCTCCGCTATACACCGGGAACTCGCACCTGTACGGAATGTTGTGCCTGAAAAGCGCATCAGCGATCAGTATCTCCGACTTCGACCTCACGCGCTCGCCCTTTGCCGTATAGTATTCAGGAGTGTTTTCCTTGAACGGCGGCCTCGTATATGGCACGCTCATCCACCGCTTTATGTATTCCTCATCACTTATGAATTCGGGTGTGACCAGGAGCTTTCTCGTGCTGTTAAGCTTCTCGTAAACCTGCTTTGCCGAATCAGGGTCAAAGTCCTTAAGGAACCTGTCGATTGTTTTCTGCTGCTGCTTCAGCACCTCGAGCAGCTTGGTGTCGTAGTCTTTTTGGGCAAGCCTGGCAGCTAAGGTTTTGTCTTTTCGCGAGATATAGGCGCCGGGGTTGTCGTAAGGACTGCGTCGCTGGAAGAATTGATCATGGGAGTTGCTTTTAGCAACTCGAAGTGTTCCCGGAGGCGCATTATCAATCCTTTTCTTAACTCGGGAAATGTGTTTCTCTATATTGAACTTGCGAGCCTCAAGATTTTTGAAAATTTCTTCAGAGCTTAACAACTCATAGCGGTGATCTTTAGTCATATATTTTCATCTCCTTTTCCTTTACTTACCAAAAACGCATTTTCGTAATTTGGTAAGTAAAAAAACTCGAAAACTATAATCAGAAACGAAGGAATTACTTACCAATTTGAGAAAATCTATATTTGGTAAGTAAATGCTTGCGAAAACGAATACAAAAGCGAGCTATTTTACTTACCAAAAAACCAATATTCATTTTTGGTAAGTAAGACTTTTTGAAAGCATCAGTTAAAGTGCGTTTTTTTACTTACCAAAAAGCGAAAAACAGATTTTGGTAAGTAACGCATCCCAACATTACCCGCACTATAAAAGCGCGCACGGGAAACTTCAATAGATTTGGAGCAGATTGAGACTTTGGACCAAAAATTGAGACTAGTCTCAACTTTTTATGGGATTGTCATATTGCAGCAATAGTCTTAAAGATCGGCATCCATAGATGCGAGGTCGGAGAATCCGGCCTCTTGAACACTACTTCAGCACCTGTAAAGGCGAGCAGTCAATGGTGCCGGAGGCAAGCCTGCATCCATTGACGGTGAAGCCTTCAGGTGCTACTGCATGCACCACTACTTTTCAAACGCGCTTACCTATTGCTTGTCTATTGATATTTATTATCAATGTTGTAGCATTAAGTATCTGATTAAGAGAGGTATACCATGGACAAGAAAACTATTGTTACAGGCGCGAATCCGTACATGCCGCTTTGGGAGCACGTTCCCGATGGCGAGCCGAGAGTATTTACTTATAACGGTGAGACCCGCATTTATCTTTACGGATCGCACGATACCAAGAAGACTGACTACTGCGGACCCGATTATGTTGTATGGTCTGCGCCCGTGGATGACCTCACGAACTGGACATGCCACGGTGTTTGCTACACGGCTTCGGACGGGGGCGACCTTTATGCACCCGACGTTGTCCAGAAGGGCGATACGTTTTATATGTATGCTGCGGAGAACAGGGGTTCTTCGATCATGCTCGTGACTTCGAAAACACCTTGGGGTCCTTTCACTGATCCCGTTAAGACTGAGCTCGGATTCGATCCGGGCATCCTCGTTGATGACGACGGCAAGGTCTATGCGTTCTGGGGTTTCTGCGAGTGCCATGCGGCTGAGCTTAATGATGATATGGCTACGATCAAGAAGGAGACTATCAGGAGACACATCATCGGTCACTCGAAGCCTTTCTGGATCAAGGAAGATGACGGACACGTTATTCCCGAGGACGGTTTCTTTGAGGCGTCCAGCCCGCGAAAAGTCAACGGCAAGTATGTTTTCGTTTACTCAAAGCGCTATGAATACCACAAGCCCGAGCTGGGCGTAATGGGAAGCTGCAATGGTTTCTTGAGTTACAAGTGGAGCGATTCTCCTTTGGGCGATTACAAGGACGGCGGCGACATCAGCTTCAATGGCGGTGAGATTATCACCGGACCTGACGGCGACGGCATCATGACATATCAGTGGGGCAACAATCACGGCTCACTGATGAAGATCAATGACCAGTGGTATGTTTTCTATCACAGGCAGACGGGCTGCGACGAATACGCAAGACAGGCAATGGTTGAGCCGGTTGACGTTGCGACCGGTAAGGACGGAAAGATCTATATCGGAAAGATCGAGTACGAGGGCGGCGAGCCTGTTAAGTCTGATGTTGTCGACATGACTTCACAGGGCTTTTACAAGGACGGACTTGATGCTTTCGCGATCATATCTGCAGGCTACACATGCCATATGTACGACGGTACCGGAAAGCACAATTATCTTGATAACGCTGAGGGTACTAACAAGGATGTAAGGCGTGCTCACATTAAACCTGTTTACGAGGGCAATTCCGCACCGGTTGTTGATATCCAGAGCGGTGCGACGATCGGTTTCAGATACCTGAACTTCGGAAGCGAGGGCGCTACTAAGGCTACTATCAACGGCGACTTCCCGAAGGGATTCAAGGTAAGCATCAGGCTTGATTCTTACGATGGCAAAGTTGTTGCAACGAAGGCGGCTGAAGAGGATGCCAAAGAGATCGTTTTCGAGATTTTGGAAAAGATCACGGGAAAGCATGCCGTATACTTTGAGTTCGTAACGGAGAATGGCGAGACGAGAGCTGTTTTCGATACTTTCACGTTTGATTGATAGTTTTTGATTGGCTTTATCAAAAATCTGTGATATTCTGTCGGTACATTTTTGGGGGAGGCGGATTATGAAAACACGGATTACCAAGATAGTAAGTATCATTTCAATACTGTCCATCTTGTGTCTGATGGTTACATCATGCGGCTCGAATTCCAAGCCGGCTTATTTGCTGATGTGCGGAGAAGATAACGGATTGGTTGCTGCATACAGAGCTTACTTTTTGCTCGACGGTACAACAGTACAAAAGGTACACGAAGACCGCTTTAACAACCTTGTGGGAAGAAGCGGCGATTATACGTTGATCAATCAGACCACTTATAGTTTTACGGCTGAAGCAAAGTCCAGCAACGCTTCAAAGTGGGTATTTACGGAAAGCCAGTACGATAAGGAAACCTATGATGTAGATCAGCTCATCAAGTATCTGAAAAAGATGGACGTTTACTACACCGGCGACATCGAGATTCAGATTGCAACGTTTGATTCTTACACTATTATCGAAGTCTGGGACGTTGACGAACGGACAATTACCGACATCACTACAGCAGCTTTCAAAGGCAACACTATGGTAGACCTCCAAAACGGAGCATCACTGGAATCGCTTTGGAAAGTTTACAAGCTTAAGTGATCGTACTTAAGTGATCCGGACCGGACAGATTAAGACGTTATCAGCCCTCAGTTTTGGGGGCTGTTTCTTTGTCTTTTTCAAAAGCGACAAGGCCGATCTTTGTGGGATGGTCGATGAGGATGACGTCCTTGTCCTTAGTGTCATAGCGCAGGAGCATTGATGTGATAAGGATGTCGCCTGAGCCTCCGATGATCTGGAGCACTGCGATCGCGAGAACCACCCAGCTGCCGATGAAGATGGATACGATGCCGAGCACGACACCGAGGATCGTCATGGGCATCATGGAGCCTAAGATATACATTTTCTTAGTGAGCGGTGATTTGCATGTGCAGTAAGGCGTGAGGGTCTCTTTCTGGAAACCAAACTCGATGTCCTTTGAGCCGTTCTCTGCGCCGATGGTCCAAAACCAGCCGTGGATCTTCTCGTGAACGACGGCCAGAAGTCCTGTTACGACCATGATTATCGCGAGCTTAACGAAATACATGACAGGGTTTTCATTGATCGCCGAGTCGATATTAAAGAAACCGTTTTTGAGGATGAACCCGCCGACTACCAGAAGCACAAAAGGGAGCGTCAAAAGGATGCCGACAAAGTTGGCTTTAAGAACAGTTGTGATGATGTCCTTGCGCTTATAACCTTTTGCAAGGATCTCTTTTTCTTTCTCATCGAAAAGTTCCTGACGCTTGATCTCTGCAGGTGTAAGAACGTGTCCGTCGCCGTTGGTCTGCTTCTTGGATTTCTTCTTGTCATCCGCGCCTTTTAACTGCTCAAGCATCTCCTGATTCTTCCCGCTGTCGCTCATTTATATCTCCTGTTTAATGTATCTTTTCCAAAAACAACAGGCACGATTGTATCATCAAATTTTGATTTTTGCGAATTCTGTAATTGTTGACTCGAAAAAGGGCCGACAATTACAGACCCAGTCCTGAAGAGAAGTCAACAAAAAGGATGCCTCGTTGCCGGGGCATCCTCTTAAGTGTAGTTTTAGTTAGACTTTACTCTGCCGTAGTCTCAGAAGTCTCGTCCGTCCCGGCAGCTTCTGTCTCAGTAGTTTCCGTCGTCTCTGAAGTCTCAGTGGCCTGGGTTGTCTCGGCGGGAGCGGCGTTTTCAGAAGGCACACTGTCAGCGTTGAGGCATGTGCATCTTGAATCAGTATTTACAGAGATGTGGATGTCTCCCCTGTCACGTCTGTCGCGCAGGATGCTGATGATCGCCTGGTTGTCGATTGGTGCTTCGAGCTCGGAATGAACGGGTTCCTTGTCCTCGAAAATGCTTCCCGGCAGATATGCGCAGTGGCTTGAGATAACGATGCGGTATGTCTCGTCAGTGCCGGTAAGATCGACCTTTGATCCGCTCTTCAGTGTGATGCTGACGATCTCGATGTCAGGATTTTCGACAGTGCCGTTATTGTTGTACTCGAAAGTAAGGCCTGATACCTGGTCGCCGTACTCGGGATTCGTGAAGCCGTCGATGAGGAGCTGGACGAGTTCCTGGCCTGAAACGTCGTAGATCAACCAGTATTCGTTATAAGGTGCGAGCGAATAGATGTCGCCGACGGAGATTTCGTTGATGCCGCCGTCTTCAACTTCGAAGTCAGCGCAGATCCCGCCTGAATATGTGAAGGCCGCATCGACGCCGTCTTCCATTGTGTAAGAGAGCATGAGGCCCGTTACGAAGTTGCCGCCGGTTGTTGATCTGTCATCGACAAATCCGTCGTGCTCAATGTTAACGTCGGTGTAACCAAGAGCTTCATTCATCTGCTCGCTGATCGCATCCCATGAATCGTGTGAGAGCTTCAGAACGTCTGCATCGAACATGCCTGCATTTGCGGATGTGTCATAGAGGCGCTCGGGTGTGTCGATGATGGAAGTGTACTTGGGATTCTCGACTGTGACGGTACCGTCTGATGCGATGACGAGGGTTGCGCTTGCGTAGCCTGAAGCCTTTTCGCCGCCTTCGACATAAGCGATGCCGTTATCTGCAACGCCGTAGATTCCGTTGTTGGCACCAGCGCCACAAACGAGGTCAACTGATCCTTCGCCAAGTGCTGCTGCAAGCTCAGCGGGGTTGGAATGAGTTACAACGATGGTGGCGTCGGGCTTCTCGCCTTCCTTGATGTCCTTGATGCGTGCGGAAAACTCTTCGAGGTCAGCATGGATCTCGTATTCCGCAAAATTGTCGGCTAAGATCTCGTCTGAAAAATCGGGAATGTAGCCGATCAGCGCGATGCGGCAGCCGGCCTTTTCGACGATGACGTAATCCTTTGTGAAGAGCGTTCTTGAGTGGTTGTTTGAATAGCAGATGTCGGCGCAGATTACCGGAACTTCCGGGTCGCCGGTGTAGTCGCCGAACTCGTATGCGGGAACCGTGCAGAAAGTGTCTGCAGCATACTCGGAAATGTCAGCAGCAAAATCGCTGTGTCCGAGGACGACCGCATCGTAATCCATGAGGCCGACCGCAGCTCTCAAAGCAGCGCCGCCCGTAAAATCGGACACGGGTGTGCCGGCGTAAATGTCACCGCCGTCGACGAGGATGACGTCGTCAAAATCTTCGGACTCACGCGCGTTCTCAACGACCTTTGCAACGTATGCAAGTCTGTACTCGAAAGTCTCAGGATCGCCGCTTGTCGTGTTCATGAGATATCCGTTGATGTCTGCCGTCTCGAAAAGAGCAATCCTCTTGGGAGCGACGTAAACGGGTTCTGTCTCGGTGGTCTGCGTAGTGGACTCCATCGCAGAGCTTTCCTGTGAAGCGATCTCGGCCTGGAGCGGGTCTTTATAGACCGTAACTACGACGAAGACCAGACCTGCGATCAGGAGAAGCAGGACCATTACTGCAAGTACTGCTCCGAGATTTCTGGATGATTTATTCATGTTCTACCTCTTTTACTTAGTTTATCCCCTGTGCACGTTTTGTTTGTACACACCTGACCAAGTATACCAATAAGAGCGCAGAAGCGAAAATAATTCCTGCGGGATATGCGATTTTCGAAGACAGCTTAAAGCCTTCCGGGGCCATGAGAATATATGTCAGGGTTACCGCGCTCATGAATGTTGCGGGAACCGCCGTGATGATGCTGGAAGCTTTGTGCCTGTTGGTGCGAAGTAAATATGCGGTCGCGACCCAGAGGGAGATCATGGCGAGCGTCTGGTTGCTCCATGAAAAGTATCTCCAGAGGACGTTGAAATCGAGCTGCGTGAGGACCGCACCGACAGCGAGCAGAGGTATCGTGATGAGGAGCCTGTTGCGGATCTTTTTCTGATCGAGCTTCGTCCATTCGGCAAGTATCAGTCTTGCACTTCTGAATGCAGTGTCGCCTGACGTGATCGGGCATACGACTACGCCGATGATCGCAAGCACTCCGCCGACTGAGCCGAGCATCGTCTGGCTGATCTCATATACTGTTCCGGACTGTCCGGCGCCTGACAAAGCTTCGCTTAACATCTGAGTGCCGCCGTAGAAAGCAACACCTGCCGCTGCCCAAACGAGAGCGATCACGGACTCGATTATCATGGCACCGTAAAATACCGTCCTGCCGTTCTTTTCGGACTTGATGCACTTGGCCATCATGGGCGACTGCGTTGCGTGGAATCCGGAAATCGCTCCGCATGCAACCGTGATGAACATAAACGGCCAGACAGGCAGATCATCAGGATGAAGGTTTGCCAATGAAATTTCCGGGATCGTGTACTGCGGAAGGATGATCATCGCACCTGCAATGCTTACTGCCATAACGATAAGGATGACTCCGAATATGGGATAGAGTTTACCGATAACTTTGTCGATCGGAAGGAGCGTCGCCGCGATGTAGTAGATGAGGATAACGATAATCCAGAATGTCTCGCCGAGCGAAGCGGGCGTGAGTCTTGCTATGAGCGAAGCAGGAGAATTCACGAAAACCGTTCCTGTCAAAAGGAGCAAAAGAATCGAGAAGATTCTCATCAAATAAAGCGCGGGTTTTCCGAGATAGATTCCGGAAAGTTCGGCGATGGATGCGCCGCCGTGACGCTCGGATATCATGCCGCTCATGTAGTCATGAACTGCGCCTCCCAGGATAGAACCGAATACGATCCAAAGGAAAACGACAGGTCCGAAGCACGCGCCCATCAACGCACCGAAGATAGGTCCCGTTCCTGCAATATTTAAGAGCTGGATGAGAAGGGCTTTCCATGTCTTCATGGGCATGCAGTCAACACCGTCGTTTATCTCAACGGCGGGTGTCTTGCGGTCGTCCGGTCCGAAGATCTTTTCGACGACTTTGCCATAGGTAAAATAACCTATGAGCAGCACGAGCAACGCAACAAGAAATGAGATCATGCCGATTCCCCTGTTCTGTAGGATGTTTTCATCTTACAGCACGGGTAATAAGCAGGTGTTTACTCAGTGTTAATTTTCTTAGACAAAACCTTTACTTTCAGGCGTTTTCGATCCATGTCATGTACTTATCGAGCGTTTTGCTCTCATTACGGTCGAAAAGAAAATAACCCGCCGTGTACCACGAATGCGTATTTCTCTTTTCCTCGACCTCATAGATCTCACAGCTGTTGCCGACCATCTGGGCTTTGGCGGCAAAGTCTTCCGCGCACTCAAATTCGAGCAGTCCGTCGTGCCTGCTCTGGATAAGCAGCATCGGTATGTGATTCTTTGTCATGAGCGACCACGGCTCAGCTTCCGTGCGGTCATAGCCTTTTGTAAAAAGCATTCCCAGGAGCATCTTAAGCGTCATCGACTGGCTCTTCCTGAAGCTGTACGGACCTCCGACGCCGATGTATCCGATGACATTTGAGACATCGACTTTATACTCGTCCTGAACCTTTTTGCTGTAGCAGAGTATCGACGAAAGATGCGCGCCCGCAGAAGGGCCGGAGACGATCACTTTCGATGTATCGATGCCCTTGTCATTCAGATATTTTATTGCCGCATTGTAAGCGTTGCAGACATCTATAATCTGCGCCGGATATTTATTCTTCGGCGACAGTCTGTAACCGATCGATACATAGCGGTATCCGGCCCTTTCCATATACTGTCCCACGTAGTCGAAAAACTTCGGATCCCCTGCATTCCATCCGCCACCGTGAACCCAGATGACGATCTTATCGCTGACTTTTTCTGCAGGCTCATAGTACAGAAAATACTGATCTTTATCAGTCCCGTAATCCACGCGTTCAGGCGTAAATTCCTTCTTCGTTTTGAAAAGCAGCCTGTAGTAGATCGGATAATAACTGAAATTTTCCCTGATGTAATCGATCATGTTAAGAACTCCCTTAATTCCCTATTCCATTGTTCCTGCTTGAAGCACAAGAGCTCAGCGTGCGCGAGGCCGTCAAAACTCCTGATCTCCATCTTTGGATTTAACTCTTTCATCTTAAGTGCACCTTTTTTCGATACTGACTCATTCCCCTTCGTGCCGTGCATGAAAAGTATCTTCATATCATCCGGATATTTAATGAATTCAAACGGTCGGAATAGAGAATCGATAATGTTATCTACTGTCTCTATGCTCATGTTGTCTGCGATCTTCAGGAACTCATTCCAGTATTCTCCGGGCAGAAAGTTTTTTTCGAAGGATGCTTTAACTTTAGGATCACGCGCTTTCGATTTCTTTAAGATGGCCTTGTAATTGTTCCTCATAATGCTCTTTAAGATGCCGTTTACTTTCATGAGCGGCGCACCGTCTATGACGAGATTTTCGATCCTAAGGCCCGTGTTTTTCGCGACCTCAGAAACGATCCTTCCGCCCATTGAGATCCCGGCCAGCAAGTACACTTCCCCGTTAAGCTCTTTTGTAAAGTAATCTGTTATCTTCCGCGCCTCGTCCTCAACGCTTTTGAACTCGCTCGTCTCATCTTCGGTATGCCCGTCTAATTCCGGTACGATCACGTAATGACTATCCGCGAACTCTTCTATTGTTTTGTTCCAGATCTGATACGGTGTGAGCATTCCGTGGATCAGCACGACCGCTTTGTTTTCCTTATTCCCGTATGTGTGAAAAACCATTTCCTTATTCCTTTCTTAATCTTTCCCTTATTCGTTTCTTGCCTCGCGGCTTTCCTTATACCTTTCCGCCCAGCATGAGGATCACGGACTTCGCGAGATTTCTGAACATGTCTTCAGGCTTGTACTTGCCTTCAACATGAGGAACCTTAAAGCATTCCGAGAGCACGTATCCGGTCTGGATTCCGTGATAATTGACGATCATGAACTGGATGATCTCATCTATGCTTGTTGCCGGCTTCAACTTGTTCTTCTTTACGATCTCTTTGAGGAATTTCTCCGTTGCAACCGTTGCATAAAGCAGCGGGCTCTGCTCATCTTTCCCGAGTCTTTGCGCGATACTCATTGCCCTCTCAGGATCTGTCATCGCGAGCATGTCGCTGTAGATCGATACCTTAAGAAGATCCGTTCCGACTTCCTTCATGTAATCAGCCTGCATCGCGCAGATCTCGTAAATGGTCTTCTCCCATTTATCCGTCTTCGCCCTGTCCAAAATCGCATCGAGCCTGTCGTCGATCTTGTTGTTCTCATTGATGGTGATGACGAGGTCCTTCAAGACTTCATCCAGATCTTTGTAATACCTGTATACGACCCCGTGCGAAAAGCCCGTCTCCTCAATGATGTCCTTCATCTCGACAGACGAGATCGGCTTTCTGGTGCACACGCGGTAAGCCGCATCGACTATCTCTTTGCGCTTGTTCTTATAGTATTCTTCGCTGACTTTGGGCATGGTGTTTCCTCCACGTTGCGCTGCATCTTGTTCTGCGCCTTTGTAAAAATGACTCGGTGTCATTTTAATACGAGGGAAGGGGATTGTCAAAGGGGGAGGATTTGTTTGGGTGGGGAGGATACGGTTGGGTTGATGCATTTCTTTTTCTGGAAGTAACGGGCTGCATACCTTTGCGAGGATGCTCTGAACGGCTTGCCCACTCGATGACGCTCTGATCAATATACCCCCAGGGGGTATGCGAATTTAAAAATCCAAAAATTTACCTACTAAAATCGAAAAATCGAAATTTAGTAGGTAATTTCTATTCCCATATCCACTTGAAAAAAGCTTTTAAGCACCCGGAAGGCCTTTTCGGGCACGTAAAAACCAAGAAAACAGCCCGCAGAACCATTTTTCGAGCATGGAAAAACCAAGAAAACAGCCCGCAGAACCGCTTTTCGAGCTCAGAACAGGCAAATTAGGGGCCATATACCCCCTCCCCCTTACCTACTAAAATCGAAAAATCTCATTTTAGTAGGTACATTTCCATTAAAGAGGGTGTTCAGAAATCCGGAAGGATCAGATCTTGGTCTGGCCTTCGCGGTAGCGGCCGAAAAAGATGCCGTCGTCTATAAATTTGTCCGCATCGGATACCCAGACGGGGAACGAGCCTGTAGCAAGAGCTGTCTGGCCGTTTAACATGCCCGTGTGGAAAGGCAGGTGGCGGAACTGACGGAGCACGAGTTCCATGCGCGTAAATCTGCAGTTCTCGGGATGCTCATAGAGCATGTCATCCGTGAGTGAATCGAGGTAGGACAAAGTCTTCTTCTCGACGTGATCGAGATATTCAAGAAGCTGCTCGTCAGAGAGCACGACTGAAGTCGGATTGTCAGGGTTGTCCATGCCTTCTTCGTGGAAAGAGGGCTCTTCATAGACATTGGGATTGATGAACCATTTGTCTGCAGAATGGAGCGCGTGATATACCCAGCGCCAGCAGGGCGCGCCGCAGATAATGGCATCTCTGTCGTATGTCTTTATGGATGTCCTTATGTTGATGAAGTTAGGGACAACTGCATTTTTGATTATCATTACTAAGTCATTCATTTTATTATCCTCCTATTTGTGGAGCGGGCTAAAGCGCCGCCCTGATTATTATGAACCCGTAAAATCATATTTTCTAACGCCGAGCATCCAGAACTTGTAGCTCAGGTATACGAAGATCAGGCCGTAGAGGGGCGAGATCCACGACAGCAGAGGGACGTTGTCCGGAGACAGGATGACGAGGCTCGGGTAGAAAGCGATGAACGCAATCGGGATGATGAACGTAAAGATGATCTTGAAGATGCCTTCAAAGATCGACGACGGGTATTTCGCGAAGTCCTTGAAGCGGAACATGATTACCATTACGTAGCCGGAGCCCTTGATCCAGAAGCATGTTGCGGCTGCAAAGTTCATCAGGGCGATCATGAACAGGGACGCGGTCAGCAGGAACACGATAAGCTTCAGGATGATGAGAGGCGTTACCGGGATGCCGAGCTTGATCCATGCATAAATGATCGTGCCGATTCCGAATGCGAGCTGACCCAGGCCTTTGACGTCAAACACTTCAGAGATGAAGTAGAAGAACACGTTGACCGGCCTGAAGCAGTACTTGATGAAGTCGCCGCTCTGGACCATGAACCTGAGGTTCCAGTTGTTGTCGAAGAAGCACTGAACGGGTGTCAGCGCGACAAGCGAGAAGCCGTACAGGAACAGCATGTGGTGGTAGTCCCAGCCGTTGATCGTAGGAAAGTTGTGGAACAGGATCATGAAGGTGACAAAGCCTGACAGATTCGTCATTATCATGCCGAACGTCGAGATGACGAAATCGGCACGGTAGCTCATCTTGCTCTTCAGGTCCTGAACGAGAATCTTGCGGTACATTCTCGCGTAAAATGTCAGTCCTCTTTTGCGCATGTCAGCCTCCATTCACGGTGACTTTCTTCACCGCACAATTCCAGAATAAGTTGCCCGCGACCGTGAGCACGACGAGCCATATGATCTGCAGGGCGAAAAGCTGCAGAAGGCCCTGCCACGTGTCTGATCCGCTCTTGCCGAGCAGGATCGAGAGCGGTATGTCGTAGACTGCCCTGAAAGGCAGATAAGATACGATGACCCTCGCCTTCTCAGGGAAGAAAGCCAGAGGGATCGAAGCACCCGACAAAAGCAGTACGATCGTTTCCTTTACGATGTTGATGCCCCACGTTGATTCCGTGAAAAGACAGATCGGAGCGACCAGCATCTCGATGTTGTAGTTAATGATGAGCGCGAAAACCGTTGCGATCAGGAACCATATAAGGTTAAGACCAATTGGAATTGCGCCCTTCGTGACGATCATGACGACGATGAATGTCGGGATGAAGGTCAGGACAAACTGGACGACGTGGTTGCCCGTGTACGACCAGAAAGTGTATTTGCGGAACCTCATCGGTTTAAGAAGATCAAGGACTATCTTGCCCGACTGGATGGATCTGCTCATGTCCCAGACGACGAACATTTCCAGGAAGTTGAACAATGCGGTCGCGAGGATCAGGTAGATCATGGTGTCGTTGAAGGTCATGCCGTTTACGACGTCGGTGCCTGATGAATCGTAGATGGCTTTCCAGAGGTAGTAAACGAGAACCAGGTAGATCAGGTTCGCGAAAAGAGTAACAAAGATGCCGAGTCTGAAATGCAGTGACTCCATTATCCCGGCCCTTGTTATTGATAACAGCCTTTTGGGATTCATTTTGTACCCCCTTCGTAGATCTTCTTGATGACTTCCTCTGTGGAGATCTCAAGGATCTTAACGTCCTTTATCTTCTTTTCTTTCTGCTTTTCCATGATGACGTCCATGACATCAGTAGTCTTCTCGTCGATCAGATATTCTTCCCAAGAATCGTCAGCGAGCTTGAGCTTCAAGGTCCTGTAAGAACCGAAATAGTTCTTCAGGTGGTCGATGTCGTTGTCGTAGATCTTCGTACCCTTGTCGATGATGACGATCCTCTTGCAAAGCGCATCAACGTCGCCCATGTCGTGGGTGGTGAGGATTACGGTTGTATTCTTTTCTTTATTAAGACCGAGAATGAGTTCCCTGATCTTTGCCTTCATTGAGACGTCGAGACCGATCGTGGGCTCATCGAGGAATACGATCGCCGGATTATGCAGGAACGCAGCGAGGATGTCACTTAATGTCCGCTGACCCAGAGACATCTGTCTTACGGGCTTGTGGAGGATCGGCTCGATATCGACAAGAGAGCGGTAAAGCTCGATCATTTCCTCGTATTCCTTCTGCGGAACCATGTAAAGGTCGCGCAGGAGCTTGAACGATTCTATAAGCGGGAGCGACCACCAGAGCTGGCTTCGCTGTCCGAAAACAACACCGATGTTCTCGCAGTTTTCTGTCCTGTTCTTATAAGGCACTTTGCCGTTGA
Organism: Saccharofermentans sp.; assembly: GCA_045648465.1. GTDB lineage: Bacteria > Bacillota > Clostridia > Saccharofermentanales > Saccharofermentanaceae > Saccharofermentans. The sequence continues at coordinate 90,257 of JAZROA010000010.1, forward strand.
CGAGGATCTCGCCGGAGGACGGCTCAAGTACGCCTGTCATCATCTTGATGGTGGTGGACTTGCCTGCGCCGTTAGGGCCTAAGTATCCGATGATCTCTCCCCTGTTAACCGTAAGGGTTACGTCCTTTACCGCGGAGACTGTTTTGTAGTCTCTCGAAAACAAGTCCCTGATGCTTCCTTTAAGACCTTCATGGCGGTTTAACACCTTGAAGTCTTTGCATACGTTAGTCATTATTACTGCTTCGTTGCCCATGTGAAATTTCCTCTTCCCTTTTTGTTTGATTGCAAGTATATTGTGAGTAGGCACGCAAAAACAGTACATAACTGCCTTAGTTTTATAACAATCTTCCACGCAATTGGAATATTGTTATGGTTTTCGGGTTTCTGGAGAAATATTGTTATGAAAAAAGAAGTGATGGGTCTCATCGTAAAGCGCGATGACGGCTCAGAGATAATAAATTACGACGATCCGAACTTTCCTTCGTATATCTACGACGGCTGGATCGCGCCCAAAGTCACATGGGAAGGCGTGCCGCACTACCACGAAGACATTGAGATCATGACAGTTAAAGAAGGCAAGGTTGCCTACTTCGTAAACGGCAGGGAATTGCTGCTCAACGCCGGCGACACGATAGTCGTAAACTCCAACCAGATCCACTACAACCTGTGCGTAGGTGAGGTTGCTAAGTATGTAATTGCGATAATCAATCCACGCATACTCTCCAATTCTGTTGCAGTCGAGATGCAGGCAATAAAGCCCATCACGGATAATCCCGACATTCCTTATTTGAGATTCCGTTATATAAATGAATACACGGAACAGATAAGAGACCTTATATATGACCTTCCCCAAATAAGGCACGATCCGTTTGCGATCACGATGCAGTTCTATCAGATATGGGACATCATCAGAAAGCAGGCCGAATACCTGGGCGCGACAAAGGAAGAGACCATATCAGATCCGAGGATGCAGTCATTTAAGGTAATGATGCATTTCATATCAAATAATTATCAGGAACAGATCAATCTGGGCGACATCGCGGCAAGCGGCAGCGTCAGCAAGTCGTTATGCAACACGCTTTTCCACCAGTATGTCGGCGAATCACCGATCAATTACCTGATGCACTTCAGGAGCCGCAAAGTGGCTGAATTACTGCGTTCCGGGAATATGTCCATGTCTGAGATCGCGGCCAGGACGGGCTTTGGCGGGGTCAGCTACATGTCTGAGACGTTCAGGAAATTTTTCGAGAAATCGCCAAGGGAATACAGAAAATCCTGGCAGTAACGTTTACTGTTTATTTACAGAGTTTCATCATTTTAGACACGCAGGTAACACTTTCGTGCAAGTTATATACTTTTTGCCCTGATATAATGACGTTAATATCTCTTAATCTCGTCTCAAGGGTGAAGCACTGATGGTAAAAAGAAACAGCAATATCGATAAGACTCTGAAAAACCTCTCTCTTAGCAAAGAGGCGCCGAAGAGTGCGTTCATTCTTCTTTTGCTGCTTTATTCCATAGCAACATTCCTTACAATGAGAACGTCGACAATGCAGGGCTTCGTAGAAGTCGGCGACCAGATGATCAGATATAATTCTTTCTCCGGTGTTTTCTCAATGCTCGGAAACATCTGCATTATCTGCCTCGTCATGCTGTTTAGAAGAGTCGGCTACATAGTATCGATGGCCGTGATCATCCTGCAGTTCCCTATAATGTTCGTAAACATTTTCGTGCGCGGCAACCTGAATGCGCTCCCGGGTTTATTCTCCAGCGTACTTATTATCGGCGCCATCTCTATAATCCATTTCACTTATAAGAAGGTCCTGAACTATCAGCAGAGCATCCGTGAGCAGGCCGTTACAGACAGGATCACGGGACTGCCTAACCGCTTCGCATGCAACGAGCTCCTTGCAGATCTCCAGAGACGCGGCGAACCTTTCGTTCTTGTATCGGTTGACCTGAATGACTTCAAGAGCATCAACGATACAATGGGTCACGACACAGGCGACCAGGTCTTAAAGGAAGTTGCTAGAAGATGGAAGGAACTCGCTAACTCCCTCAGCACTGAGACAGTCGATTTCGTTGCAAGAAATTCCGGCGACGAGTTCATGATCGTGATCAGCGAATATCCTTCTGTTGAAGAGATCGAGAACACCATCAACGCATACCGCGATGTGCTCGAAAAGAAGATCACGATCGATGACTGCGACTACTATCTGACATCATGCTTCGGTTATTCATTCTTCCCTGAAGACAGTGACGTTATTGAAAATATCTATCTTTATTCAGACGCGGCCCTGCACGAAGTAAAGAAGGTCGGCAGCGGCAGCAGGCTCTTAAGATTCACGCCCGAAGTTCTTAATGTGGAAAGAACTCTTGAGATCGAGCGCAAGATCCGTTCCGCTTTAGGCGGCGACAAGATCTTCTTCCATCTCCAGCCGCAGTATGACATCAACCATAACCTCAGAGGCTTCGAGGCGCTTGCGCGAATGAAGGATGACGACGGTTCATTCATAAGCCCTGCCGATTTCATTCCGGTCGCAGAGAAGACCGGTCTTGTAGACAGGATCGACATGCGCGTTTTCGAGCTCTCGATGGAATTCCTTGATAAGATCACCCGTGAGACCGGCACGGAAATCATGATGAGTGTCAACGTATCCGTAAGACACCTGATGAAGAATACATTCATCGAAGACATAAAGAATATCCTTGAGGCCCACAACATCGCTCCCGAGCGCGTCGAGATCGAGATCACGGAGTCCATCATGATCGACTCCGCAGAAAAGGCCCTGCAGCGCATCAACGAGATCAAGGCGATGGGCATGAAGGTTGCGATCGACGATTTCGGCACAGGATATTCGTCACTCAGTTACCTGAATAATTTCCCTTCAGATCTCCTTAAGATCGACAAGGCATTCATCGACCAGATGAACATGAGCGAATCTTCAAAGCAGTATGTCGCCATGATCATCTCGATCGGCCACATACTCCATCTTAAGGTCATCTCAGAAGGTGTTGAATCCGCTGACCAGGTCGAAGTCTTAAAGAAGATCGGCTGCGACTACATCCAGGGATTCGTATGGGGCAAGCCGATGCCGCCCGAAGAAGCAGGCAGGCTTGTCAGCTCAATTAAGAAATAAGAGGAAGGTTAAGATTGTTGGAAGAGGATGTCTCGCGGAAGGCATCCTCTTTTGTTTATTTTGCGGCAGGTTAAAAACAATTAACTAACCCTTGCCGGCGAAGAGTAAAATATAAGAAATTAAGAGTTTTTTCGCTGGAAGGAGAATATAAATGGATAAGTTAAAGATCGCGTTTTTCGACGCCAAAGATTACGATAAGCAGTCGTTCATTGAATCGAACAGTGACAGCGGATTTGAGATAACATTCCTTGAGACAAGGCTTACTTCAGACACGGTGAAGCTCGCCGAAGGAAATGACGTAGTGTGCGTTTTCGTAAACGATGACATCAACAGGGACGTCATCGACAAGCTCCAAGAGCTCGGCGTAAAACTCGTCGCATTAAGATGCGCCGGATACAACAACGTCGACGTCGAATATGCTTACGGCAAAGTCCACATCGTCCGCGTTCCCGCCTACTCACCTTACGCTGTCGCAGAGCACGCAATGGCGCTCCTTTTGACATCGATAAGAAGGATCCACAAAGCTTACATCCGCACCAAAGACTTCAACTTCAGCCTCAACGGTCTGACAGGTTTTGACCTTCACGGCAAGACCGTGGGCGTTATCGGAACGGGCAAGATCGGCAGGATCTTCATAGACATCTGCCGCGGATTCGGAATGAACATCATCGCTTACGACAAGTTCCCCGCAGCCGGTTCCGGCATCGAATATGTAACGCTCGACGAGCTCTGGGAAAGAAGCGACATCATATCGTTCCACTGCCCTCTCACCGAAGAGAACAGGCATATGGTCAACAATGATACCATCGCGAAAATGAAGAAAGGCGTTGTGCTCATCAACACATCGAGAGGCGCCCTGATCGATTCCGAAGCATTGCTCGAAGGCATCAAGCAGCGCAAGATCGGAGCAGCATGCCTCGACGTTTACGAGGAAGAATCCAACATATTCTTCCACGATTATTCAGGCCACATCGTCAATGACGACACGCTTGCAAGACTCATATCTATGCCTAACGTAATCGTCACTTCGCACCAGGCATTCCTGACCAACGAAGCACTGAAGAACATCGCTGATACAACGCTCGAAAACATCCGCGGATTCTTCGCTTCAGACACCTGCCCCAACGAGGTCTGCTACAAGTGCGCAAACCTTGCAAACTGCAAACAGACTCACGAGAAAAAGTGCTTCTGAATTAAAACTTAAAGAACATATAATCGTGCGGAGCCGGGATCAGTCCAGAGTCAGAACGACAAGACCGGCTTCGTACAATATATCTTTCTGTTCGCCATATTCATGGGTAACACACACGGCAAATTTGTGGTCGTTGCTATACACGAAATCAAACCGGTTGCCGCCTTCAAGCTCGCCCATGTCGACCGGCTCATAGATCGTGAAGCAACTATAATAAATATCGACCAATCCGCCGGAATTCCTGATATCCTTTGAGACAATATCAGTCCTGTAGATTCTGATGACCGTATCTTTATAACCGTTTATCTCGTACCATTCCTGTCCGGCAAAATCAGATGAACCTTTGGTCACGCCGCCTGTTGCGCCAAGTGCTTTAGCTAGCTCCTCGGCATATGCCCTGCACTCCTCATCGGAACTTGGCACGGAATAGACTTCGTAAGGAAGCATCCTGCAAAGTTCGTAGTTATCGAGAATGTATTCGTAGTCCCAGTTCTTCAGGAAATACGGATAGCACTGTACAGTGTTAACCAGGGACAGGTGCTCAACGACATCACGGATCGTTCCGCCCTTGATGTCATCATCGGTATAGCCGGTGATGGCGGTAAAATATTCGTCCGTCATCTCCTGCATATTTCCGTTTGCGCAAAGGAATTCTTTATCGCCGCCACAAACCCTGTTTATGATCTGACAGAACCTGTCGGTGCCTTCAGGATAATCACCATAAACACTGCCTATGAGGCTGCAGTTGCTCTTCTCATCGACTATGGTAACCCAGATGCGGCAGATGCATTCGCTGTCGTCGGCATTTTCGGGGTCCGAAGGAAAAGAATTCATATAGGACAAAATAAATTCCGTCTCATCTTCATTTAATTCCAATGCTTTGTCTTCGAAATTGACATACTCGTTGCCAGCAACATAATAACCCGGCCAGTTGATATACCAGATATTTTCAGCGTTCTCTTCAGCTGACATGATTGTGATGGACTTTATCTCAGCCTTGCCGTTTCCTGAACCCTTTCCGTCATCTGAAGGTGACTTGCCGCATCCTGCAAAAGCTACGGCTGTTACCAGAGCCAGAAACAAACTGCAAAGAGATGTGATTTTTCTATTCATGAATATTTCCCTTTTTTTCAAAACACCACAGGCAGGATCAAATCAACACCTTAAGTTTCATTCATCTGCTTATTATATATTGCTGATGTTTCGGCATCCTGTATCCGAGTCTTGCCGACAGAATAGCTGTAAGAAAGACCGTGCCACATATCGTCTTCAACATAATTGAAACTGACATATTCTTCCGCAAAGACTATTTCCCTGATCTCATAAACTGCAGGCTCCTTCATGCCGGATGATCTGACCTCGAAAAATATCTGTCCGTCTTTTTTATATAGCGATACATACTGCTGGTCATCATCGGCACAGATATAAGTGCCTTCAAAAACATCGTATGCCCTGTCGATCAAAGACTCATTTTTATCATATCTTGCAAGAGTGTTCTGTATGCCCACAAGTTCGGTAAGTCCATATGTATAACCACTATAGACAAAGTTGCGGCTGCCATCAGTATCGTATGAATAAAAACTCCACGTTACTCCGTCATACGTATCGGAATAATCCATATCGTAAGAATCCTTCTTTTCTTTGAAAGTATCAGCGAGATCTCTGATCCTCTTAATATCCGTATAACTGATCTCTGCTGACACATCTGATTCGCCGCTCAGTGTATAGCTGGTCTTTATCTCGATCGTTCCGTCGTAATACACGAAATAACTTGCATTCGTCCAGTAATCGCATCCCCAGTTATAAGGTCCCTGATTCTCACACCTGGCTGTAAATGCGAGATCTTTTGAATCAAGAAGTGCATCCGGAAAAGTATTCTCGGTTGTTGCCGTCGGGATAATAGATACCGGCTTATCTTCATCAGATGCCCTGCATGCGGATAACAATGATGCTGCGGTTAAACTGCATAACAAAACCGCAATCGTTCCGGAAATAAATCTGGTATTGCTCCTCTTCATAAACTAGAGTCCCCCTCAGAATCTGATACTTTAATAACAGATAAGGCGTGGAAATTGTTGCAAAATCACAGTAACCCATACCAAATAAACAGGGACCATCTCATCATTTGAGACAGTCCCTTAATCATCAGTTTATTTGATTTACGTCAATTACTCTTCGAAGCCGATCATGTAATAGAGTGCAGCATAAACGCCCTCGATAAATGTGTTGTTCGTTACGAGGTAGTCTCTGCCGGGCATGAATTCGAGTGCGCTTGTATCGAAGTTGTCGAGTACAAGAGAGAGGTATTCGGGATCTGACATGGCCTCATCACTGTCGCCTTCGTATTCTTCTGAAGCAGCATCGAAAGCCGCGCTTATTACATCATCCAGGTTGGTAGGTGCGTTAAACACGATGAGCGTGTTATAGCCCTTGTCCTGAACGGAGAACTGGGTCTGCGCATAGATTCCATCCAGGATCTTATAAGCCTTTTCGTACTGCTCATCTGTGAGGTTCTCGCAATCAAAGCCGAGTGCGAAAACAAGATCTTCTGCGAGGTATGAACGAACTTCCTTAACGAACTCGTCAGCTTCGATCGTACTGTCGAGAGCTGAAAGAGAAGCAGGATCGTTGTTTGTAACTGCAAGGATCATGCCGGTAGCAGCATCTGTATAAGGGATCTCAAATGAGCACTCATACTTAACTTCCTTAAGAACGATGTTTTCCTTGTAATCGCCGAAATAGAATGTAGCGGTGCAGGTCTTGCCGTTGTTGCCCTGGAATTCTTTTGTAAAGACGTTGCCGTCGCCTGCAACAGTATCAAGTGTGAGCTCAAAACCGTCAGCAGCATGCTCGCCGAGGTCTCCGTTTGCTTCAAATGTTGTTCCGTAGAAATCGATACCGCCGGAGATCATCGTCTTGCCCTGGAGGTTGCTGATGCGGACTTCACCAACTGTTGATTCTGCAATTGTGGTATTTGAATCAGTGTTGTTGTAAACAGCGATCTCAATGCTCTTGTTGTCAGCATTTCTGAGATTGATGTAACTTGTATGCCATGCATAAGGCTGAACTATTGTTGTTCCCAAAGTCTCAGGCTCGAACTTCCAGCCGTTGTCTGTGAGATCCTTTACCTGCATCGGGAATTCGTACTTAACACCGTCGATGACGAACTGGCCAACATTTGAGTCATCCAGCTTCTCTGCAACGAGGGCCTTAGCCTCTTCCTGCCAAGGTGTTGTGTTTCTCTTACAGCCTGCGAAAAGGCCGACTGTCATTACGACTGCCAATACAGCCGCTAAGATCCTTACTTTCTTCATGAAATAACCCCCTTCTATAAATAAATTGAGACGATTTTAGCAAAACGGGCAGTTTACCGCAATATTTTTTGATAAACAAGGGGTTTTGCGTTCAGAAATTTAACAATTCAACTGTTTATGAAATCGTGTAAAAAATTGTAATCAGGGTATCCGGGAACAATCATTATGATCAGAAAACGGTTTGTCTTATCGACAAAAATATATCTATGATCCGTGCCAATCATACCTTCTTGTTGGAGTCGCACCGTTTTCGCGATATCCAGCGTCTGATCATCGTTCGTCTCTATGTCGTATTCGCTGATTTCGTTAAGTCTTTTCCATTCTTCAAAACAGTCAAATCTGACTATCTCCAAAGTCTTTCCGTTGATCTTTCCATAGATACTGATGTCGCTTTCTGAAATGAAACTGTCCAGATGTGATTCCGCATATTCCTTAAGAGCCTTGCTGTCAGAGGCTGTTGCTACTGAATCTTTGGTGATCTTGTATTGCTTAAAATCATAATAGTTATAGCAGTATTCGCTGATATAAAAGTCCTTGGGGAAATAACCCTCCTCATATAAATCTCTGTATGTAAAACTCGAATCTTCGGCAAATTTTTCAACCGTAACACCTTCGGGAAGCATTTCATCGGTAATACCAAACTCTTTTCTCAAAAGGTCACCATTAATTTCCACAATATCCGTGCTGTCAGTAAGGGTTTCAAGCTCCTTTACTGCCAGATAATTTGTGTGTGCAACGATATCCGCCCAATTATCAGGAAAAACTCCATATCCATACTTGTCCAAACTTACCAGATTATTATTCTCATCGTAGTAGTCCAGGCTGATAAAATAAGCAAACTGTTCAGACTCATCACCATAAATATCAGGCAGCGCTGATATCTCTTCAATGAGCTCATTTGCCGTATCACTTGTCAGCTGCAGATAGTTTGATCTCTCTTCTCCGTATTTTCCATAGTCATTGGAGATGAAAATGCAATTGTCATGCTCTTTGTTGCCGGTTGCAGCAACAAATTTCAAATACTTGATTCCGGTATCTTCCGGATATATTGGTTTGGGGTTGTAAAAACAACCGGAAATGCCCAGAGCCATTACCGACAAAAGCAGCAGAGATAGTAATCTTGTCCCCAATCGCATTCTTCTGTTCATAATTTACTCTTTCACTCCAGATTCAGCCACTGATCCATTCCCGCACCGCAATCGTCATTCGGGCGGATCTTAAAGCCGAACTTCTCATAGAAGGGCTCTTTTCCTTTGGCAGAATTAAGGTTCAGCTTTACCTTATAGCCGGGTTTCATGTCGTCTTTGATCCTCTGAATTACCGCTTCTACAAGGTGTCTTCCGATGCCCTGTCCCTGGTATTCGGGAACAACTATTACATCAGATAAGAATGCCACATATCCGCCGTCCCAAAGAAGCCTTACCACGCCGATTGCCCTGTCCTCTTCATCTCTTACGCAGAGGACCATGTATGCGTTTTCGACACAGTTCCTTGCTTCTTCGAGAGGAAATTCCATCCAGCCGGCTTTTCTTCTCAATTCCATGTATTCTTCAGGTGAAATGTAATCTACGTATTTGATCATGTGTTTACCTCAATGTATTTATAACTTCATTTCAAAGCTGCCCTCAGATAAGGTCATATCATCAGTCCCGCAATCGTCAGTCCGACACCTGCAAGGAAAAACACTACTGCAAATAAAATGATCACGTCATTCTGCTGTGCACCGCGGCTGTATATGGATTCCGGATGCTCCGGACATATATTTATTTTCACAGGGCCGAGAGCTACTGAACAATCTTTTGAAGTTTCAAAGCCGTCAAAACAGCATGTATACAGCTGTCCGTTATATCGATATGAAAAAACCGGTGAAACGCAGGGGACGCCGCTATTGGGCATAAGGGTTTCGCCGGATTCCGTTTCAAAATACCTGGCATATCCGATACATTCTGCATCGACAGTTTCAGAGTAAATTCTTTTCTTTACGGTAAGCCTTAAGTACAACTTCACAAATAGCAATATTCCTATTCCCACACAGGGTATGCCTATGGTCATGAAAATTCTGGGGATTTGCTCCATCCCTCTAAAGAACACAAACCAGGAGAGCAGCGGCAGAATAATGGCAATTCCCATAATTACATAAGTCGCTATCTGATTTGTCTTGTCGGCAACATTGATAAACGGGTAGTTCTTATATGCGCTTGACAGATTATTTTCCAACCCGGTGTAGTATTCATCCTCAAGTTTGATCAGCTCATCAGTATTCAGAGTTTGCCTTGAATCAAAGAAATATCTCCCCGTATCATTAGTGTCAAATAACATAATTCCATCATCCCTTAGTTATGTTTGCCGGCAAATACCCTGGCAAACGGCTCTCAGCACATGGATATTATAACATTATTTTGAAACGGGCATTCCGGGTTGCCTTTCACACAGTACCCGGATGATTTGCCATCCACAAAACGAGTCTCGTTCAGATAGGGTCATTATAACATGGTGAAATTATGCAGTTTACAAGAATAACGGGAGAAGATAATATCAAAACAGTTCGCCGGAATAAAAGTTTTGGGATGTAACGGAATATAGATTAAAATAGTCGCATGAATATTAAGTCGTTGAAAAATCACAAATGCCTTATTACAGCAGTCTTTGTTCTGTTGGTATTCCACATATGGCTGGCCAGCCGTATCCCATACACTCATGATGACTGGGAATGGGGAATTAATCAGGGTATGGTACACCTCCTCACAGCTGACAAAGACAGCAGGTTTTGCGGCAATCTGATTGAGGTCATCATTACAAGAAATGAGTTCATAAAAACTGTATTCATGGGTATAGTTTTCACGTTGGTCCCTCTGTCTGTAACAATACTATCCGGCTATATTTTTGATATAAAAAAGTTTTCTAATACAGATCTTGTACGGACTTCGATTTTCGGGTTTGCAAATGCAATGTTCCTTTCTATTCCTGCTGATGTATGGTCACAAACAAACAGCTGGATCGCAGGCTTTTCGAACTTTGTTGTATCCGGCGCCGAACTCATGTTTTTCCTCTATATTCTTGCAAGAAGCTTATCTCCAAAAACTGAGAAAAAGACCTGGGTGATCAGCAGCATTCTTTGTTTTATTTATGGTGTCGTAATCCAGTTGTTCCTTGAGAACCTGACCATTTTCTATCTTATCTTCGCTGTGGTTTTTCTGATCGTCAGATGGAAGAAAGCAGACAAGAAAAAACTGATTCCGCTTTGTGCCGGTCTTTTGGCAGGAACAGTTTTAATGTTCAGCAGCAGCATTTATCCGTCTCTTATAAATACAGGTACCGCCGTCAACGAATATCGTCAGTTGATGTACGATCCAAACCAGCCTTTCTATGTGTTTATCATCGATTCCATCAAGCGGTTCTTTGGCGTTATGCTTCCACAGATCATTGTTCATCACGGCATTCTCACAGGGTCGGTATCAGTAATCATGGCCGTCGCAACTGCCAAAAATGCTAAGAACAGGCTCGCTGCATTATGTCTGCCTCTGATCAACAGCATGTTGTGCATATATTATGCAGCAACTTACATTGCAGCATTAATGACCGGCCGTTCCGTAATCGAAGACAGCCCGCTTACAACTGCAATCGACAGTGCATTTGTGTTATTGATATTTATAGAGATCATTCTCGTATTTAAGAACCAAAAGAAACTTCTCAGCTGGCTTCTTGTTCTATGGTTGTCACCGTTCATGGTAATAGCACCAATGCTCGCAGTTAATACTGTCGGCCCGAGAAGTTACTATACTGCATATGTCTGTCTCATCGCTTTCGGTGCGACCGTTCTGGCCTTTCTGTTAGCCGGTGCAAAGAAGAAAACTGCTTACATGATTTCTGCATTCATAGCTGCAGTACTGCTTGGTCTTTGTGTGCGTTGGATAGTTATTTATAAAGCAATCGGCGATGAGTCACGTGTGCGCAAACTACAGATCGAAACTGCCATTGCAAATGGCGACAACTACATATATTTCGAGAAATTCCCTTATGACGATTATTTATGGTTCCCTGATCCGACCGGCCCCACGCGAATAGGCTGGTATAAAGATTTCTATGGTATTCCTGAAGATATAGATATCGTATTTGAAATCTGGAAAGAACAGGGCGAGATGCCTGAATCGATCTGAGATTCCCCTTCAACAAAAATATATATATCAGCTGACTTTTCTAATATCGCATTACTGTCATGGTACCAGTCATACGGTTTAATATCGCGTACCTATCTTATCGAGCGGAAAGCTGCATTATAACCGTTCTTGTACTGCTCCGGATATTGTCTGTCAAAAGGAATACAACATATCCCAACAGATGGAATATCATTACCGGAACGACTCATCTCATAAACAATAAAACTCATATACTTACAACTTCTTACTCAGGAGCAGTTCCGTAGGTTGTTCGAATCCCGGATAGAAAAGATCTAGATTCCCGCAATCTTCATACCCCAGTTTTCTGTAAAAATACTGTGCTTCCTCATCTTCCCGGGTGGATGTAAGTACCATTCCGTAACCCAGACTCTTCATATCGTCTTCCCAATGTTTCATAAGGCTGCGGCCATATCCGCATCCGTGTTTATCATTCCTGATATAAAGCATAGTACAGAATGGCGTGTTGTCCCAAAACAGGTTGTATCGCAGTATTCCGACAGGCTCATTGTTTTCGAAAAGAACATATCCCTGTCTGTCACGGACTTTCTTATCGAATTCGGCTTCCGGTAAATGCTTATCAAGCTCAAACCAAAACCGCTTATCTTCATTTGTAACATATCTGATCGTTATCATTTTCTATTCCTGTTAGAAATTTATACTGCTTATTATCCTATTTAAGGGCCACACTGTCCATTTTCCATGCGATCCGGTTTTATCTTTCCGGTGCGGTTTTCAGGTTGTTTTGCTTATAATATGGTTACTTGCAAATTGAGGAGGTCTGTCTGACCCATGAAACATCCGGCATTGTCTGTTGCTTTACCAAAGAAACTGGTCATGGGAGCCGTTCTTTTCGCTGTTATCCTGTCCGTAACCGGATGCTTTGGCAAGAATGGCACTATAGGCATTTATACCCATAGCAACGACACCTTAAAGAAGATAATAAAATATATCAGCAAGGATGATGCGGAAGGTCTTTATGATCTTTTCTCCAAAGATAAGAAACGTGATAAGAACCTTATGGAATGTCTGGATGCATTGTGCGATTTCTGGGATGACGAGGACCTGACCGTAAAAAGGAAAAGGCACACTTCCGGAGGCGGCGCCTACGACCACGGCAAATATACTTACTATGAGACACGCTATTATATTTATGTGGAAAGCAGTGACGGCACGGAATACGAGATCTATGTCTCTGAAGATTACATAAATAAGAATGAACCGGAAATGGTCGGGATCAACATTATAGAAGTAAGAGATGAAGACGAGGACATTGTTTTAACCTCGTATAAAGATGATGACGAAGACAATAATTTATCCACGAATAGAGATACGGACGTTGTGGATCCGGTTATTCCTGACGGTGAATTTACGGCAGTTCAGACCGATCTTAACGGGGAGATGCTCGTAACCGACGGTTATTACGGTTACGGGTTCACTTGTGATACGACTCTGTCTGTCGAGAATATCGACTGTGACCGCTGGAGCATTTATATAGTTAACAGGGAACTGAATGAATCGGAAGCAGAAGAGCTTAAGAACAGCAAACCTGATCTGACTGACAACGGTCTCATCGAAGTCAGCAAAGGCCAGTGGGTATATGTTTTCTATGAGGTCAATTACGGGGTATCCACGGCACCGTTAAGTGACAAACTGACACTGTTCTGGGTTGAACAATGAACCTTTTCGGAGAAGTCTACCGGTAAGTTTCCGGGCTCTCTTCTGCAGCGCTGTTTAAACCGGTGGCATCTCCTCAGCAGTTGCCGGATCTAAAACCACAGTGGGTGAATATCCGGGAACAATACGTGCAGCCTTAAGATACACAAACCTGTTTTGAGGAGTGACATCAACTTCAAGACCAATACCTTTATATTTTCGCGCCGCATAATCGAGATACTTTACCAGAACATGATAGTGACCATATGGCACTGGAATCCTGACGGTATCTAAAGAGCTGAAATGGCCGGCACGACGTCCCAACAAGCCAAGTTCAATGCCGTTTATATATATTTCCATGCTCAAATTAGTACGAAGCGTGCGTAAGATTTGAATTACACCATCCTCGGGGAGGTGTACCATTACATGACATTTCCAGCAAGGTCCATTGCCGGCAACATCCTGGACCATACCACATTGTGGACATTTGAATCTGAGTGGTGTTGGCATGATGACTCCTTTCCCTTTTTCCGTGTTAAAGATCAGAAATCCTTCATCATAGCTCTGAGCTCATCATCTGATTTGCCATCGAGATCTTTTTCATTTTGGCATTCTCCGAAACAAGTTTATGATTTCTGATTTTTTCTAGACTAAGGGTTCTCTTTTTTAGACAAGATAATTATACCATCAGGGTAAAGTTCTTTTGATAACTTTCTATGCTACAGATCTCGCATAAATAAGCATCTGCATATGTAGATACTGCACCCGCCAAAAAGGCAGTATTTCCATCTATGTTCGTGTAATTACTATAGTGAGCTGACATATTCACCTCATATCAATCATATGGATAATCCGGTTCGATTTTATATAGAACCGCTTCAGCATCCAATATCTCTTTCATATCAAATACTTCAAGTGCATCTAGAGAAATATGAATTCTCTTACAGAAAATCGTATCCATCGAAAACTATCTTTAGCCGGTTAAGATTGATACCATCTCTCGCATACCATCTGTTTACAGGGTACGCATAGTCATTCTTTGATTCGACAGGATCTCTGGATCCGTCACAAGGAGCGAACTTATCTGCATAACAAGGATGATCAGCAGAAGATAACACGCCGCAAATACCAAGGATATCCAACATAATCTGAACCTCGGATTTGTTAGAACTGAATATCTTCTTTGATGTAATCGTTTTCTGAAGCGCCCCGACTTTATCACTTGGCTTCAATTCTGAAACACAAGACAATATTTCTTTTAGTATCCTGATATCTTCATCTTTGGGCGTAACCTTTGGGAGTAGTAAGAATTGTTCCAGATCAAACAGTGCATATTTAGGCTTTGTATGTCTGACACCGCCCCATTTATAGCGCTCAAAATTCAAAACATTATAGCCGCTGTTTCTCTTTAACTGGAAATCACTCCAACGGCTCCATCCGCATAAATAGGGATTTTCTTTTTTGATTTTTCCAGGTATTGAAACCGCGTACCAATAACTTCCAAGAGCCGATCTGTATTCCAGTTCCCTTGTAGAAAGACTGAAAAGAAATGCATTTGCCACATCTTTTGGATCCACTTTATCCAGTACATCGTCCAACTTGCTGAAAAACTCTTCATGCGTAACAACCACAGGCGGATCAAACATGTAGCCCTGTTTCTTACAAAGCTCAAACTCCTCGTCAGTTATCTCAGTCTCAGACCATCCTTTTGAAGACCAAAATGATGATAACAGAATCTTTTTTCCTTCATCCATGTTTATTCCCCGATAATAGTTTCAATAACTGATAATTTTCTTAAATAACTATTCAAGTCGTCCATTTTTAATTTCAAAACCGTTAATAAGCCGGTATCCTCCATTGAAACAATACGTTTGGATTGCTGATTATATTTCAGACAACTTTGGAAAATCAGTTCTTTCCGTTATTAATCGAATCTTTCCTTCTCTTAAATTGGGCCAGCATGTCATACGGGAAAATAATGACATCATTACCAAAGGGGTTAACTATGAGATTGTCATGTTTACCGCTGATGACTGCAAATACATCATCAAATGACATTACAATCGTATCAACATCGCCTTCCTTGAACGGTTCCCATTTCCTCAGTTCTTCCCAATCCGTAAAGACAGGCTGCATAAAAGATCCATCGGGATGTTTCAGGCCCGGAAAAGAAATATGAGTATCTTTTGTAAAAACAGCCCCGCCTTCAGGAGTTGGCTCAAGAGAAGATTTATCGATTTCAGCGACAACCAGGAAATAAGCATTCATCACCATCTCTCCGGTCATCTTATTGAATGTCTCGATCGCCTGCTCTCTGGGGGCATTTGTGTTTTTGCAGATAAGAACCTGCTTCATGAGTTCTTTGAGAACCGGGTTTTCTATAGGCCGGTTGATGTCCGGTCTTCCGTTGTTTTCCTGCTGCATGCGCCGCCTCCTGTTTATTTACAAGTCTATCTCAAACTCTTCATAATACTTACCACCGTGACTCTCATCATTGTAAATAAGCTTTACAGTATCTTCGTCGATCCATTCGACATCGAAAAACGCCTCTTCATTAAATCCGTTGCCGGGATATTTCCAAATACAGTCACCTTTATAAATAACACAGGGTCTGCTGACAAAGTCATATTCAACCGTAATTTTATTGTTTCCACTGGGAGATGTGTACTTTTCCACTCTATTAACGCAAGCCGATAAAGACAACAGAGTGATTATGATCAATAACGATACAATTACCTTCTTCATACCTATCATTTCCCCACGTTCGTCATGCTGTTTAGTTTATCGACAAAGGATCTCCTCTGTCTTGTCATATTATACTCCCGGGATTTAAAAACCGTCATATACATGGTGCCGGCAATTCAGCGATCGTCACCTCATAGCAAAATCTGTCGTGATCTCTAATATATTGTTACTATTGTTCAATATACTTACAAGTCTTTCATCAAGATCGGGATCATTATCATGATAGTCAACCTCTCCAAGCCGAGCTCTGACAGGAAAGGCAAGATGCTCTTCTTCAATGCTAAACTCCGCATGAACGTTCTCCTTGTTCCCACGGGCATCAAGTCTTATCCATTTTTTCTGCTCTTCCAGATACACGGTGTTTAATGCATGAATAATATATCCTTCGCTGTCATCTTCGTCTGCTCTCGTTAACAGTTGATAACTGATCCCGGAGGGTATTCCGTTCGCTCTTAGCAAGGCGGCCAAAAGACATGATTTGGTCCAACAGATACCTGTCCTGTTCTCCAGCACATCACTTGCTTTACGGGAGACAACGGTTGATCTGATATCCCATGAATGCGGGATCTCATCCCTGACAAATTCATAGGCTTTAACTATATAATCTATCGCTGTTACCGTATCCGCCTTAAGTTCGGATACCTTTTCCTGTATTACGGGATCGCCATAGTTTATTGTTTTTGTTTCCGAAAGATAATCTTTATTCATTTCTCTGTTCCTTATAAGCACGTGAGATCCATAGTCTGTTTTCCTAATTATTTATATTTCTCCATTTTTCTTGTTTTCTTCTATAGCGATTTCATTCAATACCTTGTCCTGATGGGATTCTATAGCGAGCAAAACCAGAAGAGCAGCAAAAACAATTCCCGATACCGCCCATATACAAATAGCTGCCATTCTGAACCGAAAGAAATATAATAACAAACCAATAACGATTAGGATGCCGATCCATTTAAGCATCCTCGACCCTGGCTCTAACATATTTAGTTTATGCTTAAACCTTTTTTCTTCATCCACTATTTTATGTCTCCCCGGCTCTGCATTAAACTGTTTATTATCATAACTGGGGTTTCGCCAGAAGCCCCAGTTATTCATATATCTTTCCCATATATAATAACTTTGCCATTTCGTTATAATCCAGTTTTTCGAACTCCTCGTTCCCGTACCTGCTGCTCCAGTCTTCGATCCAACTGGCTATGCTCTGCAAATACTGAGAAACCGTCGTATTCTCCCACTCCTGAGGGTTTTCCTCAGAATCTTTAGCAAGTAGATTAAGATACTTAATAAATGAGTCTTTGTCGTACACATTTGCTATTTGATCTTGCAAACTCATCTTATCCCTCCCCTGTAATCATTTACTGATGATTATCTATACGGCTGCCTGTTAATACAGTTGATCCCACTGAATTTTGATTGACCTGCCGTTATTCATATAATAATCCATAAGTGCTGTCATTGCTTCTTCCTTACTTATGATCTGGTCTGCATGGATCTCATACTGCCCATCGCAAAAAGACACGAACCCTTCCTTAGCACTTCCGTTACAAGAAGAGTAACAGCTCCCATCGTCACCAAAATGATTTAGCACCGCATTATTCTCATTGACCAGCAACGCCATACAGGGATACTCGTCCTGTTCTCCGTTTTGAGATATCCATACCTCAGCTGACTTTTCAGCCAGAAGTTTTTGCATTATGCTCTCGAAAACGCCTGCATCACCGCATTGATAAATGTCATGTCCACAACTTACTATCATTTATGCCGCTCTTTTTTACTGATTATTTAATGATCCCAGGTATTCTTGTATAATCCTGTTATCTTTGCTTCTGCCAATATATGACCGTGCATTGCATCCAAAAGTTCATCTTTTTTTGTATCACCAGATAACGCCAACTCATTATCAAGCGCATAAACATAAAATACATACCTGTGTGTTTTCCTTAGGAAGAATGGGGGTTTGGGTCCCCTATAACAGTTTTTACCCCATCCAATTCCCTGACAGGCTTTTATAGGGCTATAGATTTGGGCTCCCCTGGATAAACCCTCCGGAATGATTTCAGTTTTTGGAATATTCCATACTACCCAATGATTATAGTTTTTCTTCCACGGAACATCCAGATCATCAAGGATAACCGCAAAAGAAACTGTTTCTTCCGGAATGTCAGAAAGGAATAATTCAGGTGACAGATCCTCTCCAAATCCTGTGTGTTTTCTTGGAATCATTCCATTGTCATCAAAAGAGCTGCTTCGAACTTTCACTGCTTTTCCTGGTTCACTTTCCTGTTGATATATCTCGCTAATATACTGTTATACTGAGTCTTTTATCTTAAGCCTATTTAATAGCCCAGAATCCGGCCTGCATGTAGGATTCCCATAAAATGTTTACGGATTTGAATCCCGCATTCTTTAACATTTCAAGATGCTGTTCAATGGTTATCGGAAACATTTCAACGCCTCGTCTTGCCTGGTGAGCTTTCACTCCCTCCGGTGTCCAGCCATGATCCAATAGAAATTGTCCCCAGCGATTCAATGCTATGGCATCGCTTTCTTCAGTTGACATCCTTATATTCTCAAAGGTTATAAAGATCCCGCCTTCTTTAAGAGCCTCATAGCATTTATTCACAGCTGTTTTCCGAGTCTCTATATCATAATAATGATGGCTCTGAATGGCGGTCACGATATCGAATTCTTTTACATATGAAAGCGCATGAGATGCAACATCGTTAAACCTGACATCTTTCCCACGGAGTTTTTCTTTTGCTATCTCCAGCATACCTTCAGACGGATCGCAAAGCAAAAACTCTATGTCGGGGAGCACGCCAAGTGCTCTTAAAGCTAGAGTTCCTGTACCGCATCCGGTGTCGAGCCATTTTACATTCCCCTTATTCTCTAAGGAAATCATCCTCGCCACGTCAATAACCTGCCCGTGGAATTCTGAATAATATGGTAGTACATTTGTAATGTTATCATCGTATGTACTCGAATTATAAGATGATGTATTATCTTTCATTTGGCCTCCGGTATTCTTTGCAGCAAGTACCTTGTGTTTTATGCTCTGATATACATGATCTCACAATTACCGTCTTCGGTAAAAGTCTCAATCTCATACTTCAGGCTGCCGTCTTCATAGATCTTCCGGTATATCTCCTGCAGATCAGAGGTCTTACCCTTGAAATCAATCCAGCCTTCATCCGGCAGTTCAACGCTGCAGTTTGCACCATCGATAATACCTTTTTTTAATCCGATCACATATTCGATCGTATCAGCAGTCCAGTTATAGCCAAGCCCCCTTAGATTGCTTGATCCGTAGATCTTCGAGAGTTCATCCCAAAAAGCGCCGATAGTATTATACTGATCTTCATTCTCTAGAGAAAACGTCTTGCTGATTCCCGTAAATAACATATTTTTCACCTGACTTCTTAGTTGTCTATACTGTCTATTATTTGTTCCATCCGCTTGTGCTCACAGGATCGCCTTCTGTTTCCCACTGTTCAAAAGGAGGTTCCACTGCATATGAAGGATCATAATAGCTTCGGATATATTGTGCGGCTCTAAATTCTGCCTGTTTGTAATTCGTCACACCTGTTTCGTCATATTCAAGATTATTCATGAAAATGATGAAGACCTGTTCTGCGAAAGAGCTCTCCTCTTGAAGATAGCTCACATAATCTATACCGTTCAACAGTCCTGATCCGATCGTTCCGTGTGCAAACCAATATGCAAACTGTCTTACTGCTCCTTTGACAAACTTATCAACCTTCATAATCATTCCCCTCCGCTGTCAATTATTCTGATTATTATCTATTCTCAAGATGGTTGAGTGGTCTGTCTTTTCGTATTCCGATCACTTCAACCTTTTGGATCCCGATACGATTATCAACAATATCAAAACTGATGTCAAAGACGTCTCCGACATTTACGGAAGTCGTATTTCTAAAATCATCATCAAATATGATATCTAAATCGAAACTATCAACTTCAGTAAAATCGGGTATCACGGCATATGCTGACCAAGAAACATCTTTCTGAAGCAAACAAAGCCATGTGGGTTTTCCAACTTTTTCTTTTGTAAAAGAGGTCACAACTTCAGTGTTTATCAAACGTACTGTATAGATATTCTTTGACTTCATTTTTATATCATCTATTCCTTTATCCTGTATAATATCTTAACGATTGTCCGTATTTAGCAGATATAACGCCGTTGGTTTGTATTCCTCCGGTACTTTGTCTATGTTCTCTTCCAGTATTTCATAAGGGCCTTCAGTGTAGGCCTCAAGCAAATGAAAAGCTTCATCGACTATCCCCATATCATCATCAGTAACAACTATCTTTTGCAGGAGTCCGATCAGCGGCTCTTGTATTGCAGACAGGTCTTTCTTGTAGTAAGGATCCATATACCAGTCAAGACAAAATAAAAGCCGTTCTTTCGCATGGATATCTGAACCGGTTAACACAGCTTCAATAGCCTCTATTCCCGATTCTATTGCATTGAATTCCTCTTTTCCGTAGTTGCAATCAAACTCCTGGCTCATAGATTCTCCATAGCACTATAACCTGTCTATTAATCCTGCTATCATTCAACCGCAAAGCTTTCTGTCTTAAGATCACAGTAGTATCTTCCGTTTTCCGCAGTAAATCTCAAAACACAGTAATCAGGGTCTGTTACGCCGCCCTTATAAAACATCGTGTCGCCTTTGCGCCAGATTATATCTTTCGTCTTTTGGTCAGTCATTACTTCCATCGTGCCCTTAAGCATTACACCCGTGTATTTGATCAGTCCCTTATGATAGAAATAGATACATGCATTCGGGTTATTCATATACTGTTTTACTCTCATCGAAGAAGTGTTAGTCGAAAAGTAGAACTGTCGTAACCCGTCGATCTTTCTAGGCTTGAGCATCGCTTTTACATTAGGATATCCCGCCTCATCAACAGAGCATATAAAGGCTACATTTTGTTTTCTGATAAAACTCTCTATTCTGCTGTTATCCATTTATCCTTATCCCACTATACTGCTGATTTTCTTGACTACGGGATCACTCCCTCAGACAAGGTAATTATATCATCCGAGTAAAGTTCTCTTGATAACTTTTATACTACAGATCCGTTAATTGAATATGGTTCTGCTACTGTCTCCAAAATATATGAGTTCGAAATTTAGTGGCTTTTTGGTGGCTTTAAAAAATGAAATGCCCTGTTTTAGGGCATTTCCAGCGTTTTGAGATTATTCAAGCTCTTTGCCGACTCCCATATCTTGTGGTAGTTAAGTTCCAAAAAGCACAATATCTTGTGGTATTTTTCTTCCTATTCCACCAATTCTTTGGCTTTTTAGGAGCGGAAGTTGGCTTTTTGTTGGCTTAAAAAACTCTCATCTTCAATAAAACAAGAATTATTTCCAAACCGGATCATCATCCTTGATAATTCCTTCGGCAGCCATTCTCCCTAAACGTTTCAAAGCATCCATATCTTATCTGTCAATCTTGGCGTATGAGTTAAAATTATCTCTCTGTTTGTCGACTAAATTCGTGACTAAAAATACATGTATACGCCAGGCCTGTCATCCCAGCTATGAACAGTGAATGTGTCTGCCCAGTAGGACTCTTCACTGACTAATTGTATCGAATGAAGCCCCTGCATATCAGGATCATCAGAATAACCTTCTATCCATACACATATGAAATAATAACGGTTGCCCTCCTCATCATAGATATCAGCCATGATCTGATATTTGTATTTGTATTCTGTTGCCCCGATGTTGTCTGAGCGAGAAGATGCACAGCTGTTGTTCTTAACCTCATTAATCTCAGGGAATGATTCGTAAAACTGCTCTATTTCTTCATCTAGAACATCATTCTCTTCTAGTGCATAATTCGAGAACAGTTCTTTCATACGGTCGACATCATTATCCTCGACACATTCAAGCATCTCATTCAACAATTGCTTCTTTCCGAAGTTTTCTGCGCTACCCTGATAATGTCTGGTCTTTATCTGTTCTCCTATCGAGAGATTGGGATCATACTTACCATTTAAAAGCTTGGAACAACCCGTTAAGGTCACCAAAATAAAAACAATTATTACAATAATCAGCCTTTGGACACGCTTTTTCATAATTCTCCTTGCAATAGTTATTTCCAATCAACCAGCAAATACTGTCTGTATCCGGAATAAATGGTTGTAGTCGTGCCGTCATCCGGCGAATACACCTTGTAATACACATCCTCATCATCTGTTGTTCCCGAGATGCCCACTTTCTCAACATACAAAATGTATCTTCCGTCAGGAGAGTAGACTGCTTGCCAAATATACCCTCCGTCAGCATGCTCAATTAATGACCGGTATTCATCATATGGTATACCGATTGTTTCACGATGATCCTGAAAATCAGGATAGCTCTCTGCTCTTATTAACCCCCATGCACATAAACGGAAACACTGATCACTCTTGGAATCCTTAAAAACTATGTTTTCATATCCTTCTACACTTCTATAATCCTGTGAAAAGTCAAAATGAAACTGTGACAAATATAGAATTATCGACAAAAGTATTATTGGAATAACTACAATTGCAAAGACTATCGCTATTTTTCTCTTCATTGTTTTTTTCTTTAGTCCCTTTTCCTGCTGGAAATACTATCTAATTACTTCGATATTAATATCATTCTCTTCAAGAAAAGACGTAACATTTTGGAGATTCTCAATCGGAACAAGAAGATACATCCCTTTTCGATCTTTGGGGATAAATGCCATTGTGTATTTAAATGCTCTTATGGCCTGATAATTATCCCAGTATGTTTTTCGCTCACCTTGAGAGGTAATAAATATAACTCCATCCTTATCACAGTCAATACGATTATCATTATCCGGACGGTTTCTTATCCTCTTTCTTGTGCTGAGCACCAAAACAGAAAAAAGACCGATAATTGTGAATAACACATACATAACAATAAAGAAGACAACAGCAGATCCGTTAAGCTGCTTCCTGAGCAAAGTTAACAACAGTCCAGATGTTGTCAGGAAAAGGCCTGCTCCGGCCAGAATTGCTCCTGCTATTGTTGCACCATAAAAGGATTTGAGCTCGCCTTTAGGATTCTTGATAAGCTGGGCGCTTTTAAAGAAAAGATCTGCCATCTCCTCTTTGTATTTTTCTTTGTGCTGTGATTTTAAGTATTCCATAATTATCCCCTTGCTCATACTGCTGATATATCAAGCTATTTGGTTGCATTGATAAAATCTTCTACATTTTCTTTTCTAATATCAATGAATTGGGGATCACCTGTATTGTTCTTTCGTTCAAGATAAATGTACATAGGTAATTTATCCTCAGGCGAGAATCCTCCTATCCGCACTTCATAATCGTCATCGATCTGATAACACAAGATATAAAGACCGGACCCACATTCGTAACCATAATATTGTTCAAAATCACTCCAAGTCAGTTCATACCCCTTTGCAGACAACTCAACAACCTTATCAAGAGTTAATTTTTTAGGGATACTACAGCCGAATAGTCCCAGAACAAATATCATAATCAGTATTATTCCAATATTACGTTTCATTTAATCCCTAATCCACTATAAACCATTTTATTAGCACATCTTCCTGTCTATTTTCTTGACTAAGGGATCATTCCCTCAGACGAGATAATTATATCATCCGGGTTAAGTTCTCTTGATAACATTTTGAGTTGCCCAAACAGATCCACCTATGACTACGGACGGACTTCTCAAAAAACATATCGCTGATTTTGGTTGGCTTAAAGTTGGCTTTAAAAACTGAAACGCCCTATTTTAGGGCGTTTCGAGCGTTTTGAGACTATTCGAGTTCGAGCGCTTTTATCTGGAAACCATTTGCAAATGCTTAATTTTATTGCATTTGCGGTAATAGTTTTGTACTCATTGAACTCATTTGTATATGTTTTTCTGTTCTCGTGAACTCATTTTGAACTCACGAATGAACTCAGGAAATAGTATGATTATCGTTCATTCGTTGCTTCCATAAGTGCTTCTCCTAAATTAAATACACCTTACCCATAATAGTTGTTAAGCAGTTGAATAATGCTCGCAACCGCAGCCGCACCGAACAATTCTTCTGCCAACTTTTGTCGCTGAATAGGCGTAAGACGTTGTGTTGATTGAAGTGCTTGTATCATGTCCTTCCTTGCTTTTTCATATGTATCTTCCGGTTCAATTCCAACCGAAACTTTGTAATCTCTCAAGCCCCATTTCCTCCCTCGTTAACAGATACTAGCCGTTTGACTCAACATTATTAGTTGAATCGCTTAAAGCTGTGTTTCCTTCATTCTTTTTTGACTGGTATATTCGAATAAGTTCTTGCATAACACCCAAGACTTTTTTAGATGTAAGAATTCTAACCAGCAATTCTTCTACTTCCCCACGATTATTGCAAATAAAGATGTATTGAGAATTGTTTTCATTAATGCTCCTAGCAATACCTTCCTCCAAAGTAAACTGAACAGGATAATTTGCTATTTCATATTTCATAAAGAATATCCGATACTTAAACTTGGTAAACACAGGCGTATACAGAAAGCACTCAAATTTTTTATCTTCCTCTCCACATTTGCCCAAACTATCCTGAATGTCAACATGCTTCTCCGTTGTTATTGTTGCGAATGCTTCAGCTAATGATGATCTTGTTGTCGTATATGAATTAACAGGGCCATCATACGTGGCAATTGACCCGTAAATCATACCTTGAGTGTCGTCTGGTAGTTGTAATAGTATTTCCTCAATGACCTTATCAGGAGCGGTCATGTCAATTTCAGAAAAATCCAACTTGTTTGAGAGATTAAGTTCTTTACTCATAGTTCTGTCTCCTTAATTTCAAAAGTAATAGGCAAATGATCACTTATACTGTGGTCGGGATGCTTTTTCTTGTCAAGTAACGATGTAGAAACTGTCTGCGTTATAATATTCAAGTTTTCCTTCACAAAACGATTTCTTAATGCGGGTCTAATGATAACTTGATCATATGTGTTCCAATAAGGATTAACTGTATTGCCAGAATTACAGTAATACGTTCCGTATGGCTCTTTGAAATCACCAAGAAAATTCCACATAGGATTGTAAAACATCTGGTATTCTCTTCCTTCAACTATACGTGTTTCACGAGCTGCTTCTTCAAAAACAGGAATGCTATGAAAATACCGTGCGCTGACACAACTTTTATCGTACGGATTGATGTTAAAATCTCCGACAATAATAGTGTCTTTAGAGTTTATTTCACTCTCAATTTTCAAAACGTCTCTAACGATCCGTTCAATTTCAATCTCACGTCTTTCTGTATTATCGGAATATAGCTGACTATTCAGATGAACACCACATAGAATATACTTATCATCAATCACTTGAATAGATGCTCTATCTGTTTGAAGATACGGTTCAATCCGCAATCCAGCTCCACCTATAATATGAATACAATCACATCCAAGGGTAGGTATCACATGCATAGTAATCCCTCTCGCTTTAAGTGTTTCAATTAAACTATTGATATTGTCAGCGTACTCTGCCAAAACAGCAATAGAAACACCATTCTCGGCAATCAAGTCACATATGACAGGATTAATTCTCTTGTTTTTGTATGTATTCCAAAACAAAAATTTCATCCCAATCCTCCAAAGTATTCTTGCCAATCTTCAGTCCTTATTTGTAAGCCCCATAATTTTATCTATCACTGAGTCAGTTTCGCTTATCTGGGTCTCGAGAGTAAAATCGGCTTTTAACTTATTTAACAGGTCTATAGCACATTTATTTGGTCTGCTTTCTGACAATTCTTCATTAACCCTTTCATTGTCTCGAAATAATTTAACAATTTGAAATTTTGTCTTCGTAGGAATAGCAAAAATAAAATCATTGAGGATTATATGAGCGTTAGATCTTCCCCAATAATTACCACACCAAACACTAAGTATCTCTTGATATACTTCATCAAAAACAGATGCGGGAACAGCATTACCAATTTGGGCTAGTGCTTTGGCTGCCTTTTCCTCGTTATTCCATCCATAAGTAGTATTCTTTGCCTTCTTTAAATCTTCGCTCAAATGCTTGTATATAGATGCTCTAATATACTCTGGAATATATTTGACTCCATTGACAGTTACTAACATTTCATAAATGCGTTCCCAAGCATCATCCTGCTCAACCTTACCGTTTAATCGATCGGACAGATTAACGGATAAGAGATTACCCATATTTGACCTTGACTCATCATTGGCTTTTTCCCATATTGTTGGAAAAAGCTGCAACATATTGGTATACTGTGGTTCCTCTCCGGCTATAATCACATCCCTTCCAAATCCAAATAGGACATTAATATTCGCACTGGAATAATTATTAATTTGCTCTTTCATAGCATTAACCGCATTTTCGTTCAGCACATGATCCTTTATCGGTTCAATGAGTGAAACAGGAGAGCTTCCTGGATTAGGCATCTCAGTATCAAACAAATTAACTTTTACTAATCCGGCAAGGTAAACTACATCTTCTGCTGTAACTGTTTTTGCGTTTTCATGTGCTGCTGATGCATGATTCCTCATCCAATTGATCATTTCTAAAGCTTTTTGTGATTTCTTATCAATGATCCCTAACTGACCGGCAACAGTTACAAGTGCTTCATCTTCAACCCCCGCCCACCTTTCTGATAAAGAATCACCGTCTTTTTTATATGTTGCTTTTCTTCCGCCCAACCCATTAACGCTAGATAAGAACATCTCAATACTATATGCTTCGACTCTTCTTCTCAAATTGTGTATTGAAGCATTCCAAATTTCAATCAACGCGTGATCAGGAAACTCTTTCAGCAATCTAGACGCCTTTTCTATCATTAGTCTTTCATCAACATCTAACTCTTCACACCTAAACAGAGACTCCTCAATAACTGAAATATCATTACTCATATTTATCCTCCTAAACAGATATTCACAGCTTGAGTAATTCCTCAAGCTCATTCAACTCCGAAACAATTGTATTCTCATACTCTTTCACCATTTCTATATATATTCCTTATTTGCAGCACACAATTTATTTAACTAGTTGGTATTATCCTTAATAAAATATCCGCCCGTTTTATTTGATCCGCGATGTTCAATATATTTGGTCAAATTCCTCCTGAGTTCATTTCGAATTCTGTCAGGATTTACATCTGCCATTTCTGGTCGTATTTCCTCAAGGATCTGCGGAACATTGAGACCAGGCTTTCTCTTAACCACACGTAATATCAGCAATGCCAAATCGTTTATTTGGTCATTTATTTGGTCATTTATTTGGGCATGCTGCTTATAGTTCAAATTCGGCAATGTAACAAAAAAGTATTTATCGCTGGATTCAAATGTCGGTTTAAGATCTGAACCCTGATAGGCATCTATCGTTCTTGGTATTCCGGTTCCAAAGTTTTCAATTAAGCCCAGCTTGTCAAATATATGAACAAGTTTAGGGTTCCTATATGTCTGAACGCCATTCATGACATCTTCTATAGTTGCATTAAACACACCGCCGGGATTTACAATTTTAGCGTGATCTGCAAAGAACTCGATTTTGATATCTGACCTGATAAAATAATCAGCATGACAAAATGCATTGAGAATAACTTCTCTAAGAGAAGCTCCCGGATATGATTTGGTTTCCTTCCTGGTAAAAGAAGAACCGTCGATTATAGCTGTTGTTACGTTTGCTTTCTCGGCCTGTTCCTCAACATCATATAATATTTTTATCAACGACCCAGTATAAGTCTTCTTAAAGAGAAAATTCATGTGCGGATCATATTCAGCAAACTTAACGGCAACCGGAGATTGATCAGACATAATATAACCAAGATTCGTAAATTGGCCGCCGGCATTCTTCAACCCTAAAGTTTTATATAAACGAGCATTAAGACTAATCTCATTATTAGAAAGAATGCGTTCGAATTGTTTAAATGTTAATTCCTGTTCTTCAGCAATCTCATCCTCATAGATATAGTTATGAGACTGCATTATCATCATTAGTATCTCGTCTTCATTGGCGTTTCTCGTGCTGCTCCCAACTCTCTTAAACACCCCCGAAGGCTTAGGTCCCTTGCTTTTCAGATAATAAGGCTTCTTAGTGCCTTCTTTAACTTTTATCACTAAGACTCCATCAGCATTAAATGCATAGTCGACGCATTTAAAAGGAACGGGATAAATAGTATCCTGGATCCAGTTTCCCAATTTAAGATCTATATCATCTCTGTCTGATTTCAGGAATGCGCTGTTCAGCGATCCATCATCATTAACTCCGACATATAATGTTCCGCCCTTAGTATTAAGGAAGGATATCATTACCTCTTTTACAGCATCTGTTAATTCTCTTTTTAATTCTTTTGTATCAGATTCAGTATATTTCACCTGGGTCACCTCTTATTTTGTCAAAGTGTATAGTCATTATATCATAGTGACAAAATAAAAAGGTATGTATTTACTTGATGCAGAATAAATTATTTCACGCCTGAATCATAAATCTACCTTTGCGGTAACGGCCACCGAAGGAATTAGCGATGATGATCCAGTCTGGAATTAATGGTTCACATTCAAAAGTCGTCCCTGTCGCTAATTTATGAAATAAATATAAATAACATAAATATTGTGAAATCTCCAATGAAAATACGATTTCACTTACGACTTAACTTACGACTAAACTATATAGTCGTAAGCGATTGGTTTTAAACAAAAAATTAGATTGTTACGAAAAACATCAGAAATTTAAATCAAGTTAGCCATCACTCTACTATATGGCCTGGTACTTTTCCTGCTGAATCTATTACCTGCTTTAAACAATGGTTATAAATTCTCTCTGCAATCTGCTTAACATTTTCTTGTAACCAAATATATGCTCATGTTATATATCCGTTATTCTGTTAATCCGTCTGTATTCTTGCTACAAATAATTCAAGATTTTCTTGACTAAGGAATCACTCCCTCAGACAAGAGGTTAACAAAGCCCGTAAGCATTGCTCACGGGCTTTATATTAGAGAATAGCATCTTCTGTTCTAGGGGCAAAACGAATTTTAAGTTTTTCCTCTAAATAGTTTTTCAATACAAATACTTCAATCTTTCTGCCGTCTCTTCTTGCATCCAAAAAATAGTGTGTATAATCGTTCTCATCCTCTGGTTGTACTATTATCAGAGTCCTTTTTTTCTTTGCTACATCTTCGACCTCTTCATCGCAACGAATTTCATTAAGATTTATATCCCAACAAACAATACTGTGAAGGTTTTCAAAGGAATGATTGAAATCTTTTTGCAGATAATTCTTAAACTCTACATAATACAGTTTAGAAGTCTTAATCGGTATTTTATCTTGAGCTTTTACAATAACATCTATTCCAGAATGTGTATCATAATCAACAATAGTAAACGGGAACAAATTGGGTTCAATATTACTCAACTGCATAAAAATACTATATACACCGTTTTCTTGTTGAGGTTCCACGAGTGTGATGTCTTTATATACAGCCGTTCGAGCTCTATTAACCCTGTCTAATCGCTTTTTAAAGTCTTTCTTTTCTTTCTCGACAGTATTATAAGCAACAACCTCTGATTCTAACCATTCTAAATCACTCCAATCATCACTTGAAATAATATCATCATAGATTTTCTTAATCGCATCTTTGAGATCCTGAAGAATTTCCGAGGGAGTATTCTCAATTGAACCTCTATTGGCAGTTAATCTAAGATCTTGACAGTTAACAAATGCGTGTAACCTAGTATATTCCGCACCTTTGGAAGCTACCCACTCATTCTTTCTTTGAATTGGCATAAAATCCTTACAAAGCCATACACCGTACCGATCTTGAACAGTATAAGAACCCTCCGGTGGAGTATAACCACTCCTTCGAATCATCGGATTATAGCTATGCTTAACCTTTGTGCCTTCGACATAGAAAACAGCTTGATAACTAACTTCAGGGGAATTCTTCAAAACACCGGTTTTAACAATTTTCTTACAATACCACTTTGGAGCATCTACCATATGCTCATCAAACAGTTCGGATACTGTCACACTTTCAGCAGGAAATACATGACCATATGTGAGCTCCTCATATTCCTTACGATCAACACCTTTTAATTTCAATTTAACATCAGAATTCGTTTCAATGCCAAATTGTTTTTCTACTGAACCAAATTTCGTAAACCAAAGAATATAGTCTTTAAGTTGTTCATGCGTAAATCTATCTCTTCTATCATTGTTGTAACCAAAAATAGTAATTCTTGTACCAGACTCTATTCCATTAGCATCTTCAACACTTACTTTAACTTCAGGTATCTGCTTTTCATACAACGCTTTCTTAGGTCCATCCATAGTAGCGTGATATTTTTTCCCGTTCTGCACGGTCACAACTTCTATCTTCCTACTATTAAAGTATACTTTTGTTCCATGTCCTTTTTCGCCAATTGCTTCATTATCTAATCCATTCAAGGAATTTCCTAAATCAAAAAAGGATTGTAGACCCTGCTTGTTCATTCCTTTTCCGTCATCAGTTATCATTATCTTAAGTATTTTTTCACCTGATTCTGTAATAACACTAAAATCCAAAAGAATATTCTTTGCTTTGGCATCAAAAGCGTTACTTATAGCCTCTCTAACTAAATCAAGCGGATTAGAAAAGTCTTGTGCTATTTCGATAAATTCTTGCGTACTGTTTACTTCAGGAGTAATAATAAATTCGCTACTCATACGTAAGCTCCTCTCGCCAAAAAACTATTGAAACATTCCCAACATAGAAAACCTTGCTCTGTTTTTTATATTATAACATGGTAGTAAAGAGTTCTTGATAACCACCCAAAGAACAAAGTGTAAATCTTATGTTGGCGAAATGTTGGCTTAAAAACTGAAACGCCCTATTTACGGGCGTTTCCAGCGATTTGGGCCTATTCGAGTTCTAGTCACGATATTTTATATTGGCTCTATATCGTGCTTTCGATTCTAAATATTGTGGTGGAATTCCACTCATTCTATGTAATTTATTTTTTCCTTGAAGTTTTTGCAACCAAATTGCAACCACGAAATTTTCCTACTCGTAATAAACTGCTATTGGATGAACTATATTCAATCCGTCTTCACTCCCAAAAAATGGAATCATAATCTGATTAAGAATATTCCCAATCTGAGCAAAAGCATTTGTGGTGTTTTCTTCACTAGATGCATCTATTCTGTTCGTAATATATCCAAACACCTTTATCTTTCCACCAAACTTGAAAGAAGTCATATCTATATTGTCTCTCACATATTTATCATTCAAAACTACCATGTAATTCTTTATGCATAATACACGTCTATATGGAATCAACTCATACAATACATCTAAAATGTCTTTAATATTATCGTAATTCTTAGCGGACTCCTTTTTCATTTCTTTAGCAGTATCACTATATCTCTTATTTATCTCATTTACATTTGCCCCTTCTTTCATTAGTTCCGCGTCTTGTAATAATTTAAGTCGCTGTGTAATTTGATCTTCATCGCTTTTTTTCAAAAAATCAACCAGCTTTTTATTTCCAAATATTTTCTGGTAGTAATCAAAATCTACAACGAAAAAACATCACAGACTTCAATAAAATCACCAATCTCATTTGTATTCAAACTATTATTTGCTTTTAAATACTGCATAAGTTGGTCAAATGCATTATCATGCAATATTTTTGTTTGCACATCTTTTATCAGTTCATCGTTTGTTGTCTCCTTCAGATGGTTATAAGCTAATTCCATTTTGCCATCTAACCCTCTTCCAAAGACTTTCATATCAACCCCTGCACCACCTTCTATGGTAACTCCATTTTGTTTAGAAATGGATGTCTCTTTTTGCAGTTCTTTTTCTTCAGTTTGAATCAGCCCATCATAAATCTGCGCCACATATGAATTTAAAGTGTCTGTATCTAAATATATAAATCTTCGCATTACACCCTCTCCATTCCCAACTTTATACATTAATATGTCGCTGAACTCACACAGTAAAATAGTAATCTTTTCTATCTTTTTTACTATTAACCATAAACTTCTCATCTTCAAGTGCCGCTTTAATTAAGTTTTTCTTATATGGCACATGTATTGTAGGTACTTTATGCATATTATCCCTAAAAACCGGAAGCAAATCCCACAAATCTCTCACCTGTCTTCTTATTCCATTAGTATCTGCGATATCTCCTTTACTATCAAAATCTGGATAAATCACAATAACAGGCAAGCCCTGATCATTTATTCCATAATCGATTTCTTCCCTTAACGCCCTGCTATTTCTTGTTATACCGCTTAAAACCAATACTATGTTCTTTGAGTTTCTAATTCTTTCCCTAAGTCGGGGCTTTAATGTATTTTCCCAATCACTTCCATCGCGAACGTTATAATTTTTGTCATGAGAATCAATAAATGGAAAAGAACTGTCCTCTCCTTTCCAAGCTCTTAACAAGTTATAAGTCACAAAATCTGGCGTTGAAGATGCACCTAAATTGTTTTGATTAAACGGCTCATCTACATAAAAAGCACAGTAATTACCGTTACGATATCCCATCAGTTCTACCTCCTATTTGTCTCATTAAACATGTCCTTGTATTCATATAATTTATAGTTTTTAGTATCACCATATAATACAATTTTTACCTTTGCTTTCAAGCTTACCCCACTACTGTTCAAAGTACATAACATACATCTTAAGAGCGAACTTTTTTCTTTCGGCCCATCATCAAATCTTGGTATTCCTGTACCCAGCAATGGTAAAACAATATCATTCATCGCATAAACCCTATCTGCTTCTCTCCACATTCTCATGAGCATCTGTTCATATTGGGCCATATTTGTATGCGCTTCATGCCTATTGTTTAACTCCGTCATCGCTAATAACAAATATTTTTCACCATCTACACTACTCTCATATGGAACAATCGTCCCTAACGGAAAAGTGTAAAGCCCCAGTTCATCACATGGTATTTCTAATTTTTCTGCCTCAGATTTGATAACTGCTGTCAACTCATCTATAGATGCATGATTTAGAACAAGTTGCCCATGAAGCGACTTTTTGGAAATTATTACATCATCAACTCGTAAATCAAAATGATTGTCACAACCTATAACTTTCCATCCAGAAGTCTCAAAAATATCACCCACCGAAATACTCACAGGAGTTCTTCTTATAGTTAATCTCACTTCATCCTTAAAGATTCGCCCTATCAATATATATGTCAAAACAAATATTATAATCGCTCCTGCCAAAACGCATCCTATGCTTCGCCAGATAGAATTTGTCCATTCATCTAACGATACCCCTAAGATTGACATAACCGTAGATATGACTCCTACAGCTGTAATAGACATATATAAGCTGTCGCGAAACTGTTTTGATAATTTGCTATATACTGCATATAGTTTTTTCATAGAGTTTTAATACTGCCCTCCTATCTCGGTCCCATATCTCCCACATAAAGGCACTCTGCATTTGGTGCAAATCTAGGCGCAAATTCCTCAACAATCGCCTTCTGAAGTTCGTTATGCTTCCCTGCGGAAAACTTAAAACCAGCTCCGTTGATTTTCACCGGCATCATAGTCATCTTCTTTTTTGAAGCATAAATATCAACCAATCTCTTATCAATATATCATCAGTGTTATAACTTGTTGTCTTTGCGTTTTTTCTTTCATTGCGATATGACACGCTCCTTACTACAGAACCCATTTATGTTATCATTATTACTTCACTATCCACGTCCCAATTCTCTTTGATCCAACTCTTTCTATAACGCCTTCATCAATCAACTGTTTCATGATTGTTTGAACAGATCTGCGGGACTTGTTCATCATAACAGCTAATTCGGTCTGTGTTATAGAAGGATTCTCACGTAACAACAACAACAAATAATCTCTATCAGATAAAGCACCACTTTGCGCTTTAAGTTGCGCTTTGGATTGCGCTTTATCATAAGCATAATTAAGATTCCATAATGTTAAGAAGAAATTGTATCCGTCGGTATAAAACTCCGGCTTCAGTTCCTCTGTATATCTTTCTTCTGACTCATATGCATCCAGTATCTTCTTAAAACCGCTGCCTCTTCTCTCCATCAAACGAAGGCGTCCGAACACATCTGCCAAAATTGGATTTCCGTTGTATTTATTCATTAACTATTCTCATGCTATTTCCGCATTCGAATTCTCCAGTTTGGATTACTGTATTCTTCTTGCGATAATTCTTTATAAACATTTTACTTGCTGTATTCCATTCATTTGAACAAAAGACTATTACTCTAAGATATGTCTTTGAATCGTCAATCCAATACTTTTCAAGATTTTTGGATATTCCGATTCTAATCGCATATGGTGCATTTTCAACATCTTTTGAATACGGTTCTACCAAACATATTTCTGATTGTTTTATATCTATCTCTTTTGTGCTTAAAATATTCCCACCATTCCCAATAGACATGGAAATTAAGCGGGCCTGAATAATCATATTAGAAATATGAAATTTAGATTTGTTGATTATCTTTATTCTATATTCGTTATCTTCATTTCTCGCAATGCAATCAGAAATGAGTATTCTAGGCTTTTTGCTTCTAAGATAGATGTTGATAATAACCGAAGCAACAACGCCTGATATTATGCCTGACAAAATACTTAACAAAAAATCCATAACACTATTCCTCCATATTTAGGAAACAATTTGAATCTTTTTACGTAGTTATTCCTCTATCAGCCTCTTCACTTCCTTAGCAGCGTCACTAAGGACGTTCTCTTTATTAATATTCTTCATATAGAAATCTGCTATATCAGGATCTTTCAATATCCACTTTATTTGGGTATTGATTAACGCAATATGATATAGTTCTTCACGTTCATCTGCGTTCCAATCAATCTGCTTAAGTTTTTTGATAACGGTATGAGTGTTTGTGAAGCTGCTGCTATTATCAAGTTCGATAATCAGATCTTTTCGCTTCTGCTCTTCGATAGTCTTGCCATCGTATGCATCTGCTGTTTCTTTGATGCACTTCGTTTTAATGCTTTCAATTGCCTCATTTGATGAGGTTTGATCAATAATAGCCTTTACAATTCGCTCAAGTGCCCTGCCTTTGCGATAGTCAGCTTCAGCATAATAACTAATCCGACTATCATGAATCATTTTCTGTACCTTAGTTTTGTCCTTACTATCACAGTCATATACACCAATTGCATGACCACCATTAGAAGTTACAAGTTTCATGCAAGGTATGTCGGTATCACTGTCGCCTATATAAATTATGTTCCTAAACGGTATCCTGATTTCATCTGGTTCAAAATAGTTGTTTACTGCCGGGTCATTAACATTTAAAACACCTTTGGAAATTCTGAAAAGGTATTGCGTTTTTCCTGTGAAATTTATTGTTTGGGCAGGCCATACCGCTACTCCTCTGTCATTATAATAGAATGCACTTGCATAAACCTTTTTAAACACACCTTTCTTTGCAATAGATGTGCCGTCTATCATCTCTTTCAATCCTGAGGAAATGATGTAGTGCTCTATAATGATCCCTTTAGTTTTGGCATATTCGTTAACCCTCTCAAACCAAGTATCAACACCGGGAAACAATTTTACCCTAGATCCATATTCTTCTAGCGTTTCCTTTTTGGGGATAATATACCCATCTGCCTCTTTTACCATCTTATACATCCACGAAAGGTTCTGATCCATACCATTCTTATTAGCAAGATCATTGGATTCACGCCAAAACGCCGTGACGTCACAATTCACAGATTGAATATACCCCTGTGCCTGCATATCGGTCGGAGATAATGTTTTGTCAAAATCATAACAGATTGCTATTATCGGTTTATTGCCCTTTGGTTCAACAGTATACAATTTCATATATCCCGTACTCCTTGCATCAGAATTATGACCATCACGTAGATAAAATCATATTTAAACTATATCTGCCTCGAAAACACCAAGGCAACTTATTTTTTGTTTTGAGGGATAAAATACAGTTCCATGGGATAAAGTAAAATCACGGTTTAGTAGCTTGTTGCTTCAAAACCGTGATTTCCAATTTCATCTTTTATTAAATTATAATTTCGCATCTTATAGTTTTAGTTTTTTCTTTATTGTAATTACGATGTTCACAATAATTATGAGAACCAATACAACAATATTAGAAACAATCAAATAAGAAACAACTTTTCTTGAAGAATAGTACCGTCTTATCGCTTTATCAATGGAGTCATTAACATATGAAGGAGACTGCTCATTTTCAAACGGGTTTGTAGAATCATCTTGTAGTATTGCGAAATTATCTGTTACAAGTAATCTAGAACGAGGAATTCTTTCTGCATAATAATAATGATTGTAATTATCCAACCATATATCAGGTATATTAGAATCTGCGATACAAATAATTAATCTACAATCCCCTTCATAAAGGTTTGTGATCCATCCTTCCTCAATTTCATTTATATATACTTCTGTTGTATGCTCCATATCATAATAGCCATGAGGCAACATGCCAATCGGATAAACTTTGACAAGATCATCTTGTTCATCGCTCACCTTAATTACAGATGCCGGAACAAACATAGAGGCATTCATTTTAGGTAGCGGTCGTGTCAAATACAACAAGCCTAATACCAACAATAAAGAGATTACAAAATATACCGCATAAATGATAATTGAAACTATAATCTGACGTCTTCGCATAATTATTCAAGCACCCTTATCAAATTATTATTATATCTCAGGTGGAAGTATTTCATATATACCCCATTTTTCAACATCTCTATCTATACAAGCTCCCCAATAATTTATTTCATCAATCCAATAATAATCATAGCAAAACTCTTCTATTTCACCTTCAGAATTAATGCTACGCTCATACTGACCCAAAAGATCAGCATTATAGTGCGTATACGATCCATTCCAGGCTCTAACATATGATATTTCAGGAAAACTCATAACAAATTGAAGAGCAACATTATATCCAAGTTGGGAATCTTGAGAGTTTGGTTTATAAGTTTCTGGATAGATATTTGTAGCAGATATTTCTCCGCTATAACATGACTTAATATCAACAATATTAATACTCTTCTGAGGAAGGTCAGAAATGAGATTTCCATATAAATCACTCATGTAATCAGTTACTACCCACGAAGAAGGATCATCTTCATTAAGCATGAAGCCACCAATATTTCCATGATACAACAAAATAACTCTATCTATATTGTATGCTTGTTTATCCTTTTTCATTCCAAGAGAACCCCAATATTCTTTGAAGTCTATCCAGTCCTCGCACTGATAAGCAAATACTTTATAACCCCAACAGTATTTCCATTTCCAATATGCGGCATTATCACTCCATTCATCAGCATAAATAATATATACTGCATCAGGATTTAGCTCATTAGGGGTATAATCCTCCCCATCAAGTACACCATCCTCATCAGAATCCCCTTTTACAGGACTGGATTTTTGTTTCAGAAAAACATAATCTTCATAACGTGAGCCCAGTGATACCGGCCATGCATCAAGATATTTGGTGTATTTTGAATAGCTGATAATATCGCCAACTACACCGAATTCACCCATTTCATATCCATCTGATAAATCGTCATAATCCGTATCTGTTTTACTTGGGTCTGTATATACTACGTGACCGATATTATTAATCATTCCTGCAGTTTCAAGATTATCAACAATACCATCTCCATCATTATCATCATATTTGTTATTCAAGCGTCTAATATATGAAGGTAATGAATATGCGTTGCCGATATTGCTTATGTATCCTGCTTCACAACAAGCATCTATCCACGTGTTTACCCATACTTCTTCATCTATAAGCATATACTTCGAAAAATGAGTAGTTGTTACACTTATAGTATTTCTTGATTTGTTAATTGAATAATTATCAAGAACA
>JAZROA010000011.1:0-91054 GCA_045648465.1 Saccharofermentans sp.
TGAACTTAAACCATATTCCTTAGAAAGCGTGTCAGCTCCATAGCCTTCACAGTGCTTCTCGTAGATTTCTTTCTTTATTTCAAAACTGTATTTCATATAAAGACCCCCGAAGTTTGTCCAACTTCGGGGGTTCACTTCAAATTGAGGCAGCCCTTTTTGTTATGAATTCTTCTTTTCGATGTGTTTCAAAGATGTGTTGCAAATTTGTCGGTCTAAAACTGTAGATCCACATCGACAAATAGTCGGATTTACGGGAATTCCGAGTTTTTGTCGGTCTGAAACCGCTTATATACATCGACAAATCTGCAACAAGGTACTGTTAGAAAGTGTAATTCTGTTTAAGAATTAATGGCAAGAGCAGCGATCATTATAAAGAAATACGCTAACGGTATCAGGATCGCAGAAATAATTATTCCTGCTATGGCTAAGGGTTTTCCTTTTGTTCCCGTGCTCCTTGTTTTCTTAAGACCGACGATCGAAAGTATCAGACCGAGTATAGGGCCTGCCGCCGTGATGAGAATCATAACTAAAAGCAATGTGTTGATCAACGCCATCGTAGCGGAATCATAATGAGAGGATTCCTTCATCCAGAAAAAACTAAAAAATATCGTAGAGCCTATAATGGTCACAAGATCAGCACCAAGAGCTATCAGTATGCGTTTTTCAAAACGTCGTTTTACAGGGCTCTGCGCAACGGGAAATAAATATCCGCACAGACTGCATGCAGGCAGTGTATCAGCTTGTGGTGCTCCGCAATTAGGACATGTCTTCATAAAATGTTCTCCTTATGGGGGAATTTTACTTTGATTTGGACTCTTTTCCAACAGGATTGATAACAAAGCAGATGATAATGAATACAGGAATGAAGATCACGAATGCTGAAATAACATCGATGATCGAATGCTGCTTGATGAACATCGTTGAGAGCACGATGAGGACCGTCAGGACGTCGCTCAATACGAGAAGCACCTTCTTATCCTTGAATGTGAGGTGAAGTCCTGCAGCAACGACTATGGCGTCATATACGTGAAGGCTGGGAAGAACGTCAGTAGGCGTATCGATCGAGTGGAGATACTTGATAAGGTCCATGAATATGTTTTCGCGGTCAGGAATGTGCGCACGGAGTTCAAGAGCATTGGGGTAAGCCAGTGAGATGATGATGAACAGCGTCATGCCTGCCATGAGCATGTAAGATGTCTTTCTTGAGAGCTTTCTGCTTCTGATGGCAATGGCGATCATGCCGATAACCAGATAAGGAAGCCACAGTGCATAAGGAATGATGAAAACTTCAACAACGGGGATCAGGTCATCTATTGCCGTGTGGATGATGTGAAATCCGCCTGCAGGCTCAAGACTTTCCACCCAGAAAAAAGTCGGCATGTATATGACCATGTAAATGGCCATCGGAAGAAGCGTCACTACGACGTAAAGTATCTTCTTTATGAGACTTTTGTTATCGGCGGTATTCAAGTCAATTCCTCGAAAATAATATTGCGGAGCGCCGGGACCGGAACTGGTTCCCTGAACACTCCGCATATTATAGCAAGTCAAAACAGAGTTTTTGATTGACTTTTGCCACAGTTTTTAATGCTTAAGGCTAAGGGGTAATATCAAACCTGCATTAAATACTGTTGACTGTACCGATAAAGACAGGTGCCATTGTCTTAACATCAACGATCGCATAAATGAACGGTCTGTCACACTCAACATAACGGTATTCAGGTATAACTTGATTTTCGCCTGATCCGGACAAAAAGCCCGCTGTGGCAGCAGCTGCTCTTGTTCCGTTCCTGTCGATTTCGATATGTGTTTTGTGAATGATCTTCGAGATGTAGAGATCGCCCGGCGCTCCTGCGATGCCTGAAAAGTCTGCAGCGTCAGGATCGAAAACAGTGTCTGCGCCGAGTCCTTCGATCGTATCGTTCATTTCAATGTTAAAGTCCGTTTCGAACTCGGGCATCTTTGAGATTACTACATAATCTAAAGATTTGCTGTTAATAAACTCCTCGTAATCTTCAGCTGTAAAATTCTTTGCAAACTCATTGGCACTGATGGTCTCATCAGTCGGAAGGATCGCCAGGAATGCGAAATCTCCGCCCTTATAGGACTTAACAAATCCGGTCGCTTTATCTGACTCGTAGTAAACTATGGATTCATCGTGAAGGAACATCCCTGTCTGAACGGTTCCGTCTGCTGATGTGAAATCTTCTTCATAGACGTCTTTATCACTGTATTTCCCACTCCATTCGGCTTCAAAGCAGAGGGCATTTACGAGTACCATTACCGTCTCAGGCTGAAGATCACTAATGATATCCTTGATCATGTGATCGGTGTGTTCATCGACCCACTTGTTGATCTCGTCCGCAGTCTTTTTGTTGAAATCCGTGACGTTATACTGTGCATTGAATGTATCTTCTATGTAATCGACGTAATCCATGTTCACCTTATCGCCAAGTATGCGGCGGTTATTCCAGACGGCGTTGGCACAGGTGAACTCGACCTGTTCCGCTTCATTGATCCTGTCCATCAATGCTGATGCATACGCCTGCTGTGTAAGAGGGCCCTGACCCTGAGCGAAAAGATCAGTTATCTGTTCAAGTGATTTTCCCTTCGCGCCGGCACCGACCATATCAAGAGCCATCATGACGGATGCGGGAGATATAATCACATTGTCTCCGCCGCCGTAATCATTTACGGTCTGGCTGAACAGATCGATACAGTATCTTCTGTATTCTTTATCCATGACCGTACTGTCGTAATCCGTATTTCTGACATCACTAAGATCGATCTCTGTCTTGATGTCCGCATCTTCTTTGAGTTCATGTCTGCTGGTACGGCCATCGCCGGATCTTGTAAATGAGGAGCATCCTCCGAGGAGCATGGCAGCTGCCATGACCCCGGTGATGAACTTAATGTCTTTTCGGTAACAGATCTTCATGTTGGGTTACCCCCTTTTGAATATCATGGATCAGACTGCGTTTACTGTGCCGATGAAGACAGGTGCCATGGTCTCAACATCGACGATTGCATAAGCAAAAGGTCTGTCGCACTCGACATAGCGGTATTCGGGCACATCTTCTTCCATTACGCTTCCGCAGGTTTCCATGACGATAGTAGCTGCAGCAGCTCTTGTTCCCTGTCTGTCGACTTCGATGTGGGTCTTGTGGATTATCTTTGAGACGTAGATATCACCGGGTTGTCCTGCCATTCCGGACAGGTCTGCAGTAGAAGGCGCGAAAATGCTGTCTGCTCCCAATCCTGCGATCGTATCATTCAAATCAATATCAAAGTCTGATTCAAACTCGGGCATCTTTGAAACTACGACATAATCATTGGAAACGCTGTTTATAAATTCTTCGTAGTCTTCAGCAGTAAAATTCTTTGCAAACTCATTTGCGCTGATGCTCTCGTCTGCCGGAAGGATCGCCAGGAACGCATACTGGCCTCCCTTATAGTACTTAATGAATCCTGTTGCTTTGTCTGTCTCATAGTATGCAGAAGACGTATCGTGCAGGAACATTGCCTCCTTGGAACTGCCGTCAGCAGACTTAAAGAAGCTTTCAGAGACCTGTGAATCTTCGTATTCTTCTGCCCATTCGCCTTCAAAACAGATTGCGTTTACAAGTACCATTACAGTCTCAGGCTCAAGAGTGTCGATCGCATCCTTGATCATGTGGTTTGTGTGTTCATCGATCCAGTCGTTGATCTCACCTGCAGTGCCCTTTCCGAAATCAGTAACCGTATACTGTGCAAGGAAAGTATCCTGAATGTATTCAACATAATCCATGTTCACGCTGTCGCCAAGTATAAGACCGTTATTCCAGACGGCATTGGCACAGTTGAACTCTACTTCCTTTGCCTCATTGATCCTGTCCATCAGGGCTGATGCGTAAGCCTGCTGTGTGAG
Organism: Saccharofermentans sp.; assembly: GCA_045648465.1. Lineage (GTDB taxonomy): Bacteria > Bacillota > Clostridia > Saccharofermentanales > Saccharofermentanaceae > Saccharofermentans. The sequence continues at coordinate 3,908 of JAZROA010000011.1, forward strand.
AGGTCCCTGGCCTGCAGCGAAAAGATTAGTCAGCTGGTCTAATGATTCTCCCTTGGCACCAGCGGCAACCATATCGAGTGCCATCATGATGGATGCGGGTGAGATCATTACGTTCTCATCTGAACCGTAATCACTGACTGTCCGGCTGAAGATGTTGAAGCAATACTCTCTGTAAAGCTTATCCATCTCGTCCTTATCGTAATCAGTAACCTTAACTTCATTAAGGTTGAAGCTTGTCTTTGCGTTCGGATCTTCCTTCAGTTCGTGGTTGTGATTATTACCTTTGACAGTACAACCTCCGAGAAGGATCGAAGCCGCCATAACGCCGGTAATGAACTTAATGTCTTTCTTTGAACAAATATCCATATATATCCCCTTTATTTAGAATTCCTAAGATCAGACTGCGTTTACTGTGCCGATGAATACGGGAGTCATTGTATTCATGTCAACGATCGCATAAGCGAAAGGTCTGTCGCACTCAACATAGCGGATCTCCTGTGCAATGGGCTCAGCAGATGCTGCATCAAGATATACTGTCGTAACTGCAGCAGCTCTCGTGCCTTCTGCATCTACCTCGATATGTGTTTTGTGGAGAACCTTTGAGACAAAGAGGTCTCCGGGCGCGCCTGCAATACCGGAAAGGTCTGCAGTCCCACCGTCCATGATATTTCCTGCGCCTAAATTAGCGATAGTGTCGCCCATTTCCATCTCAAAATCTGATTCGAATTCAGGGATCATCGTAACTACATCATATTCGCCGGTAACGCTTGCAATGAACTCCTCATAGTCTTCTGCACTGAAGTTCTTAACAAACTCGTTTGCGCTGATAGTCTCATCAGTAGGAAGGATTGCAAGGAATCCGTACTGACCGCCCTCATAAGCCTTCATGAATCCGGTTGCCTTCTCTGTCTCATAGTATGAAGAACCTGCCTCGTGAAGGAACTTAACTGTCTGTGTTTCACCGTTATATTTTGTGAACTCGCCATCTCTGACCTGATCTTCCTCATAAGGATCTTCCCAGTCGCCGTCAAAGCTGATGGCATTAACGAGTACCATGACTGTTTCAGAATTGAGATTCTTAATTACTTCCTTGATCATGTGGTCGGTGTGATCATCAACCCATCCGTTGATCTCGTTTACTGTCTTATCACTGAACTCCTGTACTCTGTAGTCTGCATTGAACGTATCCTGAATGTACTGAACGTAATCAAGATTAACTGCATTGCCGAGCAAAGTTTTATTTGCCCATACTGCGTTTGCACAGGAGAATTCAACATCTTCAGCCTCGTTGATCTTGTCCATCAGAGCTGATGCATATGCCTGCTGTGTGAGAGGTCCCTTGCCTGCTGCGAAAAGATTTGTGAGCTGGTCTAATGATTCTCCCTTTGCACCTGCAGCAACCATGTCGAGTGCCATCATGATGGATGCAGGTGAGATCATTACATTATCTTCTGAACCATAATCCTTAACTGTCTGGCTTAAGATATTGAAGCAGTATTCCCTGTAAAGCTTATCCATCTCATCCTGGTCAAAATCAGTTGTCGTAACCTCATTGAGATTGAAGCTTGTCTTAGCATTCGGATCTCCCTTCAATACATTGGAATTTGTATTGATGTTAGCTGTGCATCCTCCGAGAAGAACCAATGCTGCCATAACACCTGTGATGAACTTGATATCTTTCTTCGAGCAAATTTTCATGTTCCTAGCCTCCATATGTTTTCTGCAATTTGCTTTCTGACCTATAAACAGATTTACATCCGGAAATGTTGCAAAGAATTTTTACACACATCCCGGGAAGCCCGAAAACATTGAATTTGCGGACAATAAAAAAGGCGGAAAGCCGAAGCCTTCCGCCATATAAAAGTTATGTTTTAGATATTACTGAACAGGTCTTGCAACACCGCAGTCAGGGCAGAATCTTGAAGTGATTCCTGCCTTGCCGCATGAAGGACAATTCCATGCGCCCTCTGCAGCAGGTGCGCCTGTGTTGCCGGCAACAACATTACCGAAGCCTTCGCCGACCTTCTGGGATTCGCCCATGATGGGAGCCATGGCATCCTTTGTCATGTTGATAACGCCGCCCATTGCGCCGAGTGTAACGCCGAGAGATGCGACATCACCGATTCCGCCTGCAGCACCGCCGCCGTTGCCGCCGCCTGTGATGCCGTTCTGCATTGCTTCGAGGCCGACCTGACGGGCTGTCTCGTCTCTGTAGGTGTAGCCCTTCATCTGCATCTCGGCAGCCTCTGCCTCAGCCTTCATCTTGTAAGCTTCAGCTTCTGCCTGAGCCTTAATGCGGATAGCATCAGCGTCTCCCTGTGCATTAACTGCCTTGAGCTGTGCTTCAGTCTGGGCCTCAACGATCCTTCTCTGCTGAGCTGCTTCAGCCTCTGCCTTTTTAACTTCCTCTTCTCTTACCTTCAGAGTCTTGTCAGCAAACTGCTGCTTGAGTCTTACGAAGTTCGGATCGTCATCGGGAGTAACGATTGATGTTACGTAGAACTCGGGCATTGTGAGACCATACTCATCAAGTGCCTCGTTGATGTCGATCATGAGCTTGGAAGAAAGAACGTCGAGATATGCGTCGATCTCAAGAATGTTGAGATTCTCTTCCTTGATGATGCGTGCGAGATTAGCCTTGACCTTGTTGATGATCAATGCCTTGAACATGCCTGTGCCGTAAGACTTGCCATCGCCTGTGATGTCACTCTGGATAAGTCCATCAGTTGTTCCGACAAGCTTGAGGATAAGCTTTCTCGCGTCAGTAACTCTCATGTTGTAGTTACCGGATGCACCGATCTCTACATGAAGTCCTGATGCAGGATCGAAAAGTCTTACCTTGCTGTCAGTACCCCATCTGATACCCATCTGGGTGATCATGTTGATGAAGTAAACTTCGCAGTGGAAAACATTGATGCCGCCTGTTCCGAGCTTCATGTAGTCACGAACCTTCGGAATGTTATTGGTAACAAGCGTATGTCTTCCTGCAGTGAACTGATCGAAGATCATGCCGTCACGGAAGAAAAGCGCTTCCTGCGACTCGTGGACGATCAGCTGCGAGCCGATGGTAAAGTCTTCTTTTTCGTGCTTGTGGGCAAGTACTTCATTACTGCCTTCGTACTTGATTACACTAATAGCTTCAACTGCCATTTCTTTAATCTCCCTTTCTATTTATTTTTCTTCGTTATTTGTTCAGTAAATGACGCAAACAGGATGAACAGCACGATGGGGCCTACTATTGCGATTATCACCGAGGGAACGGTAGGCACGTGCAGTGCATATTTGAGTATCGAATAAAGGATCAGAGGTGTCGCTGCAAGGAATGATACGATCTTTAGGATTATCGATGCAACGCCTCCCTTGTAGAAGACAAATCCCAATCCTGCAGAACCCAGAAGGAATATGATGATGCAGACTGCCCATGGCCAGTTGAACACTTCTCTACAGAACAGTCCGACTGCCGCAGGAATTATAAGGCTGAAAACAACAGCCCACGGAAGCTGCTTCTTTCTCTCCTTCTCGATCTCTTCCTTGCAGATCTCAACCATCGCATCTGCATCCCTGTAGCCTTTAACCTTGGAGAGCTCGTGCACTGCGCTGCTGTAAGACTTCTTCTCATAGAAGTTCTTGCCCTTCGCGTAGATCGAGAGAAGTTCAGCATTCTTCTGTCCTTCTTCACAGATCCTGATCAGGTCGGCCGAGACGGGATCATTGAACTTTCCGCAGTCCATGATGGCAGTCTTGTAAAGAAGCCTTGCCTCATTGCCTGATGCAGCTTTTGAGTCGCTCTCGACAATGTCGTTAGCCTTGTTGATGCTTGCGATTATGCGTGAATACTTGCCGTAATCGGGAATGACGTCTGCAATGTTCCATCTGTTCCCGCAATTTGCGCACTGGGCAGTGCCGGCAAGATAGTTGTTAACTATGTCTCCTCCGCATATTCTGCATTTTAAAGAAACCGGTGTAGCATTTACATCTGACATTTCTTATCCCCTACCCTTATTCAACGTGCGCGTAATTCCGCGCCCGAAAATTATTATATCAAAAATTTTTTCTCCCTGCGATATGGTATGAAATAGAGCGGTTTATAAAAAAGATGCCCCACATAAGTGAGGCATCTTTAATCAGTTAATTAACTTAAATCCGTCAGGATCAGAAGTAGTGAGCAACGAAGCCTGTAAGTGCAACGCAGATTACGAGTACGAAGCCCTTCTTGTTTCCTGTGAGCTTTGTCTCTGCGCCCATACCCTCGTAGAGCATGAGGAGATAGTAAGCATAAGCTGCGATCGTGAAGAGTGAACCGAATCCAACATAAGGGATGAGTCCTACGAATGAGCCTAAGAAATCGGAAACGATGAATGCAGGTGCTGTAGCCATTGCAGCGATTGCGAGAAGTCTCGGGAAGGACCACTTCTCCTTGAGGATAAGACCTGCGAGCATAAAGATACCTGCACAACCGAAGATACGTACTGCATAGTAGATGAACGGGAAGAAGAAATCCTTAACGATCTCAACTGCGAGGTTATCGAACCAGTATCTTCCGTACTGTGCATAGTGAATGAGGTCTACGGACATGGAAGTAATGAAGCCTACCATCCAGCAGATAACAATAGCGATACCTGCAATGAAAAGAGCGTTGCCGATCTTGTCATACTGAGGTGCGATGTCAGCAGGACCTGTAACGGGATGAATTGCAGCGTGAATGAGGTTCTTGAAATGCTGGCCGAAGGAGAGCATTGAAGAAGGCTGCTTGGGCTGTGCCTGGGGCTGGGGCTGAGCCTGAGGTGCAGGCTGCTGTGCCTGAGGTTGAGGCTGAGCTGCAGGAGCTGCCTGGGGCTGAGGTGCAGCAACGGGAGCTGCTGCTACGGGTGCTGCTACTGGTGCTGCTGCAACGGGAGCCGCTACGGGAGCGGGCTGGGGTGCAGGCTGAGCTGCCGGCTGGGGAGCTGGTTGAGCCTGAGCTGCGGGAGCTCCGAAAGACATGCCGCATCCACCGCAGAAAGCAACGCCATCGGGGTTTTCCTTACCGCAATTAGGACAAAACATATTAAGTATCCTTTCCTCGGGCATGAACACCCGATAAACATGATACTTTCATAATAACACACTGTTTTCTTAATTAAGCAACGGATTTTGTAGGTTTTATGCCTTTTTAGGGCACCGTCCGTCAGACTGCGTCAACTACTCCGAGAATGACATCAGCAGGCTGTGCGTCAGAGAATACGAGCAGGTATGTCTTGCCGCCCTTTACGAAAACAGCAGCATTGACATCAGCGGATACCTCTTCACCTGTAAGATCTTTAACGTTTACAAAAGTTACACGGTAAAGCGTGACCTGGATTCCGGAAGGAGATGTGGCAGCAACGCCTTCTGCAGGAGTCTGGTGGAAGACCTGCTTAATGAGATCATCAGTTCCTTCGGGAGCTGAGCAGAGAAGGACCTTCTCGCCGTTTACACCAAAAAATACTTCTTCGCTGATCGAGTCAGAGAATACGCCTGAACCTGTTCCCTTGATGTCGAAAGGAAGTGCTCTGGCAATCCTGTCGAGACGTGCATCGCCCATAACTTCGCTCTCGTCACTCTCGTCTTCGCGTAACGTTGTAGAAACGGTTATGTCGATGCCGACAGTCTTATTTTCCCTGTCGGCAGCATCTGTTGAGATATCAGCGGTATAGTTATTTGAGTTGCCTGTATTTATGCCCAAGATACCATCTGTGGCACCTTCAGTTGTTTCCGCGGCGCCGGCATTATCGAAGCCTGCAACCGTCTCTTCATAAACCTCTTCAACTGCCTCAGTGTTGAGTGCTGCAGAATGAGTATCAACAGATTTCACTGTGTTCTCTGATGTTTCGAAATTCTGACCCAGATGGAAATAGTTCACAACAAATACTGCACCGGCGATCACAAGTATGCCTGCAGCGATTGAAGAGATAATGGCAATAGGTGTCTTCTTTGCCTTTTTTCTCGTCTGGGCAGGCTTGACCTCTGCTTTTCTTACCTGGTTCTTATTACCGGAATTTTCATTCCTTATCTTATCTTTGGGAATATCCGTAACGACGGCGCTTCTGGACTGCTCTTTGATAGCAGCGGACACGGCACCCATGATCCTGTTCTTCATCTCAGGATCAACAGTTACGTTATTCATGATTTCGTTATACTTATTCAAAATCATCCGCCTCCTTCAGCAGTTCTCTCAGTTTGTCGCGGGCACGCTTCAGATCTGAGCGCACCGTTGCTTCGCGTCGTCCGGTAATACGGGCGATCTCCGCGGTCTGGTAACCTTCCTGATAGAAAAGGTGGATTGCTTCACGCTGGTGGACGGGCAGGCATCTTACGGCATCCCAGATGGCTTTGTACTCATCACCGTTATCAAGATCTTCCTGCACTTCGCCCGCTATCTCCTCATTGAGTTCCATCGTGTCACGGACTTTGTTGTAATCAATGCGGTTTTTCGCAAGATTAGAAGCAACTCTCATAAGCCAGGCTTTACGATGTGTTTCACTCTCGAAGTTGGGCCTTACAGTGACGAACTTGATCATCGTCTCCTGCAGGATGTCTTCTGCGTCCTCCTTGTTGTGAAGGTAAGAGAGCGCAAGACGCAGGATGGCATTGCCATGAACGTCCAAAATCTCTCCCGCTTCCTTTTCTATCTGCTCGTCAGTCTTACGGGACGGACCTGTTACGGGTACGTCATCTTCAGACTCATATGCCTGTTCTCTGGTCAAAGTGGCTTTCCCGGTCGCATGTCCGGTACCAGGCTCAACATTGACAGCCAGCAGCATGGCGAGCTTTCTTAAAAGCGGCAGATTGGCTTCGTAAGTTAATTCCATCGGTTTCCTTAAGTGACTTTCTCACCGCTTTCAACCTATATACAGATGAAGCGGCGGATTTGTTGCACTCAAATTATACCCATGCAAACAAATCAAAGCAAATTGTCAGTTATATATATTAAAATAAGTATGCAGCACATCAGGAATTGTCGAAAATAACCACCCGCTCCGGGGCCGGTAATGACACATTAAGTTCGCATTAATGCAAGAAATTAATAGTAAATTAAAATGCGTGTAACACAAAACACACTTAAAACATAAGATAATAGGGCATATGAGACAGAATAGCAGCAGATTATTTATCAAGAACGACGCGGCTTATGTAGCCGTCGTTTTTGTGAGCGTAATTCTTTTCATATCTTTCCTCGCCCTCCAGATCTTTACTGAAATAACAATGACCAGGATCTTTGTAGGCATCGGCCTCATGTTCCTGGCTTTCACGATGAATATTTTCGAAGGCAAGTTCGGATTCTATATCTCGTTCGCTTTAAACTTCGTCCAGTTCATGATCTACACCTACGAATATATCGTCATGAAGAGCGAATCAGCTCCGGTGCTTCTTGCCATGACGATAATCACGATGGTCATAGACATGCTCCTGCAGTACTACATCATCAAGATCGCAGGCAAGATCCAGGGCATCGAAGCAGCCAAGCGTGTCGAGCGCAGCAATGCCATCCGCAAGGAACTTGAAGACGAGATGTTCTCACGTACTTCCCTCATCGTTAACCACGATTCAATGGGCAGTCACCAGAATTTAAGCGAAGCCATCGGCCGCAACCTCTCAGGTTCGATCGATTCACTGACTACGCTTCCCGGACGTGACATGATCACGGAGCGTGCGGATAAGTTCATCAGGGAAGACATCACAAACATGCAGGGCAGCGAGACTCCTGACGAAGTATGCCGTCCCTTCTCTATCATCTATCTCGCATTAGATCACTTCGACACGATCACAAGGACCATCGGTCACAAGTCGATGGACCTCTTTATCCAGAATATGGCACACCGTCTCCGCGAAGCTGCAGATCCTACTGACATGGTCGCAAGGATCGACGATGCTGACTTCGTTATCCTCTTCAAGAGAGTTCTCACCAAGGAGGCGGAGACAAAGTATGCAGACAAGCTTGCAAAAGAAGCTTCAAGAGCTTTTGCTGCTGGCATCGATTCAATGAACGCAAGCATCCGCTACGGCTTTGCACACTATCCCGCTGATTCACGTCACGCAGGCGAGCTCATCGCCATCGCGGAAGAGCGCATGAGCAGGGCGGCTTCAGCCAGGGATGACTCCGCTGTTACCGATGAAGTCGCAGAACTTCCCGGCGCAGATGTTTTCAAGAATAAGACCAAGAATGAGATCGTTGCGATTTTCGAGCGCGCGATAGACGACGGAAGCATGCACATGGTATACCAGCCCTGCTTCACCGCGCAGCGCAGACTCGTCGGCTTCGAGGCTTTCTTAAGATTCGAGAGGGACGGCCTTACGGTATCGCCCCAGGTATTCCTCGCGGCAGCTGAAAATGCCGGTTACATGAGAAGGATTGGAAGCTATTCGATGGAAAATTCGCTGACCGCGCTTGCGAACATCAACAAGATCAATCCCAAGCTTACGATGAACATCAACATCTCCAACTACCAGTTAAGGGAAGCTGATTTCATCCAGTCTTTCTCCAACATCGTCTCATCCACTGAATGCAACGTTGATAACCTCATCCTCGACCTTCAGGAAGAGAGCCTTATCACGAGCCTTGCAGACATCAGAATGACGATCGAGGAACTCGCCACGACAGGCGTTAAGATGGCACTCGACAACTTCGGCAGAGGTTATTCTTCTTTCAATGCGATCCCTCTCCTCCCTGTCTCCATCTTAAAGCTCGACGGCAACTTCACATCAGGACTTGCTACGGATGCCACAGTCAGGATCCTTACACGCTCCGCCATCTCACTGATGCACGACATCGACATCTCCGTTACGGCAACTGGCGTCGGTCAGGAAGACCAGTTCGATATCTTAGTCGGCAGCGGCTGCGACAAGTTCCAGGGTCTGTTCATGGGTCCCGCCATCGTTACTGACGATCTTGAGGCATTCATCCTCAAGAGCAAGGTATAACCTGCCATTAAATAAGTAATATTTCTCTTATGCTATAATCTCCCTATTGCTAAAGGAGTTAGAGAAGCCATGGCCGATTCAATTGTCACCGTCGAGAAAGTCTCATTAAAATACAAAAAGGCCGTCCTCACAGACGTCTCCATAAACGCCGAGAAAGGCGAAGCCATCGGTCTTCTGGGCCTTAACGGATCAGGCAAATCGACTTTGCTCTCCGCCATCGCAGGCCTTAGAAAGCCTTCTTCAGGCTCCATAAAGGTCAATGGCAAAGCGGGTTTTGTTACCCAGGAAAATGCCCTCATCGACGAGCTCACCGCAATGGACAATCTCAAGATGTGGACTCCTTTGAGCAGACAGGACATCTTAAAAGAACTTACCGAGACCGAGCTCTCGATCCTCAAAGTAAACGAATTCATCGACCTCAAGGTCAAGCGTATGTCAGGCGGTATGAAAAAGCGCCTTGCTATAGCTTCCGTCCTTCTTGCCAAGCCCGACATCCTTCTGATGGACGAGCCCCTGGCAGCTTTGGACATCCCTGCTAAAAACGACATCATCAACTTCATAGATTCATTCAGGAGCAAGGGCGGCACGGTATTCATCGCGAGCCACAGCGAAGAGCTTTTCAAGCACTGCTCGAAAATATACCTCCTGAAGAACGGCGTCTCATCGCTCCTTCCCACAGGCATCTCGCCAGCGGAGGCTCTTGAATGATAAAGGCATACTGCAAAAGAGTATTGCTTTTCCTTCCCTACGTAGTGTGCTATTTCTTAGCGCTCGGCCTTGCCCTGCTGGCACTGGTCATGTATGCATCGGAGTTTCTTTTCGAAGACAACACGGACAGCGTCGTATCGGTCGCCTGCTATGTCCCGGATGACGAAGCTTATACCCAGCTGGGAATCAATCTCGTCAAGCAGATGGACAGCGTCAAGCACACGATAGACATCAACGAAGTAAGGTCTGAGAAAAAGGTCGTAGAGCTCGTTGAAGAAGGCGATGCCATTGCCGGAATCATCGTGCCTGAAGGATTCCTTGAGACGATGGGAACTCCCGGTGCCGTTCAGGTCCAGATAATCTACCGCGATGCCGACACCTTCGAAGAGCACATCGTAAATGACCTCATGTATGCCATGAGCAATCTCCTCGGCACGGCACAGTGTTCAATCTTAACTGCCGGTGAATATGCAAAGGAAATGGGTTTTGACGACTCACAGGCTTATGCCGTCGAAGGCGCCGTAACTAACAACAGCTTCAGCTACGTAATGGACAGAAAGTCCATGTTCCACAAAGTCGACGTCGACGACCTCGTCGCAAAATATGCCGTAAGGGAACGCCTTACAGCATCTTATACACTGTACATAATAATGATGTCGGTCTTCGTCATCTCATTCTTCTACAAAGGAAACAGCGACATCTTCAGGGCGCGCGCAAAGCTCTCGGGAATAAAGACATGGAAGATCTTCCTGCTCGAATCCGGATGCGCCGCAGTCATGATCTATCTTCTCTATATCCTGGTCTTCGTCTGTCTCTGCTTCGTCTTTGAATCGATGAAGATCCTGTCCCTGATCACGGTAATTCCGGTCGTGCTCATCATCGCTCTTTCGGGTACAGCTCTCTGCTATCTCGTTAAGAGCCCCACGACCGTCTCCTATATCACGTTCGGTGCAGGCACGAGCTTCATGTATCTTGCAGGCGGCCTGATCCCCCTGGATTACATGCCGCACTTCTTCCAGAACGCAGCGGTGTTTAATCCTCTGTACTATCTTATCCAGTTCTTTATGAGGTCGATGTTCCTATGAGATTATTCTTAAACAGATTATCGGTCCTCGCAAAGCGAAGCTTCATAAATCCTGCGATGTACGTCATGAGCGCGGTAATACTCCTCATGGCCCTCCTGGTCATCTTCGTACCCGAAAAGGATACTTCGGTCTATATTCCCGTTGCTGTCCTTAATAACGACAATTCCGATGAGACCGAAGAGATCGTCGACCATCTCTGCTCGATGAATTCCATCTTCCATTTCTACGAAGTTGATGACGAGGAAGAGATCTATAAAGACCTCGCGTCGGGAAAAGCAAACACCGCATACATCTTCCCCAAGAACTTCACGGAGCACCTGACAGGCAGCGGCACCAAGTACGACGTCCAGCAGATATCGACTCCCGCATCGAGCTTCATATTCCTCTCCAGAGAAGAGGTTTTCGGTAGCTTCTACGAATATGGCGCCCGCCAGGTCATCAGCGATACGTTCGCGGAATTCGGCTATGAAGTCGATGCGCACGATCCCAGACTTAAAGAGATCTTCGACAAGTACCTCGACGACCAGTATCTGTTCGCATTGGAGAGCGTCGAAGGCACGGTCTATAACGCGATCACCAGATCAGAGAAGGTACCGATCCCGCTTTATAAGTTTGCAGGATTCTTCATCTTCACGGCTGCCCTTCTCGGCACCCTCGCATTCTTAAATGACCAGGACAACAGAATCTATCTGAGATTTAAGCTTTTCGAGAGGATCTACTTAGGCCTCATCCAGGTAGCGGTATTCACATTCCCTGCCATGATCGTCTCCCTGTTCTGCTTCCTGATCTCGCAGACGGAATTCTCAGTGCTTCACGTGATCTTGTACACCGTAATCGTCACGCTCGTTGCATTCGCAGCAGGAACCATAATGACGCTCCTCCCGATCCGCACGGCACGTTCCAAGATCTTCTCAGCGATCCTGCCCGTATACCTGATCCTCTCATTCCTCTTCTCCGGAATCTTAATGGATCTCACAAACTTCGGTACAGCTCTCCGCACACTGTCGAGACTGTTCCCGCCGTCAATGTTCTGATAAGGGGTTCTTATTTGGCAGTTCTTTTCGAAGTCTGGATCTGTTTACTTACTGAAAATAAGTTTTTGGATTTCAGTAAGTAAAATACTTGCATATATGGCGTCACTTCTCGAGATTTTACTTACCAAAATCAAGTTTTTCGATTTTAGTAAGTAAATTGACCTCGAGCGCGATGCGATTACGTACCTAAACGCAGTTTTCTTCAAATAGGTACGTAAAGATACGCTCTTCAGCGGTAAGGTTTTTGAGATTTTACGTACCCAAAAAGCATTTTGCTCTCTCAGGTACGTAAAGTAGTTGCTTACCATGCGTTTTCGAAAAGCATTTTACGTACCTAAATCCGGTTTTTCCTTTTTAGGTACGTAATTTACATCCATCGAAAAATAAAAGAGTTGCCCCAAACGGGCAATGTCATTAAGTTAAGACAGTCTCTTCAAAGGTTCTCATACCTCAAAGGTATGGGGGTCTTTTTTTTGAGTGATTTGTGCAGTTAGAGGTTGACACGCACACCCAAGTGTGCCGCCTCTTTGAATCCTTATACGAAAGATTCAAAGAGGCCCTTGGAATTAGGAAAACCTGATTTCAAGGAGGTACTGTATGAAATCCAAACACGTAAAGAGGCTGCTTTCGTCAGCCATAGCCGAAGTTGCCAGTACACCAGAAGACTATTGCGTTAACCCGAATTGCGACTTTACCAGAACTCGGAAGATCTCTCTGCAAAAGCTTATTTCCGGAATAATCAACATGGAATGCAAGAGTCTGCCCAACGAACTGATCGATATGTTCAAAGGCGCTGAAGATATGCCGTCAGTTTCCGCATTTGTACAGTAACGAAACAAGCTGAAACCGGAAGCCTTCGAAGCGGTGTTCAACAAGTTCATTTCAAAACTTTCAGTCGATTGCGGAGATATGCCGGTGCTTGCAGTAGATGGTTCAGATGTCCGTCTACCAACCAACCCCGACGACGGGCTGACGTATCTTCCGGGTTCAAGAACACAAGAACCATACAACAGCCTGCATATCAATGCGTTATACGACCTGAACAAGCATCTTTACAGGGCTGCGGTTATCCAGAACGGTGCTCAAAGAGATGAATGTTTAGCTTTTCAGCAGTTAGTCGACAATTCAGATATACCTTTGGCATTAGTTATCGCTGACAGAGGATACGAGTCTTATAACAATCTAGCTCACATCCAGGAGAAAGGCTGGTTTTTCCTTATCCGTATAAAAGACGGTAATTCTGGAATTAAGAATGGATTCAATCTTCCCGCTGAAGATTGCTTTGATGTAAGCATCAGTTTGAACTTAACAAGAAAACAAACAAGTGAAGTAAAAGAACTTCTAAAAGACCGTAATCACTATAAATATATTTCACACTCCAGCCCTTTTGACTATCTCCCGCAATATTCCCACAAGGCTGATCCGCTTGTTTTCTACACACTTAAATTCAGAATAGTCAGATTTAAGATATCTTCAAACACTTACGAAACAGTTATTACAAATCTTCCTGGAGATAAGTATCCTCCTGAAAAATTAAAGGAACTGTATGCTTCCAGATGGGGAATAGAAACATCTTTCAGGGATCTTAAATACACAATAGGTCTTCTTAAATACCATTCAAAAAAGACGGCGTGCATCCGGCAAGAGATCTTCGCGCGTCTTACGTTATATAACTTTGTGGAAGTGATTACCTCGCACGTAGCCATTTCCAAAAAACAAAGAAAATATACCTACAAATGCAACTTTTCTGCTGCAACGCACGTATGTAGACTGTTCCTGCGCGGACAAACATCGCCGCCTTTTGTAGAATCCGCAATTGCCAAGTGTCTAATCCCAATAAGACCTAACCGTAAACGAAATAGGTTTGTGCTTGGTGAAGTATTGCAAAGATTCTTCTACCGCGTAGCATAGCACAGCAGACAATCGAAAGAAACCAAAAGGCAGACTCAATCTGCCTGTTTACACTGCCTGAAAAAAGAAAAGAGACTGAAGATTTCGCTTCTCCAGTCTCTTTTTGATTTGTTTTTGTGGTCTCCGTGAGTCAACGTCAGCTTAACTTAATGACATTGGCCCCAAACGGGACAACCCTTAAAGATTTCAAATTATGTCAGTGATCAGATATCCCAATCATCGTAATCATCATAAGAACCTGCGCCGCTTAAGAGTCCGCCGTAGTTATCTACTGCATCCTCGATGAGCTGCTGGACAATGTTCTTGTTTGCAGGAACTGATGTCGGGTTTGCTGCAGCTCCGAAAGCCTTAGCGAAAGAATTGAGGTTGGAAGCCTTTGTGTTGAAGCCTACACCTGCGATGATGAAGATGTTGTTGCCGTTGATCTCGAAAGAAACAGCAAGGTCGCCCTTAAGCTGTGAAACGATCTCTTCGAAGTCATCAGCATCATAGATAGTGTCCATCAAATCCATGAGGTCTTCGTTCTCGAGGAGGATCTTGCTGACTGCAGCTACGTCAATATGGAATCTGATGTAGCCATCCTTCTTGCCGGCATAGTATTCCTTGTTTGAGAGATCATCAACGTCAACGTCATACTGATCGAGCAAATCAGCTGCGAAATCCATAGCATCACCAACATAGTCGTCAGCGAGTGAGATCTGAAGAGCGAAAGCGCCGTCAACTACCTGATCAGGAAGATCTTCGGGATCAGAAAGATCTGCGAAGTCTTCAGCACCTGTGCACTTAGCTGCGAAAGCGAGAGATGTTACGTCATCAGCATCGATAACTTCGCCGAGTCCGATGTCACTGAGGAAGTACTCAATCTCTTCCGGGTTGTCCTCAATATAGTCCTCGTCTGCAACTGCATAGATACCATCTTCGAGGTCATCGTAATCAGGAGAAGCTGAATCTTCAAGGTCAAATTCCTCGAGCTTAAGCTTCTCGCAAGCCTTAGCAAACTTTTCTGTGGTAATAGTTGTTGTCTTGCTGCATCCTGCAAAAAGTCCGGCAGCCATAGCTACAGTAAGGACGCATGCTAAAACCTTAGTCTTTTTCATAATAGTGAACCCTCCTTATGGGAATAAATGAATTGTATCACAAATCAGTATTTCTTGACTATTTGTTATAGTGTAAACAAAATAACGCCCGCGTGATATTATTGTTCGGTGAAATGCTATATATCGTGAGGGGGTTTATATGCGCGAGAAGTGGTCATCCAGATCAGCATTTATCCTGGCATCCATAGGATCTGCCGTAGGTTTGGGAAACGCCTGGAGATTTCCGGGACTTGCCGCTAAGTATGGCGGAGGTGCTTTCCTTTTCGTTTATCTCATTGCAATGCTCATTATCGGCATCCCGCTCCTCATGATGGAGATCTCGGTTGCCAGATACACAAGGCAGGGTGCGCCCGGTTCAATGCGCGCTCTTAATAAAAAGGCTGAGAGCATCGGCTGGATCGCGGTATCCAACGGTATCGGCATCTCGATCTACTATGCGGCAGTTTTCGCATGGGTCATCCTGATGTTCGTAATGAGCTACAAGTTCATGAACATGACAGGCGACACGGAAGCCGCCAGCAATCTCTGGGCTGAGACGATCAAGACCACGGGGACTACTTCGGGTTTCACAACGATCTCCTGGCCTGTTCTGGGCTGCCTCATCGCCGCATGGGTCCTCTGCTATATCTGCATCAGAAACGGCACGACAACGGTAGGCAAAGTCGTTAAGTTCACGGTATCACTCCCTGTCATCTGCCTCATCATTATGGCAGTAAGAGGTATCATGATGCCCGGCGCAATGGCAGGAATGGCAAAGCTCTTCATCCCTGACTGGAACGCACTTTCCGACTCCAATCTCTGGGTAGACGCTGTCGGCCAGGTATTCTATTCGCTCTCTACATCCATGGCGATCATGTTCGCTTACGGATCATTCCTTGATAAGAAATCCAACATCGTCGTTGATACGGTCATCATCGCATTCTCCGACATGTTCATCAGTGTCCTTGCCGGAATCGTTATGTTCACGACAATGGCAGGCGTCGGAATGCTCGACAATATGTCAGCATCCGGTATCGCTACGGCATTCATCATCTATCCTCAGGCAATCGTAAAGATCTCCAACAACGGCGTATTCAACATGATCTTCGCGTTCATCTTCTACTTCTGCCTGATCACTCTCGCGATCGACTCCTTGTTCTCGATCATCGAAGGTATTTCAACTGCCGTATCCGACAAGTTCAAGCTCAACAAGAAAAAGACCACTCTCACTATCTGCATCATCGAAGGCATCATCAGCCTTATCTATGTAACAGGTGCCGGCCTTGCAGTTCTTGATATCGTTGACTACTTCATCAACAGCTACACGCTCATCATCACAGGCGTTCTTGAGATGATCGCTGCAGGGTGGCTGTTCAAGACAACCAAGATCCTTGATGAACTCAACCGCAACACCAATAAGTTCAAGATGCCCGGCTGGCTGTTCCTGCCGTCCATCAAGTTCATCTCACCCATCGTTCTGCTGGGTCTTTTCGGGTGGAACCTCTACAATCTTATTTCAGGCGGCGGTGTCTATGGCGCTGCTGACGGATATTCAGTTGCCGCCAACATCATCTTCGGCTGGACCGTCTCCGCACTTATCATCTTGTCAGGCGTAATCATCAGGATCATCGTCAAGGTTAAGTCCGGCAAGGGTTATAAGGAAGATGACAGGACCTGGGAAGATTTTAAAGAGTCCTGATAGGCGGGTCCTGATCAGCCAAAACACTGACCAAACCAAAGGATGTCCCAACTTCTAATTGGGACATCCTTTTTACTACCGGTTTGCTATGTTAAGCAAGCATCCGGATCTCCGGTAAAGCGTTTTTGGGATTTTGTTGTATAATCTCTCTGATATGCAAAATATCAAGGGTGTTTTAGTTTTATGAATGTGACGATCATCTGCGACGTTCTTGGTGTGCCTAATAACGGAACATCGGTCGCTGCTTACAATCTGATAGACCATCTGAAAGCGCAGGGGCATAACGTCACTGTCGTTTGCTGTGATGCCGACAAAGAAGGTGAAAGCGGTTACAAGATCGTGCCCACCATGAAGCTCGGTCCTATCGTCAATGCTGCGCTTGCACGCAATGAGGTCGTACCCGCCAGAGCCGATTCCGCCATTCTTGAAGATGCGATCAAAGGTGCTGACGTTGTTCATCTCCTTATGCCGTTCCCGCTTTCCTGGAAGGCAGTCAAGATTTGCGAGAAATACGGTATTCCGATGACATCGAGCTTCCACGTCCAGGCTGAGAATTTCACCTGCCATATCGGCATGATGAAGTCTGCTTTCGCCACCAAGGAAGTCTACAAGTATTTCTACAAGAAGGTTTACAGCCACTGCGCTTATACGCACTACCCCACTGAATTCATCAAACAGGATTTTGAAGGCAACATCAAAAAGCACGTACCTTCAAAGGTAATATCCAACGGTGTTTCAGAGTTCTTCTTTGAACCTGCACCGGTAGAAGCAATCGAAAAACAGAAGGCTAAGAACAAGGATAAATTCACCATTGTCGTAGTGGGAAGATATTCCTCAGAAAAGGCCCAGCAGGTGCTCATTAAGGCGGTAGCAAAGTCCAAATACAAGGATAAGATCCACCTCATTCTTGCGGGCGAAGGTCCGAAGAGAAGACACTATAAAAAGCTCGTTAAAAAGAACGGTGTTGACTGCGAGATGAGATTTTTCGACCACGAAGAACTCAAGGAAGTGCTCAACGCGGCAGATCTTTATGTTCATACGGCTTATGTAGAGCTGGAGTCTATCGCATGTCTTGAAGCGATAGTTACAGGCCTCGTGCCCATCATCTGCAATTCCAAGAGAAGCGCAGCAAGGTTCTTTGCCCAGGACGACAGATGCCTTTACCAGAAGTGGGATTCCGAAGACCTCAAGAATAAGATCGAGTATTTCATGGAAAATCCCAAGGAGCTTGATGCCTGCAGGAAAAAGTATAAGACCCAGGCAAACGTCTCAAGACTTGCCGAGTGCATGAACAAGATGGAGCAGATGCTCGAAGAAGCGGCAGAGACCCGTCAAAAAGAGGCCTGACGCCATGAAAGAGCGTACAGTTTACTATTCGGACCTGTTAAACGACGATTTTGCAGGCACGAACATCAATACAAAGGAACTCCCTGCTGATTATCAGTATTTTACGAAGAATGCGTTCAGGCGCGGCTTTGCGTGTGCCTTTTACCATGCGGCAGGACCTCTCGTCTGGCTTTTGCAGAAGATCGTTTACGGCGAGAAGGTCATAGGAAGAGAAAAACTCAAGCCCTACCGCAAGGAAGGATTTTTCCTTTACGGCAACCACACCAGGATGATGGGCGACGCATACTGCCCGGGTCTTCTTGCCTGGCCCAAAAAGGCTTACATAGTTGCCAGCATGGACTGCTTTTCGGTACCCGGAACGAGGAGGATCGTCGAAGATCTGGGCGGAATTCCGCTCCCGGGAAGCGCAAAGGGCTTCAAAAGCTTTTCGCAGGCAATGCGCCGTCATTCAGAGCTTTGTCACATTGTTACACTGTATCCTGAGGCCCATATCTGGCTCCATTACACGGGTATCCGCCCGTTCAAGTCACCGGCCTTCCATTACCCGGCCGAGACTGGCAAACCGGTATTCACTTTCACGACCACATGGCACAAAAGAAAGCTCCTTCCGGGCTCAAGGACTATCGTTTACGTAGACGGGCCCTTCATTCCCGACATGGACCTTCCGATGGACAAGCGCAAGGAAGCTTTGCGCAACCAGGCACTGGCCGCCATGGAAAACAGTGCAAAGAACTCAAGTTATGAGAAAATACATTACGTATACAGACCGAAGGAAGAAAGCGCTACATAAGCCCCCTGCAAGGAGCCTGTTTTGATTAAAGGATATTTCAAAAAACTCGTTTTCAAGCTGATGCTGATATATGTCATTGCAGGCATAATCGGCTTTATTTATGAGACGATCTGCGTCTATATCAACGACGGCGCCTTTTATAAGCGCGGCACGACATTCGGCCCTTGGATCCCGATCTACGGCTTCGGCTGCCTTCTGATCTATTTCCTGACGGTTAAATTCCGCAAAAAGCCCTGGCTGGTCTTTCTTATAAGCGCCCTCTCCTGCGGCGCATTGGAGCTTGCCACGGGATTCGTGCTCGACAAGGTTTTCCACACAAGACTTTGGGATTATTCGCTGGTCATATTAAACTGGGGCAACCTGAACGGTTACATCTGCGTGAGGTCCGTCGTAACCTGGGGATTGTTCGCGCTGATCCTTATCTATGCGATATTGCCGCCCGTCGAAAAGTTCCAGGATAAGCACCCCAAGGCATTTAAGATCGTCTCAACGTCGCTGTTCTCGTTATTCGTACTCGACATAATACTCGGTCTTAGTCTAAAATAATGCCCACTTACTAAAACGACGGAGACCTTCGGATGGACATAGCTTATCTTAAGAAAAGATTCCCGCTTCTCATGCTGATATTTGCATTCGGCGGCATCTTCGGCTTCATTTACGAAGAGATCTTCTACCGCTTCGACCTGGGTGAATGGGTAAAGCGCGGCACGACATTCGGTCCGTGGATCCCGATCTACGGCTTCGGAGCGCTGATAATCTTAGGTCTCACCTTCAAGTTCCGTAAAAAGCCTCTCGTCGTATTCCTTTTTGCCACCATCGCATCCGGCATTCTTGAGCTTGTTACAGGCTGGGTCGTACTGACCGTCTGGGGCATAAGGCTCTGGGACTATAACGAAGAGATCTTAAACTTCGGCAACATCGGCGGTTTTGTATGCGTCAGATCAGTACTTTTCTTCGGTATTTCAGGCGTTTTCCTCCAGTTTGTGGTGGTGCCTCTTTTTGAGAAGTTAGAGCAGAAAATGCCTAAGAAACCGTGGCTTGCGCTCTGTTTTATACCTGCAGGCCTCTTTGTTCTGGACATCATTGCAAGTCTCATCTGCAGGGCTGCCGGGATCACAGCGTAAAAAATCCCTGATTTTCAAGTCTATCTATAAATAAATTTTTACATTATGATAATAGAAGTTAACAATTGCGTTTGTTAGCATATATCTAGTATTTTCGACTACCATACAAGCTCGACGTCTGACGCCTTAGACACAAGGAACACTTATGAATAACATCACTAAAAAACATGAAGACCTCAAGGCATTCGGGCTTGTAGTGTTCGGAATTGTGCTCAACCTTGTCTGCAGCAAGATCGTCAGCCTTTTGAATCTCCCCTTCTATTTTGACTGCATAGGCACCATTGCGGCTGCCATCACGGGCGGATTCATGCCCGGCGTGCTCGTCGGTTTCTTCACCAATATCTTAAGCGGTATTACGGATTACACGAATCTCTATTACGGAGTTCTTAACGTCCTCATAGCACTCGTCTCGGCATTTTTCTCACAGAAGCAGTATTTCAAGAAGATCACATGGAAGCTGATCATTCCCATCAGCATCTTCGTACTGATAGGCGGCGGGATCGGTTCTGTCATCACATGGGGACTTTACGGAAATACCATGGGTGATGAGCTCGCTTCATCACTTGCCGGCAAGATCTACACAAACGTGATACAGGATGCATTCTGGGCACAGATGTATGCCGGACTCATCATGGACCTTCCGGACAAGATAATCAGCACATTCATCGCATTCTTTATCTATAAGGCATATCCCAAAAAGTTCAAGCCGCAGAGAGATATCATCCATCTCGAGTCGCTTGCCAGGAAGGGCGTCTCATTAAGCGGCAAGATCATCATCTGCGTAACTCTGATCTTCGGCGTTGCTGCAGCAGTAGTAACTTACGTAAGTTTCAGACAGTTCAGGGATACGCTCGTAAATTCCGAAGCGGAATATGCGACAGATACGGCGAAGTTTGCTGCATCAATGCTCGACGGCGATAAGGTGGACGAATATCTCGAGCGTAAAGACAGCGCAGAAGGTTATTTTAGGATCAAGAGATACTACGGCCTGATCCTGAACAGTTCTGACAGGATCCAGTATCTTTATGTTTATCAGATACAGGAAGACGGCTGCCACGTGGTTTTCGACATCGACACACCTGACGTTCCCGGATCAGAGACGGGTGAGGTGATCCCGTTCGACGAGAGCTTTACTCCTTACATCGACGACCTTCTCGCAGGACGCGAGATCGACCCCATCATCACGGACGATACTTACGGCTGGCTCCTCTCTTCTTATGTTCCGGTATACGACAGCAACAACAGATGCAAGTGTTATGTCTGTGTTGACGTTGCAATGCCGAACATCACCGAAGTCGAGAGAACATTTACATTCAGGATCACGACGCTCCTCATGGGATTCTTCATCACGATCCTTACTTTGAGCGTATATCTTGCAAAGCGTTTCATCGTTACTCCGGTCAACAGCCTTGCCAAGCTTGCAGGCGACTTCGCCTACACCAACGATGAGGCGCGTAAGGAAACTCTGGACAGCATAAAGGAACTCGAGATCAGGACAGGCGACGAGATCGAGCATCTCTATAACGCGATGGCGAAAACCACGCGTGATACTGTCGATTACATCAACCAGTCGCAGCGTAAGAATGAAGCGATCTCCACATTCCAGTCCGGCATGATCAACGTCATGGCAGACCTCGTTGAGAGCCGTGACCAGTCAACAGGCGAACACATCAAGAACACATCCTCCTATGTCGAGATAATCTGCGACGAACTCATAAAAGAAGGCAAGTTCGCTGACATTCTCAATGAGGAATTCAAGAACAACATCGTATCTTCCGCTCCTATGCACGACATCGGCAAGATAAAGGTATCCGACACGATCTTAAACAAGCCCGGCAAGTTTGAGCCTTGGGAATATGAGATCATGAAGACTCATGCCGAAGAAGGCGCAAAGATCATCCATACCGTTAAGAAGACGGTCGAGAACGAAGAACTCAAAGAGAACTATCTCGGCGAAGCAGAGAACATGGCCCACTACCATCACGAGAAGTGGAACGGCCAGGGTTATCCCTGCGGCCTTAAGGGCGAGGAAATCCCGCTCTCTGCAAGGATCATGGCTGTAGCAGATGTTTTCGATGCCCTGGTTGCAGTACGTGTTTATAAGCCGGCAATGCCGTTTGAGAAGGCCGTATCCATCATCAAGGAAGGTTCAGGCGAGCACTTCGATCCTGATGTTGTGGAAGCATTCATAAATGCAGAAGAAAAGATCCGTGCAGTCACGGATAAACTCCACTGATATTGATTCAGGAATTGATCAGCCCTTTTTGTTCAGCTCTTCGATAAGGTCGAACTGTCTGCTGATGAGCGACCTGAGATCCTTCTGTGATGCGATGTCCATGTCGCCCTCACTTAAAGTCTCGCTGCTGTTTGCAACAGCTTCATAAAACTCATTCGTGGCATCCTCGCCGTAATTCTTTACGAAGAGTTTCTCGAGCTGTCTTGCGCTTATCAGTTCATCAAGATAACGCTTGGTGACATAGACAAAAACATCATACAGTTCATCCTTGCTGTACTTGTTGTTCTTATCAACGTAATACTCGATCGCCTTGCGGAAATCTTTTGAATTGGCGTTAAGCACTTCTCCAAAATCCAAATCCATATCCTAAACCCCCATAGAAAAACATCTTGCCCTGATGATAATAAAATGGAATTAAAGTGTCAAAGCGGACGGACGCAATTATGGGGTAAAATATTGATATTATTTCGAAAAGAGGACGCATAAATGAAAAAGATAGAGATTTGGAATGAAGGTGAATACAACTATCCCCTTGCTTTTGATTTCAGACCCAACTTAAGAGTTTATCTTATTGATGACGATAAGACGCGTCCCTGCCTGATTATCGTTCCCGGCGGCGGCTATGCCATAGTCGCTCCTCCCGAAGGAGAACTCGTTGCCAAGAGATTTAACGAACTCGGTTACAACTGCTTTGTTTTGACATACACGACAAACCAGACGATGAGAGTGCCCGTCATGGAACAGGCGATGAGAGATCTTGCAAGAGCGATCCGCTTCGTAAGAAAGAACGCTGATAAATACAGGATCGATAAAAACAAACTCTATGTCTGCGGTTTTTCCGCGGCAGGCCATATTTGCGGATGCATTTGCAATTACTGGGAAGAAATAGAAGATGCAAATCCCGACTACAAGGATATCTCCTGCAGACCTGATGCAGCTATCCTCTCCTACCCTGTAATCACATCAGGAGAATATGCGCATCAGGATTCATTCCGCTTCCTTCTGGGCGGTGACATCTATGACAGAACAGATGACGAAGCAAAAGCACTTCTCAATAAATATTCACTTGAGAAGAACGTTAATAAAAACCATCCGCCCTGCTTCATCTGGCAGACTGAGACCGATGATCTCGTTCCGGTTCAGAACAGTTATCTCTACGCGGAAGCTTTGAAAGAAAAGGGCGTAAAATACGAACACAAAACTTTCCCGAGAGGTTACCACGGTCTGTCCATTCCAAATGATGACTGGGCAACAGGCAACCACGGTGAGCCCTACACAGCAGAACAGAGCTTTACACTCGTAAAAGCGATCAAAGAAGGAAAACTCGAAGATCCGGACAACATCTGCGATACGCTTCTGGTGTTCCTCACGCCCCTCCCGGAAGGCATGAAGATGCCGAGTTTCCCTGAAGTCCTGGCATGGCCTGAGATGGCAGATAACTTCATCAAATCACTATAAGGATTAACAGACAATGATCGAATATAGAATTGCAACAAACGATGATATTGAACTTCTCATGAGTAGCCGGTTGGAGATGCTCCGTGTCGTAAACGACCTGTCCGACGATTATGTTTATTCGGATGAGATAGTGCGCGAGAGCCGCGAATATTTCCTTCACGGCGACCAGCTGACCGTGCTCGCTTTAGACGAAGGCGAAGTCATCGGATGCGCATCCATGAGCTTTATGTGGATTATGCCGACTTTCTCACATCCTACGGGCAGACGTGCACACCTCATGAACGTTTATACGAGAAACACTTACCGCCGTCAGGGAATCGCACGCAAAATGGTCGAGATGCTGATTGATGCTACATGGGCCAAGGGCGCAACTGAGATCAGCCTTGATGCGACTGTCATGGGCAGACCTCTTTACGAGAGCCTCGGCTTTAAGAATTCTACCGAGGCCATGGTGCTGACGAGATAATTTTCGAACGATTGTAATCAGCGGTTGAAATATGCGTTGATGACGTCGTAATTAATTTGATCCTCAGTGATGATGAGGAAGCGGTTTGACGGGTCAACATAAACTAAATGTTTCTCCCTATAAAACGCGCCCTCGTAGCCTGCTTCCCTGTCGTAATAAATGTCGATAGTATCATCGTCATATTTGACATTTACACGGTCAACACCTGTATCAGTCTGCCATTTTTCGAAGTTATCGAATCTTACGATCTGGAATTCATGGTCCATGAAAGTTCCCGTGACACAGATATCGTCTGCCGAAGTGATGCTGTCCAAATTCTCTTCTGCGTATTCTTTCAGCGACTGTGCGTCAGATGCGACCGGAGCGGTATCTTTGTAAATCCTGTGTGATATCAGGTTGTAGTAGTCGTATTTGAAATCTCTGATATTGTCAGTTATTAATACGCTTGTAACACCGGTACTGTTGTAAAGATCAAAATACGTCACAGGATAAATCTCATAAAATTCCTCTACTGTCACGCCTTCAGGAAGCATGTCGTCAGTTATGCCGAAGTGTTCTCTTAAATGATCTGCATCGACCCTTACGAGATCAGTGCTGTCAGTAAGGCCTTCCCTGCCTTCTGAGATCTCATTGGTATAAGCGATTATCTGTTTCCAGTTATCCGGGAATCCGCCATAGCCATTCTTTTTTGAATTATGTTCAATGTGGTTTTCATCATAGTAATGCAGGTCGATCATGTAAGCGGGATCATCATTCTCATCACCATAAACATCCGGAAGAGAATTGATCTCATCGATAAGCTTCATGGCAGTCTCGCCGCTTAATAAAGTCTCATCGTGTAAATCAAATGGAGATCCACCCCAATAGTTTTTGATATAAGCGCGGTTAACGTTGCGTTTGTCTCCTGTTGCAGCATCAACACCGAGCGAGTCTATGCCGACTCTCTCGCTTTCCGGAATAACGACTTTTTTCTGCTGCTTTTTGCAGCCCGTAAAGCTTAAGAGCACCGCTGATATAATCGATAAGACCAGTAAAATCGAAAATGTTCTCTTCATATACTTTTCCCCTCTGATATGAAAGATCATAAATTGTTCCAGATATCTTAATAACAGATAAGCAAATAAGAATGTTGCAGTTCGCATCTAGCGTTATAATCTTTAGTATGAGTATTGAGTTAAGACAGGCTGTAAAAGAAGACATGAAGACGATCTGGGAAATGCAGGTCGAAGCATTCAAAGGCCTTCTGGAAACATATCAGGACTATGATTTAAGTCCGGCCGCTGAAGACTTCGAGAAAGTCATGGCCAGATTTGAGCAGCCGTGGACTAAATATTTCTTCATCTCAGCAGACGGTATTGATGTCGGAGCAGTCCGCGTAGTCGACAGAAAAGACGGCTCAAGAAAACGCATCTCACCCATCTTCATAATACCTGAATACAGAGGCCTGGGATATGCGCAGAAAGCCATGCTTGCCATAGAAGAAATCTACGGCGCTGATAACTGGTGCCTCGACACGATCCTGCAGGAAAAAGGCAATCTTCATCTTTACGAGAAGATGGGATATCACCGCACAGGACAGATCGAACACATAAACGACCGCATGGACATAGTATTCTACGAGAAGGACTGAAAGATGAATTACAAACTGATCGATAAAGAAACATATTACCGCAAAGGCGTATACCGCCATTTCACTGAAGACTGCAAGTGTTCAACTTCCATGACCGCGCGCATTGACGTGACAGAACTCGTGAAGTATTCAAAGACAAACGGCACCAAGTTTTACATCAACTTTTTATATCTGCTCACCAAGGTCTTAAATTCCAGGGACGACTATCGGATGCAGTATCTCTGGCAGACGGATGAACTGATCTGCTTTGACGTGGTAAATCCCATCCAGTATGTTTTCCACGAGGATACAGAGACATGCACGCCGGTGTATACGACCTACTATGAGAACTACGAAGAGTTTTATAAGAATGCATTAAGCGATGTTGAGAACGCAAAGAAAACACGCGAATATATGCTCGATTCCGCTAATCACCCTAACTGGTTTGACGCATCTTATATATCGTGGCTTTCTTACGATTCATTAAACATCGAACTTCCTGACGGCTATATCTACCTGCTGCCTATAATAAACTGGGGCAAATACAGAGAAGAGAACGGACGTCTCATGATGCCTCTTACAGTACGTCTCAACCATGCGGTTGCTGACGGATACCTCGTAGCAAACGTATTCCGTCTATTGGAAAAAGAGATCGCTTCCTTTACCTCTTAACCGAGAAGTTTCTTTACAATGGCTTCCCAATCCTGGTAGGACTGTGAGCCTATGACCGCGCTGTCACCGCCAGGAATATTAAGCACGTGTCCCTTGCTGTCGACGAATATCGTCGTGGGAACATATCCTGTCTGGAACTGGTCGAACTCAGCCGTATACAAAAGAACCGGATAAGACGTATGGCAGTCCTTTAAGATCTGGTCGACCTGGTATTCCATATCTGGTTCAGAATAAACACCGATTATCTGGAAACCCTGGTCCTTATAGTTCTCGTAAAGCTTTTCGAGATCGGGCATCTCACTTACGCACGGACTGCACCACGGCTCCCAGAAATTGATCATGGTAATTTCCGCATTCGCAAAAACGCTCTCATCCCATTCGAAGCCGATTCTGTCAGTAGTACTGAAAGTAAAGTCAGGGTCAAAATCGACGCCTGTCTCAAAAGTGGTATTCGGAGCAGATGCCTGAGGGTATGTCTCTGTCTCAGAAGTCTCAGTCTCAACAACGTTTTCGCCGCCTTCCCTCTTGGAGTCTTCGACTGTCTCGCGTTCGTCATCCCTGTGCTTGCCGGATGAACTGTCAGACTTGCTGCATGAAGCGATGCCAAATAACATCGATGCACACAAAACAGCTGCTGCTATTTTCTTAAAATCTTTCATGGTCAATCTCCAATCCTAAAATCCTTATGCCGGATTATACACTGAACGTGTTTTGATTTTCAGGCATAACTGTGTCATCCCTTATCAGCTGAGCAGTGCTCTTTGCAGATTATAATCCCTGTTGCGGTTTTTTATGCGGTATTCCTTAGGCGTCATGCCGCAGTCCTTCTTCAGGACATTCGTAAAATAGCTCTGGCTCGGAAACGCGAGCGATGCCGATATCTCCGCGATCGAATAATCTGATGAAGCAAGCATCGACTTTGCCGTCTCAAGCTTTTTATTGAGTATGTATTCGCTCACAGCATACCCTGTTTCCTTCTTAAATAATCTCGAAAAATAAGGCGCCGAGAGATTCGTTTCCATCGCGAGAGTCTCAAGCGTAATGCGTGTATGAAGATGCTCGTAGATGTAATTGATCGCAGCAGTTACTGCTTTGGAAGTGATGGCACTTCTTTGCAGTGCGAGCATCTGCTTTGCGTAGTGAAGACACATCTCATTATGTATCTCTGATATCTCTTCAGGCGATGAAGCTTCATCTGACAGACGGATGTAGTAGTCGCTAAGTGAATATGCCTCAGACTGCGACAGACCGCCTGAGATGCAAAACCTCGCGACCAATGCTGTCGTTATCGTCATGTGATATTTGAGATTCTGAAGAGGATTATCTGATAGCACGCCGAGACCGGTCTTCTTGTGAAACGGTTCTGATAAAAGCGATCTTACCTTACGAAGATTTCCCGAACGGATCGTCCCATAGAAATCCATCTCGGGCTGAAGAGGCGCGTGGAAGAATTCGTATTCTCTGTGCAGGAACTCCTGGTAGGAAATCTTTTTGCGCGGTGCGGGCATTTTCGAAAGCCTCCGGAACTGATAAATCAAATATGCGTGATAAACAAGGTCTTCACGAATTATTATAGCAAGAAAAAGCAAATATCAGTTAACAAAAAGCAATAATGCCGCAAGGTGAATTTGATATTTTGAGGTCAGTCAAGGACATATAAAGCAAGGAGGCAGTTATGAAGAGCAAAAAGATCATCAGTTCTATCCTGACACTCGCGATGATTCTTCCCATGGCAGCTTGCACCCCGCCAAAGCCGACTGAGACAGAGGCTGAACCGACAACGGCGCCTGCAACAGAAACACCGCAGCTCGAAGGATACGATCTTCTCTGGAGCGATGAGTTCGACGGCCAGACGATGGATGAGACAAAGTGGAATTACGAGCCGCATGAACCCGGCTGGACAAACAACGAATTACAGGAATACACGACTTCCACTGACAATGTTTTCGTAAGAGACGGCAAGCTTGTCTTAAAGGCTCTCAAGACCACAAAGGACGGACAGGATTACTACACTTCCGGCAAGGTCACAGGACAGAACAAGACAGACTTCACATACGGCAAAGTAGTTGTCTCCGCAAAGGTTCCTGAGGGTCAGGGTCTATGGCCCGCCATCTGGATGATGCCCCAGGATGAGTCCTACTACGGCCAGTGGCCGAAGTGCGGTGAGATCGACATCATGGAGTCTTTAGGTCACGACACTACAATGTCTTATTCAACAATTCATTACGGCGAACCCCACGCCGAGCAGCAGGGCACCATCACAATGACAGGTGCAGACAGCTTCTCTGCGAGATTCCACGAATATTCCGTTGAGTGGGAACCCGGCGAGATGCGCTTCTATACAGACGACGTTCTCGTGCTTACAGTAAACGACTGGTTCACGGCAGAAGAGGGTCAGGATGACAAGCCTTATCCGGCACCTTTCAACCAGCCTTTCTTCGTTCAGATGAACCTCGCTGTCGGCGGTGACTGGCCCGGCAATCCTGATGCGACGACCGATTTCGACAACGCAGAATTCGAGATCGATTACGTCCGCGTTTACCAGAAGCCTGAATACGACACCAACGTCCAGAAGCCTGAGAAGGTTTTCCGCGAAGCTCTCCCTGACGGCAACTTCATCCGCAACGGAGACTTCTCTGTCGCAGAAGATCTGACAGATGACACCGACTGGAAGTTCCTCCTTTTCTATGAGGGTGAAGGCCAGGCAGAGATCAAGGATGGCGAGATGATCATCACGTCGACCAACTGCGGTACGGAAGAATATTCCGTCCAGCTCGTCCACCCTGACCTGCCAATGCGAAAAGGCCATACATACAGGGTAACCTTCGACATAAGAGCTGATGAGGCCAGAAAGTGTATCGTGTGCGTATCGGCACCGAATGCCGGATGGATACGCTATCTCCCTGACACTTCGATCGACCTGACGGAAGAATGGCAGACATTCGAATTCACTTTCGAGATGACCGAGAAGGACGACAACAACGGACGACTCGAGTTCAATATGGGCAAGCACGGCGACACCGCAACGATCCATATCACTAACGTAAGAGTTGAAGAAGTATAAGTGCTTCACTTCTTCATATAACATGGAGGATGTCTCATAGCGGGGCATCCTCTTTTTGTGTTTGCTTTTACTCATCTTTTCCTGGAAAATATCAAGGCGGCACGGCCTCGAAAAGAGCACTTGCAATTGTTCCTCATTTTCTGTTTATGACTTATTAGTTAAATTTTCGGTGATTTTCGGTTAAATCCGACACATTTATCAAATAAGAAGATACAATAAAAAAGGTGATTGTGATCAACACTAATTCGGGCTGTTTTTAGGGTTGTATAAAGTGACTGATTCGAAGGCTAAGGAGCGCATCTCCAAATCCAAGATGACGCGCGGAAAAAGATATATCCGCGTGCTGTTA
Organism: Saccharofermentans sp.; assembly: GCA_045648465.1. GTDB lineage: Bacteria > Bacillota > Clostridia > Saccharofermentanales > Saccharofermentanaceae > Saccharofermentans. Next base: position 33,476 of record JAZROA010000011.1, read on the forward strand.
ATTTTTATCGTTCTTGCACTGATCTCGGTTGCCGCGGGTCTTTACACAAGCATCACGATGTTCACCAAGTTTGCAAAAAATTATAGAGAAGAAACGCTCAAAAAAGCAGCCGTACTCGCCGCTTCCGAAATAAATCCTTACAAGATTGATGACTGGATCGAGAATGGTCCCGATGAAGATTTTGAGGACACTAAAGCACATCTCCAGCACATCCTTGATAACACCCCGTTCCTTCAGAATATTTATCTGGTAAGGGTCGACAAGGACGGTTTCCATACTTTATGCGTGCTTACGACTAATGACCCGGAAGTCCGCAGAGAAGCAAGAATGCATTCTTCCGATGTCGAATTCGGCGATGTCTTCCCGTTTGATCCGTCTTTGGAAAAGACTAATGCCGCATTACTGGTTGGCGGCGATGTTGATGTCGTTGAGATCAAAAATGACGATGGCTGGAGCCTGATCGCTTACGAGCCGATCTACACGCATCTTAATGAATGCAAAGGATATGTAGGCGTTGATGTTTCACTCAACGGTATCAACGGTTACATTAATACATTCACTGTCTGGGTATTGGTAATCAGCGTCATCTTCCTTAGCCTCATCGGATTTGTCGGTGTGATCATTACTGCATATGCACGCCGTGCCGACGATCTCGACGTTAAAACAGAACAGAATGAAAGAGAGCAGAAGCTCCTTCAGGAACTCATCGAATCTTACGCTCAGGTGGTCGACGCCAAAGACCCTTATACGAATGGTCACTCCTCCAGAGTTGCCGAGTATGCCGTTAAGATCGCAGAGCTCGCAGGCAAAAGCGATGAAGAATGCCAGCAGATCTACTTCACTGCCCTTCTCCACGACGTAGGAAAAGTCGGCATCCCTGACGCCATTATCAACAAGCCCGGCAAGCTCACCGAAGCAGAATTCAACATCATCAAGCAGCACCCTGAAAAGGGTAACCGCATCCTCTCCCAGATCGATGAGTTCTCTTACCTCAGCGTAGGCGCTCACTTCCATCACGAGCGTTACGACGGTAAGGGCTATCCTAACGGACTCAAGGGCAAGGAGATTCCTGAGATCGCAAGGATCATCGCATGCGCCGATGCATATGACGCCATGACTTCCAGAAGAAGTTACCGTGATCCGATCCCGCAGCACATCGTAAGAGAGGAATTCGTTAAGGGTATCGGCACACAGTTCGACCCTGAATTTGCAAGGAACATGCTCCACCTCATCGACCTTGATGCCGAATACGCCATGAAGGACCGTGGTGAGAACAAAGAGCTCCGCAACAACAACCAGCTGCTTTTGACTTATCACAGAAGCGCCGTAACTCCGGGTATTCTCTTAAGTGAAAGCCTGACGACTATAAAGGTTACCATCAATCCTGACAGTCCCACTTCAAGAAACAATCCGAAGCCTTCCATCGTTTTGTTTGACTCATTGGACGGACACCTCCATGAGCTCGAAAAAGACAAGAAGGAAATGCTCGATTTCGAATACGGTGAGATCTGGTTCGGCGGCAGACATTCCGTTGCAGGCGCACGCAAGATGGAGTCAACAACTGATGAAGGCTACAACGCTTCCAAGGGCAAATACACCATCGAAGCAGCCAGGATCAAGGACCATGCGATCGTAAGGATCAAGGGCAACAACGGCAAGGAATTCGAGACCATCGTGGCACTCCCCGACAGCTCAAGATTCGTATACCTTGGTCTCACGGGCGAGCACTGCCTCATCACTGATATCGATATCACAAAGTCAGAAAACGATTTGCCTGAAAGCTACATTCCCAGGATCGCTGAACAGATAAGCTACATCGACGGACCTGAAGGTGATATTCCGAACGTTGAGATGGACGGCTACAGAACTGATTCTACAAAGGGAATCCTTCTTAAGGACAGCCTCACGATTTCTTTCCATACGATGAGCCTTCCCACTGCAAGACTCGTATGGCACTGCCCTTTCATAAGCATATTCACATCAGGTGACGGCACCATAGGCGGCAAGGATTTCCGCGAGCTCACCCTGATGAGATTAGACGGCGAATGCTGGGAAGGCGATCCGGTATGCTCCATGGAACTCAAAGTGACTAAGACGTCAGATTTCGAAGACTGGAATGCATGGAAAGATTATAACCACAAAGGTTATGACGTTACGGTCAACATCGTAAGAGACGGAAACAATATCCACACCACCACGACAAACGGCGGTATCTCAGTCCATGCCACAACGATCATGGCAGCTGATGTCGACCCCATCTACATAGCACTCACAGGCGACCAGTGCGCGATCACGAACATCAAGATCAGGAACTCATGATCCACAAGATTAAAAACTTTTTGGGGCCCGCTGCAACACACAGCGGGTTTTATCTGTATATAGGGAAAAATAGGAGAAATAATAACATGAAGAATACAAAGATCCTTACCGTAATACTCGCAGCTGCAATTGGAATTACATGCCTTACCGCATGCAGCAAAACGGGCAGAAAATCCACAGAACCTGACGAGACCAGGAAGCCCAGAGAGACAACGGCTGCTGCTATCGATGAAGACTCCGGTAAGACCGGAAAACCCGAAGGGACAACGTCTGCTACAGTCGATGAAGAAATCAATGATGACGTCATCGATGTTGTCTATGATGATGACGATAACGCCGAAGATACTGACAAGCATAACCGCGAGGTGCTTGCAGAAGCGCTTAACCTCAGAGAGTCAGACAGGCAGATAGATGACATGCTCAAAAAGCTCAACTATATCGAAGCCGGAAAGATTTTCGATCTTGAGTATGACGCTAATGATGTCACCCTTTATTTCAAGGGCGAAGACGGAACAGAATATCTTTTCTATTTCACCAGCGAATATAACCTGAGCGTTATGGGGTGCAAAAATCTCACCACCGGCGAGATGGAGTTTGCTTCATACCAGTAAATATTTCCCTGCAAAATAATCTCTCACGGCGAGGGGATATGCCGTGAGAGAAAAGGGGATGTTATGAAGCAGTAAGACTGCGTTGTTGGTATTATTGGATTCCGCTTATGCGGGTGACCTTGAGCTGGGGATGCTTTAAAGAACCTACGTTGACGTCCGCGATCCAGATGTCATCTTCGCCGAGATTCAAACAAAACTTGGATGTATTGATATCGTGACAGGTCTCGTTTTCCATGTGTCTCCTGCCTTCTTTGCTCAATGTCTTTCCTTCCATGTATTCTACGAACTCATCTGCGTCGCTGATCTCTGTGCCGTTGATCCTGATCGGATACATTATCAGATTCTTGATCGAACTCCATTCCTCATTGAGATATGCCTCTCGGACGTTATATGCGAACTCTTCTACATCAGGCTTTTCCATTGTGGTTATCTTTCTGTAGATTTCCTTGTTTTCCGTGCCGGGTTCTTCATGAAAATCAATTAAAGGTATTGCCTCATTTGACAGATCTGCATTTGTCTGGACTGTGGGAAGCGTCACCTCGATAAGTTCTGTATCACTTTTATTCGCGTTAACTACGGTAATTACGGACAATGCACCCATGACCATGCCGCCTGTTAATATCAGCGCTATGAATTGAGCGTTATGCATTTCATTGTCCTCACTTTCCATAAGTTTCCGTTTTTCTGTTTGATGGCTTCATTAAAACACCTGCAAATGCCTCTAACAATGAGCAATGAAATTTCCTTTTGTTGATTAAGCAACACATGTTATTTTCCGTGTTGCCAAACGCGAAAAATCTGCCTTTGCATGCTCTCGGAAAATACATTTCCGGTGATGTTATAATCAGATAAAAGTCCTGATGGAGGTGCCCATGATTTTACTTATCAATGCATGTGTAAGAAGCGGTTCCAGAACAAGGAAACTTACTGATGCCCTTCTGTCAAAACTGGACGGCGAAGTCGTCGAAGTAGATCTCGGCAAAATAAGTTTTCCGGTAGTCGATGAGGCATTCCTTACAAAGCGGGATGAACTTGAAGAAAAATGCTGCTGGGATGATCCCATGTTCGGTCTTGCAAGACAGTTTGCTTCAGCAGACCAGGTCGTTGTTGCAGCACCTTACTACGATCTCTCCTTCCCTGCTTCCTTAAAGCAGTATTTCGAGCAGATAAACGTGCTCGGCATAACATTCGAATACAGCCCCCAGGGCATGCCCATCACGATGTGCAAGGCAACACGCCTTTTCTATGTCACTACGGCCGGCGGCGCATTCGTGCCTGAAGAATTCGGCTTCGGTTACGTCAAGGCTCTGGCACAGGGTTTTTACGGAATCGAAGATGTCCGTCAGATTCGTGCGGTAGGTCTTGATATCGAAGGCGCCGATGTTGATGCAATAATTTGTGAAGCGATGAAAGCCTGTGATACAATAGCAAAGTAAAATATTTTTTAGGAGAGGGGTTTACTATGCGCAAAGGACCTTATTTCGTAATTCAGGCTATATTGTCTTTATTTATTTCTACCATGGTCTGGTATATGCATTTGAATTTTCTGGACCTGGCTGTCAATGAAGAAACACTCACCGGCACAACACTCTCTCCGTTTATTGTGATCTTGATCGGAGGAGCGTTTTATCTTCTCCTGACGGTCGTCTATATCATTATCGGAGTCAAAAGACTGGATGACTGGCGCCCCTGGGTCCTCGTGATAAATATCGTGATCCACATCGTCATGTTCGGCATAGGATTTTTTGCTTCGGCCTTTTTCGCAGCCTTTTCCATATTAAACGGCGGCCCTCAGATCCTTCAGTAATGCTTGATAAAAAATCCTCCCGCTTGTAAAATCTATCCCTGATGGGATTGATTACAATGGAATAAGGCATTTTGAAAATGGAAAACACTAAAGACACCAAAGACATTAAAGAAAAAAAGAAAAAAGAAAAGAAAGTCAGCTATAAAAAACTGCATAAGTACGACCATATAGACAACAACTATCTGACCGTCGACAAAAACGCTGAGTTCGCCATGGCATTGTGCGGCATCTCGACCGGTATCTCATGCCTCTTCTTCGGAGTGCTTCCGTATGGTGTTATTCTCTACATGATCTCGATACTCGAAAAGACCACCAAATACATCGGACAGTCCACATTCATTCTTATCGTATGCGGTGTGGCTGTCGTTGGAAGCCTCGTTGCATCCATCTTTGCAAAGGTAAAGTGCCGCAAGAGCAAATGGGCCGTAACGAATATCGTTTATATCAGCATCAATCTCGTAATATCAGCTCTTAACACCTGGTTCTTCATCTGGTTTATAAACACATACGGTGGTTAATCAGCCGAATAATCCCTTTTTGCGTCTGTAGAACGGCTCGCCTTCTGTCGAAGTCTCTGCGAGTCTGTCTGTTGAAGGGATCATGTCCAGATACATTCCTCTGGGAAGATGAGGAAGCGCGCTGTCAGCGATACCCTGGAAATAAGATCTTGCATCGCCTTCTGCTTCAACTGTAAGAAGGAAACTCTGCTCTCCTTCCTTGACCATGAGCTTAAGCCAGATGGCCTTAATGCCCTTTATCTTTTTAGCATATGCAGAAATGGCATCCGTCATCTGCTTCGGATAGTCCTTGGGATTGCCTATAGTAACTTTTGTGTCCTTCTTTATAACCTGCTGCTGGACCTTTCCAAGTCTTGCATCCTTAACATGTTTAATCTGGTCGATCATGCCAAACGGCATCATGAACGCATCGCCAAACGGGTTTATTATGACCGTTCCGTTATCGTTGCTGACCATGCCGTGAATATCGTCAAACGTCATTACGAGAGTATTTACGTTTCCCTCCTTGAAAGGCTCCCACTTGCGGAGTTCATCCCAATCCGTAAAGAACGGCAGACACGAACTTCCGTCCTTAAGGCTCAGGCCCGGAAAAGACATAGTAGCGCCCTCCGGGAACAGCGCAGTACCATCAGAGTTATTCTGCACAGGGGAACCTCCGAAGTTTACTACGGCAAGAAAATGCGCATTCATCGCAATCTCTTCGGCTATCTCATTTACTACGTCGAGCTGCGCTTCCTGTGGTGCTGTAGCCCTCTTATTCAAAAGTGCTTTAAGCTTCGGATTTTCGACGGGCTGGTTAAGGTCAGGTATCATGAGGACATCTCCTTATATTTGCTTGTTATATTATAACTTTGGAACTTGCAAACATATAAGGTAAAATGAGGCATCAGAAAGTAGACTTAAGAGGAATTCATATGGGGTATATTTTCGACATCAGAAAAAAGCTCGGACACGATCCCATCATCCTTACGGGTGCGGGCGTTGTCCTTGTAAACGATAAGAAAGAGATCCTTCTGGGAAGACGCGCCGACAACGGCTACTGGGCATATCCGGCAGGATCTATGGAACTCGCTGAGAGTTTTGAAGAGTGCGCCAGAAGAGAGACTGAGGAAGAGACCGGCCTTTTGTGCGGCGACTTAGAGCTCCTCTGGATCAGGTCCGGCAAGGACACTTACTACGAATATCCCAACCAGGATAAAGTCTATTTTGCAGGCATTATATACATCTGCTTCGACTTTACGGGCGAGATGAAGGTGCAGGAAGAAGAGGTCATCGAGCAGGCCTTCTTCCCCATCGATGCCCTTCCTGACAACCTGTCACCCGGCACGATCGAAGTCGTCGAAAAGGCCAGGGAATATCTCGCAAAGGAAAACAAATGAAAAGATCAAAGGCAATATCATCAATCGCAGCGGTTCTCGCAGCAGGCTTCCTGCTCGCATCATGCACTCCTTTCCAAAGTGCCAAGCAGAAGAAATGGGTAGACGAGATGGAAGATGCATTCCCGGGAGATACTTTCGAATACGTCGGACATCCATCTTCATCTATTGTCATCGTCGATTACGACCGCATACAGGTACATTCGAAAAAGTATAAGACCGATGGCATAATCGTCGGCGAGCGTGACGGCAAGCTCGTCAGCAACTATCTCGCTTATAAGTACGATGACGAATTACGCGAAGAATGGGAACGCATATTCTACGGACGTTTCCCCTGCTCAGATTATGAGGTCTCAGCATATTCCCAGATGAACAGAAGGGAACTGCTCTATCCCGTAAAAGATATCAGTGCCGAGAAATTCATCGACAAATATATGGAATACGATTGCTTCTTAATCTTGTACTACGATGATGAATCGCAGATCCCTTCCGAGAACGAGATGAAAGAATACATCCTTGATCTTGTAGATGATGAACCTCATCCTTATTCGATCAGCATTTTTTACTGTGATTCCAAATACGACAGAGACGAGGTCATAAGCAACTATAATGTTGAGTACCGCCTATACATGACTGATGACGATACCATCAAGTCACTAAACGTCAGTTACAAAGGTGACACTTCAAAAGATCACAGCCTGATCTGATCTTCTGTATTTTGAAGGTATTATCCTCATAATTTGTCCTCTGTCTCATCGAAATGAAGCGTGCTAACCTATTCTTACAGGTAAGTAACAGGCCGCTCCATTTGATTGTTTTCTGCATATAAAAGGGGATTAATTATGTTCAGAAAGATCACTTCCTTACTGCTCGTTTTAAGCATATGTTTTTCGCTCGCATCGTGCGCGGCACCGTCAGGTATCAAACAGAGAATACCTGAGCTCGTAAAGATGGAAGGGTATCTGGAGAAAGAACGATTTGATGTAAGTCTGTTTGTCCAGGAAGAAGATATACTGACACGCTACGACGAATGGGTTGCAAGCAGAGAAGCGTACGAAGAACTGCAGAATACAATGCTGGAATTACTCTCCGGCAAAGGAACAAAAGTCAAAGATTTTAATAGGGATAAGATAACTTATCCCATCATCGGCATGATCGTCAGCCCTGAAGAATTCCAGGTGCAAAACGAACCCGGCGAGGCAATCGTATGGACAAACGGATATCTGATCACCGACAGTTTTGACGTCTATAAATGCGACCTGGATTTTGATCTGATAACGGAAAATGACGAGCTCTTTAGAAGCCATGAATACGATTTCGAGTTCACGTATGCAACAGGTGTTTTCCGCAACCTTGCCATGGCATATGGCAAATGGGACGAGAGCCTTATGAATACCATGCAGCCCGAGATGCTGAAGGTTCCTGACAACGTAAAGGGAAAAGTCGTAAGAGAAACCGAGACTGAAAAAGGCAAATGCGTAACGGTCGAATTCGATAACTACAGTGACATAGACTGGAAGTTTTCGAGCAGCGCTTATATGGCCATAGAAATCAACGATGCATATTATTCGATACCGAACGATCCGTGCTTTGACGGTTATACCATAGGCACGCTTTCTTACAATTGTTCAGTAATAAGACACGAGATAACAAGCGAGGACTACTATCTCATACCATACGGCGATCTTCCGCCGGCAGACTACATACTTCTGATTCCCGCCCAGGCCGGCAGCGATACGTGTTTCGTGCAGGTGAAGTATAAGGTAAAGTGATTTTTCCCACAACGAAAGTAAGCAAATTGGCTAAGGATATGATTCTGTAACTGTTTATAATTTTTTACGGCAACAATTACAGAAAAATGCGGATTTCTGTAATTGTTGGGCATTTTTCGGGGCAACAGTTACAGAACCCCGCGCATGCCCCAAATATAAAGGCGCCTCAGCCGAGCCAAGACGCCCCTTGCGGAATCATTAATTCAATTATCAATCCAGATCATAATCATCAAGTGAGAACCACAGGCTGTTGTAGCTTCCCGAGTAGTAACCTCCGACGGAGACTACGATGTTGGGATCAAGGTCGTGGTCGTAAAACTCGATGGTCGAGTTATCAGCTGAGAGAGGATAATCAATTGAGGGATCTCCGAAGATCGAATTGACCTCATCTGTCATGGCAAGAACATACTCGTGGATCGTGTCGGCGGATTCCATGTTGTTGATAAAACTGATGTGATATACGGCACCCCATGAGTTTGTACTTATCTCGATCACATTGAAGTCTATGCCGCAGATAGTTACCACTGCATCATAGTATGAGTATGTCTTATATCCGTCATATTCTCCGTCGCGCTCTTCCGGTTTGCCGAGATTTATACCGAAGTAACCCTGGATAGCACTTTGAGCCATACCTTTGTCGAGGCCCATCGTGCCGTCCATCATGTCATAAACCTGGGAGATCTCGCTGTCATAATCGCCGCCTCTCGTTACAGTCGGAACCGTACCTGAGTTTCCGGGATCTGAAGATACATAGAGGTAAGGATTGTCGCATTCATATGCGATAACGAGCTGGTCGTTGCCGGTTACTCCCTGGCAGCTTACGCCCCAGAAGATTGAGATCCAGGCATCATCGTTATGTCTCCAGCCGTTCATGCCGCTCTCGTCGAAGTCTACCCAGCTTGCAGAATAATCGTCAGAAGGATCACCATATGCCTTCACGAATTTGGGATAAAGAGTATCGTAAGCGCCCTTGCTGTCGAATGCTTCGTTGGTATCGAAAATAGCCGTCTTACGCATCGTGTAATCGACACTTCCGACATATCCGTCAGTTGTGCTGTGAATTCCGATGCTCTTGAAAGTAACGCCTTCAACGACGAGATCAACATCGAGATCTCTTAGGAAACGCTCCATGGGATCGCCGTAAGTGCCGTAATTTGAATCACTTGCTGTGTATTTTTTGATTCCGAAAACGGTAGCAAGGAACTCTGTTCCCTCATCAACAGTAAGGCCGATACAGAGTTCGGAAGCGAGCATTATTTCGTCTAGGGTCAGCTCTTTTACGCCGCCGTTATTAACAGTCGGAGTCGTCGCCGTCGTAGTCGGAGCAGGATCAGTCTCCGTAGGATCGGTGGGTTCTGTCTCTGTCGGATCCGGATCAACAATATCGCCGTACGGTTTCTCAGGCTTGAAAGGAAGGTCTGTCTCAAGCACGCCCGGTCCCTTTGGCTTCCTGGCGCAGGAGCAGAACGAGATGAGCATTGCGCCGGCAAGCAGCACAGACAAAAACTTAATGCGCTTTCCCATGATAAATCCCCCTAATTTAATGTGATATATGTAGCATAACAGATAAAAAAGCTAATATCCAACAATATAGGCGTTTACGATATAATAGCGGTATTCGAAAAAAGTCCGGGGGTAATGGAAATGGCAACAATAAGTTTCAAGACATTAAACAACAACGTTCAGGATGCGATCTCAACGGGTAAATTCCCTGAGAAGAATTTGAGAGAAATGAGTGCACAGCTCAAGGCATCACAAAAGAAAGAAATAAAGACCATGTGCATCATCGTAGGCGTAATGGCTGTTATCATCGGTGGCTTATTCGGATATACGGTATTCACTTCACCCGGAATGCGGGAAAACCTTTTAGGCTGGATCCTCGGATACTTAGGACTCATTGCATTCATGTTTGTCGCCGCCTATTTCACACAGATAGGCATCATCAAAGGGCAGTTCAATATCGCCTTGAGAGAAGGCTATCCGGAACTTTATAAAGAGCTCAAACTCTAAGAATCAGCTTATGAAGAAAACACTTGCATTGATCGTTTGCGGAGCGCTTATGCTCCCCATTGCAGGATGCAGTAATAATGTATCCGTCAGCGAAAATACTGAATCCCAGACAACGTCTGCAGTAGAAACAGAAGCTGCCCCGGCTGAAGGAGCCGCAGCAGATAACAGCGATGATCAATTCGTCAGCGCTTATCCGGCCTTTGCGGTCACTTCAGAGAGCCTTGAAGGAAATATCTGGATCGAAGCATGCTCGAACACTGAGGACGGCCAGAACGCTTCTCCGGAGCTTTCCTGGGAACCTGTCGATGGTGCTGCGGTTTACGTGATCTACATGGTAGACATAAACGCAAACAACTTCCTTCACTGGAAATCTGCTGACGTCACAGAGACCAGTCTCCCTCAGGGATGGGCACCTTCTTCTGATTACGTAGGACCTTATCCGCCGTCGGGACAAACTCATCAGTACAATATCTATGTTTTCGCGCTTAAGGCACCTGTTGAGAGAGTCAAGGGCAGTATCAATACGCCTGCTGCTAAGATCCAGGAATTCATGGACAGCCTTGATACTGATGCCGAAGGAAATACAGGCAATATCGTGGCAGTCGGCCGCATTACAGGAAACTACACTGCAAAATAATATATTATGTGGTCGGGATATTTCCTGAAAGGATAGATAGGAATCATGAAAAGAACAAACATTGTATTAAAGGGCATTGCCGTTGCACTCGTTTTCGCAGCTTCGGCATCAATGCTTTCTTCATGCACACGCTCAAGAGATTCACGTGACCGCAGTGACCGTGACGCAACCGACCTGGGTGCTATTGACCCCGGTGCTCAGAGAGAGGCCAAGATAGTCATTAACCCCGTTAAGACCGACAAAGTTATCGAACGCTATTTCCCTGATATCAAAGAGTACGACGATTTCGACATTGAGGAAGTGTACGCTGACTGGGGCGGTTTTTCCATCGGACCTACAGAGTATGAATACAGAGGCATCATTTACTTAACTGACGACGAAGCAGAAAGACTGATGGCCGCTTATGAATGGGAAGAAACTGAAGCGCCCGAATTCGAATTCGGCGAAGTCGATGATTCATCACTCGGTGAAGGACCCTGGTATTCATGCAAACAGTTTGAGAAAGATTATATTAAGATGGTCAATGTTTACTACGCCGTATTTGATGGCGAAAAATTGGTATTTGATATCCGTCAGACATAATAACGCCATATTGCAGGCTGCCGTTTACCAAATCAGCTTATAAGTTTTAATTTTGTTTACAGCATGAAAATCTTATTTATATTTGAATAGATATAATCTAGATAAGAACTCAGGGGCAAGATCTATAAGGTGATAACAGGTTATGGAAACTGCAATCAACATGCAATCCGTTTATGTTACCGATCTGGTCGGCATAGCGATCCTCGTCATCATATTGATAACGAGAGGTTGGAGTCTGCCGGGCCGTAAGATCGAGAGCCGTCTCATGATGGTGCTTCTTGTCGTCTCTTTGTTCAACTGCGTTGCAGACATCTATGTCTTCCAGTGCGATGGCATGCCGGGACCCGGCTACCGCACCATCCTCATGATCGGCGATACATATCTTTATATGTACAACCTGATCGTCGGCATCGGAATCATCTACCTTATACTGATGCATATCGACCGCAGGACAAAAGGTCTTCACATGATCCTCTTCTGGGTCTTGAGCGTCGTCGAGATGGTACTTCTCATCGTCAATCTGTTTGAGCCTATCGTTTTCGAGATTGACGAGAACAACGTATACCACAGAGGCGATTACTACATCCTGTTCGTAGTACTGGGATTCGTGCTGGTCTTCTACGGCTACACTTACTACATGATTGCAAAACTGAGGAACCCTTCACTCCGTTACTTCCCTGTTATGGAGTTCCTTGCACCTGTCGTCGTCGGTAACATCGTCCAGATGCAGATTTACGGCATCTCACTGCTGCCCGTCAGCTTCGCAGTAGCGTTCGCCGCCATCACGATCGCCCTTCAGAATGAGTGCATTTACATCGACAAACTCACAGGCGTTTATAACCGCTACGAGCTCGACAAGATCTTAAAGCGCCGTCATTACAGACGCAACGAAAAGCTCATCGCCATGATGCTCGACTTAAATGATTTCAAGTCCATCAACGATACATACTCACACGAAGAAGGCGACCAGGCCCTCGTAGCTTTTGCTAAATCCCTCGTGGAAACAATCGGTTCCGAAGGCCTCGTAATAAGATTTGCAGGTGATGAATTCATCATCCTGATCCCTGTCTTTAAACCTGTCACGATCGACGATTACAAAGACCGCATCCACAAAAAACTCGACGAATATAACGAGACATCCGGAAAGCCATACAAGCTCTCAACTGCAATCGGCGGAAGGCTCTTTGATCCGCACACCGAAAACACATCAGGCATCGTAAACGAGATCGACTCCATGATGTACAAAGACAAGAGCGATTACTACCGCGTGCACGACAGACGCGGCAGAAGATAAAATTTTACCCTGCATTTAAAACTCTGCTATACTCTTGTGTGGAATAACACAAGGGGGATATTTTTATGGTTTCACAACAATCTGTTATGCTGGTCGGAATTATCGGCGGAGCCGTCGGACTTCTTCTTTTCGCGGGCGGCGTTTTGCTTCTCGTTTTATCCATTATCAGTACCGTCAAAGGTAAAAGAAGGATCGGCGGAATCGTAGGCGGAGGAATTATGCTCATCGGCGGCATATCAGTCGGCTTCACATTCGGAATGTTTGCTGTCACGGCAGGCCTCATCAGCAGCTCATCAGCTGATACTGCCCAGATTGCAGCCATGCCATCGAAAATACAGTCCGCTTTGATGAAAAACGATCCTGATGCGCTTTGCGAATTGTTTTCTGAAGAAAGCTACTCGGGAGAACCGCTCGAATATGAAGACGCAGAAGAGATCTGCGACTACATCAAAGGTGATGTAAAGGACGTCACGATCGAACCTTTGAGTATTTCTGTTGAAAACGGAACGCATGCTACAGAATACAAGTACACGATAGTAACTGAAGATGGTGATAAGTACACACTTTACATCCATGTCATCGAAGTATCCGACACCGAAGAATACGTAGGCATCCAGCACATCAAGATGTACAAGGGCATGAACGTACTGTGCAACGTCGGCACCGCTCCGGTATTTGATTAAATTCTTGAAAGGTTGTCTCGAATGAGGCAACCTTTTTACTAATTACTTACCAATAATTTGATTTGCGCTTTTTGGTAAGTAAAATATGCGCTTTTATGGCATTGCTTCTCAGGATTTTACTTACCAAAATCAAGTTTTTCGATTCTAGTAAGTAAAACACGCGCTTTTATGGTGTTGCTTCTCAGAATTTTACTTACCAAAATCAAGTTTTTCGATTCTAGTAAGTAAATTGATCCCGAGCGCGATGCGATTACGTACCTAAACGCAGTTTTCTTCAAATAGGTGCGTAAAGATACGCTCTTCAGCGGTAAGTTTTTCGAGATTTTACGTACCCAAAAAGCATTTTGCTCTCTCAGGTACGTAAAGTAATCACTAATCAGGGACTACCAAAGAGATATTTACGTACCTGTTTTGCGTTTTTCTCTTTCAGGTACGTAAAGTAGTTGCTTACCATGCGTTTTCGAAAAGTATTTTACGTACCTAAATCCGGTTTTTCCTTTTTAGGTACGTAATTTACATCCATCGAAAAATATAAAGACTGCCCCATCGCAATGAGGCAGTCCATTTGAATACAAATCTAAATCAGCTTATTACTTCTTGTTGTAAATATCCGTGATCTCTTTACATGTCTTGAGGAAGTCAACGTTGATCCTTCTCAGACGGTAAGACATGTGGCGGAGGATCGCATTGATCTTCTCGGGATTGTCTTTGAAGATGGTCTCAAGGTCTTCAGCACTGATGGTCTCAACGCGTGTGTTGTCATTCTCAACGATTGCGGCAGCACCTCTGGGTTCATCGGAAATGATGCCCATCTCACCGAAGAAAGTAACTGCGTTGTATTCGGCAACCTTCTCTTCTTCTCTTGTGCGGTAATTAATGTACATGCCGACAGAACCCTTATGAAGGATATACATGCTGTTGTCGATAGCGCCTTCCTTGAAGACGATCATGCCCTTTCTGTAATCCTTGAACTTACCCTTGCCGTTATCAGAGAGAGCATCTGTTGAAGAATCGAGTGAATCAGCACTGGGCTCGCTCATCTTATTCTTGTTGTTCTGATACATGTCGATGTGCTTCTTGATCTTGGAGAACAGATTCTTATTCTGCTTTGCAGCCTCTGATGCCTTGAGCTGCTCAAGAAGTGCCTTTGACTCGTTATAGTCATTAGCCATGTTCTGGATTCTTCTTCCGAGGTGTCTCATGAGCTCGAGGATCCTGTTGGGATCTTCTGCGAGATAACTGTTCAGTTCATGCTCAGGGATCTCAATGACAGTTACTGTTCCCTTTGCGATTACGGATGCACTTCTCGGATAAGCCTCGAGTATTGCCATCTCGCCGAAATACTCGCCGGCTTCCATCACACCTAATTTGATCTGATCTTCTTTTCCTGAACCGGCATATACGTATGCGCTTCCATCAACAAGCTGGAAAAAGCTTTTTCCCGTATCGCCCTCTTTAACAATCACTTCACCATTTTTGAAAGTCTTTTCAACTGAACCCATACATTAAAACTCCCTTTCTTTATAGTTCCTGTGACTAGATCAGATCGGTAATTCAATCCGTCATGAAGCAGATAAACATATTTTATCAGAAAGATTAGATAAGTTCATCTGCAACACTTCATTTATGTGCATTATGTTCCGTCGAAAAGAATGACTCCGTTAATCAGGCTTTGCCGGCGGTTCACCGTCTCCTCCGGGACCGCCATGTCCATCCGTGGGATCACCCGGTTTGTCACCTGAAGGCGGTTCACCATGGTTTCCTTCTTGATCACCTGAAGACTCGGTGGAAGATAAAACAATAGCTTCACCTTCAGAAGAACCTGAATTATAAGCGACACCGTTTACATAAAGTGTGTATCCGTTAAGATCTATCGCATCCGGTTCACAGGTGAGGGCTGTTATGTAGGAATCACCCGTAAGTATCCACTTTGAACCTGACTCAATCTCAACATATACTTCGCCTTCGTTATCAGCATTAATGGCGCCGGTAAATTCTGAACCGGATTTGACATACATGTTCAGAACAGATATCTCATCGACTGCGATGCCGCCTTCAAGGATCTGGGAATTGAGATAGAGATTTACTTTACCGCCGTTTTTGCCTTCCGAACCCCAGCCGGCAGCTTCGGCTCTTAAGAACATTCCGCTCTCATCAAGATTTACGAACTCAACGTTTTCCAAAGTGATCGTTGCGGTCGTGTTGTTAACATAGAAAATGTCTCCGTTATTATTCGTCAGAGAGCCGCCCGTCATGGTGAACTCTGCCATGCCGACACTTGCATCACCTGACATCGACTGGTAGATCATGACAGCTTTGTACACGCTCGATTTATCGCTGTTCTTCTCGGTGTTGTTTGCAACCAGAGTCACGTTATTTAACGTGACGGAATTCTTGCCTTCTACAACAATGCCTTCTGATACGGTTGATTCAAGCGTTGCATCACTTACTGTGATATCTGCTGTGGAATAAACCACCGGAGAACCTCTGCCTTCAGTTACATAAGATCCGCCTGTTACGTTTACCGTTCCTCCGCCTCTGTCAGATCTTATCGCAGCAGAAGAATTGCCCGTCGTATGAATATTCAGGTTCGAAGCATTCATCGTACCGCCGCCTGTGGTCATGAGACCGCCTGAGCAGTTGCCGCTTGTGGTGATTACGGAATCACTAATGTTAACCGTGGTTCCTTCGCCATAAGAGAAGACGCCGTTTGCGTGTTTGCCTTCTGTATCGACGATCGCGTTTTCGATCGTCAGTGTCGCACCGTCAGTTGCGAAAACCGCTGCATTGTCTCCGTAGAAATCAGCCTCGTCGCCGGAGTCGGAATCACCAGTTTTGGTTACCCTGACGTTTGAATATGAAACTGTATCACCGCTTGCTTCAATTGCGTGTTCACCGTCAGCAGAATTTTCTATCTCTTCGTTGACCGTAATGTCACTTTCGGTAATTACCGCTTTTTGTGTTTCGGAAGTTTCCGTTTGTGATTCTGCCTGCTCTTCAGAAGTTGAAGCAACAGTCTCTGCAATTGCAGTTTTCGGAGATGTGGTGCTTGTATCTACTGTTCTGTTGCACGCAGCGAAAACAAGTGCGAGTGATGCTGCAGTCGCAAGAGCCAATATCTTTATAAATTTCTGTTTCTTCATTTTTTTGCATACCTCCGTTAAGTAGCATGACTTAACTATAAGAGGTCTACTTTAATTCAACTTTAAACCAGCATCGAAAATAAAAACTCACAAACGGAAAGAAGGGCCCGCCGTAAAGCGGGTCCTTCCTTCGAGAGATCTATCTGCAAGCTTGCAAGATTCGCGATTAATTATCCGGTTCAGAAAAAGGGCCGTAAGATTTTTCGAAATTGCTCGTGGACTTTATGGCCCTAAAAACTCTTACGCTACGTTATGCAGCGCTGCCGGATACAAAACTCTCATATTCAATTTTTCCCACGTGACAATTCCTACTACCGATAAAAGATTAACATGCAAAAATTGAGGATAATAGGGGATAAATTCTACTGTTTATCCCGATAAAGACTAACGGGTTGCCGTAAAGACAACCCGTCATCACAAATATATAGGGGAGATAGAAAAATGACCCGTTGATGTGTTAACGTCTAGAGTATGCAATCTGGAAAGAACTAATCCAATGATCAATGTTTATGTCATCTGTTGATTAAGCAACAATCGAAAATCAAAGTGTTGATCATCATCAATTTCTTCATGAATTTTCCAACATTAAAATTCGAAAAACTAATAACGCAAAAATCAATTCCGCACATTTTCCATTCAACATGAAAGTTAATAAATTAAGTCTTTTAGATTATCAATTCGATTGTTATTAACACATAATTTATTGACCTTTTTTAAGAAGATTTGTAGTATGGGGTTATAGTACGTTTAAAAACAAATCTCAATGCTTATTTCATACGGAGGAAAACACTAATGGCAGAAGAGAAAAAAATTGAAGTAGTCGCTAAGGTTGACGACAAGAAGGCACCTGCTGCAAAGCCTGTTGCAAAGAAGGCTGCTGCTAAGAAGCCCGCTGCAAAGAAAGCTGCACCTGCTAAGAAGGCTGCTGCTAAGCCCGCTGCAAAGAAGGCTGCACCTGCTAAGAAGGCTGCTGCTAAGCCCGCTGCAAAGAAGGCTGCACCCGCTAAGAAGGCTGCTGCTAAGCCCGCTGCAAAGAAGGCTGCTGCTAAGCCCGCTGCAAAGAAGGCTGCTGCTAAGAAGCCCGCTGCAAAGAAGGCTGCACCTGCTAAGAAGGCAGTTGCTAAGAAGCCCGCTGCAAAGAAAGCTCCTGCTAAGAAGGCAGCTGCTAAGAAGGTTAAGAAGCTCGGAAAGATCATCTTCGAGATCGACGGCAAGCAGATCGATTACAAGGCAATCGAGAAGAAGGCTGCTAAGCTCGGTGGTGACGTTTACGTAGTAGTTGGCGAGAAGAAGATCTTCGACGCTGACGGAAAGAGCGTAAATCTTTTCTAAGAACTAACTGAAGGAACCTCATATTAATTCCTTTTAAGAGAGCAGCCCGGGAGTGATCCCGGGCTGTTCTTTTTTGATTAATTGTTGTTTGAATTTTCAGTAATCCGCATCATCGATGCCGTCGATCTCATCGTATTCTTCTTCGAGTTCTTCTTCGCGCCATCTTCTCTCGCGCTCGTTGATCTTATCTTCCGAGTTTGACCTGAATAATCCAAAGAAACACATAATATGCACCTCCGAAATCCAATGTACCGCCTCTACCTGATTTAATTATACTAGGGCAGATTTCAAGTGGCATTACATTAATGGGACTGAAATACATGCTCAGTCTATTGCTAATTTCTTGTCGGTTTGTTCAGGGTTTTTCATAGGTTTATCTCTGAATTTTTGTAAGCTTTGTAAGATGTGGTGTCGGGTTGTTGTGTAGGTTTTTAGAGATAACTCTCCGAATCCTAACAGAGTAATTGTTATATCTTGTCGGATGCGTAAGATTTTAGCCGCATCCGACAAGAGCCTACAAGGATATAACAAAGTTTCATACAAGCTTTCAATACAAGCTCCAGTAAAGAATGTTCGATACCGACAAAGCTTGTCGGATTTAGCGGCAAAAAACTCTGAAAAACCGACAAGAAACCTGCAAGAAATTAGACATCCGGGAAGGCAGTTTTTTAAAACATTTAGGCCGGGAACGAAATAGCATCTGCAGGCATCGCCGTCAAGGAAACGGCGATGCCTCACCTGCGGTGTCCTTGACCGCTCGCCTTTGCAGATGCTGAATGAGTGTTCAAGAGGTCGGTTCCCGACCTTGCATTTTAAGATGCCGGCCTTCTATATTCGATGAAGAATTCACTGTATAATTATTCCCATCAAGAATTAAATGTGGAAATTTTTATGATTGATTACGAGACTATAGCAAGAAGCAATCACAGAAGCGGAATGAACTGCGCTATGGCAGTTTACGATTCGCTCGGAATGAATAATCCCAATAAGACAACACCTCCCAGGCCGAGAGAAAACGGTGGTGTGTGCGGTGCTGTTCTCGCAGCAGAACAGGTCATCAGAGAGAATGGCGGAACCGATAAAGATATAGAGGAATTCGAGAGACGCTTCAAGGGAAAATATAAGCATCTCAAATGCATCGAACTTCGCGGTTTCTTGACGGGTAAATGCAACGACTACGTTGGTGAAGCTGCAGCGATCGTTGGCAATATGGGAATACTGAAAGACTAAAAATCACCATGGAAGTTATCGACGGACAGTGGTACATGAATGGTCTCGACTGGGACGATGAGGGCTGCATTCACAGTAGTGATGAGCTCTTGTCCGTTATTGATAAGGTCGGTTTTCTTCCGCTGTTCAGTAATTCCGTTCCGGGTTTTTCAGTTGAAGAAATGACATGTCCTTCGTACTGGTGGTGCGGTGATGAAGATGTCGATCCGTGGGAATGGAGAGGTGTTCTTGCACGGACCGGCAAAGTTGCTTACGGAAAATTTTTCGGGAACAAGGCAGGATTCATTTCAAAGAAATGGTTTCCTTATTTTGTTAATTTCAGACGTTCGGGGTACGACTTTGATGCGCTCTACGATGAAGGCAAAGCCGGTTATCGCGAGAAGCTCCTGATGGATCTTTTCGTGCCTTCGGGAGTCGACATGTGGGACGTAAAGGTATCTGCCCTTCCATCTTTGGGCCTCTCGCCTGAACTCTACACGCATGAGATGAAAGAGAAGGCCGGATTCGGCAAAGGCGGAGAGAAGAATTTCGAAGGAGTGCTCTCCAAACTTCAGATGCAGACATATCTGGTCGTAAAGGATTTCAAGCCGCGCCAGAATAAAAAAGGCGTCGAGTACGGATGGGCGGTCGCGATAATGACGCCGCCTGAATATCTGTGGGGATATAAACACGTAACGGGATGCTATAAAGAGTCACCTGAACAGTCACTTTCCGCGATCGAAAAGCAGATAAGAAAACATTTTGACTGTGACGAAAAAGTCTTAAGAAAATTCCTTAAGTGATCACTTGGGAACCGTTATTCCGATGAAGACATAATCGTCGATGTGCTCCTCGTCACCGAAGGGTTCGGCGTTGTAAACAGCGTGGTCCTGTCTGTCCTTATCGGTGGTCTCCTGATTATCATCACCCGTATTTTCTTTAAGCCAGAAAACATCGTCGCCAACATAGACATACATCATGATGCCGTCGTAGTCTTCGGGAACGATGAGATAGGACGTGGTCGTGCGCTTGATATCCTTCACATAGATGACCATGCCGTTACCCTCGTACGTTTGATTGGAATCAAGTGTCTCGGATTCGACGAACTCGTAGTATTCCAGACGGTATGTTCCGTCCTTATAGTGGTAATCCTGGATGATGTGGGAACCTACTCCGTCGTGGTGTACGACATTCATCCAGGGATATTTAATGCCGGTATAGTAATCGACAAAATCCAGGTCGTAGTAGAAGAACATGTTACTGCTGTATTGCTCAGGCTGACGCGAACGGAGCGGCAATAACTGCGTATAAGTGATCTCATACATGATGTATCCGTCCTGCTCTGCAGGGAATACTTTTACCTGGGGCCTCGTTATCGTAGAGATATCGTTGAGGCACTCGTTAACGATGTTATCGTTCTCATCGTAAATGTAGTAGACAAACTTATTCTTGATCGTTTTGTCTGCCGTTCTGAGATCGTATTTTGAGCCCCAGGGCGCGTCGTACTCTTCAAGATAGTAATCGGGCAGGGTCTCTGTTATCGATGCGTCTGAGAGGTTGTGAGAGGGCGATCCGGGGCTGTAAATGATGCCGCCGTCGTCCTCGGTCGTCTCTTCCTCTTCAGTTTCATCTTCTGTTGTCGTAGCCGTTACCGGTTTGGTACAGGCTGAAAGTGATGCAGCAAGAAAAACTGCTGCCAATAAAGCTGCTGTCTGTTTCTTCATTGTTCTATCCCCTTTTATTTCACAAGATTATTTAGGTCCCTTTATTCCGAAAAAGACGTAATCGTCGAGATTTTCCTCATCGTCAAACGGCTCAGGATAATGGACGTCGAGAGGATCCTGGTTAGGATTTGCTGCTTCTGCTTCTCTTTCGGTGTGCGGTTCAGAGACCCAGTCACCGACATAAACATACAGGAGAAGGCCGTCGTAATGTTCGGGAACGACTATATAATCCGTTCTTGTTACACTTATTGTCCGCCTTGTAATACAGTAGCCGTCGCCGGCATCTTCAGAACCTTCAGACTCATCCTGATATTCCTTGAACTCATAGAATTCGTAATTGTCGCTCTTACCTTCCCGTATAAAGGTTTGAGCGACCCCGCAACTTGCTTTGCGGTTATAAACAGCGTGCAAATAAGGAAGCATCGTTCCCGTATAGTAGTCGAGATATTTCACGCCGTAGTAAGAAAACATATCAGTTCTGTACGACGAATATTTTCCTTTCGAAACAATGGGGAACGTCTGGGTATATTGGACCTCATACACCACATAGCCTTCCTTGTCTGAAGGGAATACCCTGACCCTGGGTCTGGATATGGTGGAGACTGTATTCAGACACTCATTGTTGACCTCATCGTTCTCATCGAAAGTGTAGTAGCAGAAATAGTTTTTTATCGGTCCGTTGACCATGTGCAGATCGTGTTGTTCTCCCCACGGCACGTCAAAAGATTCAAGCTCGTAATCAGGAAGTTCTTCAAATAAAAGCACTTTGTTGTAATCGTATTCCGGATTTCCGTCGTAGTAGTATCCGTTAGAGCCGTTATCGTCAATATCATCTATATTTGCAGTGCCGGCCGGATCTTGTTCCGTGCCGTTCCCTGTGCCAGTCCCTGTTACGGTCCCTGTGCATGATGTGAGTGACAAAGCGAAAACAATTGCCGCAAGTGTCATTGATGTCTGTTTCTTCATTGATCTATCCCCAATATATCCCTGTAATTACTTAGGTCCTGTTACTCCGAAGAAAACGTAATCGTTTATGTTTTCCTCATCGTCAAAAGGCTCCGGACTATGGACCTGGACCGGACTTCTGTTCGGTCTGTCATTAGTTTTGTCATCGTCGTTCTGCCGCTCTGAAACCCAGTCAGCGACATAAACGGACATGAGAAGACCGTCGTAATCTTCAGGAACGATAATATAATCCGTTCTTGTTACACTTATCTTTATCCTTCTGATAGTGTTGCCGTCTGCATCGGTCTCGCTGCCCAGTTCTTCGTCCTGCTGATTTTTGAACTCGTAGAATCCGTAGCTGTAACTCTCACCGTCGTAAATAAATTCAGCGTCAATTCCGCCGGTCTTTTTGTTATTGTATACATTCATGTAGGGAAGCTCGGTTCCGGTGTAGTAGTCAATGTATCTTACGCCGTAGTAAGAATACGTTGAAGATTTTACATATCCGTACTCCAGTGAACTTATGGGAAATATCTGTGTATATTGAACTTCATACACCACATAGCCTTCTTTATCAGCCGGAAAAACTCTGATTCTCGGTACGGTAATAGTGGAAATATTAGTCAGGCTCTCGTTGTTGATCTCATCGTTTACATCGAAAGTATAGAAGCAGAAATAGTTCTGTATCGCTCCGTTAACCATTCGGAGATTATGTGTTTCTCCCCATGGTTTGTCTATCATATCAAGATTATAGGCAGAAAGTTCTCTGAATTCATCTACACTCTTGTAATCGTATTCAGGATCTCCCTGATAGAAATAGCTGTCCGTATTATCGTCACCGTCTTTATCTTTAGTACCGGTAGGGATCATTAATCCTTTTCCCGTACCTGAACACGATGTCAGTGATAAAGCGAAAACTACCGCCGCCAATGTCATTGATATCTGTTTCTTCATCTGTTTATCCCCTGAACTGAAATCAAATTATTTAGGTCCTGTTACTCCGAAGAAAACATAATCGTCGATGTTTTCTTCATCATCAAAAGGCTCCGGATCATGAATCGTGACCGGCTCTCTGTTCGGATTCTTGTTATCATCATTACCATCGCCGTCTTCGTCCTGCGGTACTGAAACCCAGTCAGCGACATAAACGGACATGAGAAGACCGTCATAATCTTCAGGAACAATAATGTAGTCCGTTCTGGTTACGCTGATCGTGCTCTTGGTAATGATGTTGCCTTCAGCATCTGTGTCGTAACCTTCGTCTTCTTCATCCTGATCCTTGAACTGGTAGAATCCAAAGCTGTAACTCTCACCTTCGTAGACAAAATCAATGTCAACTCCGCCACTCCTGTCCTTATCAAAAACATTCATGTACGGAAGCATCGTTCCCGTGTAGTAATCGATGTATCTCACACCATAGAAGGAATACATTGAAGAGCTCACATGTCCCTTCTCCATTGAACGGATGGGGAACGACTGGGTATATGTGACCTCATACATTACATAGCCGTCCTTATCAGCCGGAAATACTCTGACTCTCGGCCTTGATATGGTGGAAATATTATTGAGGTTCACATTGTTGATCTCATCGTAATCGTTAAAAGTGTAATAGATGAAATAGTTTTTGATGGGTCCGTTAACCCAGTGGAGATCATGCGTTTCTCCCCACGGCTCATCAACGGTATCAAGAACATAATTATCAAGCCTTCTGCGTTCATCTACGTTCTTGTAATCGTAATCCGGATTTCCCTGATAGAAGAAACTGTCACCCTCAGTTGTGGTGACACTCTCGTCATCTGTGTCCGTGTCATCGAAAGGCGAGGTTGACTTTCCCGGACCTGTGCATGATGCCAGTGATAAAGCGAAAATAATTGCCGCTAATGTCATTGATATCTGTTTCTTCATTTGTTTATCCCCTTATCTGTCTCACTTATTTCGATCTCGATATTCCGAAGAACACATAATCGTCGAGATTTTCCTCATCGTCAAAAGGTTCCGGACGGAATAAATATACATCCTGATGTTCCGTTGATAAAACAGGTTCTCTTGTTTTAGTCCAGTCACCGACATAAACATACAGTAGAAGTCCGTCGTAATCTTCAGGAACAACAAGATAATCTGTTCTAATTACTGTTACAGTTTCCGTCAGGATATTGTTGCAGTCTTCATCTGTGGAATACACTATTTTGCCATCATCCTGGGTTTTGAACTCGTAATATCCGTAATTGTACCGTTTACCTTCATAGATAAACTGCGTATAAAGGCCGTTTTTAGTGTTCCTGTCGAAAGCAGTCAGGTACGGAAGTTTTGTTCCCGTGTAGTAGTCGATATAATTCACTCCTTCGAACTCATACATCTGAAAACCCGGAGTGCTGTACATTATTGAATGGATCGGGAATATCTGGGTATACATAACCTCGTATACTACATATCCCTTTTTATCAGCCGGAAATGCCCTTACCCTGGGTCTGGATATGGTGGAAATATTATACAGGTCTTTGTTACAGACAAATTCGTTGTTATAGTCAAACGCAGTGTAACGGAAATAATTCTGGATCTGTCCGTTGACCATGTGAAGATCGTGGGTTTCTCCCCACGGTACGTCTACCGGCCGGAGCTCGTAAGCATGCAATTGGTAAGTTGATTCCACTTCACTATAATCGTATTCGGGTTCCCCGGGATAAAAGTAGTAACTGTCCGTATCGGAATCGTTGTTTTTGCCGGAAGAACCGGAATTACCGGAACCTGTATGGCTGCCTGTACCACCGGAGCCGCCGGAACTGCCGGAACCGCTTTTCCAGCCTATTCCGCCTTTTCCCGACCCTGAACATGATGTCAGTGACAGTGCGAATACTATTACCGCTAATGTCATTGATATCTGTTTCTTCATTTTGTTTATACCCTTATCTGTCTCGCTTATTTTGATCTTGTTATTCCGAAGAAAACGTAATCGTCGAGGTTTTCCTCATCGTCAAAAGGCTGAGTATCAAGCAGAGTTACCGGTACCGTGACCTTCTTTCTTTCCGGTGGTTCCGTTGAAGTCCATTCACCAACATAAACATAAAGGAGAAGTCCATCGTAATCTTCAGGAACGATAATATAGTCTGTTCTTGTTGCTCTTATTGTTTTCGTCAGAATTTTGTTGCCGTCTTCATCCCTGGAATATTCATCGTCATCTTCCACCTGAACTTTGAACTGATAGAATCCGTAATAGTAATGCTTGCCCTCATAGATAAACTCCATATCAACGCCGCCGCTGCTATTCTGTTCAAAGACGTTCAAATAGGGAAGCATTGTTCCGGTGTAGTAGTCGAGATATCTTACTCCAAAGAATTTATAAGCCCCGTGGTCTTTTTCTCCATACATAACTGTATTGACCGGGCATATCTGGGTATAAGAAACCTCGTACATTACATAACCGGGTTTTTTGCATGGAAATACTCTGACTCTTGGTCTGGTTATAGTGGAAACGCCATCATAAACCTCATTGACGACTTCATCATTTGAGTTTAACGCATAGTAACGGAAATAATTCTGGATCTGTCCGTTAACCATGTGAAGGTGGTGTGTTTCTCCCCACGGCACGTCTACCGTATCAAGATAGTAATCTTGCGTATGATGATCGTAATCTACTTCCTTATAATCGTAATCAGGTTCGCCGGGATAGAAGTAACTGTCAGCATCAGAATCGTTGTTTTTGCCGGCATTGCTGACTACGCCAACTATGTCATAACCGTCGGGTTGTCTTCCCGTAGCACACGATGTCAGTGACAGAGCGAGAATTACCGCCGCTAATGTTATTGATATCTGTTTCTTCATTGATCTATCCCCGTGATCTCTCGAAAATACCTATCCTTGCCATATATTAACAGAAAAAGAAAACCTTGTGATATGTGAGAATTTCGCGGCATTAATCGAAACCTGTTGTTTGTGTCAAAAATCCGTGATATTATTCCCGTAAATAGTTTGATAGTCAAACTAATTGCCGTTTCGGGTTTTGTTTGAGAGGTAAAGGCCATGAGCGAAGATAGTAAGAGTGCAGCAAAAGTGGTTTGGGGATTCATCGGATGCTTTTTCTTTTTCGCATCCTTTTTAGTATGGATCTTTGTCGGTTGTTTTGGATTTGCCGGCACGCACGAAGGCCTTTTGGGCGGACCCATGATCTATGGCCTTGATGCAGAGCTCGACATAGCACTCTGGCTCTGTGTTATTCCGGTCATCCCTGTGTGCTTTCTCTATGAATTAATATTCGGTATCGCATATATAGCCAGATCAAAGGATAAGAAACTTAAGAAAGGTACCGGCATCTTTTTGCTAGCCGTGCTTCTTTTCGTTGCATCACCATGCATTTTCTGGGCCATAAGATGCCAGACAAAAACACTCGTCGACAGTGCATCCATAAGGGCTTACCTGAAAGACACATATGGCGAGACGGCTGCACGCGAGGCGAAGATCCACATGGATGAGTTTGACAAAGATTATCCCGACTACGAGATATCAACTCCAATACTTCCCAAAGGGAAAACCTTCGACCTTAGTTACAGCGAATTTAAAGGCCGTTATCAGGATAATCTTGAAGATTACATCAAATGGACTTCAGAAGGATTCAGCGAAGATTTTAACGGTTATCTTGATGACAAATACCAGCTGCCTTCAAACATACATTTAGACGCAAATTTCGACGGCGCCGATATGGGAGATTACCACTACGGCGACGACTACACAGAATTCTTCCCCACCGCCAAATACAGGATCGGCAAGGTTTATTACGACACTGACTATACCGACAAGAACACACTTCAAAACATTCCGGTGGATGTCTACGAGAACTACTATCCGCTTTTTGAAGATCATGTCGAAAACTGTTTCATCATCATTGTCAGGGTAAACGGCGTGGAGGCCATGAGCATTCAGATCGACAAGCCTTTCTACGGCAACTACTACCGCGCAACGGCAACGTTCTATGCATATAACGATTTCTCTTCGCTGAGCTATCTGGACGGCACTGTCTTCATCGATGAGATCGGCAAGACGGTCGTGGCGATCCAGTGATCACTCTTCGATAAACACGACGCTGTACATGTCCTTAACGGGCACAGATTCGCCGTCCGTGAAGATTATCCTGTTTTCTGCCTGATCTATCGTTCTGGCATTTCCGATCTTTGATGCGTATCTTCCGCCCTCTTTTTTCCTGTCGCGGATGAAGTACGTGACTCTTATCCTTGGGCGCTCTGAGAGCCTCTTGTTAAGTTCAGATAACTGACGGTTCAGTTCGTTTATCTCATCTTCTTCCATCTCGCGTCGGCTGTCTGTGAGGCGCGCCGTCTCTTCGACTGCCGCATCGTATCCGACAAGGGCCGCAAAGGGCGAGAACTGCGCTGCCCTGTCGTGTATGGACATCGGCGGAAGGTCGTGGTACCGGGGCCTTGAAAGGTTGATTATGTCGTCGTAATTTCTCATGCCTTGTGTCCGCCTATCTGGTCGTTGCGTTCCATCGCCGTGCCGCCCTTGTTGAGGTTCTTGGCCTTAACAACGGCATTCTTTCCGTACTTGTGCTTGAGCTCGAGCATCGCTTTCTGGAGCGCTCTTTCCTTTGCAAGCTTCTCTTCGGTCTCTTTCTTGTCTTCCGGAGTTTTTGCAAGATCGAAAATGCTCATCTGCTCGTATTTTTCTTCTCTCGGAATGTCATCCTCACTTATGACATTGCATGCCGCGATGCCCAAACGTCTTGATAAAAGATCAGGATCTGCGATGGCGTCGAAAAGCTTCATTACGGCTTCGGTAATTATCTTCGTAGATGAGGTGTGCTTATCGAGATTGATGGTGCCGTGCGCATGCTTGGGCACTTCCCTGCCGTAGTAATCCACAACGATTTCGCCCATATATTTGCCGCTCGAAAGACTCTCCCTGTCGTAACCTATCGTGACAACAAGCTGGTTCGTGACCAGGCCCTTTTCGACCAGGTCAAGGGATAAAGTATCTGCCATCTCCCACATGATGAGCCTTGTCGTATCGTAGTCCGTCGGTTCTTTCAGGACCTGGCCTGTCGATAAGCTGTTGTTGTCAGGACTGTATTCTTTTACGTCGGCAATCGTGGTCGGCTCAATGCCCCATGCGTGATCGATCAGAAGTTCGGCGTTCTTGCCCAGCACCTTATAAAGCTGGCCTATGTGCTGCCTGTTCGTGGAACATTTTGCGATGTCGCCCATCGTGTAAAGTCCTAACTTTTCTATCCTTGCGGCAGTGCCTCTTCCTACTCTCCAGAAATCAGTGATTGGCGTGTGTGACCACAGTTCTTCCCTGTAGGACTGCTCAGTGAGTTCGGCGACTCTTACGCCGTCGTTATCTGCAGGAATGTGCTTTGCAACGATGTCCATCGCAACCTTGCAGAGGAACATGTTGGGGCCGATGCCTGCTGTCGCGGTAATGCCCGTGGTGTGCAGGACGTCTTTTATCAGCATCCTCGCAAAATCGTGCGAATTGACGTTATAGAGATTTAAGTAATTCGTAGCGTCAATGAAGACCTCATCGATCGAGTAGGCGAAGATGTCTTCAGGCGCGACATACTTGAGATATATGCCGTAGATCTTCGCGCTGACCTTCATGTATTTGGCCATCTGAGGAGGGGCGATGATGAAATCGACTGCGACTTCCGGGTGATTGTTGAGTTCCGTGCTCCAGTAACTCTTGCCGGTAAGCCTCCTGCCTGGAGCCTTGTAACGCCTGTCGTTATTTACCTGCTCGACCTTCTGGTTAACTTCAAAAAGCCTCGCTCTGCCCGGAATACCATAGCTTTTAAGTGACGGCGATACCGCAAGACAGATCGTCTTGTCGGTCCTCGTGGGGTCTGCAACGACAAGATTTACGCTCAACGGGTCAAGCTTTCTTTCCACGCACTCAACGCTTGCGTAGAAAGATTTAAGATCGATCGCAACGTAGACCCTGTCCATCAGATAACACTCCGGATATTATTTCACCTTTAGTCTATCAGAATGATACTTCTGTTATGGGGACAATATTTTCGGGATAAATCTGTTAAGATATCTGCAGATAAATCGAGTTAATCTGATGACAGACAAAGGAGACAAAATGTATTTCGAAGAATTTACGGTTGGAATGACAGCGGACATTGAGCCCGTTACGATAGAAAAAGATAAGATGATCGCGTTTGCCAGAGAATACGACAACATCCCTCTTCACACCGATGAGGAATATGCAAAGACCACACCTTTCGGCCAGCTTATCGCGCCCGGCGTAATGAGCTTCATGGCTGTGTGGGCAAATTATCTCAAGATAGATTTTTTTGCTGACGAACTGATCGCAGGAAAGTCTACGAAAATGGAATGGTTCAAACCAGTTTTCGCAGGCGACGTACTGACAGGAAAAGCAACCATCACGAACGTTGTAGAGAGAAACGCAAGAAACGGAATGGTTGAACTCACGATCGACATATATAACCAGAACGGTGACCTCGTTATTAGCGACGTCACCGAATCTGTGGTTAAAAAGAAGAATTAAGTGAGGATGGACCTCTGATGATGTGCTCAGGGGTGCCGGGGCTGATCTTCTCAGCCCCTTACACTCCCGAAGCCCTCTTTATGACATGAATGCATGCGTAAAGCACGTTTTTAAGCGGCTTAAAGGAAAATCTTTCCTTAATTTCATTTTCCTTTCCGGCTCCTCCTGCGACCTTCTCCAGATCGCCGAGCGCCAGCGCCTGCATTTCATATTGGCTTTCTGTATACCCGGTCTTCTTGATTGGATGATTCATTTTTCTTTTCCTTTATCTCAATATTTTCGAAAAATCATATTAGTCTGTTAAACCTTTACCCCTCTGCCGCTACTCAGAAGTTTTCGCGGCCGGGCCATTTGGCTTCAGCTTATATCAGAACTGATCGTAAAACGGTCAGATGAGGGCAGCTCCCATGATCAGGATCGAAGCTTCAGTCTTTGCGTTTTCGAAAATGCCGAGCAAAGCTTCACTCTTTGTATTTCCGGTCTCAAAGCCGTGTCTTCCGATGTCAGGAAATACACTCTTTTCTGAGGCAGATACGTCATGCTTATCGCAAACTATGATCCAGGGAAACTTCGGAGATGTTCCGCCGGTTACGTTATCGAGCTGCTCAAGTTTTATAGCGTTCATCTTGTTGGTTGTCATTGTCATGTCCTCCTCAAAAGGTCTGATGTTTTGTTTGACGGCCTCATTATCATCTGCAAAAGCTCCCCGAACAATCTTCAATGTTTAAACAAAATGTCGCTAAAACAACACATTGGGGTGTTAGTGTTGATTTAGAGTATAATTCTCGTAGTCTGAATGGAGATCTGGAACGTGGTAAATGAGAATATCCTGGCCAACGACCGGGAATCAGTAAAGTACAGAAGAAACTGCAATACTCTCGTTGTTTTGGGAACGGGCGTTGTTTTGTACGGCTTCTGGACCATCATCAAGCTTGCAATGTGTCTTATCTTCGGATTCGAGCTTTTCGATGAGAGTGACCTGGAAGAATTAGGACCCATAGGCATCACGTTCGTCATGATCATCTTGGTGATAATAATGGCAATAGATGTCCTGATTAGACTCTATGCAGGACTTCGCGCACGGTACGAAGGCACGGGCAAGAAGGTCGGAAAAGGCTATCTTTTCTGGTGCGTCTGGCTCATGCTCGAATCCGCATTCTCAATATTCATAGTTGTTCCTGACGTCATAAACATGCAGGGTGACTTTATCGACACATACCTGTCGGTATTCATGGAACTTACCTCGCTCGCAATGACCATCGAAGTCTTCCTGGCCGGAATAAGCGTAAAAAGATACAGGAAAAAATTAAAGGATGGTAAGCTTAGTGCAGGCTGATTTCCACTACTATGCGACATACTGCGCGGCTTACCTTGCAGGATACTCCCACAAGGAGGCGCTCGACCTGTGCTACAGCGCACAGATGGTCGACTGCCTTACAAAGACCTTCCTTAAGTCGATCTCGGCAACTGTCCACGCCGCTACAAGCCAGTCCCAGGCTGAGCTTGTCGACTTGAAATCAGACATAACCGCCATCCAGGACATCACGAGGATCTGGTCTTCATTCCACTTCCTTCCCAAGGACCTTTATGCCGAAGTGCCCCACTCCACAAGGACGTACAGAAACAAGTACCGCCTGATCTGCGGCCCCAACGGCAAACTCTTAAAGGACACGGTCGAACTTGCAAAAGACAGGAGCATCCAGGCAGCAGGCATCGCGATGCACATCCTGGCCGACACCTGGGCGCACTATAATTTTGCAGGAACGCCTTCTCTGGTAATAAATAACACCGATAACAACTTCTCTGAGATCATGGACGACGGCAGCATTAGGCCGATCTCATTCAAGCACAGCCCGGGCGCTGCGGACGACATCGAAAATGCCATCTTTAACAGCACCGTCTTTAACCTCGGTGAGACCAACATCCTGAACTTAGGGCACGGCCACGCCGGACACCTGCCCGACTACAGCTATATCCGCTATAAATACATGCCCGCATGGGACAACTACAGGGAGTGCCTCAAGGACAATCCCTCCGATTACAGAAAAGCTTTCTGCCAGATGATCTATGCGATGAAGTATTTAAGAGGCGACGTGGAAGTTTTCGAGCTCGACACATATGACGAGGAAACAATTGCACCTTATGAAGAAAGGATAATGGCGATCCTCACCAAACGTCAGGAAGACGCATCAGCCGGCTGGAAAGCATTCGGCGAAGAGCTGTCAGGCAAAACGATACCTGACTTTGACGTTAACACCCACGTGGATCAATATAAGAACGCACTGCCCGAAGATAAAGACGGCACGTTCTTAGGAAAATACATAATCGCGTCTTTGTCGCAGAAGAGCATGATCACCAACAAGATCTACCGCTCAGGAAACCTCCTTGCAGGGTTCTCGATTGAGTACGACAAGAAGGGCTTTGCGGGCATCAGGGACTACATCAAGATCGTCAGGGAAAGCAGGAGTGTGAAGCATGAGTAAGACAAGACGCGTGTGGAACATAATACTGGCGGTACTGAACATCCAGGGCGCGCTGATCCTGATGCTGGTGCCAGATATAGCCTTCCTGCTCATTGCGATCTTTGTAGGTTTTATGCTCATGGGACGCGGATTGAAGTATCTCTTCTACTACATGACCCAGGCAAACCACATGGTCGGTGGCAAGCGCGTGCTTTTGGTAGGTCTCTTCCTTTTCGACTTCGGTGTTTTCGTGACCATGCTGGTAGATGAACCGCAGGCGATAATGATCGTCTACGTCGTCGCGATACACCTGGTGGCAGCGGTATTGAACATAATAAGGACCGTGGGCAACAAGAAAGACGGCAATCCCGGCTGGAAGATAGACTTTGCCCAGTTCTTCGGAAATCTCGCACAGGTAGTTTTGTGCCTGATATTTATCAAGCACGTCGAGATACCTGTCTACATCTACTGTATCGGTGAAATATACGGATCGGTCCTGAAGATAATCTCTTCATGTAAAAAGACGGCGATAGTTTACGTTCAGTGAGGTGAGCCTACCCAGCCTTCATCATATTCCAGATTTGTTCCGTTTACGTCGTACATCCTGTAATACCATTCGGCGCCTCCGAATGAAGCAAGGGGCGAGATAAAGAACATCGTGCCGTCGTCCATGAGGCCTAAGGGCATATTTTCGTTGATATTTTCCTCGCTGAAGGAATTGGCAACCGGCTCGTACATATAGTCGAAAGCAGTCGATACGACCTCGTAGTTCTCAACCGTCATCATGCCCGTATTGTTGTAATAAGCCTGTGCGCCGTCCATGGCGGCCGTCCTGATGTCGGAAATGCCCGCAAGTCGTGCCAGCTTCCTGTTATCAACCTTATCGCCCGTGGTAACGTCGAAGTTCCATATGTGATAGATATCGTCATCCCATGCGCCACCCTCAACGAAAACTACCGTGAGGATACCGTCGTCCGTGAGGAAAGCGATGTATTTGGTGTACCAGTAGTGACTGTTTCCGACGCTTGAGATCTCGAATGCATATTCGCTGAAAAGGTCATGGATCTCCTGTCTCATTTCCTCGGCATAAGGCGTATCGAAAATGACCGCCGGCACATGATATTCACCGTCGATCTCAAGATATTTATATGTGTCGCGGATGTCCTGTACATAGTCTTCCGCTGTTCCGAAGCCGGCCGCGGGAGCCGTTGCCGAAGTGGTTGCTTCCGTTGTGGCTTCGGTGGTCTCCTCTGTCGTTTCCTCCGTCGTTTCGGAAGGAACTTCGGAAGGAGCTTCGGTCTCAGTGGGTTCTACGATAACCGGATACGTTTCTTCCGTTCCACCGAGTTCTCTTTTCGTGCCGTCTACCACCTCGATGTCACGGTGACCTGACGGCTTTTTGGAAGTGCATGAAGCCATCGAAAGCACCATTGCGGATGCGAGCAAAACAGAAATTAGCTTTTTCATGATCTCCGTATCTCCCCTTCGAAAACACTTAAAACTATGCCCCTATTATACTCCATGTCTCATGGGACATGTCGTGTCCCATCCACTAATTTCAAGGTGTTGAGACAGTTTGTGTCCTTTAATCCGGTCCTGAGCAGGGCTAACATCAGGCCATGATAAACCGAAAAGGAGAACACACAAAATGAAAAAGACAACAACAATTTTATTCACTGTAGTTGAGGGCATTCTCGGAATCACAGCAATTGTATGTATCCTCATCTCAATGTTCGGAAACCTGGCAACAAACCTCCCCCTCAGCATCGGCCTCGGCTGCGCCGGAATGGGAGGAATCCTCTCATTTGTTTATCAGCTCAAGAAGTACAAAGCGGATAAAAAAGAAGCAGAGTAATATCAGTCTCCGCTATTGTCAGGGACAATGATGCCTCCGAAATACTCCGGCTTGCCCTTGCTGTCGTAAAGGACAAAGCCACGGGTCGAGAGGATCACGTAAGAGCCGTCGGTCTTGCGTGCACGGTAATAGAATGACTCAAAACCGCCGTCCTCGGTAAAAATGCCTTCAGCCGCCTTGCCGCAGGCTTCCACATCATCAGGATGGATATACTGGCTCCATATACTGTCAGCATGGTACATGTATTCGGATTCCAGGCCGAAGTCGTTAACGATCGTTATTGACCATCTGGAGAAATCGTATCTCATGTCATTGAGGAAGATGTAACCGCCATCGGCAACCGTGCAGAGGGCACCGAAAAGCGCATCAAGCAAGCGTTTCCTTTCTTCAGGGATGGGCGTTTTGACCTCCTTCATCTTCTTAACGTCTTCGATCATCTTCGTCGACTTGATCTTGCTCTTGTTCTTATACATCTTCTGGTCGGCACGCTTGAAAACTGAATCGAAGTTCTCGTCCTTGCCTTCGTGGTAAATAGCCATACCGCACGCAACGATGGGGCCGGAACGCGATACCCTGTTGGCTTCGGTCATGAGCTTGAACTTCTTTAAGAGCTTCTCGCGCTGCTTATAGTCGCTTCCGGTCAGGACTACGACGAACTCGTCGCCTCCAATCCTGAAAACGGGACTGTGCTTGAAGACTTCGCAGATCATGCGGCTGGCACCCTGAAGCACCTCGTCGCCGTAACTGTGGCCTCTGGTATCGTTCATGCGCTTGAGGTCGTTGACATCGCACATTACAACGCCGAACGGGCTCACCTCGCCGCCTGACTTGATCGACTTATCGATCATCTTGACGTGCTCTTTGAAAGCATTCTTGTTGCGGATGCCAGTGAGGTCATCAAGTCTTGCCATGAGCTCGGCCGATGCGAGATTTCTTCTCTGCTCTTCCTGAAGGCGGTATTCTGCCTCAACGTTCCTGCAGCAGAATATGATGTGCTTTTTATCGTCGCTTAGAAATTCCACATGTCTTAAATGAATGATCTCGCCGCCCGATATGATCCTGTAGATCGCAGCGTGGGTGTCGTTCTTTTCGAGATATGAGATCATATTGTCTTTGTTAAGGAAAGAAAGGGCCTGCCCGATGTCTTCAGGATGCACGCAGTTTTTCGCGCAATTTGCAGCATCCTTGAAAAAGTCCTTGCCGCTGGCGGGAAGCCCCTGCTCTTTAAGCAGACTGATCGGGACGAACTCAACATAGCTGCCCGTCTCAATGTCCACATAATATAAACCGTCGAAGTGAGTCGCCAAAGTGGTGGCAACCTGTTTGAAAGCTTCCTGGTCCTTGCGCATAAATTCTCCTGCGGTTCAGATCGGTAAAAGGCTTAGTCCGAATAACCGTTTTTCTTAATCAGTTCCCTTAACTTGTATGAACGATTATAACATGCGGATATGTCCTGATGATGCCGCAATATGTGAGTTTTGTGTGAATATTTATGTCTGCGGCACGATGATCGCTTCGTATGAATAGACCGTCATGCTCATATATTTCTCATCGATCATGTTAACTTCTGAGATCAGGAGACCATGTTCTTCATATTCATATGTGGTAACAGCAGTGAAACTGTGTTCCTCGCCATCAGAATTAACAGACCAGTAATCCGTTACTTTGGTTACAACGTTTCCATCGGAATCGTATTCATATTCAGAGCTGTCCTTTGCAGCAAGTTCTCCGTCTTTCCATGACTCATAAAGGATTATGTCGCCATGGTCATTTAACGTATTGCGGATCCATAACTCACCTTTACCGTTTTCAATATATAGCAACGTGCCTTCGGCATTATAGTAACTTACCGAGTTAGTATTGTTGTTTTTATAGTTCGTTTGGCTCCATCCGGTAAGCACACCGTTTTCGTATTCGTAATTCGTCCTGATCTCCCCTTTTTCGCTGGCAGTCAGGAGATTGTTCTCATCGTAATAGTTCTTAATGACGGTATAATCAGCATCCGTGTCATCAACTTCAACAACAAATTCATAGTAAGGCAGTGTGTCGAAATTATAATCGTATTCCATGTCGTCTATGTCGTCTTCCATGCCGTTGCTGCGTACCAGATGGCCGTTCTCATACTCGAATTCAACAGCTTTTTTCGTTTCGTTGCCGCTAAGATTTATCATCACTTTTGAGAAAGCAGTTAATTGTCCCTTATCGTTATATGTGTATTCCGTTGTGTAATCAGGTATCTGGTAACCCGTGAAATTACCGTCCTTAACATACTTCTTCTCAGCTATCGTTCCGTCATCGTTATAGGTTAATTGCAATCTTTTTGTGCCTTTCTCCTCGACCGAGACAGTGGCAGTCACACGGCCAAAACCATCGTGCTCGTATAATTTTTCATTTCTGTGTTGCTCATAGTCCAAACGGATAGTTCTGTTGCAGACATACATTATCTCCATGCCGTCCGGAACTTCGCCATTCCAATCGGTTACCTTTATCTCATCCCTGAGATCTTCTTCTGCCGTATCCTGATCAATGGTCGGCTTGGAAACAGGCATATGCAGGGGGCATCCCGTTAAAGACACCAATATGCATGATGCCAAAGCAATGCTGCTGATTTTCCTGATACTGTAAGTTTTCATAACGCCCTCTCCCTTTTGGCTTAATATTATAAATACAGCTAGCGTCAGCCGTTTGTTGCACCGGGCTTCTGTTGCACGAGCTGCTCACTGAATTCGAAAAGCCTTTTTGCAAGCTCCATATCCTTCGAACGCTTGGAAGACTTTGCGATCTTACACTTATAAAAATACTCACCCGTAATGTCCTTTACCGATTCGTCCGTCGCAAGAAAGATTGCTGTCGCAGCTCCCTGCTCAGGCGTCTGGAAAAACGGCTTGAGAAGCCTTGTGACTGTCTTTCCGAACCCTGTCTCACGGTCGATCCCGATATTGGTCGCAACGGCACCGGGATGGCAGCAGTTGACCGTAATTCCCCTGTCTTTCACGCGCCGTGCAAGCTCCCTCGTGAAAAGCACGTTGGCAAGCTTGCTCTGTGAATATGCCTTGAATACATTAAATCCTTTGTGGAGATTTATGTCATCGAAATGAATCTTCCCGGTCTTGTGTGCACCTGACGCAACATTAACTATTCGCGAGCCTTCGCCCATCATATCCAGGAGTCCGGTCGTTAAGAGGAAATGTCCCACGTGGTTTATTCCAAACTGCCTCTCAAGACCCTCTTTTGTCTCCTGCCTGTCGAGTGAGATAAATCCAGCGTTGTTGACAAGGATATCGATCTTATCGAAACGCTCTTTCACCTGCTTTACAAAGTTTCTGACAGAGTCGTAATCGCCAAGATCTGCCAGGATAAGATAAGTCCTGCCATTACCGTCTTCCAAAAGCTTTTCGTAAGCCTCTTTGCCGCGCTTTTCGCTGCGGCACAGCATAATGACCGTCGCACCTTCATCCAGAAGCGCTCTTGCAGTCGCCATTCCCATACCTGAGTTGGCGCCCGTTACGATTGCAGTTTTTCCAATAAGTCGGTTCATGGTTTGTAATGTAGGATTGCTGTGGCTCAGTCTGATTGGTTACAAACCAATTATACATTACAGTATCAGGATGCCGTGATTATGGTGACGTACTTAGGATGTCGCAATCAGGATGCCGTGCATGCGATAGCTTTAGCCGCCTTGCTCTTCTTAACCTTTACATAGATAACGACTGCCGCAAACGATGTAAGCTCTCCGATCAGAACTCTCATGATCTGATACTCGTCAACGCCCGTGTCCGTAACGACATGGAGAAGATTTGTGACCACACAGTTGTTGAAGAAGTGGTCTGCAAGTCCGATCCAGACAGATCCTGACTGCTCGTAAAGAAGTCCCCACTTGATTCCCATGAGTGCCGACAAAACGACATAGCCGATGCTCATCACAGCGAATGTCGGGAGCGTCATTTCGCCGTCAATTACGCTGCGTAACGGTGTTACAAGGTGCCATAAGCCGAACAGGAATGCAGCAATCAGAAGGGCTTTGCGGGGTGTGATGCGCTCCTTGAGATATGTGATGTAAAAACCTCTGAAAAGTCCCTCTTCCATCCACACATTGATGATGTTAAAGCCGATGCACATGAGCACATAGCCGATTCCGGTCTGCTTTACGACGTTTCCCGTGAGCGAGAATCCGGTCACGAAAAACTCGATGCGGCCGGGATTGCCCGATGCCTTGAGCAAAATGAACTCAGCCGCAAATCCGATCGAATAAAAGAGCGCGCAGATCAGGAAACCCTTAAAGCAGTCCGGAATGAGCCTCGCCTTCTTAAATCCGATGTCTCTCCACTTGCGTCCCCACAGCTTAAGGAGAACAAAGAGCATTACGATTCCAAAAACTTTATTAATGAAGCACTCTGCAAACACCGTCTCGTCCGTTCTTATGAAGAACACCTCTGCCGCATGAACGATAAGGCAGATAACGAACACGATCACTGACTTTAATACTCTGTTTTCCTTCAAAACCATACCGGCCTCCTGAATTGCTTTGTTGTACTCAATATACAAGTTGCCATCCCGGAAGACTTTACGGGTTCCTTGCTCAATTCTTACATGTTTCTTAACTGGGTTTATGGGGGGCTTCTTTTTCGCGCAGTTCAGAGCATTTTACGTACCTATTTCGGAAAAATGCTCTTCAGGTACGTAAATATTGGGGCTATCACTCTGCAATTACGTACCTATATGCGAAAAAGCCTTCTCGGGTACGTAAATTTTCTCCTGATTATGCATTTTCGAAGTGCGTGAAGCATCAATTTACGTACCTAAAAAGAAAAAACAGCTTTCAGGTACGTAAATCCTGTGATACTTGCTTTGAAATTACGTACCTATTTCGGGAAAATGCCCTTCAGGTACGTAAACTTGAAAGACATTACTTACTGAAATAGAAAAACTCGATTTTGGTAAGTAAAATTCAGGCTAAAATCCACTCATGAGAGAATAATTTACTTACCAGAATCAGGAAATCGATTTTTGGTAAGTAATAATTCGTAAAAATGAGCCATAATAGCGCTTATTTTACTTACCAAAAACGAAAAACTTAAATCTGGTAAGTAAAATCTCGGAAAAACTGACCATAATAGCGCATATTTTACTTACCAAAAATGAAAAACTTAAATCTGGTAAGTAAAATCTCGGAAAAACAGACCGGAAAAGAGCTATTTTTACTTACTGAATTCAGAAAATGCATTTTCAGTAAGTAAAATCCGGGATAACCATAAACCAGAAGAGCAAAAATTACTTACTGAAATCGGAAAACGATAGTCCAGTAAGTAAAAAGGCTGCCTCACTTGCGAGACAGCCTCACTTAAATCATAAATCAAACGATATTCTTTATCCCCTCGCAGATCCTTCTTGCGACCAGCGGGTTGTTCATCGTGTAGAGGTGGATGCCGCTGATGTCGCTGACGAGCAGGTCGATTATCTGGCTTAAGCAGTATGACATGCCGGCATCGAAAAGCGCATCCTTGTTGTCCTCGTAGCGAGAGATGATCTTCTGGAAACGGCGCGGGAAAGATGCGTTGCACATGGATACCATGCGCTTGATCTGCGCCGCGTTGATGACGGGCATTACGCCCGGGATTACCGGCACGTCGATGTCGGCGATCTTGCACTCATCGTGGAATCGGTAAAAGATCTCGTTGTCGAAAAAGAGCTGTGAGAGCAGAACTTCAGCGCCTGCGTCGACCTTTTTCTTGAGGCTCTTGATCTCGCTTACGACTCCGGAAGATTCAGGATGGCACTCGGGATAGCAGGCACCAAGGAAGCAGAAATCGTTCTTGTCCTTAAGATATGAGATGAGATCTGAAGAATGCCTGAAGTCATTCTTGGCGGGAACGTTGGGGTTCGCATCGCCGCGGAGAGCCAGGATGTTTTCGATGCCTTCGTCCTTAAGAACGCGGGCAAACGAATCGATCTCATTCCGGTCGTAATGCAGGCATGTGAGGTGTACCACAGGTTCGATGTTGTACTCGTACTTGATCTTCTTTGCGAGCTCGATCGTGCGGTTGCAGTTGGAAGATCCGCCGGCGCCGAAGGTGACGCTGATGAAGTCAGGCTTGAGCTCGGCGAGGACTCCCAAAGTCTCATCGATGTTGGAGAGCTCCTGGTCTTTCTTCGGCGGGAATATCTCGAACGAGAGACTTCTCTTCTTTTTGTAAACCTGTGATACCTTCATGACTTATCCTCTGATCTGTTTAGCGGCCGCAACAAGATTTGTCAGGCTCTTAACTGTTTCTTCGTTTCCTCTTGTCTTAAGACCGCAGTCGGGGTTGACCCAGAGCTTTGAATCTTCGATCTTTGCTCTCATCTTTGTGAGGGCTGCGACGATCTCCTCAACGGAAGGAACACGGGGGCTGTGAATGTCGTAAACGCCCGGACCTACTTCTGTCTTGAAGTTATTCTCCTTCAGTGAATCAAGAATCTGAAGATCTGAACGTGAAGCCTCGAATGTGATTACGTCAGCATCCATTGCGTCGATTGCGGGGATGATATCCGTGAACTCGCTGTAGCACATATGAGTGTGGATCTGGGTCTCGGGCTTAACCTTGCTGTGAACGAGTCTGAATGCAGGAATAGCAAAATCAAGATACTCGCTGTACCAGTCGGACTTTCTCAAGGGGAGCTTCTCACGGAGAGCTGCTTCGTCGATCTGGATGATGTTGATTCCGTTAGCTTCGAGATCGAGAACTTCGTCTCTGATTGCAAGAGCGATCTGGAGGATGCTCTCCTTGATGGAGATGTCTTCTCTCGGGAATGACCAGTTAAGGATCGTAACGGGGCCTGTGAGCATGCCCTTAACAGGCTTGTTTGTGCAAGATTTAGCAAACTTTGACCACTCGACTGTGATAGCCTCTCTTCTTGATACGTCGCCCCAGATGATCGGCGGCTTAACGTTTCTTGTACCGTAGGACTGGACCCATGCCTTCTCCGTGAAGAGGTAGCCATTGAGGTGCTCGCCGAAGTACTCGACCATGTCGTTTCTCTCAAACTCGCCGTGAACGATTACGTCGAGGCCGATCTCTTCTTGGAGCTTGATGCACTCTGCGATCTTCTTCTTGTTGAACTCAACATACTCTTCCTTGGACTTCAGGCCCTTCTTGAATTCCTGACGGTTCTTTCTAACGTCGGATGTCTGCGGGAAAGAGCCGATCGTTGTTGTCGGGAACAAAGGAAGATTCAAGATCTCCTTCTGGATCTTTTCGCGCTCTTCGAAAACGGGAAGTCTTACATAATCCTCGTCGGTAATAGCAGCAACCTTTGCCTGAACTTCCTTGTCTTCGCTGTTTACGCGGCCTTCGAAAAGGCTCTGGTTCTTCTTATAAACTTCGCTGCTCTCGTAATCTGTTCCTGCGATGGAAGCGATCTCAGCAAGCTCGGAAAGCTTCTCTTCAGCGAATGCGAAATGCTTCTTGTAGTCGTCAGATAACTTAGTCTCGTTATCGAGTGTGTAAGGAACGTGGAGAAGTGAGCAGGATGTGCCGAGAACGACATTTACTGCGCCGATTTCCTGCAATGCGGAAAGTGTCTTCTTGTAGTCGTTTCTCCAGATGTTCTTACCGCAGACGAGGCCTGCAACGAGAGTCTTGTCTGAAGGGAAACCGTAACTCTTAACGAGTTCTAATGACTTTCTGCCTTCAACAAAATCAATGCCGATGAGATCGAAATCAAGCTTGATTACTTCAGCATAGATGTCTCTGATGTCGCCGAAATAAGTCTGGAGCAAGATCTTCGCTCCGTTCTTGTTAGCGAGGATTGATGCATAGATGTTCTTGAAGAGCTCAACGTCTGCGCTATCTAAATCCCTTACGAGATAAGGCTCATCGAATTCGATGAGATCTGCACCCTTAGATGTGAGAACTGATACGAGCTTTACATACTCTTCCGTGAGCTTGCCGCATACGTCAGCGATCTTCTTTGCGCCGGTAAACTTTGCGAGCTTTAAGAATGTGAAAGGTCCAACTACTGCAACCTTTGTATCAACGCCGAGCTCTCTTGCTTCCTTGTATTCATCAACGGGCTTGGTGCCGGCGAGCTTGATCTCTGTATCGTCGTCGATCTCAGGTACGAGATAGTGGTAGTTTGTGTTGAACCACTTCTTCATTGCGAGAGCCTTAACGTTGCCCTTCTCTCCCTGGTAACCTCTTGCGAGTGCGAAGTATGTCTCGAGCTCGGAAAGGCCCAGATCCTTATATCTCTGGGGGATAACGTTGAAGAGGAATGCCGTATCAAGAACGTTATCGTAGAAAGAGAAATCATTAGAAGAAATATAAGTGATTCCTGCTTCCTTCTGCTTCAACAGATCTTCTTTTCTGATCTGCTTTGCTACTGCCTGAAGAGCTGCCTCGTCGATCTCGCCTGCGAAAAACTTCTCTGATGCGAACTTGAGTTCTCTGTCCTTACCAATTCTCGGATAACCGATGACTGATGTTTTCATATTGTGCCTCCCATATTTGCGGATAATTTATTGAATGGGAGTATATTCCCATTGAAGCAATGGGTAAAATACATAAAAGGCTCGCTTTACCATAGAAAAAATCTATATTGAGTAGTAGAATCAAGAAAACGCCTATCGAAAGGAAACAGCTCCCATGACCATCAAGCAGCTCCAGTACATAGTCACCGTGGCAGAAGAAGGAAACATAACGGCCGCAGCAAAGAAGCTCTTCATCGCCCAGCCCAGCCTTACGACGGCCATCAGGGAACTCGAGACCGAATACAACATCACGATCTTCATGAGATCCAACAAGGGCATCAAGCTGACCTCCGAAGGCGAGGAATTCCTGGGCTACGCCAGACAGGTGCTTGAGCAGGCAAAGCTCATCGACGAGCGCTACACGGGAAAAGAATCCGGCAAGCTTAAGTTTTTCGTATCCGCGCAGCACTATTCTTTCGCGGTCGAAGCATTCGTGGAACTCCTCAAAAAGAGCGGCGCCGACAAATACGAATTCCACATGCGCGAGACCCAGACGTTCAACATCATCGACGACGTCGCCCACTTAAGAAGCGAGATCGGAATCCTCTATCTTAATAAGTTCAATGAAGAAGTTATTAGAAAAACACTGCGCGATAATAACTTATCTTTCACGCCGTTATTTAAGGCTGAACCACACGTGTTCATAGGAAAGAATTCACCATTGGCCAAAAAGAAATATCTTACTTTGGAAGACTTAAAACCCTATCCCCGTCTTTCCTACGAGCAGGGCAGCCACAACTCGTTCTATTTCGCGGAAGAGATCTTAAGCACCGTCGACTGCGACAAAGAACTCGTCGTGCTCGACCGCGCCACACTCTTTAACATGCTCATAGGCCTGGACGGCTACACGATCTGCAGCGGTGTCATCAACGAGGAACTTAACGGTCCGAACATCATCGCAAAGAAACTCAAGGTCGACGACTACATGGAGATAGGATACATTCTGCCGCTGTCGATCCATCCGTCGCACCTGACTTCGGAATACATCGACATATTAAAGTCGCTCACGAAGAAAAAGTAAGATTATCTGCAAATATCAGATTATATAGAACCAGGCGTCGTCCTGCTTGATCTCTTCTTTGACGTGCTTGTGGCCCGCAGAGTAATACTCCATCTCAGGATTCTTGATGCTGACTCTCGTGTCTGCAGGAACGGAACTCGTGATGAACGTGTTACCGCCGATGACGGAATTCTTTCCGATCGTGGTCTCACCTCCGAGAATGGAAGCTCCGGCATAGATGACAACGTTGTCTTCGATAGTCGGGTGACGCTTCTTGCCTGCAAGCTTCTGGCCGCCTCTTGTTGAGAGCGCGCCGATAGTAACGCCCTGGTAGATCTTGACGTTCTCGCCGATGATGGATGTCTCACCTACAACGATGCCCGTGCCGTGATCGATGAAGAAATGCTTTCCGATCGTGGCGCCAGGATGGATGTCGATACCCGTTCTTGAATGCGCAAACTCGGTCATGAGTCTGGGAATTACGGGGACGTTCAAAAGATAGAGCTCGTGCGCGAGTCTGTATGTCGTGATCGCGATGATGCCCGGATATGCGAGTATTATCTCTTCATAGCTGCTTGCGGCAGGGTCGCCGTCGTATGTGGCGAGAAGGTCGGACTCGACATATTCTCTGATCTGAGGGATCTTTTCAATGAAGGCGCTGCAGATTCGGTAGCTCTCTTTCCTGCGCTCCTCTTCGGGCATGGAA
This sequence comes from Saccharofermentans sp., assembly GCA_045648465.1. Lineage (GTDB taxonomy): Bacteria > Bacillota > Clostridia > Saccharofermentanales > Saccharofermentanaceae > Saccharofermentans. The sequence continues at coordinate 77,488 of JAZROA010000011.1, forward strand.
CCTCTGAGCTTGCAGAAATCGAGTGCAACGAAGACCTGCTTGTTCAGGCGGTAGAAGATGTCTTCGATCATTACCGCGAGCTCGTTTCTGAGGTTGTAGGTCTTATATGTACGGTCCTTGAAGTAACCGGGATACATTACGAAAAACAGATTATTTACGATGTCGATGATCTCGTTCCTGTCAGGCTTGTTGAAGATGTCCGTGGCATCGATATTCTTGCCGCCGTCATAATCTCCGATGACCTTGCTGACGAGATTTGCTATCTCTTTTTCTCTCGAATTCTGTTCCATTTCAAAACCCTCTTTCCAGAGTCTTTATGCTTATAAATCAAGCCCGGAAGCCGTTTACAGATCCCGGGCGCGCGCATTAGATAGGGGTAGAGTAACATCTATATCCTACCGTGTCAATTTGAATTACCTTGACAACGGGCCGTTCAGCTATATAATTGAGAACGGTTCTCATATTCGAATTAGAAAGAAGTGTGTGCGTTTGCGCCCGATAAACAAGACAACCGCTTCACATATAACAGGATTTCGAAAAATAGCAGCATCCTTAACCGTAATGGTGCTGCTCTTTGTCATGCTGTTCTCCATAAGCTACGTCACACTCGAATCAGACCACGACTGCTGCGGCGAAGAATGCCACGTCTGCGAGTGTCTTGAAGCATGCGGCAACGCTCTTCGTTTGGTCCGCACCGGGGCTGGCACAGGCGCCAATGCAGCCATTACAACTTATGCTGTTTTCTTCCTTATCACGGTTGTTTTCGCGAACGCCATATTTACCAGGGAAACACCCGTCTCAGACAAGATACGTCTGAACATCTGATATACCTCTCACGCATTTCGAAAACAAATCAAGACCGGAAGGATCCTTTCGGCCTCTTTCAAACCGGAGGTATATATTTTGAAAAAGCTTTTATCCGTATTTACGGCACTCTCATTAACAGCAGGCTGCGTCACAGCATGCAGCACAAACAAGGCTCCCGCAGCAGGAGATAACAAGAACTTACAGATTGTAACTACCATCTTCCCTGAATACGACTGGATAATGAACATCCTTGGCGACAACCCGGCAAATGCCGAAGTCACCATGCTTCTCGACAACGGCGCTGACCTTCACAGCTACCAGCCCACGGCATCCGACATCCTCAAGATCTCCACATGCGACGTGTTCGTTTATGTCGGCGGAGAATCCGACGAATGGGTCGACGACGTTCTCAAGGAAGCAACCAACAAGGACATGGTCGTAATCAACCTCATGGATGAACTCGGCAGCGCCGTCAAGGAAGAAGAGATCATCGAAGGCATGGAAGGCCACGATCACGAGCATGAACATGACCATGATGAAGATCATGAAGATGAGGACCATGACCACGAAGATCACGATCACGAAGACGAGGACCATGACCACGAGAATCACGACCACGAAGACGAGGATCACGATCATGAACATGAGGATGAAGAGCACGATCACGAGCACCACCACGAAGAAGGCGAGGTCGAATACGATGAGCACGTCTGGCTTTCTTTGAAGAACGCATCAGTTCTCGTTGGTGCCATATCCGAAGCAATCGCGAAAGCAGATTCCGCCAATGCAGCAACATACCGCGCAAACGCATCAGCTTACATCGATAAGCTCAACGCACTCGACAAAGAGTATTCCGACATGGTAAGCGCCGCAGCACGTAACGTGCTCGTTTTCGGAGACAGATTCCCGTTCAGATACATGATCGACGACTACAGCCTCGTTTACTATGCGGCATTCGTAGGATGCTCTGCAGAGTCTGAAGCAAGCTTTGAAACGATCATGTTCCTTGCAGGAAAAGTCGACGAGAATTCGCTCACATCAGTCATCACGATCGAAGGCAAGGAACACAAGATCGCTGAGACCATAATCAGCAACACGGCAACAAAAGACCAGAAGATCTTAACGCTCGATTCCATGCAGACAACGACCATGGCCGACGTTAATAACGGAACAACATACATTTCCGTAATGGAAAGCAATTACGAAGTGCTCAAGGAAGCGCTTAACTGAGAATCACGACCGGCACCCGCGCTCTGCGGATGCCGGGTTTCTTACGAATGGAGGTCATTATGAAAAAAGCAGTATGCCTTTTAACGTGCGCTTCCCTGATCCTGTTTTCGGGATGCGAGAAAACTGCGCCCGGCAGCAGAGTATCAGGCCAGCCCACCGGTGCAAAAGACGTCATCGAGTCGCAGATCGCAGCTTCAGAAAGCAGCATCTCTTCTGAAACTACCTCCTCTCATTCGTCCGAAGAAACGACAGTTACAGAATCTCTTTCCGAAACATCAGCTGATGAAGAGTTCGACGTCGACCTCACAATTGATAATGCCGACCTGATCTACGCCGAAGTATTTGCTATGGTCTACACACCTGAAGATTACATCGGTAAAACCGTTAAGATGAAGGGCCAGTTCGTCTTCGTTTACGATGAGGAAAAGGACCAGTACTACTACGCTTGTCTCATCAAGGACGCAATGGCCTGCTGCGCCCAGGGCCTCGAGTTCATTCCCGCCGGCGACTGTGTTTATCCAGATGATTTTCCGCCGGCATTAACAGAGATCAACGTGACAGGCACATTCAATATTTTAGAAGATGACGGCGAGACTTACTGCGCGTTAACAGATGCCATTTACTATTGGTAACCGTTCCGCCTGAAATATCTCACCAATATCTGAATACCAAATTCGTACAGTAAATCTCTCTAATTACTGTATGATTTACGTATTTTCCGCTTAAAGTACTTAATCCGTACAGTGTTTTTCTTCGTTTACTGTACAAATTACTGTACGCCTCAAAAACATCAAGAAAAAAACTTGAATAAGCGGAAGTTGTAATAAAATTTATTACTTTTATTATTCCCCTCGAAAACAGCATTTTCCGGCTATTTTCACTTGTCGGTTTTTGTCAGCATTTGTCGGTAATTGTCGGTTTTTTCCATTAAGATTTCCCAATATAATCAGGCAATGGAAGTAATCAACAAACACATTATGCAAGAGTACCTGGCTCTCAAAATAGACTTCTGCCGCAAGCAGCTTAAACAGCTGCCTAATGTAAAACTGCAAATTTTCAACAAAAACAAAAAGCCTATTCAAAAAGTAATAGTCGGCAAGCATCGATATCTGCTGGATTCTGAGCCGGGAGAAAAATATCTCAAAATCATGCAATACAAAGAAACTCTCAAAAGAAAACTTGAATACTATGAGGCAGTCTGGAAATGTAAGTACAAAGACATCCCCTACCCTGAATGCGAATCGCATAAAGTCATTCGAACGTTATTCGTAGATAAAGACACTAAAGTCGTAATGAATAAGGCTTATTTCGACAGCCTGAAAAACGATGCCAATATCAAATATCCAAAGCCTTTGGATTATCCCTTTAAAGGAACTTACTATCGCTCTGCCGCCGAACGCGAGATAGCAATCTTTTATACAGAAAACGACATTCCTTTCAAATACGAACCCGAAGTTTCCATCAAGGGATTACCTGGAGTCATTTTCCCTGATTTTGTTATATACATACCTGAACTTGATAACTGTAAATTCCACGAACACTTCGGAATGAAAGACTCCTCCAGATATCTGACGATCACAAATACCAAATATTACAATTACACCAACGCCGGACTTGTCCCGGAATTGGACATTATATTCACTCACGATGTCGAAGAGATTCCCTTCGATATAAGAGAACTTTCATACAAGTTAAATGCTGTGATATGCACAACCATGATTGCAACTAAACAATCGCTAAATAATCAACAACCGGCGTCTTAAAATGCGGGGCTGGCATTCAAGAACAGCTGAAAGCTGAACGAAGTGATACTTGATGGTCCAGCGAAGCAGGTGCAACTTCCGTACCTATTTCGTACAGTAATTCACTCTGGTTACTGTACGAATTACGTATTTTCTTCTCAAAATACGTAAACCGTACAGTATCTGACTCAATTTACTGTACGAATTACGTACTGCTCGAAAACGCGCCGAATCACCATATTCAACTTCACGATTTATCCAACACCAGATAATCGCCCGTTGAACCGGAATAAATATTGTAGTAGATCGTGTCTTCTTCACCTGGCTTGGCATATACGAAGCTGACGCTTTTCGATTCGCCTTCAATGGTAATGGAAGCATCTTCATCACGTACATCAACAGGTTTGAGATCAGCTGATCGGTAATATGCTTCACCTGTCCAGACATATCTGTCTTCTCCGATGGTAATCTCAATCGCTTTCCCTTCGTAATATCCCAGTCTCCTCATCCGTGCAGCATTCTGAACGCAAACGATATAACCGAATCCCGCAACATACAGATAAACGACGATAAAACCAATTCCAAGCAGGAATGTATATTTCTTTTTGCGGAGCAAAATCAGAACAACAATGAATACAATACCAAGCGCAGCAAGCGAGAAATAAGGAATATACGAATCTGAGTATCCGACAGCTTTGGCTGTTCCCTGGATGCTTAACAGTACACCGATACCCAATATAATGCTTTCAATAATCGCTGCTCGTGTTCTCATATGCTTTAACTATAGTCTTACCTCACGAAAACTTCCAGTCTCAAATATCGCTCACACAAACGAAGCGAAGGAACAAATCTGATTTCATCACACATAAAGAAAGCCCTGCATTTCGCAAGGCTCTCTTGTTATAGGTATGTCGCGTTTGTCTGTCAGGCTGACTTGTTGCCCGCAAGTTCCCTGACTTTTTCAAGTGAGAGGCCGGAATACTCAGCTATCTTCTCAAGCGATAATAAGCCATCAGCAATCATCTTTTTGGCAGTCGCAATTCTTGTGTCTATAGCAGCTTTATCAGCAACTTCTTTTCTCATTTCATCTAATACGCTTCCCATTTTATCAACTCCTTCCTCAGTTTCCTTATAATGTCTAACCCTCTCCGCCAACTCTTTATAATGCATATCTTTTGCTTCTGTGCAATAAAAGTCACGCATTAATCTGCCAAGAGCCGTATCACTACTTTTCATTGATCCGTTAACATATATTATATGCTCACCATCATTAAATTGCACATAACCCTCACTTATGAAGCGATCTATGTGGTAGATAGGTTTATTCAAACCAAGTACATCATTCTCCGTAATAAAAATCACATAATTCTCACGAAGATCAGTAAACTTATCACCTGGATTCAGCATATCTGAATCAACCATGCTTGAGTGATATCTCGCTCGTTTTTCGTGGGCACCTTTGTCTGCTCTCTGAATCTCGATGTTGTATTTCTTTCCGTCTTTGCCGGTCGAATAAATGTCCAGCCGGAGATCGCGTCCATGGAGATTCTTAATAACTTTCTGCGCCTTTACTTCTGAGACTTTCAGATCGTCTCTTTCCAGAATTATCTTCAGCAGAAGTTCCGCACCTTCAATATAACCATCGAAACAGATGGTCATGAAGTCATCGTCGATGAGGCGAAGTGCGTGCAATCTTTGAAGATCTTCCTGATTATGTTGTTTTTTACAACACATCACATTCACGTCCTTTCTTGTTTATTTGTACCTTCATCAACCATGTGATTAGAATAACAATACAAAAAAGGTAAAACAGTATCTTTTATGATGGTTGTCCTCATATCGGGAAATAAATTTCTTGACTTGTCCTCAAAAGCGAATATCTCCAATGACGTTTTCAACATAAATAAATTCAATGATTTGTTTATTCGTAAAGCATCAATTGGAGTATTTCTTTTGTTATCTCACATTAGCCTCTTATACACATCCAGCAGGCTCTCCATCTGATACTTGATGAGCCATGCGGCGTCGCTGTATTCGACTTCTTCTTTGAGGACTGAAATAAGCGTGGGGAAGTACTCTTCTGTTTCCTTTATCGTGCGGTAAATCCTTTCGCGCGAGAGGGCCCAGGACATTGTAGTTATGTTGTTGCAGCGGTCTAAGCATTTTACGAGTGTTGCCTTGGGATTCGTCGCAATCTGTGAGTAGTATTCCTTTAAAATAGCGTCGCGGTTTTCTGGCGGGATCTTATCGTGCGTAAGAAGGCGGACGATCTCTTTGATTTCGTCGTTTACCGGGAGATCGTCATAAGTAACGCCGCAGTCTTCTACAACATCGTGTAGTAAACATGCGGCGATAACTGCATCATCATTTATGTTCATTGAAAGGGCATGACAGGCAAGGTTTAAGGGGTGATAGATATATGGGATATCCGATCTTTTGCGCTTTTGTCCCATGTGGGCTTCTTCAGCGAATTTAACGGCTTTGAGCGTGTTCGTAAGGCCCAAGTTTTTCGCGGTGGTCTTCACATAAGTTTTCATGTGTTCCCAGTTGTAGATGGCCTTCTTGGTCGCGAAAACGCTTTGCTTGTCTTCAACCAGGGCAGACACGGACACGTCGAACAATTCTGCAAGCTTGATAAGCTTATCCGTATCGGGTTTGTACTCATCTCTTTCCCATGAAGAAACGGCCTGGAAAGTAATGCCGATCTGATCGGCAACCTGCTCTTGAGTAAAACCCCTCTCTTCCCTTAACGATCTGATATTGCTCCCTATACTCATAAGCGCCCCTCCTAATCGATAAAACCGTGATTGTATATGTTAACCGCTCCGCACGCTTCCAAATCTTTTCTCATTCTCCCCTGGATCGTCTCCATAAATCCCTGATCCCAACAGTCATCAGTTAAACCCAGATCATTTGGTTCGAGAGCATACGTAATTCCGTTCAGAGTGAACTCTGTTTTAACAAGCTTTGCAGGCCATCCGGGCTTCTTATCCCACTCTTCTTTATCCTTAACGAAGTCCTTCTTCCACTTGGCGATCAGATTATCTATCGTCTGTTGATTCATTGTCCGGATCGCTCTTTCTTCCGTGATCTCTTCGATCTCATCCATAATGCTTAAGCTTCCGAATCCATAAGGTGTATCGTCGTTCGGATCGTATCCCATAAGGTGATCTCTTATGACGTTTCTCTCATCCGGTATCCACCCGCTGCCGTCGTAGAGGAAGTACCCGTCGTCTGTCCTCTTACCTAATCTTTTTTCACGAATCAGATAGTACGTAACGTTTGCCATGTGACTCACCTCCTTCGCCTTTAGAATAGAGGATCTCACACCAATATTTTAGCGAGTGAGAGTTGAACTATCAATGACAAATTCAAGTTAGACTTGAGTAAAAAGACTCCACAAAAAGCAGGGCCCGATAATCAATTTATTACCACTCGAAAACAACTGCGATTATTTTCTTTGAAATTCCGGACATAAAAATACTCCTGTAAAAAACCTTACAAGAGTATTTATATCAGCATCTATGTTCAAGCTTCGACATTTACCCCGTCATTAGGATCTTGCGCAAGACCGATCTCCTCACCGGGTTGGATTACGGGAGGGTTCGTGTAATCCGGATCTGTTTGCCCGGTGTAGGGATCGTCTGTCGCTACAGGATCGTAAGAGGGTTCCGAAGTCTCTGTAGGCTTTGTTGTTTCCGACGGCTCTTCAGTGGGAGTCGGTTCGGGCTCCTCCGTAGGTGTCGGAGTTGCCGTCGGCTCAGGTGTTGGCGTCGGTTCTGGTGTAGGCGTTGCCTGATATTCAGATGAGCCGCCTGCACGCTCAGGATAGAGTGCGCCGTTAAACGAGTGATGGCTGTCATCGATCTCGTCGTCCGTGCACATGAAATACATCGCGGGATGGTCTCTGAACACGGTCGCGTCGCAGTGGTACCACTCGCCGTCCAGCTGGACGAGATTCCAGTAGTGACCGTTGCTGTAAACCGGGAATCTTTCGACCATCATGTTGGGGATGCCGGCGCAGTCAAGAAGCATCTTGGCGCAAGAGAAATAAACGTAGCAGTCGCCGTTTCTTTTCGTAAAGCCCCTGTACGCGGCTTCTTCGTAACTCATGTAATCGCTTACAGTCTGGTAAGAGATGTTCGAGTGGACCCACTTGAAGATGGCTCTTGCGGTCTCGACATCGCTGTCGCGCCACAAGGAATTCATCACCTTTTCAGCGGCTGCATAGGCTGAATCAGACGAACTGCCTGAGGATGAACCGGAATAACCGGATGATCCTGAAGAATCAGACGAAGTGTCCTTATCTGCATCTTTATTCTTATCTTTCTCGCTCTCAGGAAGCACGATCTTGAGCGTCGCTTTCACGTTGCTCACATTGCCTGCTTCGTCGATCGCGGAATACGTCAGTTCGTATTCGCCGGACTTCTTGTAATTGACGGAAAAATCGTTGACCTTTACCGTCGGTTCAGGATCGCAGTCGTCGTATGCGAAAACACCTTCCATCAGATCGATCTCCGTAGCATCGCCTTCGATCTCAATGTCGTGAACGCCTTCGATTACAGGTGCTTCACGGTCATCGATGACTGTAAACGGGACCTTGATCACGGTGTCATTTCCGTACATGTCGGTAACGACTACCGGCACGGAAAACTCGCCGCTCTTCTCGAACTTCGGAGTGTCTTCTTCGTACTTAACGATCGCTATTCCGGAGAGGTCGTAAAGACCATCGACGCACTCTTCTGCTTCAGGCATTTTCCAAGTCGTGTAAACGCGCTGCGAGATCGCCTTTCCGTCAGGGCCGGTGTGGTCTTCGATCTTGAGCGTAACGTCTTCCGTGAACGCCTTCTCGTAGGAAATCGTCAGCTGATATACGGCAGGGACATCCGTGTCGATATCAGATACGTCTGTTACGAATTTTGCATCGACAGGACAATTCGAAAAGAAGTCTTCGATCTTAATGCTCGAACCGGCTTCAATGACTACTTCTTTTTTGAGATTGTCTTTGCCATGCTTGTCGGCAAGATAGTACCAGCCGCCCGCTGCAGCTGCCGCAACGACGATGAGCACTCCGAGCGTACCGATAACGGCACCTGCGGCGCTCTTCTTTTTCTTCCTGGCAATTGGTTTTGCGGGTGCATTTGCAGCCTTTTCAGCCTTTGCTGCCTTCCCTCTCCGTGAAGGCCTCTCCGCCTTGATTATCTCAGCATCCTGTGCAGCGAGATCTCTGACCGCAACCCTGTTGCCCAGCCTTATACCAGATTTCACGCCGTTATCAACAGCATTAAATTCCGTGTAACTGCTCGAAGGTTTTGCAGGCGCTCTGCGTCTTACGCGGGTTTCCCTTACAGCCAACTCTCTTGCAGCCGGTTCCCTTGCGGTAACCCGCCTTGGAGATGCTTGTCTTGGAGCCGCCTGTCTTACGGCCGCTTCCCTGCAATTCTTTTCGGCGGTCATGCTCCTGCCGGCAGAATTATCCTCTGCCATATACCAGCCTTTGATTCCCATTCCTATTTTCCCCTTTGATCTCTCAGGCGGCCACATGGTCACCCTTTGATTTCGGGTATAGGTTATTCCCTGGGAGTTTCAAATTATCTTCCAGACGGCATCAAAACGACAACAATATTGAGTGAATAAAATGGCACGAATAATACAAACAGATTACGCAGTGCAATGCTTTATATTTAGAAATTTTAATGACAATAGCCTATAAACATTGGTATCGTTGGAAATTTCTATTACCTGTTATTCTGTCTGCAATCAATGACAGAATCCAAATACACTACATGTCCTTCAATCTGAAACAAGCATTTATACCATTTGGCAAATACTGCTCTTCGATATCCGTCAGGATTATCAAATGATGTATCTACTTGAAACTGCATAGGGTTTTCTTCTAACCTGACAATTATCTTTTCGTATTCAGCAATAAATTGCCGAGCTGCTTCTGTACTGACTAGAGAAATAAACTCAATATAAGTTAGAAGATAATCTGCTACATGTTTTGAAACAATACCTCTATATTTCCCCATCAACCAGCCACCTTGCTACTCGAGTCACTCTCTTTAGCTTCGGCGTCCGATACGATCTTCTTCATTTGTTCCAAAAGTGTTCTGGCATCTATTCCTTCAATGCCGTTTTCTCTTTCCTGTTTTGAGATATATATGTCAGGAAGAACTTCTTTGTCATTGTTAAGAGAAAGATTTAATGGAACTCTTTTCTCGCGAACGATCTGAGTCAAAAACATATTGATCGTTCCATTCATATTCATACCGAGCTGTTCCAATATTATTTCAGCCTGAGCTTTTAACTCCGGATCTACACGAACGCACATATTTACTGTCTTAGCCATAACAATTACCTCGCATATTCATATTATATGCAATGTATATGCTTTTGCAAGTAATCGACACTATGATTGATAAGTATGTTTCAGGACGGGAATGTACTGTTTCGTTTATGGTAAACTGAATTATCACTTTATGGAAAAAAGGGAGAAGAAACAATGGCAAGATATTATAACAATAACAACGTCGACGTATCCGGGATCAAAACCGCTTCAATGGAAGCACGCAATTCCGAGAGAGTTGCCGAAGTAAACAGAAATCTGAACGATCTCAAAAGTGACATTTTAAGACAGAAGATAATGATCCAGGCCCTGATGGAGATCATGGCCGAACAGGGTATCGATCCGGAGCGCATCAATGCAAAGATCGATGAAGTAGTATCAAGACCTGAGACATTCAACTCCACAGGAAGAGAATCAATGCCCTGTCCCAAATGCGGCAAACAGATCGTTGATAACGGCAATACACCTCTTACGGGAACATGCCTTTACTGCGGTGCGGTAGTGAGGTTTCCTCCCCATATCATTATCGGTAAGAACGAAGAGCAGCCTCAGGAACCTGCTCTGGATCCTGCTCTTGATCCCTTTCAGGACTCTGCTTTTGACCCCACTCAGGATCCGACTTTCTGATAGCGAAAACCATCCCGTCAGACGCTTTCAGTCTTGTTGTTTTCCTTTATCTCCTGGATCAGCTTGTCCTGCTTCTTTGTCTCAGAGAAAACTCTGTAGTAGTAGAACCCTGCCAGGAAAATATAAGGGATCGTAAATGAACGGTAGAACTCAAACCATCCTTTGGGTGTGATGGGGCTTATGAATATGTTTATAAGCCACAGCATAAGGCCTACGAGCGCGCATGCGACAAGATACTGGACGATAATCATGACGAGCGGGCTCACGCTGTCGAAAAGCTTGTGAAGGAAAAGCACGAGCGTCGCGATCGCGCATGTCGCAAACATGACGAGCACGTTGATGTTATTTGTTTCCGTTCCTGCAATGATGTTAACTATCGCGCCGATAACGGACATTAACGTATATACGCAGCAGACTTCCAAAACATATTCTTTAATTTTTCCTGTCATCAGCTCATCCTCCTCATTCTCTGGAGATACTCGTTGAAGCTCTTCTTGTAGCTTCTGTTGATGCATATCCTCTCGCCGTTATCGAAAGACGCGTAGACCTTCATGTTAAGATCAGGCTTTAACTGCTTTATCTTGTAGATGTTGATAAGATTCGATTTTGAGACGCGCACGAAACCGTAATTCCAAAGCATCTCCTCGCACGCTGCAAGAGTATTCATCAGGCGGAAAACGCCGTTCTTCGTATATGCGAAAAGCTTGCGGTCAATGTGATCGAGATAGTAAATCTCGCGCGGATCCAAAAGGATCTCTTCGCCGTCATCCAAGTCTTCATCAGCAGGGCGCCCCTGCAGTGAGGGACGCTCTGAATTGACCGTATCGATTATCTGTCTTATGACCGGACGCATATTCGTGTAATACACGTCCACATGTTCATTGGAAGTATTCTTGTCTTCGTAAAGGTTGAGTTTCATTTATCAGATTCCGGCTCCGTTAAGAAAGCTCTCCACGCTGTCCATGTATGCATCAGGATCGTCGATGACGCCTTCGATGTGTGCGCTGTCTGCATGGTAGATGGCCTTATTTTCGCAAGCTATATTATCATAAATCGCTTCTACCTGTTCAGGGAGGCAGACCTCGTCCCTGTCGGACACGATGATCATCGTAGGAATATTGTCATTTCTTACAACATTGATCGTGTCGCCGTCATCGTAATCAATGCCGTTTGCAACCTTCATGAACGCCTTGCTCGTGCCTGTAAGATATTTAGCCATGAACGAATCCGTATCGCCGTCACCGAACATTTCCTTGAGAACGAGCTCCATTCCGGGAACGGGTGAATCGCAGATCACCGCATCTGCTGCCTCGGCTGTGCCGGGTGTTACGTTTGATGCGTAGATCGCGACTGTCTGACCGCCCATGGATTGGCCGTGAACGATGACCTTACCTGCCTTGATCTCTTCTCTTGCAAACTTGACCATTGCCTTAACGTCGAGTGATTCATTGATTCCGAAAGTAACCCTGTCGTCAGCGTTTTCGCCGCATCCCCTCTGGTCGATCGCGATAACGTCAAATCCGTCTTCCAGATACTGCTCAGCGAGAGGATACATGCACACCCTGTCTCCGCCCGCGCCGTGTACCAGGATCACGCACTTGTCGCTGCCATTCTCATAATAAGTGCCGGGCACTGTATTGCCGTCTTCAGCCGTTGCGCTTACTTCGATCCCCTCATATGTGTTCTCAAACTTTGCCGTATCGTATCCCCAGACCTCGAGCTGCTTGATGCTGTTGTCATGAGTGTCCTTATCTTTGTTCTGGTGAAGGATCCTGTCTGATACATATCCGCCCATGGCGATCGAGCCTGCAACTCCGATGAAAGCGATAACGCCCAATGCAATTCCTAATCCCTTGATTAACTTGTTCTTTTTCATTTCCCGAAAACTCCTTTGTTTTGCTTGAATGACCCGACTATAGCAAACCCAAATTCACTGCATCGGCAAATCTGTCCAAGTTGCATTCCAGGAGGGATAAGTTGCATTTTTAGGAAGTAATCTAAGTTAACTTAGCATACGAAAACAGGATCTTAGGCTTATTGTGGGATTGATCCATCGCAACCTGCCAGAGTGTTTTTACAGATCAGCCTTGAAGCCGTCAAGGCTGCCTTCAGCACATTCTTACGAATGCTTACGGCCTTGACTGCAGCCGGCTGATCTGTTTTGGGTGTTCAGGCAGGTTGCGAATAGTATCGATGGTTTTAAAGAACGGCGTCTTAAGATGCAAGGTCGGGCTTCCGACCTCTTGGATACTTTTAAAGCACCTGTAAAGGCTTAGCAGTCAATGGTGCCGGAGGCAAGTTTACGTCCATTGACGGCGAAGCCTTCAGGTGCTACCGGAAAAGTCTGATTTCTTGCCGGTTTGTTCAGGGTTTTTCAGAGCTTTCTCACCGAATCCTTGTAAGCTTTTTCAGGTTTTTAGCAGGCTTTGCAGGTTTTTCAGAGATTTCTTGTCAGATTATTTGCGGGCCTTTTTGTTATGACTTGTCGGTAACAAGAGTGCCGGGTTCTGTACCGACAAAAACCGACAAGGATTTCAGAGATTATTTCAGACAACTACCCGTAAAGTCTGTATGAGAACGGCTAAACCTTGTCAGATTTGAAAGAAAAACCTCTGAAAAACCTACAAAGAACCTGCAAGAAATTAGACATTCGGGATACCGGTTTTTATGGCTGTAGTGGTAACCTTTTTTTGGACACACAATAAATTTTTTATACTAGGCCTCTGTATAATTAAACAAAAAGATAATTGTCCTAGGACAATCGCGCATTTTCAGTAAGACAGGAGGCTTACGATGAAATACACCAAAGAAC
>JAZROA010000012.1:0-200851 GCA_045648465.1 Saccharofermentans sp.
GTTCTTTGGTGTATTTCATCGTAAGCCTCCTGTCTTACTGAAAATGCGCGATTGTCCTAGGACAATTATCTTTTTGTTTAATTATACAGAGGCCTAGTATAAAAAATTTATTGTGTGTCCAAAAAAAGGTTACCACTACAGACAAGAAACCTACAAGAAATTAGACATCCGGGAAGACGGTTTTTAGGGTCCGTGACAATATTTTCCTGATTGTTTTTCGGGTGTTTCTCCGGAATTTCTGCAAACTTTTTTTACAGATTATCAACACTTATGTTCCTGACTGTTGCTTAAGCATCAGTGCAGCCCTGCATTGCTGGTGGTTTGGGGCCTTTTCTACTGCAATAATGAGGCCATCAAACAAAAACAAAACTCACAAATTGCAGGAGGAACAAAACAATGGACGCAAAATCATTTATCTTCGTAGTAGCTTTCGTAGCAGCAGTAGTACTCGTAATCATGGGAATCTTCTCAATGGTATTCGATAACCTGACAATATCATCTTCCAGAGTTTACCTTGATTTCATTTTCGCAGGAGTTCTTGCAGTAATGGCAATCTTTCAGTACAAGGCTTTGGAGTGCGGCGAGAAGGCATAAGCTGCTCAAAACATAAATCAGACCAAAAGAAATAGAAACAAAAGCCGGGCATCTCCGATAAGAGACACCCGGCTTTTTATGTTTCCATTCCTTATTCTTCTTTAAGTATCTTTACCGGTTCAAGTTTTGAGATGCCTCTGCCGCTTGTGAATGCGGTGATGACGGCACAAAGCATGATGAGCACTGCTGTAATTACGAACCAGATCACGTTGGTATCAAAGACGATCTGCCTGATTCCGAAGAACGAGAATACGATCAGGAACAGTTTGTTTGATACGGCAATATGCAGAATGATTCCGAGGACGATGCCGATTGCGATGGTCGGAAGGTTCGTCATGAGAGTTCTTCTGATGAGTTCACCTGATGTATAACCGAGTGCCTTTGATACACCGAGGTCGGTTCTCTCGCGGATTACCTGGGCGCGTGTCAGGAGGAGCTGGGTGAGGATAACGACAAAGCATGTTGCGATTACGAAGATCACACAGATGCCTTCCATTGCTTTGGTTACGGTCTCAATTGATGAAGCCATGATGTCTTCGCCAAGTGAGAATGTGTAATCAGGATAATCCTTCTCCCACTGCTTCTTGATTTCCTTGGCTTTGGAAGGATCGTTAAGGAAGATCAGGGCTGTCTCATACTTGTGTTCCGGGTTAAGACGCTTTACGCCTTCTTCGCTCATGAGTGCTTTTTTACCGGTGTTGTTCATCTTCTGGTCGATGCCGCAAACGGTGTAGGGAACCGTGCCGGAATCAGTCATTGATTTTACGTTAACGATATCGCCTAAAGTAACGTCAAGATTATCTGCTTCAACGGATGTAAGAACGATCTCGTTGCCGTTGTAGGGAAGGTGGCCTTCGAGAAGATAATTGTTTCTGATGTTATCCATATCGCGGTATACATCGATGCCCAGAGTTTCTGTATGATCCATATATGAGATCTCGATGGTCTTTAATAAAGACTTTGTGTTGACGCTCTGGACATTAGGATCGTTGCGCATCTCTTCTAAGAAATCTTCATTGCCGCCGGTGGAGACCATAATGTCTGAGATCTCAATGCCGACTACTTTAAGCAGCATCCTGTTGTCGAGTGCCCAGTTCTGGAAAAGGGCAAAACCGATAAGCGTTGATGCGGTAAGGACTGTGACGATCAGGGTAATGAAGATGCTCTTTTTCATCGCACCGAAGTTGTTCTTGCATGCAATGGCGAGTTCCAGAGGAAGGCGGCTCGTCTCGAGCGGGAAGTGGTTCTTTTTGAAATTGTGTGCCGTGATGCCGCTTCTCAAGGATTCCAGTACAGACATCTTCTTATATGATCTTGTAGCGATGAATGATCCGACAAGGACCATAAGAGGGATGCCAAAGAGCGTGCTTACAAGTGCAATAACGTTTATGCCGCCGGTGCCTGTTAATCCGTTTAACATACCGGACAGGTTATTCAGGGGTGCGTTGCAAAGCATCCCTGCTGCGATGCCTGCACAGGTTGCGATGATTCCTATTATCATCTGTTCAGTTATGCATGCCAGACGGAGGCTTCTTGCGGTATAACCTGTTGCCTGCAGAAGACCGATGTTCTGGATGTTGAGCTCGATGAAATTCCTGATCGAGAAGTGCATGATGATGACTGACATTACGATCAGGATGAGAGTGAATACCATGATGAGCGAACATGCAATCTTGGATACTGCAGTAGTAGCCATTTCCATAGTTCCCTTTGTGACCGTAAATATTGACAGTTCTCCGGGGAGGGCTCTCTGGACTGCCAATTCATATTCGTCGATGTCCGTGCCGGCTTTGGTATCTGCATATGCCACTACCATATTGCCTGTTTCATCTGTATCAGCAGCGATCTGCTCGAAAACATTATGATTGACTAATAAATATACATTGCTGATGTTCATTGTCGTTGCGAAATAAATATTCTCAACGTAGCCCGCTACTTTGAACTTATATTCCTTGCCGCCGACAGTAATGCAGTAATCTTCGCCAATGCCGACTGAATAAGAGAGGTAGTAAGGCAGAATGATCTCGTCGTCACCGATGTTTTTGTATTCTTCCGGGAATGCATTGAGTTCCGTCTGCTGTGAGGAATCGAAAATCTGGAATTCATTGGACATTGCATCTTCAGGACTCATGCTGCCGTAATAGTAGTCGGCTGCAGTCCATACAGAAGTAATGACCTCGCATTTTTCTGTGTCTTCTACAGATTCAATGGCTTTCTTCATATCTTCTGTGCTTATGTTATTGACGCCTACATAGAGGTCTGACGAATGGTACTTTTCCTCACACTCTTTCATCGTCTTATCTCCTGATAAGATCAGGGAGATGCTTGAGAACATGAGAACTGCCGACAGGAATATAAGTGCGAAAAGGATCGCGACTTCACCTTTATGTTTCTTGATGTTGTTTTTAGCAATGAAAAATAACGGATACATATTTTACCACCCCATGTTGCCAAGAAAATCGCGGAGCTGCTTATGACGCTCCCTGTTCTCACCGTCGTAAGGTGCAAGTGTGATCTCATCACAGATGACGCCGTCTCTTAAGTAGAGGATGCGGTTGCCGCGTTCTGCTGCCGCGATCGTGTGCGTTACCATTACGATGCTCTGGCCTCTTTTGTTCATGTCTGTGAGGACATCCAATACTGCAGTGGTATTCTGTGAATTAAGTGCGCCTGTGGGCTCATCTGCAAAGAGGATCTCAGGTTCGTTGATTACCGATCTTACGAGTGCGACTCTCTGCTTTTCGCCGCCTGATAACTGGTTGGGGAACTTGCCGTAGCAGTTGTCGTCGAGCCCTACCTGCTTAAGAAGTTTTTTCGCACGCTCTGCGATATCTTTTCTGTTCTTGCTCTTGAGAAGACCGGATACGATGATGTTGTCCATGACGCTCATTGTGTCGTTTAAGTAGTTCTGCTGGAAAACGAATCCGCAGTGTCTTCTTCTGAAGACTGCGAGCTTGTCGTTGCTGTAATCCGAGATCTCCTCATTGCCGTATGTGATCGATCCGAGGCTCGGGCGGTCCATGCCGGAGAGTGAGTAGAGGAGTGTGCTCTTGCCTGCGCCGGAGTCTCCCATGATTACCGTGAAGTCGCCTTTTCTGATCTCGAGATTAAGATTCTTTAAAACATGCTGCTGAACGCTCTCGTTTGAGAATGTCTTACAGAGGTCTGTTGCTTTAAGTACTGTTTCCATTAGTATCTTTCCCTTTCGTTTTTGGTTTGTCAGAATTCTTACACTGCAATCTTACGTCTCTTGGAGCAAGAATACTTTACACAGACCTTGTTCAATTCTTAACTGTTTCTTACATGAATACATGACGTATTTCGGTAACGGTCCGTTGTGTTATACTTCGAAATATGAATTATAACTGTTTAATAATCGATGATGAAACTGACCTTTCCCGCATGACGCAGGAATATTTCGAGATGTTCGGGGTGACATGCGCCGTTGCTGCCACTTCCGAAGAATGCCTGTCTTTTCTTGAAGAGAACTCGGCAGACATCTTCCTTCTTGATATCAATCTCGGCAATGAGAGCGGTTTTGCATTGTGCAAGCAGCTGCGCGAAAAGTATGACACTCCGATACTTTTCATCTCCGCGCGACAGAGCGATGACGATGTTCTTGTTGCCCTCAACATCGGCGGAGACGATTATATAAAGAAACCTTATACATTAAGTGTTCTTCTTGCCAAGGTTAAGGTCCAGCTCAAAAGACTTGAAGCAATGAAGCAGCTGGGAGGCGCTTCTGCCCAAGCTTCAGATGAGATATTCACTATCGATTCAGCTACCATGAGCTGCACCGTTGAAGGAAAGACCGTACAGCTCAAGTCAAAAGAATTCCAGCTTTTGTCGTGCCTTTATTCACACAGGAATACGATCGTTACCAAGGAACAGCTTTTCAATGAAGTCTGGGGAGATTCTTTCTATTCGGACAGCACGCTTAACGTGCACATCCGCCGCCTGCGCGAGAAGATCGAATCTGATCCCAACGAACCGCGCTTCATAAAGACTGTCTGGGGCACCGGGTACATCCTGGAGACGAATTAATGAAGATCAGGATAATCGCGATCCTCTATACGATAGTAGTTCTCATCTGCGGCATTGTGCTGTGGAACAAGATCGACAAAGGCTCTTCATATTCAATTGACATGCTCGATCTCAATACAAAGCGTGATGAGATAGAAGCAAAGCTTCTGGACGGAAGCGATATCCAATCTCTCGAAAACGAATACAACTGCAGGATCGTTCTCGTATCTGACGATGGTTACGAGTCAATGAATAACTACTTCATCAAGGAAGGAATGTCGGTTTTCGACTACTTCGAAAACGGAGTTATCGCAGGAAAGATCGCATTCAATGCGAGGGCAGAAGAGTTTGCAGCAAGGACAATGGAAGCCAAGACACAGATGCTCTGGGTTCTCGGTTCGGCCTATGCCGCAGGCATCCTTTTGATGTTCATCATATGGTATTTCTATATAAGACCGTTTAATAAACTTTCTGATTTTGCAGCGAGCGTATCGAAGGGCAATCTCGACGTTCCGCTCAACATGGACAGGCACAATTACTTCGGCGCATTCACCGAATCCTTTGACCGCATGAGAGAAGAACTCAAGCTTTCAGCAGAGCGCGAAGCTGCCGCAAACAGGAGCAAGCAGGAACTCGTTGCGGAGATCTCCCACGACATCAAGACTCCTGTTGCAACCATCAAGGCGACATGCGAAGTAATGGAGGTCAAGTATAAAGAAGACGACATTCGGGAGAAAGTATCGGTCATTAAATCTAAGGCAACGTCGGTTGAACACTTGATCGACAACATGTTCCGTGCAACGCTCGATGATCTCGACGAACTCAAGGTCACGCCCCGTGAAGAGAGCTCACTGATAATCAAAGACATGCTTGGCGGACTCAGATTCTACGGCACGGTAGAGCAGAAAGGTTCAGTTCCCGAATGCCTTATCCTTGTTGATAAACTGAGACTTGAACAGGTAATAGACAACATCGCCGGTAACTCATTTAAGTACGCAGGCACTGCTCTTGAAGTGGAATATAAATCCGATTCCGATAACATCCGTGTGATCTTATCTGACAGAGGTCCCGGTGTTCCAGAAGATGAACTTGCAATGCTTACAACCAAGTTCTACCGCGGTTCCGAAGCTGCAGGTTCAGGCAAGGACGGAAGCGGTTTGGGACTTTATCTCGCGTCATGCTTCATGGAGAAGATGGGCGGCGGCCTTGAACTTAAAAACCGTGAAGGCGGCGGATTTACTGCGGAGATAGTGATCAGGAAGGTATAACTGATATGAACGATACACTCTATGTCTCTGACCTCGACGGCACTCTGATGAGAAACGATGAGAAGCTGTCTGAATATACGGTCAGGACTCTTAATGAACTACTAAGACAGGGCCTGCCTTTTACTTTTGCCACAGCCAGATCGATCGAGAGTGCGCGTGTCATCACGGGAGAACTTGAGATAAGACTTCCTGTAATAACCAGAAACGGAGCCGTCCTGGCAGACAATACGACGGGAAAGCATCTTCAAAAATCCGTTTTCACAAAAGAGGAAGTGGAGCTTTTAAAAAAGATGCATCCGGAGCTTCCGTCATGCGGTTTTGTGTCCTGTTTTACAGGTGACAAAATGATCCGCACATACATGACGGCCGATCACACAGAGGGTCTTAAAGGTTATATCGATTACTATAAAAACGATCCGTCCATGGTAAAGGCGGATAACATCGATGAGATGTTTCAGGGAACTCCGGGATACGTTACCATGATCGGTCCGCGCGAGCGGATTTCTCCATTATATGAGAAAGCTAAACAGTATAAAGGCTGGGAAAGCCTGTTTCAAAAGGATACTTACAGAGATGAATTCTGGCTCGAGATCTGCCCGCAGAACTGCACGAAAGCAAAGTCGATCCTGAAACTTAAGGAACAGCTCGGGTTTAAAAAGCTCGTTGTTTTCGGAGATTCCCTAAACGATATTTCCATGTTCAGGATCGCTGATGAATCCTATGCGGTCTCTAACGCTATGGACGAACTGAAGAAGATCGCCACTCACATCATCGGCAGCAATGAGGAAGATTCCGTAGTTGATCTTTTGAAGAAAATATATCAGTCCTAAAGCAAGTCAGATGCTTACATTCCACTTAAGGGTCCGTTAAGGTGATAAGCTCCTTCGTAACCTTTGCCCCAGATCATTTGAACTGCATATTCTGGGCCACCTGCGTCACCGTAATTTTTCCAGTCACTGGTTGGTATCCAATTGCTCTTTGCAAATTCAATCGCCACATCGTGACCAAATTGATCCCAGATCCCTCTTAATACTTCGCAAGCTGTACTGGCATTTATACAGGTATGGCCGTCTATGCATGCAACATAGTAATCGTCCGGCGCATTAGCTGTTCCGCCGCTTACATTGTCGAGTTCTGTAAATCTCATTTTTATGATAGTGTTTCCCATTGTTTTTCATCTCCTTGAATGTGATACCCGGATTATCAATGAAAAACAGAGCTGGGACCAGCATCAATAAATGCCGGGTCCGTTAATTAAGCAACACATATTCCCGTATGTGTTGCAGACTCTGGAAATTGAGGATTAATAACCCATCTCTTTGAGTTCTTTTACGATGTCCACATAGAAGTTCGTGATGTCTGTAACTTCACATTCTGATGTGGCAGCGCGCGAAGTAAGTCTTCTGCGTCTGATGTCAACAACATCGGCATGTGAGACGCCCCTGTAAGAAGGTGTGGTGAGAACGCCTTTGAAGTTTGCCCACTTGGCTGAAGCTACTGATACCAAGCCGTCATTATCGCCGTCGAATCTCCTGACGACAGGATAAGTGATGCAGAACACCGGGTCAGAGAATGAACCCCTGCACTTGAATGCGTAGCTCTGGCAGTAGATGTCGTCCGGAGCAGGGTTATCGATGTTGAACTGTTCTGCTGTCCTGGTCGTGAAAAGATCGAAGCAGTCGTAGCTGTCAGGATTCTTGTCGCCTAATATCTTCATCCAGACGTCCGTGCCCCATGCAGCAGTCTTCACCATCCACTTGGGAGCCTTCATAAGGAAGTCGACAGTCTTTGATCCGTGGTGGGGAGTATCGATCGTGGTGACTGATGCTACTTTGTCTGCATAGCCGTGATTGATGAGATATCTTGCTTCAAGTCCGCCCTTGGAATGCGCGAGGATATTGACCTTCTCGGCACCGGTCTGGGCGAGGACTTCGTCTAAGCTTTTGGCGATTATGTCTGCGTTGCTCTCAACGGAACCTACGGAATCCTGATGTCCGAAGAAGACTTCTGCACCAAGAGATTCAAGTCTCTTGGGGACTCTGCCCCAATAGCACAGATGCTTTCTGTCGCGGAATCCCATTCCGTGAACCATCAGTAATGGATATTTTAAACTGCAATCGTTGCTCATATAATCTTCTCCCTAAGGTTTCCAGCATTATCTTAAGGGGAGTATAACGCGGTATTGTATATTGTTCAATACTGAATTTAGATTAAGAGCGCCTTTTCCTCAGAATTGCCACAGAGTGATCAGGATACGGATGCCTGACGCTTTTCGCGCCAGAGCTTTAAAGCAACGAAAGCAATAGCGAGGCCAATGCCTGTAACGATGACGCTTACGGTCAGCATGAAATTAACACCCTTGATGTCAAGAAGACGGCCGCAGACGAGGCTTGAGAAAACGCCGCCCAAAGTGATCGAGCAGTTGATGTATGCCTGGCCTTTGACCTGGTCAAGACGAGCCATGGTCTGGTTAACGAAGTATGCGCCGGCAGGGATGAATACCGCATATGCAAACATCTGGAAAGCCTGGCTGATATAAACGACAGCCATATTGGGAGCAATGAGCATCAGGAGGTGTTTGATGAAGAACGCGATGCCTGAGATGAGAAGGAGATTTTTAACGGAGATCTTCTTCATTATCTTATTGATCAGTGCCATCGTCGGGAGCTCTAAGAATGCAGCGCAGCTGACTGCGATGCCCATCTGTGTCTCGGTTCCGCCCAAGGGAGTGATGACCTGGATCATGTAGTCGTTGATAGCGTTGTGTGCAAAGAAGAAGCATACGGCACCGAGCACGAAAAGCATAAAACTCGGGTATGTTTTGATGAAGCTGAAGAGATTGTTGTGCGCTGTCTCTGTTTTCGCAGCAGGCGCAGTCTTAACTTCAGGCTTTTTGAAGAAGAATAAAACGACCAGAGCAATGGACAGGAAAATTATGTCCAGGATCATTAAGATGTTGACGCCAAACCAACCGATCGCCTTGCCGGTGAAGATCGAAGTGATCGCAAATCCGCATGATCCCAGGCCCCTTGCAAGACCATAGTAGATGTTGCATCCTGCAGCTTCATATTCGAAATACATTGCGGTGATGATGGGCTGGTAGACCATCTGAACCATATAGATCAGCGCGAATATAATGAATATCACGACTATGCCGTTCTTGATTATCAGAAGCAATATTGAGCCCGCCAAAAGGAGAGCCGTCGATGCCATTGAGACGTTGCGGTTTGTAAGTTTGCCCTGCTTGTCGATGAGGCCGGCAACGATGGGCTGGAAGATGACGGACAGGATGTTTGCTAGCGCAAGGGTGATTCCGATAAGTGTGTTGGAGAAACCCTTTTCGAGCAGGAAGACTGACGCATAAGCATGGATGCCGCTATAGACGGCAAAGTATGTCGCATTGATGATGATGTATCTTAAAGTCCAGAATTTTTTGCCCGATGACATGTGAACCTTCCGTGTTTCCTGATTGATATGCAAATGCTAACATATATGCGATTTTAAACTAATTATACTTGTTGGATAATTATCAAGGAGATTGCATGGAATATCTGCATTATATATATGAATTTATCTCAAATCCGATCCTGGATGTGCTGATGGGACTGGCCGGTCTGATCCTGGTATCAGGAATATTTCTTTTGTACCAGATGGCTTTGGCGAAGGCATTTTGCGCCAAAATGACAGATATCGAAGTGTTCGGGTTCAAATATTCAAAGAACAGGGCAGGTAAGTGGGAAAACAGGGGACACAGGGTCAAGCTCGGTTTCTCAGGCATTTCCGTCATTGATATAGAGAATCACCCTGAGATTGACGGCGATAAGATGATCCAAAAGGATAAGTCGCACATGCTGGCTACCAGTCTTCTGACCACCATCACAGGTCTTGGCATTT
This sequence comes from Saccharofermentans sp., assembly GCA_045648465.1. Classification (GTDB taxonomy): domain Bacteria; phylum Bacillota; class Clostridia; order Saccharofermentanales; family Saccharofermentanaceae; genus Saccharofermentans. The sequence goes on from JAZROA010000012.1 coordinate 9,780, forward strand.
CCGCCGGCTGCATTATCTGGTCGTTTACCATCTACTATGCTTTCCCGGCATCTGTGGTATTCCTCACGGGTTTCTGGGTCCTGCTGTTTACGGTCGGAAGACTCATTCTGGTCTTATCGACCATGACCAAGATCTACTCGAAAAACTCTCTGGGCAGTTATCAGATGCGGGCAATATCTCTGTTGAGATCAGGTGTTCCTTACGAAAAGCTGGACCTCAAATCCGTCAGGGAATTAAACCTTAAAAAAGTATGGGAAACAGAGCGCAAAATGTATTTCCCCGTTTATTTCCAATATCTTGATGCCGCCGGTTTATACGACAGGATGCCTGAGGCGGTAAATGATGTGGAGAAGATACTTAATGCCGCAGCCGTAAGCAAGGCTGATATCGGCGTTTACATGAACCTCATCTACTTCTATTCCTATCACCGTCCGACACCCTCTGCCGCGAAGGAATACTATCACAGGATAATCAATGAGATCGAGAAGGATACTGACTCGAATGCCATGAGAATAAAGGGTTTTTATGAGCTTAACTGCTTCGGTAATCCTGTTAAGGCAAGGAAATATGCAATGAAGGCTTTGGAAGGACTCGATAACGTCCCTATACCTGTTGAACGGGAGTACGAGAAAAAGTGTATTGCCAAACTAAACAATGCAATAGATAACTTTAAGCACAAATAATGTGTATTTGCTAAATATTTAATATTTTCTTCACAAAGTTGCCACAATTTGCATTTTGGCATGTTATAATTCAGCCAATAAATTGGAGGCAACTATGAATAAGGGTATATTTAATAAAATAATCAAAGCAATCGGCGGTTTTGGAATCGCCGGCTTGGTTGTCTCAACAATAGCAATATCTGTAAAAGCTGACGGTTATTCCGGCATTACGGTCGACGGTGATTTCAGTGACTGGGACAGCGTTAACAAGTACGACTGCTTAAGTGAGAGCAGCCAGGTAAACAACGTTGCAATGGTCTGGGACGGCGACTGGATCTACATCTACATGGACGAAGTCCAGCAGAATTCAGCTTCCTGGTCAAGTGATACACATAATACCCACGGCCAGTTCAACATCAAGACAGATCTCGGTTATGTTCTAGTCGTTACCGTAAGAAATGGCGGTGCGGACGGCAACATCATTGAAGTAACTGATGTTACGACAAACGAGACTTATACTGTAGACAACGGCGGAATTGAGGTTGCATTCAACAGCGATTATTCCGTATGGGGAGCTCCCACTCTCACAGAGATCGCAATTCCTTCAAGCCTTCTTCCGCAGTATTCTTCAACGATCAATTTCGGATACTATCTTGGCGGAGACATCATCACTGACGTTGCTGATGCAAGCGGCATCATTATCGATGATCCCGACTATCCGACACCCACACCGGCACCTTACAATGACGGTTCGGAAATCGTAATCGATGGTGACTATCACGATTGGGACTACTATCCTGTAATCACGATCCAGTACGATTCATCCGGTATGGAAAACACATATAACGATGCTGACGGCTCCATCTATCAGAGAGACGGCGACGCTTATGTTCACTGCATCGCAAACGAATTCGGCAAGCAGGATACAGGCTATAAGTACGGCTCCGAATTCCTTGAAGTAACGGTTATCTTCGGATATTCCCACACAAAACTCATCGCAGTTGAGTTGGGTCCTGACGGAAGCCTCGACTGGAGTTTGCATGATAAAGCGACTTCACTGTCTGACGGCACACATCACTTTGCATTATTCTATTTTGCTGATGCTTCGGCATCTTCAAGCATCTATGACATACAGGACGGAGATCACTATCTTGGTGAGATGTATGTCACAGTCGGAGAACATCAGGATGAGACAGAGTTCTGGTTTGACATTGCCGGTCTTGCTGAGTGCGGCGGAATCGAGCCTGACGAGTCACAGTCCGTATTCGTTCACTTCCACAGAGTAGGCTGGCCGATGCTTGAGACTTCGGGTGTATCGACAGGTCCTGTTTTCGTAGCGCTGTTATCAACAGTTGCGGCAGGCTCTTATCTCACCCTTAACCGCAGAAAGAAGGCCGGATGATATATGTAGTCGCTGCCGCCGCAATCGTATTGTGGGTCTGGCTCCTCCGTGTACTTCGAAAAGCAGGACTTAAGTTCTGGAGATACCTTTTAGGTTCCTGCGGGATCTTTCTCATCCTCCTCATACTCGTAAGACCGTGGCTCGTTTTGCCTTTGGCAAGACTCATTGCGGCCATCGCCGGCATATTCGGAAAAGTAACAGGATTTTACCAGGCTTACTACCGTTACGGCGTGATCTTCATCGAATCGCTTAACGGTGCGATCACGGTAAATATCGATCTTGAGTGTTCCGGCTTTATCGAGATATCGGCATTCATATCGCTTCTAGCGTTCTACGGAATCTATAACATTCCGGAGCGTATCTATATCGGCGTTGTCGGCACGCTTTATACGATGCTTACCAACGCTTTGCGGATTGCCGTTATCTGTACCATGATCCATTTCCTCGGAACGGACTATTACTATGTCGCACACACCATCGTAGGAAGGATCGTTTTCTATGTCCTTCAGGTAATACTGTACTTTTTCATATTCACCAAACCGCATGTCCTTAAGATGAAGACCGGCGACTTCGGTTACAACAAGAAAGAAGAAATAGCTTCAAAGAGCGTGGGAGATGCCAAATGAACCAGTTCATGACGCACATCCTTAACCCGTTCTTTTACTGGCTTGCGTGGATCATTATCCCGCTCCTTGTAGAAGTACTTCCTTCGATCGGTTCATTCTTCGTGCTTCTTCATCAGAAGCATAAGAAGTCTAAGATGGAAAGACCTGCCATCTGGCCTGACATCGTTCTCATCATCCCTGTCTATAATTCCGAGGACAGCCTTGAGGAGTGTCTCGAATCGATCAACAAGAGCGATTATCCAAACGAGCACATGGAGATATATCTCGTTAATAACATGAGCCAGGACAGGAGCTTTGAAGCTTTTGCGAGAGCACAGGAAAAGTTCCCGACACTCCGTATGAACTGGCTCAATTCCGGACAGGGCAAATCGAGAGCATTGAACCTTGCCATCTATAACAGTAAGGGCACATATCTCATCAACATCGACTCTGACGGATATCTCGAAAGATATGCTCTTTCCAACATGGTCCTCTATCTTGAGAATCACCGCGAATATACATGTCTTACAGGTTCCATTCTCATAAGGCCCGACAAGATCGAGAAGTATAAGTCATTCAAGGCAAGGCTTTTCAGAAGGATCGAGTTCTGCGAATATGCACAGGCATTCCTTGCGGGAAGAAATTTCGATTCCGAGACAAACTCAATGTACACTTTGTCCGGTGCTTTCTCTGCATTCAGAATGAGCTCCATCCGCAAGTCTCATCTGTACAATACGGAGACTATCTCGGAGGATACCGAGATCACTTTCCAGATGAGATACATCCAGAAGCAGAAGGTCGGAATCTGCGTCGATGCGATCTATTTCACGGATCCCATTGAGGGCGTAAACAAGCTTTACACACAGCGTCAGCGCTGGCAGAGAGGATCTCTCGAAGTCGCAAGACTTTATCCTCAGAGTAAGCTAAGGCCGTGGAGATTTGCTACGGATACAAACATCCACACATTGCTCTTTGACCACACGTTCGCATTCCCCAGAATGATCTGGTATCTTGCCCTGATCGTGCTTATGGCATACGGATATTCAAGCACCACTGTACTGCTTTCCATGGGTGCGATCTTCGCATTCTACATCATATGCGGATACATGTATTTCTATATCGGACAGTATCTGTTAAAGCCTTTCCCGGACATACGGAAATACTATCTGAGGCAATGGGCCGTCGTAGCTCTCCTGCCTTTTTATAACTTCGTTGTCTTCTTTATCAGACTTGCGGGAATCATCAACAGTATCAATACAAAGAGCAGCTGGAAGACCGATACTCTCACAAGGGAATTCGAGAAATTCCGTCTTGCTGCAAGAGAGCAGCTCGGCAAGATATCGGACTTCATCAGGAGATTTAGAGAGTTAGTCAATAACGAGGAAGAATACTATGAATAAGCAATCGAAGAAAGCCCTGATCATGATGACGGTCGCGGTCATGCTGATGGCCACGGTCCTCACCTCATTTGCAGTCTGGCAGATCCACAACTACGAGCAGGGTGTAGCCGAGCTCTATGCACAGGAGCAGGACGGATACGTTGAGATCGTAGCAAGACAGATCGAACTCTATGGTGACATCGCAGGCGATGCATTCGTTGAAGATACGATCGAGATGCTCGACTCCACATCACAGCGTTACTGGACACTCGATAACTCCGAATACTTCCTCTTCGTTAAGAGTATCAGTGAGACTAACGTTTATAAGACTTTCTCTACAGACACTTTCTATAACACACAGAGCGCGCAGTCCTTTTTGGGTACTCTCGTCCAGGGAAAAGTTAAGCACGCGATAATCTCTCTTGAAGGCACGAAGTATGTCGCATCGGGAATCATTTTCGAGTACAACGGCACTGAATACAGACTCTGCCTTCTCACCGATTACGACATCATGCTCACAAACAACGAGTACCTGAGCAGCAAACTCTATCTCCTGATCGTGCTCATTCTCCTCATCGCGCTCCTTATCATCGCGGTCATCTATTTCACGATGAAGCTTATCGAAGCGAGGAAAAAAGTTGACAGCATCAGAGCAGTCAACACCGAACTTAATAACTATATCGATTATCTCGACAACGTAGTCATGGGAAGGAACCAGGCTTCGATCATTACGGGTGAGGGAAGGATCATGAGACTTCTTCACAGGATCGACGAGAGAAAGATCCACCCGTGTGCATTTGTCAGGATAAAGCTTGAGACAGGATTCATGATGAGCTTTTACGAGAAGAACAGCAAGCTCTTGGGCGACGATGTCGTATGGCTCAGATACTGCAAGGACGGCTTCATGCTCCTCTTCGGTGCAAGGACCGCTGAGCAGGCAATGAAGATAGTCGAGAATAAGATCCCTGCAAATGAGATCCCTGAAGATATTATCGCTTACAACACTGATGACGATCTTAACGCGACAGGGCTTTACGAAGCTCTCGTCAACGCATAAAGGAGGATGGATCAATGCTCAGATATTACAGGATTAAAGCTTATCTTAACGCAAGCCACTTCGTTGTTTTTGACGGCAAGAAGGGCGACACGCATCCTCATACATGGGAGTTCGTTGCGACGGTCTATACTACCGGCAGCAACATCATCAAGTTCACTGAACCTGAGAAGATGATCATGAAGGTTTTCGAGCCTTATCAGAACCAGGTCATGAATGAGATAGATCCGTTCAATGCGATCATTCCTTCACTCGAGAACATGACGGAATTCTTCGCAAAGCAGATCGCTGAAGCGGTAAAACCCATTGAATATCACTTAAGAAGATTTGAAGGCAGTGAGACACCTGTCAGAACATACGGCGTCAGATTCCCTGAAGCAGAGGGCATCGAAGATGAGAATGAAGCTGACGAAGTGGAAGCAGCTATAGGAAGACTGGAGAAGGGTTTTGAACTCTAAGACTAAGAACATCGTTGTCGCGGTAATAAGCGTCATATTAAACATCGCAGTAGCTTTAGTCATCATCTGGGCTGTAAGCAGAAGCGGTGTGCTTATCAAGGACAAGGGCTCTGACTCCATGTACCACGTTTACCGTGGCGACTGGATCTTAAATTCGATCGAATCGGGAGACAAGTGGCCTTTATATAATCCTGTCTGGTATAACGGCGTAGAGCTCATGCGTTACTGGCCGCCCGTCGCGGCATATCTCATGGCTTTCTGCCAGTTTATTGCAAGAAGCTTACCTTCTATATTCCCGGATAATTATGTTTTCGAAGGATTCGCAGTATACAGTGGAATAGTATATCTTCTGGGAGCTCTCACATGGAACATCGCAGGCTTCGTTAAGAAGAGACCTGTTACAGGCATGATCTTCGGCATCATGTGGTTCTTCATGCCGCAGAGCCTTCATGTTCTTCTCGTGGAAGGCAACCTTCCGAGAAGTGTCATCATGGCAGTTTTCCCGCTTTTATTCTTATTCATTAACGAATATCTGAAGAAGGGCGGAGTAAGGAACTTCCTTGGAACCGTACTTTCATTCGCGTTTATATGTGCATGCCATGTCGGTTACACGGGCATGGTGGCAATAGCCATTCTCATCTATCTTTTAGTTTACAGACTCTGTTGTTTTACGGGAATGAACAAGATCCAGAAATCCGGCAAAAGAGATCTTGAACTCATAGTTGCTTTGATCTGCGGGTTTGCATTTATAGGCGTCATTTTGTTCCCGTCTTTGAAGGGAGGCCTTGTATCCAACGCTTCCAACGCAAGTCAGGCGGCAGAAAGATTTTTCCAGAGCATATTCATTACCCTTAATCCTGTCGAAAAACTTAAGGAAGGTTATTCCGTACCTTATTTTGGTATCGTCTCATTCCTTCTTGCTGCATTCGGTACCATAGCGGCTAAGAAACGCGCTCGAGCGGGATTTATTACCGCTATCATTATTGTCTTGCTCACATCGAAAACTGCAGGCCCGATCATCCGGATGCTCCCCGGCGGATCGCTCATGTGGATGATGCGTTTCTTGCAGATTGCTGCCGCAATGATCTTCTTCTCAATGCTTGAATGGGACAGCCTCAAGAAGCCCATCCTGGCGGTCATAATAGCTTTGCTTGCTGTTGACTGCGGTATCTGTGTTAAGACATTCGTTCCCGCTAAGGGTGAGAAGACATCAGTCAGCAGTTACTTCGAAGAGCTTGCCGAAGAAACTCCTATCGACGAAGCAAAAGCCATGACGAAAAACCGTATCGCCGTTATCGACAGTGTCTCTCCTACGGTAAGTTTTGTGTTCTACCTTACTGATTACGAAGGCTCAGTTAACCAGTTGTTCGGACAGGGCTGGGAGGCTGCATCGACTTCACTTCAGATCGCCCAGATCAACGAAGCATACGATAACGGCTACTACTATTTCATGTTCGACAGACTTCTCGAGATGGGCTGCGACACTGTTATTGTCAAGAAGAATTCAGCTGCGGTCTACCTTTATAACGAGAAGGAAGCAGAAGCTGCAGCTGACTTAAGAGGATATACGAAAGAATACGACGAAGGCATTTATGCCGTATTCCACTACGACGGCATTGAAGGTGCGTATGGTACCATCACAGAGTACGATGGTATCGCGATCGGAAACGGTGCTTACTACATCTCAATGATGTTCCCGACGATCTGCGAGGCACCGAGTGAATATATAGACGACTTCACGTTGGAAGAGCTCTCAAGCTATAAGACTATCTATCTTGACGGGTTCCTTTATCACGATGTCGAGACAGCCGAAGACCTCATCACCAAGGCTTCTGAAGCAGGCACGAAAGTCTATGTTCTTGCTGACGGTATACCCGAAAACTACGAGAGTAAGACTAACAGATTCCTAGGCGTAGAGTGCCAGTCAGTCCAGTTCGATAACGGTTTCCCGGCATTCCAGACAACCCGATTTGGTGAGATCGAACTTGCGTTGTTCCCTGATGAATTCAAGAACTGGAAGACAGTCTACATGAACGGCTTAACGGAAGTTCTCGGATACTCCGAAGTCCTTGATGAGCAGATGCCTTTCTGGGGCAAGGGAACCAACGATAACATCACGTTTATCGGCTTTAACCTCACTTACTATTACTCGCGTACAAGAGACAGGAATGTCGGTGCGATCCTTGCAGGAATAGTCGATGTAAGTGAGCATGAAGTGCCTGATAGACAGATAGTTCCGCTCGATATCACATATGGCGATAACTCGATCACGGTATCTTCACCCGAGGATAACGTAAATACGTCACTTGCCGGGCATGATATCTTCAGAGGCGATTTCAGGACATTCAACAGACTGGTATTCGTCGACAAAGGCGAGACGGAGATCACATACAGCTATCCTTATCTCATTCAGGGAATTCTTGTAACCCTTGCAGGTGTTGCGGTAGCGGTAGTAATGGTTGTTTACATCAGGAAAAAGAAGCCTGTTGATTAAATATAGACAAGCCTCTATATTTAGATAATTGATTTAATACGTTTATAACGGAGATATGTAATGAACGAGTCAGGAAACAACATAGTAAACGTTGTATTGTTTGAACCCGAGATCCCTCAGAACACGGGTAATATCATGCGCACATGTGTTGCAACCGGAGCCGTTCTCCACATAATAGGACCTGTCGGATTTGACATAGATAATCCGGAATTCAGAAGAGCTTCAACCAATCACATTACGTGGGCTGAATATACTATTTACGATTCATGGCAGGATTTCGCCGACAAGAACGACGGTGAGTATTTCTTCATGACGCGTTACGGCAAGGTGCCGCCTTCAGATATCGACTTCAAGGCTGCTTCAGAGAACGCAAAAATCTATCTGATTTTCGGCAAAGAGAGTACAGGTATTCCGGGCGAGATATTAAGGGCAAATCTCGACAGATGTTTCAGGATCCCGATGGCTGCAGACTGCAGATGTCTTAACGTTTCCAACGCATGCGCAGTCGCAATCTACGAAGTTCTCAGACAATTAAACTATCCCGGCCTTTCATTTACAGAAGAACAGAAGGGCGAGGATTTCCTTGAAGAGAATTATTCTTACGACGAGACGTTAAGAAGAAAGCACAAGTAGATCAGTAATCCAATTCACCGCCAACGATCAGTTCAATGATGATAAGGATGCATATGAAGAGACCTACGGAGGACATAATAAGTCCGGCGATAGCTCTTCCTTTACCGCCCGCGTTTTTCTTTGTAATACCGGTTATCGAGAAGATAAGACCCAGGACAGCGGGTAATGCGTTGAGCAACGGAATCCACGAAATACAAATGTTAATGATACCGAAAATAAGGCCTGCAGTAGCAGCTCCATTTATTCTCGTTCTGTTGTCTATGGGTGTGATTATTACCGGCTGCTGATAAACAGGCTGATAGATGGGCTGTACCGTCTGGACGGGCTGCTGGTATGTAGGAGCCTGATATGTCGGTTGCTGGTATAGCGGCTGCTGGTAAGGCTGCTGGTAAGGCTGCTGATATGCAGGCTGTATGGGCTGTGGAACTGGTTGTGCGGCAGGCTGGGGTGCGGGCTGCATGATAGGCTGAACTGTTGCCTGCGGAGCCGGTGCGGGTGCAGCCGGTTCAGTTGCTGCCGGAGCAGAGTTCTGAGGCGCGGGAGATCCGCAGTTGGAGCAGAAAGCTTCACCTGGATTTATGAAAGAACCGCACGATTCGCAATACATAACAGACCTCCCCAAAAGTCTAAATAAAACTTAACTTATTCATTCTAACACAGAGAAATCATGGTTGTCTTGTAGGTATTTTGTCTTCATATAGCAGAAAATCACAGTAAGCATCATAGTGCTTGCAAGAATCTGTGCACCACTTCAAAATTCCATTTTCAGTTCCAGAAACATTGGTTTGTGGAATTGATTTGAGAACTTTTTAAGCAAAGTTCCACTTTTGCTTCCTAAATCCGTATATTTTGGAATTTATTTTGGAACTCTCGGTATCCGCCGCAGAATGATACTTGCTTACAACCGGAATCAAGTCATAGAAAAGGGCTACCCCAAAATCATCAGTTTGAGATAGCCCTAATAATTCACTTTGTAATTAATTTCAGTATTCTACGATGAAATTATCGATGTGGAGAACGCCGCTGACATAACCCTTGTCTGTTGTTACGAAGTCACCGTCGATAAAGTACTCGTCAGGGTTCGGATTAGGCTTGTAGGAAGTATCGTATGTCTCGAGCTCCTCATAGAGATCGTTAAGGCCGTTATCGATCTCACGTCCGACCATTGCCCAGAATGTTTCCTGGATGATGATGCCGGCAATAACGCCGAGTACCGCAAGAATAAGACCTGCAATTGCCTTTCCTTTGCCGGATACGTTTTTCTTGACGAGACCTACGATGGAGAAGATCAGTCCAAGAAGACCGAATCCATAGTACAAGCTGGGAATCCAGCAGAATACCAATGTAAGGATACCGAATACAAGGCCTGCTGTTGCCATACCGTTACCGCGCTTTGCAGGTGCGGCCTGTGCTAACACGACAGGCTGTGTGTAAACCGGCTGGGCATACAAGGGCTGGGCTACGGCTACAGGCTGCTGATAAGTCGGAGCCTGATAAGCGGGCTGCTGATATTGGGGTTGCTGATACTGCGGCTGCTGGTAAACAGGCTGCTGATATGCAGGCTGTACCGGCTGCGGCTGAGCCATGGGCTGGGGTGCAGGTGCAGGTGCCGGAGCTGGTGCTGCTACTGGTACTGCGGCTACAGGTGCGGGTGCCGGTGCTGCTGCGGGAGCGGGGGCCGGCTGTGCGGCAGGTGCTGCCTGTGCAACGGCTGCTCCACAGTTAGAGCAGAAAGCCTGTCCGTCCGGAACTAAGTTTCCGCATGATTCGCAATACATAATCTGATCCCTCCTGAACAAAAGAAGCAAAAGTCCTAATGTGTTCCTGCCGAGATTTTATCATAATCTGTATAGATTTTCTTACAAAAAGAACGTCCCGCTGCTGAGCGGGACGTCCGTAAAGTTAACTTGTTTATCCGGATCAGTAAGTTGTTTCTGCAGCTACTGATGAAGCGGCATATTCTGCCTGCTCTAAGTATTCGTTCATGCTTGTTCCCAAGACCAGACCATACAAAGCAATGCCGAGGATGGCGCCGAGGATTGTAAGGATAAGGCCGGCGATTGCAGCGCCCTTTGCGCCGCCGTTCTTCTTTGCGATTCCGATGATCGAGAAGATGAGGCCGAGAAGACCTAAGATCCAGCTTACGACGGGAACCCAGCAGAAAATGAGTGTGAAGATACCCATGATAAGTCCTGCGATTGCCATGCCGCTTGATTTTCTGGGCTGTGCAGGAACTGCTACTACAGGCTGGACATATACGGGCTGGGCCTGCTGTACCGGCTGAGCGTACTGCTGAACGGGCTGTACAGGCTGGGGTGCAGGCTGTGCGTACTGCTGAACGGGTTGTACGGCCTGTGCCATAGGCTGGGGTGCGGGTGCCGGTGCGGGCTGAACAGGTGCAGCCTGAACGGGTGCTGCCTGAGCAGGTGCTGCCGCTCCGCAGTTAGAGCAGAAAGCCTGGCCGTCGGGAATAGATGCTCCACAAGATTCACAAAACATAACTTACCTCCTAAATTACAATACTTTCTTCAGGAATGTCTGAAGTCTTTCGTTCTGAGGATTTGTGAAGATCTCCTCAGGCGTATTTTCCTCAATGATTCTACCACAGTCCATGAAGATGACCCGTGTGCCGACTTCTCTGGCAAATCCCATCTCGTGGGTTACGCAGACCATTGTCATGCCGGCTTTTGCGAGTTGCTTCATAACTTCCAGAACTTCTCCGACCATCTCAGGATCCAATGCGCTCGTCGGCTCATCGAAAAGCATTACTTCAGGATCCATCGCAAGCGCTCTTACGATTGCGATACGCTGCTTCTGACCGCCTGAGAGCTGTGAAGGATAAGACATGGCTCTGTCCTGAAGTCCGACTTTTCCGAGAAGCTCCAATGCTTTCTTCTCGGCGTCTGCTTTTGAAATGCCGCGGAGCTTCATAGGTGCTATGGTCATGTTTTTCATGATCGTAAGGTGAGGGAAGAGGTTAAAGTGCTGGAACACCATTCCCATGTTCTGCCTCAACTTATTGATGTCTGTTGAAGGTGATGTGATGTCCTGACCTTCAAAGGTAATCGTGCCTGAAGTAGGACGCTCAAGCAGATTAAGAGATCTTAAGAAGGTTGATTTACCGGAACCTGAAGGTCCGATGACGACTACTACCTCACCTTTTCTGATGTCGGTCGTGACGCCGTCCAAAGCCTTGATCTCGCCGCCATTATAGTGTTTGCAAAGATCCTTTACGGATATGATTACGTCATTATCAGCGCTCACTGCTCTTAAGCCTCCTTTCGATCAAAGATACTATCCAGCTGAAGAAGATAACGATCAGGAGATAGATGATCGCTACTGCAATAAGAGGCATAAATGCCGAGTATGTTCTTGATCTGATGATGTCGCCGCCCTTGGTAAGTTCCTGGAGTCCGACATAACCTGATACGGAAGTTTCCTTGATGAGAACGATGAACTCGTTTGCAAGTGCGGGAAGAACAGCCTTGAATGCCTGGGGGATGATGATGAGGGCCATTGTCCTTACATATCCGAATCCCAATGAACGACCTGCTTCGAACTGTCCCTTGTCGACACTCTCGATACCGCCTCTGATGATCTCGGCAACATATGCGCCGGAGTTGATTCCGAATGCGAGAACGGCAACAAGAATCTTATTGTTGGAAGATGCGAAGATAACGAAGTAGATGATCATGAGCTGAACGACTACAGGGGTTCCTCTGATGACCGTAAGATATAAACCGCAGATCTTGTAAAGGACAAAAAGGATGCCCTTGCCGATACCGCCTTTGAGTTCTTCTTTCAGCGTGTCATAAGATGATCTGACGAGAGCAACTATGACACCCAGAACGATACCCAAAAGGACGGCAAAGAAAGTAACCTCAAATGTTACTGTCAGACCTTTGTAAATATAAGTGTAACGGTTATCGATGAGGAAGTTGTTTTCGAATTCTGCGTAGAATTTTGTCGAATAAAATTCCTCGCGGAGAGAAGCCAGCCATGCCGGCATAACAAGGAGCGGGCGGAATAATAACAAGTAGATAGCTACAACTGCACTGATCAGGATCGCGATGATCGAAAGACCTCTTCCGACATCTGTTCTGATGAGGGATCTGGCACCCTTGTTCTTGGTGTACATGATAAGTGCGACAACGGCACAAGCAATGCCGGGGCCGGGCAACCATGACAGAAGAAGGGCTATTATGCCGATGATCAAAATCTGATTGGCTTTTTTGGTGTACATTGGACGTTCCTCAAACTTCAAAGTATCGATACTCGAAAACATCACCAATTATAAATAATAAAAGAGCGGAAATACAGACCATATTTCCGCTCTTATTGTTTGTTTTTTGCCTATTTTCGCAAAAAGTTATCAGCCTTCAGCAGGAATGTACTTGTTTACGATAGCAGCGATAGTGCCGTCGTCTGTGAGTTCCTTGAGTGCCTGGTTGATTGCATCCTTGAGTGCAACGTTATCCTTGTTGATAGCCATTGCGTAGTCCTCAACTGTGTAAGGTGTTTCAAGGATCTTGAGACCAGAGTTAGCTGCAACGAATGCCTTGGCAGGCTCGTTGTCGATAACAACTGCGCTGATCTTGCCTGATGTGAGAGCGATAACAGCGTCGTTACCCTTAGCGAAACGCTCGATTCTCTCTTCGCCTACGCCGCCCTCTTCAACGGGAGCAGACATGTAGATGTCGCCTGTTGTACCGGACTGAACGCCAACCTTGTAGTCGCCGTTGACGAGTGTGTCGATATCTGTGATCTCAGAATCAGCAGCTACGATGATGGACTGGATACCTGTAGCATAAGGTGTAGAGAAGTTTACAGACTTAAGTCTGTCTTCTGTAACTGTCATGCCTGCGCATCCGATGTCGTACTTGCCGCTCTGAACGCCTGCGATGATTGAGTCGAACTCAACGTCTTCGATAACGAGCTCGAGACCGAGCTTGTCTGCTACTGCTGTAGCGATCTCAACATCAATACCAACGATCTTCTCACCCTCATAGTACTCATAAGGCGGGAAGAATGCGTTTGTAGCCATGATGAGCTTGCCGCTCTCAACAGTTGTGAATGCTGCAGCTGAATCAACATTTGCATCTGCAGATGTCTCTGTCTGCTTTGTAGCGCAGGATGTCATACCAAGCAAAAGTGCTGTGGAAAGAATGCCTGCTGCAATTCTCTTAAGTGTCTTCATAACCGTTCTCCTTTGTTGATTAGGATATCGGTATATTACGCTAAAAATTCCTACATGGTAAATGAACAAAAGCCCGAAAAATGTTTGCCCAACTCTATTATTTTAAGTAAAATATCTAAATAGGGTTAGCTATTATAAAGTTGAAAGGTCGCGGATGATCATGAAAAGGGTCTTGATTCTCGGTTGTAACGAAATTTCCAAGCGTTTGCTGATTGCTCTGTGCAGAAACAGGTCTTATGCATCTGATATCTGCCTTGCTTCGCGTCAGAAGCAGGAATGCGATGAGCTTAAGAATCTGGCAGCCAGCATGGGTGTCAGAGTCACTACTTCCGGAATCGACATGACCAATGTCGAAGGCGCCATGATGATGGTAAGGATCTTTGCTCCTGACATCGTCGTAAACCTTCTTCCCCCTGAACTTTCACTTGATGCTATGAGCCTTGCAGTAAAAGCAAAGGCTGACTATATTGATTCAACACTTTTTGACGTTCCTGACATTCCTTCACCGACATCACTTCTTTCGAAGCAGTTCAGGATGTTCGGCGAATTCCACGGCACAGGAAAGACAGCCATATGCGGAGCTGGTTTTGTTCCCGGTGCAGTCAATGCCATCATCAGACGTGCCGCAAAAAATGATTTCAGCAAGATCGACTATATCGACCTTATCGCCGTATCAGGCGAGAAGAAGATCGCTAAAAAGGGCAGGACCGAGATCGATGATACGCTCTATTCCGAAGACGTAAAAGCTCCGGTAGTAGCCAACAAGTTCGGCCCCAGCAAGAACGTTTTCTATATTGCTGACGGCAAGGTTGTCGAAGCAGAAGCAATGTCTATCGAGGCCAAGTCCTCATCCGGCACAAAGGTCTATCTTGATTCAAGCCCCATGGTCACAGATCTCCTCAAAGAGATTCCTGACATGGCTAATGTCAGATATTTCAAACTCGGCAAAAAGCCTGACCTGGAGCACATTCCGCCCCAGGATAAGATCGACTTCTTAAAGGATATCGGACTCATGTCTGATAAGCCGGTTACGGTCGGAAACGTTGAAGTTGCTCCTATCGATCTTCTGGCAGCGATCCTTCCCAAGAGATCCGATCTCGGCGAATCAGCTCCCATCGAATCCAAGGCAAAGGGCATGGCTTCTTACGAGATCTACATTACCGGCAAGAGCAAGAAGGACAATATAGACATCGCTAAGTCTTATATCGTTACGGGTGACAACGAAGCTTCCTATGAAAAGCACGGCGTAAGTGCCTTTGATGACATGAAGGGCGCTGCTCTTATTGCGGGCGTAAAGCTCATGTGCAGGGACAAGTGGAAGAAGACAGGTGTCTTCACTCCTGCAGCTTTTGATTGCGAAGAGTACTGCAAAGCGTTTACAATGGAAGGTATCAAATTAACAGAAGGCGAGGGTAAGCCTTTCAAATAATCGTAATCGGAAACATTGGCAGCTGATGCTCATGAGGTGAAGAAATGTCCGAGAGAAGTTTTTGGAAAGAAATGCAGATCAACGATATGCTGGTTATCGACACGATCCGTAAATACGGAAGAGACACTATATATTTTAAAGACAAGGATTCCAAGTTTATCTGGAACAACTATATGCACGCAAATCAGCTCGGAGTCATTAAGCCGGATGAGCTGGTAGGCAAATCAGATTACGACTTTTTCCCCAAGGAGTTTGCCGATAAGGCAAGAGAAATCGAACTTGAGGTCATGAGAACGGGTAAGCCTGTTCTTAATGTCGAAGAAGAGCTCGTTGATGAGGAAGAAAATGCCAGATATTATCTCGCATCCAAGTATCCTCTCTACGACGTAAACAACGAAGTAGTCGGAACCTGGGGCATCAGCAGGGACATCACAGAGCAGAAAAAACTTGAGCTAGAGCTTGAGCGTTCCTATCACAAGATGGAACTTCTTGCGCGCGTTGATGACCTGAGCGGACTTTATAACAGACGTTATTTCTATGAGACTCTCGAAAAGTATGCGAGCCTCTACCAGAAGAGAACTGACGGCAGTACATTTGCTCTTCTCGTAGCTGACGTTGATGACATAACAAATGTTAACGACGTGTTCGGCCAGCAGAACGGCGACATCGTTCTGAAGAGCATTGCAGAGCAGTGTATGGCTAACGTAAGAACAGAGGATACATGCTTCCGTACAGGCGGTGACGAGTTCGCTATCGTACTTCTTGATACTGATAAGGTATCTGCCGTAGGCATGGCTAAAAAACTCGTTGAGACGATTGCCAATGAACCCATTATCCTTGACGGCAAGAGAGAAAGAGTAACGATCTCGGCAGGACTTGCCATGTTTGATCCTGAAGATCCTGATATCTCTGATCTCTTATCCAAAGCGGAAAGAAAGCTCAATAAATCAAAGAGAGAAGGAAAGAATAAGGTATCTTTCTGATCGATTAGATAATTCAGTAAGTTAACGGGGCCGGGAGATATCCCGGCCTTGCTATTTTGAGGTGTGTGGTAAGCGGTTGGAGAAGCAAGGCCGGGTAGTCCCTTATACGGAGAAAAAAGAAATGGAAAAAAGTGAGCGGTCGTTGGTCGGGACTTAAGCTGCACCCTTATCCTTCAATGGAGTATGTCTTGCAATGGTTGTGTTACGGACAGAAGCTGCCGGAACATTGACACGCTTGATCGGAGTAATGCGGACAGAAGAAGGTCTGAATGTTCTGACAGTTCTTGCTGTTCTTACGGTTGTAGGTGAAGGTCTTACTCTTCTTGAAGCTGCACGCTCTGCCGCTTCGTCAATATCTCTCCAGTGATCGATGCATGATGTAGCTGCCTTGATGGTAACAAGTATGAAAAACAAGAAGATAAGCATATCGAGTGGTGACATAAATAAAACCTCCAAAAAGATCGTATGTTCTTTGTTGGAGGTAATATATCACAGGTAAAGTGTCATTAAAGGGACTAAAAACTTGTTTTAGTCAAAAACGAACAAAAATTTTGCGTTTGTTCAGTTGCCGAGTTTGGATGCTCCGATCCTTATGGCGCCGCTATCCAGCATCTCTTTGGCAGCTTCCACCGTTCTGATGCCACCTGCTGCTTTGATCCTGACATCAGGACTTATGTTCTTTTTCATGAGAACGATGTCTTCGACCTGGGCACCTGCGCTGCCAAAGCCTGTTGATGTCTTGATGAAGTCGGCCTTTGCCTCGCTGACGATCTTGCAGAGACGTACTTTCTCGTCTTCGGTAAGATCACATGTCTCTATGATGACCTTAAGAAGAGCACCTTTGGCATGGACAGCATCTGCAATGAGCTTTATCTCTTCAAATACTTCGTCATATCTTCCTGACTTAACATAGTTGATGTTTATTACCATATCGATCTCAGAAGCGCCGTTGTCACAGGCATCCTTTGCCTCAAAGACCTTTGTTGCCGTAGTTGAATAGCCGTTAGGAAATCCGATAACAGTGCAGACTGCGACTCTGCCTTTGGAGAACCTGACTGCATCTTTAACAAAGCATGGCTGGACACAAACGGATGCAGTACCCAAAGAAGCAGCGCGTTCTATTAATTCTTTAATATCGGAATCTGCAGCTGTTGTCTTGAGGTTTGTCAGATCAACATAGCTCATGATGTTCTCAGGATCAGGCTTGTTTGTGTCCGTGGCAGGGCAGAAGTCCTTCTTATATGTTCTGCCCATAATTGCCGTAAGTACTATTCCTGCTATGTTGTTGAAGCCGGAAAGCTCACCCATGTTGCAAGGCGTTCTATAGCCGTCACCATAGATGAGAAGCGGTATGCACTCTCTGGAGTGATCGGTTGAAGCAGTTGACGGATCGCATCCGTGATCAGCAGTAATGATGAGAAGGTCGTCATCCCTAAGTTTGGAAAGAATGATCCCCAGTGCGTCGTCGAACTCATGCATTGCAGTCGCATAGCCCTCGATATCATTTCTGTGGCCGTACTTCATGTCGAAATCGACCAGGTTAACAAAACACAGACCATTGAAGTCATGATCCATCATTTCGATCGTTTTGTTTATGCCGTCAGTATTGCCCTTGGTGGGATTGGATTCCGTGAGGCCTCTTCCGGCAAAGAGATCATAGATCTTGCCAATTGAGATAACGTCGTATCCTTCGTTCTTAAGAAGGTCGAGCATGGTGGAAGAGGGCGCTGCCAGTGAGAAATCGTGGCGGTTTGCAGTTCTTGTGAAGTTGCCGGGTTCACCGACGAAAGGTCTTGCAATAACTCTGCCAACGGCATGTTCGCCCGTCATAACTTCTCTTGCTTTGGCACAAATATCGTACAGTTCATTAAGAGGAATTATCTCTTCATGAGCGGCAATCTGGAGCACGCTGTCGGCTGAAGTATAGATGATCGGTTTGCCTGTCTTCATGTGTTCTTCGCCGTAATCCCTGATGACATCCGTGCCGCTGTATGGCTTGTTGCAAAGATATTCCTTGCCCGTAGCTTCCTCAAGGGCCTTCATGACTTCTTCCGGGAAGCCGTCCGGGTAAGTCGGCTGGGCCTTGTCAGAAATAATTCCTGCGATCTCCCAATGTCCTATAGTCGAATCTTTGCCGGCAGAGATCTCTCTTACTCTTGCATATGAACCGATGGGTGAGGGAATCGTCTCCTGAGCATTTCTGTAATCGGTGATCCTCTGATCATTTTCGTCGTCTATTGCGAGAAGACCCATTTTCGCGAGGTTCGGGAAGGGTGCCTTAGAGTATGAAAGAACGGCAGCCAGAGTGTTGCTGCCTTCATCACCAAAAGCTGCTGCGTCAGGTGCGCCGCCGATGCCGAAACTGTCCAAAACTATGAGAAATACACGCTTTGCCATACGAATGACTCCTTATCACGGTTAATTCATCTGGCTTTATTATAAATCAGTTCGCGACAATTAAAGGGGCAAATGAGAGGGAGAAACGTGACGGAAAAGTGAAAAATGTCATAAACATTTAATATGACAGAACGCTCTATTTTCTTTATTTATTAAAAGTATTATGGGAAAATAAGCCTATCATGGATAAAAAGGTCCAAGGATAACTGTGTTTATCCGAAGGCCGGTTAGCAAATAGAAAAACTTCTATATCTGCGCTCATCAGGATAAGGGATTCTTTGAGCAAAAGACTGACAGGAAAGGTTAGTGTTATGAGTAACAAACTGAGATCGTTCTTGATTGTTGTAATGTCCATCGTAGTCGTTATGGCTGCATTACCGTTTAATGCGTTGACGGTAAGAGCAGATGACTATTCACTTACATATCATGTTAATGGTGGTGGAGCATCTGAAGAAGATGTTACTTATCCAATCCCTGAGGGAGCTACATCAACTATAGTTTTGGACATAAACAATCCTGCTCTGGAGTTTACTGCTCCCGTTGGCATGGTGTTTGCTTGCTGGGCTGAGAATGCTGACGGAAGCGGGGAGACATATCAACCAGGTGACCATAAAGATATTATAAATTTAAACATGGATCTTTATGCTATTTGGGGATACACAGTTACATACAAAGCCAATGGTTTATCTCAACAAGCAGATATCATAGATACTGTAGTAAAGGGAGTAGATTATTATTATTACCAAGATTGTGAAAAGTTTACTGTTCCTGAAGATAAGGTGCTTTTAGGTTGGGAAGATGAAAATCATAATACATATTCAGAAACTGGAACTATTCCGAGCATAGATAAAAACTACACTTTTTCTGCTCAGTGGGCTAATGCTCGCAAGATAACATTTGATACGAATACTCCTGCTGAAGCAACTGTAAGTGGAGACATGCTCCCCCAAACTGTTCCGCAAGGGGTAGCGACTGCGATTAACGAAAATAAATTTACACGTGCCGGATATTGCTTTACGGGTTGGAAAGCAGAAAATCCCACAACTGGAACTGAATATGCAGATAAAGCTGATATTACCGCTGGAGACGCAGATATTACGCTTTATGCTCAGTGGGAAGAAGCCTGGGATATTACTTACGATGCTAATAACGGCTCAAATGATATATTTGTTGATAAATATCTTAAGAATAACCCGACTGATTATACTCTTAAACCCGGTGATTTGTTTACATTTGAAGGTTATACGTTTAACGGTTGGTATATGAATTCTTCTTTTTCAGCAAATAAATATGGTGACACAATTCCTTCAGAACAAATGAACGGCGATACTGAAATTTGGGCTCATTGGAATAGAGACATTACGCTCCATGCTAACAATGGGACAACTGAATATAAGACTCAGTCTGTACCTGTAGGAACTACAGCTACAATTACTGCTATTGATAACACTTCATTTACGGTTCCTGAAGGAAAGCAGTTCATGGGCTGGACAACAAAATCTGGCGATAACACTGTTGAATACGCTGATGGTGCCGAAATAACCATTACTGGTGTTAACTCTAGTGATATAAAAGATCTGTATGCGCTGTGGGGTGTTCCTGTAGCTATCACTTTTGAAAAGAATGATTCAGCTTGTTTAAATAATGCTACAGGTTCGATGGATGGTATAACGGTAGGATCCGGATTAAAAACAGCGCTTCCTGCAAACGCATATACAGTCGAGGGTTACTCCTTTGGCGGTTGGGAAGTCGCCGGTACTACGGATGGCTTAGCGATTACAAAAGATGCAGATGGTAAATACATTATCGATATAGACGATGCAGTTTTTACCGGAACGGCTATTACGCTTAAAGCCAAGTGGATTCCGGTAAATTGCGGAGTAAGTTTTATTGATTGGGATGGTAGTGGAATCAATGAGATACAAGTGCCATATGGCGGGACACCTACATTTGATGTACCCACCAGAGGCGATACACCAGAGCATTCTTATACTTTTGCCGGATGGACAGACACATCGACTAATGAGCTTTATACTGGCGAACTTCCGGGTGTAAGAGGAGCAGTTACGTATAGGGCTACATATACTGAATCTAACAGACAGTATTCTGTTACGGCTTCCGTTTATCCGAGTAACGATGCTGGTACAGTTACAGTAGGTGGTAGTAATAAATATAGTGAAACAGCTGCTTTATCAGTTGCGCCTAATGTCGGATATCATGTTGTAGGTTGGACAAATAATTCCACAGATACAGGAGAAGCTGGAACAGCATATAATTTTACGGTTTCAGGTGATCATGCAGTTGTAGTTTATTTGGAGAAGGATCCTCATACGGTCAATGTTACAACTTTAGGTGGTGGTGAAGTTATTTATAATGGCCCTGAAAACCCGGTTTACGGCGATACCGTAAAGGTAGTTGCTACACCTTATGAGGGATACCGCTTCGTGAATTGGGTAGATCAGGGCGGTAGTGAAGTCAGCAAAGATGCAGCAATCGAATTCACTGTTACTACTGATTATTCATACAAAGCTGTATTTGAATTAATCCCTCATGATATCAGTGCTACAGCTGGAGAACATGGTTCAGTAACAGGAGACGGCACATATAATCATTTTGATACATGTGAATTAATTGCAACACCTTCAGAGGGATATCATTTCGTTAACTGGACTGACGAGAACGGAACAGAGGTAAGCACAAGAGCATCTTTTAGTTTCGAGGTTGACGGTGCTCGTAATTTGACAGCTAATTTTGCAATTAACTCATATTCTGTAGAAGCTACAGCCGGAGAACATGGTGCAGTATCAGGATCCGACACATATAATCATTTCGATACATGTACTTTGGTTGCTATTCCTGATAAGGGATATCACTTCGTAGGTTGGGAAGAAAACGGAACGGTCGTAAGCGAGAATGCTAATTACCGTTTCTCGGTTACAGGCAACCGCAAGCTTAAAGCGATTTTCGAGATCAATATGTACACCGTTACATTTAAGAATGACGATGGAACGATCCTCCAGGAGGGAGAGTTTGCTTGGGGCAGCACTGCTTCCTATCAGCATATGGCAAATCCTACAAAGAAGCCTACTGTCCAGTTCACATATACTTTCGCAGGCTGGGATAACAAGGAAACGCTGGTAACAAAAGATATTACTTACACAGCTACCTACACCTACACTGTCAATAAGTACAAGATTACATTTGCAAACGAAGACGGTACTGTGCTCCAGACCGGCGAAGTTGAGTATGGCAAGTTCCCTGTTTATGAGAAGGATACTCCTACTAAAGCAGCAACTGTACAGGAGACATTTACTTTCGCAGGTTGGGATAAGGAAATATCCAAGGTAACAGGCGAGACAGTTTACACTGCAACATATACTTCCAAGCCAATCACAAAGGATAGTATTAATTATAAGTACTTCACGGTTGCGTTTGTAACAAATGGCGGCTCTGAAATCGTATCCCAGCTGGTTGCTGAAGGCGGAGTTGCATTCAGACCTGAAGAGCCTTTGAGAGAAAGATATACTTTCGGAGGCTGGTATATCGATGAAGCACTCACAAAGCCGTTCAGCTTTGCAACAGCTATCACATCTGATATCACTCTCTACGCTAAGTGGATTAAGGGTTCACCTGACATTGAAGCTACATACGCAGTCGTTGGTTTAGGAAGCACAGCATTTGAACTCGGCAGCGGTGAGGATATCACTGTAGCAGTTGAGAGAAGCAAGGATAACGATTCGATCGCAACACACTTCAAGGGTGTTCTGATCGATGGCGTTGAAGTCGCTTACTATAACTACGAGCTCGCTGAAGATAACAGCTCAGTAATAATCAGAGCAGATGCACTTGAGGGACTCGATGCGGGAACTCACACAGTTACGATCGTTTATGACGATGGTACAGCTGAAGTTGAACTGGTCGTTGCTGATGCAAATGAGCCTACTGCGGCGGTTGAAAAGATAACCGAGACCGAAGCCGGTGACACAGAACCTGTTAACGTTACAGCTGAGAAGACCAGCAATTGGGGTCTGTGGATCGCACTGGGTATCGTCGCAGTTGTTGTTATTGCAGCTATCCCGATCTTCATAATAAAAGGCCGCAGCTTAAAATAAGCTATTGAAAGACTAAATATACGAGGGGCAGGAAGCTAATCCTGTCCCTCAATTATTATAATAAGTACTACATATATTTAAGGGCATGTGGTATAGTTTGCGTCGAAAGAAATTAAGTGAGCATATTAAATGGATGAAATAAAGACATTTGCAGACCTCGACCTGTCACCTGAGGTCATGGACGCCCTGAAGAAGATGGGTGTTAAGAGACCCACTACGATCCAGCAGAAAGCGATACCGCTTCTGATGGACAATTTCAGCGTGATTGCAAAAGCGCCTACCGGAACCGGAAAGACATTCGCTTTCGGCATTCCGATCCTTGAATATCTCAACTTGGATTCGAAGTTCGTTCAGGCCCTGATCCTTTGCCCGACAAGAGAGCTCGCTCTTCAGATCACTACTGAGCTTAAAGGACTTGCAAAGTATATTAAGGGTTTCAGGATTGCAGCTCTTATCGGAGGCCAGAGCATGCGCCTCCAGGCAGAGAAGGTGCAGAAGAAACCCCAGGTCATCGTTGCAACTCCGGGCCGTCTTCTCGACATGAGCCAGAGAAAACTCGTTGACATCTCAAACATCTACACCCTCGTTCTTGATGAGGCGGATGAGATGCTCAAGATGGGATTTATCAACGACATCAGAAAGATAATGGCGCTGACTCCGAAGGATAAGCAGATTGCCTTATTCTCCGCGACAATGCCAAGAGAGATCCAGAACATCACTTGGGAATTCATGTCAGGCAGTGCCGAGATCGACGTCATGCCGAAGGCTGAAGACCACCCTGATATCGATGAATACATCGTTGAGTGTCCGGAGAAGGACAAGCTCAAGAACATAGTAATGATCATGGCGAAAGAAGACCTGAGAAAAACGATAGTCTTCTGCAATACAAAGGTCCAGACAACCAAAGTCGGCGAGCAGCTGACGGCAGCCGGAGTATCCGCAAAAGTCCTTCACGGCGACTGCAGCCAGAGGGAAAGAAACAGGGTTATGGATATGTACAGGGCTGACAAGTTCGACGTTCTTGTCGCAACGGATGTCGTCGCAAGAGGCATCGATGTAGACGACATTGAAGCTGTATTTAACTATGACATTCCCAAAGAGAATGAACTCTATCTGCACAGGATCGGACGTACCGCGCGTGCCGGCAAGGCTGGAAAGGCATTCTCATTTGTCGCTTATCTCGACCGTCCCAGAATGGAAGAGATAATCAGATATACAAAGATAGATCCCAAGCCTTACGAGATCTGATAATTCTTATTTTCGAGATGTGAAGATCAGCCCTGAAGCCTCGGGGTCTTTTTAAATATTCCCTTATATGTTGAGGGGTTGAGGAATACGATGAGCGGCAAGAGCTCGAGTCTTCCTGCGATCATGTCGAAAATGAATACCCACTTGGATACATCAGAGAAGAACGCGTAGTTGTGCGTAGGTCCTACGAGTGAGAGACCGGGGCCGATGTTGTTGAGTGTTGCCGCTACTGAAGAGAAGACCGTAACAAGGTCATGTCCTTCGAATGCGACGATAAACATCGATGATGCAAAAGTTACGAGATATATGAAGAAGTAGATTGCTACGGAATGCTCGATGTCACCGTCGACAGGTTTGCCGTCAATATGGATCTTCTTGACCGTTCTCGGGTGAAGATAAGTATTGATCTCTCTTTTTATCGACTTGAACATGATCTGCAATCTTGCAATCTTAACACCGCCGCCGGTGGAGCTTGCGCATGCACCGATGATCATGAGGGAAAGCAGTATGAACTTGGCAATCGTAGGCCAGAGATCAAAGTCTGTCGTGGCAAAACCGGTTGTAGTGATGATAGTGGATACCTGGAAGAAAGACTGTCTTAAAGTTTCTTCGATTCCGCCGTACATGCCTCTCAATGAGAAGAATATGATCGCTGTTGCAACCGCTACGACGGCGAGGTAAACCCTGACCTCGCTCATCTTGAATGCCTTGGAGATCTGCTTTGTCGTGATGTAATAGTAGAAGTTGAAGTTTGCGCCGAACATGATCATGAAGACGCCGACTATCCACTGGATGTGCGGTGCATAAGAAGCAAAGCTGTCGTTCTTTACGCCGAAACCACCGGTACCTGCCGTACCGAATGCGGAGCAGATACTGTCGAACAGCGGCATGCCGCATACGAAGAGAAGAACGATCTCGGTTACGGTCATTACCAGGTAAATGAGATAGAGCATCTTGGCGGTCGATCTGACCTTGGGCACGATCTTGCCGACTGTAGGTCCGGGGCTTTCCGCTCTCATGAGATTCATGTTTGAGCCGCCGGTCATGGGAACTACGGCAAGAAGGAAAACAAGAACGCCCATGCCGCCGATCCAGTGAGTGAGCGAACGCCACATAAGAGATGTATGGGACATTGCCTCAACGTCGGTAAGTATGCTTGCACCGGTTGTGGTAAAGCCCGATGCCGTCTCAAACATTGCATCTGTGAAAGAAGGAATCTCTTTTGTGAGAATGAAAGGAATACATCCGCAGACACTTAACACGAGCCATGAAAGTGCTGTGGCAACACAACCGTCTTTAATGAAGATGGTCATGTTCTTTGGCTTTTTCATTGAGATCAGAAAGCCGGCGCCGATATAGATCGCCGACAGGCCAATGTAATAAAAGACTTGGACCTCACCATAGAAAAGTCCGCAAATGACAGGCATGAGCATAAGCGCGCCTTCAATGAGCAAGACTTTGCCCAGGATGTAAACGAGCATTCTTATGTTCATCTTACGATATCAGTTAAGGTCGTGAATCCCTTATTCTTTGTAACGATCATTACGCTGTCACCGACTTCGATGGAGTCGCTTCCTGTAGGGATAATGATCCTGCCTGAACGGTTGATGAACGATACGAGAGTATTGGGCTTGAGCTTCATATCCTTGAGCTGCTTGCCTGTGGCGCTTGAAGGCTCTTTTACCTTGAACTCGATTGCTTCCGCACGCTCGTCGAAAAGGTGATACATAACTTCGACGTTTGATCCGATTGAAGCCTGTCTTGCACGTGCATATGTGATGATTGCCTCGGAGGTTATAAGCTTGGGGTAGATAACGCTGCCGAGATCCAAGCGGTTGATAACGTCTGTAAAGCTTATCTTGTTGATCTTTGTGACAGACTTGATGTCTCTTGAGATCTGTCTAGCAAAGAGAGTAAGCATGATATTTTCTTCATCGATACCGGTGAGAGCGACAACTGAATCAACGTCTCTGATACCTGTCTCTTCGAGGAGTGACTCGTTGATACCGTCGCCGTTGATGATGGTGGCCTTCGGGAGAAGGTCGCTCAGTTCTTCGCAGCGTTCAGGGTCTTTCTCGATGAGCTTAACATCGATGCCGGTCTTGATAAGCTGGTCAGCAAGGTAGTAAGCGGACTTACCGCCGCCGATGATTATCGTGCTCCTTACGGAGTTTGTATTAAATCCGATGGACTTAAGGAATGAGTGACATACTTTTCTGGTTGCGACAAATGAGATGATGTCACCTGCGGAGAGCTCGAAAGAACCGTTAGGGATCGTTACTTCGTCGCCGCGCTCTACACCTACGATGACGAGGTCATTTGTGTAGTTGCTTCCGAGATAAGCGATAGTCTTACCGTCAAGAACGTTTCCTTCGGGAATCTTGATCTTAACGAGTTCCGCACTTCCGTGTGCGAATGAGTTGATTGAGATAGCAGCAGGGAGGAAGAGGATACGTGCCGCTTCGACAGCTGCCTCATATTCAGGATTTATGATCATCTCAAGGCTGAGCTTTGACCTGAGGTAAGGGATCTCCTTGCCGTAGTCAGGGTTTCTTACACGTGCGATCGTAGCAAGATTCTTATTGAACTGCTTTGCGATCGTGCAGCACAAGAGGTTTAACTCATCTGATTCGGTAACGGAGATGAAGAGGTCGGCAGTAGCTATGCCTGCTTCTTCAAGTACTTCGTGGCTTGCGCCGTTACCGATGATGCCCATACAGTCGCAAAGGTTTGCGAGCTCTGTAAGGCGGTCAACGTTCTTGTCGATGATGACCAGATCGTGGCCCTCTTCTGCGAGTCTGTTAACGAGCGTGTCGCCGACTTTGCCGGCACCTACAACGATGATCTTAAGTCCTTTTTTACCCATAAGCATTAAATCCCGAATAACTCTTTGACTGCGTCTTTCTTAACGCCTGAGCCGATGACTACGATCTTACCCGTAACATCGGAAGCGCCTGTTCTCACTTCGGATTCTTCAGGTACGAAGTCGAAGTGGATCCAAGTACCGTCTTCGCCTGCGACGATACCCTTTGAACGGAGGATCATGCCGTATTTTTCGCTGTCGTCCAATGCCTTCAAAGCATTCTCGATCTCAGCCTTTGTGAAACGTCTGGAAGTCTCGAATCCGATGGAATCGAAAACTTCATCAGCATGATGGTGATGATGATGCTCATGCTTGTGGTCATGATCGTGATGATGGTGTTCATGCTCATCATCGTCATCGTCGTCATCATCGTGGTCGTGGTGGTGATGATGTTCGTGTTCATCATGATCATCGTCATCGTGATCATGGTGGTGATGGTGCTCGTGCTCGTCATCATCATCGTCGTCATCGTCATGGTCGTGATGATGGTGACCCTTGCACTCTTCGCACTCACAGTCCTCGCCGTGCTCATGATGGTGGTGATGCTCATGTTCATGCTCTTCAGCCTCGAGAAGTGCAGCAGCCATGTCTGCAGCTGTAAGAGGCTCTTCGATAGCCTTGAGGATCTGTACTCCGGAGAGCTCGTCCCAAGGTGTTGTGATGATCTGTGAGTGATCGTTGATCTCGCGGATAAGAGCGATAGCCTGATCGAGCTTGTCCTGTGCAATGTTGCCCGTACGGCTAAGAATGATCGTGCCTGCATACTTGATCTGGTTCTCATAGAACTCCTTGAAGTTCTTGAGGTAGATGCGGCACTTGGAAGCGTCGATAACAGTTACTGTTCCGCAGATCTCCGTTCCTTCAACGCGCTTAACTGCAGCAACTACGTCAGAGAGTTTGCCTACGCCGGAGGGCTCGATGAGGATCCTGTCGGGTGAGAACTGCTTGATTACGTCCTGGAGTGCTGTGCCGAAGTCGCCAACGAGGCTGCAGCAGATGCATCCGGAATTCATCTCCGTGATGTTGATGCCGGACTCCTTGAGAAAGCCGCCGTCGATGCCGATCTGGCCGAACTCGTTTTCGATAAGTACGAGCTTAGCGCCGTTGTAACCGTCAGCGATAAGCTTCTTGATAAGTGTTGTTTTGCCTGCTCCCAGGAATCCTGAGAAAATGTCTACTTTAGTCATTAAAATGCCTCTTTTCTATCGTCAATTAAAATATATAACGTCATTATCGGGCTTGCTTGTAATGGCATAGTCCTCGACTGTAAGGCAGGGAACGTTGACCTTGCCGCCCTGTCCGTCGTCGTCTTCGAAATATCTTACCTGTCCTGTTACCTTAAGCCACTGGCCTGCAGGGAAGTTGGACCTTAATTCATAAAAACAGAGAACGCCCATCATCTGGATGTCAGCAGCGCAGCATGTGTATGCCTGTCTCTGGAGTACGAAAGCACGGCCGTTGAACTCTCTCAAGATTACGGCCTGGCCGATGAGGCTGACCCTCTTGCCGTTGTAACGGGCCATATTATCCATGGCATCGGTATAGAAAAGACCGAAGTCTTCTGCAGCGATGACGCAGGGGTTCTGGTTGAGGTCGAAAGGAAGATGGTCTTCGATCCTGATGATCTTATTGTCTTCGCCGAGGAAGTTGATGCTCATGCCCGGATTTACCGCCTTAACGGAGCCTCTGAGCTTGGGGATATTGTCGGTCTCTTCGTTTACGCGGTTGAAGATGACCGTATCGCCGTATCTGAAATAGTCTGCGAAAAGCGTCTGCATGTTTCTGAAGTAATTACCGTAAGTTGAAGCATCGATAACTACAACAGCTGCTGCCAGAGCCCAGCGCTCAGGCACGTCGACCTTCTCGAAAAACTCTGCAGGGGAGACCGAGCCGTTCCATTCGATGAATACGACACCCGGCTTATGCTTTGCCTCGATGTCGAAAGTCAGTTCCTTGTTGACGTCATCGGTATCGCAGTTGATTATCACGGGGTTAGCACCCTCGTAATTCTCAGGGATATATTCCTCTTCACCTTCTTCGGTGTTGATTACCACAACTTTGCGGTTCTTGAAGTTCTCTCCGCCGATCCATGAACAGATGACCGAAGTCTTTCCGCTGTCCAGGAAGCCGGTGAAAAAATAAACCAGACAATCATCCATAAATAGTGCACCTCATTTAACAAATAATATTTTGTCCCTGAATTGTTATTATTTCAAGCAAGAAAAAGTATAAAATCTAATATTGGTACTTTTGATTTTTAGGAGTATTAATGAAATCGGTAAAGATCGGTGACATAAATATAAAGAATCCGATAGTCCTGTCTCCCATGGCGGGAATCAGCAGCCTGCCCTTCAGGATCATATGCAATGAGATGGGTGCATGCTACAGCCCGACAGAACTCGTGAGCGCCAGATCGATCAGATATAACGGCGTGGACAAGAGCCTGCGCTACATGAGGATCTCTCCCGAAGAAGAGGGAATCACGGCGATACAGCTTTTCGGAACCGAACCTGAAGATTTTGAAGCGGCGATAGCGACCATCATGGAAACGCCTGTTTTAAAGGAAGTATCGATAATCGACATAAACATGGGATGCCCTGTCCCCAAGGTAGTAAAGACAGGCGCCGGCAGCGCCCTGATGCAGGATCCCAAGAGGGCTTCTGACATCGTAAAAGCCTGCAAAAAGGCGGTCTCCGGGTTAGACAGGAATATCCCGGTCACAGTCAAGACCAGGACGGGTTATAACGAAGGCGACAAGGGTAATCCTGATTTTGCAAAGGCGCTTGCCGATGCCGGTTGTGATATGATCTGTGTTCACGGCAGAACGAGGCCGCAGATGTACCACGGCGAGAGCTCAAACGAAGCGATCGCGGTAATGAGGGAAGCCGTAAGAGGTTACGATATTCCTTTCTTTGCGAACGGTGATATCTGTGATGTCCAGTCGGCTAAGAAGATCATCGAAGATACGGGCTGCAATGGCATCATGATAGGCCGCGCTGCAAGGGGAAACCCATGGATATTCGGAAGGGTCCTCGCAGGACTAAACGGCACGGAAATGCCCGATCTTCCCAGTGTTCAGGACCGCAAGGACATGCTTTTGCGCGAGCTCGAAGGAAGGTTAAAATATCTTCCTGAAGACGTGGCGGTAAGGGAATTCAGGAGCGTAATGCCATACTACGTAAAGGGGCTGCCGGGATCAGCCCAGATTAAGGTCAAACTCGTGAACGCAGTGAGCTTTGACGAAGTAAAGGAGATAATAGAACTTGCCTGATATAGTAATCACAGTAATTGCGGTAATAGCCGGAAGCCTTATGTGTTTTAACGGCTACAAGCTTTTCCGCGTAAGTCTCGGAATCGCCGGAGGAGTGGCAGGCTTTGTCCTCGGAAGATTCCTTATCAACCTCACAGGTGACATGGGCATCACATGGAACGAAGTAGGAAAGATAATCTTTCTGTCGGTCCTTACGATCGGTCTCGCCGTTCTTGCTTTTAAGCTTTACATGAAGGCCCTGATCGCCGTAACCACGATCGTCTGTGCCATCTGGTTCTACGATGACTTCAATTTTCTTTTCGAGAGGGTCTCAAACACTGCGCTCCGCATAGTCCTGACAATGGGCTCAGGCATTATTGCCGGCATCCTTATCGGAATAATCGTCTACTACGCACAGAAGTGGACGATCAGTTTATTTACGGCTTTCATAGGTGCCAGGGTCATCTCGGAAGTGCTGACTCCGATCCTCTGGTCCGGTATCCTGTCTGGTGAATATGTAGGAATCATCGAACAGAGAGTTTTGGGACCTGACGTCGCACTTAGCTATTCTCTGGTCAGAATCCTTATATTAGTGGCTTTCTGTGCAGCAGGATTTGTAATACAGTTGAAAACAATAAAAAAATAGTCAAAAAAATAGTTTGACCAAAAACAATCTCCTTGTTAAAATTTGGCTGGATACTTATTTTGAGGATTTGTGTCCGGAATAATTAATTTATGACAATTTTCTTAATCTATCCCTTATTCCATGTCGAGGGCATTCCGATTTACCGGGATGCCCTCGGCGTGTTATAGGGGATTATTTTGTATCAATACATATGATTCTTGTAATTCCCAAAAGGATTCCAAAATTGAAGTGTTTCGGAATTGGATTTGGAATTATAGGGCTAAAATTCCAAATTCGCTTCCAGTATTCTCAACAAGCGGAATTGTATTGGGAACCAATACTTCAATTAACCTTATTTATCGGACTGCCGTCCATGAACGCCTTAAGGTTGGCGGCGGCCATGTCGATCAGCCTGATCCTTGTCTCGACGGGTGTCCAGGCGATGTGGGGTGTGATGATGCAGTTGGGAGCGCCGAGAAGAGGATTGGACTCGAGCATCGGTTCAACGCATACGACGTCGCAGCCGAAGCCTGCGAGAATTCCGCTGTCCAAAGCAGCCCTTACGTCAGCTTCGTTAATGACGGGTCCTCTGGCTACGTTGATAAGGATAGTTCCTTTGTTGAACAAGGACAGAGTGTCTTTGTTGATGATCTCCCTTGTGTCGTCGGTGAGAGGGCAGTGGAGGGAGACGACGTTGGCGCCGCGCATGCCATCTTCGAGAGAAAGGCACTTAACAGGCGTGCCGCTTACGTCAACTGTTGTTCCGATGAGCGATGTGTTGTGGGGTGTGGCGGTTACGGTCATGCCGAAAGCATAAGCCATCTGGGCGACTCTCTTGCCGATCTTTCCAAGGCCGATTATGTGAAGTGTCTTGCCTGCAAGTTCTGTGAGGGAACCCTTGAAATAGCAGAACTGGGGGCATCTGACCCAGTCTCCGTCCATTACGGATGAGGAGTGAAGGCCTGCAAGGTTGGTGAGTTCAAGGAGCAGGGCCATCGTGTGCTGGGCTGTTGCGAAGGTCGCATATTCCGGAACGTTGGTTACGGTGACGCCGTGATCTCTTGCAGCCTGAAGGTCAACGACGTTGTAACCTGTGGCAAGAACGCCGATGTATTTGAGGTCAGGGAGCTTGTCGAAAACTTCCCTGTCGAAGACTGTCTTGTTGGTGATGGCAACTTCAGCGCCCTGCATTCTTTCTATGAGCTGGTCTTTTGAGGTTATGTCGTAAGCCGTGACTTCTCCTAAGTTTTCCAGTGCTTTCCAGGTGATATCGCCCGGATTTGCAGCAGAGCCGTCAAGAATAACTATTTTCATGTGAATTGCCTCCGAATATGTTTGAAATAATTTTAGCAAAAGAGTGATATTGTTATATCAGAAATTCAAATAAGGCGGGACCCGTTTATGTATGTAATCTGTTACGGCAAATCACCCAAGGCACTTGCAACAGGACAGAAGCTGATAAATGAGATCGGCGGAAGATATGTCACCGGAACCGAGCTTATGACCGGCAGTTTTGTCATGGCTGAAGGCGAGACGAACTGCGCGATCGTAATGGTGCTGCCTTTGGAAGCTGCGGTAAAGTCCATGGAAGAGACCATTACGGACAAGACGCGTGATCTTCCGGTCATTGCGGTATCACCTGAGGGAAGATATGCCGCTGTTTTGAGAAGAGGAAACAAGCCTTACGAAAAGGGCGTTGAAGATGTCTATGCGGCTGTCGTAAAGGTGCTGGGTCCTTTCTGTTTTTCTGGCTTTGAAGGCAAGTCGGAGATAACGAGCGATCTTACGGAACTTGTATCCAAATACAACATGAAGGTAAGCAGCAAGAAGCTTTTCGCGAAGGTCAATGACTGGATAAATGAAGGCGGAAAGATCAATGTTTATACGGATCTTCCGATCGTTTTCGCTGACCCTGTTCTCGACCCCATGACTTATTCGCTTCACAGCTATCCTTATGACATGAGGGATGATTTCATCAAGCAGTACAAGTCTGCAAAGGAAGGCAGGATCGAGCCTTCGGTATTCATAACATGCACTTATCTTGGAGATGAGGAAGACGACTGGAACCTTATCCTTGTGCCCAGGATATTAAGCCTCGGAATCGAGATCAAGACAAAGACAGATCCTGATTACTGCAGGGCAGCGATTAGAAAGTCTTTGGTAAACCATCTCTTAAATCCTGATGCGGTATCAAAAGTTGCTTCCACATATTCTGCAAAGGACAGCGAGATGATCAAGGGACTTGCCGAAGAACTTGATGCCGGGATAGTAAGCTTTGATTCGGGCATGCGTGCAAAGGCAAAGATCCCCATGGAGATGACGTTCTCGCCCGAAAAGAGGACGGATACGGCAACTGCGCTCGCATTCCTTGCAAGCGGGGAAGGCTCTCTTGCGATCAGAAGATCTGCTTCAGCACAGGGCATCGTGTTCTCGGTGGCGATATCCAAGGAAAACATCATATTGCCTTAAAAAGAATAAAGTGGGATATAATGATTGTATGCGGCCAGTTACCGCTCGAAAATAAAGATAACAACACAGAAATAAAGGATCAGATTAAGCTTTGGAGGTAAAACAGATGAAGAAGCTTGAAGGTAACAAACTCGTAGCTTTATTGCTTTCGGCAGGCATGGCAACATCATTGCTTGCAGCATGTTCAGTAAATACCGATCAACTTGGTCAGGGAATAAGTGACCTTGGAAATGCATTTAATACAACCGCTACTGAAGCTCCTGCAGTAACAGAGACTTCTGCTGCTGCAAGCAGCGAAGAGACAAGTGGCGAGACTTCAGAGGAGACAGCTGCTGAGACAACACCTGCAGCTACTCCCACTGCAACTCCTTCTCCCACACCGCTTCCGCAGCGTGTTGATTTCTCTGATTATACGGAGATCGACCTTACGGATTCGTTCGAAGTTACAGTTGAGGAATTCGAAGAGAGTGCTCATTCTGATGACGACACAGTTGAATTTGCAGCTTTCACGGGAAACAGACTGGTTGTTACTGATGCTGACAACGAGACGGCAAGAGATGCCATTAACCTTGTTGTTGACGGATTCTATGCAGAAGCCGAAGGCGCTTACCAGAATGTTGTTGCCCAGATCAAGTCTGAATACTTAACGACCGGCGTTGTCGAGAATTCCGGCAGCGTATTTGTCAACTTCGAGTATTTTACAAACGGACGTGCTCTTTCAGTATTGATGATCTATGCAGTAAGAGTCGGTGATACGTTCGACAGAAAGGTTGATTATGCATCTTTCGACATGCTGACAGGCCACTACATCTCAATGAGTTCAGTCGTTACGGATACAGAGGGACTGGAGAGAGCTTGCAAGACTGCTCTTGCAGATGCCATCAAGGCAAAGGCACTTGAGACATTACAGCCCACAGTTACGGCTACTCCCACACCTACACCTGCAGCGGGTACGACAACAACAGCACCTGCAGTTACTACGGAAACAACAACTGCCCCGACGATCGATGAAGACACTCTGCCCAAGGCAAGCGATTTTGACGTAATCTACATTGCGCCTACTGCTTCTGATACAGAAGGCGTTCATAAGGTAACTGTTATCGGAATCGCAAAGGACGGCATCATCTACGAGGCAGATGTCGAGATCGATTCTTACGCTGACCTTTTCAACCGTTACGGCACATCCGTCTTCTTCGGCTGATACCGAACAAAGTTTATCCGTATTGCATAAACTTCACGTTTGTATTTTGAACATTTGCATAGAGCGAGATTGAAGTTCTATGTAATGTGTATTAAAATGCTCAATTGTATTTTAAATATACAAAATGTGAGGATAATTAGATGAAAAGAAGAAAACTGATTGCTTTGTTGCTGGCTACAGTAATGGTGATCGGTGCAGTTACGGCATGTGACAATCCCGGTACGGATACATCTGCTTCAGAGTCTTCCGCTACGTCAGAGACAGAGCCCGTAACTACAGAGACAACAGAAGTTACCATCGACCTTGAAGGATACAAGGAACTGTCTGTTGCAGATGTTACAGATGAAGGCGACGACAAGATCATGATCTACGGCTACAATTCCGAGTTTATCGGACTTGCCGAGAAGTACGCCGGAGTCACATCCAACGATTACGATTTCATTGAAGTCACTGACAGCGCCGAGTATCAGACAAAGCTCGATGCCGTTCTTTCCGACGGTCACGGTGCGCCTGATATTTTCACCTGTGATGCCGCATATGCCAGAAAGTATCTGGCATCCGACAACACGATTGCCATCAATGATCTCGGCATCGATTATGCCGAGTGCACGGAGATGTTCGATTACACTTTGAGATTCGCAAGCGATGAGAACAGCGTAGTTAAGGGTCTTGCATGGAATGCTTACCCGGGTGCCGTTTACTATGAGAGATCCCTTGCAGAGGAGTATCTCGGCTCTTCCGATCCTGAAGTGGTCGCTGCATCATTTGCCACATGGGACAATGTCCTTGCTTCCGCGAGAACCGTCAACGAGGCATCCGAAGGTTCAGTCAAGCTTATCGCAGGCACTTCGGAGATCTACGATGCTTTCCTTACAGACCGCAGCAACGGCTGGGTAATGGACGGATCACTTAACATCGATCCCAACATCGTAGGACTTTTCGACTTCGCGAAGCAGCTCTACTCAGAAGACCTTACCTTTTATGATGAGAGATGGACTGAAGGCTGGTCAGACAGAATGTCCGACAAGACTGTCATCTCTTACTGGGGTTCTTATGATTTTGCAAAGTACCAGCTCGCACTTAATCCGGGCGAGGGTACGGCAGTCAACCCGACATCAGGCGACTGGGGCGTTACGACTGCACCTGTCAGCTACTACAGCGGCGGTTCATGGGTAATGGCATCCAAGTACTGCGACCAGAAGGCAACTTCCGCAGACATCATCAGAGCCGTATGCATCAATGAGGACAATCTCAAGGATATGGTCAACAGAGGCGAGTTCGTCAACAGCGTCAAGCTCATGACACAGGCTGCAGCAGACGACAAGTTCGCATATGAATGGCTCGGCGGCCAGAATCCTTATCCTGTGCTTCTTAACAGCGCAATGAATGCCGATGCTTCCCTCATCGTCGAAAATGAGGACGATTACAGCAATGCTTTCAAGGCTGTTGTCGGTGCATACTGCGAAGAGGCTTTCGAGTCGGTTGAAGAGGCTGAGACAGCCTTCAGGGACCAGCTGGTCGAAGACGGATTGGCCGGCTATTAAATCAAGTATCTTTAACAACATTCCAGGCTGCTTCGGAAATCCCGGAGTAGCCTTTTTTATTTGCTTTGCGGGCTTTCGGGGATAAACTCCCAAATAGGTACAGAAATGTGACATAAGACATAGAATGTTTATATTTGCTTTTGTACAAAACGACATTCCGATAGTGTAGAATGATTAGGTCTTTATTAATAAAAATGCGGAGGCTATCAAACATGAAATTCGGGTATTTCGATGATTCAAGAAAAGAATACGTCATTAACACTCCCAAAACACCTTATCCCTGGATCAACTATCTGGGCAATCAGGGCTTTTTCTCCCTGATCTCTAACACGGCTGGCGGCTACAGCTTCTATATGGACGCCAGACTCAGAAGAATCACACGTTACCGTTACAATAACGTGCCTTTGGATATGGGCGGACGTTATTTCTACATTAACGACAACGGAACAGTATGGAATCCGGGATGGTCTCCGGTCAAGACGGAACTTGATGGGTACGAGTGCCGTCACGGTATGGGTTATACCATCATTGAGGGTAAGAAGAACGGCCTCAAGGCTGAAGTTACATTCTTCGTTCCCCAGAACTACGACGGAGAAGTACAGCAGGTAGTACTTACAAATGAAGGCGCTTCCGCTAAGGAATTCTCCATTTTCTCAATGGCTGAATGGTGTCTCTGGGATGCACAGGATGACTGCACAAACTTCCAGAGAAACTTCTCAACAGGACGTGTTGAGATCGAAGGTTCAACCATTTATCACGTAACAGAGTACAGAGACAGACGTAATCACTACGCTTTCTATACAGTAAACGATGAGATTGACGGCTACGATACAGACCGTGACGCTTTCCTCGGAAGCATCTACAACGGCTGGGACAACCCTGAGACTGTTAAGGCAGGCAAGGCTTCCAACTCATTTGCAGACGGCTGGTCACCCATCGCTTCACACTACAAGAAGATCACTCTTGCACCCGGTGAGAGTAAGACATTGATCTACATCTTAGGCTATGCTGAGAACCCGCAGGACAAGAAGTTCGCTTCCGAGAAGCCTGCTAACCTCCTTACAAGAGAGGCATGGGTACTCAACAAGGAGAAGGCTTATGCCATGATCGACAAGTACAACACACCTGAAAAGGTTGCAGCTGGACTTGAAGAACTCCGCACGACATGGGAGAACCTCCTCAGCATTTACAAGGTTGATACACCTGATGACAAGGTTAACCGTATGGTCAACATCTGGAACCAGTATCAGTGCATGGTTACATTCAACCTTTCACGTTCAGCTTCTTACTTCGAGTCCGGTATCGGCCGTGGTATGGGCTTCAGAGATTCCAACCAGGATATCCTCGGATTTGTTCACCAGATCCCTGAGCGTGCAAGAGAAAGACTCATCGACATCGCTTCAACACAGCTTTCAGACGGCGGATGCTATCACCAGTATCAGCCTCTTACTAAGAAGGGTAACGCTGACATCGGCGGCGACTTCTCAGACGACCCGCTCTGGATGATCATGTCCGTTGCAGCTTACATCAAGGAAACAGGCGACTGGGGAATCCTCGACGCTAACGTTCCTTTCGATGACGATCCGGAAGGCAAGCACACAATGCTCGAGCATTTGAATGTTTCCTTCTATCACATCGTAAACAACTTAGGACCTCACGGACTGCCTCTCGCAATGCGTGCTGACTGGAACGACTGTATCAACCTTTCATGCTTCTCCGACACACCCGGTGAATCATTCCAGACATACACAAATCCCAAGTTCAAGGCTGAGGGCGGCTACTCCAAGATCGCTGAGTCCGTATTCGTTGCAGCTCTCTTCACATACACAGGTCCTGCTTACGTAGGCATCCTTGAGCATCTCGGAAAGGCTGATGAGGCTTCTAAGGCTCAGGCTGAGATCGACAAGATGAAGAAGAACACAATGGAATCCGCATTCGACGGCGAGTGGTTCTTAAGAGCATACGACGCAAACGGCGAGAAGATGGGTTCACACGAGTGCGAAGAGGGTAAGATCTTCATCGAACCCCAGGGCTTCGCAGTTATGTCCGAGATCGGTAAGGAAGAGGGCGCTGACATCAAGACTCTCAACTCCATCGACAAGTATCTCAACTGCGAGTACGGTCTCGTTCTCAATAACCCTGCATTCACAAAGTACTACATCCAGTACGGTGAGATCTCCACATATCCGGGCGGATACAAGGAGAACGCAGGTATCTTCACACACAACAACGCATGGATCATCTGTGCTGAGGCTTATGCCGGCAGAGGCGAAAAGGCTTTCGAGTACTACTCAAAGATCGCTCCTGCTTTCACAGAAGAGACATCTGATATCCATAAGACAGAACCTTACGTTTACGGTCAGATGATCGGCGGTAAGGATGCCAAGAACTTCGGTCAGGGCAAGAACTCCTGGCTCACAGGTACAGCAGCTTGGAACATGGTTGCTATCTCACAGTACATCCTCGGCGTTAAGCCTGAGTTTGACGGCTTGAGAGTTGATCCTTCCATTCCTTCAGCTTGGGACGGATTCAAGGTAGAGCGTAAGTTCAGAGGCGACGTATACGAGATCGAGATCAAGAACCCTGATCACGTATGCAAGGGCGTCAAGAAACTCACAGTAGACGGAAATGAGATCGAAGGCTGCATCGTTCCTGTTGCAGGCGACGGCAAGACTCATAAAGTCGAGGTGGTTCTTGGCTGATAACAGGGCTTAAAAGCCTGGATTCTAAGTCAATAACAAAAGCAAGACCCCGCAGTTTTTTGACCGTGGGGTTACTTGCTGAAATAAGGCAATTAAATTTTTAATCCGCGGAGGATCATTATGGGTTATATCGGTGAAAAAGCAAGAGGCGAAAGATGCCCTGCAAAAGAGCTCCTCATAAAGAAATTCGGAGCTGACAACACAAAGGGCGGAATCTCTGCACAGTACGTACGCTTTGGCAAAGAGCCTGTCGTTCTCGGTATCTCAGGTTTAGGATTCGACAGCATGGCAGTTAACATTCTTGCCTCTGACGACGCTGTTTTCGAGCAGTTCACAAAGACAGTCAATGAAGGCTATAGCATCCTTCTCATTAAGAGCGAGGGCGGCCTTAAGGCATTGACCGAGAAGGGCGGAGCTGTTGCCGATGCAGGTTTTGACGGTGCAGTAATCGCAAGATGCTACGATCTCATCAGCAGCACAGAGACATGGGGCGGAGAGCTCAACGACAAGGGCGAGCTTATATTCGATCCTTCAACACCTTCACCCGGACCCCACTACTATACGAATATGCTCATCGGCAACCGTATAGGTTTTGTACATCCTCTGCAGTCAACTCCGAAGAGTGCCGTAGACAGTTTGGGCGGCGGTTCATTCAGATCACACGCCGATACCCAGGTTCTCGCAACAAGATGGGATTATCTCCCTGAAGAAAACGGATTCCCGGCTAACCGTCAGTTCTACATCGTAGAGAACGGCAAGCAGATCTTCTGGTCTGGCAAGGCGATCGATGACGGCCTTAAGAAGGTCCAGACTGTTCACTCACAGAACAGGACCATCATCAGCTATGAACTCGAGTGCGGCCTCAAGATCAAGAGAACTATCTTCATCGTTCCCCAGAGAGAAGGACTCCCCGTAGCTTGTGAAGCACAGCTTATCGACATCGAGAACACGACATCTGCTGACAGAGATCTCAGAGTCGTATGCACAGGCATGTTCGGTACAAAGCAGACACACGCTCTTTCAGAAGACGTTATATTCACAACAGTTGTAGGCGAGTCACAGGTATTCTTCAACGAGAACAACGAGATCCGTGCTGTAAGCGCAGATCCGAACCCTAACGGCACAAAGGGCGACATCAGATTCAACGAGACAGTCGTTCACAGCGCTGACGGCGATGTTTTCGCTGACCAGTACGCATGCAGATATGCTGATTTCGTAGGTTCCGGAAGCCTCGAAAAGCCTGAGTTCATCTATCCTCTCGCTTCAAGACCTTCCAGAAAGGGTCCCGGATTCTTCGCAACATCCACACCTTTCACGATCAAGGCAAACGGCTCTGTCCGTGTTGATAACATCACATGCCTTTCTTCCGACTGCGTAAACGACAAGTTCGTAATCGACCAGACACCTGCAGCAGAAGTTGAAGCAGTTGCCGAGTACATTAAAGATCCTGCTAATCTTGCTAAGGACCTTCAGGATGTAATCGACTTCGCAGGCAAGTATTCCAACTACATGAAGATCTCCCACGACGACAAGAACTTCGAGGCTTATGTAAACAACAACCTCCCGTTCCAGGTCTTCTATCAGACATTCGTATCAAGATCACTCGACTGGACACAGAAGGGATACCGTGAGATCGGTTTCAGAGAGATTCAGGATATCTTCGCATCCATGTACTATTTCGCAGGCATGGGAAGGACAGACTTCGTTAAGGAAATGCTTGCAGGCTGGATCGAGAACGTTTACGAAGACGGCTATACAAACCACAATTTCTACTGGATCGGTAAGGAACCCGGCTGGTGGTCAGATGACGGACTCTGGCTCCTCCAGGCTTTGGACAGATATCTCGGCCTCACTGACGATTATGCATTCCTCGATGAGGAGTTCGTCATGGCAGGCACAAAGGTCAAGAAGACCGATGCAGGCGTTAAGCGTAAGCTCAAGGATACGATCAAGGCTATCCTTATGTACAGCGGCAGGATCTCGCTCGGGAAGCACGGTATTCCTCTTATCGACCGCGCTGACTGGAACGACTGCTTAAGAGTCGATCCCGATGCGATCTCCGGTAAGGACAAGGTTGCAGAGTATAAGGAACAGCTCGCTGCAAGCGGCAAGGCTTACGGTGAAGTTCCTTACGATTCAGAGTTCTCCGAGTCAGTAATGAACGGATTCCTTTTGAAGGTTGCTCTGGACGCTGCCGAGACAATGTTCAGAAAGATCGGCGATTCCGCTGCTGACGACATGAAGGCACTTTCTGACAAGCTCGCAGCAAACTTACGTGAGCACTGCTGGAAGGGTGACTTCTACTGCAGAGTCCTCTTTAACAGAAAAGACAGAACAGACATCTCTTATCTCGGTGCAGAGGGTGACGGCCTTGCAGTTGAAACAGGACACCCCGGCACATATTTCCTCAACAGCTTCTCATGGTCACTCCTTGCAGGAGTTGCTTCTGAGGATGAGATCAACACGATGCTCGATTCACTCGACAAGTATCTTAAGACACCTTACGGATTCAGACTCTGCTCAACAGTTAACTATCCGAGGATCGCTCCTAAGATCGACGTTGCACTGTATTATCCCGGTGACCGTGAGAACGGCGGCGTATTCAAGCATGCGAACATGATGGCATGCTCTGCTATGCTCGGTGCTGCAAAGACAGTTAAGGATGAGGCTCTCGCTTCAAGACTTGCTGACACGGCTTACTGGATCATTGATAAGATCTTACCTTACAACACACTGAAGACACCTTTCGTTACATGCGGTAACCCGAGATGGTGTACACAGTACAACAACAGCCAGACAGGCGAGAATATCGGACCTACATTGTCCGGTACTTCCACATGGCTCCTTCTCTCACTCTTCCAGTGCTTCGGTATTGAGTTCACGAGCGAGGGCTTAAGAGTCGAGCCTATCCTCAGACAGTCTGACAAGAGACTTGATGTTAAGGTATCCGTATGCGGAACATCCTACGATATCCACATCACAAAGCCTGAGGGCTTCATCCGTGCCCAGGACGGCATCAAGGTCAAGCTTGACGGCGCTTCCTGCAACGGAACGCTTCTGCCTGTTGCAACTGACGGCAAGGAACATAAGGTTGAGATCGAATTCTGATCAGATTTTTGGAGGTCCTAAGTTAAAATGCCTTTTTCGAGCGTCTTTTTATCAGAGATCGTAAAAGCGTACAACCTTGAGGTTGTATACGATTCAGGTGATATCGAATCAAGAAGGATATGCGTGGCAGACGTTACGCGTCCCGGCCTGCAGCTCGCAGGATATTATGACCACTTCGGACCTGACCGAATCCAGATGATCGGTAACATGGAGCATGCATATCTGGACAACCTCTCCTCTGAGGAGAGGGCTAAGTCCGTATCTGCTCTTTTCGAGAAGAACATTCCTGCACTTATCGTCACCCGTGACCATAAGGTCCATAAGGAGATCCTGGATGCTGCAAGAAAGTATCAGACTCCGGTATTAAGGACATCACAGGCTACATCCGATTTCTCGTCTGAGCTCGTTAAGTACCTCAAGATGGAACTCGCGCCCCGTGTATCGATGCACGGCGTTCTGGTCGAAGTAAACGGTGAAGGTATCCTTATCTTAGGTGAATCCGGCGTAGGTAAATCCGAGACCGCATTGGAGATCGTTAAGAGAGGTCACAGACTTATAGCAGATGACCAGATCGAGATCAGAAAGGTATCTGAGACAACGCTTCTGGGAAGGGCTCCCGACGTTATTAAGCACCTTATCGAGATCCGCGGCATCGGCATCTTGGACGTTAAGGAGCTCTACGGTGTATCTGCCGTAAAGCAGCAGGAGAATATCGACTTCGTAATCAATCTCGAACTTTGGGACGAGAAGAAAACTTATGACAGACTGGGACTTACCGAGGAGACATATGACATCCTCGGAATCAAGGTTCCTTCAGTCACCATCCCTGTAGGACCCGGACGTAACCTTGCGATCATCGTCGAGGCTGCTGCGATCAACTACAGAGTCAAGAAGATGGGCTATAACGCTGCTCAGGATCTCGTATCCAGAGTCTTCCCCGGGAAGTCTTTGGATGGCTGATATCGGCATTCTCGAAAACGTCCCGCTTGCGGGATATTCAACATTCAGATGCGGCGGCCCGGCAAGATATTTCGCTGAGCCGGCGACATGTGATGAAGTCGCAAGATTATTCAGACTGGCAGGTGAGCAAAACTGGGATGTATTCATCCTCGGCAACGGTTCCAACTGCCTTATCTCCGATGAAGGTTTTGACGGTCTTGTAATTAGGATCGGCAAGAACATGAGTGAACTTAAATCTGAAGAACTTGAAGACGGCAGGGTAAAGATAACCGCAGGCGCAGGTCTTTCTTATGCCAGATTCGGTAACTACTGTACAGAGCTCTCACTTACGGGTGCCGAGTTTGCATGCGGCATTCCGGGTTCATGCGGCGGCGCGGTATTCATGAATGCCGGAGCTTACGGCGGAGAGACCAAAGATTTCGTATCCAAAGTCAGTTACTGGGACGGATATGAGATCAGAAATATAGACGGCAGTCAATGTGAATTCGGATACAGGACGAGCCTTTTTGAAAAGCTTAACAGCGAAGGAAAGACAGCCGTTATCTTAGGTTTTGAGGCAATCCTTTCCAAAGGCAACAAGGATGAGATAACCGCAAAGGTCGATGACTTAAGGGCCAGAAGGACTGCGAGCCAGCCTCTGGATGTTCCTTCCGCGGGTTCGACATTCAAGAGACCTGAAGGTTATTTTGCCGCAAAGCTTATTGAAGATGCAGGGCTTAAGGGATTTGCGCTCGATGATTCAGGCGCGCAGGTATCTCCCAAGCATGCCGGATTTGTAGTCAATAACGGAGGCACTGCAAAGGCTTCCGATGTCATGAGACTTATAGATTACGTGGTGGAAAAAGTATATGAGGATTCAGGCGTAAGACTTGAAAAAGAAGTGCGTCTGGTCGGTAACTTCGGAGGCTGACAATGGAACTGTTGTTTCTTACCGGAATGAGCGGTGCAGGAAAGAGCGCGGCGGTCAGGTATTTGGAAGACTGCGGATATTTCTGTATGGATAATGTCCCGCCTTATGTCCTTC
Organism: Saccharofermentans sp.; assembly: GCA_045648465.1. GTDB lineage: Bacteria > Bacillota > Clostridia > Saccharofermentanales > Saccharofermentanaceae > Saccharofermentans. The sequence goes on from JAZROA010000012.1 coordinate 53,579, forward strand.
CGGACCTTGTAAAGAGCTTCTTCAGAGGCAGAAACGGTGAAGGATTTTCCACACCCAAGCTTGCCTTTGTAGTCGACATCAGGTCACAGGAATACCTTGACGGTTTTGATGAGGCTCTGGCTCTCATCCACGATGAAGTGGGTGTCCCGTATAAAGTTATCTTCCTTGAAGCATCCGATCAGGTTCTCATAAGCAGATACCAGCAGACGAGAAGAAAACATCCTCTTGCAGGCAAGAAAGGATCTCTTACCAAGGCTCTTACCGAAGAGAGAAAGATGCTCGAGAACATAAGAGAGATAGCGACAGTCGTTATCGACACGTCATTTCTTAAAGACTCGGAACTCTGCAAGGCGATAGGCGAGATAATCAAGAACCAGGACAGCCAGAGCATTCTCGTTGTGGTAGAGTCCTTCGGATTCAAGTACGGACTTCCCGTAGACTGCGATTATGTATTTGACGTAAGGTTTTTGCCGAACCCGTTTTATCTGCCGCAGTTGCGTAACTTCACGGGTAAAGATCCGGAGATCGGCAAATATCTTGAAGGATTCAGGGAGACGGATGAGTTCAACTACATGACATCCGAGATATTATCTTTTGTAATTCCTTTTTATGAGAAGGAAGGCAAGGGTTCCGTTCATATCGGAATCGGATGCACGGGCGGAAGACACAGATCCGTTTACTGCACTGAGACCATCGCAAGAAAAATGGCTGAGAACGGTATCAAGTGCATAGTAACGCACAGGGATATCGACAAAGAACCCCACAGATACACGAAGAAGGCGGATGAAGACTGATGGAAGACAGCTTCTCCGTCAGAGTTAAGCTTGAGACTGCCACCAAGGCCGTAAAAAAGCCGGTTCAGAGGCAGACTGCTTTGTGCGGTCTGATATTGAGCCAGGCAACAGGCGATCTGTCTGAACCCGTAAAAGAGATTAAGATCCCTGAAAGATTATCTGAGCTGATCGTCCAGCTTTTCGAGATGGAGAACGTAAAATGCCGTTATTCCAAAGGGAAGATCCTGATGGAAGATACGGGCAACACCGATCTCTGGCAGAAGTTATATGCTCTCTTGTCAGACATTGAAGGCGGAGATCTCACGGTCGAGGAAGCAAGAAGGTTTTTAAGAGGCGCTTTCTGGTCTGCAGGTTACTGCTCGGATCCGATTAAGAGTTACAGGATAGAATTCCTGGTATCAAATGAGAGATGCGCTTCGTGGATATCTTCTGCCCTTAATATTCTTTCTATAAAACATATAAAGGCTGAACGCAAAAATGCTTTCGCGGTCTACTTCAAGAACGGTGATGACGTTTCCGATTTTTTAAGCTATATCGGAAGCCCTTCGGCAATGATGGAATTCGAGAACGTGCGTGCCGGAAAAGACGTCAACAGCAAGGTCATCAGGGCTGTTAACTGTGACGAGGGCAACACAAAGCGTCAGGCAGAAGCGGCGGCCGCAAGAAACGAACTCATCACCAGAGTCATGCAGTCAGGAATTGCGAGCAAGCTCTCACCGGAGCTCCGGGAGGCTGCAAAGGCGCACATGGAAAATCCCGGTGCGTCGCTTGCCGAACTCGGTGCCATGATGGACCCTCCGATTGGCAAATCAGGCATGAGACACCGCCTCGATAAGATTGCCGAATTTGCGAATTCTCTTAAGTAAATTCTCAAAAATCCCTTATTTTATAGTGCTTTATAAGGCTCAAATGCCGCGAAAATTTGAGTTAACAAAACAGCCGTGCTAAAATAAGCGTTAACTTTTTTGGAAAGGAACAATTAAGAGGGGTTATATGAAGCACGGTGACCAGTACATCGAGCCTGATAACAGTTACTACAGACCTTCAAGGGATCCGAATGAAGGCACCATGACGCTAGTCGTCGTGATCACTCTTCTCTTCGTATGCCTGACAGGTGTCCTTGCCGCTGTCTATTTCAAGAAGGCGACAACAAAGGAGACGCTTGCCAATATCGACTCCACAGACGTATCAGGTTATATCTCGGTCGCTTCCCCCACGCCTACTCCTATTCCGCCAATTACTGATTACCAGAATCCTATTCTTTATCCCGGACTTGCATCCGTAAACATCAATAAGGAACTTGCAATCGACAAGAACTGCGTTCCTTCCGCGCGCGGAATCAATGAGACCGTCATGGTAAACGGAAATATCGTGGAACCTCCTTACAGCAGGGAGAACCCGATCTACATGAACGACCCTGTTTTCTACGGATCGATTCCCGGTATCTTCGCATTCAGAGGAAACAATTTCAGAAACTGCGCCTCATTCGGATATGTAACCATGTATAGAGGTTCCCTTACCCAGAGATGGGAATTCAATGAGATCGGAACCCTTCTTGCATCTACACTTAACTTTGAGTGGTCGGGTGTAAGGTGGACGGGCCAGCCCCTCGTTGTAGAGTGGCCTGCAGCAGTCCGTCAGAACATGGATATGTACGATTCAGCCAAGCAGCAGATGACCCTTACGGAAGTAATCGTTGCCGCGCTGGACGGTAAGATCTATTTCTTCAATCTCCAGAACGGTGAACCTACCAGAGAACCGATCGATGTCGGAGCTTCCATCAAGGGTACTCCCGCACTCGACCCCAGAGGCTATCCTCTCCTTTATGTAGGACAGACGGATAACAACGGCGGCAAGGTTTTCGGTATGTATATCTATTCGCTTCTGGACGGCTCGCTCCTTTACTGGTACGACGGTTCTGAAGACGGCGCATACAGAAGCAACTGGAACGCATTCGACTCATCACCGATCGTAAATGCTGAGACCGATACTCTTATCTGGCCCTGCGAAAACGGAATCATCTACACATTCGATCTTCACACGTCATATACGGGATCCAATATCCTCGTATCTCCCGTTGTAACCGGATATAAGTACATGTTCAACGACAATGTAGGCTCGCACATGGGTGTTGAGAGCTCCATTGCCGTATACGGCAACTACGGATATTTCGTAGATAACACGATGAACCTTTGCTGTCTCGATCTCAACACGCTTGAGATGGTCTGGACCAAGGTATTGGGCGATGATTCCGACGTTACTCCGGTAATCGATGAAGAAGACGGCATACCATATGTTTACATAGGAACCGAGGTAGATAACCAGGGCGAAGTCGGTGAATACTGCGGTGCCGCATACATCTATAAGATCAACGGCCTTACGGGTGAGCAGGTATGGCAGAGCTCTGAAGCCTGCTACACATATAACGGCAACACATCCGATTCCGACCAGAGCGGCGGATGCCTTGGCAATCCGATTATCGGAAAAGGTTCCATATCAAACCTCGTTATTTTCTCATTTAGTATGACTAACGGCCTTGCGAGCGGCAATAAACTTGTTGCATATGACAAGGATTTGGGTACTGAAGTTTGGGAATATAATATGAACATCTATTCGTACAGCTCACCGGTAGATTTCTACGATGCTGACGGCAATGCATATATCATCATCTGCGATTCGATCGGTCAGGTTCACATGATACATGCGGAGACGGGAATAGCTGACCCTAAGGACAGAAGAATTACGTACATTCAGACAAAGAGGAACCTCGGACTTGAGGATGAGACAGCGTCCGGCGTATGTATCGAAGCTTCTCCTGTAATCTACAAGGGCATGATGGTCGTAGGAACAACTTCCGGAAGCGTTTTCGGAATTGCGATTGAATAAGGAGCACTATGGACTTTGAGAATGCATACGGATCTATAGCTGTTTTGGAGGTCGAGATAAGGACCTTTGCAAACGAGGGCTATGCGGTGAAGTATGACTTCGGCAGAAGAGTGATCTCCTGGCGCGATAACTATATGTGGAATAACAATTTCACAAGATCCCTCAGTGAAGAAAACATCAGACTCATTAAGGAAAAGCTTCCCGAATCAGGCATGCTTGAGTGGATGAAAGGTTATAATCTCGGACTTACTGAAGAATACGGCGATAAGACAGCTATCCCGGGTGAGTGGCAGATCAAGGTCGAGTTCAGCGACAAGACAAATCTGAAGTCAGGTGCCGAGCAGCATTTCCCTAAGAAGTGGAAGAATCTCCAATATTTGATCGAGCAGACTTCGGGATGCAGTTTCACGTTAAGATAAGCCGGGAATACGGCAGGAAGCAAGGTTGTGCAGGCATGGGGCCTGCTTTTTTATTATTTTGAGTATTAAATATCCTTTGTAGTCTCATTTGCTCTAATGTGATAAAATTCATTAATATGCCCGAGAATTGTTATCGGGAATATGTTTGAACGAGGAGTTATTGTTTTGGATTATCTGGAAGGACTGTTACTAGGAAGGCTCTGGAGTGATACGGATTTTGAAAACCGTAAGCATTTCGGTTTGTTTGTTATTTACGGCCTTCTTGTTGACGCGATAGTTCTCTACCTCTATATCTCCGGCAAAGGCCTTTTGAACTTCGGCATAATAGGCCCTATTCACATCGCAGTATTCACACTGCTCTTTTTGGCCAATCCGTTCATCAGCTTCAGATATTACCGAATGCCCTGGTGGGGCAAGATCTTAGTTTTAGCAGTGAAGATATATAAATCATATCTGATCGTCAGCTATACAGTAAGTCTTCTCCTTCCGAGACTGTCGGTACAGGTTGATGATCTCCAGGATTTCCTCATGACATATCTCAACGGAACGCTTGAGAAATATACTGAGAAATTCCAGGCAAGCGCAGGTTCCTTCTCAACGGTATTGGGAGTTCTTGCAGGCGGCGTTCATGTCGTCGGAACCGTTTTGCTTTATGCATTGGCGGCAATAATCATTCCGGGTCTCATTTATCTGGCAATCAGACTTGTTCAGTATGTATGGGACTGGGTCGTAAATACGCTTATCATCAAAAGGTTTTTCCCTCAGCGTAAATAATGGGTTTTCAAAGGAGACTATATGGCAGAGCTTAGAGACAGAATCGATATCACGGTTGAAGAGCTCGAGGAATCCCTCGGCGCCGTTAGGCTTCCGCGTTTTATCGCAGAATCAGAGAAGAGTTTTGTCGGAAGGATCGATGCCATCTGTGATGAGATCTGTTCTGACAGCAATAAAAGGGCCATTTTCGTATCCGGTCCTACTTCATCCGGAAAGACAACTTTCACTTTGAGATTATCGTCAACGATCAATAACAGGGGCAGAAAAGCTATCCACCTCTCACTTGATGATTACTACAACATCAAGGACGTCAAATGCGACAGGGACGGAAGACCTGATTTTGAGACAATCGATGCTCTTGATGTCGACAGGATCCAGCGCGACATCAAGGCTCTCTTAGACGGCGAGACAGTAGTTCCCCCGTACTTCGATTTCAATACCAGAGAGCAGCACGAAGGCAATCCGGAAAACGCCATCTGTTTAGGTGACGACGGTGTTCTCGTTGTGGAAGGCCTTCACGGTCTGTCTCCCAGGATCTCAGGCGAATGCCCTGCCGAGAAGTGCTCCAAGGTATTCATCATGCCCTATGGTAACGTTTACTGCGATTCAAAGCTCATGGACAGTAACGAGATAAGACTTCTCAGAAGGATCATCAGGGATTACCGTCACAGAAGCGCTCATGCACTTGCCACGATAGACTACTGGCCCATGATCCAGAAGTCTGAAGAAAAATATTACGAAGAGTACCTTACATGTGCTGACTACCACGTCAACTCATTCCTCGCTTATGAGAGCCTTATCGTTGCCCCCATGGCCATGAATGACATCAAAGAGGCGCTGACAAAGGTCGAGAAGGGTTCCATTGAACCCAGCGTCTTCATGGAGAAGTCTCCGTCAGGCAAGTCCTTTGCGGATCTCTCTTCGGCACTTGTTAAGGCAAATAAGCTTATGGGGCACCTGGGCAAGATACCCGTGATCAGCCCCGAACAGGTTCCTGCCGAATCAATACTTAACGAGTTCATCTCACAGTAACGGCGGAACTGCTGATACAGATTAATAAAGGAGGCATATAATGCCTATCAGAATAGCTGACAATCTTCCGGCAAGGCATATCCTTGAGCAGGAAAGAATATTCGTTATGGAGGAAAACAGGGCCCTGACCCAGGACATACGTCCGATCAAGATCCTTATCCTCAATCTCATGCCCGATAAATCGACTACGGAGACACAGCTCTTAAGGGCTCTTTCCAATTCTCCGATCCAGGTCGACGTCGAGCTTTTATTCACCAAGACACACCAGTCGAAGAATACTCCCGCTGAGCACCTCCTCAAGTTCTACAAGACTTTCGATGAGGTAAGAGAAGAGTTTTTCGACGGCATGATCATCACCGGCGCCCCCATCGAAAAGCTTCCTTTCGAGGAAGTCGATTACTGGCCCGAACTGGTCGAGATAATGGAATGGAGCAAGACGCACGTATACTCCACACTCCATCTTTGCTGGGGCGCATTTGCAGGCCTTTACTACCACTACGGAATCCCTAAGATCGTTTTGGACAAGAAGGTGTTCGGTGTTTTCGAGCACTCAATGACATGGTCCAGACCGGTAAAACTCTTCAGGGGCTTTGATGACATCTTCTACGTTCCTCATTCACGTTATACGGAGGTCAGAAGGGAAGACGTCGAGAAGAGGAAGGACTTAAGGATCCTCTCCGAATCCGAGGAGTGCGGTATCTATGCAATATCCGATCTTCACGGAAGACAGTTCTTCATCACGGGACATTCCGAGTACGACAGGGATACCCTGGACAAAGAGTACAGAAGAGACATGAATGCCGGATTAACCGATGTCGATATTCCGAAGAATTACTACATTGACGATGATCCTGCCAAGGGACCGCTCCTCAGATGGAGATCTTCTGCAACATTGATGTATACAAACTGGCTCAACTACTACGTATATCAGGAGACTCCGTTCGACATCAACCTGATCAAGAGTATCAGGAACGAAGATCTTGAGCCTAACAGGGACGTGGAGAAAAATGGCTGAGATCTTAAAACTCGACAGAGAACTGATATCGGGATTTGCTCCCCAAAGACATGAAGACGGACACAAGAATACATTCGGCACCGCGCTTATCTGCGCAGGTTCCGAATACATGACAGGCGCTGCAGTAATGGCGGCAGGTTCTGCTTTAAGATCCGGCACAGGTCTAGTAAAAGTATTCTCTGATGAGAAGACATTAGATGCCATAAGGTTCAACGAACCCTGCGCAATGCTCGAGTTAAGGCCTGAGAAGACGGCAGAGCTTTTAAGAAAAGCATCATCTCTTTGTAAGGTAGCAACTTCCGTGCTTATCGGTTCGGGCATGCCGGCCGATTATAAGAACATGGAAGCACTGACAGAGAGATTCCTTAAAGAAGCAAAGAACGTTGTTCTTGATGCAGGCGCTCTTTCAGGCAAGCCGGACGTTATGTCCAGGTTTAAAGAGAACCTCAAAGCAAGAGAAGTTCCTGTGGTATTGACTCCTCATATAGGTGAGTTTGCAAGGATTACCGGCCTTGCCAAAAACGAAGTGGAGGAGAAGGCAGCTGATCTCGCACTTGATTTTGCGCGCGAAAATAACTGCGTCATTATCCTTAAGAGCAGCAGGACGCTTATAGCTTCTCCTGACGGTAAGATCTACATGAATGACCTTGCCAACACAGGTCTTGCAAAGGGCGGATCGGGAGATGTCCTTGCAGGTCTCGTAACCGGATTGCTCGCACAGGGAATGGATCCCTTTGAGGCTTCCTGCTCTGCTGTGTTTATTCATTCGAAAGCGGGCGAAGCCGCAAAAGAAGATATCGGCGTTAGAGCCATGATACCGACTGACCTTCTGATCTATCTTGAGGAAGGATACATTCAGGCGGGCTGGAGTGAAGAAGATGAGTGACAATATTTTTGACCGTTCATGTGTAGAGATCGATCTTGATGCTTTAAAGCACAATTTCGAAGAGATAAAGAAAGCAGTAACTCCCGGCACGGATATCCTTGCGGTAGTTAAGGCTGACGCATACGGACACGGTGCCCTTGAGACAGCCAAGACCCTGATCGACGGCGGCGCGGCCGGTCTTTGCCTTGCTACGATCGATGAAGCGGTCGAGCTCCGCAAGCACGGCATAAACGTTCCGATGATGACTTTAGGCTTTACCGACTCTTCAAGGTTTGAAGATGCTGTCAGATATGACGTCGAGCAGTCGGTCTATTCGCTTGATATCGCAAAAGCCTTGTCTGACGAGGCAGTAAAGCAGGGCAAGACCTGCAGGATCCACATCAAGCTCGACACCGGCATGGGAAGGATCGGCTTTAAGACAGATGGAACTGAGACAGATGATATTGTCAGGGCATGCACTCTGCCGGGTATTGAACCATACGGCGTATTCTCGCATTTCGCTGCTGCGGATACTGATGACGACGAATATACCAATCAGCAGTTCGCTCTATTCATGAAGCAGATCGAAGAGCTTGGGCAGAAGGGCATTCACTTTACGAAGAGACATATATGCAACAGCGCCGGGATCCTTAGATTCCCCGGAATGCATCTTGATATGGTAAGGGCAGGAATCATCCTTTACGGCCTCATGCCGCCCGGATGCCCCGCACCCGTTGTAGACATCGACCTTAAGCCTGTCATGAACTGGTATGCAAAGGTAATTCACGTTAAGACGGTTCCCGTCGGAGCCACGATAAGCTACGGCAGACACTTCACGGCTGAGCGCCCCACTGAGGTCACGACAGTCGGCATCGGTTATGCTGACGGACTTTCCAGAAAGCTCTCTAACGGCTTCGAGCTTGTTATCGGAGGAAAGAAGTGCCCCATAATCGGCAATATCTGCATGGACATGTGCATGGTCGATACCACCGATCTTGAGACAAGACCCCAGGTAGGCGACAAGGTCACCGTGTTCGGCAGCGAGAGATCTGCAGATGAGCTTGCAGAAGCCCTTGGAACGATCAATTACGAGATCACATGTGACGTCGGCAAGAGAGTCAGAAGACTCTATGTCGGAGGCTGATTTATTACTTCTTTTTTCTTTATAAATATATCGGTGAAAAAAGCGCAGAGATGCGCTATAATACATACGCTTTATTTATATACCAAGGAGAATGTCAGTTAATGAGCACTTTAAGAGATAGCGTAAACAGTCCGGAGATAAGGAAAAAAGTATTTTTTACCTGCCTTATAGTTTCCGTACTTTGTGTGCTCACGCTTATTCCCGTTCCGGGACTTAATCACGCAGTTGCCACATACACGGCAGCAGGCTGGGGAAGCGTAGGTTTCATCATCGATGTCCTTTCAATGAAGGGCTTTGAGAATATATCAGTTGTCAGCCTTGGTATTTATCCTTTCCTCGTAGCATCTATCATCATGCAGATAGTAACTTTGGCAGTTCCGAAGCTCAGGGCTCTTGCCCAGATGGGTGACGAAGGCGCCAAGAAGATCACAAAGCTCACAAGGATCGCATCGATCGCTGCTTCAGTAGTTTTTGCAGTTCTTTACTGCGTTGGCATGAGAAATGCAGTTACTACAACGATCAATTACTGGGTTGCAATAGTTCTCTGCGGCGTAACTGTTGCAGTAGGAAACGCATTCTGCGGATGGTGTGTTGAGCTCCTCAACACAAAGGGAATCGGCGACGGTCTTACGATCATCATCGTTGCAGGCATTCTCCGTGACATTCCCCATGAGATCGCAAGCTGCTTCGACGAAGCTTACTATCTCGGCATCATTCCCGGACTTACATATGCAATATTTGGGGCTCTCCTTTTCGCAGGTTTGATCTTCTACGTAATATTCATCAACATGGGCGAAAAGAAGATCAGGATCATCTTCTCCAAGAGAACAGTCGGCATGAAGCAGTACGGAATGCAGAACCAGGTTATCCCGCTCAAGGTTGCTCAGGCAGGAATCACACCCATCATCTACACACTTGCTGTTACACTGATTCCTTCAGTTATCATCGCAATGGTTGTTCCCGGCACAGAAGCTAAATGGGCTGAGTCCTGGAAGAACCTTCCCACAAGCGTTGCTTACATTCCGTTCTTCATCGTATTCCTCGTATTCTTCACATACATTTTCGCTATGTTGCAGTTCAATCCCTTTGATATGGCTTCCCAGATCAAGCAGAACGGCGGTTACATCCAGGGTATCAAGCCCGGCAAGCCCACTTCACAGTATCTGATGAATCTGTACAATAATCTGAACAGCGCAGACTGCTTCTATCTGATCCTTTTCTGCGTATTGCCCATGGCTTTGAGCTTCATCCCGGGATTTGACAGGATCGCATTCGGCGGAATTTCAGTTGTTCTCGTTGGCGGCGGATTTATCGAGATGAAGACTTTGCTTGACAATGCCCTTAAGACTGAAGAAGAGCAGCTCAAGGCAGCAGGCAAAGACAAGAAGCGTAAGAATTACAACAAAAAGTAAGGGGAGGATATATTTATGAATCTGATCATTCTCGGCGCACCCGGATCCGGTAAGGGTACATCAGCTACAGTATTAAGAGAGAAGTTTAATCTTGCTCACATTTCAACAGGAGATCTTTTCAGATATAACATCAAGGAAAACACTCCTCTCGGAATCGAAGCAAAATCATATATCGACAAGGGAGCACTCGTTCCCGATGACGTTACCATCAGAATGGTAGAAGACCGTCTTAGCAATCCCGACTGCGAGAAGGGTTACATCCTTGACGGATTCCCGAGAAACATCGCACAGGCTGAGGCTCTCGATAAGATGCTCGCAGCAAAGGGATCCAAGATCGATGCAGTCGTTTATGTAATCTGCGATGACGAAGTCATTATGGACAGAGTTACAACAAGACGTGTCTGCGAGAAGTGCGGCGCAAGCTTTAATGTAAAGTACATGCCCACAAAGGTTGAAGGCGTTTGCGACGTATGCGGCGGCAAGGTCATCCAGAGATCTGACGATAATCCGGAGACTGTTGCCAAGAGACTTGAGACATACAGAGTAAATACTCAGCCTCTTATCGACTTCTACAACGAGAGAGGGATCATCGTTGAGGGCAACAACAATGTTGATTCCGATGCCTGCATCGCTTCCATCGAAGCAGGCCTTAAGAATTTGGGACTCTAATTAGAAATCAGGTATATAAATGGTAGAAATCCTTACCAACGAAGAATTTGAGAAAATGAAGGCAGCAGGAAAGATCCTGCAGCATGTTTTCAAGGCTTGCAGAGACGAGATCAAGCCCGGCATTTCAACTCATGATGTCGATAAGCTTTGCTATGACATCATCAGAAGTTACGATGCCATCCCGTCTTTCCTGAACTATGGGCAGCCTCCGTTCCCCGGAACGATCTGCGCATCAGTTAATGATGAGGTCGTACACGGAATTCCGAGAAAGACCAGAATACTCCAGGAAGGTGACATCATTTCAGTTGATGTCGGCGCGATCCTTGACGGCTATCAGTCTGATGCATGCAGAACATACATGGTAGGCAATGTCGCTCCTGAGGTTAAAGATCTCGTTGAGCGAACCGAGAAGTCATTCTGGATCGGACTCGAGTATGCTAAAGCCGGCATGAGAACAGGCGATATCGGACATGCTATCCAGGAATATTGCGAAGGGTTCGGCTACGGGGTTGTAAGAGAACTTACAGGTCACGGCATAGGAACAACGATGCACCAGGATCCGGATGTACCCAACTACGGAAGACCGGGTCACGGCTATAAGCTCAAGAAGGGTATGGCTATCTGCATCGAGCCGATGATCACTTTGGGAACACGTGAGATCGAACAGTTAGATGACAGGTGGACAATAGTAACTCAGGACGGTAAGCCTGCAAGTCACTATGAGAATACGATTTTGATCACGGATGAGGGTCCGTATCTTACAACCTATGACTATGAGGAGGGTTTTTAATGGCGAAGGAAGATGTTATTGAAGTACTGGGAGTAGTTGATGAAGCATTGCCCAACGCAATGTTTAAGGTAAAGCTCGACAGCGGACACATTGTTCTTGCTCATTTATCAGGAAAGCTTAGACAGAATTACATCAAGATTCTTCCGGGCGATAAGGTAACAATGGAAATCTCTCCTTATGACCTTTCCCGCGGCAGAATTACCTGGAGAGGCGAGAAGAAGCCCAAGCAGTAATCGTCTGCGGACATTTTTACACTGATTTTTACGCACCGGAACCCAAGCGGTTTTGGTGCGTTTCTTTTCTATTTAAAATACTATACATACTTATCATATTTTGTTTGAAAATGTTAAATCTGTGATATACTTTCCGTTAGAGATTATTCCTGTGCTTGCACGGTATGGGAATGTGTAAATTTTTGGAGGTGCGTTATGTTAGGTATTAAGCAGATCAAGGTCACAACAAAAGAGAATTACTCAATGCAGTCTCTCTACGAGAAAATCAAGGACGAGACATTCTCTGCCGGCAAGCCCGAGCTCGTTAAGCATGGTTTTGCATATATCATTGCTTTCCCTGCAGTAGACAGAAACAACCAGTGCCAGATCACACAGGGCTGGTTCAAGGGTGAAGAAGGCGCTAAGTTCACTATCCTCAAGGCTGAGCAGGCAGGTTTGGATAACGCTCTTAAGAATGCAGCTCTTGATTCACTTACAAACGGCTGGAGCAGCATCAGCAAGATCGGCGGTAAGAACTGCAAGCTCGTTGAGAAGCAGGTTGAAGATACAGCCAAAGAGTTCAACGCTTTAGGACTATAATTTTTAAATTAATAAATATATTAAAGTAACTACATAAGCAAAAGCACAGTTACAGGGTGGTAATTGTGCTTTTGTTCTGAGAAAGGAACATTACAATGTCAGAAGAAAAGAACGTAAAAGCAGAAGAGAAGAAGGCTGAGGGTAAGAAGTCCTTCTTAGACGAGAACAAGCTTGAGATCATCACGGTTATCCTTCTCGGTATCACCGCACTTCTCACAGCATGGGCAAGCTATGTCGGTTCCATTCATGGTGGTAACCAGGCAACAAACTATGCTACAAGTAACAATCTCTCCAGCGACGGCAACTCACTTTACAACGCAGCTGTCCAGTCTATGACTCAGGACATGGACGTATGGAATACGATCATGGATTATGAGATCAACATCCTTTATGCTGACTCGACTAACGATTCAAAGACACTTGAAGCATATGTCTGGAAGCTCCAGTGGTTCTGCCAGGACAACCTCACAGAAGACATGGCTGCAATCATCGGATATGATTTTGATGGTTTCAACGACGGCGTTAACGATGAAGAGGATATTCTTGCTTGGCTCTATGATGAGAGCGGCCAGGCTATCAACTCACCTTTTGCTAATGAAGAATTCGTCCAGAGCTATTTTGATGAAGCTAACGCAAAGCTTGACGAAGCACAGCTCGTTCTCGAGCAGGGTCAGCAGGACAACGCTAACGGTGATAAGTTCTCACTCGTTACAGTACTTTACAGCGTTGCACTCTTCATGCTCGGTATCGTAGGCGTATTCAAGAACCAGACAAACAAGAAGATCGTTCTTGCTGTCAGCGTTGTATGCCTCCTCATCGCAGTAATCTTCATGGTTACTATCCCGCTTCCTACTTCCGGCGGTATCTTCGGTTAAGTAGATAAGGCATATAAGTGATGCTATAATAGGGCCGCCTTAGGGCGGCTCTTTTTTTGTTTTTCGAAAACATGCTCAAAAAAAGTGCCTGTCTGATGAAATTTCCAGTTGAAAACCGAAATGATTTTGCTATAATTGTTTAGCATGCGCTCAGAAGGCGCCTGTATTTGTTGTGGAAAAATAACAGCGACAGGAGGTACTAACATGAAAGTACGACCTTCAGTAAAGCCGATGTGCGAAAAGTGCAAGATCATTCGCAGAAACGGCAAAGTCATGGTCATTTGCTCTGACCCCAAGCATAAGCAGAGACAGGGTTAAGCAGATTGACGGGTCTTCTTATAGTACGGAATTAGCCCCGTACGCCTGAAGTGAAGACCGCGGGATAATAGCTCCTTCCCGCAAAAGAATTTTTAAAAAAGAAAAGTAATCAATATTTACCCACCGTTCCGAGAGGGCGGCTGCTCCCTAACCCGGAGTTCCTTGACTTACGCGTGTCAAATAGAGATTAATACCACTTTATCCAATACGGAGGTACATTAAATGGCTCGTATAGCCGGCGTAGATTTACCGAATGATAAGAGAATTGAAATCGCTCTTACGTACATTTACGGAATCGGAAGAACAAGTGCGGACAAGATTATTGCCGATACAGGCATCAATCCCGACACACGCGTCAAGGATTTGACAGAAGATGAGGTTGCGAAGATCCGTGACCAGATCGAGAACAATTACAAGGTTGAAGGTGACCTTAAGAGAGAAGTACAGTCCAACATCAAGAGACTTACAGATATCGGTTGCCTTCGCGGACGTCGCCACAGACTGGGACTCCCTGTAAGAGGCCAGCGTACAAAGACTAATGCTCGTACACGTAAGGGTCCGAAGCATACAGTTGCTGGTAAGAAGAAGTAAGGTGAGGTGAGTCAAAATGGCACAGAAGAAAAGCTTAAGACCCAGAAGAAGTGAGCGTAAGAACGTCGTTGACGGTCAGGCTCATATTCATGCTACATTCAACAATACAATCATTACAATTACCGACAAGCAGGGAAATACAATTTCCTGGGCTTCTGCAGGTATGGACGCCAAGGGTTCACGTAAGGGCACGAGCTATGCAGCTCAGGTTGCTTCCGAGAAGGCTGCAAAGGCAGCTTGCGATCATGGCATGAAGACTGTTGATGTTTATGTTAAGGGACCCGGATCCGGACGTGAGTCCGCAGTTCGTGCTCTCGAGACAGCAGGCCTCAGAGTCACAATGATCAAGGACGTAACACCGGTACCTCACAATGGTTGCCGCCCTCCTAAGAGAAGAAGAGTTTAATCTTCTCTTGGCAGAATACTTAGTATAGAAAAGAGGAATATAGCAATGGCTAGAGATATGACACCTGTCCTTAAGAAGTGCAGAGCCCTCGGTATTGAGCCTGCTTTCTTAGGAGTAGAGAAGAAAGAATCTAAAAAGCATGGTGCATCCAGACCCCGCAAGATGAGCGAGTATGGCATGCAGCTTAAGGAAAAGCAGAAGGCTAAGTTTATTTACGGCGTTCTCGAGAAGCCTTTCAGAAACTATTTCGAAAAGGCTCAGAAGCTCAAGTATGGTACAACCGGTGAAAACCTCATGATCCTTCTTGAGACAAGACTTGACAACGTTTTATTCAGAATGGGCTTCGCTCGTACAAGAGATGAAGCTAGACAGATCGTAAGCCACAGAGGAGTTAAGGTTAACGGCAAGATCGTTAATATCCCTTCTTTTGCGGTTAAGGTTGGCGATGTAATTGAGATCAAAGAGGGTTCCAAGAGCTCACAGAGATTCAAGGACATCATCGAAGTAACAGGTTCAAGAGCTACACCTGCATGGGTTGAGTCCGACAGCGACAAGCTCTGCGGTAAGGTCCTTGCAATCCCTACAAGAGATCAGATCGAAGTACCTGTAAACGAAGTTGCTATCGTCGAGTTGTATTCTAAGTAATAACATCCGGATCGCAAGATATTTAGAATTATCTAGGAGGATTAAACATGATGGAAATCAGCCAGCCGACCGTTAAGTGCGTTGAAACCAACGAGGATAAGTCCTACGGCAAATATACCATCGCCCCGCTCGAGCGTGGATTCGGCACAACACTCGGAAATTCTCTCCGCAGAGTGCTCCTTTCTTCACTTTCCGGCGCGGCAGTAACATCTATCAAGATTGAGAAGATTAAGCATGAGTTCTCCACTGTTCCGGGTATTATCGAGGATATGACGGAGATTATCCTTAATATCAAGGGTATCCGCGCAAAGCTTCACAACGAGTCCAACATCGTCAGCATCAGCGTCGCTAAGGGCAGAACCGGCGAGCTCACAGCAGGCGATATCGTTCACGGACCTGAAGTTGAGATTATGAATCCTGACCACGTTATCGCTCACCTCAACGGCAGTGACGACGTATTCATGGAGTTCACACTCAGCAAGGGCCGCGGATACAACACAGCAGAGCAGAATAAGCCCGCTAAGCAGGTTATCGGTGTAATCCCGATCGATTCCATCTTCACACCTGTTAAGAAGGCTAACTACAAGGTAGAGAATACCCGTGTAGGCGCCCGTACAGACTACGACAGCCTTACACTCGAGGTTTGGACAGACGGCACTATCGATGTTGACGAGGCTCTCTCTTCAGCAGCTAACTGCCTCATCGAGCACCTCAAGTTCTTTACAGCTCTCGCTGATACCGATTCAGCACCCAGCTTCAAGAACATCGAAGAGAGCGGCGAGCATGATTCAAAGCTTTCCGGTGTTATTGAAGATATGGATTTCTCAGTACGTACATACAACTGTCTCAAGAGAGCACAGATCAACACAGTTGGTGATCTCGTAGCTCGTTCCATGGACGAGATGATCAAGGTAAGAAATCTTGGTAAGAAGTCCCTCGAGGAAATCATCGAGAAGCTTGAAGACATGGGTCTGCACTTGAGAGAACAGGAAGATTAAGCTTTTTTAAGCAGGAGGATATTTTAAATGCCTAACAGGAAATTCGGCCGTGCTTCAGATCAGCGTGCTGCTATTCTGAAGAATCAGGTCACAGCATTAATTATAAACGGTAAGCTTGAGACAACAGTTGCCCGTGCTAAGGAGATCAGCGCTATCGTAGAGAAGCTCGTATCTTCTGCAGTTAAGGAGCAGGATAACTACACAACAAAGGAAATCACTGTTTCTGCAGCTAAGCTCGACGGTAAGGGCAAGAAGGTTCTTAAGACAAAGACATCTAAGAGCGGCGCTAAGTACGAAGTAGTTGACCGTGAAGTTAAGACAAAGACAGTTCAGGTTGATAACCCTTCACGTCTCGCTGCAAGAAAGGCCATGATCAAGTGGGTCAACAAGAGCCACGATGCAGAAGGCAACATCATCAATCCCGTTAATAAGGTATTCGATGATATCGCACCCAGATATGCAAACAGAAACGGTGGTTACACAAGAATCATCCGTTTGGGCGCTAGACGTGGTGACGGTGCCGAGATGGCTATCTTGGAGTTCGTGTAATATTACACAAACAAAACGGGAAAATTTAATTGTCAATCAGTTACGGGGAAAGGTTTACATCTTTCCCCGTTCTCTTTAAAATGTTGCTACTAAAGATTTAATGGGGAGAAACCCGAGTTGCCCGAAGACCCGAACAGCATTGTAATCAAGGACGTAAAGTTCTCTTATGACATAGCGGAAGAGGACTCTGAAAAAGCGCCAAGACTCGCTCTTGACGGTATTTCCGTCACCATCGAAAAGGGTTCTTACACAGCTATCCTCGGCAGCAACGGATCAGGCAAATCAACACTTGCAAAGATCATCGATGTCCTTGAAGTTCCTGACAGCGGTAAAGTCGTTATTTTCGGAAAGGACGCATCAGACGATAACCTTTTCTGGGACATAAGGGCACATTGCTGCTGCGTATTCCAGAATCCCGATAACCAGATCGTCGGAACGATAGTAGAAGAAGACGTTGCTTTCGGACCGGAAAATCTCGGTGTTCCCAATCCCGAATTAAGAGAAAGAGTAGACCAGGCATTAAAAGATGTCGGTCTTTACGAATACAGACACAGAGAGACGACAGCTTTATCAGGCGGCCAAAAGCAAAAGCTTGCGATAGCAGGCGCTCTTGCGATGCAGCCCGATATCCTCATCCTTGATGAAGCAACAGCAATGTTAGATCCCTCGAGCAGGGATGATTTCCTTACGCTCGTTGAGAAGATGCGTGTTGAAAAGGGCCTTACCCTCATCACCATTACGCATGACATGACCGAAGCTTTAAGATGCGATAAGCTCGTCATCGTAAATAAGGGCAAAGCCGTAATGGAAGGCAGACCTGAAGAGATATTCCTCTCAGATAAACTTTGGGATTACGGACTAAAAAGACCGGTTAAGTTTAACTTTGCATTTGAGATCGCAAAGCTTACCGGAAGCACGCTTACAAAAGAAGACTTAAGATCTGACGAATCACTTATCGCAGCTCTTACGGCGATGCTTAAAAAGCCCGGGATCAAAGCTCCGGAAAAATCTGAAGATAAAAAAACACAAGATGAAAAAGACATCATCATGTCCGTCAAAGGACTTTCTTATACCTATGACGGCAACGATGCTAAAGCAATAGAAGACATCAATCTCGACATAAGAAGAGGAGAAGTATTGGGCATCGTAGGTGAGAGCGGATGCGGTAAGACAACGCTCATCTCCCACATGAATGCGATCTTCAGACCTTCTGTCGGAGACATAATCATACATACAAAAGACGGTGACCTGTCATGCAGGAACAAGAAAGATACCATAAAGATAAGACAGAATGTCGGTCTTGTTTTCCAGTATCCCGAATATCAGCTTTTTGAGGAAACAGTATTTAAGGATATCTGTTACGGCCTCAAAAAGATGGGCATCGAGAAGGCGAAGATGCACAAAATGGCATACGATGCGGCTCTCATGGTGGGTCTTTCAAACGATGAGGTAAATTCAAGTCCGTTCGAATTATCAGGCGGTCAGAAGAGACGTGCCGCAATGGCAGGTGTCCTTGCAATGCAGCCGGGAATCCTTGTTCTCGATGAGCCTGCAAGCGGTCTTGACCCGAGAGGCAGACAGGAGATGTTTGCCATAATCAAAAAGCTCCGTGACAGCGGAACTACGATTATTCTCGTATCGCATAACATGGATGAAGCAGCAGTCAACTGTGACCGCATCTGCCTCATTGATCATGGAAAGATAAAGGCAATCGGAACTCCCGAAGAACTGTTCGTAAAGGAAAGAGCAGAAGAGCTTGGTATACAGAGACCTAGGATCTCAAGGTTTTCAGGTCTTCTCCAGGAAAAGCTCAAAAAGGAATTCCCGGGCATAGTATTTGAAGGCATGAACTTCAGTCCCGAAAAGGAAGCACAGTCTGTGGTCAGAAGCGTGTGCAGAGCAGGAGGTGCCGATGTTCAGTAAGATCAGCCTCGGCAGATACTATCCTGCACACTCATTTTTTCACGAGACAGACCCGAGAGTAAAGACTATCCTTTACGCCGTATATCTCGTTGCGATATTCATCATCCAGGAGCCTGTTGCGATCGGGATTTTGGGAGGCATAATAATCCTTCAGCTGATCCTTGCTAAGATCACGCCCGGTATCCTGTGGTCCACGGTAAAACCAATGTTACCTCTGGCTCTGTTTATCTTCGTTATAAACATATTTACGATCAAACAGGGTAATGTGCTCTTCTCCTGGAAGATAATCACGATAACGGATTACGGTATAGGAAAAGCGGTTATCATGGCGGTAAGACTCATATTCCTCATCATCTCCACGAGCATTCTTCTGACGCTTACGACAACGCCTTTGAAGATGAGTGATGCACTGGAAAAACTTTTCGCACCGCTGTCGTTAATAAAGGTGCCTGTGCACGAGATGGCCATGATGATGTCCATCGCATTAAGATTCATCCCGACCCTTGCTGCTGAGACAGACAAGATCATGAAGGCACAGCAGTCGAGAGGTGCCGATTACGACACAGGAAGCTTCATCAACAAGGTCAAGGGATATATAACCGTATTGATCCCGCTGTTCGTATCAAGCTTCAGAAGAGCTGACGAACTGGCTGTCGCCATGGATGCGAGATGCTACAGGGGAGGCAAGGGAAGAACCAAGCTCAATCCTTTGCATCTGACAGCAAAAGACGTTCTTGCCGGAGTCATGTTCACACTCCTTGCAGCGCTTGTGGTTGTCGTAGATTTCTCTTTGAGATAAACCTCCCGCTGTGATAGAATTCATTCGTTGCTAAAACAAATCGAAAGGTTGGAATATAGATGAGCTATTATTGCGGAATCGACCTGGGTGGTACAAACATCAAGGCCGGCATAGTTGACGGAGAAGGAAAGCTTCTTAACAAGGTATCCATCAAGACAAGAGCAGAAAGAGCGATGGAAGAGATCATCCATGACATGGGCCAGCTTGCTGTAGATGCCATCAAGGATGCAGGTCTTGAAGTAAAGGATATCGAAGCTATCGGTATCGGTTCACCCGGAACACCTGATAACGATGAAGGTCTTCTTGTATACTCGAGCAACCTTCCTTTCAACAAAGCTCCTATGAGAAAACTTATAAGGGAAGTCGTTGACCTCCCCGTATATATCGATAATGACGCTAACTGTGCGGCAATGGCTGAGGCTGTAGCAGGTGCAGGCAAGGGCGCAAAGGATTCTGTTACCATCACATTGGGAACAGGTGTAGGCGCAGGCGTCATCATTAACGGAAGGATCTTCTCAGGATTCAACCAGGCAGGTTCAGAGTTCGGCCATACTGTTCTCGTATCAGGCGGCGTTCAGTGCGGATGCGGAAGAAAGGGCTGCTTCGAGCAGTATGCTTCTGCTACGGCTCTCGCAAGAATGACAAAAGAGGCTGCTGAAGCAAATCCTGATTCGCTCCTCAATAAGGTTAAGGAAGACTTTGGCGAGTGGAATGCCCAGATTGCTTTCGTCGCCATGAAACAGGGTGACAAGGTTGCTGCTCAGGTAGTTGACCAGTATACAGATTATCTTGCTGACGGTCTTGCAAATGCCATCAACACATTCATGCCTGAAGTACTCGTAGTCGGCGGTGGTGTTTGCGGCGAGGGTGATCCCCTCCTTATCCCGATGCGTGAGAAGACCATGTCACGTCCTTACTTCGGACCCGGAGTCAAGAAGACACGTATCGAGCTTGCCCAGATGGGTAATGACGCAGGTATCGTAGGCGCTGCCATGATGGGCAAGTCCTGCGTTGACGATGGTAAAAACGGCAAGTAATCATGCCGAGGATAGCCTTCATTACTGAATTTGACGGCACTGATTTTGCGGGCTTCCAGTCACAGGAGAACGCAAGGGCGGTTCAGGATGTAATCGAGAAGGCCTTAGAAGAGCTTTATAAGACAAAGATCAGACTTACGGGGTGCTCGCGCACTGACGCAGGTGTGCATGCCAAATGTCACCTGAGCCATGCGGACGTCCCGTTTGTTATTCCTGAAGATAAATTCCCCCTGGCGATGAATGCTTTATTGCCTGATGACGTTGCCGTGAAGAAGTCTTTCTACGTAAGCGATGACTTCTCAGCGCGCTTCGACATAAAGGGAAAGCGGTACATCTACCGTATTTATTCTTCGCCGACAAGAAGTCCTTTGCTCGACCGCAACGCCTACTATTGTCCTATAAGGCCAGACATCGCGAAAATGCAGAAGGCAGCGGAATACTTTGCTGGCGAGCATGATTTCGCGGCATTCTGTGCAACGGGCGGATCACAGAAGACTACCGTAAGAAGGCTTTTCGGAGTCAGGGTTTCCAATAAAGGCGAAGATCCCTGTCAGATTGAGATCGAAGTATCGGGTGAAGCATTTCTCTATAACATGGTGCGCATAATCGCAGGTACTTTGCTTTATGTAGGGCAGGGCAAGATAGAACCTGATGAAGTGAAGGATATAATCGCAAACTGCGACCGCAGCATGGCAGGCAAGACGCTGCCCGCAAAAGGCCTTACGCTTGAAGAAGTATTCCTTCCTGATTAAGGGGTAATCGGATCCTCTTTATATTAATAAAAAATATCTAAGGTGATATAATTATTGAAATGCGGGCCGGAATACCCGCATTAATTTAAAAAGGGAGGATTAAAGAAATGGTCAGCATGTGGGTTATATGGCTCGCCATTGCTGTCGTAATGTTCATCATTGAAGCTGTGACAACAGGTCTTGCAACTTTGTGGTTCGGTATCGGCGCTTTAGTTGCGATGATCATGGATCTCTGCGGAGCATCGGTTCCGGCGCAGGTGATAGTGATGGCAATCGTGTCCATAGTTTGTTTTGTCCTTTGCATGATCTGGGTAAGGCCTAAGCTCGAATCTCTTCGCAAGAAGAACATTCAGCACACAAATGCCGACAGACTCATCGGAAAAGAAGGCGTGGTGATCGTGCCTTTGAACAATACAGAGGGCAAAGGACAGGTAAAGGTGGACGGACAGATCTGGAGTGCCAAGGCAGAAGCGGATATCGCGGAAGGCATCAGGGTTACCGTCAAAGCAATTGAAGGTGTTAAGCTCGTAGTCGAGGTCGCACCGTAAAAAGGGAGGATAATAGTTATGTTACCAATCGCAGCAGTTTCAACAGGCACAATAATAGGCGTAGCAATCGGAATCATCGTAATTCTTCTGCTCGTCATTCCCAATATCAAGATCGTTCCCCAGGCTACAACGTTCATCATCGAGCGTCTGGGAACATACAGAACAACATGGGAGACAGGTTTCCACATGAAGGTTCCTTTTATCGACCGTGTTGCAAAGAAGATCTCATTGAAGGAGAAGGTTGCGGACTTCGCACCCCAGGCCGTTATCACAAAGGATAACGTTACAATGCAGATCGATACGGTCCTTTTCTATCAGATCGTAGATCCTAAGCTTTATACATACGGAATCGAGCGTCCTATCGTAGCTATCGAGAATCTCTCCGCTACAACTCTCCGTAACATAATAGGTGACCTGGAACTCGACCAGACACTCACATCAAGAGACATCATCAACACAAGAATGAGAGAGATCCTTGATGAAGCTACAGATCCGTGGGGCATCAAGGTCAACCGTGTTGAGCTCAAGAACATCATCCCGCCTAAGGAGATCCAGGCAGCGATGGAGAAGCAGATGAAGGCTGAGCGTGAGAAGAGAGAAAAGATACTCATCGCAGAAGGTGAGAAGGAATCTGCGATCAGAGTTGCCGAAGGTGAAAAGGAAGCAGCTATCTTAAGAGCTGAAGCAAAGAAGCAGGCAGCAATTAGAGAGGCTGAAGGTCAGGCTCAGGCTATACTTGCAGTTCAGGAAGCAACCGCCAAGGGTCTCCAGATGGTCAAGGACGTCGGTGCTGATGACGGACTTATCGCCATCAAGGGTCTTGAGGCATTGGAGAAGGTAGGTCAGGGTGCATCCACAAAGATCATTATTCCTTCAGATCTTCAGGGCATCGCAGGACTTACAACTACGATCAAAGAAATAGCAAAATCATAATTAAGACTAAAAGTCATACGGAGGTGGAATCGTATGGATTACGGTATGTGGAATGACAGAACCAACATGAGTATGCTCACAGACTTCTATGAGCTTACTATGGCAAACGGTTATCTGAACAGCGGAAACAGGGACAAGGTCGTATTCTTCGACATGTTCTTCAGAAACATTCCTGAGAACGGCGGATATGCTGTTATGGCAGGCCTCGAGCAGGTTATTGATTACCTCTCCAGCCTCAAGTTCTCTGAAGACGATCTTACTTTCCTCAAAGATAACTATCACTTCAACGAGGAGTTCATCAGTTACTTAAGAGACTTTGAGTTCACATGTGATGTATGGGCTATTCCTGAAGGCACAGTTGTATTCCCCAAAGAGCCGCTCGTTAAGGTAAGAGGCCCCATCATCCAGGCCCAGCTCCTTGAGACAGCTCTTCTCTGCACGATCAACCACCAGACCCTTATCGCTACAAAGACAGCAAGGATCGTAAGGGCTGCTGAGGGCAGACCCGTCATGGAGTTCGGTGCGCGCCGTGCACAGGGCTTCGATGCATCAGTTCTCGGTGCAAGAGCAGCATACATTGCAGGCGCGGCAGGCACATCCTGCACGATCTGCGGACAGCAGTTCAACATCCCGCTTTCCGGTACGATGGCTCACTCATGGGTAATGCTTTTCGACAACGAGTTCGAAGCATTCAAGGCATATTCACTTGCTTATCCCGACGGCGCGCTCCTGCTCGTTGATACATACGACGTTCTCCGTTCGGGTATTCCCAATGCGATTAGATGCGCTAAGGAAGTTCTCGAACCCATGGGCAAGAGACTCAAGGGTATCAGGATCGACTCCGGCGACCTTACTTACATGACACAGAGTGCACGCAAGATGCTCGACGAGGCTGGCCTTACGGATTGTAAGATCACAGTCTCCAACGCACTTGACGAGTACCTCATCAGAGACCTCATCAGCCAGGGCGCATGCATCGATTCTTTCGGTGTAGGCGAGAGGCTTATCACATCCAAGGCTGAGCCTGTTTTCGGCGGCGTTTACAAGATCTCAGCAGTTGAAGAAGCAGACGGCACGATCATTCCGAAGATGAAGATCTCCGATTCCATCGGCAAGGTTACAAATCCCTGCAGCAAGAAGATCGTAAGATTCTATGACAAAGCTACCGGCAAGGCTCTTGCTGACGTAGTCATGGTTGCAGATGAAGAGATTCCTAACGGCGAGCCTTATGAGATCTTCGATCCTGATAACACATGGAAGTCCAAGGTGCTCGAAAACTACTACACGAAGGAGCTCCTCGTTCAGATCTTCAAGGACGGCAAGCTCATTTACGACAAGCCCTCCATCGAAGAGATCAAGGCTAACTGCACCAAGGAACTCGACTCTCTCTGGGATTCCATCAAGAGATTTGAGAACCCTCACAACTATTATGTCGACCTCTCACCCAAGCTTTGGAAGATCAAGGACGACATCTTAAGATCATACAGAAGAAGATAAGGAGAAATTCAAATGGCAAATCCTATTGTTACCATTCAGATGAAAGACGGCGGCGTTATGAAGGCAGAGCTCTATCCCGAGATCGCTCCCGAGACAGTTAAGAACTTTGTAGACCTTGCAAGCAAGGGGTTTTATAACGGTCTCATCTTCCACAGAGTCATTCCCGGATTCATGATCCAGGGCGGCGATCCGGAAGGCACAGGCATGGGCGGCCCCGGTTATTCTATCAAGGGTGAGTTTACTGCTAACGGATTCAGAAATGACCTCAAGCACACAAGAGGCGTTCTTTCCATGGCACGCGCGATGGATCCCAACTCCGCAGGTTCACAGTTCTTCATCATGCATGAGGATTCCCCGCATCTCGACGGACAGTATGCTGCTTTCGGTAAGCTCATCGAAGGTATCGAAGTCGTTGATAAGATCGCTTCCGTAAGAACGGATTATCAGGACAGACCTTTGGAGCCCCAGCAGATCGATTTCATGACTGTTCAGCTCTGAGAAACTGAATTAACAGAAACACTCTAAACAGCAGGGACTGCAGGACAAAGATAATGAAGGAAGTAAAGCAGATAGGAGGCGCTTCAAAGGGCAAAGCTAAAAAGCACGTGCTTAAGGAGCGCTCCGCATGTGAAGGCAAGACCGTAACGGTACCTTTTCCGTGGCTTTACGCTTCGATAGTTCTTTTTCTGACAGTACCGCTGTTTATGTTTTTTCTGGGATATTTACGCTTGACCGTAGGTATCCCGCTTACACTTATTTTCGGCGGCATTGTTCTTTATGCCGTATCGGATTGCCTCAATGATCCCAATGGCATCAAGCTGTCGAGGCAGGATACCGATCTTAAGGTTCCCGTATCGTACATTATCGGGTTTGCCATAACGGCACTGGCAATATCATTTATCTCAGGAGTCGGAGAATACATTTGCACCGTACAGGATCATCCTTTCAGGCGTGCTATATTAAGAGACCTCATAGACTATGACTGGCCTGTTATCTATAACTATTCGACACAGACGAATCCTGAAGTAAGGGAGATCTTCGGAATCGCATCAGGTGAGAGGGCATTCTCGTATTATTTTATTTATTGGATGCCCGCTGCCCTGATAGGCAAGATGTTCGGATTCGAAGCCGGAAACTTCGCTATATTCCTTTGGAATTCTTTGGGAATATTCCTCTCTCTTATGGCTTCAAGTGCGGTCATAAAGAGATTTACAAGATGGGTTCCTTTCTTCTATGTTTTCTTTGCAGGACTCGATCTGCTCCCGAACGTTGCTTATCTCCTGACCAAATATGAAGGCTGGTACTGGGTAGAAGGATGGGTTCCCGTCATGAGCTATATCAGCAATTTCAGGGAAATGTGCAGCGTATTCAACCAGATGGTTCCATGTTTCCTGATAGTTGCCCTGCTTCTGATGTCATTCAATACCCGTTCCATGGGACTTACGGCGGGAGTTCTTTTCTGCTATTCGCCGTGGGCCGTATTCGGTATCCTTCCGGTAGTAGGAGCGATCCTGTTTAGCAAAAAACACAAAGCTGAAAAGACCGCATCAAGAGTGATGAACATCTTAAGCCCGGTAAACATTGCTTCAGCAATTCTGCTCCTGGCGGTGTTCGGCAGTTATTACATGTCCAATGCCGCGGCAACGAGCTACAGGGGATTTGCATGGGATTTCTACGATCATAAGTATATGTTTGTGCCCGCATATCTGGTGTTCATTTCAATGGAAGTCCTGCCGTTTGTGCTCATCTTGTTCAAGAACAGGAAAAAGGATCCGGTCTTCTGGGCTTCAATTATTATCTTGCTGATCATCCCCTTATATCAGATAAGCGGAATGAATGATTTCTGCATGAGAGGTTCCATGCCGGCATTGTTCGCTCTTTCCATCTTTATGAGTGAAAAGACCGCTGACGTTATGGATGCGAAAAATACTCCGACGACAAAGAAGGGGTGGCTTAAGTCTGCAGCTGTTATGCTTGCGGTTATTCTAATGATGTTCCCTGCATGCTTTAACCTGTTTACGATCATCGGTTCAGTTGTTACGGGCGACCGCAACGATAAAGAGGATATCGGATCATTTGGAAATATTAATGATCCTCAGTATGCCGTAACTATTCAGGAACAATTCTTCGCCAAGGATTTTGAAGAAAGCTTCTTCTACAGATACCTGGCTAAATAATCAGATATTCAGATTAATCTTTTGATTCTTCGGAGGGAATATAGATAGGTCTTCCCTTGGACTCTATGTATGTTCTTCCGATGTATTCACCAAGGATTCCTAAGCACATAAGGATAAGCCCTCCGATGAAGAGGATGAAGCACAAGAGGGAAGGATAGCCCGGAACGTCATTGTAGATCGTTAGGACGATCGCTCTGATGAAGTAGTAAATGAGATAGATGAATCCCAATAACGCAAAGAAGAAACCAGCATAAGTAGCAAGACGTAAAGGTGCAGTCGTGAATGCGACGATACCGTCTATCGCATATTTAAACAGTTTCCAGAAACTCCATTTTGTCTCGCCGGCAACACGCTCAACGTTCTCGTGCTCAACCCATTTTGTGCGGAAACCGACCCATGCAAAGATACCTTTTGAGAAACGCTGTCTTTCAGAAAGACTTAAGATTGCATCTACGACTTCGCGCTTCATGAGTCTGAAGTCTCTTGCGCCGTCTGCAATCTCAACATCGCACATGCGGTTGATGAGTTTATAGAAACAACGTGCAAAAAAGCTTCTGATCTTGGGTTCACCCTTACGTGTTACTCGCCTTGCAGCGACGATATCGTATTCGCCTGAATCGAGGGTGTTTATCATGTCAGGAAGAAGTGACGGGGGATCCTGCATGTCAGCATCGAGAATGGCGACGTAATCACCCTTGGCCTTCTGCATGCCCGCATACATTGCGGCTTCCTTGCCGAAGTTTCTTGAGAAGAAAACATACTTAACGGCTTTGTCGTTCTCGGCAAGCCCCTTTATTACTTCGGCAGTCTTGTCGCGGCTGCCGTCATTTACGAAAATGAATTCAAAACACCTGTCAGGAGAAGTCTCAGCCTTACGTACATCGCACAATGCTTCGTAAAGGAACGGAAGAGATTCTTCTTCGTTGTAGCATGGAACGATAAGACTTATCAGCATCTGTTTCTCCTTATGGGTTGGTACAAAGCAGGCAAAAAGCTGCTTTTCATTATATCATTCGCGTTCTTTTATATAATACATCAAACGTGATACTTTCAAGCAAGTTGTTCTTTTTTGTATTATAATCAATAAATCTATTTTTATTTATCTCCTGAAAGGACGGAACGGTAATGAAAGAACTCTCGAGTCTTGACGGTGCCAAAAGCAAGAAGGTAATAGAGAAAAAGAGTCAGAAACCTGCTTTGGCGAAGAGAGGTAAATTGGACAAGCGTCCGTTGATCACGTTCTTTATTACGCTCAGTCTTTTCTTATGCTCGATGGTTGTTTTCAAGAAGTATCCGCTTGGAGAGAATTCGGTTCTTTTAAGCGATCTTAAAGCGCAGTATGCTCCTTTCCTTGCACTCTTAAAGAGCAAGATCAGTGAGCTTAACAACGTTCCCGCCGGACATCTGCTTTCTTACCTGACTTATTCATTCAGACTGGGACTCGGCAAGAACTTCATCGGAACATTCGGATACTATCTCGCAAGTCCTTTTAATCTGATCTATCTCTTTATTGATGAGACACAGATAGATGCGGTCATTATGGCTATCATAGTTTCCAAACTCAGTTTTGCTTCTGCATTCATGTGCATGTTCATCTCAACAAAGACGGAAGACAGGAATACAAAATGGCCTGTCCTCATCGGAATCATGTATGCGTTCTCTTTGTATGCGCAGATATTCCTTTTCCACATTATGTGGCTCGACGGATACATGCTCCTGCCTTTGATCCTTTTCTTCACGGGAAATTTCATAAAGAAGCAGAATTATGCCGGACTTGTCATATCCTTATTGGTTTTGTTTGTATCGAATTATTACATTGCATACATGACCGGAATCGCCTGCTTTCTGTATCTTTGTATCAGGATGTTCATTGATAAGACTCCTCTCAAAAAGGCAGCCGTCATCGGTCTCAAATATGTACTGACTGCCGGATTTACCGCTCTCGTAACAGCTGTCCTTCTGGTTCCCGTCGGCCTTGATACGATCAATAGTGCTGATAAGACAGTATCTTCCGGAGGTAATTCGATCACATATGCCCCGCTGACTCTTATCCACATGTTCGTTCTTGGCGAGCCTCAGGGATTTAATGACCTTTTGCCCGGCAATTATCCTTTCCTTTTTGTATGTCTCCTCGTATCCATGTTGGTGCTGATCTATTTCCTCAGCCCTGTTTTCAAGGGAAGAGAGAGAAAGATACATGCAGTCTGCTTCCTTGGAGTGCTCTTATCCACAGCTCTTTATCCGCTCGATAAGGCATGGCATGTTTTCGATGATCCAAACTGGTTCTGGCACAGACAGGCATTTGTATTCATTCCGTTATTCCTTGTTGTGTCTTTGAAAGTTCTTATGAAGATCAAGGAGGTTGCAAGAAAACACATTACCAGGGCAATGCTCATCATGTATGCACTCGTGCTTATTGACTATACGCTCGGAAAAATCCTCGGCAAGTCTGATACGGTGTTGTTCAACCTTTGCCTGATCACTGCGTATGCGGCGCTCCTTGCGGGTTTTGGTCTCGAGAAATGGCCGGAACAGCTTAAAGATATGCCCAGAATGATCGCTCCTCTGCTTAGTGGCATCGTCTGCTTCGAAGTGGTTTTCGCAAGTCCGATGCTTTCTTCCGATGTCGAACCGCTTGTATTGAACGGCGGAAATTCCAGAGAATATATTCAGTCGCTAAATGCCGAGATCGAGTTCGGTAATTATGTAAAGACACGTAATGACAACACCGGTGCATTCCGTGCCGAGACTGAGAAAACACCTGACTATACTTCCAGAAACTATGTGGAAGACGGTGAGGCACTTTACGCAGGTTATAACGGCGTTGCTTTCTTCAACTCCAATTCAAACAAGAAGATGCACCGCTTTATGAAGCAGCTCGGTATGCCTACAAATTACAACTACTTCGCTGTATGGCATACTTTTGCATGTCCGTCAGTGGACTCATTCTTTTCAGTCGGATCTGTATCTGCACGCAAGGATCTTTCTTTCTACCGTTTGGAAGGTGAGGATTCTTACGGTACGGAATTAGGTTTCTATGCCAACGACACTTTCCTTCCTTTGGCATTTGCAGCTGACAGCAAGGCTATGGATTTCAATTTCTACAGACTGGAGACCGATGCCGTTGAGAAGGACTATTTCAAATTCCAGAATGATTGGTACAGATCATTGTTCCCTGAAGAATTTACCGAAGATTTCTTCGTGGAACTTGATGAGAGTGTTACAGGCGTTCCCGTTATCACCAACGGCGTATTCTTTAACACCAGCGACTATGTTTCAAACAAGGATCTTGCTGTTACCGGTGATTCTGAATCTGATCCCGGTTCCGTTCAGGCTGAAAACTCCGCAACAAAAGAGGATACGCTCGGACTTGAGAATACTGTCTCCAAGGATCTTCAGACCAATGTAACAAACATATACAGAAGCAACAGTAACATCCCGATCGCTGTCGAATATGAGTTTGATATTCCTTCTGATAACGAGCTTTATTGTTCGATTACTTCCGGAAGGATCCTTGACGGTACAAAGATCTATGTCAACGGCGTAAAAGTCTATGATTTTGAGTCAAACACCTACTATTCACAGATCTTCAGACTCGGAAGCTTCACTGAAGGTGAGCACGTTAAGATCTCATTCATCAGCGATAATGACAAGTGGTCTTATCTGAACGTAAGATTTGCATACTTTGATAATGAGACATTCGCAAGCCAGATCGAAAAGATAGACAAGACAAAGGTAACAGCAGACGTTGTTTATGACGGCTATGCTAAATTCAACATCAACGGCATCGAAGACGGTGACACCATCATCACCACGATCCCGGCAGAAGACGGATGGCAGCTTTATATCGATGGCGCTCCGGCACAGCATAAGGTTTACCAGAATGCGTTCATTGCATTTGACGCGCCTTCGGGAAATCACACCGCCGAGCTCGTATTCACGGCTCCGGGACTTAAGCCGGGTGCAATGGTATCCTGCGCAGGAATCGTTCTTTTGGCGGCATTTATAGTAATCGATAAAAACATCTCGAAAAAGAAAGAAAAACAAAAATAATTCGGGTATCTTATTACTGAACAAGAATTTGGAGGTTATCACTATGGATTTCATGAAAGAGTATGAGTTTTGGTCAACAGATCCTTATTTCGATGAGGGCACGAGAAACGAACTTATCGCTATCAAGGATGACAAGAAAGAAATCGAAGACAGATTCTACAGAGATCTTGAGTTCGGTACCGCAGGCTTAAGAGGCGTGCTCGGTGCAGGAACAAACAGAATGAACGTTTATACGGTTGCAAAGGCATCCGAAGGACTTTCAAAGTATATTCTTTCAGAGGGCGAAGAGGCAGTAAAGAGAGGCGTTGTTATCTCTTACGATTCAAGACATTTCTCTCCCGAATTCGCACAGATCACAGCTCAGGTCCTTGCGGCTAACGGCATCCCTTCAAGACTTTCAGATGAGCTCAGACCGGTTCCGGTACTTTCTTTCTCAGTAAGATATTTCAAGGCTTTTGCAGGTGTCATGATCACCGCTTCACACAACCCTTCCAAGTACAACGGATACAAGGTTTACGGAGAGGACGGCGGACAGGTTCCTCCGGAAGCAGCTGATGCAGTTCTTTCTAACATCGAGGCTATCTCAGACATCAGAACGATCAAGATGATGGACATCGAAGAAGCTAAGGCCAAGGGCCTTGTTACTTCATTCGGTCCCGAGATCGATGAGGCATTCACAAACATGCTCACAAAGCTCGTTGTCGACCAGGAGGCTATCAATAAGCAGGCTGACATGAGCATCGTTTATACTCCTCTTCACGGTTCAGGCAACAAGCCCGTAAGAAGGATCCTCGAGGCTGTAGGATTCAAGAATATCCACATCGTAAAAGAGCAGGAACTCCCTGACGGATCCTTCCCGACGGTAAGCCTTCCCAACCCTGAGAACCCTGAGGCTCTCTCAATGGCTATCGAACTTGCAAAGAAGACAGATGCTTCTTTGGTATTCGGTACAGACCCTGACTCCGACAGAATCGGTGCTGCAGCAAAAGTCGTTGAGAACGGCGAAGTTAAGTATAAGTGCTTCTCCGGCAACCAGATGGGCCTCATGCTCCTGGATTACATCCTTGATTCAAAGAAGAATCTCGGAACACTTCCGGATAAGTCTTTCGCCGTTACGACTATCGTATCTTCCAAGCTCGTAAAGAGCATCTGTGATTACTACGGAGTTGAGCTCCAGGAGACGCTTACCGGATTCAAGTTCATCGGCGAGAGGATCAAGCTTGATGACGAGTTCGGCGACAAGCACTTCCAGTTCGGATTCGAAGAGAGCTACGGATATCTCTCAGGCGTTGATGTACGTGATAAGGATGCTGTTGTAGCAGCAATGCTCATCTGCAACATGGCGGCAGCTTCTTTCGAGAAGGGCGAGACGCTTGCTGACAGACTTGACCACCTCTATGAGAAGTACGGATACGGCGTTGAGCAGACGATCAGCTGCACCCTCGAAGGCAAGGAAGGTATCGAGAAGATCGGTAGCTGCATGGTCGAGCTCAGAAAAGAACTTACAGAATGCAAGAACCTTGCTGAAGCAAAGAACCTTCTCGGCGGTGCTTCCGTAGTTGCAGTAAGAGACTATAAGGAATCCAAGCGCTACGTATTTACAGACAGCGGTGTAGAGGTTGAAGAGATCACTCTTCCCAAGTCCAATGTTCTTCTCTATGAGCTCGGCGGAAACAAGGGTATCGACTGGGCATGCGCAAGACCTTCAGGCACAGAGCCCAAGCTTAAGATCTACATGGGTGTATACGATGCTGATGAGGCAGCCGCTAAAGCTTCATTCGAGACCATCAAAGGTCAGGTTGAAGGATACGTTAAGTCAAAACTCGCTTAAAAAGATTGGGTCAGCGGAATAACGAATTCATAGACAGCCTTGGCAAAGCCGAGGCTGTCATAATTTGCAGAGATATACTCGGCGGCTTTTTTTGCGCCGTCGGTAGCATTACCCACTGCAATACCGTGAGATGCCATCGAGATCATGGAAACATCGTTCTCGTTGTCACCTATTGCAAACGTATTGGAACGGGGAATGCCGAGATAGTCAGCAAGACTTAGCAGGGCACCGCCTTTGGAAGTTCCCTTCGGCATGATGTCATACAGATCAGGTCCTGAGCAGATCGCCTCAAGCTCCGGATCGGCTGACAGGATGTCATATATGGTCTTGTTGGGCTTTATCAGAAGGATCTTGTTGAAGTGCGGTATGACTTCTTTCTCGGGATAATCCATGCCGATGTCGATGATGGGTGACTGCTTGGCAGGTTCAACCCCTTCGTTATAACCTTCAACGAAGAATTTTCTTGATGAACAGGGCGCGAAGAAAATACCTTCATCCGAATAGAGAGTGGCATCCGCATCGTTATCGAGGAGATATCTCAAAAGTGTTCTTATCTTTTTGTCCTCGAAATCCCTTGATGCGAACTGTTTTCTCGTGCGGGCATCGAAAAGCGAACCGCCGTTGCTCGTGATGATGGGCACGTCGATCTCTAAGTTTTCCGCGAATTTGCCTACGAGAAAAGAAGATCTTCCTGTTGCGATGGTAAACGCAACGCCCGCATTTTTAAGTGCTTTGATCGCTTCCTTGTTGCCCTCAGGCACATCCTTGCCGGGTGCAAGGAGAGTGAAATCCATATCTGCTGTGAGAAGGGCTTTGTATTCTTTTGACATGTTCTTTTCGGCTCCGTAGACAAATATAAACGATTTTACAACAACGACTGAAAAATTATCGCTTTTTTTTAATATAATGCTCATTCGCCGTGGTTGAAGTTTGCAAAAACAATGTTTATTATTGTTTAGGATTTCAAAGTATATCTTTGTAATATGCGAGGGGTTAGACATTAATGAAGAAAACAGGAGGACAGGCTCAGGGTGGTTCAAAGCCCTCAGAAGTAAGGAGTTCACAGCTCGTGCCTGTTAATAATGCTTCCAAAAGTTTAAAGACAACAGAAAGCAAGTCCTCCAAGCCCGCCGCAAAAGCAGAAACTGAATTCGATTACAGAAGCCTCGGAAAGGTCTCTTCCGGAGATAAGGCAACCAAATCCAAGTCCAAATCAAAAGCAAGCAAGAAGTACAGCAAGTCAACAGGCGCTGAGTACGGCTTTGTAAAGGGCGGCAATAAGGGCAGCAGATTTAAGAACAATCCCTATGCTCCTTTTATGGTGATCGCAGCATCCGTTCTCCTCGTTGCAGGCGTTGTACTTGCCGTTCTCTACTATATCGGTGCATTCGAAGAGAAAGTCCAGGTCACTCTTGCCGACGGTACAGTCACCAAGATTACTACAGAGCAGGCATATGCCGAGCTCCAAACAGATAAGTTCTACTCAGGCATCGTTATTGATGGCATCGACGTTGGCGGCATGACTTACGACGAGGCTTACAATGCCATTACCGCTAAGCAGCCGGACAAGCCCCTTTCAGTCGATATCAGATTAAGCCTTGCAGGCAAGCTCCTTTATCTTGATTTTTCTGACGCTACCTTCGAGTACAACACACGTCAGGTCCTTGACGAAGCTTATGCAATGTACAGACTTCCCGCTGAAGCTGATCTGACACAGGTGGTTGAATGTTACAACAACATCCAGCAGCTTAAGAACACCCCCAAGACATATAAGACAGCTTATACGATTCAGATTGAGAGTGTTAACGAGAGAATCAATAAAGTTCTCGACCTTTATGTTGATGAGTTCGCTTTGGTAAAGAACGCTACCATCGAGAGCTTCGACATGGAAACATGCGAATTCGTGATCTCACCAGAAAAGACCGGTTATGCCATCGACGTTGAGGGCACTGCCAAAGAAGTAAAGGCTCTTTTTGATGCCCAGGTTTATTCCGGAATAATCGAAGTTCCCACTGAGGTTAAGGAGCCTGAGATCACCGAGGCCATGATCAGAGAGAACGTCGGTCTTATCGGCGACTGCCAGACAAGCTGTTCCAACAATACAAACCGTAACAGCAACATCAGCCAGGCGTGTGACAACATGAACGGCACGATCCTCCAGCCGGGCCAGGTATTCTCATTCAACGAAGTAGTCGGACAGAGAACTGCCGAGAACGGATTCAAGGAAGCAACAGTTATCCTCGGAGGCCAGTACGAGCAGGGCTTGGGCGGCGGTATCTGCCAGGCCAGCACGACACTTTACAATGCCGTGCTCGAAGCAAACCTTGCAGTAGTTGAGCGTAATGCACACGCATGGCCTTCCGATTACGTACAGACAGGTCTTGATGCCACGGTCGACTGGCCGGCATTGGACTTCAAGTTCAAGAACGACACAAACTACCAGGTAATCATCGTTACATGGTTTGACTGGGATGAGAGAACGGTTAATGCCGAGATTTACGGTCAGAAACTTCCTGACGGCCAGTACATCGAGATCGAAGCTGTTATCACCAGCACAACACCTGCAGGTCCTGACGAATATGTTGAAGATAAGGAACTGCCCACAGGTCAGACAAAGACGATCAGACAAGCTCACGAGGGAATGACAGCCAAGGCTTATAAGGTCTGGTACAATTCCGACGGCGAAGAGATCAACCGCGAGCTTTACAACGAAACGACATACTATCCTTTCGGACGAAGGATCGGAGTAGGTGTTCTTAATCCTGACGGCACATATGCCACGATGGACAAGAAGACCGGTGAGATCACGTCACAGATAATGACACCGACACCGGGTCCTACACCTACACCTGAGCCGACTCCTACACCGGAACCGACTCCGGAGCCGACACAGACGGAACCTCCGGAAACTACATCGGCACCGACAGATCCGCCGCCGACAGATCCTCCACCGACAGATCCTCCACCGACGGATCCTCCGCCGACGGATCCGCCGCCGACAGACCCTCCGGTCGAGCAGAATACAGAACAACCGGTAGAAGGCGGAGCGTAGACTGCATAATCTCCGGAACAATTACTTAAACGATTCAGGGAATGTCTCAATGAGGCATTCCTTTTTCGATATGCGAGCATTTTACGTACCTGAAATTGAAAAATCTGTTCAGGTACGTAAAACTTAGCAGTTTTACTTACTGTGATCCGAAAGTTGCATTTCAGCAAGTAAAAATCGGGAATATGTGTTTCTATAGGCACTCAATTTACTTACCAGATTTGAAAAATCTTGATTTGGTAAGTAAAAATCTTTGCAAATAACCGCCTCTAAAGGCTGATTTACTTACCAGATTTAAAAAATCCTGATTTGGTAAGTAAAAAAGCAAAGATCATGGCGACAGAATGGCTATTTTTACTTACCAGAATCCAAAAATGCATTTTTGGTAAGTAAAATCCTGAAAAGCAACACCGGGGTGACACATATTTTACTTACCAAAAATCAAAAACTCATTTTCAGTAAGTAAACCGCTGACGGGCAGGTAAGATTTTCTCCACACCCAATAAATTCCTAAATAACTATATTTATAAAAAATAAACTGTAAATTTGTCTCATTTATGCCCCAAATATATTTCGAAAGGGTTTATAATTATTCAGTTATTTATAGTAGGTACTTCTATGCGTAGATTTACCTGCGACAAGAAATTCCAAAGGAGATCAAGTTTATGGCAGAACTGACAAAGAAAACCATGGACGGTAACGAGGCTGCTGCGTATACTTCGTATGCATTTACCGAGAACGCTGCAATTTACCCTATCACACCGTCATCGCCGATGGCTGACCACACAGACCAATGGGCTCAGCAGGGCAGAAAGAATATTTTCGGACAGACGGTTAACATCGTCGAGATGGAGTCTGAGGGAGGCGCTTCCGGTGCTGTTCACGGCTCACTCGCTACAGGTGCTTTAACCACAACTTATACCGCATCACAGGGTCTCCTTTTGATGATTCCTAACATGTACAAGATCGCAGGTGAGTTGCTCCCTTGCGTATTCCATGTTTCCGCAAGAGCTCTTGCTGCTCATGCGCTCAACATCTTCGGTGACCACGCTGACGTATATGCTTGCCGTCAGACAGGTTTCGCAATGCTCTGCGCTAACTCCGTTCAGGAAGTTGCAGACCTTGCAGCTGTTGCTCACCTTTCTTCAATCAAGACAAGAGTTCCTTTCCTCCACTTCTTCGATGGTTTCCGTACATCACACGAGATCCAGAAGATCGAGGTTATCGACTACGATACACTCGGATCATTGGTTGACTATGAGGCAGTTAAGGCTTTCCGTAAGAGAGCTTTGTCTCCTAACCATCCTACACTCCGTGGTACAGCTCAGAACCCTGATATCTACTTCCAGGGCAGAGAAGCTTCCAACCCCTTCTATCTTGCAGTACCTGATCAGGTTCAGTACTACATGGATAAGATCAACGAGATCCGTGGCACAGACTACAAGCTCTTCAATTACTATGGTGCAGCTGATGCTGACCGCGTAATCATCGCTATGGGTTCTGTCTGCGAGACAGCTGAAGAAGTTATCGACTTCCTCAACGCTCACGGCGAGAAGGTTGGTCTTGTTAAGGTTCACCTCTATCGTCCTTTCTCAGCTGAGAAGCTCCTCGAGGCAATCCCTTCAACAGTTAAGGCTATCGCAGTTCTCGACAGAACAAAGGAGCCCGGTTCTTATGCAGAGCCTCTCTTCCTCGACGTTGCTGCAGCTTATGTTGGCAAGAATGCTCCTAAGCTCATCGGCGGCCGTTATGGTATGGGTTCTAAGGACACAACACCTGAGACTGTTCTTGCAGTTTATAAGGAACTCAAGAAGGATCAGCCTAAGGAAAGATTCACGATCGGTATCGATGACGACGTTACATTCCTTTCACTCGATTGCTCCGAGTCCATCGAAGTTGCAGGTGAAGGCGTTGTTCAGGCTAGATTCTGGGGCCTCGGCGCAGACGGTACAGTTGGTGCTAACAAGAACTCCATCAAGATCATCGGTGACCACACAGACAAGTACGCTCAGGCTTACTTCTCTTATGACTCTAAGAAGTCCGGTGGTATCACGATCTCTGACTTGAGATTCGGTGACACACCTATCCGTTCTACATACCTCATCAACAAGGCTGACTTCGTAGCTTGCCACAACCAGTCTTATGTTTATGAGTACGATATGCTCTCAACACTCAAGCCGGGCGGAACATTCCTCCTCAACACACAGTGGACAAGAGAAGAGCTCGAGGAGAGACTCCCCGGCTCTATGAAGAGATATATCGCTAACAACAACATCAAGTTCTACACAATCGATGCTGTTGCTAAGGCTAAGGAGATCGGTCTCGGCGGAAGAATCAACACAATCTGCCAGTCTGCTTTCTTCAAGCTTTCAGGCATCCTTCCTGTTGACCAGGCTGTTGACTACATGAAGAAGGCAGCTCTCAAGTCTTATGGTAAGAAGGGTGACGATATCGTTCAGATGAACTATGCTGCTATCGACGCAGGTGTTGATGCAGTTGTTGCAGTTGACATTCCTGATTCATGGAAGACAGCTGAGGATAAGCCGGTTGAGAAGAAGGCTGTTCCTGAGTTCATCGAGAAGGTTGTTAACGTAATGAACAGACAGGAAGGTAACTCTCTCCCTGTATCTACATTCGTAGGTATGGAAGACGGTACATTCCCTCAGGGTACAGCAGCTTACGAGAAGCGTGGTACAGCAGTAGATATTCCTGTATGGGATGCTGCTAAGTGTATTCAGTGTAACCAGTGCTCCATCGTTTGCCCTCACGCTGCTATCCGTCCTTTCCTCCTCACAGAGGAAGAGGCTGCAAATGCACCTTTCGAGACAAAGGCAGGCATGAAGCCTTACGACAACTACAAGTTCAGAATCCAGGTTTCCGCTATGGACTGTCTCTCTTGCGGTGTCTGCGTTGAGACATGTATCGCTAAGGAGAAGGCAATCGTTATGGCTCCTCTTAAGGACAACCTTAAGGAAGCTGAGAACTGGGATTACTGTATTGCTCTCTCTCACAAGGATAACCCGATGGCTAAGGCTAACGTTAAGGGTTCTCAGTTCGAGCAGCCGCTCCTCGAGTTCTCCGGCGCATGCGCAGGCTGCGGTGAGACACCTTATGCTAAGCTCCTCACACAGCTCTTCGGTGACAGAATGCAGATCTCCAATGCTACAGGTTGTTCTTCAATCTGGGGTGGTTCTGCTCCTTCTATGCCTTACACAACAAACTACAGAGGTTTCGGTCCTGCATGGGGCAACTCACTCTTCGAAGATAACGCTGAGCACGGTCTCGGTATGTATCTCGGTTACAAGCAGCTCAGATCAAGAGCTAAGATGCTCGTTGAAGAGACAGTAGCTTCTACATCTTCTGATGATTTCAAGGCTGCAGCTCAGGCTTGGCTCGACGGATTCAATTCTGCTGAGAACACACGTGAGATCGCAGAGAAGCTCGCTGAGGCTCTCAAGGCTGAAGGTTCTGATTCTGCTAAGAAGGCTCTCGAGTATGAGGACTTCTTCATGAAGAGATCACAGT
The DNA here is from genome assembly GCA_045648465.1 of Saccharofermentans sp. Taxonomy (GTDB): domain Bacteria; phylum Bacillota; class Clostridia; order Saccharofermentanales; family Saccharofermentanaceae; genus Saccharofermentans. Next base: position 92,697 of record JAZROA010000012.1, read on the forward strand.
GGATCATCGGTGGTGACGGATGGGCTTACGATATCGGTTACGGCGGACTCGACCACGTTCTCGCTACAGGTGAGGATGTTAACGTTCTCGTACTCGATACAGAGGTTTACTCCAACACAGGCGGACAGGCTTCCAAGTCCACACCTCAAGGTGCTGTTGCTCAGTTCGCTGCAGGCGGTAAGCACGTTAAGAAGAAGGATCTCGGTATGATGGCTATGAGCTACGGCTACGTTTACGTTGCTCAGGTTGCTATGGGATCTGATAAGAACCAGCTCATCAAGGCATTCACAGAAGCAGAAGCTTACCAGGGACCTTCCCTCGTTATCTGCTATGCTCCTTGTATCAACCACGGTATCAAGGGCGGCCTTAAGGTAGCTCAGAACAGAGAGAAGCAGGCTGTTGAGTGCGGTTACTGGCACCTCTTCAGATTCAACCCTTCTCTCGCAGCAGAAGGAAAGAATCCTTTCACACTCGATTCCAAGGAGCCTACAGCAGACTTCTTCGAATTCCTCAAGGCTGAGGTTCGTTACAACTCACTCTACAAGAAGTATGATGCTGAGGTTGTTGACGGTCTCTTCCAGAGATGCTATCAGGATTCAAGAGATCGTTATGCTTCTTACGTTAGGAAGGCTAACGAGGCTTAATCCTTAAGCTTTAGATCTAACAAATCGAAAACGGGGCTGTCCCATCATGGGGCAGCCTCATTTTTGTCCTTATAACGGGAAAGTTTGCCCCAAACTGTACCCAATCGCGTACATAATCCATGCTATAATTAGCAAAGCAATTTAAGGAAGAGAGTTCTTATTTGGAATGAAGAGTAACAAGGGCATGGAAGATTATTCCAAACTGCTTATTAATGACAGTCTTCTGCCTGACATTTTCCTCGTCAGATACGCGCAGGAACTGAGCAAAAACGCTTTGCTCGTTTACCTGTGGCTTAACATGACTGACAAGAAGGACGGCTTTGACGAGAAGGACATTAAGGAGCTTAAGATCATTCGCGAAGAAGACATCGCGCCGGCTCTTGCAGAACTCATGGCAGCAAGCCTTATCAACCGCAAAGATAAGACATATGCATTCGAAGATATAAAGGCCAGAGAGATCGGCGATTATATCTCCAGCGCCATTGCACGTGGCAAAGATCCTGAACTTACAGGTCTCATGAGCAACGAGAAGGACAGAAAGATCCTCGCAGATTCCATCTCATCAACGTTCTATCAGGGCGAGCTTCCTTATATTTTCTACAGACTTATAGATAAGTGTCTCAACGATTATAAATTCGATTCGAGAGTGTGCTATAAGCTTTTCGAAGAGGGTTACGAGCAGTCCATCCACAGGTCTTTGCAGCAGATGGAGAAGATGGCGCGTGACTGGTATGACAAGGGCTATACGGATATCAAGAGTCTTGAGAAGCAGTTGGAGATCAACAAGAGAACCAAGAAGATCATTAAACTTTGCGGCAGTCTTTTAAGAAAGAGACTTAACGGACTTGATATCGACCGTGTTACAAGCTGGGTTGAAGAACTCGATGTCACGGAAGAGCTTGTAAACCTTGCTTTTAAAGAGAATGAATACAGAAGCAATCTTGCTCTTGTGCATGTAGGAGAGACTCTTAAGAAGTGGCATGATCAGGGAGTAAAGACAGCTGAAGACGCTGCCAGATTCAGCGAGGAAGAGCATAAAGAGAACAAGCGCAACGCCACCAGAAGGAAGGCAAAATCAGGTTCCGTATGGCGCACCGGTGAGGAAGCCGGCATTGCAAGTGCAGCGGCAGCAGAAGCTACGGCAGCCAAGGCTCCCGAAGAGGCAAATAACGACGGCGATATTCCTGACGATATTCTTGATATGTTTGGAGATGCAGATGAAGACAATTAAAGAATTGATCAGCGAGAGTCTGACAGAAGTTGCAGCATCCAGAGAGATTAACCGCGAAGAGAGTATCAGACGCGTATATAAGGCATGCCCGGAACTTAAGGATATAGACGACCAGATCCTTAACGTGCGCAACAACAGATTTATCGCCGTAATTGATAAGGACGAGCGCCTCATAAAGAGATTCGACATAGCTGAAGAAGAGCTTCAGGCTAAACGCGATAAGATAATCCTCAGAAATAACATCGATCCTGAGTTTGATGTCATAAAGAACATCTGCGACAAGTGCGGTGATACGGGCTTTACAAAGGGTTCCGACGGTACGCTCAAGGTATGTTCATGCAGGAAAAGAGAGCTTGAGACATGTTATGAGAACAGCGGCATGGCTGATTTCACTTCATATAAGATGAAGAATTACAGAGATGATTATCTTGGTGATGCTTCAGGCAGAAAGAAGATTAAGAATGAACTTCTTAAGGTTCTTCTTGGGCTTTCCGAGAGCGATGAGAAATCTTCCTTGTGGATCTATTCCGCAGCTCCCCAGTCAGGTAAGACTTTCCTTTCCGTATGTGTATGCAAGACTGCCATAAACCTTGGCAAGAGCGCATATTACGGCAAGTGTGAAGATCTGGCCGTTATCGGTACGGATACATTGGATGACATCAAGAGGATCGATTTCCTTGTGCTGGATGATTTTGCCGATTCAGTAACGATGACAAACAACATCGGTTCGATCCTGAACAGCATTCTTGAGATCAGGGCGGCTTCCAAGCTCCCTACGATACTTGTTACTCCGTTCCCGAAGACGGAACTCGTAAATAAGTGCGACATGAGGATCAGTGGCAAGTTGTCCTCAGCCAAGCTGATATCCAAAGAAGGCAGGTAATGATCCAAAAGATGGACGTGCGCTGCGGAATCGATATCGTGGATATCTCCAGAATCTTAAAGAAAGTAAATGACGGAAATGCGCCATTTATAAACAAGTGCTTTACCGAAGATGAGATAGAGTATTGTGAGTCAGCCAATAATGCGGATAAAAAAGCCGAGCGTTATGCTGCAAGGTTTGCCGCCAAAGAAGCTGTCGGCAAGGCTCTGGGCACCGGCCTCATGAGCGAAGGCGTAGGAATGCACGATATAGAAGTAATTAAAGATGAGAGAGGCACACCCGGAATAAGACTTTCCGGCGGTGCCCTTAAGCATGCAAATGAACTGGGCATGAGTTCCATTTCGATAAGCCTGTCACATGACGGCGGAGTTGCCGCTGCTTATTGCGTGATGTTATTGGAGAAGCAATCATGAAGAGACGCGATAAACAGGAAGAAGGCAGCAACAGTATCTTTAAGATTTTCGAGCGCAAGAAGCCCAAGCAGGTAGTGGGTGAGGAGGTTGCGCCCAAGACCATAAGGCACCTCGAAAGGCCTGTTAAGCTTCCTTTCCTCGCAGACATGGATGAGGGCAAGGAACAGTATGGCAGCGCCGAAGACATGCAGGATAAGTGGGGCCTGTCAGAAAAGCAAGCTACGCTTGGCGGCGCCAGAAAGAGAAAGCTTTTAGGTCTTGCGATCGCTTTCTCAGCCTTTATTTTGCTCCTTACGGGCATTTTCTACATTCTCCCGAGAGTATTGCCTGACTTGTTCAGAGGTACGAACATCGAACTCTTCGTCGAGCCTATCATCAATCTTGAATACGATGAACCTGATTACAGGGTCGTTATCGACAGTACGGTTGCCCTCATGAAGGCACCGCAGCCTGATTCGACTAGAATTGCCGAAGTGCTTTATAACGAGCCGGTACGCTACATCAGCGACAGCGAGAACGGTTACTGCAAGATACAGACAATGGACGGACTCATTGGATACGTAAAGGCTTCAAGCCTTCTTGAAGACATGGATTCAGTTGAGCCCGATATCCACCAGTACAAGCTCATCGTATCCGACCCTTCGAAGAATATAATGACTCACGCAAGTAACGGTACGCTGATCAAGAAGGTCATGATGAACACCGTGCTTTATGCGGATATTAAGAGAGAAGGCGTTTACCAGGTAGCTCTCCCGGGTGGTGATTCCGGATGGATCGGTTCTTCAGGCGTCATCGAGCTCTCGACAAGAGGCGATACGGAAGAGGTATCAAGCCGTTATTTCGTCAGCTCGGTCCTTACATTCGTTAATGCAAGATACATTGAGAACGGCATGTCCATAGACGGCGCATCCATAAACGGTGCAGTATACGTCAGTGCCGAGATCAATGGTATCGATATCCCCAGAACCATGGAAGGACAGGCCCAGGCGGGCATAGAGGTCATCCCTGAACCAGACGCGGTTACGGGCCAGATACGAATAGACCAGATACTGCCGGGCGACATAGTGTTCCTGTCGAGCCCCAAGAAACCGGGGGATACAGAGATATATGAAATGGCAGTCTGTACCGATACGGGTACGCTTTTCATGCTGTCTCCTGCAAGGACGACGGTACGATTGCGCAACTTTAAATCGGGCGATGAGATATGCGAAAGAATAATAACCATAAGGCGTATTTTCAGCGCAAAAGTAACAAACTGAAAAGAGCCTAAAAAGTCTTGAAAATAATGTTGCATACTCAAATAGGTTGTGGTATTATTCATAGGCATTTGAATTCTAACAGGAGGTGTTTGCATGGCTAAGTGTGAAGTTTGCGAGAAGGACATGTTCTTCGGCAGAAAAATTAGAATCACGCGTTCACAGATTTCAAGACGCGCGCTTACTACGCAGCAGGCTAACGTACACAGAGTTAAGGTTGTTGTTGACGGCACCCCCAAGTCAATGAACGTTTGCACACGTTGTCTTCGTTCAGGCAAGGTTGAAAGAGCGTAAGACTCAGTCTTTGACAAGTGATTCAAGAGGTTGTCTCATAAGAGGCGACCTCTTTTTTTGTGTGTGATTCATTGTCTCTGAAGTGTGATTTTCCTGATTTGTTTCCTGATTTCGGGAAAGCAGGAAAACAATTAGGAAAAACAGCGCGTTTTTTCCTGTTTTGTTACCTATATCTGCAAATACAGGCAATGATTCAGGAAAACCCCTAACGTGATAACAAAAATCAGGTACCACAGAGCCATAAAAGAGGCTGCCCATTGAAGACAGCCTCCTGAATTACAACGTAATTAAAGATTATTTCTTAACTTCGATAACGGACTTGCCGCCCATGTAAGGTCTTAATGCCTCAGGGATCCTGATAGAGCCGTCTTCGTTGAGGTTGTTCTCGAGGAAAGCTATCAGCATTCTCGGAGGAGCAACGCATGTATTGTTAAGAGTGTGGGCAAGGTATGTGCCCTCAGAACCTCTGATCCTGATCTTAAGACGTCTTGCCTGAGCATCGCCAAGGTTGGAGCAGGAACCAACTTCGAAATACTTCTTCTGTCTGGGGGACCATGCTTCAACGTCGCAGGACTTGACCTTGAGGTCAGCGAGGTCGCCGGAGCAGCACTCGAGCGTTCTTACGGGAATGTCGAGTGAACGGAAGTAATCTACAGTGTTCTGCCAGAGCTTGTTGTACCATGTCATGGAATCTTCAGGCTTGCAGACAACGATCATCTCCTGCTTTTCGAACTGGTGGATTCTGTAAACACCACGCTCTTCGATGCCGTGAGCACCGACTTCCTTACGGAAGCAGGGAGAGTAGGATGTGAGTGTCTGGGGGAGCTGGTCCTCTTCTGTGATCGTATCGATGAACTTACCGATCATGGAGTGCTCGGAAGTACCGATGAGGTAGAGGTCCTCGCCCTCGATCTTATACATCATGTTTTCCATTTCAGCAAAGCTCATAACACCGGTAACAACGGAAGATCTGATCATGTAAGGCGGAATGTAGTATGTGAATCCGCGGTCGATCATGAAGTCACGTGCATAGGAAAGGCATGCGGAATGAAGTCGTGCGATGTCACCCTTGAGGTAATAGAAGCCGTTTCCTGATGTTTCTCTTGCCTGGTCGAGCTCGATGCCGTCAAGCTTCTCCATGATGTCTACGTGATAGGGAACTTCAAAGTCAGGTACGAAAGGCTCACCGAAACGCTCGATCTCAACATTCTCTGAATCGTCTTTGCCGATCGGAACGGAAGGATCGATGATGTTAGGGATAACGAGCATGATCTTTCTGATCTCTTCTTCGAGTTCAGTCTCCTTGACTGTAAGAGCCTCAAGCTCTTCTGCCATGTCTGTGACCTGCTTCTTGATCTCTTCAGCTTCTTCCTTCTTGCCCTGGCCCATGAGAGCGCCGATCTGCTTACTTACCTTGTTGCGGTTAGCTCTCAAAGCTTCCGCACGGGTCTTGCTCTCGCGGAATTCCTTATCAAGTTCAATAACCTTGTCTACCAGGGGGAGTTTCTCATCCTGGAACTTGTTCTTGATGTTCTGTTTTACGATGTCCGGATTGGCGCGTAAGAATTTAATGTCAAGCATATTGTCACCTCTAAATAAATTAACCTCAATATTTTATTCTTTGAAACCTCAGGTTTCAATCTGTCTCGACTGACATATCGCCGTCGTATGAACCTGAAGGATATCTGCACGAAGGATCCCAGAGGATATATTCCTGGATTCCGAGATCGTGGATAGCCTTGATCTGGGAATTGATCTCCCTGTAGCCGTATTCCATATAGTTGCCCTTACCGATGTAAGAGGCCGTAAATGCCTGAAGATAAGGTCTCACAGCCGTAAATCCGGGCTGCTTGTAGATAGCCTGGCATTCATGAAGCACGCTGTATACCATAAGGTAAGGCTGCTTGTCAGGATATTCGAAAACATGGCCTCCCAGCATCGTTCCCAATGCATAGTGGGAAGGGTAGACCATCGGGCAGCAGGAGTCGATACCTGTCATGCCGAGTGTCTCAAAGTCCTGTCCGATTATCTTTGCGTCATTGGGAGATGTTAATACGATTCCGAAAATATCTGCAGATACTGCAACACCATATGTATCCTGGATCCTGATCCTTGCTTCCTGAAGGAATCTGTTTACTGCTTCTGACTTCTCGGGATACTGGCCTTCTTCACCGAAGTAAGGCTTAACCTTATTCTTGGTGGGACCTGCCGGGAAACGCACGTAGTCGAACTGGATCTCGTCAACGCCGTGTTCAGCGGCTTCGATGCCGATCTCAATGAGGTAGTCCCAGTTTTCGACGCAGTAAGGACTTAAGAAGGGCTTGTTACCTTCGTTGCTGAACTGTACAACGTTGCCGTCAGCGTCCTGGATAGCTCTTTCGGGGAAGTGCTGTGCAGCGACCTGGTCATTGAAGGAAACGATTCTTCCGATGACTCTGATGTTGTTGGCGTGGCACTTCTCGATGACTGCATCAAGATCGTAGGCATCCCACACATAGCCGATCTCGTTGGCTGTGGGGACCTTGGACATGTAGGGAAGACCGTATTCGTTCTTAAGGTCGATAACTATTGTGTTAAGCTCGCTGTTGTTGCAGAGTTCAATTGCCTTATCGAGTGCCGAGCCGGAACCGATATATAAGCCCTTAACTTCGAAATGATCGGGAATCTTGACCTGATCTTCGGGAAGCTCAGGGAGCGGACGCCAGTAAGAATCTGCAAGAGGAGTAGCCTCAAACAGTTCGGAGTGATAAACGGTAGGTTCGGTAAAAGTAGCTTCAGTTGAGACGAGAGTTGCAAAGACGGGAGTGCTGTCTGAAGTCTCTGCCGTTCTTGCATAGTTAATGATCTTGGTTATGCCCAAAGTGATAAGGATAACTGCAAGAAGTGCGGAAACGGATAAAAGGATCGTGATGATCTTTTTGAGTTTCTGGATCTCAGCATCATTAGTATTAGTATTTAAATTACTATTATTAAGCATAGGACAATTATACAGACCTGTCGTCAAAAGAACAATTGGAAAAGGGACACGTGCGCAAAGAGTATCAACCTGTGATAAAATCTGATTATAAATAATTGACTTTTTAGCAGGTTGGAAATGATAGTTCGTAATTGTGCCGGCGGAATAGTATTTACAGGGGATAAGGTACTTCTTGTTGCCAATGACAAGGAGGAATGGGGTTTCCCCAAAGGCTCCGTTAAGACGGACAGCGATCTGAGTTTGTCTGAATTTGCCAAAACGCGTGTAAAGATAGAGACATCTGTCGATGCCAAGGTCATTGCACCCTGCGGCAAGACAAATTACGAGTACTATTCGATATCAAGAAGAAAGCCTGTCCATAACAATATCTCCTGGTTTGTAATGAAGGCCGACAGCGAGGAATGCAAAGCCGATCCCGAATCCGGAACGGTAACCTGCAAGTTCGTCGGCGTTGCAGTTGCACTTAATGAGATTACATACAGCCAGGATAAATCTCTCCTCATGATGGCTTATCAGAAGTATAGGGAGAGCATGAAGGATTGAGCCCCAGCGTAACTCTCAGCAAGACCGGTGATTCCAAGATCGAAGTCAAGAAGTCGGTCTTTATCGGAAAGAGCTTTCATATAACATCACCCGAAGAAGCCGCTAATTATCTTGCCGAAGAGCGCAAGAAGTATCCTGATGCAAAGCATCTTTGCTATGCGTGGGTACTGGGCGGTGAAGTGTCCAGACAGAAATCCAGTGACGACGGCGAGCCTCAGGGTACGGCAGGCCAGCCCTTGTTAGAGCTTTTGACTTCAAACGGTTTTACGGATTCGCTCATCTGTGTCACCAGATATTTCGGAGGAACTCTTCTCGGCAAGGGAGGTCTTAAGAGAGCTTATACCGACAGCGGCAGAGCGGCTCTTGAAGCAGGGGAGCCGGTTACGTTGATCCAGGCTCTAAAGTGGAGACAGAACTGTTCTTATCCGGTTTTCGAGATGCTCTCGCGCAAAGTTTCCCAGTCCGGCTGGACTCTCGAAAATGTGGAGTACGGTCAGGATGTTGCTTTTGATATTATAGTTCCGGAAAAGAGCGGGGACGAGCTTAAGCGGGTGTGCCTTGATCTCTCGGGAGGCGCGCTCGTGCTTGGGGATTCAGAGAGCCTTCTCATGATGGGAGAGAAAGCTTCCGTTTCCTGACTTGCGATTTGGACCAAAATCGCCCAAAATATGTGAGACGTCATGGGTAGAATATCACCTGACGGACAAGGGAGACGTGATCACGCATGGAAAACGACAATAAGGAAATGAACGAAAGACAGGAGCGCATTCCTCAGAACTCAAAGGAAAAGAGCTACCGTCTGACGATATTCGTCTTATCCGTGATCCTTTTGGCATGTGTGCTGTTCTCCGGGTTCCAGTCTGTATATATCTTCAAGCTCAACAGCGGGCGCGAAGGGATACTCTCATATACAAGAACAGGTTCGACTACCACGGAGACCACAAGTGAGGTTACTGAAGAAACAGAAGATAAGCCTGCAGAAGTGCGTCCAGAACCATGGTTCTCACTGGAAGATGCAGCTTATGTTCCTTCAGCTGACAAGACCAGAATGACGACCGTGGAAATCGCAAAGCAGGTAAGTCCTGCTACCGTGTCCCTGAAGGTAATAGGCGTTGATAACGATACTGAGACGGTCATAGGATCGGGTACAGGATTCATTATCACGGATGACGGATATATCGTTACAAACCAGCATGTTGTTGTTCTCGCTGAAGAGGCGGTAAGCACATATTACGTAACTGTCGTGCTGCCGGGCGACGATCTTCCTGTCAGGGCAGAGGTCGTCGGAAGTGATGCGCAGACAGACATTGCGGTAATTAAGGTGGATACTGACAAAAAGCTGCCCTGTGTTAAATTGGGCGACTCCGATCTTCTTCAGGCGGGCGAGCTTGCGGTGGTAATCGGAAATGCTCTGGGATCTTTGGACGATTCCGTTACGGTCGGAGTAATCTCGGCTCCTTCAAGAGAGATCAACCGCAACGGATACCGTGTTGAGGTAATCCAGACAGATGCTTCGGTCAATCCGGGAAGCAGCGGCGGACCGCTCATCAATTCATATGGTGAAGTAGTCGGCATTACTAATTCCAAGATAATTACTTCCACATCCGAGAATGTCGGATTTGCAATTCCGGTCAATGCCGTGAAAAAGGTAATTGAAGACATCATCAATTACGGCAAGGTGGTTGACCGCCCTTATCTCGGTGTTTCCGTAAGATATGTTCCTGAAGGTTCTTATTATGGCGCTGAGGGCGGAATCTTCGTTGAAGAGATAGTAATGAACGGACCTGCTTACAATGCCGGGTTCAAACTCGGAGACAAACTCATATCGATGGACGGTGTTGAAATAAAAGAGACCGGTGATATTATTAAGGTGCGCGATTCGCATACGGTCGGTGATACGATAGAAGTCATAGTCGAACGTGACGGCAAAGAAATGACACTGTCACTTACGATAGCAGACAGTGCCGATTTCCCTGATTAAGCGCAAACTATATTTAAGGATGTTGATTATATGAGCAGCGGAAACAATAAGAAAATCGGAACCAAGGTTATGGCTTGGATATTGATCGGAGCTATGCTCCTTACTTTTGTTTTCGCGATCGTTGTTGTATTGGTCCAGCAGTTTTCGATGGGCGCATAAGATAAAGGGGATGAACCCTTTACCTTACGGTACGTCCTTTATCTGAGCCAATCCGTCTTCATGGAATTCCCAAACGTATTCTGAAGCTTTTCCGCTGATGAACTGCTGATAGTTGTTCATTCTGAGGAAGCTGTTTACCCTGTCATACCATTCGGGGTTGGGCGATTCTGAAATGAAGTAGATTATGTAGAATGTTCCGCCCACCTCGATCATGGTCTTATCACCGAGTTTACGGTCAGGCGAGAATATCCATTCAGCCATGGTCCCTGTATATTTAGCCTGATATATCTGGCTGTCGTGAACTATCGAGAGTTCTCCGGCGAGGATATAGTCGTTATAAAGATTTTCTACCTCATTGCAGCTGTCGGCATCTTCGATGTAGTCGAAGATCTCCTGGCCCAATGCCTGCGTAGCGGCGATGTCGGGCTGCATATTCTCATTAAGCTGCTGGTTAGCAGTGATGATGTAGCAGTTGCGGAGATGCTCTGACATACGGTCTCTCGATACGAATACAAGAATGATGGGGAAGCCGTCTTCGTCAGGAATTATGGTAGCATCGCCGACTTGTCTTGTCTCGTCAAAGAGCCATCTTCTGAAATCGACGTGTGTTACGTCCTCGAAACGGCAGTTTGCGATAAGTGTGGAGTCAGGCTGTGAAAGCGTGTTTGCGGCAACACCTGAGAAGTACTTGGCAGCGCATGATTCGAACTTTGAAGGGTCGCCGTTCATTGCGTCAATGATCTTCTCGGCATGGAGGTTCGCCGTATCGATAAATGCCTGGTCTCTCTGCTCGTAGGTGATCCTTAAGATCTTGTAACTTACGAGGTCGTAAATAGTTCTTGACTGGTTATATGCGTGCTCGGCCTGCTCGTCTGAAGCTGAGAGCTGGATGAGTTTCTCTCCCTCTGCGTAATCCTCCGTGAAGTATTTTTTCGCGAGCGTGTTGATGATTATCTGCTCATCAACCTGGCTTCCGAATACACCCTTGATGTATGTGTCGAGAGGCACGCCGAGTTCATCAGCCTTACCCTTGAGCCAGTTGATGTATGCAATGGCTCTGTCATAGTGAGCCTTCTCGATTACAAATCCCTGGGCTGTGGCATCGTCATAGAGGATCTCGATCTTCTGAAGATCCTGTGCAGTTACAAATCTGAAGTAATCTCTGTAAGTCTGGAAGTTCTCATCGTCAAGATAGGGAGATGAGAGCATTTTTTCCGTGTCCGCAGCGAAAAGGTCGACACCTTCATTCAGGAGTTCGTAGTGGTACATGAAGCTGAATTCGCCGCTTGAGATGTCTCTACCGTTAATTGTAAGAGGGCTCTTGAATGATTCATCCATGCCCGTATCAAGTGCAAAAGAAAGGATCGCGATTCCGGCTACCATTAAGATTCCCAAAAGAACAAAGAGGATACCGGCATTTTTTCTGTGCTTGCCCTGCTCAAGTGCATCTTCGTTCCTGTCGAGGTTGATCTCAGTAGGGATCTCCTCTTCCTTGGGTTCATCCTTGACCTTGCTGTTCTTGCTCTCGGGCAGGGAAGGCAGGTCGGGAACTATTGCTGTATCAGCGGGCTTACCGGTGAGAAGTTCGGGATCGATCTCCGCAAGATCGTTTAATGTGACACTCTTCTTGGGCTCTTCAACCGGGGAGTCCATGAAATCATTGGTCGGATTGCTCTCTGAAGAAGCAAGTACCTCTGTCGTTAAAGCATTCTCGTCAACCACCGGCTTACGGGCTTTTTTATCGTCATTTCTATTCTGTCTGTTTTTACCCTTCATCAAATTTCCCCTTCGATTAGTTACAGGTTAAAGACACTTTACCATAAAAGAAGAAACATATAAGGCAAAGTGTGCTATTATTAACACGTTTGTAATCTAAGAATAATAAATACCAGGGGTATTATGTGGGAAAAAATAGTCCAATACTGAGAGAAAAGCGTGGCACTTTGGGTGTGCTTAAGGAATATTGGCCCCAATTTCTTCTGGCATTTCTGTTCCCTACGCTTACAGTGCTAGCTGCTTTTGCGGTAACAGGTTGTTACCCGTTCGGTGACAGGACGATGCTTACTGTCGACCTTTATCACCAATATTGTCCTTTCCTTGTGGCGTTCAGGAACAAAGTCCTGTCCGGAGAGTCGCTTTTCTATACCTGGAATGACGGTCTGGGCCAGGAATACTATGCCGCTTATGCCAATTACGCGGCAAGCCCCCTAAATATCTTTGCAGTTTTCTTTAACGCAAAGACCATGCCCATATTCATTCAGTTTATAACATGTCTCCGTGCAGGTCTTTCTTCGGTCTTCATGGTGCTTTTCCTCTCTGCCAATGACAACAAGAGGATAGATAACATCACTGTTGTATTCAGCTCATCCTACGCTCTTTGCGGATGGTTCATATCATTTTTCTGGAACATAATGTGGTGTGACGCCGTCGTACTTCTCCCGTTGATAATGCTGGGTCTTCGAAAACTCCTTCTCGAGAGAAAGTGCGGCCTTTATGCCGTAACTCTTGCCATAGCCATCATCAGCAACTACTATTCCGGTTACTTTCTCTGTCTATTCCTCGTGCTTTTCGCGCCGGCCTACTACGTCTGCCTTTATTCGCGCGAGAAAGCCAAGGGCGATCCCGGAAGGCTCTGCTTTAAGACATTTATCGGAAGCGCGTTCCGTTTTGCCGCATCGAGCTTTATAGCTGCAGGCACTTCAGCGGTTTTATCGATTCCCACATATCTGATCCTCAAGAACTGTTCAGCCACGGGCGATGAACTGAAGATGGATTATGTCCTTCAGAATAATCTGTTTGATTTCTTCGGAAGACTGATGGTATCAGCAAACCCCAATATCAGAGACGGTATGGCCAATGTATACAGCGGGCTCGTAATTGCTCTTCTGCTTCCTTTATTCTTCCTGCTTCCTTCAAGAACAGGCATCAAGCTCAAGCACAAGATCGTATTCGGTTCGCTTCTTGGCATAATGTATTTAAGTTTTACCAACCGTACGCTTAACTTCATATGGCACGGATTCCATTTCCCGAACCAGATCCCTTTCAGAGAATCGTTCCTTATGAGTTTCCTGCTCGTTTTTATCGGATTTTTAACGATCAGACGCATCAGGAGCCTTGGTTCGAAATATATCACCGGTGCCATACTGAGCTCGGCTGCATTCCTTATCCTTTTTGAGAAATTCGGCACAGGCAATGAAGGTTACATCCAGATCGGTTCGACCCTTGTTTTCCTTATTGTCCAGGGTGCCGCCCTCCACACCGTAAGCAATATCAGAGCCGGCAAGAGCGAATTCTTCTGCGAGACGCTTCTGACGGTTACGATGATGGTGGAAATGTTTGCAGCTTCGCTGACAACGATAGGCCTTGTCTGCTATCACGAAGGTTTTACGGGTTATACGGCTTATGGCAAGAACTGGCAGGAAGTCTCAGCCTATGCGGAAGAAGTTGAAGGAACCGAAGGACACATGAACTTCGAGCGTTCTGAAATCTATCCGAACAATGTATGTGATCTCCAGTCACTTTATAACGTTAAGGGCATGTCCATTTTCTCTTCCACGACCAGGGAGAGCTTCGTAAAATATATGAGAAACTATGGTTTCCACAACAACGGTATCAACGGACTCCGCAATGCCGGTCTGACACGTGTTACTGCCACTGTTCTCGGTGTCAGGAATCTTGTAGAGACTGATAAGGGACAGAGTGTTCCGGCTCTGTTTGAGCAGGAGTACAAGGACGGAATAATTACTTCCTGGGCAAATCCTGATGCTTTGAGTGTAGGATTCATGACCGATACGGCGGTAATCGACTATGTTCCTGATTACGATAAGAACCTCGATGTTTTCGATAAGACAAACGAATGGCTTAACAGCATGGGCTCCCCGGACGTTTACAAACCCGTAATGCTCACTACTGTAACTTCGAGCAGCCTTTCCACAACGGATAAGCATGACGATGTTTTGGTCTACAGCTCAGCGGGTTCCGCTAATAAGGACGGATACTCATTCAGTATCACAGTTGATGAAGCAGACATCGGTTCTGATGTTTATGTCTATGTCAATTCCAAAAAGGGCGGAAATGCCACGGTTATCAACAATGGCAAAACATTGAAGTTTGAGCTCAGAAGCTATCAGATAATCTGTCTCGGTGTTTATGAGGGTTCACCGATCGAACTTACCGTTAAGTACAGCGATAATCCTGGATCTTCGATCTTCGTATACGGATATCAGCTTGATCAGGCAGGGTATGCCCAAATGGTACAGACATTTGCTGATGAACAGTTGGAAGTATCGTCTTACGATTCCACATCACTCTCCGGACATATCGAAGTCAAGGAAGACGGCCTTATGTTCATGTCGATACCTTATGCTGAAGGCTGGACTGCAACCGTAGACGGCAAGCCCGCTGAGATCGTTTCCGTCCAGGATGCCCTGATGGGAATAAAACTCGTGAAGGGCAGCCACGACGTAACTATCAAATATACTCCTGCTGGTTTCAAAGAAGGTATACTGATCAGTGCGGTTTCCGTATTCTTCATTGCTCTGCTCTTTATCGTTCCTGCTGTTTCAGAAAAGCTCAAAAAGAATAAAACGGTTTTGGAAGCTGCCGTTACGGCAGAAGATTCTGTGACACCGGGATCAGCAATCGAAGAAGTGCCTGTCTCGGAAGTCATGGGACAGGACGCGCCGGCTGAAGAATCTTCCGAAGATATAGAACAGGCTGATGTCTCTGAAGCGCCTTCTGAAGTTATAGAACAGAACGACGACGCTGAAAAGCCGGAGGCAGATAATGATTAAGGCTGCGGCAGGAAAGCTCAAAACATATGACGGCGTAGTATTCTGCTTTATTGCATCGGTAATCATCGCAGCTGTTTCTTATAACATCGGACTTCTGACAGAACCCGGAAAGATCCTGCCTACTGGTCTTTCCATGCGCAACGGCGAAATGAGCGCCAATATTCTCCGCGGAATCGATCTTGCAGTTGAAGATGTAGAGCTCATCACATCCGGAAAGGCTTCGTCTGATCTGTGGAGACTTCTGACATTTGTTCATCTGGATCTGTTTTTTTACCTTGCACTTCTTATTCCCCAAGCTGCCAGGACGATCCTTCTGGTCGGCTATTATTTGAGATTCGGTCTTTGCTGCTCTGCCATGTATTACTTCTTGGTCACGCACATCAGGCTCTCCAGACTTCCTGCTGCTCTCCTTGGCGTAATGTATTCATTCTCATCACAGATCGTACTGACCGCCCAGCATGCTTCTCTTATGAACATGGCACTCTTGATGCCCATGACAATGTCTGCCTTTGATTCATATCTTCAGAAGAGAACTTGGAAATCTTTTATCCTCGTATGCCTTACATCTTTTGGCGTTGCGGTATCCGGTGGTTACGGACTCATTACAGGCATTCCTTTCATAATCATTATGGCTCTTCTCATGAGCATAAGCCTTTACAGTACATTCAAGATGGCCATTACTTCCTGGCTCAAGCTTTTGGGAGGAGTAATTACGGGCCTAATCATGTCTGCGGCTTTTGCGGTTCCGGGCCTTATGTCGATGGAATTAAGCGTTGATATAGAAGAAAGCTTCAATAATGCAAAGGTAAACTATACCGTTTTCGAGATGATCAGAGGCACGTTCCTTCTCCGTTCAGGCAGCGTTTATGTTAATAATTCTCCTCTGTTCTATGTCGGTATATTTACGCTTGTTGCCGTAATGGCATTTGCACTTAACGAGATGATCCCTGTAAGGCTTAAGGTCGCTTCAGCACTTATTGCTGCCGTGATCCACATTATCTGCAGTTCATCATTTGTGAATGAGGCGGTAAGTGTTTTCGGACCGTCAGCACTTCTCAATTCCTCAAGGCTTATATGTCTTGAGATAGTGCTTTTCTTTATTGCGGCAATCGGACTTAAGAATGTTAAGAGCCTTGGACGCGGCGAATTCATCGCTTCATGCCTCGTCCCTCTGTTCTTTCTTGTCATGTCCGGCAGTTCCACATCAGGCACTTCTTTTGCAAGCCCGATCGTTATTAGCACATTCATTGGAATAATCGTTGAAGGATGCATTTTATATGCACTTGCCAAAGATAAGATCACGGATAAGGGCAAATATGCCGTTCTTTTCATAATCTTCACTTTTGTGGGTATTAATACGGCATTTATGTACTTCAACAACACGATTCAGAGAAACGCTGTTGATGAGTATTTCAAATTAAGCTACGGAGACAGCTCTTCTGAAAAACTGATCTATGACAGCGATTTTGACCTTCCTGCCGTAAACGGCGGAGACAAATACCAGATCATTCCCGGTGACCTCAGCGATTTTGTTGCCGGAGATACGGTTTTAGATGATATTAACTACTCATCGTTAAGGGTTTCCGGAACCATGCTATTTGATGAGATCTTCCTCAAGGCTTCCGATAAGAAGGAATTAAGGCAGGAAGGACCTAATACATATTTGCTGAGGGAGGGCGGCAACACCCTGACTTTCAGTCCTTTCGAGATAGCTGACGGAGAGAGAATGTTCATATACTGTAATGCAGTTAACGGTGCATCCGTAAGTTTCTCTTCTGACAGCGGTGATTCGGTAATGGCGTTTACCGGTCCTTTCTTTACGGAGATTGCCCAAACATCCGGTAAAGTATCACTTGAGTTCATGATCGATTCAGAAGGCGACGATGCCTGCAGGATCTCGATCTTCAAGTTAAACCAGGAAGCTCTTGAATCCATGAAAGCGCTGTCCGGTACCGCAAGCGGTTCCAGATTCATGATCGATGTCTCTGAAGTTGACGGCATGTGCACCATTGTCCTGCCTTATGCATACGATGACACTACAGTCAGAGTCGACGGCGTTACCTGTGACACGTTCGAATACTGCGGCAAGCTTGCTGCTGTTTTCGTTTGTAACAATAACGGTCTCATGGAAGTTTCCGTAGAGCGGAAAGATACAGGCATCATCCCGGGAATACTGGTAAGTGTCTTTGCGGCTGCCTGCCTTATCGCAATTCCGCTTACCCATATGTATAATGAAAAGAAGAAAGTAACCGGTGAAGGGACCGACAGCAATGCTTAGCAGGAAAATAACAGACGGCACGGAATTTGTAGTTTTTGACATGGAATGGAACCAGCCGATGCCGGGCAAAGAGTATCCGTTTGAGGTCAGCAAGCTTACCGGCGAGATCATAGAGATAGGCGCTTTCAAGTACGTTTATGACAACGGCGAGTTGATATATAAGGATTCTTTCTCCACCGATATCGTTCCGGTAAAGTACACTAAGCTGCATTATCATGTAAAAAAAGTTACCCATAAAAAGAATGCAGATCTGTTAAACGGTATCCCGTTCAGGGAAGCTTATTCACAATTCAGAGATTTCTGCGGTGACGCTATCCTGGTAGGGTGGGGAAGTTCCGACCCTTCCATGCTCAAGATGAATCTCGAATTCTTCGAGATGGATTCAAAGCTCAACATGTTCTTTCTTGATCTCCAGCCGATATTCTCGCTGTTTGCAGGACTTCAGGGAACTCAGCGAAGCGTGGAAGCAGCTGTTGATTTCTATAATATTGATAAGAATGAGATATTTCACAGCGCTACGGCAGATGCGCATTATACCGGTGTCGTATTTGAAGAAATTTTTAAACATAATAAGCCTTCAGCTGTAATATCAGCCATATCCAGTTCTTCCATTGACCCGGATGTTCCGTCTGATTTCAGCTTTGTAGGTCCTGAGTGCCTTGATGGTACGAGTGCTTTTGCAACATCTGTGAATTTTATGAAGAATTGTCCCCTTTGCGGAAAGAAGCTTTCCGTAAAGATTCCGTCATTTCGGATCCGCAAATCCCAGTATGCTCTGCTGGAGTGCAGGGAGCACGGCGAGCTGTTCTCACGGACAAGAGTGAAGAAAAACAAGGCGGGGAATTACTATGCGGCATCTGTAATGCGCTTTGCAACTCAAAACGATTACTGGCTCGTGGCCTCTAAAAAAGAGGAGTTTGACAAGTACGGTGAGAAGGGTAAGCCCGTCGAAAAAACTGAAACTGAAGAAAATGTAACGTAATTTGTAAACGAAATGTTAACAAACTATGTAAAAAAAGTTAGCAAAATTCGAATTTTCTGTTGAAATTTGAATTCGTATGACTTAAAATATGCTTAACATATTGGGAAAAGTGTGCGGGTTCAGTCCCGCCGTACTATAATAAAAGTAATATCTTTAGACACTAAACGCAAGGTAGGTGCTTCTTATGATTAAAAGATTAAGCAAGTCGAAGAGAAACAAGCAGGGTGCAATTCTTGTTTTGGTTGTACTCATTTTGGCTCTTGCAATGATCTTCATCGCTTCAGCTATGATGCTTACTCAGGCTACAAGATCACGTTTGTATGAGAATACAATGTCCAGTCAGGCGAGACTTACTGTTTCGGCTGCCGCAGAGACATTCCTGGAAGCACTTCAGACGCAGGAAATCACAGATAAACAGATGGATGCTATGCTTGCTGAGTGCTCTACCCGTCAGACTGATAATTCAAAGAAGATAAAGATGGTTATAAACGGTGTTCCGGGTATGTCCACTGCATCTGATAACTGCACATATCTGGACCTTTATTATCCTGATACTACTGATACGACAACAGTATATGCTGACTTTACGACTATTATCGGTGATCAGACAGAGAATGTCAGAGTCATTCTTGTTGTTGAGGACCCGCATTCCACCAATAACGGACGTTTCAAGAATCAGATCGATATTGCCGGAGACGTAGGAGCAGAGCAGCTCCGTTTTACAGAAGGTGTCGGCATGACTTCTGCTGCTAAGAGGGCTGAAGGAATTACAGATAATACTATCCTCTTGAGAGGTTCCGGCTACGAGCAGGCATCTTCCAATGTTGTATATTCAACTATGGTTTTTGCAGAGGGTGCTGTAGCTACATTCGGTGGTTCAAATGTATTTAATGGTGATATGGTACTCCTTGATGGTGCATACATGAGTACATACAGCAGTGCCTCACAGTACAATGGCGACATCTATTTTGTCGGCGCATCAGGTTCATCAGATCCTGGTTTCAAATTTAAGTATGATGCTGGCTGGGATGGTTTCGCTTCAGGTACTAACTTCTATTTTAAAAACAGAACAGTTCAGGCCTATGATAAAGATTTATCTAACGACCAAAATGCAAAAATTATGGGCATGATTACAAGCGAAACCGTTCCTCATAGCTGCTACTTTGTAGGTGTTACCGGAGATGTATCTGCTTCTTGGGGAAATGGTTCAGGTGTTGAACAACCATATACGGTTACAAATGCTGGAAGCGCGCTTCCGACTGATGCTGCAAATTATATGGCTGTATATTCACAGTATAATTATTCTACTGACAATCTGTTCCCTACAGATACGAGAACAGAGGTTCTTAATGAGATCAATGTTGATGGTCAGAAGATAAAGCTTTCATCGGCTCAGACATTTGATTATGACAACTATGATACTGCTGGTAATCTTTATGCTGCTGGAACAGAGATACCCGCAGACACGGAACTTATTGCTCACCCTATAACAGCTGAGTACCCTGCATATCGTAAGATTATGGATGGCACTAATAAGGTTATCGATCCTGATAAAACCTTTGATATCGGCAGTTTGGATACATATGATTCTGATGGTGACAGAATCATTGATTTGGCAAATGGTGGTGCATATTACTTTACTGCCGGAACAACTATGAGCAACAATAATAACGTCGAACCCTATGTATTTGCCATTAATGGTGCAAAGCAGAATGTACTTTATTTTGGTTCTGGTGAATTTAATTTTAACTGCTGCTGCTTCGCTCTTTATAATGTTAGTGACACAATGTATCCTGTCATCATTATTATGGAAGATGGTGCTGAGTTTGTTCTTGCCGGAGATTCAAGTTATCAGGTAGGTGATTCTGCACTTTGTTCAGCCGGCTTCCTTTCACTTGACAGAGGATATACTACTGCAGCCGGAATAGGTGGTTATATTCATGACCACGGCACTACTTATGAGGACACCGAGTGGGAACAGGAAAATGGTGATACTTGCACATATTCAAGTAAATATGATGGTAATGTAAGACCGAATATGTACATTTATGGTGTAAAGAATAATAAGATTACATTCGGCAACGACAACATCGTCGAAGCTTATGTAGGTCTTTATGATGGCAGTAGTTCGGAATCCGGTTTCTATTCAGCTTCCAATGGTGCTCACTGCAGACTTTACGGAAGACTTGAAGGCAGAAGAATTACAAATGGTACGGCAGATACTTATAGTATGCCTTATTGTCCTGCTCCTGCTAATACAGACTCTCAGCCCGATGAGAGAGTTGCTGTAACCAAGTATAAGGTTTCTAATATCATCTACTATTACGGAACACTTGATTCAGAACCTGCACCTGAAGGCGCATAAAACAATAATAATACAGGCCGGCTCGCTGTGAGCCGGCCTTTTGATTTTCGGAAGCTATTCATATATACCATCAATGAATAAACCGGGATATTATAAATGCCACCTTAAGCTGGTGGCATTTTTTATTCAAGTGTTAATATGTTTTGCAGGAAAACAATATCTTCTGCTATGGAACTGAAAGCCTGGATTGAAATCTTAGGATCCAGATCGCAGCTGATCTGATATTTAGTTATGCTTTCATCATCCGCAATAACAATTTCAGATTTGGATATTAACGCATGAAAACTGTCAAATAAGGGATTGTTATTGTCCAGAAGCAAAGTGCCTTTGTCGACCAAATAGATGATGAGACTCTTGAACTCTGAATGAGAAAGAGCATTAAAAATAGACTTAAGCATTTCTCTTCCGTGATCTGAATCAGATGAATAGTAGTCGTGCTTGATCAGAACATATTTGGAAGAAGTATCATCGTCTATTTTCTTAGGCATTACTTCCAAAACAACATTATCAGAATACTGCTCAATTACAGGTTCAGAATACTCAAGACTGTTTTTTGGTTTGTTGTACATCAAAATCCCTCCCATCAGAAGAAAGGAAGCGCATCGAACGCTGGATCGAGTCTTTACTGGTACCCCAGGGTTTGTCAGTGTTCCTGTAATCAAATTTAAGAGTAAAATACTCTACATCTGATATCAGGGCTTCAAAAGTTTTGGAATTGTTATTGTATAGAGCATCAACAAAGTCGGATGCTTCATTTTGTGAGAGTTTTGCAGCCTGTCTGAGTAGCAGAGCCGTATGCGGAAGGCAATGGAACTCGGCATTCATGAATTTCTCCTTAAACTCATGATCATGGGAAAACATCCAGCAGATGACCTCGATATAATGCCCCATTGCCTCGTTAAGATTGTCACATATTGGACAGCTGCTGATCCTTTTTTCTATCAGGTCAGCAACAGAATTGAACTTCTGCTTATAATCTGAATTTCTTCCTTTAAGTAAGCCTGCTTTAGCAGGGATAGAAGCCTTGAGCTTAGGATCAAGTTCTTCGTGAAAGTCTTTAAGATGCGTATGAATGACAAGACCAAGCCCCAAACGGTTAGTCACAGCCTGGTTCAGTTTTCCCATATGAACAGGGCAGAAACCGGTCTTGTTGGTGATCTTTCTCGTGTCCGGCTCCATCAATGAAGGTCCGAGATAGTATTCGAGATAGTTGGTTTCAGCCTTGTCGCGGAGTCTGCATATGGGACATCCGCATGCCTCATTGTAGGCATCGTTAACAGGGATCATGTATATTTTTTCCATCAGGAGTCCTCCGTATCTGTATTCCTGGGCATATGTATCAGGCGGCTGGCTCTGACATTAACGCTGTTCATGGTAATTGATGTAAATTCCTCGACTGCGCTTCCGACACGCTGCTGAGCTTTAACAAGCACCTTCTGTGCATCGTATCCATAGTAGAGAGCCAGATCAAGACTGATCATAACGCCAAATGTCTGTTTTTCTGTTTTGAATGAAGTTACTTCGGCAAATCCCGGAACGTCCTTAAGAACTATCTTGATGAGGTCAAGAATAGCTTCATCAGATATCGAGTAGGAACCCAAGGAAGAGAAGGTTGGTCTTACGACTGTTCTGTCGGAATCCGGCGCAAGCGGGGCAACACCGCGTTCACGGTCAAACCTCTGTCTGAGTTTACTGAAAGGATCTGAGAAATATCCCGAGAATTCATGTTTGATCTCCATGCTCGGAACAGGAATGGTATGCATACCCTCATTCATACGGGTGTTGCGGGCCATTCGTCTCTCCTCTTCGGTAGAGACATCTTCGATCCTGATAAGCATGGCAGGTTTGTTAAGCCAGAGATTGGTAGTAATCTTTTCCAACATCGAATCGGAAGTTCCAAGGATCATAAGTGCGCGCGGCATGGACTCAACCAACGCACGGCGCATTACAGATGATCTTGTCGGATCGACGAAGATGGCCTGTCTTACGGATTCCATCTTAGTTGGTGCCTTTTTTGCAGAGGTTCCTGCAACGATACGGCTACCGTTTATGAGCAGTCCGTCATCGATTATGTAATGGATGTTGTTATCTCTGGCAACTTTTATGGCACGTGTACTTTTGCCTGTACCGGACGGGCCTACAAATGCAATTACAGCTATATTGGAAAGGACTTCACGCGTTAACTGTTCATTGGAAAGAACGAGTTCAATGCTCCGCTCGATACTCTGTGATGAATAATCAGAATTCGGATTATTCGTAGAAGCCCCCGAACGGTCAAAACGTTTTAGAGTACCGCGAAATTCAGACAAGAGAGTCTTTCGCGCTACAGGAGCGCTCCTAACTGAATTTTGTTCCTGTCTTGATTCTTCGCGGTTGTCCAAAACTTAATGTCCTTTAGCCGTTCCAGTTATGGAACACTTCCTGGATATCTTCGTTCTCATCCATCATGTCGAGCATCTTCTCAAGCTGGGCGATGGCATCGGGATCGGTTACTTCAGCTGTTGTCATTGCAACAGGACCGAGAGTTGAATCTGCGATAACGTAGTTCTTGGCCTCAAGAGCATCTCTGACATCATAGTAGTCAGCAGTGGAAGTGGAGATGATGTAGAATTCGTCGTCGCTGTCAAAATCAGAAGCTCCGCAGTCAAGTGCATCGCCCATAACCTGATCTTCATCCTCGTAGTCTTCTTTGGAGATGAGGATCGTACCCTTCTCATTGAAAAGGAAAGAGACGGAACCGTCTACACCGAGATTTCCGCCGTTTTTATCAAAAATGTGTCTGAGATCAGCTGCTGTACGGTTGCGGTTATTAGTCAGGGTCTTGACCATGATGGCGACACCTGCGGGGCCATAACCCTCGTATGTGATCTCTTCATAATCATCGCCTTCGCCTGCCTCTGCAGCTTTCTTGATAGCACGGTTGATGTTGTCGTTAGGCATATTAGCAGCTTTTGCCTTGGCAACAACTACTTTCAGCCTGGAATTACTGTTGGGGTCAGGACCGCCTGCCTTGACTGCTACTGCTATCTCTTTGGCAAATTTCGTGAAAACAGCGCCCTTTGCTGCATCAGACGCTTCCTTCTTTCTGCGGATATTACTCCATTTTGAATGACCTGACATTGGTGTTCCTCCAAGTTGAATTTCGTATTATAATAAAACCATAACATTATACAGTTTTTAAACTGATATAGAAATATGGCTAAACGGTTCAAATCGTGTAATATCGCCGACATATGATTGTCAAATATATTTTTTGTGCAGATTGTCTTTTTAACTTGTTATTTACCTCATTCTGTTGTATAGTTCTAACATCTATGCTTGGGCGAATTGCGCCTGTTTGTTTGTGTGCAAAACTTGAGTGTGAATTTTTATAGGATTGTCGGGAGGGTTCGATGAAGAGATTAGGTGATATTCTGGTCGAAAGTGGCTTCCTAAATGCTACCGAACTTGCAGAAGTACTCAGTGTTCAGAAAGAGACCGGTAAGCGTCTTGGTGAGGTAATCGTTGAAAGTGGTTTGATGTCAGAGTTTGACATCCTGAGAGCGGTTTCCAGCCAATATAACTATCCGATCATTGATCTTGCAGGTATTGATGTAGACCCCAAAGCTACAGCACTGCTTACGCAAAAGTTCTGCGAAGAAAACATTGTTTTCCCGATAGGTTTCGATAATGATAACCTGGTTGTCGCTATCGATGACCCGATGAATATTACGATTGAAGACGAACTGCAGTTCCAGACCGGATACCAGGTATCCCTTATGCTTGCGACGCATTCTTCAATCGTCGATGCAATTAAAGTTAATTATGGAAAAGAGAGTGCCAACAAGGCGGCTGAGGAACTTGGTGCAAGTTTCGAACAGGACAGCCTTGATGATAATTCCGAGCTCTCCGAAGCAGTCAACAGTGCACCTGTTGTTAAGCTCGTTAACTCCATGATCGAATACGCGATCCGTTCGGGCTCATCCGATATCCATATCGAGCCTCTTGAAGACCGAGTTAGAGTACGTATCCGTATCGACGGTGTCATGCAGGAAGTTATGAGCAACCCGATATCCGCTAAAGATGCCATCACAACGAGAATTAAGATCCTTGGTGGTATGAACATTGCAGAGAAGCGTATCCCGCAGGACGGCCGTATCACAACAGTCATCAACGGCGAGCCGGTCGACATGCGTGTATCCATCCTTCCTTGCGTTACCGGTGAAAAGACGGTTATCCGTATTCTTGCCAAGAATGACTCTAACCTTAACAGATCATATCTTGGTATCAGCGCACGTAACAATGAAATGATCGACAGGATGATCAAGATTCCTCAGGGAATCATCCTTATTTCTGGTCCTACCGGTTCAGGTAAGACAACTACTCTTTACACTCTTCTTTCAGAAAAGAACACAGATGAAGTTAATATCATCACTATTGAAGACCCTGTAGAAATTAAGATCCCCGGATTGAACCAGGTACAGGTTAATGTAAAGGCTGGTATGACATTCGCCAGCGGTCTTAGATCCGTTTTGCGTCAGGACCCTGATATCTGTCTCGTCGGTGAGATCCGTGACGGTGAGACTGCCGAGATCGCTATGAGAGCTGCAATCACCGGACACTTGGTTTTCAGTACTATCCATACAAACGACGCGGTTTCTTCAATTAACCGTCTTATCGATATGGGCCTCGAACCTTACATGGTTTCATCAGCCTTGGTCGGCGTTATCTCTCAGCGTCTTGTCCGCCGTATCTGCACCAACTGCAGAGAATCCTACGATCCGGATGAGAATGACAAGGAGTATTTGAGACTTGATGCCGGTCAGAAGTTATATCGTGGTAAGGGATGCATTGAATGCAACGAAAAGGGATATAAGGGACGTATTGCTATTCACGAGATTGTAACTATCACAAGAAAGATGAAGACTTTACTTGAGAAGAGAGCAAGTGAAGATGAAATGCGCGTACTTGCAGTCGAAGAAGGAACACAGATGCTCCAGGATTCGGCAAGAGACCTCGTACTCGAAGGAATTACGACGGTTTCAGAACTTAACAGAGTTGCTTACACGATTGACTGATAAGGAGGTTTTTTAACGTGGAAGGATTTAGTTTATCGATTGAATCGATCTTGGCTGAATCGGTAAAGATGGGGGCATCCGATACCCATATTACTGTAGGATTGCCGCCGATGATTCGTGTAGACGGTATGTTGATGCCGTTGGGAAATCAGCCGCTTACAGCTGCAGATACCGAGTATCTTTGTAAGTCGATGATCGACAAGTCAAGACAGCAGTATCTGAATGAGAGAGGTGAGATCGACTTCTCTTACATTGTTGAGAACTACAGCCGTTTCAGATGTAATGTCTTCAAGCAGCGTGGTACTTATGCACTTGCTGCAAGAACTATTACAAATGAGATTCCTACATGCGAGCAGTTGGGTCTGCCTAACGTATTTAAGGAATTGGTTATGAGACCTCGTGGACTCATCCTTGTTACAGGACCTACGGGTTCCGGTAAGTCAACAACACTTGCTGCAATGATCGGTCACGTTAATATGAGCAAAAAGTGCCATATCCTTACATTGGAGGAACCTATCGAGTATCTCCATATGCATGGTGAAGCTATGATCAACCAGAGAGAAATTCATGAGGATACACTCTCATTCGCTAACGCACTCAGAGCTGCTCTTCGTGAGGACCCTGATATTATCCTCGTCGGAGAGATGCGTGACCTCGATACAATCAGTACTGCTATTACAGCAGCCGAGACGGGACACCTTGTTCTTTCTACACTCCATACGTCATCAGCAGCAGATACAGTTAACCGTATCATCGACGTATACCCTCCGCACCAGCAGGATCAGATCAGAGTTCAGCTCGCTACTGTTCTTGTTGCAGTTATCTGCCAGACACTCGTTCAGAGAGTCGGCGGTGGTAGATGTGCTGCATTTGAAATCATGATTACCAATGACGCTATCAGGAATAACATTCGTGAAGGTAAGACGTATCAGATAGACAGTGCTATCGCTACCAGCCTTCAGACTGGAATGTGCCCTCTTGATTTCTATCTCGCAGAACTTGTAAAGCGAAATATGATTACAAGAGATACTGCACTTCAGAGATGCAGATTCCCTGATGATCTTAAGCGCTTCATCAACAATGCCGGACAGACCCAGAGTCCGTTGTTTGGTGATTTGGAGTTTGCCTGAGTCTTTGGGTAATTAATGAGATTTTTAATAAGGAGGGAAATATCAGATGGCTAATTTCAGATATCAGATTATCGATTCCAAAGGTAAAATGTCTGAAGGCATCATAGAAGCTGCAACCATCGGAGAAGCATCGAGAAAACTTAAGCAAGATGGCAAGTACATTGCATCCCTATCTCTGGATAAGGGCAAAGGCCTTGCCAGCATGGAGATCGGAAGTCCCAAACTCAAAACAAAGGACCTCGTTATTATTTCCAGACAGCTTGCTTCACTTTTATCGGCAGGTATTACTGTTGTAAGATCTCTCGATATGTTGTATCAGCAGCTTGAATCAAAGAAAGCAAAGAAGTGCATAGGTGATATCTATGAGTCCGTGCAGAGCGGTCGTTCACTTTCCGAGGCTTTCGCGGAACAGAGAGGCATCATACCGAACATCATGATCAGTATGATTTCTGCAGGTGAGGAGTCAGGTCGTCTTGACGAGGTTATGGAAAGACTTGCTGATCACTTCGCTAAGGATGCAAAGCTCAAGAACAAGATTTCTTCTGCGATGGTCTATCCGAAGATTCTTGCAGGTCTTACTTTAGCAATCAGCGTCGGTCTCTTGACATTCCTCGTTCCTAAGATCGGTGACACGATCAAAGAACTCGGTGGTGAATTGCCTGGTCTTACAAAATTCCTTTTGAATTTTTCTGATTCTATCGTTCACTATTGGTACATTTATATCGCCGTAATCGGTCTTGCGGTATATGGCTTTAAGTTGTGGAGGAGTTCAGATAAGGGCTCAATTCAGTGGGCAACATTGATGCTCAAGATGCCTGTTGTCGGAAAATCCACACGAATGAATGCTTCAGCAAGATTTACAAGAACCGTAGCTACGCTTCTTAAGTCAGGTATTTCTGTACTTCAGGCTGTAGAGATTACCGAGAAGTCTCTGGACAACGTAGTTTTACAGAAAAAACTTGCTGATGCCCGTGTTGAGATTAGAAAAGGTACTTCTTTATCGAGATCTATCAGAGATATTACGGAATTTCCGCCTATGATCTATGCAATGGTATCTATTGGTGAGGAATCCGGTACATTGGATACGATCCTTGAAAAAGCGGCAGACTATTTCGAGGATGAGGCAGATGCTGCAACACAGAAGATGGTATCAGCGCTTGAGCCTGTAATGATCATCATCATGGCTATCATCGTTGGTACAGTTGTAGGCGGTATCGGTATGCCTATCTTCACAATGGCTCAGTGGCTTTTGTAATCCCCGTAAAGATTGAAAGGAGAATAATAAATGGATTTTTCATTAGGTAAGAGCGGAAACGAACTGGTAATCGATTGTTCCAGTTCAGATCTCAAATTAGTTGTCGGGAATTACAATTCCAAGACAGGTAATATTTCTATAGACAAAATGGGTATTGTCCCTCTTGAAGGCGATGCAGTTAATGATGGTGCTATCTCCGATTCATTCGGAATCGTAATGGCACTTAAGCATGCTATCGCAAGACTTGATATCAGAATGAAGAGCTGCATCATCACAACAGAGGGTGCATTCGTTCATACAAGAGATCTTGAGCTTCCTGTAGTTAAGGAAGATCAGCTTAAGGACATGGTTAAGTACGAGATCTTAGGTCAGGGTTCCAACAGAGATATGTCAATCGACTATCTTGTATACGGAACAACAAAGGATGCTGAGACAAACGCTGATAAGATTCAGGTAAGAGCTACAGCTATCCCTACAGACGTTATCAAGGATTATCGTGAATTCCTTAAGAATATGGATCTCACTCCTGTTACATTGG
Organism: Saccharofermentans sp.; assembly: GCA_045648465.1. Lineage (GTDB taxonomy): Bacteria > Bacillota > Clostridia > Saccharofermentanales > Saccharofermentanaceae > Saccharofermentans. The sequence goes on from JAZROA010000012.1 coordinate 121,476, forward strand.
ATGTAAACCCTAATGCAGTAAGAAAGCTCTTCGAGCAGGGTATCATCAATGGTAACGTTAACATCAAGCAGTCAACGATCCTCTTGATCGAACTCTCCAGCAAGACAACTACAGTTACAGTTCTTGACAAGGGATTCCCGGTTCTTTCAAGAAGACTTCAGTTCGGTCACTCCAATATCAGACAGGTTGCTGATTCTGTTAAAAAGCTTCAGAGCGGCAGCCAGCAGTCTTCATTGGCAAGACGTCTTAACATTACAACTTCAGAAGCTGAATCAGGCGTACCTGTTGAAGATATCGATGTATGGAACGAGACTGTTGCTGAGACACCTGCTCTTCAGAGTGCTGTAAACGCATATTTCAAGAGTCTGGTTGATGCAGTATCCCGTACTGCACAGTTCTCAATCGCTAAGTATCACATTGATGCTATAAGCACCTGCTTCCTTTATGGTTCCGGTGCAGGCTACAAGAAGATCGACAAGGAACTTGCACGTCAGCTCGGAACACAGGTAGAGATCCTCAAGAATCTCAGCACTGTAAGTGGTCCTAAGGATTTTGAGCTTGGTAAGTTCGTAAATTGTTGCGGCGCTTTGATCCGCCACGATTAAGGAGGGGTAAACTTTATGGCTAAGGCTAACGGAATCAGCAAAAAATTATTGGCAAAGAAAGACGTAAACTTCTTTGCTGAATTTACAGCCAATGCAGCAAAAGCCGCAAGAATGTTAGGCTACGGTGTTGCAGTCGGCTTTTTGGTAGTATTTGTTGTCCTCACATTTATCGTAGCTTTCTTTATCAGAAATACGATTATTAAGGGACAGATCAGAGATCTTGAGAATACTCTCGCAGGTCCTGAGTATGCGTCCCTCGAGCAGGATGCAGCAATTTTGACAGAACAGCTCAATGATATGACGAATTACTATTATGCACTTACTCAGATGCGTAAGACTGTTGACCGCATTGATCCTGCTCCGACAGATCTTCCTGATGTAATTGCAAAGTGCATTCCCAGTGATTCTTATATTTCTACTTACCAGATTACTAATTCCCAGCTTTCAATGACTGGATATTCATTTACTTATTACAGCATGGTAGACATGGTAAATATGCTTCAGAAAACATCTGTTTTCGCATCAAGACCTACACTTTCTGTTGCAAGAGTAGATTTAGTTTCTGAAGTTGGAGTTGATGAAATCATCTCCGGCAATACAGTTGAAGCTATAAATAATTATTATGCTTTCTCTGTTTCCGGCGTATTGGTTGGAACACTTCATATGTCTGTAACCCGTTTCGTTGACGGTACTGAAACTGCTACTGCTTTGGGCGGTGTTGAGACTATCGATGTCAGAGCCGGTAACTCTTTCTCTATTGATGGAGTTGCTGAATATAATTACGCAGGTATAACATACAAGCTTACCAGAATCTTTGTTGACGGAGTTCAGGTTGATGAAGAAAGCTTCAATGCAATAGTAGCAGCAAATCAGTATGTTGACACAGCACGTGCCAATAACGATATTAAGTTGTATTACTCACCCGTAGTTGCTACCGACGCACCGGTTGAAGGCTAATCTAAAGGGAGGTAATAAAAATGAATAATCTTACAGCTAGAGAAAAGGGCTTTTTGTACGTAGTCACACTGTTGATCATTGTCGTACTGGCTTATTTCTTCGGAATCAGAACATTAAATAAAAAATACGATGAATACAGAGTTGAATTACAGACTCTGCAGGAAAGAAAAGCATATCTCGATCAGTTGAGAGAAAACAATGCCAGCATGGCAAATGAAATCGAAATGCTTAAGGCTTCATGCTCAGAGATCGAGTTGTCATTTATTGATAAACTTGAGACAGAGTGCATTAGCCAGTATGTCCTTAAGACATTTGAAGATGCCGGCTGCCCTTTCCTTATTGATTTTTCAACTGCTGATGTAGGTATGGCTGCAGTAACATATCCGGATGGTACTACATCTCCTGATGGACTCGTTTGCACATCAGTTGCTGTTACATATTCATCTACAGACGGATATACTGTCACTCAGTACAACCTTAACCCCGACTTTACCAGCAAGGCAGCTGTACCCGTAGAGGAAACAATTTTGCAGCTGAGTGAACAGATGGGGCAGGGTGAGTACGCTAAGAGAAAAGGATACGATGAATTCCTTAAAGCTCTTAAGAAGATCAATTCTGAGAATCCTGACTGCATCAAGGTAAGCAGTCTTACAGTTACAGAAGACAATGGTGCTTTGGTGCTTTCCGCAACAATCAACTTCTATGGTACAAGCCTCAAGAACAGAATTTCTGTTGATGAGAGTCATGCAGCTTATACATACTGGAATGGACATACAAACGTTGATACTAAGGGTGGCTTCATTGGATTCCCTTATGTCTGCGACAATAAGGACAGCCTCTGGTATGGTGTACAGAATCGCAGTCTTGATGCTACAAAGGCTAAGCCGTTTGCTGCATACTGGGCTAATGCTCTGTTTGCACAGCAGTTGGAAGCTGCAGGTGACAGCTATGTAAGGCTTATCGGTTTTGAAGCAGAAGCTGAGCCGACACCTTCTGTTTCACCCGCACCGGCTGCTCAATAACAATTGTGGCAAAAAAATGAAAAATTTTGAAAAAAGTGTTGCAATTAAAATCTGAGTGTGTATAATAAGGCTACAAACTCAAAACTTACAGGAGGAATCTAAAATGAAGAAGATTCAGAAGTCAAAGAAGGGTTTCACCCTCGTAGAAATGGTACTCGTTATTGCTATCATCGTTATCCTCGCAGCAGTACTCATCATCGGTATCACAAAGTACCTCAATGGTGCAAATGCAGCTAAGAAGTCTATTTCTGAGCATCAGTCAGCTGTTGAGAAGGTTGTTGACGACGTTAACGGTCAGGTACCTGGTGTATTCGTCTAATCTTTAAGCTTAAGACTAATACTAAAGCGGAGAACTTAGTTCTCCGCTTTTTTATTCCCGGTTAATTGTGAACGATCAAACGGGTTAAGCAAAAAAATAACCAACCCAATGGCTGGACTTGTTGCCTTAATGAAAATAGTTTATAATATCGACGAATTTGTTAACAAAATGTTACAGTTTTTAACAAAATATTAACTAAGTGGTTGAATTTTAAATATAAGAACGTATAATATCAATAAGTAATAATATAAATTTTCGTGGCCCGGAGGTTGTTATGATCAGGATATACAAAAAATCCAATATCAGAATCGGTTTCACGCTCGTGGAGATGGTTATAGTCATAGGAATTATTGTTATTCTTGCAGCAGCCCTTCTCACAAATGTCAACGAGATCTTGGACACTGGTAATAGAGCAAATAAAGCTGTTGCCGATGCATCGGATAAAATGGGTGCAAATATAAACGACAGTGAGAGAAAACTGTCTGAATATTATTTCTGAGGTGAAACGGTATGAAAAAATTTGCAAAAACTAATAGCCGTAAGGGTTTTACTCTTGTAGAGACTTTGCTTGCTGTATTCATTCTTATTGTAGTCTCGACCATGTTGATAAATGGCTTTATTACAACAATGGCATATTCATACCAGACTTCTGTATATAGCAAGTCGGGCGCAAACAACTACAAAGCCTGCATGAATACACTTTCCAAATGGAATCACTATGAAAACCTTGGTGATGATGGCAGAGAAGCAGCAGGCCAAAATTATATCAATCAAGTTAACAAGCATACTCTTTCATTTGATACGGGTGATAGAGCGGCATCATTTGAGTCTCTTGATGTAGCTGTAATAAAGAGTGATAACTTAAGCTTGACTGTTCCTAACGAGGTCAGATACGGTACAAGGGATTACACACCTACTAGTGATTCATATGCAGATAACCATAAGGTATTTGTTTATTATCCTGAGTATTGTTCAGATACAAGTGGCGGTAATACCGGTAAGATCGTTGTAATGTACGATAAAAATGCAGATGAATACTATTGGGTTATTAAGACCGGTACTTCTGATAACCTTGCCGGTGCTACAAAGGTTGTTCCGGATGCAATTCACTCCGGAAGCTAATAGGCAGTATCTTTAAGAGGAGTATTTTGAAGGAGAATTAATATGCGTAGACACAATAAAAATAAATTTGGTTTCTCACTTCTTGAAATGGTATTGGCTATAGCAATCATAGTTCTTATCGGTGGAGTTATAGCAGGTATTTGTGCCTCAATATCCAATTCGTTTGTTACAACATATAATATCGACGAATCTGCCGACTATGCTATGTTGTATGCCCGCGGCTTTGAGAATTCCTTCCTGGCCACAACTCAGCTTGATGCAGCAAATGGCAATTCATGGGAGTGGACAATTGCTAATCCTAAAGGTTTGAATGGAACTACTCCTTTACTTACAGTAAAGAAGCCTGACGATAGTACTGAACCAGTCTTTAATCCCCGATTTATGACTTCAGATGATGCAAGTGATGATAACAAATGGGGCATTAGTATGTTCTATATGTATGATGACACAAATGAGGTTGTTTATTATCGAGTATTTATAAAGGATAATTATCAATCCAATTTTGTTAGCAGATATGATGGTTCTTTCTGGGTTCCCCGTCTTATGGAACGAGCAGAGAGAGCAGGTGCAGGTGGAAGAAGTGTAACAGTATCCGGAAACAAGTTGGACGCACCCACATTGAAAAATGTATATGGTTTTTCTGATGATGAAGTTGCCCAGCTTGGTAGCAATGCTTTGGATGATGATTATAAGGATGTTATCAAGTTCGTTTGGGGTTAATTCCGGTACAAGATTCAAATAATGTGTTTTATAATGGGTGTTGTGATAAGCAACACCCATTTTCGTTAAGTAAGGATAGAGGATAAGTTTCAAAATGAAGATAAAAGTAGGTTTGGATATTGGCGGAAGTACGACGAAGATCGTAGGAATGAAGGATGGCAAGATCATTGCCAGAGAAATTGTAAGAGCAGCAGATCCTGTAACATCCGCATTTGGTGCAGTAGGAAAACTCATTAACGATCATTCCATTTCTGTTAATGATATCGAGCAGATCAACATAACGGGTGTAGGCTCGGGATATCCCCAGGCACCTATCTTCGGGATCAGGACGGTTGTTGTTGAAGAGTTCAAGGCCACAGGTCTTGGCGGTCTTTATCTGTCAGGATTAGAGCATGCCGTTGTAGTAAGTATGGGAACAGGTACGGCTTATCTTGAAGCAACCAGGAACAGCGTAAGACACATTATCGGTTCAGGTGTCGGCGGCGGTACTCTTGTTGGTCTTGGCATGGCTCTGACAGGAACATCAGATGCCGTTAAACTCTCTGATATGGCAACTTCAGGAGATATCTTAAAATGCGATCTTACTATCGGTGATATTACAAAGAACGGCGTAACAGGACTTCCTATGAATGTTACGGCTTCAAATTTCGGTAAGGCAGCCGACGATCTTTCAAGAGAAGATAAGATGGCAGGTGTATTCAACCTCGTTTATCAGGCTGTTGGCACGGTTGCCGTCATGGCATCCAGACAGTGCGATCTGAAAGACATTGTTTTCACCGGCCAGCTGACAGATCTTAAGGAATGTCAGCAGTATCTTATGCCTTTCGAAGATCTATACGGAGTTAACATGATAGTTCCTGAAGATGCCGTATTTGCCACGGCTCTCGGAAGCTGTCTTGCAGAAGGGCAGGCAGACCAGTGAGCGCAAAGAAAACATTGGCAAAGGACCGCGCCTGGGAGCTTGATTTCTTAAGAGGCATCGCTCTTATCATGATGCTCTTCATGCATATGTCATGGGACGTCAGATATGAATTCGGAGCAGATATATTTTCGTATCTTGAAAAAGACTGGTTCTGGTCTTTTGTTCATCCGATAATAGTTGTCCTGTTTGTCAGTGTATCAGGAATCTGCTGCACGCTGTCACGAAATAATGTTAAGAGAGGTCTGAAGCTTCTTGGAGCGTCTCTTGTACTAATGCTTGTTACATTCCTCATAACGAAGTTTGCCGGCATTGAGTGCCTCATTATCTTTAATGTACTTGCTGTACTTACATGCGGCGTATTCCTTTATGCCCTTATTTCTTTCATTGAAAAGAAGACGAAGGCGAAAGCTAATGCAGTTAATCTGATAATGGGCCTTGTTGGTCTTTATATCGTTATCTGTGGATGTAATATCAGTTATATGGATTATTGCACTGATAATCTTCTGTTCCTTCCCATAGGATTTGAGATATCGGGAGCTCCGTGGATGGCAGATTACATGCCGCTTTTCCCATGGCTCGGAGTATTCCTTATCGGATGCGTTGTCGGTAGGATCTGCTATAAGGATAAGAAGACTTTGTTTGTCGGAAGAGGAAAGGTCATGAAGGCTATAGCAAGACCTGTAGAATTCATCGGAAGACATTCACTCATAATCTATCTTGTTCATCAGCCGCTCGTATATGCGATCTTATTCCTGATCTTCATGTTGATCAACGGCGTGCGATGAAGATACAGAACAAGGGAAAGAAAAGAACGGCGCTCAGGATAACGGCGATCGTTATATTACCTGTACTTTGTGTAGCTGCAGTTTTTTGCAACGCGTTTATTCCGCGAAGTGTTGCTGATTACTATTGCACGAATATCTTTCCTTATCTTTCCAAACCGATGCAGTGCATCAACATGTTTTTCCATTATTCGCTCACGGAGAATTTTGTTGTTGTCTTAGCGCCTCTGCTTGTTATCGGACTTGTGGTATGGTGCGTATTCCTTGTAAAGAGATTCATGAGCCACGGTGCCCTCACATATCTTTATAAATCATTCAGGAACCTTTTCGTACTGATACTTATCGGTGCCATAATCTTTCAGGCGATGCACGGGTTCAACTACAAGAGAACGCATGTGACAAAAGCCATGACGCTTACGGAAGAAGAACTGACTTTCGAAGATTATTGCGCTGCACTTAAATGGGCTTACATGGGCATGATCGAAGCCAGGAGCCACTTGGGTGAAGATTATAACGGTGTCGCCCACATGGACGAGAGTTTTGAGAATTCAGCTTTGTATGCATGCTCGCTTCTGGATGCTTTCAGTGAGGAATATAATATTCCGCTCAGTGAGAATTATGTGCGTGCAAAGCCCGTGTCGATGAGCCACTATTGGAGCTATACGCATATTGTCGGTATGTACGATCCTTTCCTTGCAGAAGTAAACGTTAACACCGATTATATGAGTATTAATGAATTTCCGATTACATTGTGCCACGAGTTATGTCATGCCAAAGGTTATGCGAGCGAGACTGATTGTAATACATTGGCAACCCTTGCATGTTGTTCGGCTTCAAGAGCGGATTTCAGATACGCCGGATATTACGAGATCTTCTGGAATCTTTATTACGTTGCTGACGATATAGCAGAAGCGACAGGTGAAGTTGTTCCCGAGTTTCCCGTTACTTCCGAGATGACTCCGGTATACAAAGACATGAGAGCTTCTTATCTTTACTGGAGACAGATAGATAATGAAGTGGACCGGATCAGGGAGATTCTCGGTATCGATATCACTGAAGCAAGTGATGCTGTTAACGATACATTTCTTAAGACAAACGGAGAGTCAGGTGTGGAATCCTATCATGTACCGGACAGTGTCTATGTAAGATTCTATCTGACTTATGCAGGAGCAGAAGATGCTTGAAGTAATACTTAAAGGTCACGATAAGTTTTATCTTATATCTGACGTGGTCAGAATGTTTTGCGGTGTCCCGGAAGAACTGAAGGATGAGAGCAAAGTCATAGCTCCCGAAGGACCTGACATAACTCTTGTTAATGAGCTTTTTCCTGACGGTCGTTCGGTTACACATTTTAATGGCAGAGATTATGAATTCGAAGGTGAACTGCTTGAGTCCGGACGTGAGATAAGAAGATCTCTTTACATGGCTCTGTCAGATATCACATCGAAAAACATGCCCTGGGGCTGTCTTACCGGAATAAGACCTACACTTGTAGCATGGGAAGAAAAAAGTGCCGAAGATCTCATGACAAAGTATTTTGTAAGAGCCGATAAGGCAAAGCTTGCATATGAGACTTCAAGAGAAGAACAGAGGTTATTATCCAAAGTGCCTGAGAACAGTCTGGGCGTTTACGTCGGAGTGCCTTTCTGTCCTTCAAGATGCGAATACTGTTCGTTCATTTCATCTGATATTTCCTGTCATATGGACAGGCTTGTTAATTACGAGGCAGCTCTCGAGCGCGAGATAAAGCTGATGGCACCTTCGATAGGCAGACCACTTGCTTCGTTATATGTCGGAGGTGGTACGCCTACGGTTTTCGAAGAGAGGGAATTTGCTGCGCTGCTTGATGCGATCTATTCAAATCTCAAGATCACTCCTGATTGCGAAGTGACTGTTGAAGCAGGAAGACCTGATACGATAACTTTGGGAAAACTTGAAGCCATGCGAGATCATGGCATCACCAGGATATGTATAAATCCGCAGACGATGAAGTCAGAGACGCTTTTAAGACTTGGTAGAAAACATACTGCAGAAGATGCTGTAAGGGTATATAGACAGGCGTGTGATATGGGATTTGATCTGATCAACATGGATCTTATCGCAGGGCTTCCTTATGAGAATGCCGAAGAACATGTTAATTCGACAAAGAGACTGATCGAACTAGCTCCTGCAAACATTACTGTCCACACTCTTTATAAGAAGAGAAGAGCTGCCATGAGCCGCGAGAAAGTAATGGACTATGAGAAGAGCAGGGGAGAATTAGATGCGTGTGTAGCAGAGAGTTATAGGCTGCTGCAGGAAGCAGGATACAGACCTTATTATATGTACCGCCAGAAAGACACGGGTCACGGACTTGAGAATACCGGTTTTGCAAAAGGCGATACTGGGAGCATCTATAATGTTGCCATGATGAGCGACTGCAGGGACGTGCTGTCTTTTGGTGCAGGCGGAATGAGCAAGAGATGTTTTAAGCAGGAAGGTGAACTCTATAAGCACAGGGTGGAGAGATGTCCCACCATTAAGGATGCTTTGACGTATATTGAGAGAGTAGACGAGATGGCCGAAAAGAAGATCGAGTTTTTCGAGATGTAAACAACGTAGTATAATTACGGCATCGGAAAGATCGAAAGTTATATGTTTCCCTTTATTGGCGGGTAGTTAATGGTTCCTAAGAATGTTGTGAAAAAAGATAAAACGCTCTTAAAGTACATTGTGCTTTGTTTGCTTTTTGCGTTTATCTGCACATGTGTGATCCTGATATCAGGAAGGGCCTTTGAATACAAAACCAGTAAGCTCGATATTGGTGAAGCACTGGTCTTAAGACCTGGCGAGACTGTAACGCAAAAGATTGGGACACCTGCAGAAGAGATCCGTGGACTTTCTATAGTGTTCATGACATTCGGGAGAGTAAATACAGGCAGGATCAATGTTGCTCTTTGTGATGACGGAGTTCCTGTTTGTGAGAAATCGATCGAGGCTTCTTATATAGTTGAAAATTCTTATAATGATTTCAGATTCGGACGCTCTATTCATGTAAATAAGGGTAATCAATACAGCGTTCAGATTACTTATGATTCTGATAACGCTGATGACAAAATTGCCCTGATCACTTCCTGTTCCGGTAACGGTTTGGATCAGGCGGGAACGGTTATTCAGGACCGTACATTGTGTTATCAGCTTATTCTTGTTAATAACGGTATGAGGATTGCAGCAGTCATTGTTTTCCTTTTAGCTGCTCTGGCGGGATCTGTTCTCGTTGTTAAGAAAAACGGCATTGCGGGAATTAAGATCTCTAGAGCGGTAATAGGATCTTTGATAGTCGTTTTGATATTGGAATTTGTATCTGTTGATCTTCTCTCGAAAACAAGACTTGATGTTTTAACCGATATTAGTGAGGAGACAGGGACCAGTGCAACTGTCGAACCGGGTGAGAGCATCGAGTATCCTTTTGAAATAACTTTTTCACCTGCAGGAAAATTGAACTTTGCATTAGTACAAGGCGATTACGACAACATCAATGTAGAGCTGGTTAATTCAGATTCCGGATATGTTTATCTTGAGCGCAATGTAGCTCCGGATGAATTCATTCAGGAATATTCATCAGGAAAGAATGCCATGATGATCACTGCTGCCGGCTGCGGCACAAAGGAATTCCCTCTCGGCCATTATTCCATAAAGGTTACCAACACTTCGTCAGATACGCCACTTGTACTTGAAACAACCAAGAACGCTGAAGGTGAGACAGAGTTATTTGTAATCCAGTCCAAGTTCACATGGATGAGCAGGATAATGGCTTGTGTAATGCTGTTGACTGTTTCTGTTTATTTGTATCTCGTATTCATTTTCACACACAAGAAACCTGTTAAAGCAGAGTTTATGTTCCTGTTAACCGCCATCCCTCTTGGCGCGATCTATTTTGCGTTGTTCCAGCCTTGGAGCGTATCGGATACTACCGCTCATTTCGAAGCGGTATACCGTATCTCTAATAATTTTTTAGGGTGCAATGATAACAACGGATGGATGATGCGTTCTGCAGATAATGTCTTTTATAAAAACGTTTGGCACTTTGCCCCCAGTTATCCCTGTACGCGTTCCATGCTTGGAGTTTATGATAATTTCTTTGCTTCAACCGGTTCAGGTACGAATATGGTTCCTATTTCCGATCCGCTGGAACAAATGGAATACTACACTGTTATCAGTTACTTCCCCATGGTTTTGGGTTTAGTTATAGGAAGACTTCTTAATCTTGGAATTGTTCCTGCGTTGTATCTTGCCCGTTTATTTATGTGGGCATTCTATATTGTGGTTTGTTACCGTGCGATCAGGATAACACCAGTAGGCAAAATGGTTTTCTCCACAGTTTGTCTGCTGCCTATGTCATTGGTGATGAGCAATTCAATATCATATGATGCACTGGTAATTGTTTCGACAATGTATTTCATCGCATCAGTATTGCGTTTGCGTAAAGACGCAAGTATAAGAAATATGATAGAGACCTGTATACCGGGATTCCTTATCGGAGGAGTAAAAGGAGGCGGATATCTCCTTCTTCTCATTTTGGTATTTATTCTTTGGGATAAGAAAGAAAAAGAAAAATCCATAAAGAAGATCCTGGCATTAGCAGCGACTGCATTGTTTGCTTTTGTTTTGTTTAATATGTTGATTCCGAGAGTAAAGCTATATCAGTTCGGTTCAGAAGGATCAGACAAACTCTCGACAATGTGGGGAATAACCCATCCTCTGGAATATATCAATATGTCTATTGCTTCATATCTTGATTATGCGGACAAACTCATTGTTAATATCGGCGGAACGTTCCTCTCGTGGGAAGAATTCACTATCGATAATATAGTGATCATAGCGCTCATGATAACGGCGCTTATCGCTGCTGTTTTCGAGAAGGATGAAATTGTTCTCAATAAGCGGGATAAGATCATTTTTATCTGTACGATCTTGGCATCTGTTGTGTTAACGCCTCTCATGCTTTTATCCTGGACAGATCCCGGAAGCCCGAGGGTTGAAGGTTTGCAGGGCAGATATTATCTGCCGGTTCTGCCGTTGATTATTTTGCTTATGTCAAAGTACGGATTTAAAAAGGCAACATTGGAAGCAGACAACGAGAACAGCCTTGCAGTTCTTAAGACCTGTCAGAAAGTATTTGCGGTGATTTCGGTGTTATGCGTTTACTTTATGATGAGACGTTATCTGATCAGATAATCTATTAAAGGGATAATAGTAAAGAGGAAAAGTAACATGGAAAAAACAGTCAAACTCAAAGTCATGGGACTTTTGTATCTGGTTATCGTATTATTCGGCGCTGCCATTGCATTGTTCTTCCACAGGTTATTCAGATACAACCTTCTTATCGCGTTTGCTATCGTTCTGGTGGCAGCGCTTCCGGTAACTTATGTAGTGTTTAAGATCATGATAAGCAAAGAAAAGAACAAGCCTTACGGCAAGGTCTATTCTGAGTTTAGAAAAGAATTATTTACGAATGGTTATACGGAGAAGTTTTTCGAGCTTTCCAATCAGGCGATAAATGCATATAAAAACGGAGAGAAGATAGATCAGGTATATCTCAGAGAATTTGTTCTATTTACGGTTGATTACTATAACGCGTTGAAAAAGTATGATAAGTCACTTGAGCTCATAAAACTGCTCGACGAAAACAGCTTTACCGGCAAGAGCACCATTTATATCGATCATGGGTTGTCTGCTTTGACTTACTACGGCAGCCTTATGGAAATCTGCCGCGGCTTAAATGATAAAGGCAGCGCCATAAATCTTTTAGAGCGCGCCAAGCCCATAATGGAAATGAATCACAAGTATGAAGTGTTTAATATGTACGTAGATAACATCTACTATATTTACTACATGCTCATCGAAAACTATGAACGCGCCGGAGAGTATGCTGATAAGCTTGCATCGTATACTTCACCTGACTCTGCCAGATTCTTTACCAGATATATTGTCGAAACCGAGTATAAACTTCACCAGGGTAAAAGACAGGAAGCAATCGAGGCATATAAAAAGATGAAATCCATTATCGAAGGTGAACAAAAGAATTTATACGAATTCTATTATTCGGTGTATGCAGATCGATTAGGGATCAAGTCGGAGCTGTAACATAGAATGAAAAAACGATCGGTCATAAAGCCGATCGTTTTTCGTTCTGGTCGAGGTGACAGGATTCGAACCTGCGACCCCATGCTCCCAAAGCACGTACGCTACCAACTGCGCTACACCTCGATGCTGACGACGGTAATTATATATGTTTTGATTATTATCTGCAAATAAAAGACCTGCACCATATGATGCAGGTCTTAAATCTTGTCTTAACCGAAGCTATTACTTAACGATCTTAATCTTGTCGCCAATAACAGGAATCGTGAAGTACTGAGTCTTAGCTGCAGCGATGATGCCCATAATTGCGCAGATAATGCCGCAAACCCAGCCAACAAAGGGAATGCACTCCATGATGGAAATGATGATTCCGTTGTTAACGTGACTTCTTACGAAAGGTGATGTCTTTTCAGGTGAGATCAAAAGACCCAAGAGCCAAAGGATACCTACATAAGAGAGGATAGAGAACAACTTAGCGTTAGAGGGAAGCTGCTCAGAGACGTTCTGATTTTCTGACATACAGATTGCTCCTTTACTTATTTGAGATAAAATTATATTAACATAGTTGAATTGATATAGGGAGAATGCAAATTGATTAAAGTTACCAGCTATAAAAGCGACAATATACATACATACGGGCTTGGCGCGACGGTTGCGATGGAGTATCTTCTCAAAAACCGTGATGCCGTAAAAGGAATGATCCTTCATCCGGGATTCAGATCTGAAGAGACTATCGCGAAGATAAAGGACATCTGTGGAAACGATATTCCAGTATCCACTGAAGAAAAGCCGTTTAACATCCTCTCCAAAAAGGATAACTGCTTCGTTATCTGCGTTATCGAAAAAAAGAAGGCCAGGCTTAACGACGGCAACCACATGGTTCTTGTTAATCCTTCCAACTGCGGTAACCTCGGCACGATCGTAAGGAGCTGTCTGGGTTTTGGCGTAAAGGATATTGCAATAGTGGGAAAGACTGCAGCAGATCCTTTTGATCCGAAGACGATCAGGGCGTCCATGGGGGCATGCGCAAGCGTGAGGATAGAAGTTTTCGACGAGTTTTCCGATTATGCTCAGAGATTTCCTTCGAACAACCTTTATCCGTTCATGCTCGATGGCAGCACAAAACTTCAGGAAACCACGATAAATAAGCCGTTTTCGCTGATCATGGGCAACGAGGCGACAGGACTTGATCCGTCATTTCAGAAGATAGGACAGCCCATAAGAATTGAGCATACTTCGAATATCGACAGCTTAAATATTACAATTGCCGCAAGTATCGGACTTTATGAAGCAACAAAGACTTGCTAATAAAAATATATCGTGATACAATTCTTCGGTAATTTGAAGATATAACTCTAAAAAGGAGAAAAAAGATGCCTAATATTAAATCAGCTATCAAGCGTGTAAGCGTTTCCGAGAAGAAGGCTGCTGCCAATAAGAGCAAGAAGAGTGCTATCCGCACAACTGTTAAGAAGGCAAAGGCTGATATCGCTAACGGCGAGAATCTTGATGCTACAATCAAGTCTACACAGAAGGCATTGGACAAGGCTGCTGCTAAGGGCCACATGAGCAAGAACGCAGCTTCCAGAACAAAGTCCAGACTTGCTAAGGCTGCTAACGCTGCCAAGGCTTAATTGACCTAACTAAGAGAATAATTGAGCCGTCTGTCGGAATTTCCGGCGGACGGCTTTGTTCTGCGTTTATTTAACTATTACGGGGATCGATTCCCATTCTGAAGCGGTGTTTTTACCGTAAAGCTTCCAGCCAAGAGAAGCAGCTCTCATATCAAGCTCAAAGATCTTTTTAAGATCCTCATTCTCCGACTGGAGTTCCAGGCAGTCGGAAGGTCTGTTGATAACAGGGATCTTCGCGCATTTACCCATTATCTTAAGACAATACTTACCTTCGGAATTAAAACCCAGTACTCTGATGTAGGGAGGACGCTTTATCTCAAGATATGATTCGTCCTGGCCTGTCATCAGGCTTGCCAGAGCTCGCTGGATCCTGGAAACCGTATATCTCTTTGTTGATATCTTTTTCTCGAAAACCTTAAGGTCGTGATCGTCATCAGGTATGGTGTCAGGTCTGATATCAGATGCAAAGTTTTTGATATAGCCTGACAAGTCGTCGCTCATGTAAGCGATACTGTCAAGCCCGGAAGCATTTGCCGTAAGCATCGCATTCCTGATGTAGCTAACGTAATCAGGATAGCTGAAAACTCCTGAAGAAGCAGATGACAGCATTACGCCGAGCGAACGGTCAGGCATGTGTCCGTTAAGTTTGCCGGCGATGTCAGACTGGCTGAAATGAGGTGCCTCTGATGAGATCGCGTTGCGGATAGATGTCGCACTCGCAAAATCCGCACCGATGTCAGAAGAGTGGTACCCTTCGCCCTCGCGCCTTATCATGATCACGTTGATCCTGTGTTTCTTATCGATCTTTTTAAGTGCCATCAGATAGTCTAAAGCGAGTATGGAATTAGGACTTGAGAGTACCTGATCCAGATCGCCCTCAATACCTTTTTGGGACGCCAGATCCTTTATGGCGGCAGCTCTTGCCTGGGGAAAACTGATCCCCGTGGAAATATATTCATTCAGCTTGGTGTTGAAAACTTCATCGTTTGCGAAATCCATATCCGCGAGAGCCTTAAGGATATTGGTATTATCCGTATCAACGCCGAATGCGATGTCGGTTACGACACCCGTGGAGATCAGTTCGGAAATGCCGCCTTCTGCAAATCTTGAAGAGGGTGCACATGAAAAACTGAAGGGGAGTTCAAGCACGACATCCGCGCCGCAAAGAAGAGCCTGTCTGGCACGTACTGCAGGAGGACAGATTGCAGGAAGACCGCGCTGTGTGAAAAAGCCGGACATGACGGGCATAACGATAGCCCTCGGATCATTTACGATCTCACGGGCCTTTCTGATCAGGTATTCGTGACCGTTATGGAATGGATTAAATTCCGCAATTATTCCTATGACCCGCAATTTATGTATATCCTCTGCTTTTGGTATAATCTGTGGTTGTAAAGATTATATTTCATAAGGCGGAGTTTATGCAACGCAAGGAGATAGCCGGTGTCGGCATAGGAAAGATCGTAACTGGAGCAGTAATAATTGCACTTGCTCTTGGCGTGACAATATTCTATCTGTTTTACACCGGCAGGTTCGGAGGCGGAACAAAGCTCAGGCTCACTTCTCCTACTCATGTCGGTTACGAATACAGCCACCTTGCTGCCGATAACAATATCGTAAGCGATTATCTTTTCGGAAGGACAAAAAAGCTGATCGTTGCAAAGGGCGGTGACGGAATCCTTGCAGCTACTTCATATACGATCGAAGGACGTCTCGTTACCCAGGAAGCTGAAAACTCCGGAATCTACGGTCTGTCAGA
This sequence comes from Saccharofermentans sp., assembly GCA_045648465.1. GTDB lineage: Bacteria > Bacillota > Clostridia > Saccharofermentanales > Saccharofermentanaceae > Saccharofermentans. The sequence goes on from JAZROA010000012.1 coordinate 137,441, forward strand.
TCAGGCGCTGCTCCTCAAGTGTTACGTAAGGGCGGGAGACAGGGCAAACGCCGTAGCCCTCAAGGAAGAAGTCGTGAAGCGTTTCAGACTTCCTGACGGAACTTACCGGGCATTTGTTTATTCCGATCCTGCAAGACTTGAAGATGTCGTCTCCGTATCAGCATCAATGGACTGGCTTGATGCCATGATGGAATACTACGTCTCATACGGAAGCGAAGGCGATTACAAAGAGATCAGGACCATGGTCGGCAATCTTTTCGACAGCGAGGGAAAAGTGGTTACGGAGAAGATATCCGTTGCTAAATACGTTGAATCACTTTATGTCAGCCTTGAAGATACGAGCATCTATGATGAAGATGACGAAGGCTCCATGGAGCAGCTCTACGGAACCCTTACGGGTGACTCTGACAGCCTTGAGGTCGAGAACAATGAGATATCCGAAGAGGTCGAAGGCGTACTGCTTTCAAACATCAATCTCAGACTGATACGTGACCTCGAAAACAACGGCCTTATCGCTGCAGGTGCATACGAAAAGGCTCTCGAAGCAGTAAAGAACGGATTTACCGGCGCGGGATATTCATTCTATGCATATGCTACGGCAGGAGCCATGGACTGCGGTGCTTATCTTTACAGCGGTCAAAGCACCGGAACCATCGACATCGCGCAGAACGTTAAGACGATGAGGAACCTTGCAGAAGTCGGCGAGCTAGACAGCAGTTCATATGCCGAATTCAAGGGACAGGTCATGAATACCGGAAGGATCTACACGGAGTTCGTCCTCATGACAGGCAATTACTCCGGAAGAGAAGCGGTGAGCGCTTATTCCGACGGCCTCATGATCGCTTACTATCAGGGCGATACGGACCTTTATAACAAGCTCTCGGATACCCTCGGCAAAAGGGTTGCGACCAAATCGTCGAGCCCTGCCATTTACATGATATTCAGGGAAGAAAACGACAGATATGTCTTCTATGCAAGGGAGAATCTGAGCGCACGTCTCGCTACCTCGTAAATACCATATTTCTTATTTGAAATAATATAGGTTTACGAGTATACTTTTGACGACTAAAAATTCCAAAAGGAGATTAATATATATGGCATTTATTGATGACATCATGGCCAGAGCAAAAGCTGACAAGAAGACCATCGTTCTTCCTGAGTCCATGGACAAGAGAACATTCGAGGCTGCCGAGAAGATCCTTAAGGCAGACATGGCTAACCTCATCATCATTGGTACACCCGACGAGATCGCTAAGAATTCCGAAGGTTTTGACATTACAGGCGCAACACTTGTTGATCCTTTCAACGATCCCAACAAGCAGAAATATATCGATAAGTTCGTTGAGCTCCGCGGTGTAGACACCATGGTAGCTACAGCTAAGAAGAAGGCAGAGAAGAAGGGCCTTTCCGAGGAAGAGACAAACGCTCTTATCGCTGACGCTCAGAAGAAGGGCATCACACCTGAGAAGGCTGAGGAGAAGATGAACTCCGACTACATGTACTATGCATGCCTCATGTGCAAGTGCGGCGATGCTGACGGTGCTGTTTCCGGTGCTTGCCACTCAACAGGTAATACTATTCTTCCTGCACTCCAGCTCCTTAAGACAAAGCCCGGCATCTCTTCAGTATCCGGCTTCTTCCTTATGGACGTTCCCAACTGCGACCTTGGTGAGCATGGTCTCTTCATTTTCGCTGACTGCGCAGTTAACACAGACGTAGATTCTGCAAAGCTCGCTGAGATCGCTAAGCTCTCCGCTGAGTCTTTCGAGCAGTTCATCGGTGCACCTGCTAAGGTTGCCATGCTCTCATATTCTTCATACGGTTCAGCAAAGCACGCTGACGTTGATAAGGTTTCCAACGCCGTTAAGATCGCTAAGGAAAAGTATCCTGATCTCGTAGTTGACGGTGAGCTCCAGCTCGACGCAGCTCTCGTTGAAGAGGTTGGTCAGCTCAAAGCACCCGGATCACCGGTTGCAGGTCACGCTAACACATTGGTATTCCCTTCACTCGAAGCAGGCAACATCGGTTACAAGCTCGTTCAGAGACTTGCAAAGGCACCTGCATACGGACCGGTTCTCCAGGGTCTTGCACTCCCTGTAAACGACCTCTCCAGAGGATGCAACGCTGATGATATCGTCGGAACAGTTGCTATCACTGCAGTTCAGGCTCAGGCACAGGGCTGATTTAATTCGTAAACTTTAAAGACAGGAGTAACAGTCTAATGAAGATTTTAGTTATCAACTGCGGAAGCTCTTCCGCGAAGTTCCAGCTTTTCGACATCGATACAGGTGATGTCCTCGCTAAGGGTAATGCCGAGAGAATCGGAATCGACGGCAAGCTCACATACAAGCCCACAGGCAAGGATGAGTTCGTTTCAACAGAACCCATGCCTGACCACAAGGTTGCTGTAAGAATGATCCTCGACGCTCTCGTTGACAAGGATCACGGCGTTATCGCTGACGTTTCTGAGATCGCAGCAGTAGGTCACAGAGTCCTCCACGGCGGTAAGTACTACAGCGAATCAGTTATCGTTAATGACGACGTTAAGAAAGTTATCAGAGATTGCTTCCCCTTGGGACCTCTCCACAATCCTGCAAACCTCATCGGTATTGAGGCATGCGAAGATGTTCTTCCTGCAGGCACACCCCAGGTTGCAGTATTCGATACAGCATTCCATCAGACAATGCCCGCAAAGGCTTACACATATGCTCTCCCTTATGAGATCTCTGAGAAGTATGACATCCGCCGTTACGGTTTCCATGGTACATCTCACCGTTATGTAAGCCACAGAGTTGCTGATTTCCTCGGCAAGAAGTATGAAGATCTCAAGATCATCACATGCCACCTCGGTAACGGTTCTTCTTTTGCAGCTGTTAAGGACGGCAAGTGCCAGGATACATCAATGGGTCTTACACCTTTGGCAGGTATCTGCATGGGTACAAGAACAGGTGACATCGATCCCGCTATCGTTCCTTTCCTCATGAAGAATGAGAACCTCACACCTGACGAGATGGATACACTCCTCAACAAGAAGAGCGGTGTTCAGGGCGTTTCAGGTGTTTCTTCCGACTTCAGAGATCTTGAGAAGGCAGCTAAGGAAGGCAACGACAGAGCTCAGCTCGCTCTCGACATGTTCGCTTACCAGGGCAAGAAGATCATCGGTTCCTATGCAGCAGCTATGGAAGGTGTTGACGTTATCGTATTCACAGCAGGTATCGGCGAGAACACAGACCACATGAGAAAGGCTATGTGTGAAGGCCTCGAGTTCATGGGCGTTGAGTTCGACGATGAAGCCAACAACGGTCTCCGTGGCAAGGAAGCTATCATTTCCAAGCCCACATCAAAGGTAACAGTTTGCGTTATTCCTACAAATGAGGAACTTGCAATCGCTCAGGAAACAGAGCGTCTCGTAAGATAATTCGGGTGATATAACAAATATCAGAAAAGAGGGTGCCGGTTGGTGCCCTCTTATTATTTGTCTTTTGATTTTCCCAAAAACCATAAACCTTGAGAGTCCTGATCAGCATCTGTAATTGTTCCTCATTTTTTACGGCAACAATTACAGAAAACAGCGGATTTCTGTAATTGTTGGGCTTTTTTTGATCAAACAATTACAGAACGGCTATGGAGAGGCATATAAAAAGGGCGCCTCTATTACCTGAGACGCCCTGAGGTTTTCTGCTTTAACAAAGGATCAGTAGTTAATATTGAGACCTTTTCTGATATCCTTGTCGGCACCGAAGATCGTTACAGTGTCACCTTCTTCAAAAAGGAAGTCGGCAGGGAATTCCAGTACGACTTCGCCATTTCTCTTGATCGATAATACGTTGAGGTGGAGTTTTTTTCTGATTGCAAGTTCAGCGAGGCTCTTGCCAATCCATTCCTTGGGCACCTTGATCTCAAAAATTGAGAAGTCACCGGGATAATCAAGATAGTCGACGACTCTTCCGGAACACCAGCGGATCGCTGCCCATTCTGCAAGCTGCTTTTCAGGGAAGACAACAGAATCTGCGCCGTTTGCAAGAAGGAATTTCTTCTGGACAGAACGAGCTGCTCTTGCTACGACATACTTTGCACCGCACTCCTTGAGCATTGAAGTGGTCTCAAGTGAAGCTTGGAAATCGTCACCGATGGCAACGAAGCAGACGTCAAAGTTTTCGACGCCTAATGATCTTACGAAAGTCTCGTTTGTAGCGTCGCCGATAAGTGAACTTGTGACCATTCCCAGTACGGGTTCCAGACGCTCTTCGGAAGCATCAACAGCGAGGATCTGGTCGCCGGCTTTGTTGAGCTGGTCGATGAGATGATAGCCGAAACGTCCGATTCCGATTACGAGTATGTTCTTCATGTTGTTTCCTTTCTGCCGGATCAACCGACCGCTATGTTATCAGCCGGGTACTGCCTGTTGCCTGTCGATTTTCTGGTTATTGCAGCGAAGACAAGCGTGAGGCCGCCCACACGTCCCATGTACATAGAGAATATAAGAATGAACTTGGATATTGTTGAAAGACCGGGAGTGATTCCCATGGACAAGCCGACGGTAGCGACGGCGGATGCACTCTCGAATAATGTTTTCATGAACGAAATGTGCTCGATCTTTGAGATGAGCATGGCGCTGATGAGAGCGATCATGATATCGAGCATGAATACCGCAATGGCGCCATAGATTGCTTCGGGCTTGATCCTGCGTTTGAAGACAGCAGGTGATTTCTCATGCTTGAATACCGAGACCATGGTAAAGAAAAGCACGGCGATCGTTGTGATCTTCATACCGCCAGCAGTGGATCCCGGAGCACCGCCTATGAGCATCAGGACGTCTGTAAGGAGTATGCCTGTGCCTGAGAAGGAGTTGTAGTCAGTTGTGTTGAAACCTGCCGTTCTCGGAGTGATTGCCTGGAAGAGTGATGCCAGGAATCTGTCACCTAAAGGAAGTCTGCCGTATTCACCGAAGAATAAATAGATCATGGGTACACCGATCAGGAATATCTCCATAACGATGATTATCTTGCTCTGTGTACTGTATCTTGAGAACTTTAATCCGTGTCTTCTGATGTCGAGCCATGTAAGGAATCCCAAACCACCCGTTAAGATCAGGAAGAAAAGCGTGATTACGATAATCGGATTATCCGCATAGGGCATCATTGAAGAGAATTCACCATGAGAACCATTAAGATCAAAGCCGGCATTACAGAATGCCGAAATTGAAGAAAAAACGGAAACCCATATTCCCTTGAAAATACCATATTCGCTGATGAATACCGGTGACATGGCGACGGCTCCCGCAGCTTCGAAAATAACCGTTCCGATGCAGATGAATCTTGTGTATTTGAGGATCTCGCCGAGGTTAGGCGCGGAGACCGCTTCCTGAAGTGTAGTCCTTGCCTGAAGGCTGATCTTCTTGCCGATGAGCCTTGATAAGATGGTTGTCATGGTAACGACGCCCATACCGCCGATCTGGATCATGGTAAGTATTACGACCTGCCCGAAAATGGACCAGTGTGAAGCTGTATCATAGAGAACAAGTCCGGTAACGCAGCTTGCCGATGTTGCCGTAAAGAATGCGTTGGTAAAGCTTGTCCATTCCCCTGTCCTGGTGGAGATGGGGAGCATGAGAAGAAGTGTGCCTGCGAGGATCATCGCGAGGAATCCTAAGAGGATGCTTTGCGAGCCGCTCAGTCTGAATTGTCTGTTACCTTTTCCGTTCATGCTGATATTATATCTAATTATTTTTTTTATAAAAGAAAAATGAGATGTGCTTATGTGATCTTTTCATTCTTTTTTCTGCTTTTTATTTTCTCGGGTATTTCCTGTAAAAACAATTTAGCCAGCTTGCTGAATACCCATGCAGTAGCAATTGTAATCAGGAGCAACAGGAAGTTTATTGCGATATCGGAAAAACCAAAGTATTGAAGATAAGGTATCGATTTTTCGAACCAATCCTGAAAGCAATACAATTCCAATGATATTGCACCAAAGAAACTCAATGTTACATTGAATATTTTCTCCAAAGGCAAAACACGGCGTTCAAGAATATCCAGAAGCTTTGCAAGAAGAAACGGAAGACTTATTGCGATAAGGAACGGCGCTAAAAAAGTATTTCCCTGAGTAACAAATATTTTGAAAGAAGTGAAATTGTAAAGATAAGCAAGATAGAGTCCAATTGAAAGGATTACAAGCAGCAGCAGATAAATCCATTTTTTGAAAACTATTTCTTTATGATTTTGAGTAACATAACCGACGTATATGCCCACAACAAATATGGGAATCCTGTTGGTGAAAGCAAAAAGATGGAAAGGCATTATGTCACGCACTAAAAACGTTAAAAGCATCCAAATTAGAATGACGCAGCATGTAAAAATAAGCTTGTTCTTTACTTTGGAAAACAGTTTGAAATAGAGTGGGAAAAAGAGGTAGAAAGTAAGGATGGCGGTTACAAACCATAAAAATGAATAGATAAATACAGCATAAAAGTTATATCCGCTGACATTGCGGATAAATTCAAGAATTGTCCACTTCTCAAAGATGGCTCTTAATACGGCTAAAAACAGATAAGGCGGTAAGACTCTACGCAGTCGTCTTGCATAGAAAACCGGAAGGGATTCCTTTTTGATCGCATAAGTAAGACCGGCACCTGAAAGCAAAAAGAAAATATCTACGCCGGAATATCCGAATTCCTTGTTGAAGTGCTCTAAATAAACAAAAATATTAACAACGGCGTTGGAAGAATAGGGAATCAATGGCTGCCAAACATGGAATAACAATATCCACAGGGCAGCAAAACCCATAATTGCAGTTCTGTATTTTGAGAGCAAAAGGAAGCCGTTATTACTGATATTCTGTTCGTTCATGGTAGTATTATATCTAATATTATAAAAAATAGTTATTAAACAAATCTCTCAGGTTGTTGAAGTCTAAATATAAAAATATTAAAATAATTTTTCAAGCTTGATGGCTATAAGTCAAATAGTGCTCACGAATGGATAGTTATCGCTTCTGATGCTTTATATTAAAGATTTATATATCGATCCCGGTACGGGAGGAATGCTGTTTACCATACTATTCGGTCTTTTCGGAGTAGTTGTATTTGCATTCCGCTCACTGGCCATGAAAATGAAATTCCGTACCAGCACCAGCAAAGCTTCTGCCGTAAATAAGAATAAGATCCCGATCGCTATTTTTACTGATCACAAAAGATATTGGAATGTTTTCGAGCCTTTCCTGAACGAGTTTGAAAAAAGAAAACAAAAGGTCGTTTATCTTACCTGTTCACCGGACGATCCTGCCCTGGAGCAGAAGTATGAATATGTTAAATGCGAATTTATAGGTGAAGGTAATAAAGCATTCTCCAAACTTAATATGCTGAATGCGTCAGTGCTTGTTTCCTCAACTCCGAGTCTTGATGTATTCCAGTGGAAGCGATCCAAGGATGTTGATTACTATATCCACGTCCAGCATGCTGCAAATGACATAGCAATGTACCGTATGTTTGGAACAGATCACTTTGATGCTATCGTTTTGTCCGGAGAGTATCAGGTAGATCAGATCAGGCGATTGGAACAGATGCGCGGTATCAGTCCAAGAGAGCTTCCTTTGTGCGGAATCCCTTATATGGATGAGATGAAGAAGAGACTTGATGCGGCAGATGAAGTGCCTCCTCATGAAAGAACAGTTCTTCTGGCTCCTTCCTGGGGTGTTAACGGCATTCTTTCCAGATTTGGTGAGAAACTGATCGATGCCCTGATCTCAACGGGCTACAAGATCATAGTCAGACCGCATCCCCAGTCTTATGCTTCCGAAAAAGAGATGCTCGATAAGCTCATGACAAAGTACAACGATCCTTCGAAAGTAATCTGGAATAAGGACAACGATAATTTTGAAGTTCTAAGACTGTCAGACATTCTGATCTCTGATTTCTCGGGCATTATTTTTGACTATACGCTGGTATTCGATAAACCGCTGATCTATACGGACACAAAATACGATGTCGGATATTTTGATTCATGGTGGCTTGATGAGACACCATGGACATTCAGGATAATGCCTGAACTCGGACTTGAACTTAACGAGGATAATGTCGGTGATATCAAGCAGATCATAGACAGGTGTATTGAAGATCCTTCCTTTGCGAAGGGTCGCGACAAGGCGCGGAAAGAGACATGGGTGCCTATGGGTGTAGGAGCAAAACCTACTGTTGATTTTATAATTGACAAATATAATGAAGTGATAGAAAAGAAGGCTAAAGCGAAGGAAGAACCTGTTTCTTCTTCAAAAGCAAAAAAGAAGAAAGCGGCTCTGAGGACTTCGTAAGGTTATGGGTTTTTGGTCATATTTATATACATTTATCTTTTCTCCCCTGGAACTCTTTTTTGAGTTCGTTTTTTCCGTTGCAAACAAACTGACCGGAAATGTGGGAGTATCAATAGTTTTCTTAAGTCTTACTGTTAATCTTCTTTGTCTGCCGCTTTATAACCGTGCCGACAAACTGCAGGCTGAAGAACGTGATATTCAAGCGAAAATGGCCCGGGGAATAAAGCATATAAAGAAAAAGTTTAAAGGCGATGAACGTTTCTTTATGCTCCAGGAGTATTACCGCATAAATCACTACAAACCGATCTATGCACTCAAGAGCTCATTCTCTTTACTGCTTCAGATCCCGTTCTTTATAGCTGCTTATAATCTCTTGTCCAACATGAAGAGCTTCCAGGGAATGCCATTCGGATTTATCGCTGATCTTGGCAAAGAAGATGCAATGTTTATGATTGGAAACTTCCCTGTTAATGTACTGCCGATCCTTATGACGCTGATCAACATCGTATCAGGAATAATCTATACAAAAGGACATCCGTTAAAGGCCAAGATCCAGGTTTATGGATTAGCCGCAATATTCCTTGTATTGCTATATCATTCTCCGTCAGGTCTGGTTTTCTATTGGCTCTTGAATAATGTATTCTCGCTGGCCAAGAACATAGTTTATAAGACTAAAAAACCGAAGATGGTCTTGTATTCGATCTTTGCTGCTGCAGGTGTGATTACTCTTGTTTTCTCAGTTATACGCAGTGACTTTGATTTAAGACAAAAACTGGTCATTGCTTTAGGCGCTGTTCTTCTTTGCGTTCCGCTTGCAACAAGTATCCTTAAGAATAAGATCAATTGCAAAATCAAAGCATGCAAGAAGAATACTGCAAGCTTTTTTGCCGGAACGGTTTTAATGTCCCTTATAACCGGTTTTCTGATTCCTTCCGCGATTATTAATGACTCAACTATGGAATTCATTGATGTGGTTTTATCAACGAATCCCATTCTCTATATTGTCAATGCTATGTGTTTATCCTTTGGCAGCTGGGTCTTATGGGGTGGAATATTCTATTATTTTATGAGTGAAAACACCAAAGCCGTGTTCTGCAAAGCTATTTGGATCATATGCGGAGTATCAGTATTGGACTATATGCTGTTTGGAACAAAACTCGGAAACCTTTCCTCTGCATTGCAGTTTGATAACGATCCGACATTTGCCATTAGTGAATATGCCTTAAATACTCTGGCAGTTATCGCATTGATCGTACTTCTCGGTCTGATATATACAAAATGGTCAAAGATAACAAAATCCGTGCTTCTTGTTGCCGTCTTATCGGTCTTCGTACTCGGTGCCGGTAATATTGCAGAGATCATGGGGTATTATGCAGGTTATGATGATTTTTATGTTCCGGGCGGAGAAGAACCCGTTATTCCTCTCAGTAAGAACGGTCAGAATGTTGTAGTGCTGATGCTCGACAGGGCCATGGGAACACAGGTCCCTTATATATTTAATGAAAAGCCGGAATTATTAGAAGAGTTTGACGGCTTTACATACTATCCGAATACTATTTCATACGGAATATGTACGAATGTAGGATCTCCGGTCCTTTACGGCGGTTACGATTACACCCCCGAGAACATGAACAAAAGAACCGATGTCAGCCTGGAAAGTAAACACAATGAAGCACTTAAGGTTATGCCGGAGCTGTTTTATAAAAACGGTTATAACGTAACCATATGTAATCCTACTTATGCCGGTTATCAGTGGATACCGGATCTGTCGATATATGATGAATACCCTGATTTCTACTGTTATAACGTGAATGGCTTATTCAGTATTTTCGACAGCGATGAAAACCAGTCATCTGTTGATATGTCGCTTCGTATGCAGGAGATCCGCAACCGTAATTTCTTCTGTTATTCTCTGATGAAGATCTCACCGGTATTACTGCAGGAAACACTGTATGACGGAGGCCGTTATAACGAATCATATTCAAGCAATGGAGATTCTGAAGGTTTAGCCGGTGCTGCAGTTATTCAGACATTAGACGGTCTTTCGCGAAGTACGGGTTATGCCACGGACTTTATTGAATCCTATGCAGTTCTGGATAATCTGCCGGACATTACTGTGATCGAAGACAGTGCAGATAACAATTTCTTTATGATGAGCAATGACATTACTCATTCAGAATGCCTCCTGCAGGAGCCTGATTATGTTCCTGCCAGCGTTGTTGATAATACTCAATATGATGTCGACATGGTTGCCAGATATACGATCGACGGCAGGACAATGAACATGAATTCCGATATTCAGGTCACGCACTATCATGTTACTATGGCTGCTTTTCTTAAGCTGGGTGAGTGGTTTGATTATCTGCGTGAAAATGGCGTATATGACAACACCAGGATAATTATCGTAGCCGATCACGGAAGCAATCTCGGACAGTTTAATGTTTTCTGCAGTGGAGAAGATATGGAACGCTTTATGCCGCTCCTTATGGTCAAGGACTTCAATGCTTCCGGATATTCGATAAGTGATGAGTACATGACTAACGGTGATACTCCGGCAATAGCCATGAATGGCATAATCGATGATCCTGTTAATCCTTTTACCAAAAATCCCATTAATTCAGATCCTAAAAACGGGCCTCAGAATGTGTTGTGCACAAAGGATTGGAATGTAAATAACAACAATGGTAATGCTTTCAATCCGGGCTCATGGTATCAGTTTATGGGCGGGGATCCTTATAATCCGGATAATTGGGTATATTTGGGTGACTATTAATTGCCTTGTTTGTCCGGGTATGAATAAAATTGTCCCATTAATTGAAGATTATTATCCTGCATAACTGATATAATCACTTAAATCGATTTGTTTAGGGAGAGATTTTGCTTTGTCAGACGAGAATTTCAGTAATTCAGACGAGTTCTTCAGAGATCTCGAGAATATATATGGTCAGAGCCCGGATGATGCCTTTGACCAGGATGCGGACCAGCTCCTTGTAGGGCTTAACAATGAGCAGCGCCAGGCGGTAACACACCTTGACGGCCCGCTGCTTATTCTTGCGGGTGCCGGATCGGGCAAGACCAGAGTCATTACTTACCGCATTGCCTACATGATGAGGAAGCACAACGTTGCTCCTTCATCCATTCTTGCGATCACATTTACCAACAAGGCTGCAAATGAAATGCGCCAGAGAATCGAAGGCCTTGTAGGAGAGCGTTCCAAGTATATCTGGTGCGGCACGTTCCACAGCATTTTCGCGAGGCTCCTGAGAAGACATGCAGAGCTTCTGGGCTATACGAAGAACTTTTCGATCATCGATACCGATGACCAGTTAAAACTCGTCAAGGAAGCGATGAAAGAACTTGATATTGCTGACAGCCAGTTCAAGCCCAAGTCGGTCCAGAATGAGATCTCCAATGCCAAGAATAAGTTCATCGATGTTGAAGAATATTCGCTTCTTGCAGGCAAGGAATATTTCCTTGGTGTCGTTGCAAGGATCTACAAGAGATACCAGGAAAAACTCCTGGCCAACAACGCCATGGACTTTGACGATATCCTCGTCAACATGGTAAAGCTTTTGGAGAGCAATCCCGACATCAGGGAGCTCTACAGGAATAAGTTCAGATATATCATGGTCGATGAGTATCAGGATACGAACATGCCGCAGTACCGCGCGGTCATGCAGCTTGCTTCAGGCAACGGCAACATCTGCGTCGTAGGTGACGATGACCAGTCCATCTATTCTTTCAGAGGCGCAGACGTAAGACTCATCCTTAAATTCGAGAAGGATTTCCCGGGAGCGAGCGTTATCAAGCTTGAAGAGAATTACCGTTCGACCAAGACCATCCTCGATGCGGCAAACTGCGTCATCGCAAACAACACGAAGCGTAAGAGCAAGCGCTTAAGGACTGAGGGCGATGCGGGTGAGAAGATCATCGTAATGAATGCCGATACGAGCAACGGAGAAGCCGATTTTGTCGGAAGGACCATTAAAATGATGGCCGATAAGGGCAAGTTCAAGTATTCAGACTGTGCAGTCCTTTACAGAATGAATGCTCTTTCACGTAACATAGAAACGACGCTTCATAATCTCGGCATTCCTTTCAGGGTCTACGGCGGAATGAGGTTCTATGACCGTAAGGAGATCAAGGACATTCTCGCTTATCTGAAGCTCATTAACGATCCTAAAGATAACATCGCATTCGAGAGAATAATCAACGTTCCCAAAAGAGGGATCGGCGATACCACCATCGAGAAGATCAGGCAGTATGCCATTACTGACAATATCAGTATGTTTGAGTGTGCGATGCATGCGGTGGATTATCCCGAGCTCGTCAGGTCAGCATCGAAGATCGGCGCTTTCACGGATCTTATCAATTCGATGAGAGACAAGCTCAAAGAGAATGAGATGGATTTTGCGCAGTTCGTCGATTACGTCGAGAACGAATCCGGCATCATCGAAGAGATCACCGAGCAGCGCGAGAAGAAGGGCGACATTATCGACAGAGTCGAGAACCTCAAAGAGCTTTTGTCTGAAGCCAAGGAATACGACAAGGCGCACCGTGCCGAGCCCGTTGACATGGATAATCTTGAGATAGACGAAGGAGACGGTTTACCGGTTGAAGTCGATGACGATTTCTTCTTTGATACTGCTACGGCTGACACCACGGAAGGAATACTCGGTCTTTATCTTGAGAATGCATCTCTATTTACCGAAGGCGATGACTACGATGACAATGACGACTACGTAAAGCTCATGTCCATTCACAGCGCCAAGGGTCTTGAGTTCGGTGCCGTATTCATAATAGGTCTTGAAGAAGGCGTTTTTCCGAGCTACAGATCTGTCCAGAGCGTTGAGGATACGGAAGAAGAGAGAAGACTCATGTACGTTGCGATCACGAGGGCAAAGAAAAATCTTTTCATCGTGCTTTCCAGACAGAGAATGCTCTTCGGTCAGACCAACTGCAACCAGCCTTCAAGATTCATAAAAGAGATCAATCCCGAACTCCTTTACCTCATGGGTTCCAAGAGAGAGACTCCCAAGGAAGTTCCGGAAGGAGAGAGCAACAGGGAGAAATCCAAGAAGTCGATCGCTTCCGCTATCAAGTCACAGTTTACGAAGGAGAAACCTTCGGGCGCCCGCGAAGGACAGCTTAAGCCCGATGAGATCGTCGTTGGCATGAATGTCATCCATCCGAGATTCGGCGAAGGAGTCATACTCAAGGTCGAACCTGTCGGAGGCGATGCCCTCATAACGGTCGATTTCGACGGAATGCGCAAGAATATGCTTGCCAATGCCGCAGGACTAAAGAAAGCGTAGTGTGTAATGTAGTATAATTACATAATGTGCTTTAAAAGGAGACCATAACTGATGTCAGATAATCTCAGCTTTCAGGACCTTTACGCCGACAGTATAGCCTGTATCGGAAAGTCGGATAAGATATCAGAGGCTACAAGAGCCAAGATAAAGATGCTGCAGGATCAGAAAGACAAGATCCTCAGTGTCAATGCGACCAAGTGCTGCGAATCAAAAGGCAGGGTCGAACCTGAAAATGACGGTGACATCAGGAACTGCTTCGAGCGAGACATGGGAAGGATCATATATTCACAGGCCTTCAGACGCTTAAAGCACAAGACGCAGGTCTTCTTCAACCCCGCGAACGATCACATCTGTTCCAGACTTGAGCACGTTATCTACGTTGACTATATCGCTTCGACCATCGGAAACGCATTGAACCTCAACACCGATCTCATCAGAGCAATAGCGTTGGGCCACGATGTTGGACATACTCCGTTCGGTCACAGCGGTGAGAGAATACTTAACAAGAAGCTTAAAGAAATCGACAGCAAGCTCTATTTCGAGCATGAATCCAACGGACTCCGTGTATTGAACATCCTCGAAAAGAGGAACGGCAAAGATGGTCTTAATCTCACTTTCGAAGTAAGGGACGGAATCATCTCACACTGCGGTGAATACTATTCCGAGAGAAGACTTGAACCCTGTAAGGATAAGACAGAAGAAGATCTCTCATATCTGATCCCGAAGAAGGACCGTAAGGGTCCAGCAACTTTAGAGGGTTGTGTCGTCAGATTTGCTGATAAGATCGCCTACGTCGGAAGAGATATCGAAGATGCTTTGAGAACCGGCGTTATCGCGAATGAATTTGACGTTCCTGCGGTTGCTGACGGTGTAGGCAGTTCCAATTCCGAGATAATCAATTTTCTTGTTCAGGACATTATCGAGAACAGCATGGACAAGGGCTGCATCATGATGAGCGATCACGCAGGCGATGCGCTTGAGCACACACTTAATGAGAATGTATCTAAGATCTACAGGGCGCAGAAAGTACAGACATATGAGAAGTACTGCGATGTAATGCTCGAAGGACTTTTCGATGCTTTCTACCAGGCTGTCCTGAATCTTGAAAAGGCAAAAGGATCCAAGTCGTCATCGATCAGGAAGTTTGCCGAATTTGTAACTAATCATCCGGAATATAAAGCAGGCATCGACACACCGCTCCCGATCTATGTATCGGATTACATTGCGGGAATGACGGATTCTTTTGCGGTAAGCTGCTTTAACGAGATGTATAAGAGCTGATGGAGATAAATATGGATAATAAGGAAGAATTCGGTTTTTTCGCGATGCTTGACCGCATGCAGTACATCGAAAGATGGGCGCTGATGCGCAACAGCAGAACAGAGAACATTAAAGAACACAGTTTTGACGTTGCGGTAATCGCACACTGCTTAACCATCCTTCACAACAAATTCGTGAAGGATAATGAAGACGCTATTTTGCTCGACCCTTATAAGGTCCAGGCATATGCGCTCTATCACGACTGCACGGAGATCTTAACAGGTGATCTCCCGACGCCTATTAAGTACCGCAACAAAGAGATCACAAAAGCATATAAGGAAGTTGAATCCGAAGCAGCTGCTAGCCTTGTTGAGCTCCTTCCCGACGATAAGGAAATGAGAGACATCTATCTTGATCTTCTCGCTCCTTCGTTTTCCACTGAGGAAGAGAAGCTGACACATAAGCTTGTTAAGGCTGCCGATAAGATCGCAGCTTATATCAAATGCTTAAGGGAAGAGAGCAGCGGCAATGCAGAGTTTTCTGCCGCTAAAGCTTCCACGGGTAAGATAATCAGAGAGATGAACATGCCTGAAGCAACGCATTTTATGGATCATTTCGTTCCTTCATACGGATATACCTTGGATAAGATAACCGGGAGGGACGAGTAAGAGATGTTTAAAAGACGTCCTGAGTATTTTGCGGTTGCCATTGCCGGCGGACTTCTCGCAATAGCAGCTTCCGTCGCAACGGTATTAAGCATTGATACGGGAATAAACGGTCCCGACAAAAAGACACTGAAAACAGCGGACGATATCGTTGCACGCGCAGGCCTTCTGACATCCAGCTCCGACGATGAGATCAGGATTGCCAAAGCCCGTGTTGAAGACGGTCTTGTATCATGCGGTGACTATGTCATTTCGGTAATGACTTCGCCTGAGTATCTTCTTACCGGAGTTTCCGACGAGAGATTTGCGGAAGACTTAAGCTATGTCATATACGGTGAGACACGTCAGGATGAAGTACAGTACATACTTGATGATCTCAAAAGCACCACGAGAGCTGCTGCGATCGACAGAGCGCTTTCTTCTGAAAACAGCGATCTAAAAGCTTCATCGGCGCCTGCAAGAAAGGGCTCGGTAATCTCAAACGTCACCCTTGCATCAACCATCGATTCTCCCGAACAGTACACTGTCGGAATAAGGGAAGCGGCAGGTTCATATTCGGCAACAGGAGATGAAGTCAGAACGGACTTTTTCGTTGACGGTTCACTCTATTACGGATATCTGAAATTTAACGATAAAAACAGCGGCAATTCCGATTACCGCGAGTTTGTCCTGTCCTGGGATACTGCAGACTGCGCACCGGGAAGACATGAAGTTTATGCTCTCATCAGAAGTTCAGACGGACGCGGAACTGTAATCTCGGGAGGCGAGATAATGATCCCTGAGAAGGTTACTATCTATCCGAATTCCGTTGCCGAGGGCCTTATCCCCAGCGGAAACAACAATGCCTGGTATATGATCGACTGCGGTGATGATGACTGTTATATCGATTTCGCCGGACTTTCCGATGACATCAGGGTATCTCTTTATGACCTTAAGGGAAACCTTATCGGAAGCAACGAAAATCCGGGAATTCCCTATGCAATGCTCAGAGGCAAAAAGCAAGATACTGCGGCCGTTGCTGAAGAGACAGGCATTTCAGGAGTATCCAACTGTTATTACATCTGCGTAAGCAGAACTGGCTCAGGCAGCGATATCGAGAAAGACATCGACTTCACGATGATACAGTCCAGAGAGTGCGCATATTTTGACGGCAGTTATATGGCTGTTACAGGCGACGATGGCAGCGGAAGGCTCAGACTGACAGACAAGGACATGGTCACTTATGAAGTCGAGAGAAAGAAAGCCGGGATCATTCCGATCAACGGAGCTTTATCCGGATGCTATATCAACGATTCCGCACCTGACCAGTTCCTGGATATCTATCCTGATTTCGATTACCTTAACCGTAATTACGCTTATTACATGGACAGCTCAAAGGACATCGCGATCAGATGTACGCCTCTTGAAGGTTATTCCGCAAGCGTAACCATCAAGGCAAATTCCAATGGAATCGAGACGGTGTTGGACCAGGGCCAGCTCTACACCATTCCTTCGGGCGAGACTGTCATCACATGTACCGTTACGGGATTTGACGGTACTTCAGACAGTTATAATTTCTTCCTGCTCAATGGTGACGATGAAGGTGATTTCAGAGAAAATACACTTACTAAATTCCCGACAAGTTATTTCAGCGGATTGTGGCTCATTCACTCGCTCAAGCCTAATTATGTACTTACTCCTTACTACACGAATCTTTCCTTTGATACGGCAGTGGTTGCAGAAGACAGCAAGGCAAGAAGCCTTATCCAGTATTCGTCTTATCCTGCTTTTGTTAAGCCTAACAGCGAAGTTTACGATAAGCCTGACTGGATGATGTGCAAAACTGATGTAGTAAGTTACTTCATGGATCCGAGAAACTTCCTTACACCTGAGAAGGTTTTTGCATTCGAACTTTTAGGTTTTGATCCCAATGTTCACACGGTAGACGGTGTAAGAGAGATCATCAGGGGTTCGTTCATGGACGGCGATCCTGATTACGATTATGCACAGATCATTTACGAAGCCGGACAAAGCGCGGGAGTATCTCCTTACTTCCTCGCGAGCAGGATCATACAGGAGATGGGATACTCCGGCGAATCCGCATTGTGCAGGGGTGATCTTACAGGTTATGAAGGTTATTACAATTTCTACAACATCGGTGCCTATGCAACTACCGAACCGGGCGGTGCGGTAATCAACGGCGCGAAATACGCACAGTGGGGCAGGGACTGGGAAGCCCAGGAAATATCCGATACCGAAGCAACATATCTCCTGCCCTGGACGTCTGTTGAAAGAGCGATCATGGGCGGTGCGGTCTGGATTGCAACAGGCTATATCGACAAGGGACAGAACACTCTTTATTTCCAGAAGTTTGATGTCCTTGATGACGGTACGGAAAGATACAATCACCAGTATGCCCAGAATATCATGATGGCATATTCGGAAGGTATGAGATATTACAGAAGTTACGATTCTATTGGCATGACTGATGCAGGTTTTGAATTTGTCATTCCTGTATACAACAACATGCCGGAGGCTTATGGGTATCTGCCGGAATGAGAACTCTTTTTGACAGGAAAACAGGTGCATTGATCAAGAAGGCCGCAGCGTCTTTGTTTGCGTTCTTCTTTGCCTCTGTTTTCTGTCTTGCTTATATGGACGGCGTAACAGTTAAAGCTGATTCGGAAGTTACGATTTCCGCTGTTACCAAAAGAACCGATGTAGGCCCGGGTGACATCATTATAGTAGATGTCGTTGCAAACAGTTTTCCTGATATTTCAGAATTCGGTCCCATCGAATTTAATTTTGATGCGGATAAAGCTGAATATGTTTCCTTTGAACAGGGAAAAGATCTGTCGAATTACGTTTTTACCGAGACCCAGACAGTCGGCACACTGTCGGTCAGCGGCATGGACCAGCTGATGAGTGTAACTACTGATGATAACGGTGATGAAATAGTATCAACATCGTTTTCTTCAGACAGCCAGGTTACTTTGTTTTCGATAGTCTTACGACTTTATCCTGAAAGCAACGGTGAGGTTAATTGCTGGATAGGAAATACCGGCACATTTACCTCAGTTAAAGATACTGTTACTGCAAAGGTCGGAACCGGAGTTACACTCCCGATCATCAGAACGGGATTATCGAGCGATGCCACGCTCGCTTCTTTGAAGATCAGAGGAACGACTATTACTCCTGAGTTCAATCCCAACATTACGGAATACAGCTGCTCTGTAGAGCGTTCCGTTACGGAAGTTCAGGTCTCGGTACTTGCAAACAATCTCTGGGCAGCGGTCATTATCGACGGCAACCAGTATCTGAACATGGGCGACAACATCGTCAATGTAAATGTTACTGCCCAGGACGGAATCAGCCACATGCATTACACGATCCATGTATTGCGAAAAGAAAGCAACGTTCCTGAAGATGCATCGCTGGTCGATTTTGAAGGAAACACTTATACTTTCCTTGATGCGCCGGATGATATTTCGATTCCCGAAGGCTTTACCCAGACTACAAGATATATCAACGGCTACAGTGTCCCTGCATATGTAAGAGACGGCGTTACCAGCGTTCTGCTTTATCTGTTCGACGGTACGCAGCAACCCGGTTTCTATTTCTATAACAGTACTGAGAAAACGGTTCTCAGATACGATCCTGAAAATACATTGATCGAAGCTTCGGCTATTCTGAAGGTCGTTGATGTTCCGAGTAATTCGATGCTCCCGGATGAATTCAAACCTGCTGCTTTTGATACGGGAACGATAATCCTGCACGGCTATCAGAACGCTGACGGAGATTTCATCTGCTACATGGCTGATGAAGGTGGCAATGCGGACTTTTACTACATCGATAAGACGACAGGTTCCATCAGTCTATACAGATTTGCGGATAAAAGAGCCGAGCTTTTGTATTCTTATCTGTTTGACGTTTTTCTTGTTATTGCTATTATTGAGGCGGTTATTATTACGATCACCGTATACATTGTAAGAAAGATGGTCTCAGAGAGAACGAATCCGAGACCGAAGAGAGTTTAAAGGAAAATGGATCTTAAGACGATAATCGTTGGCGGCAAGGATCTTACGGAAAAACAGGAAAAGATCCGTAAGCTTTTTATGTATCTCGTAAGCGGCGGACTTACGACTGTCGTTAACTGGGTTTGTTATATCGCCATTGATAAGCTCGTCCAGGTCGACATGACTGTCAATCTCTTCGGAAAACCTGTCTCACTTAAGTACATAATCAATCAGATCATCTGCTGGATAATTGCGGTGCTGGTAGCATATTTCCTTAACAGGATCACTGTGTTCAGATCAAAGGGAAATATTCTAAGAGAGCTTTTGTCTTTCACCGGTGCCAGGATAATCTCATTTCTTGTCCTTGAATTAGGCGTTTATTCGCTTATGATCTGGGGCTGCGTTGCAATCACCGGCCTGCCGATAGATACGCCCATGACTACTATCTCGATCTTCGGATTGTCTTTTGGATTTACATACGAATATCTTGTAAAGCTCATAAATTCCGTCTTTGTCGTAATTGCTAATTATGTAATGAGTAAGCTCATGGTCTTCAAAAAGAAGGACATGGTAGATTACAATTCGGAAGAAAAGAAAGAGCCTTCAGAGGATAAGGCGGATGTCTGATCCGAATGTGCCGGACCTCTTACAGGGAGCCTTGAAATTCGGCATCAAACCCGGACTTGAACGCATTACCAATCTCATGAACCTTCTGGGTAATCCCCAGGACAGCTTTAAGTCTGTCCATATTGCGGGAACAAACGGCAAGGGTTCCGTTGCGACTTTTATCTCATCGGTAATGGCGGCTAATGACATGAAGGTGGGAGTCTTTACTTCACCTTACCTTGAGCGCTTTACCGAGAGGATCAGGATCCTTGACGGTAAAAAAGGTCTTATGGATTTTATTGCTGATGACTCAACCGGCGAGATATCACAGGCAGATCTTGATAAGTATTCCGGCATGGTTAAAAAAGCCAGGGAGAAAATGGTATCAGAGGGCCTTTGTGATGAACCTACCGAGTTCGAACTCATAACAGCCATCTGCTTCCTTTACTTTGCCGACATGAAGGTAGATGTCGCAGTACTCGAAGTCGGTCTTGGCGGAAGACTTGATTCAACCAACGTTATCAAAGATCCGATGGTAACAGTGGTTACAGCCATGGGACTTGATCACACGGGTGTTCTGGGAAATACCATCTCTGAGATCACGGCCGAGAAGGCAGGAATCTTCAAGGAAGGCTCGCCTGCAGTGTGCTTTGATCCCGACTTCATGATCCTTCCTGAAGAGATGAAGGGTGATGTCAGAAGCACTCTTATCTCCAAAGCCTCCGAAAAGAATATCGACATAACATTTGCCGGAAATAAGGATAGCTTTAACAGTGCACGTTTTACCATGGACGGCATGATGGAATTTACCTATGACGGCATCACATACAAGACTGCTCTTAACGGCAGACACCAGATCGGCAATGCGGTAACTTCAATTGAAGCGTGCAGAAAATGCGGCATCCCGGAAGATGCGATAAAGGAAGGCATTGCTCTTGCAAGATGGAAGAGCAGAGCTGAGATCTTAAGCATCGAACCGACAATAATCATAGACGGCGGCCACAATCCGCAGGGCGCACAGAGTCTTGGCGAGACAATGAACGAAATGCTCGGCGGATCTCTTAGAGGCAAACCTGTAAGACTTCTCATGGGAGTCATGGCAGATAAGGATGTTTCGGGTATACTCGAAGCTTATAAAGCTTGTGGCCTTAACATCAGGAGTGCCGTAACGGTAATGCCTGATAACCCAAGGAGTGAGCCTGCTGATGTTCTCGCACAGGAAATTAATTATGTGTATAATATCAGCGACGATTTGACGGCCTGCCAAAATGCCTTGGAAGGCACGAAGCTGGCGTATGAGAAAACCGTCAAAGACGGATATGTACTTCTTGCGACAGGATCGCTTTATCTTACGGGTCAGATAAGAGCCACACTGAAAGGATTGATCGAATGCACGACTATTTAAGCTTATGTATGATGATACAGCCTATAAATGAGTCGAGTCTCATTCTTTTCGATGTCAGCAATGAAGAGAAGGCCCGTATTGTCCGCCAGTATAACAGAGCTCTGCAGAACAGCCAGAGCGACGGAACTGACGTTGCGCAGATATTCTTAAAACCTTTGATCTCACAGTATCAGAAGTGGGGCGATCCCGCCTTGATCTTCGGTCTCTGCCTTGCAAGAGAGGGTCAGTTTAAAAGAGCTGAGGGAAGCCTCGCATTTGCTATCCAGGGAGTTCTCGGAACAGAGCAGTATCTGACTATCGCACAGGAAGCTTTGAGAATGGTAAGGGAGGACATCAAGAATCCGCCCGCAGACCTTCCGCCGGCAGACATCGCAGGAAAGCTCAAGAATGCACAGATGGCATCAGGTTCATCTCCGGCTGCCAGGGCAAACTTCCAGGCACCGATCCTCACAAAGGCACAGAAGACTTCCGAAGCGCCCCAAATGGCTTCAAGCAAAGAGCGCAGGGATATCCTTATGCGTTCAGGCGGAGTAGCTGATGAACTGCCCGATGATTCAATAGATATTGAGGATATCAAATCTCCGAGAGAGAAGATGAAAAGTTTAGTCGTTACAGGCGTTGTAATTCTGTCAATGTTACTAATGACGTTACTTATTATATTTGGTATTATTCCTCTGATAAAACAGATCGAAGCAGGAGCATCTGCCCGTGACAAGATCGAATATCTTGAGGGCGAGTTCTACAAGAACAGATATGATCCTGAAGTATCGGCCATAATGAGTGCCTACGAATCAAGCTATGGTACGGTCTGGACGAAGAATCCTCTTGAAGAGGAGACAACGACCGAGACAACTACGGAAGCAACGACTACGACCACTGAGGAAACTCAGCTTACGGCATACATTGTCGAGACTACGACATCTGAAGAGACGTCTGAAGAAGAAGAAACGACGTACGAGGGAGAGGACTAATGAACTATATAAGCACCAGGGGATATGAAGGAAAGTTTTCTTCAAGCGAAGCGATCATCAGAGGTATCGCTCCCGACGGTGGTCTTTTCGTTCCTGAGTCAATTCCCCAGCTCACAAAAGAAGACCTCGAGAGAATGCAGACAATGCAGTTCTATGAACTGTCTGCTTTTGTGCTCTCCAAGTTCCTTACAGACTTTACTGAGGCTGAACTCCTCGAATATACAAGACAGGCTTATGCTGAAGAGAAGTGGGGTGAGAACCCTGTTCCTCTCGTTCAGATGAACGAATATAACGACAGAGAATACATTCTTGAACTCTGGCACGGACCTACATGCGCATTCAAGGATGTTGCTCTCCAGCTCCTGCCTCACCTCATGACTGCTTCTGCAAAGAAGACAGGCACAAATAAGAAGATCTGCATTCTTACTGCTACTTCCGGTGATACGGGCAAGGCTGCTCTTGAAGGTTTCAAGGATCTTCCCGGAACAGAGATCATCGTATTCTATCCTACAGGCGGAGTATCTGAAGCACAGAAGCTCCAGATGACGACAACAGGCGGTTCCAACACACATGTAATCGCAGTAAACGGCTGCTTCGATGATGCACAGACCGGTGTTAAGAGGATCTTCGGTGATATGGAATTTGCCATCACGCTTGATGAGCACGATGTAATGCTCTCATCTGCAAACTCCATCAACTGGGGAAGACTTGCACCTCAGATCGCATACTACGTATATTCTTATGTTGAATTAGTAAGAAAGGGAAAGATCGATCTTACCGAGTCGTTCAACATCGTTGTTCCGACAGGTAACTTCGGTAATATCCTTGCTGCATGGTTTGCAAAGCAGATGGGTATCCCTGTTCATAAGCTTATCTGCGCTTCCAACCGCAATAAGGTTTTGTGTGACTTCTTCTCCAGCGGTATATATGACCGTAACAGAGAGTTCTTCAAGACCACATCTCCTTCTATGGATATCCTTATCTCTTCAAATCTCGAGAGACTTCTTTTTGAGATTACGGGCAAGGATCCCCAGAAGGTTACGGAATGGATGCGTCAGCTTAACAATGAAGGCAAGTACAGTGTTGATAAAGATACACTGAAGTCCTTGCAGAGACTGTTCGTCGGCGGATTTGCCGATGAGACAGGCGTATCCAAGACCATCCTTGAAGTATATGACCGCACGGATCATGTTATCGATCCGCATACGGCTGTCGGCTTCAATATCTACGGAAGATATCATCAGAGATCAGGCGACGAGAGCAAGACGGTATTCGCATCTACAGCTTCACCGTTTAAGTTTGCACCGGCTGTAATGGATGCTTTAAGAGGAGCGGGTTACTCCGACAATAAGGAGACACCTGATATCATTGCCGAACTTGCTGAAGAGAGTGGGCTCGAACTTCCGCAGTCAATCGCCGAACTGCCGTCTCTTGAAGTAAGACACAAGGATGTTATCGAGAAAGAACAGATGATGAGCATGGTGCGCAAGATTCTTCTCGGATGATTTGATTTTTAGGCTTTTCTCTTTCGGAAAAGCCTTTTTTATAAAAGGGGGACAGCATATATGAAACGTTATCTTGTATTAGAGAACGGAAATGTTTACGAAGGTGAGGCAATGGGTGCCGAAGGAAGCGTCATTTCTGAGATAGTATTCACTACCGCCATGACAGCTTACCTTGAGACACTTACCGATCCGAGTTATAAAGGACAGGCAGTAGTTCAGACCTTCCCCCTGATAGGCAACTACGGAATAATCACTCCTGACATGGAGAGCGACAAGGTCAATGTATCAGGCTACATCGTAAGAGAAGTCTGTGACCTTCCTTCAAACTTCAGATGCGAGACAGATCTCGATTCATTCCTCAAGGAACAGGGTATTCCCGGAATCAAGGGAATCGACACGAGAGCTCTTACAAAGTGCTTAAGAGAATCAGGTACCATGAACGGCGCGATCTGCAGCAGACCTGATGAATTCTCAATAGAAGAGATCAAGGCATATAAGATCGTTAACCCTGTTGAAGAGGTAACGACAAAAGAAGAGCAGATCGTTCCTGCAAAGGACGAAGTCAAGTTCAAAGTCGCAATGTTTGACTTTGGAATCAAGTCGAATATCTCAAGAGAGCTCGCAAAGAGAGGCTGTGAGGTTCATCTCCTTCCTGCAGATGCAAGCGCATCACAGGTAAAAGAGATCAACCCTGACGGAATCTTCCTTTCAAACGGTCCGGGTGACCCTGAGGACAATGTTAAAGCAATCGAGACCATGAAGGAGATCAAGGACTGGGGCACACCTATCATGGGCATCTGCTTAGGTCACCAGATCCTCGCTCTTGCACACGGATTTAAGACATCAAAGCTCAAGTATGGTCACAGAGGTGCAAATCACCCTGTTAAGAATCTTGAGACCGGCAGAGTTTATATCACATCACAAAACCACGGTTACCAGGTATTGAGCGATTCGATCGACACATCGGTCGCGAAAGAATACTTCGTAAACGTAAACGACGGAACAAACGAAGGAATCAAGTATCTTGATAAGCCCGCTTATTCAGTACAGTTCCACCCTGAAGCATGCGGCGGACCGAAGGATACGGAGTTCCTTTTCGATATGTTTATAAAGATGATGGAAGAGAAGAAGGGGGAGAACTAATATGCCGCTTGATAAAACAATCAGAAAAGTTCTTGTTATCGGTTCAGGTCCTATCGTAATCGGACAGGCAGCCGAATTTGACTATGCAGGTACACAGGCCTGCCGCGCACTTCGTGAAGACGGCATCGAGATCGTTCTTTTGAATTCTAACCCGGCTACCATCATGACGGATAAGTCGATGGCAGATAAGATCTACATCGAGCCTCTTACACTCACAACAGTTAAGAGAATCATCGAGACAGAAAAGCCTGACTCGATCCTCTCAGGTCTTGGCGGACAGACAGCGCTCACACTCTGCATGCAGCTTGCAAAAGAAGGCTTCCTCGAATCACACGGCGTTAAGCTCTTAGGTTCATCACCCGAATGTATCGACAAGGCTGAAGACCGCCAGATGTTCAAGGATACGATGGAAGCTATCGGACAGCCCTGCATTCCTTCAAAGGTCGTAACTACTGTTGAAGATGCAATGGATTTTGCAAAAGAGATTGGTTATCCGGTTATCGTAAGACCTGCGTTCACATTGGGTGGAACAGGCGGCGGTATCGCTAACGATGAAGCTGAGCTCCACGAGATCGCAAGAAACGGTCTTGCTTTATCTCCTATCACACAGGTACTTATCGAGAGAGGTATCGCAGGATGGAAAGAGATCGAGTTCGAGGTTATCAGAGATAAGGACGGCAACGTAATCACTGTCTGCTCCATGGAGAACCTTGACCCTGTCGGAGTTCATACAGGTGACTCCATCGTTATCGCTCCTGCAGTAACGCTCTCAGACAAAGAGTATCAGATGCTCAGAACGGCATCACTTAACATCATAGAAGCATTGGGCGTTGAAGGCGGTTGTAACTGCCAGTTTGCCCTTAACCCCAACTCATTTGAGTATGCGGTAATCGAGGTTAACCCGAGAGTTTCAAGATCATCCGCCCTTGCTTCAAAAGCAACGGGTTATCCGATCGCTAAGGTTGCCACAAAGATCGCTATCGGTTACAGACTCCACGAGATCGTAAATGCCGTAACAGGTCATACATATGCTGCTTTCGAGCCTGCACTGGACTACGTTGCTGTTAAGTATCCGAAGTGGCCTTTTGACAAGTTCGTTTATGCAAAGAGAAATCTCGGCACGCAGATGAAAGCTACGGGCGAAGTCATGGCGATCTCCGATTCATTCGAGAGTGCGCTCATGAAGGCAGTAAGAGGAGCAGAGATCTCTGCAGATACACTCCACCTCAAGAAGATGGAAGACGTAGCAGACGAAGACCTTATGGAGCGCTGCGTAACTCCTACTGACGAGAGACTCTTCTATGTTGCTGAAGCTATCAGAAGAGGAGTAGAGATTTCCAAGATCAACGAAGAAACAAAAATCGACATGTGGTTCCTCTCCAAGATCAGGAACCTCGTCGATTTCGAGAAAGAAATCACCGGCAGGGAGATCTCTTTCGATGAATATGTAAAGGCAAAGAAATTAGGCTTCACAGACAAGGCGATTGCCAGGATCACAGGCAAGCCCGTTACATATGAGCTCAAGCCTACGTTCAAGATGGTTGATACATGCGCAGGCGAGTTCGAAGCACACACGCCTTACTTCTATGCAACATTCAACAGACCTGAAGAAGGCGGCGAGAACGAAGCTGACTTCGAGAAGGCAGGCGATAAGGATAAGCAGACGGTAATCGTATTCGGTTCAGGCCCGATAAGGATCGGCCAGGGTATCGAGTTCGACTATGCTGCCGTTCACTGTGTACACGCTTTAAGAGATCTGGGCTACAGAGTTGTCATCGTAAACAACAACCCTGAGACTGTATCTACTGACTTCGATACAGGTGACAGACTCTACTTTGAGCCTCTCACACCTGAAGACGTAATGAACATCGTTCATCAGGAAAAGCCGTTCGGCGTAGTTGTTGCATTCGGCGGCCAGACAGCTATCAAGCTCACGAAAACTCTTTCCGAGAATAACATCAACATCATCGGTACATCTGCAGATTCGATTGACATGGCAGAAGACCGTGAGAGATTTGATGAACTTCTTGAGAGACTCGGAATCGCAAGACCTAAGGGATTCTCCGTTCTCACACTGGACGAAGCCCTCAAGGCTGCAAACACACTTGAATATCCTGTTCTCCTAAGACCTTCCTACGTGCTTGGCGGTCAGAACATGATCATCGCCTTCAATGACGAAGACGTTAACGAGTACATGAAGATCATCCTCGCACAAGGCATCGAAAATCCTGTCCTCATCGATAAGTACATCCAAGGTAAGGAGATCGAAGTAGATGCGATCTACGACGGTAAGGATGTCCTTATCCCCGGTCTCATGGAGCACGTTGAGCGTGCAGGTATCCACTCAGGTGACTCCATCGCGATGTATCCTGCAAAGCACATCTACGATGACATGTACAAGAAGCTTGCTGATACAACGATCGCACTCTGCGACGGACTTAAGTCAACAGGTATCGTAAATATCCAGTACATCGTAAAGGACAACAGGATCTATGTAATCGAGGTCAACCCGAGAGCATCAAGAACGGTTCCTTACATGAGCAAGGTTACGGGCATCCCTATGGTAGACGTTGCCATCGAAGTAAGTCTCGGAACAAAGCTCGCAGACATGGATTACGGCACGGGATTCTATAGACAGTCACCTTATACGGCAGTTAAGGTTCCTGTGTTCTCATTCGAGAAACTCACGGACGTTGATACACAGCTCGGACCTGAAATGAAGTCTACCGGCGAAGTCTTAGGTGTCGGCAGAAACCTCTCGGAAGCTCTTTATAAGGGCCTCGTAGCAGCAGGCTACAAGATGTATAAGCGCGGCGGTGTATTCATCACGGTTAGAAATTCCGACAAGATGGAGATCGTTGAGATTGCAAAGAAGTTCGATTCAATGGGCTTCAAGCTCTATGCCACAAAGGGTACAGCCGAAGCATTGAGACTTGCAGGAATGGAAGTTTCCGAAGTATCCAAGATCCACGAGTCTGACGAGAACAATACAATGTCTCTCATCGAGAGCGGCAAGATCAATTACATCATCTCAACATCCGCAAAGGGAAGACTCCCTGCAAGAGACTCCGTTAAGCTCAGAAGAAGAGCAGTCATGCTCGGCATCCCTTGTCTTACGGCTATCGATACTGCAGATGCTCTCGCTGATTCACTCATGAGTCATTTCTCCGAGATCAACACAGAGCTCGTTGACATCAACAACATGCGTGACAAGAGACGTAAGATCACATTTACAAAGATGCAGGGTGCAGGTAACGATTACATCTACATCGACTGCATGGAGAACATGGTATCTTCACCTGAATCTTTGTCAGTCTACATGAGTGACAGACACTTCGGTGTAGGCGGTGACGGTATCGTTCTCATCGCACCTTCCAAGGTTGCTGACTGCAGAATGATCATGTACAACCTCGACGGTTCTGAGGGCATGATGTGCGGTAACGCGATCAGATGCGTAGCCAAGTACATGTACGATGAACGCGGCCACAAGAAGAGACACATGAAGATCGAGACAAAGAGCGGAATCAAGTCTCTCGAGCTCATGACATTGGGCGGCGTTGTCGCAAGAGTTAAGGTGGATATGGGCAAGGCAGAACTTAATCCGCCGAAGATCCCCTGCACGCTTCCCGGCGATACTGCAATCAACGTTCCTGTAAATATAGACGGCGATGAATATAAGATCACGGCTGTATCAATGGGTAACCCCCACGCAGTTGTATTCACCGATCTGGTAGACGTTCTTGATCTTAATAACATCGGACCCAAGTTCGAATACTCAACGGATATCTTCCCTGAGAGAGTCAACACAGAGTTCGTCAAAGTCATCGACGACCACACACTCAAGATGAGAGTATGGGAGAGAGGCTCAGGCGAGACAATGGCCTGCGGAACAGGTGCGTGTGCAACAGTAGTTGCAGCATGCGAGAACGGTTACTGCAAGAAGGGCGAAGACATCAGGGTTATCCTTAAGGGCGGTGACCTCATCATCAGGTACACAGATGATGCTGTATTCATGACAGGTAACTGCGCTAAGGTTTTCGAAGGAACGATGGAAGTCTGATGGAGACCATTAACAGGCAGTTCAAAGCAGCTATTTTCGACATGGACGGACTGATCCTCGATTCGGAGAGGACAGTCCTGAAATGCTGGGAAATAATAGGCGAAAAGTACGGCTTTAAGGACATCGTCACTTACGGCATCAGCGTTATAGGCAAGAATAAAAAGGCTACCGTTGAAGAGTTCGAGAGGGTCTACGGCGAGCCCGGCGACCGCTATGAGCGCGAGCTCCGTGAGATCTATAACGGACTGGCGGAGCAGGGTAAAGTGCCACTTAAGCCGCACACGATAGAACTCTTGAGCGCGATGAAAAATGCCGGCATGAAGATCGCAATCGCATCTTCTTCCACAAGGGAAGAAGTTACTTCGCAGATGGCAACGTTAGGCGCTCTGCCGTATTTTGATACATGTGTCTGCGGAGACCAGGTTACCAAGTCAAAGCCGGATCCCGAGATATTCCTTCTTGCGTGTGATGCCCTTGGCGTTAAGCCTGAAGAGAGTGTCGGACTTGAAGATTCATTTAACGGCGTAAGGGCCTGCAAAGCTTCAGGGCTTTATACGGTAATGGTTCCGGACATCATCCAGCCTGATGATGAGATGAAGGGCCTTGCAGACATTATCCTGCCGTCCCTGAAAGACGTTCAGGATTTCTTAAACCTCAGATAATTGTTGTTATAAAGATAGTTCAGAACGGATGCGCCGATAATGATGGCGTATCCTATTATGCTCAGGAAATCAGGAACCTCACCTAAAACAATAAGTCCCAGAAGAGCCGTGAATATAACTGTTGAATAATCGTAGATCGATATCTCCTTTGCAGGACATGCGGCATAAGCTGATGTTATGAAGATCTGTCCGAAGCATGCAGCCACACCGGTCATGACGCAGAAGAAGAACTGGAGCAATGTAATAGGCTCATAAGTGAAGATGATAAACGGAATGAGGGCGATGCATGAGAAAGTAGAGAAGAATGCCACTACTACGATTCCGCGCTCTCCTTTGAGTGTCGCCTTGCGCAAGAATGTATAAGCGATTCCGGCGCAGATTCCTCCGATGAGCGCTATGACAAGCGGGAAAACGGAGTCGCTGCTGATTCCGAAACTGCCGAATAAAAAAGTAGGCTTTACGACAAAGACAGCACCGACGATTGCCGTAAGGATTGCTGCCCACTGGAAACCGTCAGCCGCTTCTTTTAATACGATTATGGAAGTCAGCATTGCAAAGAACGGTGAGAGCTTGTTAAGCATCATCGCATCCGACATGTTTGTATTCGAGATTGCGTAGAAATTTGCGATAACGCCTATCGTTCCGAACCCGGCGCGCATGAAAAGGCTCGGCAGGGACCCCTTCTTGATCTTGAATTTCTCAGGGCTTCTGGCAAGCATTATGTAGGACATAACGATAGCTACGAGGTTTCTGAAGAATGCTTTCTGGAAAACAGGCATGTCTCCTGCAAGGTTAATGAACAGAGCCATGCACGCGAACGAGAATGACGACAGCAGAAGAAATACTATGCCTCTTTTGCGGGGCGATAACTTGTCCAGAAACTTAACGGTCACTCTAACCCTCTTAACTGATATCTTTTGCAATAAAATAAAGCAACAGCGGACGATTGTCCATATAAAACGGCTTGTTCAAAACATAGATTGACACATTGTAATACGCTAAATACAATTAGAGAGTTGCACTTTATATAAATAATAAAGAGGTTTGATAATATGCTCAGAGTCGGTATTCTCGGCTGCGGAACCATAGCAGCTAAAATAGCAGACAGCCTGAAAGGCAATAAGAAAGTTGTAATCGCAGGAGTTGCTTCCAGAGAAAGAAACAAGGCGAAGAAGTTCGCTGCTGCTCACTGCCCTGACGCTAAAGTCTTTACAGGTTACGAGAAGCTTGCAGCTTCAGATGAGATCGACCTCGTTTATATCGCAACACCTAATACCTATCACTATGAACATGCGATCATGTGCATCAAGGAATACAAAAACATTCTTGTTGAAAAGCCTTTTGCCATGAGTAAGGCAGAAGCTGACAGCATCTTTTTCGAGGCAAAGAACAGAGGCGTTTTCGTAGCAGAAGCTATGTGGACTTCCTATCAGCCTCTCCATCTGAAAGCTCTCGAATGGATCGAGAAGGGTAGGATCGGAGCAGTTAAATACGTATCTGCAAACCTGGGATATGACATTGCCTCCGTACCCAGACTTAACAGCCCTGTTTTAGGCGGCGGAAGCTATCTTGATCTCGGAGTTTACACAACAAACTTCGCACTCTCATTTATGGGTAACGACATTAAGGTATCCAGGGTCTTTGCTAGAAAAGTTTCTTCCGGAATCGACAGGGATACATCCTATTGTCTGGAGTCTGAAGACGGCAGCATTCTGGGCAATTTCTACGTTACGATGTGCGCCGATACAGATAAGGACGGCGTTGTCGTAGGCGAGAGGGGAAAGATCAAGTTTACCAACATCAACAACTACCGTAAGATCGCTATTTATTCCAATGACGATACTCTTCTTGAGGAAGTTGACGGTGACAAGGATTTCCTCCGCGGATATGTTTATGAATTCGAGAGTTGTGCCAATGCCATCTCCAAGGGCCTTATCCAGGCGCCTGAGATGCCCTGGTCAAGAACTATCAGGATCGCGCAGATCAATGACACGATCCGCTCAATGATGTGATTATGACAGAATCCAGCCAGTCAAAAAACAGAAGACGTATTAAGTTCGTTGTCTTCAACGGAATCGTTGCAGCATTATATGTTGTCTTTACCGCACCGTTTGCAAATATCGCATATGGTCCGATCCAGGTAAGGATCGCTGAGGTAATGACTGTATTCCCGATCTTCTCATGGGGAATGATACCGGGAGTTACTCTCGGATGCTTTATTGCAAATCTCATCAATCCGGGCAATCTGGGTCCGGTGGATATTATCGGAGGAACTCTTGCGACACTTATCGCAGGAATCCTCTCTTACCTCATCGGTAAGAAAAGCAAGTGGCTCGGACTTATCCCTCCCGTATTGGTCAACGGACTTATCGTCGGCGGATATCTTCCGTTCCTTCTGGTCGACAGCTCAAGCACGGTTACGTTTGAGGCTGTCCTGATAAGTATGCTTTCCGTTGCAGGAAGTGAAGCAGTGTTGCTAATAGTTTTAGGCATCCCGCTTATGCTCGTAATGGAAAAGACAGGTTTAAAGAACAGGTTACCATGACACAGTATTTTGATCCCAATCCGACAACTCCTTCAGACCGTAAGATGATCCCGTACAGAATGAACGGTATCAACTTTGAGTTCTTTACGGACACATCCGTATTCTCGAGAAAGGAAGTTGACTTCGGCACCAATCTTCTCATTGACACACTCGTAAAAGACATCAAGGCAAGAGGCCCAAAGATGGAACGTTTTGTAGACCTCGGCTGCGGTGTCGGCATCGTCGGAATAGTCATCAAGTCATGCTTCATGGCTTTTGACGTAACCGGCGTGGACATCAATTCAAGAGCAGTTGCGCTTGCAAGAGAAAACTGCGTTCAGAACGGTGTTAACTGCAGATTCATGTCCAGCGACATTTTATTCGGCGTAAGAGATGAGCATTTCGACATCATCGCAACCAATCCTCCGGTAAGAGCAGGAAAGAAGACGGTGTTCGGTTTTTATGAGCAGTCTTTTGAAGTCCTTAATCCCGGCGGATATCTCTATGTCGTGCTCCAGCGCAAGCAGGGCGCGCCTTCAACAATGGACAAGCTTAATGAGCTGTTCGGCAACTGTGAGACGCTTGCGATCGACGGCGGCTACAGAGTAATGAGGGCCAGAAAAGAATGACACTTCCGTATCCTTTCATAGAATCTTATCTGATGTTCTTTATATACAGCTTCGTGGGATGGGTAATCGAAGTTATCTATTACGGCATCACCGAAGGCAAGTTCATCAACAGAGGCTTCCTTGCAGGTCCATTGTGTCCTGTTTACGGACTTGGCTTTTATGCAGCCATCTGGATATTCGAACCGTTCAAGGATAATTTCCTTATCCTGTTCTTCGGTATGGCTACTGCATGTACGATAGTCGAGCTTATCGCAGGCTTTATCCTCTATCACGCATTCCATATGCGCTGGTGGGATTATTCTGATTACAAGCTCAATCTCGGAGGCTATATCTGCTTAAGATTCTTCATCTATTGGGGTATTGCCGCATCACTCGGCATGTATGTTCTTCATCCCACGGTAAAGTGGCTCATCGCGCACATTAACTATCCTGTCAGGATAGGCATACTGATCTTCTTTACCATTGTCCTTCTTGCTGATATCGTCACGACCATTATCACGATCATCGGATTCAAGAAGAAGTTTGCGGCTATGGAGAAAGTCGTTACGGGAACAAGGGCCGTATCCGATAAGATCGGTTCCCAGATCTATGGCGCAGTCGATACGATCGTTACCGTAAGCGAACCCACAAGGAACCACTATGAACAATACAGGAAGCTGATCTCCGAAAACCGCCGGCAGGAAAAGGAACTTGCTGCGCAGCACAGGGCAGAGGAAAAAGCTTTTGCGAACCAGTTTACCGAAGTCGAGAAAGAAAGCCTCAAGCGCGCAAAGGAGTCTGCTTCAAATGCCATGGGTTCCATTCTCGCATCGTTCAAGAAAAACGAGCAGCGTCTTGTACGCGTCGTCTGGGTCAGATCTACTGACGCAGGTGCTGCCGTCATGAGATTTATCAAGAGAAAGACCGAGAACGGTAATGACGAGATCTTCGAGATCGAAGATGATAATGACGGCTCATCTGATTCAAATTGAAAAAGGTATAGGCATTACATATAATAGTCGAGTTATATATTTAAAGGAGGCATATATATGTCATCAGCATGTGATTCATGCCCTTCAAAAAGCGGCTGCACATCCCAGGATTCATGTCCTTCTGCAAACGGCATCACAAAAGATCCCCTCGCAGCAGGTTCATCCATAAAGACAGTAATCGGTGTTGCAAGCGGTAAGGGCGGAGTAGGAAAATCATTCGTTACTTCAGTTCTCGCAGTCCAGCTTGCGAGAAAAGGATATAAGGTCGGCATCATGGACGCCGATATCACAGGACCTTCGATTCCCCAGTCTTTTGGTCTTACAGAGAACCTCAGAGCTACAGATGACCAGCTCATCGTTCCTGCCGAGACTGCTACAGGAATCAAGGCTGTCAGCGTAAATCTCGTTCTTGAGGATAAAGAGGCACCCGTAATCTGGAGAGGTCCTGTCTTAAGCTCACTCCTTAAGCAGTTCTGGGGCCAGACAAACTGGGAAACACTCGATGTTCTCCTTATCGACATGCCTCCGGGAACAGGTGATGTACCGCTTACTCTGTTCCAGTCTTTCCCTGTGGACGGTATCGTTCTTGTAGCTACAAGCCAGGACCTCGTATCCATGATCGTAAATAAGGCCCGCAACATGGCTTCCATGATGAAGGTTCCGGTTCTCGGCATGGTCGAGAACATGAGCTTCATCAAGTGTCCTCACTGCGGTGACGAGATCAGACTCTACGGCGACGGTTCTTCCATCGAGAAGTCTGCTGCCGAGATCGGTTCCAAGGTTACTGACAAACTTCCGCTCGATCCCGAAGTTACAAAGCTCGTTGACTCCGGTAATGCCGAGAAGGTCTCTGAAGACCTCCTTTCCGGCACAACCGATATGATCATCAAACTTATCGAAAAGTGAGACTAAGATTAATTCCGGCAATACTGGCCATAGCACTTTCTCTGGTCATGCTCTGCTCATGTTCTTCAAAACAGCAGCAGAGCACAGGCAACAGCCTGGACGGCTATCTCGGTGATTACTCATACAGTGAGAATGCCGTATGCATGGTCTATGAGGCGGTCGAAGATGAAGTCGACGACAACGGCAATCCGTATTACGGCATCCAATACCGCGAGATAACTGACCTTAACGGTCTTCTTGCATCCGGCAATACGCTTGTGATCTATTTCTACAGCTCGATGGATACAAGAAGTGCCGAGATCACCGCGGCAGTCGAAGACATGGCTCAGTACTATTCCGGCAAATTTCATGTCATCATGCTTGATTCGGTCGATCACCGTGAACTTCTTGAAAAGTATGATATTAATGCCGTTCCTGAATTCGTTCTGATAAGAGCAGGCCAGCCTGACCAGGTGTTTGGCAGCGGTTCTTATGAATATTGGACCATGAATGATGTGATATTATGGCTTCAGGAAAACGGAATAAATTGAGGTATTAACTATGGGCAATATCGTATCTATAAGCACTATCGGACAGGACAGCCACAGATTCGGAGAACCTGCCGGCGATACAACGATAAAACTCGGAGGAATAGACATTCCCTTCGATAAGCCCATACTTGCAAACAGCGATGGTGACGTGGTCTATCATGCCATAACAAATGCCATTTCCGGATTTACAGGCGTAAATATCCTTGGCGGAGAGGCAGACAAGATCTGTCTTGAAAAAGGGATCAAGGACAGCGCCGTATACCTTAACAAAGCGCTTGAATATCTTAAGGACGGCAAGATCATTCACTGTTCCGTAACGATCGAGTGTCTCCGCCCGAAGCTCATGCCGCACATCCCGGCAATGAAAGAATCCATCGGGAAAATCCTTGGACTGCCTGTATCTTCAGTCGGCATCACGGCAACGACCGGTGAAGGCCTCACGGGATTCGGACGCGGTGAAGGAATTCAGGTATTTGTGATCCTTACTTTCACAAAAGAGATCTGATCTTAATCGCGGAACGGTTCACTCTCGCCGCGTGATCTTACTATCTCGGAAGCTATCGCTATATCTTCCGGGGTTGTTATCTTCAGATTTGAATAAAGTCCTTTTGTCAGATAAACATCAAGGTTAAAAAGCTCTGCAAGTGCAGTGTCATCTGTTGCCGTGATCTCTTCTTCGATTGCCTTTGCGTAGCATGCTTTGATGTCTTTGTATTTAAAGCCCTGGGGCGTGAGTATCTCATAGAATCTGGATCTGTCGGGAGTGCCCGTAACTTTGACACCGCCGTCCTTATCGATCTCAACTTCTTTCAGGGTATTTTTAACGGGAACGGCAGATGCGCAGACGTCGTGTTCTTTCAGTCCGTCAATGCACGCTTTGATCTCTTCGGAAGTAACAAGACAGCGCGCGCCGTCATGGACAAGAACGATGTCATCGGGCATTGCATCACTGATCATGTTAAGTCCCAAAGATACTGATTCGGTCCTTGTATTTCCGCCCAATGTATAGACGATGTCGATGTCAGGGAAATATTCCTTGCACATGGCTTTGAGAGTTCCCATGAGATCAGGTGTTGTAACGAGTATGATCATGTATTCAAAATTGCCGTATCTGCTTCTGCATATCTCTGCCACGGCACCGAGAGTTCTTAAGATGACAGGGCTGCCTTCGACATTTCTCATAAGCTTAGGCTGGCCTGCGCCCATACGCGTTCCGCTTCCGGCAGCCGGTATCAGAAAATAACAATTGCGGTTCATAAGAACACCTCCTTGGCTTGTCATGAGAACAGTATATCTACTGCTTCCTTCAGGTTGTCCGCGTATATGAATTCAGGAGCGGAATTTCCGCCAAACGAATCCTTTGAAATGTTTGCGAGTTCTTTCTCGAGAGCGTCTTTGGAACTGCCGGGAAGAACGACGGTGGTGATGCCGAGTCTTGTTGCAGCAAGGCATCTTTTTAATATCCTCGTGACAGGTCTTATCTCCCCTGATAATCCGACCTCGCCAAGTATAAGCGTATTGGGTCTTACGCTGACGCCTCTTGCTGATGAAACGGTAGCAATGCAAACCGCAAGGTCCGTTGCAGGATCACTTACCTTAAGACCGCCGATGACATTGATAAAACAATCCATAGACGTGAGACCGAGATTCAAAAGCTTCTCGCACACTGCGAGGAGCATGAGGACACGGCCTCTTTCAGGACCTGATGTCATTCGCTGCGGATTTGAATAAACGGTCTGGGTGCATAGTGCCTGTACTTCGATCGTTAATGCATCGTTGCCTTCAAGCGTAGATGTGAGGACGGATCCCGGACTGTTGAGTGGTCTTCCTGCAACGAGCAGCGCCTTGGAACTGTCGACTGGTATGAGCCCTGCTTCGCCCATCTCGAAAAAGCATATCTCATTTGATCTTCCGAAACGGTTCTTGGCAGAACGGATGATCCTGTAACCGCCGGTGCTGTCGCCCTCGAAGCCCAGAACCGTATCAACCATGTGCTCGATGGTCTTAGGACCTGCGATGGAACCGTCCTTTGCTATGTGACCTACCATTATGATGGTGATGTTATTTGTCTTCGCTATCCTGATAAGTCCGGCAGCGACCTCTCTGATCTGTGCCACGCCGCCCGGTGTTCCTGCGACCTGTTCTGAATAAAGAGTCTGGATCGAATCGATGATGGCAAGACAGGGCTTATGTGTTTTTAACTGTTCTGCTATTGCTTCGAACCTGGTCTCGCCGCAGATAAGGATATCTCTTTTGATCTTGAGTCTTGAAGCGCGCATGCCGATCTGCGCAGGTGATTCTTC
This sequence comes from Saccharofermentans sp., assembly GCA_045648465.1. Taxonomy (GTDB): domain Bacteria; phylum Bacillota; class Clostridia; order Saccharofermentanales; family Saccharofermentanaceae; genus Saccharofermentans. The sequence goes on from JAZROA010000012.1 coordinate 175,198, forward strand.
GCCTGAGATATAGAGGACGTCGCCTTCTGCCTGATATGAATCAGCAAGCTGCATGAGGATCGTGGATTTTCCGATGCCGGGTTCGCCGGCAACAAGTGTTACCGAACCTTCCGTGATTCCGCCGCCGAAGAGCTGGTCTAAACTCTCCATTCCGGTGGAATGTCTTTTGTAATTCTCTTTGCCCGCATCCTTAAGTCTTACCGTAATGGCAGAGTCTGTCCATGAATACTGGTTGGCGGTAAAAGCGGGTGAATCAGTCTTGGCCTTGGCGGGTGCCTTCTCGGAAGGAGCCTCGACAAAAGTGTTGAACATGCCGCATGCAGGACATTTGCCCATCCAGCCGGATGTCTCATATCCGCATTCCTTACAGAAAAAAGTAGTCTTTTTAGCCATGTTAAAATCCGTCCAAATCTTTTCTTATCTGAATTATAACAAAGGTTTATTTCTAATAATGGGACAAAAAAGCCGCCCGGTTGGAGGCGGCCATTAAAAGAATTGTTTTGCTGTTACAGAGTCTTGAAGAACTCACATGCCTTGAGTGTGTTCTCGTAAGAACCGAATGCGGTGAGACGGAAGTAACCTGCGCCGTTCTCTCCGAATCCTTCGCCGGGTGTGCCGACGATGCCGAATCTGTTAAGAATGGAATCGAAGAATTCCCATCCGCCCATGTTGTCAGGACACTTGAGCCAGATGTAAGGTGAGTTTACGCCGCCTGTAAAATAGATTCCCTTGGTTGTGAATACTTCAGCGAGTGCAGCTGCATTGCGCTTGTAGTAAGCGATGTTTGCTTTGCAGTCATCGAGGCCCTGGCCTGAAAGTGAAGCAGCAGCGCCCTTCTGGGTAACATAAGAAACGCCGTTGAACTTTGTAGCCTGACGTCTTGCCCAGAACTTTGAGAGCTTGATGCCGCCTGCTTCAAGTCCGTCCGGAACGACTGTCCATCCGCATCTTACGCCGGTAAAGCCGGCGAACTTGGAGAATGAAGAAACCTCAATGGCACATGTGTCAGCACCGGGGATCTCATAGATCGTGTGAGGCTTATCTTCCGTGATGAATGCTTCGTAAGCTGCATCGAAAATGATGAGTGAACCTGTCTTTATTGCGAAGTTTACCCATGCCGTAAGGCCTTCGTAGCTGTAAACTGCGCCTGTCGGGTTGTTAGGTGAGCAGATGTAGATTACGGAAGGTTCAATGTTTGTATCAGCAGGAGGGAGAGGAAGGAAGTCATTCTCCTTGTTGCCTGCAACGAAAGAAACCTTTCTGCCGTTCATGAGGTTAGAGTCGACATAAACGGGATATACGGGATCCGGAATGATTACCGGGTTGTCTCCGAGAATGTCGGGAAGGTTGCCGAGATCACTCTTGGCACCATCTGATACATAGATGACGTTCGATGTAATGGCAGGAGCACCGATCTCTTTATAGTGAGCAGCGATGGCATCCCTTAAGAAATCGTAACCGTATTCCGGCGGATAACCGTGGAAAGTCTCTTTGCTTGCCATCTCCTTAACAGCATCTTCCATAGCTGAAGTAACGGAAGCGGGAAGGGGAAGGGTAACATCGCCGATTCCCATTCTGATGATCTCCCTGTCAGGGTTCTCTTCCTGGAACTTTTTTACTCTTTTTGCGATATCGGAGAAAAGATAAGTCTCTTTTACATCAAGGAAATGGTTGTTAAGTTTGATGTCCATAGTTTGTCACCTCTAACTCAAATTTGCGAACATTTTAACACGCGGAAAAAGGAGAGAAATAAAAAAGTTATCGTACAAATGCACAAAAGATTGTTCGCAAATTCTTTGCTGATGTTAAAAGTTTTTGATAAGGGTATAATAAACGCGATTGGATAAGATTTATTTTGTTTTTATTGATTAATGGAGAATAGTTTTGGAAAGCCTTTGGAGCGTTTTCTATCCTGAGAAATATGCGAATCCTGAGACGGATACTACAGATACGCTTTATGTGCGTATCAGGAGAGTCAGTTCCAAATATCCGTACAGGACCGCTCTCGAATACGGATCCAGGAAGTTTACATATGCAGCGCTTATCGATAAGATCGACGAGACCGCTGTGGCATGGAAAAATCTAGGCGTCAAAGAAGGAGACAGGGTAATCCTTCTTATGGGCCACAACCCCATGAATGTAATAAGTGTATATGCACTTGATAAGATCGGTGCTTCTGCAGCTCTTTGTGTTCCCAATCTGTCGACTGAGCATTTTGAGATGTTCGCAAATTCAGTCGGTGCAAAGTATTGCGTAATGAGCTGCAACCAGTATCTGAACTATGCTCCGGTTCTGAAGAATACAAAAATCGGCACGGTCATTATCGGCAAATACAAGTTCATGATCACGGGAAAAGACAGACTTGCATTTCCGTTTTATCCGCTTGCAGGTTATGACAAGCCCAGGCCGAATTCAGTTCCGGAAGGAATAAGGCTCTTATATTGGAAAGATGTAAAGGATCTTCCAGACATCAACCAGGATGTCCGTAATGACGTGTTTGACAGGGATAATACCAGACAGGCGCTTTTCCTCTTCCCGAGCGAGCCTGATACCGATGTCAAAGCTGCATCATTTACATCGAAAAGCTTAAATGTATCGGCAAACATAACGGAGATGGTCTTTAAGGCAAATGAGGATCTTACGGGAAGACCTGCAAGGATGCTCTGCCTTAATGAGAGCTGCTTTGCATTCGGCTTTTTGGCCGGCATCCATAATGTCCTTTCAGCAGGACAAACCGTGCTTCTGTTTACGTGGTATGACTCGGAAAAGATCTTCTTTGCAATAAAGCGCTATAAACCTGATGTCCTTGTCGGATACAACAGTACCGTTGCGTCTCTCAACAAAGCCGTCAATACACTTGGTGTTATTAAGACTGTGGACAGGATCATCGTAGGCGGAGGTCTTCTTACAAGCAGCCAGAAAGCTACGCTTTTTGAGATTGCCAGGACTTCGGGAAGAAAGCTTTCCGTTTGTTCGATCACCGGTTGCGATGAACTTCTGACTTACGCATACGGACCTTCCGATCTGCAAAGTGACAGACTGCTCGGATTCCCGCTGCCGGGAGTAATAATGAGAATAGCCGACAGTGCGACCGGCCTTGATGTTCCTGAAGGAGCCGAAGGCGAGATCGCCGTATGTTCTCCCATATCTTCCAGTTTTGTTGAAGGTGAGACCAAGCAGGACAAGCCCGGTTACAGAAAGCTTCCTGACGGAAGAATCTGGTATTTTACCGGAAACATCGGAAAACAGGACGGCAACAAGATGTTTTACATCGTCGGTTCCAAGTCAAGGGAAGCCAGGATCAACAGCTATCCGGTATATCCCGATAAGGTTGATGAGGCTGTCCAGATGACTGAAGGAGTCATTGAGGCATGCTCGGTAATTATCGAAAAGCCTGAAGGTCCGGTCCTGGTATCCGCCGTCGTGCCCAAAGAAGCATATTTTTACGACAATTCCATGATGGAAGATCTTAGGGACAGGATCAAGTCTGAATGTGAAATGACCCTGCACGAGGCAATGAGACCTTCTGAGATATCGTTCCTTGTATCTCTGCCAAGAGATTCAAAGGGTGTAATCGATTATGACGCAGTAAAAGAAAAGCTCGAAATGATTCAGGAAGAAGATATAAATGACGACACTTTGCCTGATCAGGAACTCCCTGAATAAGCAAATACATTAATTTCGTGGTATTATCATTTAGCATCCTTTTAAGGGATAAGGATGATATGGATAAAGGATAAAAAGGAGATGATTTAATGAAGAAGCTATCTGTAAAGATAATTGCCCTTGCATGCTGCACTTCGTTATTGCTGTCTGTTGCGAGCTGTTCAACAAAACCGTCCGGCGGTGGCAGAAGACACGATGACGAGACAAAGCCTGAAGGCGGCCGCGTAACGGATCCTACTTATGTAACCGATCCCACCGACCCCACAGACCCGACCGATCCCACTTCACCCACGCAAAATCCCGGCAACAATGGTGATTTCATTCCCACATCTGACGAACTCACATATCCGGATCATGTAGCATCATTTGATGAAGTGCATCCCGTTCATCAGAGAGGTACCGTAACAGGTAAGAACGCTACTGATCTTTTGAGCGAGGTCGAGTATGACATCATGCATCATGAGATCAGTTGTTATGCAGATGTTGAGATCTATTTCGAGCACCCCGAGAACTTCGGTTTTGACTTCCAGGAAGCAACATGGGGCGACTTCATCGGAATCGATGATTACGATGAGGAGAAGGCATACTACCAGACACAGCTCGACAAATTGCTTACTATCGATATCGAATCGCTTCAGGGCGACGATCTTCTCTGCTATGAAAAGCTCGTTTACGATTGTGAGGAGTCGATCTACGCATACTCATACACGGCTTTTGAATACTACAAAATGGTATTCAATTATCTTGTAGGTCCACAGTCAGACATCCTGTTCATTCTCGATGTTTATTCATTCGATAATGTTAAGGATGCCGAGAATTACATTGAACTTGTAAAGGATCTCGACAGATATTTTGACCTGCTCTGCGATTTCGAAGAGGAAAGAGTTTATTACGGTTTTATCGCTTCAGATAACAGCTATGAGGAAGCTGCGAAATCTTTCGATAATCTTGTTGAGCAGAAGGATGACTGCTTCCTTTATGCGTCTTTTGAAGAAAGACTTGATAATATCCAGGACCTTTCTGATTCTGACAGGACAAGACTTATTTCCGAGCACGAGAAGGCGATGAAGGAAGTTATGTTCCCTGAATTCGAAGAGTGTGCAAGCAGAATGAGAGCTCTTAAGGGTTCCGGCGGAGAAGATGCAGGCCTTTGCAGATACAGGGGCGGCGATGCTTACTATGCAATGCTTACAAGAGCTATCACCAACAGCGGTGCAACCGTTGAAGAGAGCATCAACGCTCTTGATACAACGCTTGACAGTGTGATTGACGAATATATGAATATTGCAACTTCCAGTTTTGACTGGTATGACGAATACATGAATCATGCATATTCAAAGGGTTCGTTAACTGACAATCTCGATTTCCTTAATGAAGCCGTAAAGCCTGATTTCCCTGATATTCCGGCTCATGGATACTACACGATGGATGTGCCTGAGGTATTTGAGGAGAATTTCTCGCCGGCGGCATATCTCGGATATCACCTCGATAACTTCAATGATAATCTTCTTATCGTAAATAACAGCGGCGTTGATGATGATTTCGGAGTTACCGTAGCACATGAGGCATATCCCGGTCACATGTTCCAGTCACTTTATACCCGTGCACATACAACCCATCCGTATATGTACCTGATGTATTCCACAGGTTATGCTGAAGGCTGGGCTACATATGTTGAGAACTACTCAATGAAGTATTTCGCTGAAGGCGGGCAGAAAACCGCTGCAATGCAGCTTGTTCAGGCCGAGTCGGTCATGGGTCTTATAGCGAGCACAAGAGTGGATTACGGCATCAACTATGAGAACTGGTCTCTGACAGAATGCGTTGAGTATTTCAACGAGACAGGATTCCAGGTGACTGAAGATGATTTCCAGGATTTCTACACGCTTCTCATCATGGATCCGGGTTACTATGCCAAGTACGGAATGGGTTATCTCTGGACACAGAAGACCATGGATGACATGCATGCAAAATACCCGAATGCAACAGATGAGCAGATCCATACGGCATATCTTGATTCCCTTACCGGAAACTTTGATATGATCAACAGAAATATGGACAGGATCCTCGGCTGATAAGCTGCCGCAAAATTACACCAAAGGGCCCCGTGGGCAATATGCCTGCGGGGGCCTTTTATTTGCGGCATTTTGCATAAAATTACTGTTATATTAATTTTTATAAAAATAGATTGAGATAAAAAACCTTGTGTTATAATTATCATGAATATTTATACGGAGGATGGGCTTCATGGCTACCTTAACACGGCTTGCTAGCACGCTGACGGCGCGCTATTTTCCTTCCAGCACGCTGACAGACGCATTCTATCTTGACGGCAGACTCTGTGGTAAAAGAGAGACCAGACAGGCCGATATCACTATCGACAAAGATGAGAGAGGATTCTTCTTCTCGCTTTTCACACATCCCGCTATCGAAGGTTTTGAACCCGGAACCATCCCGCCGTTTGAACCCCAGCTTCGCGGACTTTGCAACGAAGTAAAGAACGGTCATAAAGAAATTGATGCAATGATCGAGAAGTTCCTGTCAACTGCAGTAGAGGTTGCCGGAACAACAAAGCTCATAGACAACGAGAGCCGTGACCCTTATTTCACCGGTGTTATCGTAAGAGATTCCGAGGCATTCGCAGTTACCATCGGCGGCGGTCTCGCATTCCTTTACAGAGACGACACTTTGTTCCCGCTCACTGATGCAGGCATTCCCATGGAACCCATCGATGCATATGGCAACAGAGTAGGTGACTTCCAGTATTACTGTTCATCCAAGACGGCCAATGCACTTTGGTCAAACTTCTTTACGCTTACACCTGACGACTGCATCATCCTTTGCAACAAGTCCATCTACGATGCACTCGGCCAGAGAGAAATATTGAGGATCCTCACAGACGCTGAAGACCAGTGTGATGCTGCAGGACTTATCCTTACACAGGCTTCCGCAAGAATGCCGAACACACCTATGCAGATCTCCATCTCTTTCGTAGAGAACGTCACAAAAGAGGAGAAGAAAGGTCTTTTCGGCAAGAAGAAAAAGGCTAAGGATTATGAGAGCGAGAGCCATGAGCTCTTAGAGTCCACAGTAGAAGGCGGCGAAGTCGGTGCAGCAGCAAAGGCTATTGCCGATGCAGGATTCGTAAGCCTTACTCCTGAAGAGCCTATCGCAGTTCCCGTAACAGAAGGTACTGCTCCCGCAGACGGAAGCGTACAGTTCGGTGACATGGCAGGCCAGCCTGAAGCACAGAAGATTCCTGATGCAGCTCCCGAGTTTCCTGATAATTCAGAAAAGCCCGAGGAGATCTCTGCTGAAGAAGCAATGAGAAGGATCTTTGGAGAGATGAAGGAATCCGCACAGAGTGATTCTGAAGCAGTTGCAAAAGCTGAAGAAGCTGCAGTTACTTCTTCTCCGTTCGTATTTAACCTTGATTCCGTTGACGAAGCTCCTGCACCGGCACAGGAAGAGCAGAGCGCAGCTCCCGTAATGGAGACGATCTCCACGACAGAGTTTGCACCTGAAGCAGACGATTCACCGACGAAGCCTGTTACGGATATCAATTCCATTTTCTTTGGATCAACATCCGGTTCCGGCATCCTGGCACAGGCCATGGCTGACAAGGAACAGGGCGCTGCAAAGGAAACAAATTTCGCAGATCTTAAGGAAGAGCCTGTTATTCCGGTAATTCCTGCAGCACCTGCAGCTCCCGTTATTCCCGTAATGGGTGATGCTCCGGTAGTTATTCCTCCGGCACCTGCAGTTGTAAATAAGCCTGAAGAGATCGTTTTCGCACCCGGAGAGGTTAAGGCTGATTCAGGTGATTCCGACGTATCCGCTGACGCTGCAGATACATTTGATCCTTACGGCAACACAAGCGCACAGGAACTCAAGAATACTCCTCCGCTCGTATTCGGCGAGGACGTTATGGCTCCCAAGGCAGAACCCGTTCCTTCTGAAGAGGTTTCTTCAATCCCCGTACCTGAGTACGAGATCAATGAAGAGAAGCCTGAATTGAAGGATGAAGATAAGCTCAACGTTGATTTCCCTGAGACAGAGAAGCCTGCTGAAGTTATCGAGCAGCCTGCACCTGTCGTTCCCGCAGCTGATGAAGCTCCGGAGGAGATCAGTGAAGCTCCCGCACAGGATGACGTGATTCTTCCTTTCGGCAACAACGTATATGTTACCGGCGCAGAAGAAGCAGCTCCTGCCAAGGCAGATGATATCCCTCAGATGCCTCTTTATGATTCAGACAATTACAACAACCCGGTCAACGCTGTAGGTTCAGAACAGAATGTTTCACAGCCGTTTGACAATGCTTCGGTATATGGCGATTATGCCGGCGGCGAAGCTCAGGGAGCAGCAGAAGTTCCTCCGTATCAGCCTTATGGCGCAGAGTCTTTCTCCGCCGCTGATCAGAGCAGCTTCGGAACATATGGTGATCAGACTCCAAATATGCAGGGAGGTATACCTATGGACAATGACGGATATACCGATTATGGCGCTGGTGACAACGGATATGCTCCCGGCTATGATCAGGCTCCGCAGGGCGGCTTCGGTGAATATCAGGATCCTAACGGCTATCAGCAGGAAGGTTATACTGATCTTTCACAGCAGGCTCAGGAAGGCTTCGGCGATGAATATGCACAGCCTCAGGCTTCTGCTTCCTCATCAGCATCTCTCGATGATGAATGGTTCAACAACATTCTCGGAGTAGATGAGAGCGGACAGGCTTATACAGGCGACCAGGGTTACGGATATAACCCGGCAGGCGCTGATGCACAGGGCTTCGCACCTGAAGCACAGCAGGCTCAGGCACCTAATCCCGGCCAGGCTTCTTACAAACCTTCCGGTTCCGGTCCGAACAACAACGCCAGACCTACAGGCAGTGCTCCCCGTACGAGTGCTTCAGCAGGTAAGGGCGGCAACGGCGGCGGAAAGAAGATGAAGCTCAACCGCAACGGCTATATGTTCATTGCATTCCTTGCAATCCTCCTCATCTGCATCGTCATTGTAATCGCTTTGATCGCAAGAGGCTGCAGCAGAAAAACAAAGCCGACGGAGACAGTACCTTCACTCTCTTCTGAAGAGATGACAACAGAGACAACGATGCCGACAACACAGGCTACACTGCCTGACGCATCCGCTCCTATCGGTTACTTCGTATTCTCCGACTATATCGGATACAGAACATGGTGGGATCTCTTCCACACTGTATACAACATCGATATCGAGAACTGCAGTGACCCGAGAATCGCTACGATCATTACGTACAACAAGCTCGATCCTGCCACATATACAGGTCCTAACAGCGGAGACAAGCTCTTACTGCCTCCTCAGGGCGTACTGACAGGCGAGATCCCGATCACGTTTAATGCCGGCGGATCTTCAACTGCCGAGACTACAGGCGAGACAAATCCGGGTGAGATCACAAGCTCAATCCACATCACCTGAGCCGTAAGCGAGAATCAGTAAAAATTTATATGACCGCCTGCTGTGAAATCCACTGCAGGCGGTCTGTTTTTTGGCTATTTAGACAACTTATTTTGTAACAAAAAAGTAAGATTCAAGTATATAATTCTATTGCTCTAAAAATACGCGCGCGGAAAGAGGTAAAAAAACATGCATAAGAAACTGTTTATACCCGGTCCTATCGAGGTTTCACAGGATGTTCTTGATAAGATGGCTACGCCCATGATCGGACACAGAACCAAGGACGCTTCAGCTCTTCAGCAGTCAATCTCTGAAAAGCTCCAGAAGGTAATGATGACAAATAACACTATCGTTTTATCAACGTCATCAGGCAGTGGACTTATGGAAGGTGCGGTAAGAAGCTTTACAAAGACACGTGCCGCAGTATTCTCAATCGGTGCATTCGGTAAGAGATGGCACAAGATGTGCACATCCAACGGCATCGCTGCAGATCTTTTCGAATCAGAGCTCGGACAGCCTACAACACCCGAGATGCTCGAGGCTGCTCTTTCAACAGGTAAGTACGACCTTATCACAATTACACAGAACGAGACTTCTACAGGTATCCACAATCCCATGGATAAGCTTGCTGAAGTTTACAAGAAATATCCCGATGTTATCGTATGCGTTGATGCAGTTTCATCCATGGCAGGCGATTATATCCCTGTAGATGAACTCGGAATCGATGTATGCATCACATCAACACAGAAGTGCTTGGGCCTGCCTCCGGGAATGGCTATCGCTTCCGTATCAGAGAAGGCTATCAAGAAGGCTGAGACAGTTGAGAACAGAGGTCTTTACTTCGACTATCTCGAACTTGTTAAGTTCGTTAAGGAAAAGCCCTATCAGTATCCTTCAACACCTTCAGAGTCACACATGTTCGCTCTTGATTACCAGCTCGACAAGATCCTTGAAGAAGGTGTTGAGAACAGATATCAGAAGCACTGCAAGCTCGCAAAGATCGCTCAGGACTGGGCAAGAGAGAATTGCGAACTTTATTCAAATCCTGACCACCTTTCCGTTACAGTTACATGCGTAACAAACACAACGGGAATTCCCACACCGGACCTTATCAAGGCAATGGGTGAGAAGGGTTATCTCATGAGCAACGGTTACGGCCCGCTCAAGGACAAGACATTCAGAATCGCTCACATGGGTGATCTTACTGAAGAAGGTCTCAGAGAATATCTCAATGATCTCAAGCAGACCATTGATGAACTTAAAGCAAAAGCTTGATCAGATTTTAGTTATTAATTTACGGGGGAACATAAATATGAAGATTCTTATTACCGAGAGCATTGCAGAAGAAAGCGTTCAGTACTTAAGAGACAGAGGATACGAGGTAGAAGAGTACCTTGGTCATTCCCAGGAAGAGATCGAACAGTACATCAAGGGTTTTGATGCCATCATCGTAAGATCAGCTACAAAGATCAATGAGACCCTTCTTAACAACGCCGATTGTCTTAAGGCTGTCGGCAGAGCCGGAACAGGAATCGATAACATCGATGTTAAGGCATGCACAGAGCATGGCGTTATCGCTCTTAATACTCCTACTGCTAACAACATGGCAGCAGGTGAGCTTGCCGTAGGTCACGCATTCTCCATCTTCCGTAATCTTTGCACAGCAAACGAAGGCGTACACAACGGCGACTTCAGACGTGGCAACTGGACAGGTGTTGAGCTCGAAGGCAAGACAGTAGGTATCATCGGTCTTGGCCGTATCGGTTCCATCGTATCCAGAAAGCTCAAGGGCGTAGGCATGAATGCAATCGCTTACGATCCTTATATTCCCCAGGAGAAGTTTGATAAGCTCGGCGTTACAAGATGCCAGACTCTTGACGAGCTCCTCGCACAGGCTGATCTCATCACACTCCATACTCCTAAGACAAAAGAAACATATAACATGATCGCTAAGGAGCAGCTCTACAAGTGCAAGAGAGGCGTCAGGATCGTTAACGCTGCAAGAGGCGGACTCGTAAACGAGCAGGATCTTGCTGACGCTCTGGCTGAAGGCCAGGTTGCAGCTGCTGCAATCGACGTTTTCGATAAGGAGCCTTCTTACAACAAGGCACCCGGCGAGCAGGACTTCGACAACGTTCTCCTTCACGCTCCTCACTGTTACATCACACCTCACCTCGGTGCTTCAACAGTTGAAGCTACAGCTAAGGTTGGTCAGGGCATCGTTGAACTCATCGACGGCGCTTTGAAGGGTGAGCTCGTTGCAGCAATCAACATGCCTCAGTTCTCCGGCAGCATCGAAGAGATCAAGCCTTACTGCTCACTCGCTGAGAAGATCGGCCGTATGTACTATCAGGCAGAAGCAACACCTATCAAGAAGGTTGAAGTAAGATACAGAGGCGAGCTCGCTGAGAGTTCCGGAACTGGTATCATCACACTCTCACTCATGATGGGTCTTTTGGAAGGCATGGGCAACGATCACGTATCTTACGTAAATGCAAAGGAGTGCATGGATGAGTGCGGAATCGAAGTAGTTGAGACAAAGACAGAGTCCATCCAGAAGTACAACAACCTCATCAACGTTAAGTTCTGCACAGAGGACGGCAGAGAACTCAAGATCAACGGTACCGTATTCGGACCTGACACAGAGGTTATCGTCTCATTCTTCGGTTATGAGATGAACTGCCCTCTCTCAAACACAGTTCTTGCTCTTAAGAACAACGATGTTCCGGGCGTTATCGGAAGAATCGCTACGATCCTTGGAAAGCACAACATCAACATCGCATCCATGCACTGGGGAAGAAAGAACCAGGATGGTTCTGACAACCCGCATGCACAGGCTTTCGTTGCTATCGACCAGCCTGTATCCCAGGAGATCATCGACGAGCTTTCTGCTGCTGAAGGCGTACTCCGTGTATCTCTTCTTGAGCTTGCTTAAGAGACAGTACAACTAAACAAAAGATTTAAGACCGCAGAGGTTAGTGCCCCGTGAAATACCATTATTCGAGAAAAGAAGGTTGGCTGGGTAATCCCTGCGGTCTTGTTTATTTCAAAGGAAGATACCATCTGTTTTTCCAGCTGAATCCAGACTCTCCGCGCTATGGAAGAATGCATTGGGGACATGCAGTATCAGATGATCTTATCACATGGGAAGATCTTCCCGTTGCATTGTTTCCTGATGCTGAAATGAGCTGTAATTCAGGCTCTGCGATAGTTCACGAAGGGAAGATATGGCTGTTCTACACATCGGTCTCGGAAGACTATAAAGAGACTGTATGTGCAGCATATTCCGAAGACGGAAATGTTTTTGAAAAGTGCGTTGAAAACCCCATAGTTACAATGCCTTTGGAAGGCAACGTCAAGTTCAGGGATCCGTTTGTAATGAAGTACGGAAACGGATTTAGGATGCTCATGGGTGCTGGCGTAAACGGCATCGGCAAAGTGCTTCAGTTTGAATCAGAAGATCTCATTAACTGGAACTATAAAGGCGAGTTGGTATCTGACGGTAAATTCGGCAGCGTAATAGAATCGCCGCACCTTGCAGAAGTAGACGGCAGGTGGGTATTCATCATCCAGAGCGAGAGGCACGTACCGACAAAGGTGCTGTTTGCGACCGGCGAATACGATGGCGAAAAGTTTATCTTCGACAACACAGACGATCCGTTTGATTCAGTGGACAGCGGTGATGATTTCTTTAGCCCGGTTACTGCTGAAGATGAGAATGGAAGCGTTGTTCTGATGGCTTGGATGTTCTCCATGAGAATGAATTCTTCTGCCATAAGCTGCCCCAGGGAGATAACCGTATCAAGAAAGGGAGAAGTGTGTCTTATCCCTTATGCGGGACTTAGGAACAGACAGGTAATCGAGAGCAGTTTTGTAAGCTATGGTTCCGGAAGATTAAGAGTGCAGTTTGAAGGCCGTACGCTTTTCGATAAGGCATACAGGGAATGCCCTGATATAGGGGTTCTTGAGGATGTCGGAACGGTTGAAGTATTCCTTGACGGAGGTCGTGAGACGATCACTTTGTTCGTCTGCTAAAAGTATATGTCGAAGGTACTTGCAAAGGGTGAAGGATATCAGATCCTTTATAAAGAAAGAGGTGAAGACAGCGAGAAGATCGCACCTTCAGGTCTCAATGTTTTATCGAGATTAGACCTCCCGGTTCCGGGCATAATTGCTGCCGCTGATTCCGGAAAAAGGATAAGGATATTAAGCAAGAAATACTATCTCGTCTGCCAGGGAAAACTTGAAGAAGACGAAGGCGTGATGGAAGATCTTCTTTTCCATGATTCCAGAAGCAACAGAACATTCCCCGTAAAGAGAATGAGAAAAGGCGTTAAGGAAGCAAGACTTACATATAAAGTGATCTCTTATAACGCGGAAAAAGACATCTCATTTGTTGAAGCAGTTCTGGATACCGGCCGTACGCATCAGATAAGAACGCAGTTCAGTTCAAGAAAGCATCCTCTTGCAGGTGACGGCAAATACGGAAGCAGGATAAAGTGTCCGATCGCTCTTATCTGCGGTGAGATGACATACGATGAAGGTGAGGGAACAGATCCCGTAACCGTTAAGGTTGATCCTAAAGAAGAACTTCCTGAAGTCTGATATCAGTTTGCAGGCGCCGTTGGTGTAACTTTATACACCATGAGATCTTCGTACTGGAATATAACATTACCGAGCTGGGCGAAAACAGGTGAATTGTCGTAGCCGTATTTGTGACGCTCAAGATCACCGACGATGATATATTCGATCTGGTATTTGTTGACGATGTCCTGAACATCAGAAGGATTGCTGCTCAGATAAAGGATATCAACGTCATTATGTCTCGGCGTGATATAAAGCTTCCATACATCCTTTTCGGGGTCTGATTCCAGAAGATCCGTCTCTTTATTAACGATGCCATGGAAACGCCACAGCCATTCATGAGTCTGCCATCCGAATACGGTAGGAAGACCTGTATAAGCAGAGATGATGCAGTTGTCGGTGTAGCTGTCCCCGTATGCTTCGCAGATAACGGGGCTGCCTTTAACGTTTTCATTGAACCAATCAACACATGCCATGTAAGAAACAAGGTTGCCTGAATAGTATTCGTCTACGTAAAGACTTGCGTGTTTTTCAATATATGCCGTGCCGTCGAGCGTCTTGTAGTTTTCTTTCTTGAGCTCGCCGGAACGCTGCTTAAGCGCAAGCATCGTATAGTGTGCGGGGATGAAGAGATTGAGCGCAAAACCGATGGCAACACAGAATAAAACGATATTCTTTTTGCCGTCCTTTTTAATAAACCAGAAGAGCCTTATGACCGAATAGATCATGGTCGTCGAGAGGATAATGAATGCGGCAAATGCGAATTTGAACATCGTGTTCGAACGCAGATATCCGCCTGTATAAATGTCTCTTACATAGAAGATCTCAGGCGCTATGAGGAGCATGATTCCGACAACGGTCATGCCGCAGCAGTAGATGTCGATGATGTTGCGCTGTGCAAAGAAAGCCTGGATCGGATTGGTATAAGTCTCGTCTCCACCGATAACGTTGGAAGCATATGCGTGCTTCTTATTCTTTTTGGAGTTTACAGAATCTGCCCTGTAGTTCTTGTTTGCGAAAACGATGATCATGAAGACAACGCTGATCAATACATGGATTCCGTAAAGGATAAACAGCTGGAAAAGTGATGAGTGGTTTTTGCACTTGCCCAGAGAGTTTGAGATCATGTCAAAATTAAGGTTGAAAGGCAGCGCTACAAAAGATGCGATGGTGAAGAGGAAACTCATCTGGAATGAAGTTCTCGGAAGAGCAGTCGGACTTACCACGCAGAACAGGAAAGACGCCACCATGAGTATTGCTTCAAGAGCAAAAAGAATTGCCGGACTGCTGCCTTTTGCAAGGTAGATAAGAAGGATTCCTCCGACATTTACCACGAATACGACCGCACCCGGAATGTTCGTGAATTTAGGAGATCTTATCGTGTTGCAGATCAGTACTCCCATTGAACAGAATACGAAGTAGATAAGAAAATCCCAATAGTTAGTCATCTGTGCGCATCCGAGAAGAACGGCGCACAAAACAAGATGAAGTGTAATCGTCGATTCGAACTCCGGAAGAAGTCTGGAGTTACTGTCGCCTCCGAGATTATCTAGGCTGTGTACCAGTTCGGTCTCTTCTTTTGAAGGGAGCTTTACGGTGCAGATCATGGAAAGGATTATTGCCGATATAAGAAGGACGATTATCATCGAGATTACATGTGCATGCAAATCTCCTACGATATAAGAATAGAAAGGAAATTCCTCTATCGTGTAATCGACTCCGAGATCAGGATTCCATCCGATGAATCTCGTACTGTCTGGATAGAAGAAATGATCGGTTCTTCCGACATCGATTCCCATGTTTTTGAATACTTCGAGGAGGCTGTTTCCGACACTCTTTTCGTCGTAATAGAACGAGTGCGAATTACCCCAGAGAGATACTGCGCATCCCGTGAAAAAACCTGCAATATACTTGATGATCTTGTTGTCTTTGAATCCTCTTTTGGAAGCTGCTTCGATCATGAATTTGCCGATCGAGAAACTCATCGCAAAAGGCAGAGCAGTGGCAGAACACATTGCCAGGTTGTAGCCGACACCAGTCGGAATATTGGTAGCCTTGATGACGACTGCCCAGATGTATTGTCCGAAATAATAGTAGTTAATTGAATAGCCGGCAAGCCACATGTCATTTGCAGGAAGACTTCCGTTTCTGAGCATCGACATGATGAAGCCGTAATCCATGAATTTTTCCTGGCCGTTGATGTCGGGAAGGAAGCCTTTGAAATAGCACATCAGGAATAATACGACGAGGAAAGCCGTCTCTTCGACAACTGCCGCTTCAACAAATCCCTTGCTCTTGATCTTCTTTATAAGAGATTCCCTTAATGTCTTCGGAGCATAACAGCAGACACCTATTACAAGTGCGCATAAGATAATGCAAAGGATATTTACCTTGCATACTTTAAGATGCGTAAGAGTCCACAGCAAAAGACATGTGAAGATAAGTCCCATAGGCTGTGACAGGAGAAATCCTCCGGATGAAAATTCACGCCAGAGTTTTGCAGAAAGAGGCAGCGTGACAAATCCGGTAAGCATAAGGAAAACCGACCACCACAAACACATTGAGGTATCAGAGACACCCATCGTGGCAAAGCCGATTGCACCGGCGATAAAGAAAGGAATCAATAAAAAGACAAACCGTAAAGGAGATGACTCAACAAGTGAAGAGGAATTCCTGCTCATGAAAGAACTCCTTCGACAGAATCCTTGTTAAGATTCTCCTGGATATTAAGCTCGGTTACAGTTGACTCTGAATTTCTCGTCATGGAAGCCTCATGAGATCTGATAATCTCTGAACTGATCTTTCCGGCGAGACTTACGACTGAATCCATGTGGTTTTCCGGAGTGTCGTTCGTAGCATATTTTGTAAGACCCGTTGAGCAAACAAAAAGGTTCTCACAAGGGTTTGAAAGATCGATCTCAGGATACTTGGATGTCAGTGCATATCTTGTTTTGGTTAGACGCCATGACTTAACGTCTGACTTGCGAAGAGACGGATAGAGCTTACGGAGTCCGGCGAAATATTTGAGCATGATGTTTGCATCGTCGTCGATCCAGAGAGCATCGGTAATAGAGCATGAACCGACAAGGTAAACGACTGCTCCGCCGTAACCTCTCTCGCCAAATGCGCTTGTGTGATTGATTATCGCTTTGAAGGGCAGTCCGGAATCTTTCGGAGGCACCTGATAGAACATCTGTGAGACTTCGTGCTTCATTACCATCATGGCAGTGATCTTGGCACTGTACGTGACATTCATGAGGATATCCCTGTCATCCATTGCGATAGGGAGACCGTGGCTTACGTTTACGAATGTTCTGCATGAACCCGTGAAGATGACATAAGCGCTGTCGATTACAACCCTCGTTGAATTTGAGAGGATGCAGCTCGTACGGTACATACCGCTTCCGAGTCTTGCGATCTCGGCAACTGTAGTGGAATAACAGATATGTCCGCCGTTATCCGTAATTGCCTGCATGAGGCTTGAGATAAGGCATGCAAAACCGCCGTCGTAATATCCGACTTTGCGGTGGGATGCTTTTCCGGACCATGCGGAATCAAACCAGTTGATCTTATCGTCGACACCCATCTCCTTGGATAAGGCAAGCAAAGCCTTGTCGCTCTTTCTGAGGTGATGGGGGAGGAGCTCTAAATATTCTCTTCCGATCCTTGTATAAGCGAGGAGACCTCCGGGAGATGCAAGCTCTTCCACGACAGTAACATTGAAGCCTGCTTTTGCAAGCTTCATACCGCATGTCAGACCCGAAAGACCGGAACCGATAATGCAGACAGTTTTGCTGTCGTCTTTAAAGATCTCGTTATCGGAATCAATCATTCGATTATCTTAGCCTCAAGATAAAATCTCTTCTCGAAAGCTTCACCCATGGAGAATGTCTTTCTGGGGAAAACGCCTTCTTTTTCCACAGTTCCAAAGAATGTATCTTTGCTGATCGCTGGAACGAGGATACCTGTGTTTCCTGATGTGGAAAGCTTTCTTACGGAATCCTCACCGTGAATGTAGTCGCATTCAAGTCCCAATGCATCGATCATCATCTGTACCGATCCGACTGCAAGTGTGTGCGGCGGATTGGCAAGAGATACCTTAACGTCTTCCTGACCTTCGGTAACGACGGTGAATGTCTGCTTACCGTCATCAGAACCGTTGAGCTCAATGCCGGAATCCTTGAAATATTCTTTTGCTTTTGCGATGAATTCCTCACCGCTGATATTGAATACGACTCTGTGAATGGGCTCGAAATCAAGTCCCTTGTCGTGAATGTTTACGATCTCTGCAAGAGCATATCTTGCGGGGTGGGAGAGCTTTTCTTCATCGGAAAGATTCTCTCTGATGTTTTCCCAGTGAGCCTTTGCTGAAGCGAGGGAATGGTTGCCGTCGCCTACAAGGAACAGGAGTCCGTCGGAGTTAGCTGCCTTGAGGGAAACAAGTCCGTTTACGATGGATTCCGCGATGGCAGAACCGTCGGGAATGAATGTGCCCTTGATGTGACCTGAACCGAGCATGAGATCTGTATCGTACAGAGGCGCGATGCCTTCCTTCTCAGCCATGTCAAAAGCCTTCTCGATAGTAAGGCCCTTAGGGTCATCGATGAGGATCATGATATGTGGAAGTTCCAAAGGGGAATTTGCCCTGATCCTTACTCTGGGAGGAATTCTGGAAAGAACAGTTCCTTCCGTTGCCCTGCAGATGTTCTTGTTGCCGGGTTCAAAGCTGTATCCTTCAAGGTCGATCGCTGCCATGAGGCCCTTTCTTGAAGGGTGAAGGGATGTTGATCTGTCTGTCAGAATGAATCCCGTTCCAAGACCCTGAAGGATTCCTTCATCAAGATAAGCTCTGGCTGTCTTAGCGATGGAACCGAGCTTTTCAGTCTCTTTATCGGTATTAAGATATACTTCGGGAAGAACGAGATTAAGTGTTGAAGGAGCATCTCCTGCCTCATCTTCAACGTTCTTCCAGTATTCAGGTTCTGATGTATATTGGTCGCAGGCGATTACTGCCCATTTCTTAAGGTCTGTACCATTCTGCGGAATAAGGATATCCGGCACCGCAAAGCCGAGATCATTGATAGTTCTCACCTCTAATTACCCCTGTGAAACGATTAAAGTGCCTATCATTCTATCACGGTCAGAGGTCGTTTTGGGGATAAAATCAGGTATTTTTATTTTTTCGACAACTCAGTAAAACGAAGTCCTGAATAATTGTGAAAATCGAAGTATTGTAAGGCATTTCGCTTAACTAATAGTACTGTTAATGGTACTATTGTTTTATCGAAAAAATCCCGGAGGCAGACTTATGGCAAACAGCGAATTATCCAAACTCAAGATCTTGTTTATCTACGATTATTTCAAGCACCAGGTAAGCGCCATGGGCGGCCGGGAATCGGTGTCAGTCAGCGATCTCATCAAGTATCTTGAGGATTGTACGGGCACGACCTTTGAACGTAAATCGATCTATGCTGACATCAATAAGATCAACGAATATGTTATGAAGTCCGGACAGACGCCGGACGATGCCTGGATCTTTACTGAAGGCAAAAAATACAGAAGATCGGAGCTTGCTGACGAGATCCTCATAGACGAGGCAAGGCTTATCGTTGATGCGATCAGTACCACTACTTTCGTCGATTCCGATCTTTGCGATAAGATCATCAAGATGTTTCCGACTTATTTTCCTGACGGATACCAGAAAAGAGCCCTTTATCCCCACTACGAGAAGATGGATAAGAGAAGCATCTTTAAGCTCAACTGCATAAGGAACGGCATAGAAGAGAAACGTTCACTCAAGATCGTTTACGGATACATGCTGGGAAGCGAACTTACGGAGAAGACCGACAAGATCGTATCTCCGATGGCGCTCGACTGGGAGAACAACTGTTATTACCTTATTGCCATTGATAACGCGGAAGCAAAAGGTCTTGAGAATGACCAGAATCTTTCCGCAGCATTAAGGAGATACAGGGTCGACAGAATGGCGAGCGTATCACTTCTTGACTGCAAATCCTATGCGGATTACAAGAACGACAAGTTAAGAGATCAGGAACTTAAGAGCTTTATCGGCAATTCGCTTTCTGCCTTTTCGAGCGGCAGACCCACACACATCGGCATCACGATCAACGGCAAGACACGCAAGGATGCGCTCAAGGCATATGGCGCCTTCGCTTCAAAAGTAAGTGACAAGGTCAGGATTGCAGACGATACCAAACTTGATAAGGGCATCCTGAAGATCAGTGTTACAACGGGATCTGCGCCGACACTTTATACGGATCTGTTTGAATTATCTACATTTGAGAATGTCGATATCGAGATCGATAATGACGAAGTATGCCGTGAGTACGGAGCTTTCATAAAAAAGGCGGCCAGGGCGGCAAAACTTAAGAACCTCTGATTGCAAAGAGATATTAAACGATTTATAATTTCTAAGTTTTATTTTTATATAGGAGCATCACCGTAATGAGACAATTTACTTCAAAAGAGCTAAGAAAGACCTGGAAAGAATTCTATATCGAGAGAGGTCACGTAGATGTAGGTGCCGTATCTTTGGTATCTGACGGTTCGACCGGAGTATTATTCAACGTTGCGGGAATGCAGCCTCTGATGCCTTATCTCCTCGGTGAGAAGCATCCCATGGGAACAAGACTTTGCAATGTTCAGGGCTGTGTCCGTACAAACGATATCGATTCAGTAGGCGACAGAAGCCACGTCACATTCTTTGAGATGATGGGAAGCTGGAGCCTTGGTGACTATTTCAAGGAAGAAAGATGCAAGTGGAGCTACGAGCTTCTCACTCAGGTATTCGGATTCGATAATGACCACCTCGCTGCTACTGTTTTCGCAGGCGACGAGAATGCACCCAGAGATGAGGAAGGCGCGCAGTTCAGGATCGCTTCCGGATTCAAGCCTGAGAACATCTACTATCTCGGTGCAGACGACAACTGGTGGGGACTTGAGTACGGTCCCTGCGGTCCTGACAGCGAGATGTTCTATATCGCAGACATTCCCGACTGCGGTCCTAATTGCGGCCCCGGATGCAGCTGCGGCAAGTATACCGAGATCGGTAACGACGTATTCATGCAGTACGAGAAGCACCAGGACGGACATCTCACACCCCTTAAGCAGAAGAACGTAGATACAGGCTGGGGTCTTGAGAGAATCCTCGCTTTCCTCAACGGCACAAAGGACGTATATAAGACAGACCTTTTCACAGAGGCAATCGCTTATATCGAGAAGGCTTCAGGCGTTAAATACGATTCTGACGAGAAGCTTACAAAGTCTATGAGGATCCTTGCTGACCATATCCGTACAAGCGTTATGCTCATTGGTGACGCAGCCAAGCTCGTTCCTTCAAATGCAGGCGCAGGCTACGTATTAAGACGTCTCATCAGACGTGCCGTAAGACATGCAAGAACACTCGGCATGTCCACTGAGCAGATCCTCGGCCTCGCAAAGATCTATATCGACAGCGTTTACGATGACAGCTATCCGCTTCTTGCAAAGAACCGTGAGTTCATCCTTAATGAGCTCGACAAGGAGATCGCAAGATTCGAGAGCACACTCGAGAACGGCATCAAGGAATTCAAGAAGATCCTAGACGACAAGAAGAAGGCAGGCTCTTCCGAGATCGACGGCGATTCAGCTTTCTATCTATACGATACATTCGGATTCCCTATAGAACTTACTATCGAAATGGCTTCAGAAGAAGGTCTCAAGGTAGATGAGGAAGGCTTCAAGGCAGCTATGGAAAAGCAGAAGGAAACTGCAAGAGCTGCTACAAAGGCAAAGGAAGACCTTGCTTTAAGCGTAAGCGAGATCCCCGAAGAAGTTGCCAAGGATTCCAATGCTACCGTTTACGACGGTTACGATAACCTCAAGTGTGATGCAAAGGTCATCTATATCCTGAAGGCTGATGCTGACGGCAAGCTCAGCACAGTTGACAGCGCTTCAGCAGGTGATGACATCATCGCGGTATGTGATAAGACAGTTCTTTACGCTACGATGGGTGGTCAGATCCACGACGAAGGTAAGATCTTTACAGCAGATTTTGAGGCTGAAGTTCTTTCAGTTGATAAGGATGCTGCAGGCAAGTATCTCCATACACTCAAGGTAGTTAAGGGTACTCTTGCAAAGGGCGCTACAGTCAGCATCGAAGTTGATAAGAAGAACAGAATGTCGATTGCAAGAAACCACACTGCAACACACATCCTTCTTTCTGCACTCCAGAAGACACTCGGAAGCCATGTAGAGCAGGCAGGTTCCTATGTAGGAAGTGACCGCTTAAGATTCGACTTCAACCACTCACAGGCAATGACTGCTGAAGAGATCTCCAAGGTTGAAGAGATGGTAAATGACGTAATCCTCCAGGCTCTCCCCGTAGAGACTAAGGTATTGAATATCGAAGAAGCTAAGAAGCTCGGCGCTACGGCTATCTTCGGCGAGAAGTACGGCGAAGTGGTAAGAGTCGTATCCGTAGGCGATTTCAGTGATCCTTTCGATCTTGAGTTCTGCGGTGGTACACACCTTACAAACAGCAGCCAGGTAGGCCAGTTCAGAATCGTTTCCGAGTCAGGTATCGCTGCCGGCGTCAGAAGAATCGAAGCTGTTACAGGCGCTAAGTGCTACGAGATGAATAAGGCTGACAGAAGCCTCATCGACAGCGCAGCTGCAAGCCTTAAGACTCCCAAGGATAAGATCGTTGAGAGGATCGATGCTCTCCATGCAGAAGTCAAGACTCTCGAAAAAGAGCTTGCAGATATCGAGAAGGCTAAGGCAGGTTCATTTGCTGACAGCGCAGTTTCCTCTGCAAAGGATATCGGAGGCGTTAAGGCAGTTATCGCTTCCTGCGACGCAGCTGATGCTGCAGCTTTGAGAGATACTGCTGATAAGATCCGCGACAAGCTCGACTGCGGCGTTGTATTCCTTGCAGCAAACGGCGGCGACAAGCTCCTCTTCACGGCTATGGCTACTAAGTCAGCTAATGAGAAGGGTGCTCACTGCGGAAACATCATCAAGGAAGCTGCAAAGGTTGCAGGCGGTGGCGGCGGTGGACGTCCCGACATGGCTCAGGCAGGCGGTAAAGATGTATCTAAGCTTGCTGACGCACTTGCAAAGGCAGAGGAAGTTTTAGCTTCACAGGTTAACGGTTAAGGAGAAATACCATGTGCATTTTTTGCGATATCGTAGAGGGTAAGATCCCTTCAACAAAAGTATATGAGAACGATTACGTTCTCTGCTTCGATGATATTAATCCCGTTGCTCCGGTACACGTTCTCGTTGTTCCTAAGAAGCATTTCGCAGACATGAATGAGCTTGCATCAGATCCTGAGGGTGCTCTTTATGCGGGCGAGATCACAAAGGCTGTCGCTGAAGTAGCTAAGATCAAGGGCATCAGCGGTGCATACAGAACGATCAACAACTGTGGTGAAGGCGCTGGACAGACAGTAATGCACGTCCACTTCCACGTTATTGGCGGCGTAGAACTTACGGAGAAGCTTATCTGATCTTATGGCAAGAATGAGAACTAAGCGCAATATTCCTGCGCGCATGGAAAAGTGTCATGAGCGCTGGTTTGACGCGCCCATGCTTAATAAAGGCAAGTGGAGAGAAGCATGCGGCTTCCCTGAAGACATTCCGGTATGGCTTGAGATCGGCTGCGGCAAGGGAAAATTCTGCACCGAGATGGCTTTAAGGCATCCTGAAGTCTTATATATCGCAATGGAAAGAGATGCGTCGGTTACTCTTGCTGCCATAGAGAAAGCACATGAACTTGAGATCCCGAATCTCTTCTTCATCAGAGGTGATGCAGGCATCATCGAGAACTATTTCGCAGAAAGCGAAGTTAACCGCATATTCCTTAATTTCTCAGATCCCTGGACGAGACAGAACAAGCCAAAGAGACGCTTAACTTACAGGGATTTCCTGAATAAGTATAAGGTCATGATGAGAGAAGGCGGAGCCATCGAATTCAAGACTGATAACGATGATCTTTTCGACTTCTCGCTGAACGAATTTAAAGAGACCGGATTTACTCTTGAAGACGTTACAAGAGATCTTCACAACAGCGAGTGGAATGAAGAGAACATCCGCACGGAATTCGAGCAGAAATTCGCAGATCAGGGAATAACGATAAAGAGAGTAGTCGCTAAAATGTGATAAATGAAAAAGCCGTTCGATATGAACGGCTTTTGCTTTATTCAGCGGTTTTTCTGACAAACAGATTAACATCATAAGACCAGTATACAATCTCAAAGTCTTCGTCATGGATGAGAGCGTTGTATAAGGTACAGTCAGTATTCGAGTGTATGATCAGATAATTGAAATCATATTTGTCGATGAAATCACGGTAATAAATTCCTCCGTCAAACATGGATGCATACTCATAGAAGTAGTCATATTCTTTATTGTTTGATTTTAGGAAGACTTCTGCTCTTCCGTCTATATACGGATGATAGCCGTTGAATTCGAGATACTGACCATCGTTAAAGTTGGTGTAGAGAATAACGGGTCCCTCCACTTTGTCGAGAATCTCTATCGCATCGTCCAAATGGGAAAGGTGATCTTCTTGAGAAAACTTGATATCGTTTGTAATAAAGAATCTTGCCTCACAGACATAGATGAAACAGATACTCAAAAAGATAATGCTAAGTACTTTGGCTGTTTTGGTCGCTATTTTTTTGATGGGTTTAGCAAGATTAAGGATGCTTAAATCTCTTAAGACGTAAGTAAATGCCGGAACTCCGAAGAACATGAAATAAGGGATTCCTTTTAATTGCAGCAAGCCTAAGACCAGCGTTCCGAAGAACAAAAGGAAGAAGCGGATTGCCGGTACCTTTTTTCTGATAAAGCAAAGAATAACTATTGTAATGCCGAGTGTAATGAAGAGGAGATTTCCTTCGCTTCCATGCAGACTTGTGGGCTTCATTTCCATGATGATCGTAAAACTGTCCTCTCCGTAGGATGAGAACAGATAAAGCATGTTATCTATGCCATATGGATTAAGAAGACCTGCAACTCCGCTGACAGCAGCTGCTGCGATAAGGTACAGGAAATTCCCCTGAGCTTCCCTCTTGAAGTTTTCGATCTTGACCGGTATGGCTGAGATGAGATAAGGAAGCATAAATACAAAGAGCATGAGCCACATTGCGGCGTGAAGATTTATCAGAAGAAGCGATAAAACGGGAATACCGATGAGGTATTTAGATTTCTTTGTCTGGACGTGCATTTCAAGCAGGTAGATCTCGACCATCAGGATCGTATATGTGAATATCTGAGGTCTCGTTACCATGAACGCATCGAAAATGAAGAAGTTCGTAAGTGCCGCAACGGCAACAGCAATCACGTCGTTCTTGGAGATCAGGACTGTAATGCGGTATGTAAAGTAGCAGATTACAGTATTGCAGATATATACCAGCGAGATAACTCCGTATTTACCCAGGAAAGTGTAAACATAATAGAAAATGACGGAGCTGAGCCACTGCTGTACCACGATCCTCATTGACGAGTGCATCGACAGGACATCGGTAAACGGGAATCCGTGATGAACGATATAATCACCGATCGAATAAAGAAAATAGAAGTCGCAGTCAAGTACCCTTACCTGGAAAAACGATATGATGATAGGGAGAGCAAGGATTATAGCCTTAACCCGTTTTGACAGTTTATCTGTATCAGCCTGGAGGGAGATGGTATTCTCAGTCATTTTAATTGCTCCGTTCAACGAATTAATTAATTATATCATTATCGCAGGCGCGGGAAATTTTACAAAAATAAGAAATAGGTTAAAATACTGTGAGTAGTAATTACAGAATAGGAGAAGTGGACGATGATCTACGTTGACGAACAGATTAAAAACACATACCGTGTACCCCAGCCGGAGGGAAGAGGCGCATATATAAGACTTGACCAGAATGAGAATCCGGACGGAGTTCCGCAGTGGTTATTCGATTCCGTAATGGAGAAGGTA
>JAZROA010000013.1:0-219403 GCA_045648465.1 Saccharofermentans sp.
TGAACTTAAACCATATTCCTTAGAAAGCGTGTCAGCTCCATAGCCTTCACAGTGCTTCTCGTAGATTTCTTTCTTTATTTCAAAACTGTATTTCATATAAAGACCCCCGAAGTTTGTCCAACTTCGGGGGTTCACTTCAAAAACACCTTGGCTTTTCTTTTTATCCGGGTTCTTATCAAACTATATTAAACCGTAGTTCCCTTCCGCTATTCCTTTACGGACCTCATCAGCTCTTTTTTTGCTGATACCGGCTTTTTCAGCATAACCGTTCCAATCAGAAACAACAGATTTTACCCGGCTGATCGTATCCCTGCAAAACTCTTTTGTAAGTCCAATCGAATAACCGCAGGCTACCATATCGTCTTCTGTAATTGCTGACGACTTGTTGTTTATCTTCATCTGATGCTCGGATATCCATTTATTGCCCGGGTTATAGGCAAACGTCAGATCATATGCCGGCGACATTTTCCAATTTCCCTGCCTGTCCATAATGAATGCAAAGTTCTTTACATGATCATCGCAATTGGCACTTAAGACATAAAATACCATTCTTATAAACAGCTGACGGATACCTTCTTTCCCTATCCCAAGTCTTCTTGCTGATTCTGCATATATCTCATAACTGCATATTCCAGGCTGGTTATAGTCGTAATGCTTTAGGGCGGCTAGTGTCTGTATATGCATCTTTTTTCCGTTTATGCGGTCAAAACGTCTGGTCATAAAGTGATCAAATCCGTCTTTACTGAATATGCGACACTCCATAATATCTATGCCAAGGTCTTTTGCCATAAGATAGTACGCATACTCAATACGGGAATACTGCTTTTTATCAACAATGCCGTGATCACCGTTCTTGCTGACACCATCGAATTTAATAAGCCAGTGTTCAAAACCCTCTCCGGCATCGCTCTGGCCGGATTTGATCTGTCCTGTCTTTTCGTTCCATGTGATTACCGCTTTAGCTCTTGCTCCACCCGCCGAAGATCCTATATCGATAAGTTGGGCTATATTGGACTTTTCTATATTAATAACAGTATTCTCTTTATTCGAGAGTATCTTTGAAGCAAGGCTGACCATTTCTGTTACATCTATATCTTCATCTGTCGATATGCTTCCTGTAGCCGGAACATACTCCAACGCTCCCATGCCCCTTCTGCCTGTATAGCAAAGTCTTTCTATGGCACTGAAATCATTGATGGTTCTGCCACGATTCAAAAGCCACTGTTCTATAACCGCATTACCGAATTTATCAGGCAGGGAATCTGCAAATAAACCGGGCAGTCCGTGAAATGCATCAAGTCTGATCAATTCCGGGAAACTGTATATCCTGTTCGAAAGAGGCATCATAAAAGGAGACAGCTCTATGCCGCTCTTCCGGAAATTGGAATCGTATTCAAATCTGGCAGGATTATATGCGTCGTCCTGATAGATGACGCCAATCCTTGTACCCCACAAATACACTTCACAGGCGGTTATCATCTCTCGTCACCCCACTGCCAATCATTCTTCTTTCTGCTCTTGGTGGCACGTTTTCTTACCACATTGGTTTCCACATGATAAGAAGGCCTGTCAAATACATCAGGTATAAAATCCTCAAACCTGTCTCCCAGATTCAACGCCTTCATGAGCTTGATAACATTCTTCAGACTGATATCATTTCCGCTCTCAAAACGGGCTATGGTTCCTACAGAAACCATTGCTTTATCTGCCAGTTCCTCTCTCGTTATAGAACTGTCAATCCGTGTCTGCTTAAACCTGACAGATAATTCTTTTAACACTGTCTGCTCATTCATTGCATTGTCGATCTTCATAGGCACGCCCTCCACGCACACTATACACCCTCGACACTTAACATTCAACATTTTAGTCATTATATCGGATTTTCTTATTTAACAACCAATATATTATATATTATTTACAAATACTATCTCATATTAAAAGAAAGGAATGCCTCAACGCTTTGAGACATTCATGTTTTTAAGTATCTATACTCTTAATCCGTCCGTTAGTCAGTTGCCGGCATATTTACTTTTTCATAGCCTGGATCTTTTCATTCATCTGCTTTGCTTCTTTTCTGTAGTAACGCATGAAGCAGAACCAGATTACGAATGCTACGGCAAGCTGGATTCCTGCAATGACCAGTCCCTGAACAGGCGTTGCCGCGCCTCCGAACCAGCCTACTGCGTAAGCTACGATCGTGTAGATGACACATCCGATTCCCATGTGAATCAGGACTTTGACCGGCGTCGGGAGTTTTTCGCTGTTATATACGACGGTAGGAACCCCAAAACCGATTCCGACGATTGCGCTTCCTGCTACCATCTTGGTGAACTGATAGCCTTCCATACTGAAGTTGCCGCCGTTAACTATGTCAAAGAACATTCCCACAAGGCTGAAGATCGTTAGCGCCATGCCGATGCTTATTACTGTGCTTTTCAATATTTCTTTTACTGCTTTTCCCATTTCTATTACCTCCTTACAATCCAAGGTATTTCTTAAACTCAGGCAGATACTTTCTCGACACGTAATCCTTGTCTCCGTTCTTCAGCTTCAAAAGGAGCGTTCCGCTGAAGCCGGGTTCAATGCTGTCCATGTATGACAGATTGATGAGAGTTGTCTTGGATATCTGCATGAACTGTTTTCCCAATTGCTGCGCCAGTTCGTAAAGGCGCTTCCTCGAACGGTATTTCTGTCTTGCCCCATATATGATCGTATCCCCGTCCTCGACTCTTACCATGTATATTTCTTTGGGCTGCAGAACAACGATGTCTTCCTCGTTCTGCAATGCCGTGACAGGTGTCTCACTGTTGCTGAATACGTCGATCATGCGCTGGATCTCATCCGTGACCTTATCAGTGTGGATGACCGCATAAGGTTCCCTGTATTCAGGCGATATATCTATGTTTACTTTCACTTTAAGAAAGCCTCCCTCAAAATATACATCCATATTACATCAAGCTGTCTTGCGGCGTGATATGAACTTCCAGGTCTCAAAACATGTCATGTAAACTCCTGCGATTATCAGCCATACCATAAACACGTGATGAGCCATTGCCATGTATGCTGCATAACCTACTGTTGCAAGTGACGCTATGGCCGTCGTAAGATGCCACCATCTGCTCTTCATAAAAGTCTTTGCCATCTCCTGTCACCTCCTTCCTTTGCTTTGTGGCCTCATAGTATCAGAGGTTTTAGGTCTCGTGTCCGAAAACGCGCTAAGTGGCAAATTTTCGCAGGTGAAATGCAAAATGTGGACGTCTCAAATTTCCGGGCTTATGCAACTGTTAGCCCGAAAAACGGTAAACAATTGCATAAATCAGCCCTTTTGTGCAATTGTTGCCCTAGAAAACCCGAGAAAATTGCATTCCACTTTTAATTCCATGTTTTCGAACTTTTTCTGGTGGAATACCAGGTGGAAAACTGCATAATTCCATCTATTCTTCCATGTTTTAGCTCAAAATCAGGTGGAAGAAAAAGTGGAAGCCGTTTTGACGAAAAAAGGATGCCTCAACGAGACATCCTCTTTTGGTTCACTAAATTCTAATCGGAGATTACTTCCAGTATTCCAGCTGCGAAAGGTATCCGTCGTACTGCGTGCGCCTGTCCTCTTCGGTAAGATTTTCAGGATTGGGCATGTGGCTGATAAGGAAATCGATCAGGGCTTCCTTTGAATCGTATAAATACTTGCCGTCACTGTAGCACCATGTGCAGTATTCTTCGTTGAAGCTTCCGTCAGGCTCCTTACTGATCATGCTGTCTTCAGTAAGAGGCATACCGCAGCACTGGCAGATAAGGGTCCTGGGGCTGCCGAGAAGCGTGTTGATCGAGATATTGAACTCTTTTGAGATGATCTTGAGAGTATCTGTATTTGGCTGTGTCTCGCCTAATTCCCAGCGGCTGACTGCCTGTCTTGTGACGAGAAGCTTTTCTGCCATCTGGTCCTGTGTAAGATTATTGTCTTCACGAAGTTTTTTGAGAATATCTTTAGTTTCCATAAGCTGTCTCCTTTACGTTTTGTAGCTTTAGTATCACCCTTGCTTCAGGTAAAGACAAGCAACCTGCTGTTGCGTTCAGGTCTCAGCACGCATGCTGATATCGTCAGTTTGGGAGATAGAAGTCTTTTTAAGGGAAACAAGATCTTTAAGATCATCAGAATAGAAACTGCAGCCGTTTCTTCCATTCTCTTTTACGTGGTACAGAGCCGTATCCGCGCGGCGGAACATTTCGTCAGGATCAACACACTTGGAATCATATGATACGCCGGCACTTACAGATATCTTGGGGACTCCGTCACTTACGTCACTAAGCTCTTCATTGATCATCTGCATCTTTCGCTCTATAAGGTCGCGGGGATCATAATTAACTGCATTAAGATGAACCATAAGAACGAGGAATTCATCACCGCCGACTCTGCAGACATAGTCCTCTGAACGGTAGTGCTTGATAAGCGCAGCGGCCACTTTCTTCAAAACCTTATCGCCGGTCTCGTGACCGTAACTGTCATTGATCTGCTTAAACTTATCGCAATCAATGATCATAAGCGCAGATGATGTCATATCAATACTGCCTTTAATGATCTCATAGCCCGCCCTGTTATAAGCGCCCGTCAGTTCATCATGAGAAGCCTTGTAGTTCAGATGTGAGATATTGCTTCTGTATGAGTTATACATAGCGTTATAGGCGCCTGCCAGATAACGGAACTCAGATGCACCGGTAAGAGGAATGCTCTCATCTCTTTTAATGTGATCTACGGCCTTAAACAAAGGGCTTATTCCAAGATTCGTATGAAGCCAGATCATGGCGATGATAAGTGCTGTCTGGATTATTATGAGAACCATCAGACTTATAAGAGCTCTTTTAGCAGTCTTCTCCATACCCTGATGGGAATTGAAAGTGCTGTCTTTCAAAGCCTCGAGACACTCGTTGAGATTTCTTCTGATCTCGCTCTTCTGCAAATAGTATTCGTTGTCATGAACCAGGCTCTTGGCAAGATTTATCTTCTCTGCAGAGCTTAACGAAGCGTCATCTTCCGTAAGAATTACAGTTGTTAACGACTCCGGGATATCAGTATCTCCCTGGGCATCGAGCACCAGTCTCATTGCATAGTACTCCCTGCCCATGAGAATCTCGGAATGGCGCATGCTGTCCTTTAACTCATAAAGAGCAAGTGAATCCGGCAATACCTCTTCCATGGAGCTGATAGCTTTTTCACGTCTTTGGGAAACAAAGACTTCTTCGAAGTAATTATCAAGGTATTTACGGTCTCCCATGACCGTATAACACTGTACCTGTTCGGTAAGATAATCAGAGGCAACCATGAGTTTGGAAGTTTCTTCTTCGAGAGCTATATATTCATTGGTGGAATTTTCCAAAGACATGAAATTGCGGAAGGCTTTTGCCGACGAAAAAATAAGGACAGAAGTAATTCCGATAGAAACAAACAACATCACGGTTGAAGTAATCTTCAACGACACACCATGTTCTTTGATCTTCCCGAAAACCGACATCGACTGCCTCCGACAACTTTCGATATTATTAATTATAAAACACAAGAATTAAAAAATATTAAGTAAAAGATAATTTCAAGTACCAAAAAAGCACTGCCCGCATAAGCAGACAGTGCCTCCAAGTGTTCTTTTATTAAGCTTTAACGATTAATCTTCTTCGTAATCGTCTTCTTCCTCAGCTTCTGTTTCCGCTACTGTCTCAACAGGGACGTCCTTGATCTCAGGGAGATTTACTTTCGCATTTGTGAAATCACTCATGCCAAGGATAGCAGATCTGTAGAGCTGGTCGGAATCTGTGGCTGCAACCCATGCCCAGTCAGTAGCACCTTCGCCTCTCTCGTCTCTTACAGAGTAATCGCAGACGAGCTTGTCTTTTGTAGCCAGGGTATTACCGAATGTGATATTCCTGAGATACAAAGCATCGTAGACAACCCTGTAATCATCTTCATCATTGTCATTCAGATATGTAATTGCAACGAGAAATACAAGTCTGTTCTCATCTTCACTTGTAAGAAGATAACAGTCGTAAATCTCAGGCTCTCCCACCATGGTAAAGTATTCGAGATCGTTCTCCCATGCAGTTACTGTTTTTCCGTCTCTGGATGAGTGAACCGATGAATACACGGAAGCGATCGCATTATCCATGAATTCGCTGTCAGCCTCAATATCTGCGGGCGTGACAAGAAGATACGGTGAGACGGTCGTCTCAGTAGTACTCTCAACCATCTCCTGCAGCTTGCCAAGATTAAATGCGTTCTCGCCCTTGATTACCCTGTAAGCAACAAAACCGATACCGATCCAGAATCCGAAGAAAATTACATAAGCGATCAGAGCCCTGACGGAATTTGCAGCTTTTTTCTTGCGCTGCTCGGACTTCTCGTACTTGGCCTGCTTGATCCTTGCTTCTTCCTTGAGACGGTATTCTGTCTCAAGCATTTCCTTCTCGTGTTCGAATCTCTGTCTGGCGATCTCGTCTTCCTTGCTCAGTCTCTCGTAAGCTACGTCGGAATCATCATAATCGATCTTGAATGTGGATCCGCAGCTTTCGCAGATCTGCATGTTGCCTTCTGTTTTTAAAGGTGATCCGCAATTCGGGCAGTTTAAACTCTGCAGTTTCATAATAAGCCCCTCCCTTATTCTTACTCCGCTTCAATTATATCACAGTAGTTTTATGTTATAAGAAGAATCGGTCAGGCTTTCTTAGCCTTTACCATGGTGAAATATATAACTCCGGCAACGGCATAAAGCGCCATCGCAGTAAGGATTATTACCGTGTAGTTATTGTTTGTGTTAGACAGGATGATCTCGGAAAGATTGTTGCCCGTGATTCCCGCAACGGCCCAGGCAGAAAGCGACAGGCCGTGGATCTTGGAGATGTTCTTCATTCCGAACCTTGATTCCAGAAGAGCAGGCAGAGTCGAGAAACCGCCGCCGTATCCCAGATTTATAACCATGAGAAGTGCGATGATGACAAAGCCGCTGCTGATAACCGCGGAAAGGCCGCAGAGCACTACGCATGAAAGGAATATGATCCCGTAAACCGTAGCCCTGTCCTTCATCTTGTCTGACACCGTTGAATAACCGATACGGCCCAAAGCGTTGCATACAGCCGTGATGGAAGGGACAATGCTTACAACGGTCGCAAGAATGGCAAGTCCTGCAAACTTCTCATTTAGGAGCTGTTTCTCATATGTGATGAGCATGAGGCCGCAGTGGATGTTAATGTAGAAGATCAGCCAGATTCCGATAAAGGTCTTGTTCTTGAACATTGAAGAGACCTTAAAACTGTCGTTGGCAGCTTTGACCTCGACCCATCCTTCAGGCTTTTTAAGAAGCATATGGCCTGCAAACATCATGATGAAATAGATAATACCGAGGATAAAGAACATCGGCGCAATGCCGAGACTGTTTTGGAGTCTTTCCATGATAGGTGTTGCGATGGCTTTGGCAAGACCGAATCCCATGATGGATATTCCGGTGGCAAGACCCTTGTTATCCTTGAACCAGAGCATGAGAGTCTTAACGGGTGTGAGGTATCCGATACCAAGACCTATGCCCATGATGCAGCCGTAGAACAGATAAATCAGGATGAGGGCAAGAGGACCCGTGAAGAATTTGATCGTTGCTCCCGTACCTATCATGCCGACTGTAAAGCAGACGGCTGATATGAGAGATGACCTGTGGATGTTGATCTCTACTATCTTGCCTGCAAATGCCGCTGACATACCAAGGAAGAAGATCGCAAAGCTGAATGCCCAGCCGACAGAGAACGTACTCATGCCGATAGCATTTGCTATAGATTCCTTGAAAGTACTCCAGCAATAAACCGTACCGATCGAACAGTGTATCAATAAAGCCGGTATTGCTGCCCTGGTCCATTTATTCATAGCATTCACCTCTCGGACGTTATGAATAAAGTTTACCATTTATCGCGCTAAAGCAATTTGGACAAAATACTGATTATTCTTTGACGCTCTTATAAAAACTCACATGGGTCTCAAGTTCTTTGAAACCGTTCTTCTTATAGAACCTGTAAGAAGGCTTGTCATTGTCGGTCTGAAGGAATATTCCGGCAAGTCCCATCTGCTTTATCTCTTTTTCGATAAGCTTCATAAATTTAGAGCCTATGCCCTGTCCCTGAAGTTCAGGTGATACACAAAACTCCTCGATATTGTAATTAGTGCCTTCCCACCAGTGCCTTATCATGCCTAATGACATGGCAGCAAGTTTTCCGTCTATCAGAAGTCCGTAGTTAAGGCAGTTGTAGGAGCTTGATATCTCTTTTACGTACTCGTTCAGCTGGACCGGGTCGCTCCAGTCATCATTCCAGGGTTCACCCTTAAATGCATCCTTATATAGTCCGGCCATTTCAGGAAGCCTGTCAGGACCGAGTTTGATCAATTCTTCCATGAATATCCTCTTTTATTTGTAATCGTCTACGTCAAATTTCCTGTCGCGGAAATAGTAGTCTCTGTCTTCTTCCGTGATCTCCCTCAACACACGACAGGGATTGCCTACTGCAATAACATTATCAGGAATGTCCTTGGTAACTATGCTTCCTGCACCAATAACAACATTGTTGCCGATCTTAACACCCGGGCATACCATTACATTACCGCCGATCCATACATTATCGCCTATCGTAATGTCGATTCCGTATTCGTATCCCGAATTCCTTGACTCGGGATGTACCGGATGCCCTGCCGTGCAGATCGATACGTTGGGCCCGCACATGAAGTTATCGCCGATACGCACTTTGCCGACGTCCAGAACTATGAAATTATAATTGGCAAAAAAGCCTGTTCCGACCTCAATGTTATAACCGTAATCGCAATGGAATGGCGATTCGATGCAAAGATATCCTTCCTTTGTCTTGCCAAGGATCTCACGAAGGATCTTTTCCCTCTCAGATGTCTCATCCGGCGGAAGATTATTGTATTTGTAGAGCTTTTTCTTACACTCCATACGTTCTTCACTTAATCCGTCCATCCATGACTTATAAGGAAGATTAGCGAGCATTCTTTCTTTCTGGTCCATCCTGTTATCTCCTGAATTATTTAAGTATCTGTTCTCTGTCTCTTTACGAGCTCAGCGAAAAATCCGTCTTTTTCAATGAGTTCCTCATATGTGCCCTCTTCGGTTATCTGTCCGCCATCAAGCACAAGGATCCTGTCACAGTGCTTTATCGTGCTAAGCCTGTGCGCGATCACGATCCTGGTACAGCCCATTTCATCCAAAGCTTCGGATACCTGTCTTTGTGTTTTGTTGTCCAAAGCGCTTGTCGCTTCATCAAATATCAGGAGCCTCGGTTCAGGTGCTATGGCACGCGCTATCATTAACCGCTGTCTCTGGCCGCCTGAAATGCCTCCCTGGCCTTCTGAGATCATCGTATTCATTCCCATAGGCATTGCCCTGATATCGTCTGCTATCCCGGCCTTCTCTGCAGCTTTCCATGCATCATCTACAGTTAACTGCGGTGCACTGATCACGATGTTGGAATAGATATCTCCCTGGAAAAGACCTGCATCCTGCATGACCGTTCCTATCTTTTGTCTTAAGGAAGGCATATCAAGACCGGTTATATCCTTGCCGTCATAATAGACAGCGCCTTTCTCTGCCTTTTCGAATCCGAGAAGAAGTCTTACAAGAGTTGACTTGCCGCAGCCCGTACTGCCAACGATCGCTACATATTCACCGGGCTTGATCTTGAGCGAGATGTCATTGATCACATAAGGCGTGTCTTCAGTATATCTGAACGATACATGGTTAAGTTCAATGTTGCCGGTGATCTTCGTAACGATCTCTTTATCCTGGCTTGTCTCGGGTTCAGTCTTAAGGAAAGGCTCTGCCATCTCAAGGATCGGCTGGACCTGAGCAACGGAAAGGGCTATGCCCGATACTGACATAAACGCACCCATGAGCATTCCGTACGAAGCGGTAAATGCGTAGTAAGATGAAGGATCAACGTTGCTCTGCATTGCCATGTAGTACAAAACAATATTTCCCGCAAGACTTATTGCAGTTGAGATCACTCCGTTGATCTTTATAAACATCGGCGGATTATATGTCAGTTCTGCGCCTTCTGAATACACATTCATCCACTTGGCAAAAACTCTCTTCTCAGATCCGGAAAGCCTTATCTTCTGTACGCCGGAGATAAGACCGTAGCTTAATCCGGCTTCCTTTGCAGCGCACTCCATCTGCTTTCTGTTGATCTTGATCTGCGTTAATGTGGATACGATCGAGAACACGACGGTAACCAATACGATTGCCAGCGAAGGAACTACGAGCGCAGGAGTGAAATTAAAGATCTGCCCTACGTAAACGAGTGATGTGACCGATGTTAATCCTGTATTCAGGATCATACCCATTATCAGCGCGCAGAGACTGTTGACCGATGACGAACGGTTCTGCAATTCACCCGGACTGTACTTCCGGAAAAAGTTTGCCGGCAGCGCCATGAGACGCATCATCATGGATGCCTGTACGCCGAGCGATGTCTTTATGTTAAGTCTTGATTGTATGAGCGATCTGATGCTTGCAAAAAGCTGAGATGAGAACGCAATGCAGATCATTGCTATCGCTACAGGTAACAAAACGCTCTGCTTTCCCGCTTCCAATACGGGACCTGTCAGGAATCTTGTGATCCTCGGCATCAGCAGGCCTACGAGTGATACAATGGCCGTCAGTGTAACGATAAGGACAATGTCACTTATGTTTATGCAGTTCTTCATGTAGATAAGAAGGTCAGGAATCGTAAGCTGCTTTTGTGGAAGCGGCCTGTAAAAACAGATGGCTTCCCTGTCAAAGAGCGCAGAAGTCCTGCGGTTCAGCTTCATGATCTTCCCTGTAACCGGATCTTTGAATCTGTATCCGAAAAGGGGACCGGGCAATAGCGCGACAGGTATATTCTCTTCTTTGGTAAATGCCAGAACAGGTCCGAAAGCATCCTTATACCAGCCTTCGTCGAGTTCGATCGTCCTACTCATGAGACCATATGGTCTTAAGCAGTATTTCAGCTGTTCAGAAGGCTTTTCGATGCTCTCAGGAACATCTACGGACTTGTAGTGATAGTACTTTAATATCTCGTCAATGGCATTCTTGGTGATGATCCTCTCATCACTTAACTTCTCAGCGGATTTGCGGCCCATGACGATACCCGCGATTTTTACGAACGAGTCTTCGAGGAGCTGCTGCTCGGCACTGCGCCTTTCTTCAATCTGGTTTTCGAAGTGTCCCACTTATTCCGGCTCCTTATTCGTTTGATACGAGGTCGGCATATATTCCGCCACCGGCCATAAGTTCTTCGTGTGTGCCGCGCTCGGCGATCACGCCGTGGTCGAGCACGATTATCTCGTCGCAGTCCCTTACCGTGGAAAGACGGTGAGCAATTACTATGCAGGTAATTCCACGGTCGTGAATGCTGTTGATTACGTCATACTCAGTCTTTGCGTCAAGAGCACTTGTCGCTTCATCAAGAATGATTATCGAAGGATCCTGGGCAAGGACACGCGCGATCTCCATACGCTGGCGCTGTCCGCCGGAGAGATTCTTACCGCCGCTTACGAGCTTGTGCTGATAACCACCGGGCATCTTAATGATATCGTCATGAAGACTTGCGTCTCTTGCTGCAAGGATCATCTCAAAATCCTGAATGGACGTATCCCACATCTTGATGTTGTCGGCTATCGTGTCCTCGAAAAGAATGATGTCCTGATCGACGACTGCGATAGAACCGGTGATTACTTCCCTGGGGTATTCTTCCCTCTTATGACCGTCAAAGATGATATCTCCGCTCCATGGCTGATAGAGTCCTGAGATAAGTTTGGACATTGTCGATTTGCCGCTTCCTGATGAACCTACTATGGCTACACGGTCACCTGTCTTGAGCTTCATGGAGAAGTTCTCTATAACAGGTTTTTCGAGACGCGAATAACCGAAAGTTACGTTGTTTATCTCAACATTTCCACGAAGCTTCTCAAGCTTAGTGATAGTCGGATCAACAGTAATGGCAGGATCATCAGGATATTCCATAACGTCTTCCACACGCTCCATCTGCGTACGCATTTCCTGAATGGACTGACCTGCCGAGATGAGCGTCATCGCAGGTGACATGAAAGAACCTAAGAATCCCTGGAACATCAGCACCGAGCCGAGCGTAAAAGAGCCGTCCATCGTAAGGTAAACGCCTGTGATAAGAACGGCATAGTTTGCAACAGTTGTAAAGAACGTAGGAATTACTCCGAGGAAGCTCTGGTCTTTGGCGGCCTTGACTTCCTGTGCATTTACAGAAGCCTGGTATCCTGCCCATTTCTGGAAGAATCCGCTCTCAGCACCGCTTGCCTTTATCGTCTCGATCATCTGGATTCCGCTTGCCGTTGTAGATACAAGTTTTGATGCATCCATTAACTGGACACGCGTAATGTTGATGCGGCGTTCTGAGATGATACGCGCCATAACGATATTCATTATCAGTGTTGCAAAACCGATCAGCGTAAGAAGCGGACTCTGCTTAAGCATCAGCACCAGATAAAAGATCATCATTGCGGTGTTGAGCATGAGAGGAGCAAATGTATTTACCAGCGTACCTGCTATCGAAGCATTCATGGACGCACGTGACTGTATGTCACCTGCAAGTCTCTGCGAGAAAAACTCCATAGGAAGATGAAGGACTTTCCACATGTAAGTAGTATTGCCGATCGCAGACATCTTTCCGTTGATCCTGAGTGAATAGATAGTCTGCGCCCATGAGACCGTCAGTTCGATCACCGCAAGAGCGATCAAGATTAAAATGAACGGATAGAGCCAGTCTTTGTTAAGGCCTGTCAGGAGACGGTCGATAAATATCCTGGACGTGACTGAATCAGCAATGCCGAACAGATAACTGATAGCAGTCGAAAGCATTACGAAAACGATCGCAGCGCCTGCACCGGCAAGTCTTTTTGAAGCAAACGCCAATGTGCTCTTACGCTTGCCGCCGGGTACGAAATCCTTGGAAGGGACCGGCGTTAATACTACACCTGTAAACGCTTTGTCAAACTCATCCCATAATATCTTCACGGTTCCTCTGGCAGGATCATTGATGTAGACGTGTTTTCCCCTAAAGCCGTTGAGAACAACGAAGTGATTCATGTTCCAATGAATGATGCAAGGGAATGTTCCCTGCTCTTTCAGGCTCTCGGGACTCATTCGGAATGCATTTACTTCAAAACCGTAATGCTGGGCTGCCAGATATATGTTTTTTGCTTTTGAGCCGTCGCGCGAGACGCCGCAGTCAAGACGGACCTGCTCTAAGGGTACCCATTTGCCGTAGTATGCCATAACCATGGCAAGAGCTGCCGCGCCGCATTCGAGCGCTTCCAGCTGCATTACGACCGGAACCTTTGCAACTCCTTTTTGGATCGGCTTTCTTGAGCGTGCTGCGGCCATGGATCTTACCTGCTCTCAAGTAGGAAATCGATAGGCCTGATCTGTTCAACAACGGCTGTACCGTCATATGTACCGTCAGGAAGTGATACTTCGGCAATGCCGTAGATCCTTCCGTAATCATCATTGTCAGTAGAGGCAATAACACAATTTTCAGTTGATATCTGTACAGGCATGCCGGCAGCAAGGGTAACCCCGCCGTCTGCAACGATAACTGCCGTATGATCTTCGACCATTACTTTGACATCTGATTTCGTCTCCAAAGTTCCGAGGGTTGCCCAGATAAACAATCCGCCAAGCAAAATAATGACCGCGCCAAGCACAGCCCAGATACCGGGGTTTGTTACGCGGAGATAGTCCGTAAGCTTCTCGGGTGAGGAAATGCGCTCGATGGTCTTCTCGCGGAAAATACTCTGCTGGTTAGTCTTCTCTTCCAAGATCGGCCTCCGTAAATCAGTGCTTCATGATCTTCTCGGTATTCGCATCAAGCTCGGCGAGCACCTTGATTATGAAATCCTTAGGCTGATCTTTGCCTTCAAATATCCATCTGGACAGAACTGCGATACAGCCCTGTGCACGGTAAGATGTCTGATAGGAAAGCTTGATGTCTTTAATGGTCGTTCCGATCTTCTCAGACTCGATCTTCTGAAGGAGACCTTCAAGGATCTTCTCAAACTTGACTCTTAATTCTCCGGGAGCCTTCTCACTGAATACCATCTTGAACATGAGACGGTTCTTGTCGACATAATCGACAAGCTTTTTGAAGAAATCTTCGGTTCTTAATTCCTGGAGCTTTAAAACGAGCATACCCCACTCGATAAGGATATCCTGCTCGAGCTTGTCGTAGAGATCGTATACATCGAGATAATGCTTATAAAATGTTGCGCGGTTGATGTCTGCCTTATCGGAGATCTCCTGGACAGTTACCTTGTTCAGTTCCTTTTCGCTAAGGAATCCCATAAGAGCATCGCAGATTGCTTTTCTGGTCTTAAGTGTTCTTCTGTCAGTCTTCTTCTCTTCCATCGGCAAACTCCTTCAGAATAAAATGATTAACTTATATTGATAATTTTATCACTTCTTATTGGAGTTATTCTTGCCTAAAATAAAATAAATATTTAGAAAAATATTAAGTTTCTTCGATGTAACCCTGTCTCGGGACAAGACGGAGCTCGAATGTCTCGCGGTATCTTACGTCCTTCTTAACAGGCTGGGTAGTGATGTTATCCATCGTTCTCTCGATCTCCTTCGAAGCGAAGTCGCAGAAGAACTCGCAGAAATCATTATTCATAAGCTGCTCTTCATGCAGGAATTCATTCATCTGCTCAGGTGTATAAGGAAGAACGGTGAAATCAAACTTCGGATTATGTCCGATCCTTCTGATCTCAACTGAATCACCGTCTCCGTTCGTGATCTTAACGATCTGCGTATCCGTATGTGAAGAGTTCTCGGCAGGTCTTGCATAAGGGTGATAGATCTTGCCTGCGCCTGCAGAATAGACTCCGAGTCTCGCCGCATTCTTACGGTCGACATAAGATTCACCCGGACCTCTTCCGTACCAGGAACAAACACAATCGTCTCTTACGATCGGGAATCTGATTCCGTATCTGACCATGTCGTACTTCGGCTTGAAATCAAGAGTGACTCTTAAGATATCTGCCTGCGGGACTTCATAGAAAAGGATGACCTCACCGTGCATGGCAAAAGACTTGTATCTTGAGATCATAGTGAACTCACCGTCTCTGCTGCTGTATTCGGATCCGATGTATTTGATCGACTCCTGAATATGCTCATAGTCGCTCTCTTTCGAGAAGACAGTTCTTGCAAGGATAAAGCTTCTGTCCGTTCTGTCGATATTGGACGGGCAACGGTAGAAACTCGGTGCAAGAGGTCCCTTAAGGAAGTTGTATCCTGCGATCTCAAGGCTCTCAAGGCTGCCGGGATCTCTTGAGAAACCGAACCTTAAGCTGCCCTTACCTACGAACAGTGAATGAGGTATCGTGCTTACTGTATTATGCGTGATAACGTCGGTGATCATCTCTTCAACGGGAGCATCACCTGCATCATACATTTCATTTATGTTGGCAAGACGGACGTTGTCATTCATACGCTCTACCCTGCCGCTGTCTTCTTCAGTAAGAAGTGACTGGTCTTCTATTATCTCAGGAAGGTCGCTGTCGTAACCTGAACCAATACCCGGAACAGCCGTTGCACCCGGTTTTCCTGAACCAAGCTGTCTTGATTCATCGACTACGGGCTTTTGTCCTGAACCGAGTCCTGCCGACTGGTCTGAAACAGGTCCTACAGGGCTTGCGATATTGTCCGTAAGGACGTCCTGATAGAAAGCTACCTCGTAGCCAGCCTTGGCATAATAGGTATCCTTGTGAAGCTTTAACGTGATGTCGAAAACAAGCTCCTTTGAAAGAGCATTCATATACATCTCGATAAATTCAGCCTTGCCCTGTGCCCAGCCGGGAGTGGTAAAGACTTCTGTGGAGAACGGGAATCTGAGGGTTCTTGAGCCGAACGGTTCGATCTCAGGGATCACGCCTCTTCCCGACATGATAGTTCTGCCGCCAAGGAGTATCTTCCACTCAAGGTCAAGCTCTTCCGTATAACCGAACTGGTTTGAATTACGCATCGTAAGGTTTGCCGGATCTCCTGCAGATGCGAAGATAGCAATAGTCTGGCACTGCTTCTTGATATCAAGGTAGATCGGGTGCGGATTACGCTCTGCATCTACGATACCCTGACCGATACAGGAATTCTCTTTCTGCTTTCCGCCGACGAGATCTGCGTGATGGATCCACTTATACATCGTGTCATCATCAGTAAATCTCGTTCTTCCGGGAATGGTCTCGAAAAGATTTCTTCCTGTCCTGTTAAGTGAGAATATCTTCTTTCTGTCGAGACAGAGATCTTCCCATGGTCCGAATACGGCGCCTGCATCGGAAGGCATCGGTCTCATGTCAGAGATCTTGCCCTGTGGTCTGGACTTCTTGCCTTTTGCATCAGCAGTTCTGATGACTTCGCAGTACCACGGTCTCGTATCATCTATAAGCTGGCACTCGTGCTTTACTCGCTGTGCAGTCTCTGAATCGAAGTTATATTTCTGGAATCCCCACATTACTACTGACGGGTGATTCATGCATGCCTCAACATAATCTCTCATGTAGAAGTCTGCAGAAGTTGCGATGACATACATGCCGTACTGGTCGCAAAGATTTAAGAACTCATCTGACAGCGGCATACCGTCGGCGATAACGCCGTTGATGCCTGCACGCTTCATAAGGATGATATCCTGACGCATACGGTCCTGAGGGATAGCGATACCTGACTGGGGATCGAATTCGTAATACTTTACGAGCATCAGGTTGACTCTTCTGTCATTTACATTGAGCTTATCCTGAACGATCTCAGTTGTTCTGAATCCGAACCTCTTTTTCTTTGTGCAGATTACTTTGCCTTCGGAATCCATGATCTCGAAGAAAATGTCATACTGGACGGGTGTGCAGTCAGACCACTGTGCGACATTAAGCGCTACAAAATCCGTGCTTGCACGCGTCTCCTTAAGAGCGTCTACAACGCCTACGACAGGCTTGCTCTGACCCTTGATGTTTACGAAGGGGAGCTTATACGGATCGTACTGCGCCCTTGCCTCAAGGAGTGAGATCCTGACGGAATAAGGGATCATGTAATTTGTGTGGTTGCGCATTGAGAAATCGACTTTGATCATGAAGTCGCCGTGAGGAACGCGTGATACGGTCTCACGTACTGCAAGTGCATCCATTTTCGCAACTTCGGAAATATAAGCCGAAGGAACATATTCAAGTTTGATGTGAAGATTCGACAGTTCGAGCAATGAATCTTCAACGATCATGATTGGTCTGAAGATTCCGGAAAAACCGAAGTTCATCATGTCGAGAATGATGTGTCCCGAATCATCTCTGTCAAAACGGTTAACGATGATCGTTATCTGGTTAACACCGGCTTTTACGAGACCTGAGATAAGAAGTCTCTTTCTCGTGAAGAGCGCGTGTGAATTGCAAAGAAGCTTGTCATTGATAAACACCTTAAAGCTTCCGCAAATACCGGATGCTTCAAGATAAAGAGCTCTCTCGATCTCGGCAGGTTTAAATACGACTGTGGTCCTATAGATACCGATCTCATCGTCGTCGTCACCCGTAGACTTCATGACATACTTGTCGCTGATAGTCTCTTCTTTGCGCGCTGCATTCTCGGCAAGTCTGATCGGGTAATCGTAGATAAGGTTCTGCGGCAGACCAAAACCTTCCGTCTGCCATGTTGAAGGACAATTAACAAGGGCCCACTCGGAATCGTCAAAAGAGTTGTTCATTACACCGAACGGAACTTCAGTCTGTCCGTTCGCAAGATAGAATCTCCATGTTGTAAGAGGCTTCACATAAGGTGATGCCACTTTGCCGAATTCCGGCATCTCACGTTCATTGAAAATATAGTCAAACGATTCGTAAGGTAAAAAACCGTCATTCGAATATGTGAATTCCAAGACTAATACCCCCTTTAGAGCTTTGTCCGATAATAATCTAGATTAATTCTATCATTTTAAAAGAAAGACAAAGTTTCAGGAGCGTTACAAAAACGAAGAAATTCTGTGGTAAAACTTCGGCAATTAAGGTGCTTTCCCGTAACTGAAAATCAGTACTGGATTCCGCCTACAAGCCATCTGCCGTTGATATAAACGAAATACACATGAGCATCCGTAGGAATTACTTCAGGCTCATCAGAACCCCAGTACATTTCCATCCACTGCTCGACATAGATCTCCATGTAAACGACTTCATCAGAATATACGATGACATCCTTGATCTCTTCGTTATGGATGGATACGGCACCGTGGCGCGTATAAAGCTCTCTTGAAGAGTTTCTTTTGATGTAGCTCAATGCTGAGCTGCCGCTCGGGAAATACTTATCCAGCGCGTAATCTCCGGCATCCTGCGAAATGTAATTTGCGAAAGTTGATGTAAATGAAATCGCAAATTCCTCAAGCTCTTCCCTGCCTTCGAAATCCTTGATGAATCCGACTATGTACTTGTCATTCTGGCTGTCGTAAACGCATTCGCATTCATTACCGAGATAATCGACTGCGGTTACAGTCGGTCTCTTATAAAGGCCCTTAACAAAATACTTGGCAGTTCCGGGGATTACCGCATAAGGATCAACATACTGTGTAAGCTCAGAAGGAACGATCTCACCGTCAAGATAATCATCTGTGACTTCGACACCGTTGATATAGACCGTATAAGTCTCAGGAGCCGTGACATCAACGTCAAAAGATGCCGCGGTAAAGAATTCGAGAGATTCCTGTTCCCACGATTTAAACCCGTAAGGGCGCGACAAAGACTTGTCTTCTTTCAACTCGATTCTTGCAACTAAAATTCCGTCATCAGTCTTGATGTAGTATTCAGGTTCGTCTTCTCTTGAACTGTCTGTCTCGACATAGACGAAGCTCTTGCCGTTGATCATGGACTCAACATATTCTTTAACAACAGTCTCTTCTTCAAAAGCCGTCACGACAGGCTTTGAAGTCATGCTGGTAACAATGAAATCAACGTCGTGATCATTAAACTTCTGAGTGATCGCTTCGGCCGTATGATAAGGAAGAGAATCCTCATATTCTGCTTCATACATG
Source organism: Saccharofermentans sp. (assembly GCA_045648465.1). Lineage (GTDB taxonomy): Bacteria > Bacillota > Clostridia > Saccharofermentanales > Saccharofermentanaceae > Saccharofermentans. Next base: position 19,102 of record JAZROA010000013.1, read on the forward strand.
GAAGCAAAATTGTTGAATCTTAAAAGGAACCATGCAATAAAAGCAGTTACGAGAACAAGCCATGAAATTAGAAAAACGAGGAAGAAGTTTAACTTTTTCTTCCCGTTCTTCTGGTTTGTATTTGATTTATCACCATTGCCTGATGATTTCATTTACTCCTCCGTAGTCTGCCCTGAAGCAGTCTGGCCCTGGGGCAGTACTATGAATGCCGTAGGCATCTGACGGTCAGTTCTGATGGAAGAGCTTGATACGAGTTCATCATCGTAAAGCCACATAGCAGATGACATACCGCCGTCAAGATTTGCTGCGTTAACTGCGCCGAACTCAAGCATTACATCAATAAGATCTGCCATCGTAGCGCCCATTGAAGAAGTCTTTCTTCCTTCGATAACAAGAAGAAGGATCGCGCCGTCTTCTCTCTGACCGATTGCTGTTCTGGGGTTAAGTCCGCCGCCTGAACCGCTGTAATTTGCAGGCACACCGTTTACGATGAGTGCAGGTCCGAATGAGACCGCATCTCTTACACCGATATCCATTGCGTGCTGTGCTGTCATTCTTCCTACAACGAGTACGTTATCATTCGTAAGACCATATACATCGTAAGTACCGCCGGGAACGCCCATTCTAAGTTCACCTTCTGAGATAACGATGCCTTCCGGCCATCCGCCGATTCCCATACCGTTAGTATCTTCGTACTGGCCGCCGTTGACTCCTGCTACGCCGTCGTACTTGTCGATGAGTTCCTTAAGAGTAAGGCCCGCACCATTGTGGTTGTAATCATCGATCGTAGCAACCATTACTCTGGAAGGATCATAGATAACAAGCATCTTTCCGTGATACATCGGACCGCTGATATCGTGAACTTCGATACCGTCACCGTCAGGATCAAGCTCGTTTACTACATCAGCCTCTGCATCAACTCTGTTCTGCTCAGCAGCCATAGCATTTACGAGTGCAGTATCAGTGATCTCTTCAAATTCGTGAGTTGTATTGCTGTTCATGATCGCATCGATCTCTTCATCTGAAAGGATCATTCTTGCAAGAACGCCGCCTGCAGAAGATTCCATGACAGAAGGAACAAACTGGTCTCTCAAATGAGCAGAAGGACCTCTCATGATGATGTACAGGAATGAATAGAATCCAGCGAGAACGATAACGAGAGTTGCGAGCAATGTAGCCATTGTTCTGCCGAAGCACACAAGAGCAAACTTGCCTGCCTTCCTGGCAAACTCTTTATTCTTCTCCTTACGCAGCTCAGCTTCAATGCGCTCAAGCTGTCTCTGCTCTATCTGTCTTGCAACCTGCTCTCTTCCCGCTCTTGCAACGGAAGGCTCTGCCTTCTTGATGGGACGCTGGGTAGGTCTGGATGCACTTGGATTTGTCGTCCTGGGTTTATTGGGATTCTTAACGATCTCGATCTTATCGTCAGAAAGCCTCTTGGGAGCTTCTTTTGCAGGAGACCATGTGCGTGTCTCCCTTACCTCATAGTCAGTACGGGGGTCATTATCTACACGGCCGCTTCCTGCGAGAACCTTAGGTCTTGCAGTGATCTCGATCTTGCGCTGCTCGGAAATCTCAACCATACGGTTGATGAAAACCATTGCCTCGTCTTTTGACATGCCCTGCATGCGGGCACGGATCTCCTTCTTTTTCTCGGGTGAGAGACCGGCAACAATCTCCTTAAACTTAGCAATATTGTCTGACTCCATAAACACCTCAAGCCCAAATAAATAATAATTTTCTCTGACTATAATATTTTGGAGTATAGCATAAGGTTTTTAATTCACAGCCGCGCGAAAAGATAATGTCAACAAACTGTAATATGCCTAAATTACAGCATTTGTAACATTGTTAAGCTAAAACGCGCTGTTTACCTTGTAACGCCGACGATCTTCGGCACAAAACCGATGACAAAGTGAATGAGAATGCTTCCGTATACTGACTTGTTCTTCTCATAAAGATAACCCGTTACCACACAGAGAACTGCCGCACCGAACATCATCGGGAGCTCATAGCCCATGTGGAGAACGAAGAAGAAAAGTCCTGTCATCCAAACGGAAAAATGCTTATTGTATTTCTTGCATGAAGCAGTGATGTTATCTTCAACGATACCCTTAACAAACAGTTCCTGAAGGATCGCGCTGAAAGGATAGAACCAGCGCATATAAGTGCCGAGATAAAGACCGCCGAACCAGGGCCTTGCCGCAATCTCAGGATCGATCTGGTTCTGTACCAGACGGATAACGATAAGGATACCGAAAAGCGCAACGCTCAAAATACCGCCAATGAGAAGGTCATTCTTAAGCTTGGACTTCTCAGGCTTAAAGCATTCGAAATGGATCTTAAAGTTGGTAAATGCTGCAAAGATGAGCGAGAGAACGATCAGGTATACTTCCATGATCCTCGTGAGGATATATGCATTATCCTCAACAAGAGGCGCTCCAACAACAGCGGGAAAAATCTTGATAGCAATGACCTGGCATGCTACTCCTGATAACAGAAACAGCAAGGTGGCAAGAGCAGGTGTAAGACGCTTCTTAGCGGTCATCGAAATCTCCTTAAAGTGAAAAACTCTTTCTTTTGAGTGCTGGAACAAAAGAAAGAGTTTCCTAAAATCTTTGGTGCTCAGAGACAGAATCGAACTGCCGACACGGGGATTTTCAGTCCCCTGCTCTACCGACTGAGCTATCTGAGCAAGAGTTAGGCCGAACACCTTTCAAAGTGTCCGGCCTAAAGTTAATGGCGACGCAGAAGGGGCTCGAACCCTCGACCTCCAGCGTGACAGGCTGGCATTCTAACCAGGCTGAACTACTGCGCCGTACCATTGGTGGAAACTACAGGGCTCGAACCTGTGACCCTCTGCTTGTAAGGCAGATGCTCTCCCAGCTGAGCTAAGCTTCCGTTAGCCACACCTTTATTCAAAGCGCGAATGAATTATAAAACAAATACCGAAGATATGTCAATAACTATTTTCAGAATTATCAAACTTTATTTGAAAGGCCTGAAAACAATGGGTTTTCAGAGGTTATCACCTTCGGCAGAACTATTATACGGCATTGATTTTTGAATGTAATCAAATAAAAACAGCCTTTGGTTTTCACCAAAAGCTGTTCTTTATGAAAATATTCTGTAGTTATCTTCTTGAATAGTACAAATAAATGTATGCTTCGCCTTCGCCTTCGACCGTTACTACATATACGATGTTCTCTGTAGATGTCGCGCTTAAAGGCACTCCCAATACCCATACAAATGAATCAGTGCGTGGATCAGGCCTAATGCTTACATTATTCAGGACATCAGCTTCATAGCCCTTATACTGCGTATAATCGAACATCTGACCCATGCCACCGTATGTCTCGGCAATTTTGATAATGTAATCGTCTGCAGCACCGTTCTTGATTTGCAGCTTTGCCTGGTAACCTGCACGCATGTAAAGGAAACCTGCCTTCTCCATCTTAACGAGTTCAAGGTTCGGATCTTCATTTATTGCGAAATAATTTGTTCTGGCAAGCAGTGCGCTGTTCCTGTCGTAAATAAATCCTCCGATAAGAACACCTACAAGGATTACCGTGATAACAATCAGGATCAAATCCGTTTTCTTTTTATCCATACTAATTCACTCCATATAGCTTATTGCCGTTATCATAGGTTATTTGTGCCGCTTCATCAATAGTTACGCCCTTTATCTCCGCAAGCTTTGCGCATACGTAAGGTACATGGCAGGGCTCATTTATAAGTCCCCTGTTAGGCTCAGGCGTCAGATAAGGACTGTCAGTCTCAATGACTATCCTGTCCCATGGCGTATTAAGAGCCACCTCGGGCGTCTTTTTATTGTTCTTAAATGTCAGCGGTCCGTCAAAGCCAAGATAGAAACCCATCTTAACAAGCTCCTGAGAAGCCTCAAGCGAGCACGAGCAGCAGTGGCATACTCCGGGAAGGCTTCTCAGTCTCCCCTCCTTGTAAAAGCGTCTGAGAATGTCCAGGCAGTCACCCGTGGCATCTCTCTCGTGGAGTATGAACGGCACATCGTATTCTTTTGCAAGAATGAGCTGCTTCTCGAAAACTTCACGCTGAACGCTTCTCTCGGAAAGATCATAGTAATAGTCAAGACCTATCTCGCCCAATGCCCTGATCTTCTTCTCTTCACGGTGTTCGAGGCATTCTCTTAAATACTTCTCAGTATCCCCTGTATAAGTCTTTGCCTCATGCGGATGAACGCCGCACGAAGAATACAGTTTCATGCCTTCAAAACCGTCATACTTAACAGCCAGTTCTATAGCAAGTCTTGAAGTCTCTTCACTGTCAGCGGGAATAAGCATACTTGTAACACCGGAAGCCCTGCATCTTTGCAGGATATCTTCCACAGAGGTGTTACAGTCTGCATATTTTCTGTCATAGATATGCGCGTGAGTATCAAAGAACTCAGCGCTTCCACTGTAATAGACGGGCTCTCTCACGGCTCGTTATGAAATATCAGAACCGGGCAATACAGTATCGTCGAATTCGACAACACGGTAGCCGTCACCGTACTTAACGGAGAGGATCATGCCGTTGCTCTCATATCCCATCATCTTTCTGGGCTCTAAGTTAACGATCATCGCAAGTGTCTTGCCGATAAGATTTTCAGGCTTGTAGTACCTGGCAATACCCGAAAGAACCTGTCTCTCGCCGAAACCGTCATCAACCTTGAACTTTAAGAGCTTATCTGACTTGGGAACCTTTTCACACTCGAGTACCTTTACGGCTCTCAGATCCAAAGCAGCGAAATTATCGAACTTTGTGAGGGGCTTCAAAGGCTCAAGATCCTTCCCCTTCTCTTCTTCAGCAGGGAAAAGCTTATTGAGCTCATCGATCTCCTTATCGATATCGATTCTCGGGAAGAGAACGTCACCCTTAGTAACTGTTACGTTAGAAGCAAGAGCATGTCTTACCTTTGTTGACTCCCATGTTGTGTTGGAAGCATCAGCGCCGATCTGCTCATAGATCTTAGGAGATGTATGAGGCATAACGGGCTCTAAAAGGATCGCAACACGTCTGATCGCATCAAGGAGATTGTAAAGAACTGCAGCAAGTCTGGGCTTGGAAGAATCATCCTTTGCAAGCTTCCAGGGCTCGTTCTCGTCAATATACTTGTTTGCTCTTGCGATAACGCTGAAGATCTTAGCAAGGCCTTCTGAGAAGCGCATCGTCTCAAAAGTCTCCGAAACAAAATCAGGAAGGTTGTCAAGCTGCTCTAAAAGCTCGTTATCAGCATCTGAAAATTCCTTCTCTTCAGGAAGCGTGCCGTCAAAATACTTGATAGCCATTGCAACTGTTCTTGATACAAGGTTACCGAGATCATTTGCAAGATCAGAGTTGATCCTTGAGAACATCTGCTCATTTGAATAAGGGCAGTCAGAACCGAATACCATCTCTCTTAAGAGGTGATATCTCAGAGCATCAACGCCGTATCTCTCGCAAAGAACGAAAGGATCTATTACGTTGCCCTTTGACTTACTCATCTTGCCGCCGTCAAATGTGATCCAGCCGTGGCCATAAACCTTCTTAGGAAGGGGCTCGCCCAATGCCATGAGGAATGCAGGCCAGATGAGAGAGTGGAATCTTACGATCTCCTTAGCCATTACATGTGCATCAGCAGGCCAGTACTTCTCATAGTCGTTGTAAGTATCATTCATGAAGCCCAGGAGCGAGATATAGTTTGTAAGCGCATCCATCCAGACATAGATGTAGTGACCTTCATCAATGGTAACAGGGATTCCCCACTTTACGCTCGTTCTGGATACGCAGAGATCCTGGAGACCGGGTTCAATGAAGTTATTGATCATCTCGTTGACTCTGGACTTGGGCTCGAGGAAATTCTTCTCGGGATCAAGGAGCAGTTCCTTAAGCCTGGGGCCGAATTCTGAAAGCTTGAAGAAGTAAGCTTCCTCTGAAGCCTCTGTTACTTCTCTGCCGCAGTCAGGGCACTTGCCGTCAACAAGCTGGCTCTCTGTCCAGAAAGACTCACAGGGTGTGCAATACTTGCCCCTGTACTCGCTCTTATAGATATAGCCGTCATTGTAGAGCTTCTCGAACATGTTCTGTACGGTCTTGATATGGTAATCGTCAGTAGTTCTGACGAATCTGTCATACTTGATTCCGAGTGTTGCCCAAAGCTTTTTGAAGTTGGCAACGATCTCGTCAACATATGCCTTGGGAGTGATGCCCATTTCCTGAGCCTTCTTCTCGATCTTCTGGCCGTGCTCATCTGTACCGGTGGAGAACATTACATCATAGCCCTGCATTCGCTTCATTCTTGCGATGGCATCGCATGCAAGAGTCGAATAGCAGTGTCCGATATGCGGATTGCCCGACGGATAGTAGATCGGTGTCGTGATGTAGAATGTCTTTTTATCAGCCATGATGTTCCTCCTCGCGCGTATATCATTAATAGGAGCGCATAACTAAGTGATTATAGTTAATTAGCTCATGGTTTTCAAGAAGCACCCTCCGGACCTACCTTCTCTGAAGTCTAATTTCTTGCAGGTTTTCTGTCGGTTTTTCAGTGGTTTTTACCCCTAAATCCGACAAACTCCGCCGTTATCGCACATTCTATAGAGGTGTCTGTATTGAAAGCTTGTAGGAAATCTTGTCGGTTCTTTGTCGGCTCTTGTCGGTCACTCGCCAAATCTCACGCTCCCGACAAAACATAACAATTACCCCAATCAAATTCGGCGAGAAATCTCTGAAAACCTGCACAACCTTGCATCAAACCTTACAATGCTTACAAAAATTCAGCGAAAAGCCTTTGAAAAACCTTGAACAAACCGACAAGAAATTAGACATTCTGATAACGCTTGTCGCCGGACTGATTACAAATGATCTACTCCCGCATCGTCAGAAGAGAGGCGGGGCATCCGCCTCTTAAACACTAAACAAGCACCTGCTTTGTGGCAGTCAGGGCTGCCAAAGGCAAGCGAATGCGTGCCTTGACGGCCGTTAAAAGCAGGTGCTAAAAACTTTCTTGGATTTTTACTTTCTCCAGACGCTCTTGAAGATCTCGTGCTTTTCGCCCTGGTATTCGCCTTCGCCCTCAAAGAGCACGTCAAAACCGCACTTCTTCAGAACATGAACGGATGCAACATTCTCAGCAAGGCAGATTCCATATACTTCAGCGATGCCGATCTTATCCGCCATCAGAGGAAGGAACACCTTAACTGCCTCAGTTGCATAGCCGTTACCGGTATACTGCTTGGCAATGTGATAGCCGATCTCCCAAACGCCGTCATCAAGTGGCGCCATCTGGACATAGCCCAAATTAGTCTTATCTTCTTTTGCGATTACCGGATATACAAACGGACCATCCTTGCCGTCATACTGTCCCATAAGGAATTCTATCGTCTCAGCGGCATCTTCCTCGGTCTCAAAGACCTCGTCAGGCACGAATCTCCTGTTGTCTTCATCCAATGAGTTCTCGTGCACAACGCGTGCCATGTCCATTGTAAATTCGGTTATTATCAGTCGTTGTGTTTCAAGTAACATGTATTTCTCCTTAAAATCAGCTCTCGCTCGCGATCTTGTAGGCTTCCTTCTTGTTCATGCCGGTATATTCGGACACGACAGAGGAAATGTCTTTGGATGACATACCTTTTTCTTTCAGCAAAGCAATAAGCTTTGTTCCGTCTCCTGCCGCAACCATGGTCTTCTGTTCTAATGGTTCAAGGCAGATGCAGAATTCGCCTCTCGGTTCGTTTGTCTTGTAATACTCCACAGCTTCAGAGACAGTCATTCTGAGGACTTCTTCATATTTCTTTGTAAGCTCGCGGCACAAAGCGATACGGCTGTCAACAAAACCTGTTTCAACCAGTTCATCAAGAAGTTTCTTCAGGCGGTGCGGAGCTTCATAAAGAACAATGGTCTCCCCTATCAGCGTCAAAGCCTTAAGACGTTCTCTTCTCTTGGATCCTTCAGAGGGCAAAAAGCCTTCGAAGTGGAAATATCTTGTATCAAGTCCTGAAATGCTCAAAGCAGCTGTAACAGCTGACGGCCCCGGGATAACTGATACCTCAATACCGTTTAAAGCAGCAAGTGATGCCAGATCTGCACCGGGATCACTTATCGCGGGCATGCCGGCATCGGACACTTCGGCGACATTGAGTCCCTGCTTCAAAAGATCCAGGATGCCGTTGCCGCTGGCAGCCTTGTTGTGCTCGTGGTAAGCGATCAGGCGCTTGCCCGTTATACCGAGCTGGGAGAGAAGAATACCTGTTACTCTTGTATCCTCGCACGCAATAACATCAACGCTCTTAAGCACTTCGCATGCTCTGGGCGACATATCATCAAGATTTCCTATAGGTGTACCGACTAGATAAAGCAATCTGAGTGTTCCTCCTCATATATTTGTGCCGCTCTTGAAGTCAGGGCCGAAGAGCCTTCCTCATTGATAAACAGCGGCGGCAGGACTTTAAATTCAGCGTTGGGTGACCCTTTCTTCCCTGCTATCAAGGCAAGGAAAGCATCTTTTGATGCATTTGCATGAACAGTTAAAAGACGCACGGGCGTGATCTTATATTTCTCATAAAGCGCAAAGCATTCAGGCACCCTGTCAGGGCTGATGCACATTACGGCATAACCGCCGCTCGTCCTCGTCCTAAGGGACTGCACGCGGACAAAATCTTCAAGGCCGCCCTGCAAAGAGAATCGTGCCGTCGACTCATGAAGAGATTTAACGCTTGTATCGGTGACTGAGCCCTTTGTGCCATCATAGAAAGGCGGATTCATAAAGACTACGTCGTAAGCTTTGTTCTTTATCTCTGACGGAAGTTCGCGCAGGTCACAATTATATGCTGCGATACGATCTTCAAGTCCGTTGAGTTTTATGTTTTCGCAGAAGACCTTATATGCAAGTTCAACCAGTTCGACGCTGTCGATGTGCGCTTTTTTTGATCTGGCAGAAACAAGAAGCGACACACCGCCTGTTCCGCTCCCCAATTCCAACATCTCACACGGCTTACCGTTGCGGACGAACGATGATGCAAACCACGCCAAAAGAACGCTGGCCGTATCGAGCTTGTAACAGTCTTTGTGCTGCAAAAGCTTAAGACCGTCGCGCCCGAGATCTTCAGGCACGATGTTTTCGCCTTCGATATTTACTACAAATTGATCAGACAAATATCACTACCGCCGTTCTTTATGAGTTACAAGATATTATACAATTATTTGCAGAGTACGCTGTCACTTCTCATGTTGATAATCGTACGGCGGAGAGAATTAAATTCAGCAGCGCAATTCTTGCGCTTGATCTGATAGGGATATGCCTTTTTCATGATCTCATTTCTCTCCTCTTCACGCTGTTGCCTGTAATAGATACCGTGAAAGGCTTCCGCAAATACATCTGTCTCTATGTCGAATTTATCTATCTCAGCATCGATCAGTTCCAGATCTTCAGCATTATAGAAATTCTCCTCGTAAACAGAGATAAGCTTTTCCAGCTCTGCGAAATATGAACGCTCATCATCAGAAGTACGTTCTATTGCTTCTGCCAGACACTTCTTTATCTCGCGCACCTCTGCAATAGACAGATCATCCGACAGATCGATGTCACTTATCTTCGTCCATTTTCCTTCACAAAGCATGCGGCCCAGAAGAGCTTCGAAATCCGACGGACTGGACATAAGGATGCTGTCAAACCTCTTCTTTGCATCAGAATAATGACCGGTGTTGATCGAATCCAGAGCCTTTTCCATGGGAAGACCGAAGAAAAGCGAGACGCCATATGCCACGCCGCAGTGATCGCACTGGTAGACTCTCTTTTCCTTATCAAGAATCAGTTTTGCAGCACATTTGGAACAGCTTATGACCTTAACGGCATCGATATCAGAACCGTTGAAAGAACTAATCTTTATCGGTTCATCAACAGCCTTCCCTGCACTGTGTGTTTCATGATAAAGTCCGTCCAACTTTTCATACTCCAGGGAATAATCGCTCTCGTAACCTTTGATCTTTCTCTCAAAAGTCTGTTCAAGAACATGCGCCGGATTAAATGCCTCGTCTTTTTTCTTGTCCCTTATAGTGAGTAACACGATAGCCAAAACCACACCGCCAATAAGGCTTATAAAAAACAATACTATCATCCAGGTGCTTGGTAATAATTCAACAAATGCTAAGAACGGCATCACGATAAGGATCAACGGCCACCATCTGTGCACAGTCTCGGATCTGTCTCTAAATCTGTCCTCCCTGTGACCTTCCAATAACTTATTGTTGATGCTGATCTGGGCAGCATTGGAAGACAGCAGTTCTATTTTCCTTTTCTCATATTTGGTTATCTTCTCATGAAGACCTATAAGATCCATTATCTTATCGAAGTAATCCGCTTCATTTTTCGGCAATTGTCTCTTTGCATTGATCAGTGCCTTTTTAGCCGGTATCAGATCGCTGTTCAAAAGGACACTGCGGTCATTCAGTTCTTCTGCTGAAGATATCTTCAGTTCGCAAAAAACTATACCCAAAAGCGCATCGAAGTTCTGGGGATCATTATCCAATACAATTAGGTATTTATCCTTTGCTGCATCAAAAGATCTCTTTTTGAGACAATCTTTTGCCTGGTCTAAGATCTCATCTCCATGGAAATCAACGGCGTTGAATTTAGTCCCGCAGAAAGGACAATCGAAAAACTCCTGATCCGAATCAAAAAGCAGGACACCTGCACACTTGGAACATGTATAACTCTTTAATACAGCCACTTAATATCTCCCATATTCCCAAAGCCTAAAAACAGGCATATGACAAACACAACTAGATTATACACATCTGTTGAGGAATGTGGGGAATCCGTGGGCTTCCGGCGCATTATTTCTTATACTTATTCAGAGCTTCCTGCATCTTCTTATTCTCTGCGTTTTCCGCAAGGCGCATTATAACTGCGCTGACCGCAGTGCAAAGCGCAAAGCAGACTATGAAGCCGATCCACGCGCCTGCGTTTCCTACGGGGAACCATCCGAAGAAAATAATAAACAATGTGCATGCCGCCATTACCGTCACGAAGAAAAGGATGTTGCGTGCAATAAGCGGCATGTTCTTTATCAGGATATCCGACAAGAAGATGTTCTGCGCAGCAGTGATTATCACCGCCAGGAAAAGCAGCTGGAGCAGCGTTGCAGTTGAAAGACCGGCTGATCCGAGTGAAAAAAGCGATGATAAGGTTCTCGCATCATCACCGACAAAAAGGTTGATCAGGATAAAGATCAGGACCATTATCCCGTAGGTCGTAAAGAGTTGCTTTATGTAATCGAATATTGTTTTTCTATCGTCCATTATCTTAACCCCAGTTTCTTTCTGAGTTCATCAGAATACATGCGTGAGACGACGATCTGCTCGCCGTTTTGCAATGTTATCCTGATCTTGCGGTTAACGTCAGTCTTTAAGCTCTTTATCTTGCGCAGATTGACTATACTGTTCTTACTGATCCTCAGGAAGTCACGCTCTATGAGTTCCTGTTCGATCTCATAGAGCTTTAATTCTGACTCAAAGTTTTCGGAATTCGTATAAACGAACGTCTTCCTGTCGACTGCTTCGATATAAAGGATCTTCTCAGTCTCGAGCAGATAAGTCTCGTTATCTTTACGGACCGCTATCTGCATGTCGATCATGCGCATCATCGCGACCATTCTCTCGATGTCGTTATTCAGATGCGGTGCTCTTATGATGACTTCCGTATCATCATATTTGCCGTCAATGTCCAGATTGATCTTCATTATTCAAGTCCTTTTCTCTTGAAGGCTACGAAGAAAAGCGAGAGCGCAAGAAGTGCGTTGACTGCAACAACAAGCAAGGTCTCAGTCTTTATCCCGTCAAAAGTCATATTGCCGAGAAGTTCACGGATCTGCTGCGTGTAAAAGATCCCGGCTACCTTTTCTATTTTATCATTGAACATTGCAAGCATAGGCATAAATGAGAATATGAGCATTACCGGTAGTGACAAAGATGTTGCGACCATCTGGTTGGATGCGATGATGCCGATGCACGCACCTATAGCGATAGAAATGATAAAGCCAGCTGCCATTACGCCGAGATAGAAAGGAATGTCTCCGGAAGACAGCGTTGTTGCCATTGCTCCTGCGCCTGCCATGCAGATCGTCCAGACATAGATTCCGATGCCAGCAAGATATTCCCAGGCTTTTACATTTGCCATCGTAAGAACGCGGAGCGTATTCTTCTCTTTCTCCTCTGCAATAATCGCTGCGACTGAAGTAAGCGGTGCCATGCCCATGTACATTACCGAGAAGAGTTTTGTAAAGAATAATTCAGGCATGTCAGGAATGTTTATCGCGTTTTCGAAAACAAGTGTCAGCACAGGAAACATCACGAACTGGATAAGCACAGTCTTGTTCTTCAATGTATCCTTTATCTGCTTCTTGATTATCACTCCGATATTACGCATACTTAACCTCCTCATTGTCTTCAAGTCTTCTGCCGGTAAGTTCGATAAACACTGTCTCCAGAGTCGGTTCTGACGAATGTATCGTCTCGATCCTGCCCTGGGACATAAGACTCATAATCTTTGCAGCAGATTCTTCATTGTGAGGAAGCTCGATGTCCTCACCTGACGTAAGATGGATATTGATTGTCTTCTGGTAGTTATATCTTCTGCAGAGTTCTTCAGGCGCACCTCTGTCAACGATCTTTCCTTCGTTAAGCAGCGCGACTTCATCACAAAGCACAGCTGCTTCTTCCATGTTGTGTGTCGTAAGGAATATCGTGCATCCTGATGCCTTGCAGTCCAGGATCAATTTATGGATGTATTTCATCGTCATGGGATCAAGGCCGCTCGTAGGTTCATCAAGAAACAATAACTTCGGCGAGATCATGAGGACCCTTGCAAGCTGGAGTCTTGCCCGCATGCCCTTGGATAATTTCATCGCAGGCTTTTTAGCGCTGTCGCCAAGTCCGACCTGAGTCAGAGTCGTCATTGCTTTTGACTTATCAATCTCATAGATATCTGCAAATATCCTGAGGTTATCGATGCATGACATACGCTCATAGACTCCGTGGTTATCCATCATGATGCCGATATGCTTTTTGTCGGCTCCGGTAAGTGTCCTGACATCCTTACCGAGAACACTGATGTCACCGCTGTCAAACTCTAACTGGCCTGTAAGGATCTTAATTAGTGTCGTCTTGCCTGCTCCGGAAGGTCCGAGCAGTCCGAAAATAGTGCCCGGCTTTATATCGAGACCGATGCCGGAAAGGACCTGCCTCTCTGCAAAGCTCTTGCATATTCCATTTGCTCTGATCATAAATAAACTCCTTTGAACTTTGTTGGCACAAAACTAACAAAGTCCAATTGAGCATTCAACACATCAATACATGAGTTGCCGTTTGCATGTGCTAAGTTGCCACAAAAGGCACTTTACTGCATATCAGATTCTCTTACGATCTTTCAACACATGATGCGTAACGATCATCTTATCGTTAACGGTAATGATCCCTATAAGATTCTTACCGTATGATACTACAGGAGGAACGAATGCAATATCAGAAATCCTGAACTTACCGAATTCTGTCCTTATATCGGACCTCATGAGATTAGTTATGCTCAGATCTTTTTTCTTCACGTTCTGACCATAATTCATGATGTCTGCAAATCTTGCAGTATCGCGCGTGTGGAATGCGCCGACCGCCTCAAGACTTAACGTATCAATAAGTGTCGGATCTATCTCTCCGATAAAATGAAGAACGCTGTACTTCACCCTGGGATCTGCAAGCCTTTTCTTCATCAGCTTATTTATCTTTACCGCATTCTCTCCAACGCTTAACTTACCGTTATATCTGTAACTGATGTGAATGCCGGTCGCAAAGTTTCCCATGCTGCGGTTAGCGGTTAATCTTCCATCGACTGCAAATCCCACATCAGCTCTATAAGGCATGTCTTTTATCCATAAAGCAACCAGATAGGACGTAAGTGAACACCCCGCTTCTTTTGACTTCGCAAGAAAATCCGTTAATGCATCACTGGAATATTCTTCAACAACGGTTTTTGTCTTGTGATCCTTCCAGAAAACACTATATGCTTTATCCATGTCAGCATAATTGAATACCCGTCTCTGACGCGCCCAGCGTTTATTCCAAAACTTTACAAACTGCCTGTAAAGATAAGGCAGTTTACTTTCTTTTGGAAGAGCCGATACGGGAAGGTTTTCAAACGCAACGTAACCGACATCTTCACCTGCAAGAAGTCTCATGAATATCTCAATAAAATACAGAAGCGACTTACCGTCACCACCCAGATGATGCATGAGAAAAACTATCCCGTCTGGCGATAAGAAACCTCTTATGTACTCCCCTTCTTCTATACGGAAGCGAAGGCCTTCATTTGCATTTATCAGTTCTTCAAAACCTGACGGCGATTCGCTAAAACTGCTCATGGGTCTTTCGCAGTCAACATAGAAAGCATCGCCATTTTCTTCAATGACAACTTTGGAATTTAAAATCTCATATGATGCGACTGCTTTATAAAATGCTTTTTCGAGGTCTTCGAAAAGCAATTTACCTTCAACACGTATGCGCATGGCAATAACCATGTTCACGTCGAACAGGTTCTCGCGTTCTGTTTCTATCTTGTATCTCATATGTATTGTCTGATTGCTTTAACCCACATCTTCATTGCGATGCTGTGCGGTGTAACTTTACTTAAGAATCTCATGTATCTGAAATAGAATGAACAAACGGATACGTCTTTGCCCTTATGACAGTCCTTTAGCGCAACTTCAACAACCTTTGAAGCGGGAGTCATGCCGGGATATTTAATATCTTTTCCCTGATTCTTTTTCGGAAGCATCTGCGTATCGACCCATCCGGGACAAACTGCCGTACATGTTATGTTCTCGTTCTCGACATTAAGGCTTCTCGTAAACGAGAGAAGATATGCTTTGCTCGCTGAATAGAGTGCAATGTAGGGATTGGGCTGGAATGCGGAAGCTGATGCAACATTCAGTATATAGGAACCTTTAACCATATAAGGAATGCATGCCCTGCAGATCAGAGTTGCGGCCTTGTCATTGATGTCGAGCATGTCGCTGATCTCTTCCAAAGTGAAATCTGATACAGGCTTCATCTTTGCGACGCCTGCATTATTTACCAGATACCTGATCTCAGGCTTCTCTGATTCTATTTTTTCACAGAAAGAAAATATGTCATCCCTGTCGGAAAGATCGACCCTGACAGGAACGATCTTATCACCGTATTTTTCCTTCAATGAAGAAAGCTTATTCTCACTTCTTCCGACAGCCCACACCTGATCTGTTTCAGCAAGAAGGCTCTTAACGAATTCCTCTCCGATATCACCCGTGGCACCTGTTACTATAGCTATCATGTCAGTCCTCCAAGAGGATCCTGGAAAGATCTTGGGAATTGATCATCGCGCAGTCAGCGGTATAAAGGCTCTTTACCGCATAAAGATAAACAACGCCCCAGTAGAACTCTGATAACTTACGGGCATTGCCGGATACGACGGTTCCTTCTTTCTGACCCTGCTTAATAATCTTCTCCGTTGTCTTATAGAAAGTCTGGTCAGCTTCGCCTTCAAGAAGTCTTTGTGTGAAAAGCGCGATGCCTGCAGCAAACATATCGTCCTTAAGATTCTTGATGACGTAATCAGACATTTTCTTTATCTTTTGTTCCGCAGGCAGAGGCAGTTTTGCAAGCATTGTAAGCTTGTCATTGCTTGCGATCTTATCTGATATTGCAAAGATCTCATCATAGAGTTCTTCCTTTGATTTGAAATAGATATAGATCGTGCCCTGTGCGATGCCGATATGCTTGGACAGATCACTTATCTTTGTACCGGCAAAACCGTTCCTTGCGAAATACAGAATAGATTTCCTGATAATGAGATTTCTGGTCTCTTCCCTTATTTCCTGACAGCGTTCCTGTGACTTTGGCATGACAACCTCTTTATGAATGAATTTTTATTCATCCATAAATTAGCACAGCAGTATTACGCTGTCAATCCGTGTTTTTCGAAAATGAAATCCGAATTAAGAAGCTTTATATCAGGCAGCCTTTTCCTGCTTTGATGCCTTTCTTACCCTTGAAAGAACATAGAAAGGAACAATGACTGCAACAATGGAATCAATTGCCTGAACTGCACTGAGAAGTATTAATGTGTTTTCTGAAGTTCCCTTATAATCTCCTGATTCAGCCAAAGCGATTACAGACACATATATGATGCTTATAGCAACAATTTCCACTATGCCCCAGATAACGGTAATGCCCTTTACAAACCAGGCCTTGGGAATGATCTTCTCCTTCTCCCTGTTTTTATAAAGAACAATGATTATGACTATCGATATCAGTGTTAAAGTTGCTATGTTAGTGACATCGTTTGCAAGACTCGTCAGCATGGCATATTTAATTCCGCTTATATATGACCTGTTAAGCAGTAAAACAGCACCGGCATCTGCAATCATACCGAAGATTGGCAAAAGCAGAACCGGGATATATATATATTTCTTGCCGTAAGTCTTGTGAAGATATATGCAGATGCAAAGTGAACTGGCAAAAACGCAAAGGAGCGTGCCGACCATGACCGCATCGCCATAAACAATGACCTTCTCGGAAATATAAAAACTAATCAGTACATTATAGGTGAATACTGCTGCTGAAGAGACCGCAGTGATGATGTAGCCGGCACCAAGGACCCTGGTCTGCCTGATCTTATTGACAGCGATCATTATGCCTGCCACAAACAGAGCAACAGCAGCAAGCCCCATCGCAAGATAGCATAAAACATAAACTATAAACTGAGGTGCGATTCCATTCATATAAGGCCCTCCTTAACCAGACAACCGGGCGGTTTACATCTGATGTCTTACTGTTTTATATTCGTCCCCGTCTTTGTAGAACGGGCATTCTTTTGTGGGATGCTGCGAAAATCTGATGACTTCATCTTCATCAAGATTCAAGTCACAGACTGCCTCACCTGTTTCCTCATCAATATACGCGTATTGACATGTCTCACAACTTGCCATGATCAGTCCTCTGTTTACTCTTCGTTATCTCCCCCCGGGAGGAATTCCATAATGTCATCACTTGGCGAAAACTCTTTTATATCATCATTCTCAGGATCGGTTGCCGACTTGGGTAATAACGAACGGATAACCGCCGTTAACACTTCGTATTCTTCCATCATATTATCATGTTCCGTATGAATAGTTCCTGTATCGGAAATGTTGGCAGCAGCTTCAAGCTTAGCGGCACGGACAGAAAGTGCCGATGCCCCGATCATCTTGGAAGAACTCTTAAGAGAGTGAACATAGATCGAATAGTCGTGCCAGTTCTCTGCTTCATAACTCTTCTGCAGGTTGTGGGCTTTCTCGAGTTCACCATATGCATATTCGGCGAGCAAAGCCTTGTAGAAAAATACATCGTCCTGGCAATACTTAAGTCCTGCTCTGGGTTCGATTCCAACAGAACGCAAAACGGTAAATGCCTCATCTTCAGGAGTTCCATCTTCTGAAATCTCAGAAATCTCTTCGTTTATGAGTTCAACCTTGCCGTCAGGAAGATATTTCATCAGGAGCTTTTCAAGTGCAAAATTGTCTATCGGCTTGGTCAGATAATCCGAGAAGCCTTCGGAAAGATACCGTTCCTTGGCGCCGATTACCGCATCTGCAGTAAGACAGATAACCGGAACGTCTTTGCTCGCGCCGTTTTCAGTTTCACGTATCTTATGGAATGCCTCTGTGCCGTTCATGCCGGGCATTCTCTGGTCCATGAAGATAACATCATATCTGGTTTTCGAGGCCATGTTCACAGCTTCCTCACCCGATGTCGCGGTATCGATCTTCATCTTCGTATTCTTCAAAAGGTTAACAGCAACCGTAAGATTGATCCTCGTATCATCAACTATAAGGATGGTCGCATCAGGCGCGCGGAAAGATTCCTTATAAGGTCTGTTGCCGGGAGCATTATCCTTAAGGCGTGTCTGGAGATCACCAAGAGTACTGCCGGATACGATCTTCTGTGGAATGTTGACAGTAAAGATCGAACCTTTACCGTATTCACTCTCGACTTCGATATTTCCTCCCATAAGCTCAATCAGGTTATGGGTTATTGCAAGACCCAGACCGGTTCCCTCGACAGTGCTGTTGCGGTCCATCTCAAGACGCTCAAACTTGTTAAAGAGCTGTTCCTTATCCTCAGGCTTGATGCCGATGCCGGTATCCCAGACAACGATGGTCAGGATCAGGGTATTTTCATCCTGTTTCTTGCCACGGAGCTTCAGGATGACAGAACCTTTCTCGGTATATTTAACTGCATTATTCAGAAGATTCGTTAAGATCTGGCGCACACGGACTTCATCGCCTGAAAGTTCATCAGGCAATGAGGGATCTGCTTCCACGTTAAACACAAGGCCCTTATCCTGCGCCTTGAACATGATCATGTTATTGATGTCATTGATCAGTGAACTCAGCTGATAAGGAGCTTCGGCAAGTTCCATTCTGCCTGCTTCGATCTTGGAAAAATCGAGTATATCGTTAACGATAGCAAGAAGATTGTGTCCTGCCTTCTTAACATCGCCCGCATATACGTTTATGTTCTCCAGCGCCTCCTGTACGAGCACCGGATCACTCTCGGCCACGTCAAGCGCCCTGTTATCCTCTCTTATGATCATCTCGTTCATGCCGAGAACGGCATTTATCGGAGTCCTGATCTCGTGGGACATGTTGGCCAGGAAGTCGCTCTTGGCATTGCTTGCGCTCTCAGCGCGGACTTTCTCTTCAAGAAGTTCACCCTGTGCTTTTACATACGGCTTTACGATAAGGAATGAGAGGACTCCCGCAAAAAGGAGCGAGAACAAAAGGATAACCGCATAACCTAAGACCATGGATCTCGTCTGGGAGGCAAGCTGGCCGTCAAACCAATCGGATGAGAAGTCTGCAACAACTATTCCGACGACTTTTCCCGTGGAATCGAAAACCGGGCTGTAGGCACTGTAAAAGCTGCCCCACTGGTCAGTATAAGGGACCTCGTCTACAGAAGCAGTTCCCCTGCCCGCCTGTGCAAGTGCTTCCGTATATTTAACACTGTCACCGTAGCTTGCGGGGCTTACCGGGTCAGTGTCCATAATAAAGATAAAGTTTCCAGGAGTATCTTCTTTGATGCAGTAGACATATTCGAGCTCAACATTATCCCTGAATATGGTCAGCGTATCATAGACATTGTTATAAGCAACGCTGCCTACCTGTTCTTCGGTAAAGTTTTTCATTATCTCACCATTTACCGAACCTGCAGCACAATTTGCAATATCAAGCATACGCTGCTGTATGGCCTTGCGGATGCCTACCCTGGATCTGTAAATAGAGACTGAGCAGAAAAGAATGCTGGAGACGAGCAGAATGCACTCGACCATGATAATGATCTTGGTGGAAAGTCTGTTACCTGAATTCACTGATAAAAAACCTCCCCCCAATTTATTTTTTAATTTAATAATAGTATCTTAAAGATTTTTCCTTATCAATGCATAAAGCCATATAAAACAAAGAACTGTCCCTAAAAGAGACAGTTCCTTAGTTTGCTAATCGATTAATAACTTACGATCTATCAGCCTTCAGCAATAGCGCCTGTAGGGCAAGAAGCTTCGCAAGCACCGCAGGAAACACAAACATCAGCGTCGATGTTGTACTGTGTATCACCCTGGGAAATAGCTCCTACAGGGCAACCGTCAGCGCATGTTCCGCAAGAAACGCAAGCATCAGAAATTACATATGCCATAGTAAATTATCCTCCTATTCAATTAGTGATTTGATTATTCCATAAAAAACCGAAGTCAACAAGTAGTAAAATGGATTACCGACTTATGTCGGTATAAACCGCATATCTTTTGCAACTTTTCCGGCCTTTTAAGCCTTATTCGTTATCGCCTTCGTCGTAAGCCCCGTTCATGTCGGGATAGTCCTTAAATCCTGCATCGGGAGCCTGTTTGCGCTTTGCCATATCCCTGTTGAGATCTTCAAGATCAGCCCACGAGAACTTCTCTATCTCTGTCTCGTTCTCAGAAACGAACTTGACGCTTAACGTCTCTTCAATATAGTTAACGTCAGTAACCTGACCCATGCCGTTCGGTGTTCTTACGCGTGAACCGGGTTCGGGAAGTCTTCTGTGAGCATCGTCATATGCTTCCTTCTCGAA
This sequence comes from Saccharofermentans sp., assembly GCA_045648465.1. Taxonomy (GTDB): domain Bacteria; phylum Bacillota; class Clostridia; order Saccharofermentanales; family Saccharofermentanaceae; genus Saccharofermentans. The sequence continues at coordinate 39,274 of JAZROA010000013.1, forward strand.
CTGGAGGCAGCACATGAGTCTTCCGCATGCACCGTTGAGCTTGCCCGGATTGAGGGATAAGCCCTGTGATCTTGCGAGCTTTAAGTTTACGGGAGCAAACTTATTGAGGAAGCTGCAGCAGCAAAGCTCCCTGCCGCACATGCCGATCCCTCCGACAAGCTTTGCCTGGTCTCTGGAACCGATCTGTCTTAACTCGATCCTTGTACGGAATGTGTATGCAAGATCCTTTACGAGTTCTCTGAAGTCTACTCTTCCGTCTGCAGTGAAGTAGAAAGTCAATTTTCTTAAATCGAATGTATACTCACAGTCAACGAGATTCATCTCGATATTGCGTGCCGCGATGAGCTCTTTGCACTTGAAGAATGCATCTTTCTCTTTGGCGCAGATGTCGTAGTACTTTTCGAGCTCCTTGTCGCTTGCCATACGCTTAACGGAAGGAATATCTTCCTTGGTATCTTCCGCGTAAGGTTCCTGCGCTACAAACGCGATCTCTTCGCAGTTCTCGGTGTCGATCATTACCGCATCACCTAAAGCGAGCGATAAGCCGTCACAGCGGTATCTCAGCGTGACGCCGGCATCTCTTGTTCTTAAATTTACGATCTTCATTTCTTAAGCTCCTCATGTATGCGAAGAAGCATTGCGGATGCTGAGGAATCAAAGTTGGAATTGACGTCCAAAGCCTTCATAAAAGTACTGACCGCTTCACTGCATCTTCCCAGTTTAAGTGTTGTTATATGTTTATTACCGGCAACGAAATTCTCTATTGCCTCTCTGTCTGTCTCGTTATTTATCTTGCGGCAGTCGGGATAGTTGATAAGTCTTGCCGCATCATCAAGGAACATAAGGATCGAAGATGCAATGATCTTCGCGTCGTCCTTGAATCCCGTCAGCACTTCGCAGAAGTCCTCCAACACATCGATGTATGTGCTCGTGGGCATTGCGATCATAATGCTGTTTATCTCGTGTCTGATGCTTACGCCGGAATCTTCTCTGGCAAGGCTTATGGCCTTCCCCGGGATCCTTCCGCTGTTATAGACTGCTGTCTTTACCTTGGATTCTTCAAGGTCAGGACAGTTAGCCTTTACGATCTGCTCTAATTCCTCATCACTGTAAGGATCGAGCTTGATTTCGGTAACTCTGGACATTACCGTATCAAGAACCGTATCAGTATTGGAACTTGTGAGAATGAATACGACGTCTTTTCTGGGTTCTTCCAAAGACTTGAGAAGAGCATTCTGGCTCTCCACACCCAGAAAATCAAAGTCGATAATGAATGTCTTTGTCCTTGCGAACTGAGGCTTCAGGTACGATTCGGCAACTACGCTGTCCTTGATGAAATCGACCTTAACCATCTTAGTATCTGTGGGTTCATAAACCCTTGTAACGTCAGGTGTTGTGAAGTTATCGAAATACTTGCAGTTCGGACATACTCCGCATGCACCGTCAGGACCTGCATCACCGCACATCAGAGCCTTCGCGAACTCTTCTGCAATGAGTCTTTTTCCGGTACCTTCGGGACCTGAGAGCATATAAGCACCGCTGCCGCGTCTCTGCGCTTCTGCAGCGAGTCTGAGCTTTATCTGCTTCTGTCCCGTGATGTTGGAAAAAGCCATCAGATCTTACCTTTCAACGTTTCCTTTATATCTTCGAAAATCTCTTCTACTCCGCGTGATGCATCGATGGTTACGATACGTCCGTCAGAATCTTTGGCCAGTTCAAGATATCCTTTTCTGACATCTTCCTGGAACTTTAATCCCGCAAGCTCGATCCTGTCGGATGCTTCGCCTCTCTTGCCTCTTCTTGCAAGTGCTTCTTCAACGCTGATGTCAAAGAAGAACGTGACATCAGGCTTAAGTCCGCCTGTAGCAGCCATGTTAAGGCCTGCAACGAAGTCCATGCCCATGTTTCTGGCCATGCCCTGATATGCCGAAGAAGAATCAAAGAATCTGTCGCAGAGGACGATCTTGCCTTCATCTAGCGCGGGCTTGATCACCTCTTCCGTGATCTGCGCTCTGGCAGCCTCGAACAAGAGTAATTCCGTCCTTGAATTCATCTGTGTATTCTTCTTGTCGAGAAGGATCTCTCTTATACGCTCGCCGATGACCGTGCCACCCGGTTCCCTGACAAAAATGAAGTCCTTGTTATTGTCCTTAAGGTAATCCTTAAGGAGTTCGCACTGCGTGCTCTTACCGCACCCGTCAATGCCTTCGAAAGTAATGAATATGCCCTTCATGATCAGTTGAGATTGATATTCTTGAGAGATGCGATCTCAAGATATATTTCCTTTGTTATTCTGGCATTATCGCTTCTGATATCGTCGATGGTCTCAACCTTCTTGACGTTCTTGGCGACTTCATCACCGAACTCTCTGGGGCGCTTGTTCTTCGGCTTGAAATTCTGGGAGTCAGACTGCTTCTTCTCTCCGCCCTGGTTCTGTTCGCGCTTGAACTTGTTGTTCCTGTTGCGGTTGTTATTCTGTCTGTCGGAATTGCGGCCCTGGTTCTGGTTCTGATTCTGGTTCTGAACCTTTCCTTCAGCCTGGATCTCAGCGTTGTCACGCTTCTTATTATCGTTTCCGCCCTGTCTGGGACCGTTATTTCTTCTTCTGTGATTCTGGTTGCGGGATCTGGGTCTGCCGCCCTCCTGCTTTGCCGGATCGAATCTCTGGCGCTTATTATCCCTGTTCTGTTCGTTATTGCCTGCGCCCGAATTGTTTTCTGACATAAAATCCTCCAACTTTCTTAAATAACGTGCCTAATTATAAACTCTGCCTGCTGATAACTCAATTATCAGCGCTTCCGATATAGGGACACTTCCTTGTCATCAGGGTGTTCGATGTCCACATCTTTGATATCACGGAGCGGCACCGTAACAAATGACCTCAGATACCACCTCGGATGAGGAACGGTAAGTTCAGGCTTCATTATCACTTCATCCCCGTAGAATATGATGTCTATATCGATCGTCCTGGGTCCCCAGTGAACTTCCCTCTTTCTCAGAAGGTCGTTCTCAATGACATGTATCTTGTCCAAAAGCTCAAACGGCCCGATGTCCGTATAGAAACCTACGCATGTGTTAAGGAAATAAGGCTGGTCTTCAAGTCCTACAGGCTCCGTCTCATAGATGGAAGCACACCTGAAATCTTCCGTGCCGCTCAGATCCTTTAAAGCCTGTTCTGCCGCGAGGATATTGGCTTCCCTGTCACCGAGATTGCTGCCCAGGGAGAGCACGACGAATTCCTTGCGGCGTCTTTCGATCGTGACTGCCATGGTCTCGAAAATACCCTTCACCGGTGCCTCGGGCTTGGATATGTTTACAATAACCTTGGCGATTCTTCCGTCTGCAGCAAGAACGCCGTCAGCGACCTTCTGCGCCAAGCGCTCTATTAGATTGCCCTTATCTTCGGTTACGATCTTCTTGACCTCTTCGTAGATCATTGAATAATCCACGGTATCGGCAAGCTCGTCTGTGTAGCAGCCATTTATCCTGTCCAGGAAAATGTCCAGAGATACGATGAACTTCTGGCCGTCTGCCTTTTCGAAATCAAAACAGCCGGTATGTCCTTCAAATTCCATTCTCGAGAGCGTGATCTTATCCAATTCCCAATATCCTTTCGAAAACTTTAGAGGTTAGCAAACGCGTAGAACGATGTGTCGAACACATCAAGTATCTGTCTTGAAGCGGCAACGTTGTGGACTCTTACCATTGCTGCGCCAAGTGATGCTGCTGTCATGGAAAGTCCTGCCGTAGCGTTGTCGAGCATTAATTCCGTCGCCTGGTCGCCGCCTGCGAAGACTCTTGCATAGCGCTTTCTTGAAGCGGCATAAAGAACGGGATATTTGCCCTGAAGGCCCATGGACAATATTGCTGCCGTGAGCTCTGCATCTTCAGCCCTGTTGGTACCAAAGCCTATTCCGGGATCGGTCATTATCATGTTATCCGGAATGCCGGCTTTCTTTGCGATCTCAACGCTCTCAGTAAGCTCTCTTACCGCACGTCTGCTGACAGGCTCAAAAGCAATCGGATTCTCGCCGTTTGTTCTCTTGTTAAACATCAGGATGACGCCTGTGCCGTTATCTGCAACTACTTTGGCCATCTCAGGATCACCCATGAAACCCGTGATATCGTTGATGATGTCGCATCCTGCAGTAATAGCCTCTTTGGCTGTCTCTGACTTAAAAGTATCAACTGAAAGCGGAATGTCGAATCTGCTTCTAACGGCTTCCAAAACGGGGATCAGTCTTTCAAGTTCCTCCTCAGAAGAGATGGGAACCGAATTGGGGCCCGTAGCCTCAGCACCGAGATCGATGCAGTCGGCACCCTCACGGATCATGAGAGAACATCTGTCAACAGCGGCGTCAACATCGTTATATTTTCCGCCGTCAGAAAAAGAGTCGGGCGTGACATTGAGAATACCCATTATGAGGGTCTTCTTTCCTATCTCGAGCTGGCGGTTACCACATTTATAAATTCCGCAAAATCTTCCGTCAGTTGCATTCATTTCCCATATCTCCTTATACGGAACGCTGTCTGTTGATCAGCGCGAGCGCTTCGTTCCTGGTCCTGATATCAGATCTGCATCCGCCGCGCATTGCAGACGTAACGGTCTTTGAACCGGGCTTTCTGATACCTCTCATCGTCATGCAGAGGTGCTCTGCTTCAAGAACGACGCATACTGATCTTGCATCAACCGCCTTCTCGATTGCATCTGCGATCTCAGATGTGAGTTTCTCCTGAAGCTGCGGCTTTCTTGAAAGCGTATCAACGATCCTTGCAACCTTTGAAAGGCCGAAGATCTTACCGTCCTTGGGGATGTATACAACATGTGCTTTTCCGTGGAAAGGAAGAAGGTGATGCTCACACATCGAATAGAATGGAATGTCTCCGATAAGGATCATCTCGTCATTGCCTTCGCCGTGGAAAGTCTTAATATCCTTGCTGATATCCCTGTGAAGTCCGGCAAAGACTTCAGCATACATTCTTGCAACTCTCTGAGGAGTCTCCTGAAGACCTTCTCTGTCAGGATCTTCGCCTATTGCCTCAAGGATCTCCCTTACCGCATGCTCGATCTTGGGAAGGTCCATGTTCTGGCGGCTTTCCTCCGGTATTGAGTTGTCATTAGCATAATCGTACATTTAACTGTTCATCCCCTTCTTTAAAGGTATTTCTTTCTGTATTCCATGGGTGTCATGCCCATCTGTTTTCTGAATGCGACATTGAATCTCTGAGGTGATGAGAATCCTGACTGCAGAGATATCGCAGACACCTTTATCTCGTTGTTCTGAAGAAGCTTGCAGGCCTTCTCGATCCTCTTCTTCATGAGATAGTTCATCGGGCTTATTCCCGTATCGTCCCTGAAAGCACGTGTGAAGTAGCCCTGGCTTAAGAATACATAAGCAGCAGCTTCTGAAACCGTGATTCCCTGATCGAAATTCTCATCCATATACTGCTTTGCGATTGCAACGAGTTCTTTGGCCTTTCCGTTCTTAACGCGGAGGCTCTCTTCCCACTCGCCTCTTATTGCTCTTGAGAGGATAATCATGAGTTCAACCATAAGAGTATGTACCATGAGATCCTTGGCATAACGGTTCTCTGCTTCTTCGAGAACGATTCGCTCTGATAACTGGTTGATCTCCTTTTTCTCGTTGCCCTTGATAACGAAGAAAGGCTGTCTAGTGATGTCGTTATCTTCAGTAACACCGAGGTCAGCAAACTTAAGGAAACTCTCCAAAGAGATCTTTGCAAAAGAACCCGGGATCGATACGCTCGGACCTGCGCTGTTGCTCTTTGCCTGAATCGTCTTGTTTGTCTTTCTCGATTCCTTGGTGGCTTCAAGATCTGAAATGTCATGGATAAATCCGAAATAGAGATTCAGCATGTCGGCCTTGCTGCTCTTGATTACCAGCTTGTGCCTTACCAGAGGTCTTATTACTATGACGGAACCCTTTGTAAGTGTAATCGTCTCGCTGCCGATGATAAGATCGATCTTGCCTTCTCTCAAATAAAGAAGCTCATGCGAATTATGCATACTCTCATCAGGAAGTGAATCCTTCGTATCGTAAGAATGCTCTAATCCTTCGATTACGAAAGGCACCGAACCTTCAGATAAGAAAACATCATCTTCGATTGCAGAAAGAAGCTTGTTGCTCATAAGTTAGCCCTCTGTTCAGATAAAATTGATCGAGTCGATATAGATCTCGCCGTTGCGTTCTTTGTCTTCAATAAAGATCCTCAGCTTGTCGAGCTTGATCGGACCGTCTTCGGAATACTCAAGAGTTATCGTCTGCCATGTAAGCTGCTGCTTGATCTCGGCCTCACCGAAGTCTTCGACGATAAGCTTTTTCTTCTTCTGGTCGGGATTAAATACCGACAGCTGGATCCTTGATCTTCCCCAGATCTCAATGGGCGCGAAAAGCGAAGCGTACTCAAGGCAGGGTTCAAATCCGTAAAGCGACTTATCTGTCTCATAGCGGATCCTCAGAGAAGCACTGCCCGTAAGCTTATGGATATTATCCTGGGATATGATTCCCTTACCCTTGAATGTTCTGTAGATCTCTAATGTCTCAAAGTCTGAATCGGGTGTTCTCTTGCCGACAAACTCAAGACAGTCGCAGCGTGTAAAGCTTAAGTCAGGTGCGAAGTATGCAGGATCCCTGTCGAATCTGAAAGGAAGGATCGGGAGGTCTTCACCGTTCTTAAGTGTCGCATCGTGCGGGAAAGGCGTGAAGCCGTATGTGATGGACTGCGGTTCTTCGACATCGTCTCTCCATACCATTACGCACATTCCGTAAAGGCTCTTTGCGTGAGCCGGATAGAAGATACGGTCCTCACCTGCTACGGCAAATCCGGTGATCTCGCCTGATGCGTCATTGTAATTGAGTCCAGAACCCAAGTTGCTGAACTTGATGATCCTCTTGTTGCCTGCGATCTCTATGTCATTCGGCTCAGGAGAAGACTTACTCATCTTAGGTGAGAAGTGTGTGCCCAAAGCGATCGTAGCAAGTCTCATTCCGAGGATAAAGCTTATCGTCTTATCCGGAAGGAGCATGTCATGCATGCTTACGATTCCCGAAGGCATGCTGAGGAGCTTTGTAAATGCCGTGAAATTCTCGTTGAATTCGAGAACGCTGTAAGGATTTTCGAAGTCAACGTCATCAGGATGCATCGTTACGAAAAGTATCGAAGGCATGACCGTCTCATCGAAAACTTCCTTCGGCTCGAATACTTCGGCAAGAGTCGTAAGAAGTCCCATGAGGAAAAGATCGTATCTGTCGAAAAGGAGTTCTCCCTTGTCAGGCGAGAAGCAGAATCCTCTAACCGCAAGATTCTTCAAAGGCGCAAGCTTTGTCCTGTAAAGAATGGACATTCTGAACTTCTGCTTGATGAACTTCTTCTCATCTTCCTTTGTGAGCCTGCCGTCATCTTTTTTCTCGGGAACCATGCCGAAATCAAGCTGGCTTGCTGACGAGAATGAGATATTCTCCTTATGTCCCTTTGTCTCGTTAAGTGAACTGTCTCCTGACGTAGGGAAATCGATATCAAGAGGCTTTATGTCGTCAGGATCCTGACCTTCCAGTCTCTTGATCTCATCCTGCATCGAGATGTCGATGTCGCCGGACTCGATAGTCTCTTTGTACTCTTCCTTAAGCTCAACGGCCTTCTTCTTTTTCTCGTCGATCTCAAGAAGCTTCTTATAGCCTTCCTCATCGAGATAAAGACCCATCTGCTCTACAACGTCCCTTAACGCTTCAACCCTGTCCATGGCAAAAGGAGCGATCCAGTTAAGGATGGTCGAATCGTTATATGAGAGATCTACTACACCTACAGGATAAGAGATCTGGTCACTCAATCTGTATGCGAAAGCAAAAGCGGAAGAAGAAACCTCAGAAAGCTTTGCAGTCTCAGTAACCTTGATCCACTCAGCTTCCTTGTAGTGTGTCTTTTCTTCTGCAGGATATACTTCCTCTCCCTTTTCGAGACCTGATCTTACGGGAGAGAAGAATCTCAGGTAATTCATTACCTTACGCTTCAAAGGAGCCTTTGTGGCATTTGCTTCCTTCATGGGGATCGACAGGAAATCAGATCCCAAGAAGACCCAGACGTCACCGCATCGCAAGTCGGTCAGAGTGGTCTGGTCGGTAAGGCACTTAAACGAAAATGTATAAGAGTCGCTGGAAGCCTTATAAGGCGGGATGGTAAAACTGAACTTGCCCTTTGAGGACGTAGTGGTCTCACGGCTTAAGATGACACCGTAATCGGTATCGAGTTTACTGACCTTTCTGCCGTCCGTCGGGTCTTTGACTATTTCGAGAGTAACTGTAGCACTGGGTGCGGCAACACCCTCGATCTTAAGTTCTACACCCTGCTGGAATACGCACTTGCTTGAAAGCCAGCTGGGCAAAATAATCGGATTGATCTGCATCTTCCTAACCTCTTTAAAAGAAAATGACTTTATCCGAGTATTATAACATTAAAAGAAAAATAAACAGAATTTTCGAACGATTAGTGATCAAACGTCCGCAATAAGCACTTCAATGCCCTTTGCACGGCATAAAGCAACGCTCTCGGGAGAAGCGCCTGAATCAGTTACGAGATAATCGATCTTCTCGGCAGGGATGAACGAAGAAGCAGAATCAGCGCCCAGTTTGGTCGAATCGATCAGCGCGACGATCTTCTTGGCACGGTCTGCGCAAAGTCTCTTAAGCTCAAGCTCAAAGAAATTATCACCTGAAAGTCCGGCATCTGCAGAAAAACCGTTTCCGGAAACGAAATAAAACTCAGCTGAAAGCCTTCCGATCATCTCTTTGGATGAAAGTCCCTCGATGGCACCCGAATGCGGTCTCAGCATTCCGCCCAGGATGATGATCGACTTGAAATTGCTGTTTCTCTGGAGTTCCATCGCAGTATGGATACCATTGGTGATAACTGTAACATCCTTAACTTTCTTGAGGTAAGGAATCATATGAAAGGTCGTCGAGCTCGCATCCATGAAAATCGTATTTCCGCTTCCCACAAGCGTTGCAGCCTTTGCACCTATGGCATTCTTAAGATCGACATGGGTAACGGCTCTGACCATATAGTTCTCGCCGCTGTAGGAAGGCATCTTGTGAGGAAGCTTGATACCGCCGTGGAATCTGACGATAGCGCCTTCTCTTTCAAGGGCTCTGATGTCAGTTCTGATGGTAGCTCCGGTGACACCAAGACGCGTTGAAAGGACGGTCGTATTGATCTCGCCCTCTTCTTCCAAAATATCCAGGATCTGTTTTCTTCTGTCAGGAATTATCATTCCAAAATATTATCAAGTGAAAATCAGTTAGTCAATTCTTTTTTCACTTCAGGCTTACATTTGAAAGTGCTGATAGTCTTTGGGGCTCGACCAGTTACCGCCCCATGTCCATCCGTAATTGATGAAAAGTTCATATGCCCTGTCGTCTGTAGTGATCATATGATCGCCGTCATATCTGTCATATACATAGTCCGATGCATTATCATGAGAATAGTGGGCATCACCGTCAGAATCGTATGTAACATAAGGATTCTGCTGGGGATTGATGTCTATTGCCCTGCCCAGTGCATGTTTTGAAAGATTACCTGAACCGGTTGCTGTTCTGTAGCAGAAACAGGATGTGTTATTTGCTTCTATTGAATACCAGTCCGAATCATCGGGATCACCTGCCCAGAAATCATCGATAAGATACATCGAATAAATCTCATAGCCTTCTGCACAAAGGGTCTCAAAGATATCCAGAACGTCTGAAACAACGAGTTCATTTACTATCATCTCACCGACCTGGTAATCACCGTCAAAGTTCACGTGAAGCATCTTGAGATATCTCAGATCGCTCAGATCGATGTTGTCATTATCGACATAAGACTGGCCGTAGATCCTGTCATAAACGCTGTCGCCCTCTTCGATCTCCTCAGAAGTGAAATACTGAGACAGATTATCCGTATCGATCTCATCGCGGCTCAGAACCGTTCCTGCGCTTAAGTTCCTTATACTCGTTAACTTCTCGGGTTCAGGTTCCGGCGTGGGTGTGGGTTCTTCAGTCGGTGTGGGTTCAGGAGTAGTCTCTGTTGTTTCAGAAGTTGATTCAGAAGTCTCTGAAGCCGTTGTCTCTGAAGTGACGGAAGATGTACTTACGACATCCGTCACGCTTTCAAGTGAAACATCTGTTGCTTCAGTCATTCCTGCCGACAACAGTTTATTCTCATCACCGCCCCGCGAAAACTTAATGACAAAGATTATCGTTCCGCCTACAACTATGCACATTCCTGCGATAAGAAGGGCCGTGATTATGTTTTCTCTGCGCTTTCTTTTCTCAGACACAAATAAACTCCTAAGTAAAAATGAAGTTTCTTATGACTTCCCCGACAATCTTATCACAGAGTTTCATTTTTACTATGCTAATGACATGATTATGATATTTAGCAATCAAAGTGATATAATGGTCGCCGATGAGCGCCTGTGGTGAAATTGGCAGACACGCCAGATTTAGGTTCTGGTGCCGTGAGGTGTGCAGGTTCAAGTCCTGTCAGGCGCACCATTTTAAACAAATAGAGGCTGTCCACAAAGGACAGCCTCTATTTTATTTCAGTTAAAATCCTGATTACTTAACTGAGTCAACCATGTGCTTTCTCAGTGTCAGTACAGCACCTGCGAGGAGGACTGCTGATATACCGAGGATAACATAATGGCTTACGGACTCACCTGATGCGGGAACAGAAGCAGCAGGCTTGATAGTAAATTTGGAAGTAACAGTTACATCGTTATCAAACAATACTGTAATCGTGTGCTCACCTGTAGAAAGAGTCTTAAGGAACTCAGGCATGATGGTAATGATTACACTTCCCTCTTCTGCCGTAATGAACTTGCTGTCAGTAAGCTCACCGTCAATATAGATCTTGCTTCCGGCATACTCGAAACTAAAGAATGTGTTATCGAAAGCCTTATCCTTGATACCGGCCTGAAGGATCCTGATTACGATTGAATCAGTACTGCCGGCAGTCCATACTGCGTCAGCGCCTTCAATAACTTTGTAAATATCGTAAAGATCGAAACTTGCATATAAAACAGTCCACAGCAATTCATTAAATTCATCATTAGAAGGCATCTTATCAGCTTCAACCATGGCAGAAGCTGCATCAACTGCTTCCTTAAGAGCATCGTACATTTCTTCCTCTAAATCGGCACCGTAATCTGAAAGCAATTGCTCGCCTGCCTCCAACGCCAATGAGTACATTGTTTTTACAGCTTCATCAAGCTTCTTTTTTGCATCAGCATCAAAACCAGCCTGCTCTTCTTCTGATAATTCCTCATAGAAGAGATATTCGGCTTCATAAACTTCATAATAATCAGTTATGGTAAGTTCATTGGCAGCAGGAAGAGCGTTGATCTTGTCTGTAACGTCCTTAATGGTTTTTTCTCTTTTCAAGCTGGCATATTTTTCTTCAGCTGCGAACATATCATTATAGTTAGTGACAAATGTTCTCTGATTATCCGTCAATTCTTCGTATGCATCTCTTGCAGCCTGGATCCTGTCACCGCACTCATCAGAATCATCAACTTCACCTATTGCATCGATAAGATCAATTACTTCAGCAGCTTTGTTCTTATCGATCTGATTCTCAACTGCATTCAGCTTGTTAATATACACATCTTCTTTCTGTTCATCGGTTAACGCTTCATACGCTTCTCTGGCAGCCTCGATATCAGCTCTGTCTTCTTCAGTGACCTCATCAACACCGGGAAGGGCATCAATCATATCCTGAACAGCCTTCTGTTCGTCATCAAGAGTGCTGTGAACTTCAAAAACGAATGCGGTCTCTATACTTTTACCGTCACCTGATTTCAAAACCAATCCATCAGTCTGAAACGCAAATTGTGGTGTAGAAAGCTGAATAAATTCATCACCCTTGGTAAATCCATAAATAATTAATCCTTCGTCATCAACCTTCGCGTTGACGGTCAAATAATCATCTTTATGAACAAAAGTGGTAGTATTTGGACCAGATTTGATAGCGTATTCTTCAGCTGTAATGTGGATTACATCGCCGTCCTTATAAACTCCATCGTACTCAAAATCACTTATAGTCGCATCGCCACGAAGCGCAAGCGATGTCATGCTTATACCGATCAGGCATGAAATTGCAACTGTAAATGACAGCAGTACTTTGAGCACACTTTTTCCTGCAGTTTTCATAATAAAACCCCTTTCTTTTTAAACGCTCATTGAGAATTACCCATAATGGTTCATTATACATTAATATCGGAAATGTCAAAAAGAAATTATAATTTTTAATGCGACAAAATAATATATAGTTGTCTCAAATCTTATGTTTAGAAGGATGCCATGTCTGGAACCAACATACCCCCAGGGGGTATGCAGTTGTTTTCGAAACCGATATTTACCTACTAAAATACAAAAAAATGGATTTTAGTAGGTAATTTCTATCTGAATATCCGCTTGAATGACGCCTTATAGAACTCCTATACCCGTTAAGACTTCGAAAAACACGGCAAAATCAGCTTCAAACACCACATTCAACATTCAAAACGGGCTGATTATGGGTCATATACCCCCACCCCCTTACCTACTAAATTCGAAAAATCGGATTTTAGTAGGTAAATTCGAATTTAAAGGGCAATTCAAATCAGGTAGAACATATTGGGCTGATCGTGTTGGGCTACCCCTATTGAGACAGACCCTTCTGTTTGAAGTTAACCCCTGAAGATCATATTGAATTAGACCCCTGAAGTCAGACAAACTCCAAGGGGTCACTTAAAACTTCATGCATTGAACTTATAGAGCGAAGCGTAAACACCATTCTTACGCATCAGCTCATCGTGGGTTCCGCTCTCCTCGATACCATTCTCGGTAAGGACTAGGATCCTCTCGGCATTTCTTATAGTAGAAAGCCTGTGAGCAATAACGAGCGTAGTCCTGTTCTTTGCAAGTCTTTCGAGAGACTCTTTGACGATATTCTCACTCTCGTTATCGAGCGCGCTCGTAGCTTCATCGAAGATCAGGATCGGCGGGTTCTTAAGAAATACTCTGGCGATTGAGATACGCTGCTTCTGGCCGCCGGAGAGTTTAACACCACGCTGGCCTATATCGGTTGCATAACCGTGAGGAAGGGACATGATAAAATCATGCGCGTTCGCAAGTTTTGCAGCTTCGATTATCTCTTCTTCAGTCGCACCCGGCCTTCCGTAACTGATGTTGTCGTAGATCGTACCTGCAAACATATAGACATCCTGCTGGACTATTCCGATGTTGTCGCGAAGGCTCTTCAGGGTAACGTCTCTTATATCTTTGCCGTCGATCCTGATAGTGCCTTTTGTAACGTCATAGAATCTGGGTATGAGGCTGCAAAGAGTTGTTTTTCCGCCGCCGGAAGAACCTACCAGGGCAACATAAGCGCCTGCGGGAACTTCAAGATTGATGTGTCTTAATACCCTGTGTGCGCCTTCCTTGTATTTGAATGAGACATCCTCAAATTCGATATCGCCCTTAACGTCAGTCAGAGGTTCAGCGTCTTCCTTGTCCTTGATGTCAGGCTCAATGTTGATCATCTCGACAAAACGTTCGAATCCCGTGTAACCATTCTGGAACTGCTCGGTAAAATCGATAAGCGTCCTTACAGGCTCCGTGAATACGTTGATGTAAAGAAGGAACGTAACAAACTGGTACACTTCGATGAGTCCTTTGCTCATGAGAATACCGCCTGCAACGATGACCAGGATGTTTATAAGGAACGTGAATGCCGTCATGCCGGAATGGAAGATACCCATGTTAAGGTAACTAGCCTTCTTCGCCCTGAGGAAGCCGTCGTTTCCTACCTTAAATTTCTCATTCTCGATCTCTTCATTTGCAAAAGACTTAACGACTCTGATACCTGAGAGGTTATCTTCGATCTGCGTGTTGATCTCAGCGATCTTTACCCTGTTCATCTTAAAGGCTTTGCGCATTCTCTTGTTGAGAATGAAAGCAAAGACGAACATCACCGGCAGAAGGATGAATGCCGCGATCGTCAGATATCCGCTTGTGCAGGTAAGGATCACAAACGAGCCGATTATCTTTATAAGAGATATAACTATATTTTCAGGTCCGTGATGCAGGAGCTCGGTGATCTCAAAAAGGTCATTCGTGATCCTGCTCATGAGCTGTCCGACCTTCTGGTCATCGTAGAACGAGAATGAGAGTTTCTGGTAGTGTGCGAATATCTCGGCTCTCATATCGTATTCCATCTTGGCGCCCATGACATGACCGACATATGAGATGTAGTAATTTGCAAAGAACTGGATTATGACAAGCGCAACGAGGATCACTGCAAATGTCAGGATCTTTCTCATGCCCTCTTCTGCTGTCAGGTGCGGGATCTCATTTGTAATATCTCCGACTACGAGGGGGATTACAAGTGATATGCCTGAAGCTATGATCGCGAAAAGCATATCCAGGAAAAACGTTCCCAGATAAGGCTTGTAGTAACTTATCATTCTTTTAAGGTTATCCCTCATACTGTCTCCCCCCCATTTCACAAGATATAGCAAAGAATGATACCATAATAATCACGAAGGTAAAGTATCTATATTACAGTTTTTGGAATTTTTATAGCCATTTGCATTGGAATTAAGGAGCGCCTATGAACATCACCGGAATCAGATATAAGTTCATTATGTTCAGTCCGACTATCGATCAGGTCATCGATGCGGATATTCTGTTTACCGGAGATAACCTTGAGATTACGGAAAACACCAGATTCTCAAATGATGTTTCAATAAAACACTTCAAAATCACACAGGAAACGATCGGTATTTTCAGATCACTCATCGAAAAGTATAAGATCACGGAATGGATCGGCAAAACGCCCTCAGCTCCCGTTATTTACAACGACGAGCATACTCATGTCATCACTTTCCTGACGCTTAAATTTGAAGATGGTACTTCTTCAGAAATAACTTTCAGAGAAGGTACGGAAGACATATATAAAGAAGCTTGTGATGAATTCCGCAAAGCATTTTTCACTGCTGCTTCAAATGAAGCGCTCATATCAGAGGAAAAGAAATATCCTAACTTAAAAGAAGCACGTCTGATAAAGGAAGAGCACGGTCCCGTAACCGCAGTTGAGACCCATCATTTTTCAAGCGGAATGATGTACAACAGCAACGTAACCACCAAGCAGAAGATAAGCAAGATACCAGGCAAGGACGGAACTGTTCTAGTCGAGTTATACAGGAAGGCAGGCAACCTTCCCGAACAGACTGACAGCAAGGAAGTTGAATCGGACATCTTTGAAAAGATCCAGGAGATTTCCGATAAGGAAAACATCCCCGGATGGCATTACGTCCAAAGAAATCCGAGCATACCTGTCGACAGATCCATGATGCCCATGGATTATTCTGCGAGTTCTTCTCTTACCATTATCTATGACGATTCCCTGCTCACAGGCTGTCCCGGGATCAGGAGGACCATCGGTGAAACCGCGTGCGAAATGGGCGGAACTGAAGTCGATAAGGCAATCTGCGAACTGATCAGGGAATGCGTAACTAAATCAGGTACACATATCGAAGTATCTACTGTTAATCCTTATATCGCAGCTGCAAATAACGCTGGAGAACCTGTTCCGCAGCCGATGCCGATGAATGGTTTCATGGGAATGGGCATGATGCAGGGCTTTGCAAATCCGGCGCCCGCACCTGATGTCTCCACTGAAGTTTCAACGCTTAATTCCGATGGCACATGGGACTGCAAATGTGGCACTAAAGGCCTTACCGGAAAATTCTGCAGCGAGTGCGGATACCCAAGACCTACAGCATAACTATTTGGTATAATTACCTGGTTTGAATAATGAATATTCATCCCGGGGGGGTAATTATGATCGCTATCTGGTATGTCGCGCTTGCAGCGCTTCTTTTTGTCGGAATTAAATTCAGCAAGAAAAAAGAATGGAACGACGGCAACATGTCATTTGACCAGACCAAGTGTTTTCTTGGTTTCTGCGCCGTCATCATATGCTTCCATCACATGGCTCAGGTTACATGCGCCCCTTGGCTCAACCCCGTCTTCATCAGAAAGGGATTGGACATCTTCGTAACGGCAGGATATCCGATGGTCGGAATGTTCCTCTTCTGTTCAGGCTTCGGTCTTTACAAAAGTGCGAAAACAAAGCCTGATTTCTTCAAGCGATTCTTACCTGTAAGGCTTATTCCGATCCTTATCCCGACGATACTTACGGAACTCGTATATGTCTACTTCAGACACTTAAGACATCTTCCGATAAGATTCAAGAACCCCTTCATGACCGGAAACCACGATACCGTCCACCCTTTCATCTGGTATATTCCCTGCATACTGCTCCTTTACATTCTCTTCTATGTAGGTTTCGGTCTTTTCAAAAAAGACTGGGCAGGAATACTTACGGTCGCATTAGGTTCCGGTGCATGGATCTTCTTCTGCATCAGATACGGTTACGGCACATGGTGGTTCAACACTGTCCACATGTTCCTTTTGGGAATCCTTGTATCTAAATTTGAGAAGAAGTTTTTCGAGAGCTGCAAAAAACTTTACGTATTAAAACTGATCATCACCATAGCAGCTGCTGCCGTTTTATGGCGTCTTGCTGATAATGCAGGCAATCTGTATTTCCAGATCTCGCACACAAACTGGTCTGAAGCAAACGGCTATAAGGCAGATCTTTTCGCATGGATCTTCCAGTTCCTTTATACCATCGCGTTTGCAATGCTCTATTACCTTCTCAGCATGAAGATGAAGGTCGGAAATCCCGTCCTCAGATTCCTCGGCAAGTTCACTCTGGAACTCTATCTTATCCACGGAATCTTCATCAATATGTTCGGTCACTGCATGATCAAGGAACCTGCACTGCCTGTCTATTACATCAAGAATGTACCATTGTTTGTGCTTGTAGTTCTTGCATGTTCCATTCCGGTCTCATTTGTCCTGAGCTTAATAGATAAAAAAGTCGGAAAGATTCTCCGACCTAAAAAAGCAAATTAAACTGTTTTCGAAAACTTACCTGTACTTCAATTCAGGATGAGCTTCATAGTATGCGTTCTTGTCGGCATACATCCTCTCGTCTGCAACACGCATCGCTGTGCGGATGTCTTCGCCTTCACGGACTACGTATGTTCCGATCGAGACATGGATGTTTTCCTTTTCAGCCTGTTCGGCAACTCTCTTTAAGCGAGCTTCGAGCACATCCTCATCCATTTCTGATGCAAGGATCATGAACTCATCACCGCCGGCACGGTATACTTCGGCATCGTAGAAAATGCCGCTGAAAAGATGTGCGGTAGTCTTAAGGAGATTATCACCTTCGGTATGTCCGTTCTCATCATTAACACGCTTTAAGCCGTTAAGATCAGTAAAGACCACACTGTAGGGACACTTCATCTTTGATTTGCCGTCAAGGATGCTGCTGATCATATTATTCATCGCATTACGGTTCTTAACACCGGTAAGCATGTCGATCGTACTCATCGTTTCAAGCTTTTTGAGCAACTGGTAGTTTGCGATCTCAGAAGCGATGAAGTATGTAGTAAGCTCAAGTGTTTCCTTTATCTTTACCGTGTTTTCCACGTTGAAATCGAGAGACCACATATAGCCCAACGTCTTGTTATTGTAGGTCAACGGGAACAAAACGATGTTATCTACGCCTGCATCCTTAAGAGACTTGCTCCAAACCGGATTGACAGACTCAAGCCACTCCTTGTCCTGCGGGCTGTTTATAATGACGCAGGTGCTACCGCCGATAGTATCATCCCAAGTCTGTGTAATATCGAAAAATCCGTCATCAAGGAAATGATCCATAGGAAGAACCGTGCTTCCTTCCCTGATAGATTCACTGAATGTCTCACACGAACGTGTTTCCTTATCCACCAGCAAGATACAGCAGTGATCGGATTCGCATATGTTTCTTATATCTTCTATTACTTCTCCTATAGTTTCCTTTATGTTGCCCGATCCTCTGAGCTTGATGCAGGTCTGAAGAACTGTTGCAGCAGTATCCGCGGAAAGGCTTGCTCTCTGCTCGGCATCAGCTTTGGGTGCAACATCGTACGAATAAAGACAATAACCTGTATTCTCTTTATCAGATTCCAAAGGCAGAAGGAACATATTAAGCCACAGGTTCATGAAAGGAAGTTCCACATATGTGTGGAGAGGCTGTCCTAAAATTGCACTTCTATAGCAGAATTCTTCGAAGTTCTTGTCTTCGGGGAAATATTCCGCATAAGGCGAACCCGGAATGAATTCTTTACGCATAGTTCTAAGCATGTCTTCGCAGTGGGGCTTGTTCCCTGCCACTATGCGGATATTACCGAACCGTTCATCAGGATAACTATCAACTGAAAGTACACAGGCTTTAGTTTTATAACCTGAAAGCAGCTTATCAAAATCCATAACGGACTCTCCTCTCTTTTAACCTCACGGAAATCATATCACATCAATAGTTAATAATGGGTTCAGACACCCACTGTGTTAAACATTCTTTACAAAAAGTGTGATTTTTGGTCATGTTTAAGAGTCGAATCAGACGAATCAATTATAATTGACATTAATTTGTGCCTTAATGTATATTTATTTAGGAATAAGAAATCAAAGGGGTAGTGTTATATGGCAATTTGGGATAATCCTGCTAATAACGCAGGAAGATTCGACTCACCCAAGGTCAGGACTTTCTCGGCAGATTCATATAAGTGTCCGAACTGTGCATCCAACCTTGTTTATGATGCAGAGCACGGTGCATCGATCTGCCGCAACTGCGGCGGTCTTTTCGATCCCGATACACTTGAGAAAGTCGGCTCATTCGGACTTTTAAATCCGGAGAAAAACTACGACGGTACGATAGAGATCAGCAAAGAAGATGCTGAGCGTATTGAGATCGTCTGTAATTCATGCGGTGCAGAGATCGTAACGGATAAGAACACTTCATCAACGTTCTGTGCTTTCTGCGGTTCGCCTGCACTCGTTACAAGAAGACTTACGCGTGAGTTCAAACCTGACTACATCATTCCTTTCCAGTTCGATAAGGAAAAGGCGATCAAGATATTTGAAGAACACTGCGAAAGCGTCGGTCACCTTCCCAAGAACTTCAAATCGGCCAAAGTCTTGTCAAAGATGACGGGACTTTATGTTCCTACGTGGATTATCTCATCAGAGGTTGAAGTAAAAGTTGCCGGACAGGCCAAGACCGGAAAGATGGTTGATGAAGCATATCAGGAAAATCACTCGTCAACATCACAAAGCTTTTCACGACTGACATACGGCAAAGTCAATTTCAGACTCAAGGACGTACCGTTTGACGGAGAGCTCAAGATAGCCAACAACCTTATGGCTGCCGCAGAGCCCTTTGACTATTCTGCGCTTGAAAGATTCAGACCTGAATTCCTTCAGGGATACTTTGCGGAAAAGTACGATGAACAGCCTCTCAACATGACCGACAGGATCTACAAGAGACTCGACAAATATGCTTTGCAGGTATGCGATGCTGTTGATTTCGGTTACGATGACTTCGTTCCCAGTTCAGACATGAGCGTTGTTACTTATAACAATCAGGATATTAAGTACGCTCTTCTTCCCTGCTGGTTCTTAAGCCTCGATTACGACGGCGTTAATTATCAGTACATCGTTAACGGTCAGACGGGTAAAGTCTCGGGCGAGTTCCCTTATGCCAAAGGCTGGGAAACAATAGAACGCACAGGCAGAAAAGCCAGAATGGAGGCAGTCAGCTGGAACTCCGGACTTCGTGTTCTCCTTTATGCCACACCGGCCATCGTTTTGGGTATCCTGCGTTTTATCTCAGGTTTCTCCAGAGACTCGGCAGTCATGATGTTTATTTTCAAGCATCCGTTTGAACTTCTGTTACTTCTTCTTGCACTCGGCGGTGCCGCATATGTGTGTGCAGAGATCCTGCCGAAGGTCCTTCACAGCAGGGAAAAGCATGATATCGAGATGCTTTCAAAGGCAAGCAGCCACGACCTGGCTCCCGAACCGGGTGCCGAGAACTATTACGATACCTCATTCCCTGTCACGGCAATTGAGACAACAAAGGATTTCGTATCACTCGAGGAAGGATGGAATTACGCTGATAAACAAAGCTTCGACTTCAAAACAGCAATCCCCGAGGCTGAAACCCAGGGTCCTGATGAGAATGCCACTGACTTTGAAAAGCAGGGCTTCGGACGTCAGATGCTAAGATAAAAACCATTCCAAGGCTCAAATTCATCCGCGCTTCGATTGTGCGGAAAGAGCCTTGGAATATAGTTTTCCTATTAATGATTAATATTTAATCGCTTTCTTTCTCAGACGATGTCTTACCCTTGGAAAGCTTATATAGTTCCTCTGCTGCAAGCCTTGTTTTCGCGACAATGTCGCCTTCCTTCGGGAAGCAGAAATACAGGCAGTCGTTCGTACCGATGGAAACTATGTCTCCTATCTCATACCAGAAGTAATCGGAGTTAACGCTGTAAGAAGCACTTGGTGCCTGTTCGTAGTGAAGCTTGCCGTCACAGCCGTCAAGTATGAATCCGTTAATATCGTGGTGAAGCCTTCCGGTTCCTACCATATAGAGAGCCTTTGAATCCTTAAGGACCGCTATATCGCAAGGAACATCAAGAGCGTATGTCCCGTTAGCGATCTCTTCTTTGATCTGTTCTCTTTCCCATCTGAACCAATCAGGAATATGAGTAAACTTAGGCGTGACATTAATGCCCTTAAGCCTTCCCAAAGTATCGAGTTCATAAGAAGCTCCGCACCCATGGCATGTCAGGTTGATTCCCTTACCTTCTGTCATACCTTCCTTCAGGCAGTGAGGGCACTTATAAAGGATCCTGTTAAGGCCGTCAGCCCTGAAAGGTTCATCGATCTCAATGTTGTTGTCCTGCTGCCACTTGAAGTAATCGAGCGTGAATTCTTTATCCACTATCTCGTCTATCTGTCTTACCTTTGTATTGGCAAGTTCTTCAGGAGTAAAGAGACACTTCATCGTGCAGCTTACCTTTACATCGCGCTTCTGAAGATTGTTGTAAAGAGGGTCTCTTGCAAATGCTCCATATGTGGTGATCATGACGACCGGATGCTTAAGTTTCTTAAGCAGTACGCCTAATCTTCTGGGGATCCTGGTGCCTGTACCATCAAGGGAATAACCTGCTTCAGGATACATCAGCACACTTGCCTTATTGACGTTGAGCGCGTGATCCATATCCGAAATGAGCGTAAGATCAGAGACGAATTTTCTTGTAGGAATACAACCTAAAGATCTCATCAGACCTTCTTTGCCGACCAGTGCATCGGACGTGCAGACGATGCTGAACGGACGCCCTTTAAGCACTTTGAATGCTATGGAAAGATCAGTGAAGCTGCAATGATTCATCAGTATCATCCACGGGCCGTCGCCGGCTTTCTCCATGTCGATCTGATCATATGTGAAATCAACTTTTTTAAGCTCGCCGTTAAGCAGGAGACGTGCAACGCCTGCAAGCAGAGCGGACGGCTTCTTAGGCTTTTTATGCTCCCATGAAGGAAGAGCCATAGCTTGTTCGTATGTGATGTGCTTAGTCTTTATCTTCATGGTATTGATTATACATAAAAAGCTGCCTTCAAATGAGGCAGCTTTAAGTAATTACTCGTCATCAAGTTTCAAAACGCTCATGAAGGCTTCCTGCGGTACTTCGACGGATCCTACCTGTCTCATACGCTTCTTACCTTCCTTCTGTTTCTCGAGGAGCTTCTTCTTACGTGAGATATCACCGCCGTAACACTTGGAAGTAACGTCCTTACGGTAAGCCTTGATCGTCTCTCTTGCAATGATCTTGCCGCCGATTGCAGCCTGTACGGGGATCTCGAACTGCTGCCTCGGGATGTTCTCCTTGAGCTTCTCGCACATCCTTCTTCCTCTTGCGTAGGCTTTGTCCGTATGTACGATGAACGACAATGCATCGACGGGATCTCCGTTAAGGAGAATGTCGAGCTTAACGAGCTTGGATCTCTGGTATCCTGCAGGCTCGTAGTCCAATGAAGCATAACCTCTCGTGCGTGATTTGAGCGCATCGAAAAAGTCATAGATTATCTCATTCAAAGGCATCTTGTAGTGAAGCATTACACGCTTCTCATCAAGATACTTCATGTCAGTATATTCGCCGCGGCGCTCCTGGCAGAGCTCCATGATGTTTCCGACATATTCCTTCGGAAGCATTATCGTAGCCTTAACGATAGGCTCTTCCATATAATCGATGGATGCCGGATCAGGCATGTTCGTAGGGTTTGAACAGTCTACGACTGAACCGTCCGTAAGATAGATCTTATAGATAACTGAAGGCGCCGTGCTGATAAGGTCAAGATTGAATTCTCTCTCAAGTCTTTCCTGGATTACTTCGTAGTGAAGGAGTCCCAAGAAACCGCATCTGAAACCGAAGCCCAGAGCTGCCGATGTCTCTGCATCGAATGAGAGCGCAGCATCGTTGAGCCTTAACTTTTCGAGAGCATCCTTAAGGTCGCCGTATCTTGCGCCGTCAACGGGATAGATTCCGCAGAATACCATCTGCTGGATTCCCTTGTATCCGATGAGAGGCTCTTCAGCAGGATTCTCTGCAAGCGTAACTGTATCGCCCGGAGCGGTATCTCTTACGTTCTTGATCGAAGCGCAGATGTATCCTACCTCGCCTGCTTTAAGGCTCTCTGTAGGAACAAGTTCGCCCGGATGGAACTTACCCAATTCAGTTACGGTGAACTCTTTTCCGGAGTGCATCATCTTTATGCGGTCACCTGTCTTTACGGTACCGTCCTTAACTCTTACGCTGACGATAACGCCTTTATATGAATCGTACTTGGAATCGAATACCAGGGCCTTTAAAGGCGCATTCTCGTCGCCTTCAGGTGCGGGAAGATATTCGACAATCTTCTCCAGCACTTCGTCGATGTTGATATCGCTCTTTGCTGAAATAAGCGGAGCATAAGACGCATCAAGTCCGATGTCATCTTCGATCTCCTGACGGACCTCTTCAGGTCTTGCGGAAGGAAGATCGATCTTGTTGATTACGGGAAGCACTTCAAGGTCAGCATCGACTGCCAGATAAACATTGGCAAGAGTCTGTGCTTCTACGCCCTGTGAGCTGTCTACGACAAGGATCGCTCCGTCGCATGCCGCAAGGGATCTGGAGACCTCATAATTGAAGTCGACGTGGCCTGGAGTATCGATGAGATTGAGCAGATAAGTATTGCCGTCAGAAGCGACGTAAGGAAGTCTTACGGCCTGTGACTTGATGGTGATACCGCGCTCACGCTCAATGTCCATGTTGTCCAGGATCTGGTCCTGCATCTCACGCTTTTCCCTAACGTGCGTATGCTCGATAAGACGGTCAGCCAATGTGGACTTGCCGTGATCGATGTGCGCGATAATGCAGAAGTTTCTTATGTATTTACGGTAGTTTACGCTCATGTATTATTCCTTAGTGTCAGAGTATCTTTATCTCGTTCAGCGGGAAGACTCTGATAATGGCAACACCCTTGATCCTGTCTGCCGTAAAGGGACCGAGATTACGTGAGTCGTTACTTACGGGTCTGTTGTCACCCAGGCAGTAATACTCATCCTCACCCAACACGATCTCGTTGCCTTTCTTCATTGCATCGTCCATCATGGTTGTCTTTGTGCCTTCAGGGAGATAATTCTCCTGAAGAAGATAGAACTCACTGGAATCGGCAGGCTTGATATAAACGTTGCCGTCTTCGATCTTTACGGTCTCTCCGGGAAGTCCTACGATTCTCTTAACGAGATATTCTTTGCTGTAGTAGCCTTCCATGTCGTGACCGTCTAAGATGACGATGTCACCCCTCTTGTATGTATCGAAATAAGTTGAGATCTTCTGCGCATAGATTACGTCACCCGAAGACAGTGTAGGCTTCATGGAATCGCCGTAAACGTTGTCTCTCTGAATGAGGAAGACAACGATGAAGATTCCTGCCAGAACACCGATGCAGATCGTACGGAACCAGTCAAGGATCTCATACGCCGTGCTGCCCTTTTCGAGCCTTCTCTTATGAGAAGCAGGCTTGCTTTCAGAATCTTCCGTCTCAGCCGAGACAGCTTCTTCAGCAGATGTCTCTTCAACCTCTGTCACTTCTTCAGACTGCTTTACTTCTTCCTCAACGGGCGCGTCCGTTACTTCGAAAATCTCATTCTCGTTATCGCTCATTAATTCTCTCCGCTTGTTTCCTCAGTAGCTGTGATACTGATATGCAATTCTTCAAGCTGCTTGTCTGTTACATATCCCGGAGCATCCATCATGATGTCCTGTGCATTCTTGTTCATCGGGAAAGGAATAACCTCACGGATAGTATCTTCACCTGAAAGGAGCATTACCATACGGTCAACGCCGGGAGCGATACCTGCATGCGGCGGAGCGCCGTAGCAGAACGCATTATACATAGCGGGGAACTTCTTCTTAACGTCTTCCTCGCCAAGTCTTACAAGCTCAAATGCCTTGATCATGATCTCCGGATCGTGGTTACGTACGGCACCTGAAGAAAGCTCGATTCCGTTAACTACGAGGTCGTACTGGTCTGCCATGATGGACAAAGGATCGATCTCGCCTTTCTCTGCCTTGAGAAGAACATCAAGACCGCCTGAAGGCATTGAGAAAGGATTGTGGCAGAACTCCAATTCGCCTGACTCCTCACCGATCTCATACATCGGGAAATCAACGATCCAACAGAATGCATACTGTTCCTTATCCATGTGGCCCGGAACTGCAGCGCCGAATGTCTTTACGAGAACGCCTGCCATCTTCTGTGCCTGGCCCTTAGTGCCTGCTGACAATACAACGAGTGTATCGGGCTTAAGGCCAAGCTTAGCGACAACTTCATCCTTCTTGGGAGCTACGAACTTGGAGATGCCTCCGACGATCTCGCCGTTCTCATCCATTCTGAACCAGTAGCCCTTGCTGCCTGACTGGATCTCGCAGTCAGCCATTGTCTTATCGATGAACTTACGGCTCTCGTGGAAATCAGAGATAACAACTGCCTTGATCTCGCCTTCTGCGAAAGGAGCGAACTCCTCTGTTCTCATGAGGTCTGTTACGTCTGTAACCGTAAGGTCGATTCTGAGGTCAGGCTTGTCTGTACCGTACTTCTCCATTGCCTCAAGATAAGGAATGCGTGTGAACGGAGAGCCTGATGCTCTGTTGTACTTACCGTACTTTGCAAATACAGGAGGCAATACGTCTTCGATGATCTCGAAAACATCTTCCTGGCTTGCGAAAGCCATCTCCATATCGAGCTGGTAGAACTCACCCGGGCATCTGTCGCCTCTTGCGTCTTCATCTCTGAACCAGGGTGCGATCTGGAAATATCTGTCGATACCTGAAACCATCAGGAGCTGCTTGAACTGCTGGGGTGCCTGCGGCAATGCATAGAACTTGCCGGGATGCTTTCTTGCAGGAACGAGATAGTCTCTTGCACCCTCAGGTGAAGAAACCGTAAGGATAGGTGTTGTGATCTCCATGAAGTTATGGTCTATCATCGACTGTCTTAATGCAGCGATAACGTTGCTTCTCAAAATGAGATTCTTCTTTACTTCAGGGTTACGGATATCAAGATATCTGTACTTAAGTCTTGCAGCTTCGTCAGCTTCTCTGCTGTGGTTAACTTCGAAAGGAAGCTCGTTATAACGGCATCTTCCGAGTACTGTAACCTTCTCAGGTACTACTTCGATATCGCCTGTTGCCTGCTTGTCGTTCTTGGAACTTCTTTCTCTTACAGTTCCCTCAACCTTGATCGTGGATTCCTTAGTGATAGCTTTGAATGTCTTCATCATCTCGGCTGTCTCGATAACGATCTGAGTTGTGCCGTAGAAATCGCGGATAACGACGAAGCCGAGCTCTGCTCCGACTTCACGGAAATTCTCGAGCCATCCAGCGAGCATAACCTTCTTGCCCGCATCCCCGATTCTCAATTCTCCACATGTATGTGTACGTGACTGCATTATATTACCTCCAGCAAATGCTAACTTTTTCTAATTATTTTCCGGCCATGAAATCAACAAGACCGTCAAGCTTAACGGGCGTCTCCGTACCGTCAGCCATGCACTTGACCTTTACTTCGCCTGAAGCAAGCTCATCGTCTCCGATAACCGCAAGGAAAGGAATTCCCTGCTTGCCTGCATACTTCATCTGTGCCTTAAAAGATCTTCCTGCCATATCTGTCTCGCAGCCGATGTCAGCAAGTCTTAAAGCGTAGCAAAGCTTCAGCGCTTCGATTTTCGCTGCGTCAGACATGGAAGCCAAATAGATCCTTGTGTACGAAGGTGCTTCCTTCAACACGCCCTGAGCCTCAGCTTCGAGCAGGAGTCTTTCAACGCCCATGGCGAAGCCGATACCGGGCGTAGACGTGCCGCCGCAGTCTTCTACGAGACCGTCGTATCTTCCGCCGCCGCAGATAGTACCCTGCGTACCGACGTTCTCAGATACGAACTCGAAAACCGTTCTTGTATAGTAATCCAAACCTCTTACGATATTCGGGTCGATAGTGTAAGAAATGCCGATTGCCTCAAGTCTTGTCTTGAGAGCTTCGAAGTGAGCCTTGCAGTCATCGCAAAGGTGATCGATGAGTCTCGGCGCATTCTTAACAATGTCCTTGCCTCCGTCAACCTTGCAGTCGATCATTCTCAAAGGGTTCTTCTCGAATCTAGCCTGGCAGTCCTCACACATTGTTCCGACGTGAGGTCTGAAATAATCTTTCAACAGTGTGTTGTATTCTTTGCGGCATGTGGGGCAGCCGATCGAATTGATGTGGAGTGCGATGTTCTTAAGCCCAATCTTCTTGAAGAAAACGTCGACAACGGAAATGATCTCCGCATCGATATCCGGACCTGCAGAACCGAATGACTCGAGTCCGAACTGGTGGAACTCACGCATTCTGCCCTTCTGCATCTTCTCATAACGGAAAGCCGTGATGTTGTAGAAAAGTCTTACCGGTGAAGGAAGGCTTGTCATACCGTTCTCGATAAAGCTTCTTACTACACCTGCAGTACCTTCAGGTCTGAGCGTAATGCTTCTTCCGCCCTTATCCTCAAAGGTGTACATCTCTTTGGTAACAACATCGGTGGTATCACCGACACCTCTCTGGAACAGATCTGTCTGCTCAAATGTCGGGATCCTGATCTCTTCATAGCCGAAGGAATGGCATACATTAGCAAATGTTTTCTCTGCAAGCTGCCAATTGTAGATCTCTGAAGGAAGAATGTCCCTCGTACCCTTCTGTGCCGCGTATCTCATCATAGTTCTCCTAGTCTAATAAATAACACGCGCTATTATAATATTAAAAAGGGCAATAAACAACCTGAAAGCATCGTTCGGACAGCCCGGAAGATGTTTGTTGCAGATTTGTCGAACTTTTTTTGCGATTTAGGCCTACAAAAAGTCGGAATTCCTCAAAATCCGACTTTTTGTAGGTCTGAAACAACCTTTTGACATCGACAAATTTGCAACACGGACAGCCATTAAGTATGGGATTCGAAATGCAATTGTTTGCTCAAAAAATGGCCGCCTCTATAAGAGACAGCCTCGCCATTGATCAGTTCTGATATTCGAAAATCAGGGCTTGGGCATTGTGTCGCCGGTAACCTTCTCAAGTACAACTGTATTGCTGATGATGCCCATCTTAAGACGAGCCTTTACATATACGACTCTCTCATCGGGTGTAACATCAAACTCCACATCTTTACATTTTCTGTTCATACCGTGTGTCATATGGAGCTTATAGTGTCCATAGGGTACCGGGATCCTGACAGACTCTGCATTTCCAAGGTGTCCTAACGTGTTTTCATTGAGATAGATACCCATTCCTACTGCAATACCGTAAGGTGAACCCATACGGTAGATCTGGATCATACCTTCTTCAGGAAGGTTTAAAGCATTGCCGCACTTGGCACAGGGAGAACCTGTTGATGCAACATCTACTACATTTCCGCATGACGGACATTTGATTCTGAATAACTGAGACATAAACAACTCCTTTTTCCACCATATTTTTTGTAAATCAAAAAGCCTTCATCATGAAGGCCTTAATCATTATAACATTGATTATTCCGGGAAAGATCAAACCTTTCTCTTCTTAGCTATATACGCCATCCAGTCGTTCTTGGACTGCTCGGCAATGATCTCCATTCCGGCAGCCTTCAGAGCTTCGATAACGCGCTCTTTCTTGTTATTGATGATGCCTGAACATACGAAGATTCCGTCATCTGCAAGATCTGCGGGAATATCAGCTGCGATCTCTGCGATAACGTCAGCTATTATGTTAGCTACGATAAGGTCATAAGGCGCATTCTTAACGCTCTTAAGCTCGCCTGTGTAGCATTCGACATTGGAGCACTCATTGATCGCGCAGTTCTCTTCAGCGACCTTTACGGCCAGAGAATCGATATCCACGGCATCAACGCTCTTTGCGCCGAGCTTGCTTGCAATGATCGCAAGGATTCCGGAACCGGTACCGAGATCAAGGACAGTGGTGTCAGGCTTGATAACGCGGTCTAAGATCTCTGCGCACATGGAAGTTGTCTCGTGGGTACCTGTACCGAAAGCAGAACCGGGATCAAGAATAACCTTTATGGCATCCTTTTCGAGCTCGGCATCGCCTTCTTCTATCCAGGAAGGACAGATAACGATACGTTCTGAAAGTCTGAACTCTTCGTAGTATTTCTTCCAGTTGTTTGCCCAGTCTTCGTCGTCAACATAGCGGAAGCCTTCAAAACCCTTGCCTACGTCAAGGAACTCACCTATCTCTGCGATACGCTGCTTGATGAAATCCATGGCTTCAGAAGTCGGAAGTTCCTTGTCCGTGATGGAACCGTAGATCATGCCTACTCCGTCGGGATTAGAGAATTCTTCGCTCTTAGCACCCATGCGGATGACGCCGTCGTCTGTCTCGGCAAAATAAGCCTTGATGACAACGTCAACACCATAGCTCTCGATAGTGCCGTCATCACAGTAGCTTAGAGGGTCGTTGTCTATCGTATTTCTGAACTCCTGAGGGTCCTGTGAAGCAATGCCGTCGGCACCAACCTGCGCGAGCATCTCGCAGATAGCTTCGGAAGCTTCTTCAGTTGTCTTGATCGTTATTTCTGCCCATCTCATAGTCATGACCTCTTCAATAAAAACGCGGGAACCCGCATGAGAATTCCCGCGTAAAATCAGCGTTTTGTATTACTTAAAAATGTTCTTAAGCTTCTGGAAAAACTGGCTTCTCTTCGCATAGTTGCGGTCAGTAAGCGTACTGTTGAACTGATTAAGAAGCTGCTTCTGCTCTCGGTTAAGACCTGTAGGAACTTCAAGCACGAACTTGACCACGTGGTCGCCCTTCATGTTCGGATTGTTCTTGTTCGGGATACCCTTGCTTCTCAAAGTGATAGTATCACCAGGCTGGGTTCCTTCCTTAAGCGTGTATTTCTCTTTGCCGTAAATTGTCGGCACTTCGATCTCGCCGCCAAGGGCTGCCTGTGCAAAAGTAATCGGGATGCTGCAGGCTGTCGTTGTTCCGTTGCGCTCGAAAACATCGTGCGGCTTAACCTTGAATTCAATGTAAAGATCGCCGTAAGGGCCGCCGTTTGTACCGGGCTCGCCTTCTCCTCTTACAGGGAGAAGATCGCCTGTGTCGACGCCTGCAGGGATCGTAACAGAAAGATTCTTGATGGTCTTGAGTCTTCCCTTGCCTCTGCACTGTGAGCAGGGTGTCTTGATGACTGTACCTCTGCCGTTACAGGAAGGACAGGCCTTAGTGACCATGGTCATACCGAAAAGCGTCTGTGTCTGCTGCTGGACTCTTCCGGCACCTCTACATGTGGGACATGTCTCAGGTGTTGTTCCGGGCTGTGCGCCTGAACCGTTGCATGACTTGCAGAGATCTTCCTTGGTCAGCTGGAAAGACTTGGTGCAGCCGAATGCTGCCTCCATGAATTCAAGCGCCATGTGATACTTAAGATCAGCACCCTTCTGGGGACCTGTTCTTCTTCTCGAAGAACCACCGAATCCGCCGCCGAAGAATGAATTGAAGATATCACCAAGGTCAACGTCGTATGCGCCGCCGCCATAGCCGCCACCGCCGCCGCCGAATCCGTTCGGATCGACACCGGCATGACCGAATCTGTCGTATTTAGCTTTCTTATCGGGGTCAGACAGAATTGAATAGGCTTCATTGACTTCCTTGAACTTAGCCTCGGCCTCCTTGTCACCGGGATGCAAGTCCGGGTGATATTTCTTGGCCTGCTGTCTGAAAGCCTTCTTTATCTCGTCATCGGAAGCACCTTTGGTGACTCCCAAAACCTCATAGTAATCTCTAGCCAAAGAGGAACCCCTCCGTTCTGTTTTCGCGCCTCATAAATCGAGGCTTAGATTAGTTAACATACATGTGTCCGGCACATCTGGAACCAGACATGCCGGACTATTGTATCAGATTTTAATTCAATTAGAAGTCGCCGCCTGCGCTCTTGAATCCGTCGCCGTCGCCTGAATTGTCAGGACCAGCGGACTCAGAACCATAACCTGCGAAATCTTCAGATGAAGGCTGACCCTGGGCACCTGCGCCTGCAGCTGCTGCATCTCCGCCTGCTGCCTGGTAGATCTTCTCGCCGAGCTTCATGAGAGCCTGCTGGAGATCTTCAGTACCCTGCTTCATAGCTTCTGTGTCATCCTTGGAGATGGCATCCTTAAGCTTTGAGATGCAGTCATTAACGGGAGCCTTGTCTGAATCAGAGATCTTGTCGCCTGCATCCTTCATTGTCTTTTCTGCCTGGTAGCAAGCTGTCTCAGCCTGGTTCTTGACTTCGACCTTCTCCTTGTTTGCCTTATCCTCAGCTGCGTGCATCTCAGCTTCCTTAACAGCCTTCTGGATATCTTCCTCACTCATGTTGGAAGAAGACTGGATGGTGATCTTCTGCTCACGGCCTGTGCCCTTATCCTTAGCGCTTACGTTTACGATACCGTTAGCATCGATATCGAATGTAACCTCGATCTGCGGAACACCACGGGGTGCGGGTGCGATACCGTCAAGGATGAAGTTGCCGAGTGTCTTGTTGTAAGCAGCCATCTCACGCTCACCCTGGAGTACGTGAACCTCAACCTGTGTCTGGCCGTCAGCTGCTGTGGAGAATACCTGGCTCTTCTTTGTAGGGATCGTTGTGTTACGCTCGATCATCTTTGTGCATACACCGCCCATTGTCTCGATACCGAGTGAAAGAGGTGTAACGTCGAGGAGAAGGAGTCCCTTAACGTCGCCTGTGAGAACTGCTGCCTGGATAGCTGCGCCGATAGCAACGCACTCATCAGGGTTGATGCCCTTGAAAGGCTCTTTGCCGAAGTAGTTCTTAACTGCATCCTGAACTGCAGGGATTCTTGTTGAACCGCCTACGAGGAGGATCTTATCGATGTCAGAAGGTGTGATGGAAGCATCGCTCATTGCACGCTTAACAGGATCCATTGTCTTCTGAACGAGATCAGCTGTGAGCTCGTCGAACTTAGCTCTTGTAAGTGTGATGTCGAGGTGCTTAGGGCCTGTAGCATCAGCTGTGATGTAAGGAAGATTGATGTTGGAAGATGTAACGCCGGAAAGCTCGATCTTAGCCTTCTCTGCAGCTTCTCTCAATCTCTGCATAGCCATACGGTCGGATCTGAGGTCAACACCGTCAGATGTCTTGAATGATTCAACGAGGTAGTCAACGATCTTGTTATCGAAGTCGTCACCGCCGAGTCTGTTGTTACCTGCTGTTGCAAGAACTTCGAAAACGCCGTCTGCGATATCGAGTACGGATACATCGAATGTACCGCCGCCCAAGTCGAAAACGAGGATCTTCTGATCTGATTCCTTATCGAGACCATAAGCAAGGGAAGCTGCCGTAGGCTCGTTGATGATTCTCAAAACTTCAAGACCTGCGATACGTCCTGCATCCTTTGTAGCCTGACGCTGTGAGTCTGTGAAGTAAGCAGGAACCGTGATAACTGCCTGTGTTACGGGTGTTCCGAGATAAGCCTCAGCATCGCTCTTGAGCTTTGAGAGGATCATTGCGGAGATCTCTTGAGGTGTGTAGTTCTTATCGTCGATGGATACCTTATAATCAGAACCCATTTCTCTCTTGATTGACTGGATAGTACGGTCAGGGTTTGTAACTGCCTGTCTCTTTGCAACCTGTCCGATAAGTCTCTCGCCTGTCTTTGTAAAACCTACAACTGAAGGTGTTGTTCTGTTGCCCTCGGGATTAGGGATAACTACTGTTTCAGAACCTTCCATAACTGCAACACATGAGTTTGTTGTACCAAGGTCAATACCAATTACTTTTGCCATTTTAATTTCCTCCTGAAGTCCTCTTAACGGACTTTCAAATTATCTATCTCTTTATTATGCTTTCTTGCTGTCAAGGATCTTGTCTACGATGCCGTAATCAAGTGCTTCCTGAGCTGTCATCCAGTGGTCTCTGTCTGTATCCTTCATCAAGGTCTCAAGGTCCTTGCCGCAGTTGTCTGCGAGGATCTGGTTGAGTCTTACTCTTGTATCCTTGATGTGGTCTGCTGCGATGAGGATCTCAGTTGCCTGGCCCTGTGCGCCGCCCAACGGCTGGTGGATCATGACTTCTGCGTTAGGAAGGATGCATCTCTTACCCTTTGTACCTGCTGAGAGAAGTACTGAACCCATTGAAGCTGCCATACCCATGCAGATCGTCTGGATGTCAGGCTTGATCAGACGCATTGTGTCGTAGATCATGAGACCGTCAGATACGGATCCTCCGGGGCTGTTGATGTAGAACTGAATATCCTTATCGGGATCCTCTGCCTCGAGGAAGAGGAGCTGAGCCGTAATAAGGCTTGCTGTTACTGAGTTAACTTCTTCAGAAAGAATAACGATTCTCTCCTTGAGAAGTCTGGAATAAATGTCATAAGCGCGCTCGCCGCGGCCTGTAGTCTCGATTACTGTAGGAACCAAGCTTGATCTGATTAAATCCATTTTCATTCTCCTTTATTTCAAATTGTTTTTTACTTAGTTGGCTACCTGGACCTGAGCATGTCTGATTACTCTGTCCTTGTACTTATATCCCTTAGCGAAAACCATCGCTATCTCCTGCTCGCCCAGCTCTTCATCGTCGACGTGCATCATCGCATCGTGAAGATTAGGATCGAATTTTGTTCCGCGTTCTGCGGGTATTTCTTCAACACCGATCTTTGCGAGAGTATCCTGTGCCTGTCTTCCGACGAGTTCCATTCCCTGGATGACTTTATCAAGTGATGTCTCGTCTGCTTTCTTTGCACCTTCCGTTGCTCTGTCAAGATTATCGATTAGTGTTAAGAACTCTTTTGTTACGCTTGCAACAGCGTCTGCATAGAGGTTGTCCTTTTCCTTCTGTGTACGTCTTCTGTAGTTGTCGTACTCTGCGTAAAGGCTCATGTATCTTGCTTCGAGTTCGCTTGACTGATCGTCGGCTTTCGCCTCTTCCTTTACCTCAGTTTTTTCTTCAGAAGGAGCTTCCTCTGCCTTTGCATTCTCTTTCTCGGAGCCTTCTGCCGAAGCCTTGTCGGAAGCTGCAGCGTCTTCTACTGCGCTGCCCTCTGCTTCGTCCTTTACAGGCTCATCATCAGCCCCGAAAAATAACTCTTCATCTGCCATTTTTATCTTCCTTTCCCTTTTGTTATCTATGTTATGTATCAGGTAAATCTCTGCATCTCTTTGTTAAGCTTTTTCTTAACAAAATCTATCTGGGATATTACCTTCGAATAAAGCATTCTCTTAGGTCCAATGACTCCGATGTTGCCTGAGACTGAATCAGTAAGATTGTATGTAGCCGTAATGAAGCTGCAGTCATCAAGACCTTCAAGTGTTATCTCCTGTCCGATCCTGATCATGAACGAATCATCAGCACTGTGCTCTCTGGCATTCTCCATCTCGTTTACGTATCCTGCGACCATTCCTGAATCGGAAAGCGTTCCAAGAAGATCTCTTGCACGTCCCAGAGAACTGAAGTCAGGGAGTTCTAAGATCCTGTGCTCACCGTCGAGATAGATGTTGAGCTCATCAGCCTGCTTGATGGCAGCATATGCTTCGTACAAAACCTGTTTGAGGAGAGGTTCGGGCACTTCAGTTCCCTTGCCTGCTGTCTCTACTGTAACGAGAGTGATCTCATCTAACGGCTTGCCTGTAAGGTTCTTCTCGATGGCGCCTGAGATCTTCATGATCTGCTCGTCACTTAAGAAATTAGGAATCCTTACAACCTTATCCTTAACAACGCCTGCTGAAAGCACCATAACCACAAGAGCTTTGCCGGGTTCGATCATTAAGATCTTAAGCTGCTTCAAAAAGCTCTTCTTAAGTCTCGGGCTCATAGCAAGGGATACAAATCCCGTTGTCTCCGAGAGCGTATGTGTAGCATTCTTTATGAGATCTGTTACCTCATCTACGCTTGAATCGATCCTCTTCTCGATCTCGAGCTGCTCCTTGGGAGACAGCTCCTCGATCGTCATGAGTGAATTGACGTATTCGCGGTAACCCTTATCTGAAGGAATACGGCCGGCAGATGTGTGGGGCTTCTCGATAAGTCCGAGGTGCTCTAATTCTGCCATGTCGTTACGGAGAGTAGCGGAGCTGACCTGGAAATTGTGACGCTCGATCAAAGACTTGGAACCGACAGGCTCGTTAGTAGATACATAGTCATCTACAATGGCATGTAAGACTTCTTTTTTACGGTTATCCAACTGCATCTTTCAGTCTCTCCCTTCTCCGATTAGCACTCTATCCCTTCGAGTGCCAACAACAATATACTCTTAAAGTCAAAAATAGTCAAATAATTATTTGAGTGAAATCTGAGGTACTGCGAAAAGCCTTAATTCTGGGCATTTCACGGACATTTACCGCCCTGACATTTCTGACCTTATTCCAAAAATCCCACGTGATTCATTATAATACGAAGAATCTTAACCTAACCTTAAACCGGAGGACTTGATGAGGGGAATCGTTTTCGACATAGATGACACGCTCTACTGCAGACAGGATATGCTCGTTCAGGCGGCAGAGAGCGTTCTTGGGGTTAAAGTCAGAGACTGGCGTGAATTCATAAGCATTTTCTACGAGAAGAGCGACATCAACATGGCAGCGCTCGAATCAGGCGAGATCTCCACCAGGGACATAAACGGCTGGCGCTACAATGAGACATTCAGAATACTGGGGCTCCCCTTTAAGCCCGAAGACGGGTGCCTCTCGGCTGATGCATATCTTGAGCTTCAGAGCCACATGTTCTTAAGTGATGACATGAAGAAGGCATTGGAAAGATTTGCTTCAGATCCTGAATTCAAGCTCGCGATACTTACAGCAGGCGAATCAAAGCACCAGTGGCACAAAGTTGACATGCTCGGCCTTGATAAATGGTTCGACCGCAAGAACATACTTGTCACAGGTGACACGGACTTCTCGAAGCCTGACGTAAGATTATGCAGGATAATAGAAGACAAGCTTGATCTTAAGCCAAGAGAACTTTGGATGATCGGTGACAATTATGACAAGGACATCACGGGCGCATTGGATTCAGGCTGGCATTCCATATGGATCAACAGAAGAAAACTCCCCAAGCCGGAAAGACTTCCTGACTATGAAGTCCTTACTGATAAAGAACTTACAGATCTTCTGCTTACGGATTTTTATAAGGATTAAGCTTTTACTGCAAAGAAATCAGCGAATTCCTTGGCATTATACTCGTAGAGCTCGTTGCCGAGTCTGTCGGCAACTTCGATTATCGTGCGTTCATACGTACACTGCAGAGGAGATACTTTATCCGCGCTGCCGGTATTCATGCGGTTAGCACATCCGCAGGAATTCGTGCATCTGCTCTTAAGGTCACATTCCTTGCATGTCTCAGGAGTATTGCTCTTAGCTGCGATCTTAGCCATGCGGTCTTTATCGAGTCCCTCGAAAACATTACCCATGTAATACTCTTCGTCGTTTATAAAAGATGTGCACGGATAGATGTTGCCGTCAGGAGTTACAGAGAGCTGTCTTACGCCAAGATGGCAGTGCTCTGCAGGATTCTTACCGTTAACACACTCTCTTATCTTGTTGACAAGCGGCGTGACATAATGCTTTCTTCCTGCCTTGAATTCATCTCTTAAGAAATCAGCAACCTTATTGATCTCTGCTTTATATACTTCAAGAGCTTCGTCAGTCCATGAGACATTCTTGCCGTATGCCATGACAGTCGACACATCCCTGAAACCCAACGAAAGAAGATACTTTACGGAGTCGCATAAAACGCCGCATGCCTTGGGGTCGAGCGTCAGCATGGCCATAGTGTTCGGAAGATAGGACAGGATGAGTTTTGCCTTCTTCTCAAGAATTTCTGCAGTTGAACTTCCGTCAGGAAAACGTCTTGAAATGTCCTGGCCTTTACCGTCAAAAGAAAGTCCGATCTTCATGTTGACTGCCTTGGCTCTATTTAAGAATTCCTCATCAATGAGAGTTCCGTTCGTGGTCATCTTGCAGGCGAAAGGAATGCCTGTCTCAGAAGTCTTCTTCTCGCAATAATCGAGAGCCTCATAGATGAGGTCTTTCTTTAACAGAGGCTCGCCTCCGAAAAAACAAAAGCCCGCTTTGTTTCCTTTGGAATAAGCGAGGTCTATAGTCTTATATAATGTATCCAAAGACATGTCCCTGGGAGTCTTTTCTCTAAGGCAGTAACTGCATGCCATGTTGCAGTTCTCTGTAAGATGGACCGTAAAATTCATATCAGATCATTCCTCTGCTTCAGTTTCTTCTTCAGCTTCCTCTTCGCCTTCTGCTTCCTCATCTTCGGATTCTTCAGTCTCTGTCTCTACAGAACACAAAGCCTCATCATCTTCTGCAAAAGGAGTCGTATCAGTCGTCGTCTCACCCGCAAGTTCAACATAATCTTCCTCAGGGCCATCGGTCTCACCGGCAAGCGCTACCTCTGTAGTAGTCTCGGCAATAGTCAAGCCGCCTGCAATCTGAGGTCCGCATGCAGTACCGAACAAAGCAGTTGCTCCGATAAGAGTTGCAATGCCGGCTGCATATAAAGGCTTCTTATAATCATGCTTAGGATCTATCTTCATAATATCTTCCCCTCCTTAAATATTACAGAAGTGATCAGTGTTCGATTTTTGAATTACCGGGTTCAACTACTGTAGCGGCACCTCCAAGAGAAGGTTCGGTCTCACAAATTGTTTCCCCGCCTGCAAGCTCAATTTCTGTAGGATCAGTCTCAACAACTGCCACATCACCGTCAAGCTCAACATAACCGGGATCTATCGTCTCTTCACCGGCAAGCTCGACCGCTGTCTCTGAAGGCTTTGAATCTCTGTTGCTCTTTGTCCTTCCGGTTGAATCTTTCGGGCCGCAGGCCGTACCGAAAAGGGCTGTTGCACCGATAAGAGTTGCAACGCCGATAGCATATAAAGGCTTTTTATAATCGTGCTTAGGATCTATCTTCATTTTTATGTCCCCTTTAATCAATCATAACATCTAAGGTTTTTCACCGGAAATCCGGCACCTTTTAATCTATATACAGATAAGGAAAAAGAATTGTTGCACCGGATTTTAATTTTTTTGTAAGTTACTTACCTGGAACCCTTATATCCGACTCCATATGTGTCCGTGTAATAATCGATCCTTTTGGAATCGTTGAAAACGGGTTCATAGATGTTCTTGTCAGGATCGATTCCGACAAGCGAACACACTGCCCTGTTTGCTCTTACCGTAAGGTCTTTCTCGCATTCTTTAGGCTTGAGATCCATATTGGGAAATATCGGCTCACCTACATGAAGTGTGAAAACTGCGATCTGACGGAATATGTTTTTACGAATCCAGTTTGGTTCACGGTAAGAGAAGCCCAAAGGAATAACAGGCTTGTTGTTGCTTACGGCGATCATTGACGCGCCGCGCTTAAAAGGACGGATGGGCTGATAGTATTCCCACATTGAACCTTCCGCATATATGTGAAGCCAGCCGTGATCTTCATTAAGAAGTGTGCTGAGTGTCTTCAAAAATGCCTTCTGTCCGGCAACGCTTTTTTCTGGTATCGGAATGCCTCCGACAAGACGTATCAGAGTACCGTTCTCGCCGTTGATGTTCTTGTCCCATGCAAGAAGATTGGATCTATAAGGTCGTATGGCTTTCATTACAGCAAGATAATCCCACATGTGAACATGGTTGCAGACCGAGATAACGCCGTCATCAAGAACGTCTTTGTATTTCTTGATGTTTTCGCGGCCCTCGATCTTAAGGCCAAGACGTATCGTCGCAACCGGAAAAACAACAACACTTAGAAGGATGCGGACCATCTTCTGCTTGAATCTGAACCAGCCTGACTTATCGATATAAGGATACGAGGAATCGAAAACATACCCGCGGTCCTTATGGATCTCCAGATAATGTTTGTCTGTTATCTCTGTATACGGAAAACGGTTTGTCTTCGGATCAAACATAGTCACTCTTTCAGGTTCAGATCATAGTCTGTTTATAAAAGTGATTATATCATTTGTTTCCGAAGTGCCCTAAAACAAACAACGGCAGATCACTCAAGCATCTGATCTGCCGTTGAATTGAAGTTACTGCTGTCACGGAAGAGTGATAGCGATCTTTGGTCCTTTGATCAATTTCTGTTTGGCAATCTCTCTCGCCTCATAATATGTAATGGGATGGCAATTATAAAAATATTCATTGTCGCTGGCAGGATGAGTGACACATGTAATGCCGATCGTTTCCCATGCTTTGCTCACTTTATCAGAACAGTCATTCCAGTTGAACATAACCTCAAAGCTGTTAAAATCTCCGTCCATAAGTCCATTCTTATGAAGAAATTCACTGTCATTTACGACCTCACCGATAACTCCGCCGCTTACGATTTCGAGATCTTTCATATCGAGTTCTTTCATATCTTTGTTTTTCATGTTGAAGCCTCCTTGTTTGATGTTTTTATGTTATGGCTTCATTATCACGGTCCGCGGAAAGTCGGACAATCAGTAATGTTTGGCCTTTTTGTCGATTAAGCAACAAATACAGAGTCTACTGTTGCAGAACTAAAAAGGACCCGGTTTGATCCGGGCCCCAGGTGTGTTTTTGTTGTGATCAGTTTAGAGATCGTAATACATCTCATATTCCATTGGTGTAGGCATCGAGATGTGACGGCCGAGATCCTTTCTTCTGTTTGCGATCCAGAGGTTGATAAGTTCGACCGGGAAAACGCCGCCTGCTGTAAGGAAGTCGTGATCCTTTTCGAGTGCCTTAAGAGCAGAGCCCAAAGACTTGGGAAGTCCCTTGATCTTTTTCTTGTCTTCTTCGGAAAGGTTGAAGAGGTTAAAGTCATAAGGTCCATAGCCTTCAGCTTCAGGATCGATCTTGTTTTTGATTCCGTCCAGACCTGCCATGAGGATTGCGGCATAGCAATAGTAAGGATTGCATGTGGCATCCGGATTCCTTAATTCAAATCTCTTTTTGTCAGGTGTCTTGGCATAAGCCGGAATACGGATTACAGCGCTTCTGTTAGCGGTAGCATAACCGATCGTGACAGGAGCTTCAAAGCCCGGAAGAAGTCTCTTATAAGAGTTGGTAGACGGGTTGGAGAATGCGCAGATCGCAGAGACGTGCTTTAAGACTCCGCCGATGAAATAGAGCGCAGTCTGTGACAGTCCCGAGTATCCGTTCTCATCGTAAAAAACAGGCTTTCCGTCCTTGAACATAAGCATGTGGACGTGCATGCCTGAACCTGCTTCACCGTATACGGGCTTTGGCATGAACGTAGCTGTCCTTCCTTCTGCTACAGCCTCATTCTTGACGATGTACTTGGTAAGCATAGTCTTATCTGCCATCTCGGTCATGGTACCGAATTCAACTTCGATCTCCATCTGCGCTGAACCTACTTCGTGATGGTGATACTTGACCTTGATTCCCTGGTTCTCCATGAGCATCGCAACACGGCTTCTGAAGTCATAAGCGACATCCTGAGGAGGAGCGATATGGTATCCGCCCTGATGAGGAGTCTGGAAACCCAAACTGCCGGGCTCGCCCGAATTCCAGAATGCTTCCTCGCCGTCAATGGTAAAGCCGGAACTGTTTGGTTTGTTGGCAAATCTTACCTCATCGAAAACATAAAATTCGAATTCAGGTCCCAAAAGGAACTGGTCAGCAACGCCCAATTCCTTCATGTATTCTTCTGCACGCTTACTGACGTTTCTGGGTTCCTGGTTAAAAGGAATGTTACCGTCTTTTCCGATGATGCGGACGTCGCCGATCATGGAGAGAGTCTTGATCTCACAGAAATCATCGATAGCGGCACTGGAGAGATCAGGAATAAATACCATGTCACTCTTCTCGACAGGAGCAAAGCCGTAATTGCTGCCGTCAAAACCAATGCCTTCTGTCATGATAGATTCAGTGAATCTTTCTGCCGGGATCGTCAGATGATGCCATCTTCCGTTGAGATCTATCATCCTGAAATCGATCATCTTGATGTCATTCTCATCGATGTAGATCCTCGCTTCCTCAAAGTTACTCAGCATATATTCCACCTCCGCTAAAGTAAGATAAGCGCTGACCTGAAGTAATATTGCACGTCCAGGTCAACGCTTAACTAATAAAATCATAGCACAGGGAATATCAAATAAAATTGTCAAAGACAGGGCAAAATGCCCTATTTCCCATATCAAAAGGTGCAATCTGCACAACCGGGGTATTTATTTTCTCTTGAAGACCATCTTCATACTGTCTTCGCCTTCACCGACTGTGTAAGTCATTTTATTGCCGTGGACCTCCGGCGACGCAAAAACAAAATCACCCAACATCTTGAAATCATATGTATTCTCACCTGTCTGTTCAACGGTAAAGGTCATCGTTACAGGCTTTTTCATTAACGGAGCTTCACAGGTATATTCTGCCGTAGTACCGTTCACAACAAACGTCTCAGAAATTCCTAAATCCTTTAGATCAGAAGACGAGACCTTGGTTCCGTCGCTCTCATATTCTTCAACGAGTACCCATGTTCCTTCGATTCCCTTATTGCCGCAGCCTGCAAACATAAACAGTCCGGCGAACACCAGCACAAATGCTGCGATTAACTTGATGCTTCTTGTCTTCATATGTTTTCCCCTCGAAAGAAATGTCTCGTGCAATTATACTACATGATAAACAAAAGATACTTAGCATATGGAAATGCCCAAAAGTTCAGCGAAAATCAGTAAAATTAACGATTTTCGGCTTT
Source organism: Saccharofermentans sp. (assembly GCA_045648465.1). Lineage (GTDB taxonomy): Bacteria > Bacillota > Clostridia > Saccharofermentanales > Saccharofermentanaceae > Saccharofermentans. Next base: position 80,524 of record JAZROA010000013.1, read on the forward strand.
TAGGCATATATCTCCTTGTGAATAGCGGTTATCAAGGTAAAATAGAAAAATCTTATATTTATTATGGAGCGGCATATGAAGGTAGAATTCGGCTACGGCAAAGGCGTACAGACAGTAGATATCCCCGATAAGAATCTCGATCAGATCCTTGTAGCAAATGAGATCGAGCATGAAAGACGCGGCCCTGATGCCGTTGTTTATGCGCTCGAAAACCCTATCGGATCTCCCCGTCTCAAAGACCTTGTAAAACCGGGTCAGAAGATCTGCATTATTACAAGCGATATCTCAAGACCGCTCCCGAGTTTTGATGTTATCCCTTCTATCCTCGATGAACTCTATCTTGCCGGCTGCAAAAAAGAAGATATATATGTAGTTTTCGCATTGGGCTCACACAGACCTCACACAGAAGAAGAAAAGAAAAAGCTTGTCGGTGAGCGTGTTTACAGCGAAGTAAGATGCATAGATTCAGATCCTTCCGACTGCATCCACATGGGAGATACTTCAAGAGGAACTCCCGTTGATATCACAAGAAGCGTTGCAGAAGCTGATTTCAGGATCGGCGTAGGCAACATTGAGTTCCACTATTTTGCAGGTTACTCCGGCGGAGCCAAGGCCCTCATGCCCGGTGTATCCACACCTTCTGCCATCCAGGCAAACCACCGCATGATGGTCGACGAGAAAGCGTGCGCAGGCAACCTTAACGGCAATCCTATACGAGCAGATATCGAAGAATCAGAGACATTCTGCCACTTAAGCTTCATCGTTAATCCTATTCTCGACGAGCACAAACACATCGTTTATTGTGTCGCAGGTGAAGTCACCGAGGCTCACAGAGCAGGCTGCAAGTACCTCGACAGGATGTACAGAAAGCCTCTTAAGAGAAGAGCTGATATCGTTATCGTCTCACAGGGAGGCGCTCCTAAGGATGCCAATCTCTATCAGACACAAAAAGCTTTGGATAACTCAAAATATGCCGTTGCAGACGGCGGTACGATAATCGTTATCGGAGCTTGCAACGAAGGTTTGGGAAGCGCCAAGTTCGAAGAGTGGCTCACAACTGCAAATACTCCGGACGAACTCATAGAGAGAGTCGGCAGGGATTTCCAGCTGGGCGGACATAAAGCTGCTGCCATCGCAATGGTATTAAAGCATGCGAAGATCGTTCTCATCTCCGAGATGGATGACGACTTCGTAAGAAGCATCTTCCTTGAGCCCATGCATTCCGCACAGGAAGCATTCGATGAAGCATACGCAAGATATGGAGAAGACTGCTCTGTCATCTGCATGCCTTTTGGCGGTGCTACACTTCCGATGCCGCCTGAAGACTGAGAATTCACTAATTTATAACTAAATTCTTTTCAGGTTTAGTTATAAAATCCGTAATAGAGAAATTCGAATAGGGGATAAATATGGATTGGGAAGCGTCGTTTCTTCTTTATATTCAGGAACATATAAGAACGGATTTTATGAATCCGTTCATGACTGCTCTGACTCATACAGGTGATTACGGTATATTTCTGATCGCGCTGGCAGTTCTTCTGCTCATCATCCCGAAGACCAGAAGGATCGGACTTATCGCAGGGATCAGCATTGCGATAGAAGCACTTCTGACCAATGTTTTCATAAAGAATGCCGTTGCAAGAACAAGACCTTACGAAGCCATTGACGGACTTGTAAACCTCATAGAAAAGCAGAAGGATTACTCCTTCCCTTCCGGACACAGCGGCGCGGCTTTTGCAGTAATGGGAGCTATACTTGTAATAGCAATATTAGGACTTCCCGTAGCTGAAAAATCAGGTAAGATCACAAGAACAAAAATGAGCACTGCATATAAGATAGTTGCGGTCATAGCGATCATATATGCAATAGCACTGGCATTCTCAAGACTTTATGTAGGCGTTCACTATCCGACCGATGTTCTCGGAGGAATACTCCTGGGAATCGCAACAAGTTTTGCATCATATTTTATCTACCGCGCAATACTCAAGGTCTATGCTCAGAAAAAGGCAAATGCAAATTAAAAAGGGCTTTCTCATTATGAGCAAGCCCTGTTCTGATTACTGGTTAAACTGTCTGCCTTTCTTCTTCCTTATCTTCTCATCATAAAGCAGTCTGTCAGCGTTGTTCATCGCTTCGTAGATATCAACTTTACCGGCGATCTTGAACTTATATATACCTGTACTCATCTCAATGGGATAAGGCTTTCCGGCGAACTGATTGTATCTCTTTGTTACCTTCTCGATTCTCTCTTTCATTGAATCGACATCACAGTCAGAACCTGTAACTGCCAGAGAGATGAATTCATCGCCTCCGATACGTCCTATGATATCCATGTCTCTGAATGATTCCTGAAGGACATGGGCGATAGTCTTAAGCGCAAAGTCTCCGTCATCGTGACCATACTTGTCGTTGATCATTTTAAGATTATCCATATCGGCATAGCAGATGATCGCAACCTTTCCCTGATTGGAAGGTTCTTCCAATACACGCTCTGCGTTTGTAATGAATCCTCTTCTGTTATAAAGACCCGTGAGCTCATCTTTCTGGGCAATCTCTTCAAGTTTTGTATTGTCTCTTATAAATCTCTCAAGTGACATCTGCAAAGACTGCTTGACCTTGTTCTGTTCTTCTATCATGAACAAAGATCTGAGAGTGACTGAGAGCTGCGATGCAGCAGATGACACGCTGTATGAGCTCGTCATATCAAGTTCGTTAACAAGAAGACCGTATATATCCGCGCCTACGAACATAGGTGCAACGATCATAGTGCGGCGCCCGTCACCTTTAATGAATTCATTTTGGAAGATGCTCTCCGTGCGCAGGAGCTGCTTAGCTTCAGGCAACGCTCTGAGGCCTTCATCATCAAGAACAGCTTTAAGCAGGATCGATGCAGGCGGCATCCAGTCTGCTGTACCGTTATTCTTGATATTACCCTGGAACAGATACAGCAATGATTTCTTAAATCCGATTCCTTTAAGGCTTCCCAAAAGCTGTTCATAAGGAATCTCTCTTTCGTTCTCGATCAGGAAGACTTCACCAACCTGACGGTTGATAACACCCTGCATCCTCTCATTCCTTCTTCTGGCAACATCTGCGGGAAGAGTGCTCGAGAATGTCATCCTTCTAAAGTATTTTGAGAAAACATCATTTACGATTACACGGTCGTGATCGTTATTAAATAAATCCAGTGCTTTGCTCTGCATTGCCTGAACGGAATTAAAGCATTTCTCACGTGATGACAAAAGGAACAGATCTGTTCTTAAAAGATCATAGAAGCAATCGTTCATGGCAGGTATCTTCGCCATCTTATCATCAGCATTTAAGAAATCGACATAGGCATCGACAAGTTTTCGAAGACACTGTGATATCGGTTCATTATCAACGAAATCACTGAACAGATACTCTTCGATCCCGTTAAAGAAAGCGTCACTGTCTTCTAAAACATTATCAAGTTTCAGCCTTCTGCAGATAGCACTTATATCGAATTCATCACATCCGCAGGAACTGCGCTGCACAAGATGCGTATCAACTGTCATATCATCTAATGCAGTACCCTCAAGGTAATGCTTAGCATTAAGGACAGCCTTGTAAGCCAGGGATGCGGAGCTTGCTTCAACAGTCGTAAGAGGCGGTTCGAGTGATATAGCAAAAGCATCGTCATCAAAGCCTCCGATCAGGATATCCTTGCCCGGTACGATGCCCTTCTTTCTAAGCGCATCGTAGCCGCCTGCCGCCATGGAATCATTGGCAAAAACGATCGCGTCAAGATGATCGTTATACTTAAGGAGTTCCTCTACCTCAGCCTCGCTGTTCATTGAGAAATCACCATATACGACTTTATGCGCATCAAACGGAATATCATATTCCTTAAGAACGTCCCTGTATATATTAAGTCGCTCTCTCGCATCAGGGTTCGTAACAGGACCTGATACAAAACCGATCTCTCTTGCATCATGCTTTTCGATAAGGTGCTTTAAAAGTTCTGTAAGACCGGAACGGTTGTTAAACGTAACTGAAGGATATCCTTCAAAATCAGAGAACAGGCAGACGACAGGAACATTTGGCATCTTCTTAAGGAAGTTTGTCTGAGTTTCCGTGTCAGCTCTTGAGCAGATCAAACCCTGAAGGATATAGATGATATCAACGTTTCTTTCAGTGGGAAGATCAAAGATAGAGTTATACTGATATTCGAATTTCTTATCAGCATATCTGCTGTCGGTCTTACCGACATAATGACCCGGGAATATAAACAGATTTGCATCCAATACCTTGGCAGCCTGTTCAGCACCTATGACAGCCTGGTTTGTAAAGTAATTATCGATATCATCAATAACCAGACCAATATTGATCCTTCGATTCATTTAATGATTCTCCTTCATATATACGGTCATCTTTTCACTTCTTCAGATCATAGATAAGAAAACCGGATCATTTTGTTTCTGTAAAGAATTCAGAACCGCTGTTGCGTGCTCTCATATACTTGTAGCAATCGTCAGCACTGACTTCAAATGCCTTGAATATATCCTTGCAGGCATCGTAAATAGCTTTGCACCTGATAATGTCGACTGTGTCATGAGGCTGTGAGAAGAGGCCGAAAATGAGCATGTCATACATCTTATAGAAATCGACTTTGAAAGCATCAAATTCATTGATGGACCTTACGAACAATTCCTGTTTTTCAGGCTCATATGTGCGCATGAGATTAAGAAGATGGATCTCTTTCTTGGCACAGCCTGCAATGGCATTGATACTGGCCTTCATTCCCTGGTTTACAGCCCTTGTGTTATAACGGACTATCGTCATGGAAAGCTCATCTATCATGTCAACGCATTCTTCAATGTGTCTTGCCATCTTGAAGATATAATCTCTTTTTTCTATATCAGATTCGACTTCATGCAATCTGTCTGCAAATGCATGGAAAACATGATCAGCATCATCTTCAAGTTTATTGATGCGTCTTGAGATCGTGACCCTGTCTTCAATCTTCTCGAGCATACCCAGGAGCTCGACGCATTCTTCGTTAAGTATCTCAGATAAGTGCTGAGCCTGATCGAATAAATATTCGCGATCCTCGCCTGTCATTAATCTATCCTCCGGGAGTAAAATTGCAATCCAATTTACAAGTATTATATATTAGCAAAGATATTTTATCCAACTGAATACATTTCTCTAAAGCCCCGTGAGAAGACAAAAAAATGCTGTCCCTCGTATCAACTTGGAACAGCATCTTGATTTTTTATTTACTCAGTTTGGATTAGAGAGCGGAAACCTTAGTACCCATCTGCTCTGCGTCCTGATTCTCAACTACGAGGTTAACAGACTTAGGTGTGCAGACAAATGTTGTCTTAACGGGTGTAGGCTCAACTCTTCCGCCTAATGCATAAACACCGCCGGAGATGTAGTCAACTACTCTCTGATTTTTATCTGTATTTGTGAGGTTGCAGATAACGATGTGGCCTTCACGGATGTGATCACAAACGATCTGGCTTGTTCTGATGTCATAAGGTGTAAGCATAATGACTGTTGCGTTCTGCTGCATTACAGGTGTTGTAACTGCGGGCTCCTGAACGAAGGTGCGAGGCTCCTCAACGTAAGACTCCTCTGCAATAGGCTCTTGCTCGTATGCATCTTCTTCAATGTAGCCCTCTTCCTCACCGTAATAGTTTTCTTCCATCTCATCTTCTACAGGTGTGAACATGCTTCCGAAGAAATTCTTAACGTTAAAAGTGCCCATTTGTATTTTCCTCCTTAAAAATTCGCCCGACCAAGGACATTCATATAAGATACTTCGGATATTAACGAATTTTGATTTTCGCCTCAATACTTTTGGGCGATATGACACAAGAAGGTAACTTAAAGCGGGGTTTTATTACAAAATGTAACAAAAATTAACGTTTTTTGATCGAACAATGTTACAAAGGCTTATATTCCGCGCGGTTTCCGAATATTGCAGTACCGATTCTGATATGCGTGGAACCCTCGTAAATAGCGCTTTTATAGTCCTGGCTCATGCCCATGGAGAGCACATTCCAGCTCTCAAGACCGGTATATGACTTAAGATCTTCGAATATTACTCTTGTTTTAGCGAAGACTTCCCTTGCCTGTCCTTCATATGTCTCAATGGGAGCCATTGTCATAAGGCCGCAGATCTCTAATGAAGGCATATCCATGATCTTGTCTAATGCAGGCTTTAATTCATGAGGCGCAAAGCCGTGCTTGCTCTCCTCGCCTGATACGTTTGCCTGTAACAAAATCCTTGAAGTAACATTGTTACCGGCTGACCTTTTCGAGATCTCCTCGGCAAGTTCAACGCTGTTTACGGAATGGATAAGATGAGTCTTTCCTATAATGTACTTTACTTTATTCTTTTGTAATGTACCTATAAGATGCCAGTTGACATCAAGGTCCAGAGCAGAAAATCTCTCGACCTTCGGAACAAGTTCCTGGACACGGTTCTCACCGAGATCTGTAAGGCCGCTTACGGCTGCTGACTCAGCATACTCAACCGGGAACACCTTAGTTACACCGATGAGCGTAACGCTCCCCTTCTCTCTTCCTGAGGCAGCCACAGCTTCATCAATTGATTCTCTTACAGCCTGAATATTATCTGAGATCTTTTTCTTAAGTTCTTCCGTAAAATCGTATTCCATATCAGTCAACTTTATCTCCGGGTTTAACCGTATTTGGGTTAGTAATAATTACAGTATTAAGATTCGGAACAGAAGATTTGCCTACCTGGTCGATGATCGCAAACTCTCTGTCATTATCCAGAATGATAACGCGGATCTCTTCGACGAAGCCCTGGTTATTCGTGTATACTGACGCGATACCTGCAAAGTCGGTTACTATGATCTTGTCAGTAGTCATTCCGAGTCCTGTCGCCGTATCAACGAAGGATGCCATATAGCCTTCGGTATAAAGTCTGTCGAGTCTCTTAAGAGCCGCATATTCGTTAGGCGTTGAGAACGCGACTATGTAGCCGCCGTCTTCCATGGCTTCCGTATAAACAACTGTACAGCCTGCAACAGAAGTATTCGACAATTCAACCGGGTTGCCTTCCTCATCCGTTACGGCATTAGGGATTATCGTCACGTTGAAGATCGCATCTTCAGCGAAAGTGTCAGGTCCTACGTTAGATCCCGGTGCGAGATATACACAGAAACAGGGATTACCCTTAGGAGCATAGTAACCATTTACAAGGCTCGGCATGGATACTCTCATACCGTCTGTCTCAGTAATAACGATCTCGATGTCAACAGTTCTGAGGTCAAGGAGTGCTTCTACGCATCTTGATGTCTCGAAAGTAATGAGCATTCCCGAAGAATCGCTCTCGCAGCGTACAACCTGGCAGTTATCGATCGAGATACCTTCCGTACGGATGTTGATGTCGTGATACGTACCTACGGCGAAATCAGATACACCTGCATCTTCCGAAGAAAGATATACGGAAAGATACTGGCTCTCGTTCTGGGCGATCCTGACAACTGGTGTCTCAGCTTCAACATTGAGGTCAGAAGCGATAGCACCGACGGAATTATTGATATATCCCTTGATCTCCGTCATTGGCATTGAGAGGAACTGATCATAAGAGAGAATGTTCTCCTTGCCGTCAAGTCTGAATGATACGACTCCCGGTCTGTGAGCCGTTACGACGGACGCATATTTCTCGAGCTGCGCTTCATATACTGCCTCGTCATTTCTTAAGACGGATATTCTCTCGTCATCGAAATTGATCTTACTCATCTCGTCTTCACGCTCATCAAGGATAACGTTGACCGATGAACTGTAAGAAGACATGTTGCTTAAGTTTCCGCTCATTGAATCGTATCTAACGGAATCAAGGATCGTGGAAAGATTCTTGTTATAGTTCCTGTAAATGACGTCAGCTTCAGCAACGCCGCCCGACATGATGATCTCCTGCTGGACGTCGGATATCTGTGACTGTACATTTCTTAGATCCTGTACGGTGGATTTCCAGTTCTCAGGAACGACTATGGCGAGTTCCTGTCCCTTTGCGACTCTGGAACCCTCTGTGATCTGTGTTACGAGCTCACCGCCGTTAACACACTCAATCGTGTCCTCATCTCTTACGACAAGAGCTCTCGCACCGATGGTATGCTCAACCGAACCGGTAGTAACGAATGAAAAATTCGGCTTCTCTGCGATGTAGTCATATAAGTGGTGAACAACGAAAACAAGGACTAAAAGAGCCGAAGCAACAGCAACAGCTCCGAGAATGCCGTTCCTTATGGCACGGCTCTCCGCACTCTTCTGTGAAGGGTTCTTGCGCTTATACTCGTTCTTCTCGATCTTTTCCTGCTCTCTGATCTTGGCTTCTTCCTTGCGCTTTGCCTGCTCAAGGATCTTTTGCTGTTCTCTTGCCCTGGCCATTTCCCTGGCTTTTGCCTTCTCGGCAGCAGTCATGGGTCTCTTTGCCTGGGGTTTGGAAGAAGGCTTTGCGCCATGCTTTACGGGCTTGTTAAAAGGCCTGTTCTGAACGTTTTTCTTTCCGGCTTCGGCTTTAACATCTTCCATCTGCGGAATGATGCTCTTACCCGTATTAGTATCGCTTACGGGAGCACCCTTCTGCGGATTCTTTGATACAGGTCTGTTTGAGGCCTTGGAAAAAGGCTTGCCGCCGCTTACGGGTTTTGCTCCGTGCTTTGCTGCCTGCGGATTTTTGCCTGCAGGTTTTCCTGATTTGGAAACGGGTCTGCCTCCTGACTGCTTCATGCCGGGCTTAGAGGGCTTGCCTTTACCGCCCGCAGGTTTACCTGCAGTTTTTTTAGGCTGTCCCATCTCAGGGCTGTTATACCACTGTTTACCGTCTGCCATATTTATCAGCTCCCGATAGCAAGCATGCAGGCGAGCTTAGCCTGTTCTTTTGCAAGACTTCCCTGCATATATGCAATGTAAGGCGGCTTCATGGGGCCGTCACATGAAAGTTCCGTAGTAGCGCCCTGTACGAATGCACCTGCCGCCATGATTACCTGGTCGTCATAACCGGGCATGTCCCACGGCACGGGTGTAACAAAGGAATCAACAGGTGAACAGGACTGGATGGCCGTGCAGAACTTGGTCATCTTATCCGGATCTCCGAATTCTACCGTCTGAACGATGTCACCTCTTGCCTCTGTTGAAGAAGGGCTTGTCTTATATCCTTCACCGCCTAAGATCTCAGCTGCGAAAACGGCACCCTTAAGGCATTCGCCCACACAAGCCGGCGCTGTGAAAAGACCTCTGGCGATCATCTGGTTTGCTCCCAATGTAGGACCGACTTCGCTTCCGAGACCGGGTGTCGTAAGATGTCTTGCGGCATTTTCGACCAGATCCGCTCTTCCTGCAATATATCCGCCCGTCCTTGCGATTCCGCCGCCGGGATTCTTAATGAGGGATCCCGCAATTACATCGGCGCCAACCTCAATGGGTTCTGTCTTTTCGGTGAATTCGCCGTAACAGTTGTCAACGGCGACGATAATGTCTTCCCTTACTGAGTGAACGAGTTCTGCGATCTTTTTGATATCTTCGCAAAGAAGAGCTCTTCTTCCCGTATAGCCTCTGGATTTCTGGATGAATACCATCTTTGTCTGGGGCTTTATAGCTGCCCAGATGGCATTAAGATCGGGTGTGCCGTCCTCTTTGAGATCGACTTCCTCATACTTGATTCCGTATGACATGAGTGACATGTCATTGTTCTCGGAAGATAAGCCGATCGTAGCCATAAGGGTATCGTAAGGTCTGCCTGTAACGGAAAGCATGATGTCTCCCGGCCTCAAAGCACCATAGAGCATGGCTGAAATAGCCTGTGAACCGGTGCTGATCTGCCATCTTACATAGGCTTTTTCAGCACCGAAAACCTTGGCAAAGATATTCTCGATCTTCTCCCTGCCTACGTCATCGTAGCCGTAACCGGAAGTGGAACCCATGTGGGTATCTGAGAATTTCTCGCTCCTGAATGCATCAAGGACCTTAAGTTCGTTATATGTAACGATGTCATCGATACGTGCATAAACGTCAGCAAGCGACTTTTCAGCCTTAACTGCGGCCTCTATCGCCTTATCACTGACCCCGTATTTTTTGTAATTATCGATAGTTGTCTTAATTATGCTTTCCATAACTTTTGATTATAGCATAATTAATTAAATATAAAGAGCAAGACGGATAGCTCCGGGATAACATTCAAAAGATACCTTATGGCCGGAGAAATCCTCTCCGTCATAATTGCCGTTCAGATCCCTTGATCCGGTAGCTTCGACTGTAATTGTCGTCGTTACGAAAACATCAGCTTCCTTGTAGTCCTCATGCTTGCCGTCCTTGTATTTGGTAAGCAGGAACAAAGATCTGAAAAGGCCTACAGAATCGATCGCGCAGCAGTTTATAAGGCCGTCATCGATCTTCGCATGGGGCGCGGGACAGAATCCGCTGCCGTAATATGAAGCATTGCAGACCGCCAGAAGCGTGAAAGACGACTTCTCTGACTCCGCAGGCTTTCCGTCGCCTCTTAACGCTTTGTACTTGAAATCGAATTTCCTGTTGCCGAAAAGACAGGACAGGGCCGATGTAATATAAGCCGTTTTCCTTATAAGTCTGGAATTTGGATTAGCCAGGACCTTTCCTTTTGCCCTGAGCTGGACTTCGGTATCAAGACCAATGGATGCGACATTAAGACACCATGCCGAACTGGAATCGATCTTATTGCCGTTAACGTCATAGGATGTGACCTTTATGAGATCTGAATCTTTGACCTTAAAACCATCCTCAAAGATTGCTTTGACACAGACATCACTGTTGCTTCTGTGGTTATCGTCCATGACCGATCTGGTGAAATCGTTGCCCGTGCCGAGCGGGATAACTGCCATTGGTGTCTTGGATTCGGCAAGGGAATTTGCCACCTCGTGGATGGTGCCGTCACCTCCACAGGCAACTACCAGAAGATCGTCTTCTTTTGCTGCTTTGGAAGCGACTTCGCTTGCATGACCGGCAAACTCCGTATAGACGATCTCAGATTCGCCTTCATGTTCGCCTGAATACTGTGAATAAGCCGCTTTAAAACGCGCCAGGGCCTGGGAATCCGCCCTGCTGTTTACGATAAATAATTTCTTCATGTACCGTCAGATCACTTCTGTGCCGAGAGTTTTACCACGACATCGATCATGTCATCTACGGTCTTAACCTCATCAAGGAGTTCATCTGGAAGACGGATGTTGTATGTCTCCTCAACGTCAATTACAAACTCATAGAGTTGCAGAGAATCAAAGGGCAGATCGGTATTGAACTGAAGTTCAGACGATATCTCTTCAGGAGATATCTCGAGCGTCTCGGACATGATGCGGATCACGTCCTCTTTAACCTTCGCTCTCAGGTTGTCAGAGTCAGCCATCTTGTTTTTTCTCCTTAGCAGTATCTTTAGCAACCTGTCTTGCGGTTGCTCTTACGTTCTCGGTACTGTCATATCTTCTGAGCTGCTGCTCAACATACTGGTCGACCTCATTTACAAGGTCGAGAAGATGCTTTCTGTCATCTGCATCGTAGCCGGCAAGGATATGTTTTGCCAATACTCTGTGAAACTTGCTGTTCATTCTGCATGCAAGCTTACCGGTATGCGTAAGGCTGATCCTTACAATACGCTTGTCGCGCTTATCACGTTCTCTGTGGACATAACCCTTTTTGACAAGCCTGTCTATTGCTACAGTCAAAGTGCCCGTGGTGATACCAAGGTCTTCGGCGGTATTAGTCATTGTACGTGCGTCGTAGGGTCCGATTGCCGTAAGGGTGTGCATCTCTGCGATGGACAGGTCCTTGAAGTAACCTGCCTGAAGAGATTTCTCTTCTGTTAAAACGACATTTTCAAAGATCCTTACCAGGGCCTCTGACATCTGTTCTTCTTCGCTCAGCAAAACAGTCTCTCCCTTATGATTTGATATACAAAATAATTATATCAAAAATTTGATAAAGTAAACCATACCCGCTGCCAAAAATGTACTCCCCCTGTTATTTGACGGGCTTGAATGCCTTCTTATCAGTGTTTATCAGGACAATGGCAGCTACGAGTACGAACATGGCTATACCGCCGAGGATAAGCATAACCGCATCACTCGGAGCAAAATGCTCTTCTATAAACAAACTGACATAAGTTCCCGTAAAATTGAACAGGATATGGGCAAATATCGTGATCTTGATCGAACGGTACTTATATCTGAGGTAGCCAAGGAACATTCCGAGGAATGCTGCATAAAGCACCTGAACAAGGATAAGGTGCATAGCACCGAAAAGAAGACTTGAGATCAGGATGGAAAGCCCGGGCTTAAGGCCGGCTTTGTCGAGCAGTCCGTAAGTGACGCCTCTGAAACAGAGTTCCTCAAGAATCGGTCCTAAGATGATCGCATAGATTATCGTTATGGCAGGATTTGTTACAAGTCCCGCTGTCTCGATCAGCATTTCATATTCTTCCATTACCTGAGGGAGCAATTTGTCCGTAAGTGTCATGAAAGCATTGGTGAAGAAAAACAATCCGGCTACTATGCATACGATTCCTACAATGGATTTTACGCTGACAATATCGCCGATCTTAACCTTGGGGCCATTCTTAACAAAGCCCTTGTAATACCAGATCGCAAATACAACCAGTCCGATCACCGCATATATCAGATACGCGTAGAAAGCATATTTGTCATTAAAGATGTTCAGCATGTCGTCATACGCATCAGTAAATTCAGTTCCCTGTGCTGAAGCGTTCGCCGTCTCAACAACTGAAAGGACCAGGAACGGGAGCTGTGATGCCGTCTGTATCATCATGAGAGCAGCCATGGGAACAACAGCCAGGAATATGAATCCGACCCTTATTCTCTTCTTAGGTTCTTCTGCCGGTGCCTGAACAACGGTATTCTGTTCTTGGATGGTGTTGTTCTCACTCATACACTTACCCTCTCTTATCTGAACTTAACGATGGTCACGCCCGCATCGCCTTCACCCTGGGCTCCTGCCCTGAATGATTCGACACGGTCATCTTTTATAAGGATATCATGAACGCATGCTCTTAAAGCACCCGTTCCCTTACCGTGAACTATTCTTGCTTCCTTTATGCCTGCAAGCACGCAGTCTTCAAGGTATCTGGCAAGACTCGATTCTGCTTCAGCCGTGGTCATGCCGATGAGCATGATCTCAGAAGTTGTAGAAGATGCGCTGTTGAACTTGACATTCGACAGGTCCTCAGCACCGCTCTTAACAGTTCTTCCCCTTGCCTTTGAAGCCGCTTTACCGTTCTTAGTCCTCATGAACTCGTCACGCTGCGCCTTTGTAGGCATCATAAGCTGGTTTTTCTTAACAGCGATCTTCATGCTGCCGCAAAGGATGTTGACCGATCCGCTCTTAGAGAGGTCAGACTCGGCAATACCAGTCTGTCCAAGGGAAGGAACATAGTAGCACTCGCCCTTTTTGACTTCCTTAACGGGTTCACCGCTTAATGCAACGGATTCAACAGCTTCGTCATCATCTTCTTCAAGATCGTTTATTCCGGCTCTGAGCTTTCTTCTTATCTTGTCGAGTTCCTTCTCGCGCTCTGCCCTGTCCATATCCTTGGATCTGCGTCTGAGCTCACGGAGTTCATCGCTCAACTCCTTCTCCTGCTCTTCAAGAAGCTTCTTCTGCTCGGCACGCATGTCATTTAATATCTTTGTCTTGGACTGTTTGAGCTTAGCATTCTCTTCTTCAAGGCGGGCCTTCTCGGCCTTAAGCTCAATGTTGAGCCTGTCATTTTCGCGGGCAAGATCTTCAGCCTTCTTGGATTCTTCTTCAGCCTTTGCAATGAGAGCTTCATAGTTGAGCTCATCTGAAGACATTCTTGTCTTTGCATTATCAAGAATATGCCTTGCAAGGCCAAGCTTGCTGGAGATAACGAACGCATTGGAAGAACCCGGTCTTCCCGTGATCAGCTTGTAAGTAGGAGCCAATGTCTCCGTATTGAATTCGCAGGAAGCATTCATAACGCCTTCCGTGATTTCGGCATAGCCCTTGAGTTCTCTGTAATGGGTCGTAGCCATAACGACACAGTTCTTCTTTCTAAGCTCCTCAATGATCGATATCGCAAGCGCCGCACCTTCTGCAGGATCCGTTCCTGAACCAAGCTCATCAAGAAGCACCAGGGACTTGCCTCTGATGTTCTTCAGGATGAATACGATATTTGACATGTGAGCCGAAAAAGTCGAAAGGCTTTCTTCAATGCTCTGTTCATCACCGATGTCAGCAAGCACTCTGTCGAAAACACACACTTCTGAGCCGCTTTCAGCAGGAATCGGAAGACCAGACATCGTCATGAGGACAAGAAGTCCGCATGTCTTAAGCGATACCGTCTTACCGCCCGTATTGGGTCCTGTAACAACAAGCGAATCGTATGTGTTACCGACATTGATATCGACCGGAACTACGCTTTCTCTGGGAATCAGCGGGTGTCTAGCGCCCTTAAGGTCGATCCGTCCGTCCGTATTGAGCGAAGGGCAGAAAGAATCGTTCTCCACACCATATTCGGCCTTCGCGAAAACATAATCCAGTTTGGATGCGATCTCAATGTTGTTCTCAAAAAGATCTTTTACCGCTACGACTTCATTCGTGAAGTTCTTTAAGATCCTCTGGATCTCCGCCTGCTCAGCGAAGTTAAGTTCCGCGATCTTGTTGTTCGCCTCAACTACGCTCATAGGCTCTATAAAGAGTGTCTGTCCGGAAGATGAAGCACCGTGAACGATACCTTCGATCCTTCCATTGAAATCCGCCTTAACGGGAATGCAGTATCTGCCTTCCCTGAGCGTTACGATGCTCTCCTGGAGCATGTCCGCATGATTGGAGATAACGCGGTCCAGAAGCGACCTTATGCCGCCTGCGACATTTTTACGTTCTCTTCTGATCGAAGACAGTTCCTTGCTGGCCCTGTCAGACACTTCATCCTGGCCCAAGATAGACATGTCGATCTTCTCAAGCAGACTGTCACAGACTTCAAGCCTGTCGACAAAAGCACAGATATCAGGCTCCGTCTCATCAACAAGAGGCGAACCTGCAGATCTTGCCTTTGAAATGGCTTTTCTGATCTCGTCTGAAGCTCTCAAAAAAGATGCGACTTCCAAAAGCTGGCCGCATGTGAGGGTACCATCTGCCTTAGCGTATAAGAGTGATTCTCGCAAGTCTCTCATTCCGCTCAAAGGAAGCATTCCGAATCTCATTATGTGATCCATGGCCTGCCTTGTAATTGAGAGTTCCTGTGTTACATAATCGATGTCACAGCACGGAGCCATATTCTCCACGAGTTCACGCCCGTAAGCAGTTCTGGCCTTTGAAGTTACCGTCTCCCTGATCTTATTAAATTCAAGCGTATTCAAGACACGCCCACGGATCTTCTTCCGTTCGAGGCTGTCTTCAAAGCTCATATATTCGTACATGGTCTATTCCCTGTTAAATGCCCGGCTGTCAGCCAAGTCTCTTAACGTTTGCAATGGCTTCGGGAGTGATCGTCTTAGTCATCTCGAGACCTGTCTCGATATCGACGTCAGTGATCTCGCCGTGCTGCATGCAAACGAGTCTGTTAAATCTCTTCTCAACGAGACAGTCGATAGCCTTGATGCCCATGAGGCTTGCGATAGTTCTGTCTCTTAATGTCGGCGAACCGCCTCTCTGGAGGTGTCCCAAGATCGTAGGACGGGCCTCAATGCCGGTTGCTTCCTCGATCTGTTTTGCGATATCTTCAGCTTTGCAGACACCCTCAGCAACGATAACGATATAGTGCTTCTTACCTGTATTGCGTCCGTCAAGGATAACTCTCAAAACGTCTCTGTTAAAGTCAAAAGGAACTTCAGGAATGAGGATACTCTCAGCACCAGTGGCGATACCTACATTAAGTGCAATCCATCCTGCATTTCTTCCCATTACTTCGATAACAGAGCAGCGCTCGTGGGATGAAGCTGTATCTCTGAGCTTATCGATGCACTGCATGGCTGTATTCATGGCTGTATCGTAGCCGATTGTATATTCGGTTGAAGCAATATCGTTGTCGATGGTACCCGGCATACCGATAACGGGCATACCGATTCTTGCCAAAGCTCTTGCGCCCTTGTAGGAACCGTCACCGCCGATAACGATGAGGGCATCTAGTTCGTATGCTTCCATCATGCGCGCACCCTTCAGAACACCCTGGTCAGTCATGAATGACTTGGATCTTGCTGTCATAAGGAATGTGCCGCCGCGCTGGAGAGTCTCCGAAACGCTTCTGCCATCAAGCTGTTTGATCTCGCCCTTCCAAAGTCCGTGGTAACCTCTGGTTACACCGTACATCTCAAAGCCGGCATTGATGCCTGCCCTTACAACGGATCTGATCGCTGCATTCATTCCGGGCGCATCGCCGCCGCTCGTAAGCACGCCTACGCGCTTAATAGGTTCTACTGTGCTCGTATCTATAGTGTCATAATTTACAGCCTTCAGAGTGTTGATCTCAGGAAGGTTGTTCTCATCATAAAGAAGTCTACCCATAATAATTCCTCCGAAAATCAAAAGATTATTCGGGACATATTATACACTAAAAGAAAATGCCTAATTATATAATTAGGCACAAAACTTCATACCTTATTGCTATAATTCGGTTTTACCACCGAATTCAGGAGTCGAGCTTGATGGAATCCATTACTTCGCCGATATTGTCATGGAAAACGAGTGCAGCCGTCCTGTCGGCGAATGTCTTGTCACGGTTGATAACAATCAGATATTTGCCGCTGAAATCGTATGCAAGTGAAGCCGCCGGCTGAACGGCAAGGGACGTTCCTCCGATGATCAGGCAGTCAGCTCTGAAAACGAGTCTTTTAGATTCGATCCAAGCAGTTTGCGGAAGCCCTTCACCATACAAAGTAACATCAGGCCTTACCATTCCACCGCACTTCGGGCACTTCGCTATCGGCCCTTCTGATTTGAATATGAAATCGTAAGGATACTTCTCATGACACTTCATGCAATAATTGCGGTATGTCGTACCATGCACTTCCTGTACGTTCTTGCTCCCCGCCCTCTGATGAAGACCATCGATATTCTGTGTGATTATTCCGTCAAGCTTGCCGGCTTTTTCCATCTCGGCAAGTTTATAGTGTGTTCTGTTAGGCTCAATGCCGGCAGTGTTGAGCTTCTGCCTGTAGAACTCATAGAAAACTTCCGGATGGTCAATAAGGCAGTCTATGCTCAAAAGATATTCCGGACTGTATCTGTCGAACTTGACATCGTGCTGGTTATAAAGTCCGTCCTTGCTTCTGAAGTCGGGAATTCCGCTCTCAGTCGACACACCGGCGCCGCCGAAAAAGACGATATGCTTGCACTCTCTGATTATCCTGTTAAGTTCAGCAACTTTCTGTTCGTCCATGAATATGCCTCCTTTATAACATCTCGATATTGTCTGCTCCTACAAGTTCTGCGAGTTTATTGAGCACCGGTTCATCAGGTGCGATCCTGCATATGTCATCAAGTCTTGTGATACTGTTATCGGATTCAAAAAGGATCTCTACAGCCATATTACCATGGAAATAGGCAAGGAAGTTAAGAAGCCTTGAAAAACCTTTTGAATCAGGCTTGCCGGAATAATGAATTCTCATGACGTGTTCTTTGTTCTCGGCAGGAGCCTTATCAGGTTCATTCTGAACCACGGTCTCTTTGGTAATGACCGGTTTAGAGGGTCTTATGGCCTGTCCGCCGTCTCTTTCCCTCAGCGCAGTCTGATAAGACCTGTCGTTTCTTATCCTGCTTAAAAGTGCAGGGTCGTCAGTTAATTCAAAACAGCAGTCGGCAAACATTGAAAGCTCTCCTCCCTCTCTCATCTGCCTTCTGCCGACAAAGAGATAAGGCTTGTTCTTCTCTACCATTCTGTTGTATGTATCAAAGTTCTTACCGAAGAGGAGTACTTCAAAATTTCCGCTTAAGTCTTCGCAGCTTATGGTGCTCATCATGGTCTTTTTCTTGGTATATCCGGTCTTCTTATCGGTAACCATTCCGCACATCGCAACCTGCTTGTTGTCATCTAATGCATCGCTTCCTGAGAGAGCGAGGATATCTGATGCTTCAGACATGTCAAATGTAGCTATCTCGGAAATGATATTCGTATAAGAAGCAAGAGGATTACCTGAAAGATAGATGCCGACCATCTCTTTCTCATAACCGAGTTTCTGGCTTTCAGGATATTCTGCAATGTCAGGTATATAGATCGACGGACCAGCTGACGAAGCATCTCCGAAATCAAAGAGAGACAGCTGGCCTTCTATGTTGCGGCTGTCCTCATGCGCAAGTCTGTCGAGTTCCGTCTGTACGCACGCTGTCATCTGGCTTCTCGTCAAACCGAATGAATCCATGCACGAAGCAAGGATCAATGCTTCTGCAACCGTCTTCTTCACGCCTATCTTTGAAGCTCTTACGACAAAGTCTTCAAACGATCTGTATTCACCGTTCTTCTCCCTGTCATTCAGGATATCAAGTACTGCGCCTTCGCCGACATTCTTGATAACGGATAATCCTATTCTTATCTTGCGGTCGCCTTCAGTGGTAAATCTTTCGCGGCTCTTGTTGATATCAGGAGGAAGCACTTCGATACCCATCGCAGAACAGCATGAGATGTAATAAGACGCCTTGCCGAGATCGCCCCTGAAAGAATTAAGAGTTGCTGCCATGAACTCCGTCGGATAATAGCACTTAAAGTATGCCGTCCAGTAACCTACCACCGCATAGCAGGCAGCATGCGACTTATTGAATGCGTAGCCTGCAAATCCTGATACATCATCAAAGATCTTAGCGGCGACATTCTCCGGCACACCGCGCTTGATACAGCCGTCGATCTGGCGTCCCTTGTCATCCGTTCCGCCGTACATGAACAGATTTCTGTAGTTCTCCATTATCGACTTTTTCTTTTTGCTCATCGCGCGTCTGATGTTATCGGACTGTCCCATCGAGAAGCCTGCAAGATCTCTTACGATCTGCATTACCTGTTCCTGATAAATAGCGCATCCGTAAGTAACGTTAAGAATGGGCTCGAGCAGAGGATGATCGTATGTGATATGGGACGGATTCTTTTTGCAGTCGACATACTTCGGGATCTGATCCATAGGACCCGGTCTGTAAAGCGAGATGCCGGCGATGATGTCCTCAAGGCTTCCCGGTTCAAGCTGCTTCATGAAAGATGTCATTCCGCGGCTTTCAAGCTGGAATATGCCGACAGTCTCTCCTCTGCCGATCATCTTGAATACTTCAGGATCATCCAGAGGTATCCTGTCGAGATCAATGTCTTTTCCGTAGTTATTCTTGATAAGTTCTTTGACATCCTGCAAAACGGTTAATGTCCGAAGGCCTAAGAAGTCGAACTTGAGAAGACCGATACTCTCAACATCACTTTTAGCAAACTGTACAGCGACTGTGTCATCGTTTACTGCAAGCGGCGCGATATCAGTGATGTCCTTTCCTGATATGATTATTCCCGCAGCATGCGTTCCGGCATTACGCGGAAGGCCTTCAACACGCATAGCCATATCGATCACCTTACGCGATTCGGGATCGGTATCATATGCTTCTTTAAACTCAGTACTGATCTCAAGTGCCTGCTTCAATGTCATGCCTACGGAAAATGGAATCATCTTCGTAAGCTTGTTGCTCTGTGATATAGGCATGTTAAGAACTCTTGCTACGTCCTTAACCGCCTGTCTTGCGGCAAGCGTACCGAATGTGATTACGTGGGCAACTCTCGTCTTACCGTATTTTGCCGTGACGTAATCGATCGCTATCTGTCTTCGCTCATCGTTGAAATCGACGTCGAAGTCAGGCATGGATACTCTCTCGGAATTAAGAAATCTCTCGAAAACAAGACCATACTTGATCGGATCGATGTCGGTGATGCCGACTGCATAAGCAACAAGAGAACCTGCACCTGATCCTCTTCCCGGCCCTACGGTAACATCATGTGTCTTCGCATAATTGATGAAGTCCCATACGATGAGATAGTAATCGGTATAGCCCATGCTGTTAATGACGGAAAGCTCATACTCGGCTCGCTTCATATAGTCTTCTTCGCTGCCCGTGGGAGGAGTTACTTCAAATCTTTTCTTAAGTCCCTTATATGTCAGATCAGAAAGATATTCTTCATGGCTGCTGTAGCCTTCAGGAACTTCATAAACAGGAAGGTGAATGGTCTCAAAATCGTATTCGGCATTGCACATATCGGCGATCTTGCCGGTATTCTCAATGGCCTCGGTAAGTTCAGGAAAGAAACGCCTCATCTCGGTCTCTGACTTAACGTAGAAATCATTTGAGGACATGCGCATCCTGTTCTCATCATCAATTCGTGCAGCTGTTGAAATACAAAGGAGAATATCCTGCGCTTCATAATCTTCCTTCATGAGATAGTGGCAGTCGTTTGTAGCGACAAGCGGAATGCCCGTCTCATTTGAAATCCTTATAAGTGCAGCATTGACCTTGGCCTGTTCGGGCGTGGTGTTTGCCTGGATCTCAAGATAGTAATTGCCCCTGCCGAAGAGCTTGTCATACCACACGGCTGTCTGCGCGGCTTTTTCCATGTCTCCGTCAAGGATAAGCGAAGGCACTTTACCTGCAATGCATGCTGAAAGACATATCAGTCCGTCATGCCACTTTTCAAGGAGTTCCTCATCTATTCTCGGGCGTCTGTAAAAGCCTTCGGTAAATCCTGCAGAGACAAGTTTATTGAGATTCGTTAATCCCTGATTATTCTTTGCAAGAAGGATCAGGTGATTGTAGTATCTGTCTTCTTTGCCTGGAACGACAGTCTTGTCGAATCTTGAACCCGGTGCTACATAGACTTCACATCCGATTACCGGATGGATGCCATTTGCCTTCATCTCCCTGTAGAAAGAAACAGCACCGTACATTACGCCGTGATCTGTAATGGCGCATGATGTCATTCCCATCTCCTTAAGCCTTGCAGCAAGATCCTTGATCTTTATAGCGCCGTCAAGGAGACTGTATTCGGTATGAAGATGTAAATGACAAAAGCCACTCATTATTTCTTTCCTTTAAGTTCGATGATTATGTCTCTGATCTCAGCTGCTCTCTCAAAGTCGAGATCCTTGGCAGCTTTGGTCATCTCTACCGTAAGTTTATCAATAAGCTTCTTATTCTCTTCTTCAGTGCCTCCGGAGACACCATCGTTGATAAGTCTTGCAGCATCTATACCGCCCTTGGAGGCCTTGCCTCTTCCCTTGCCGGAAGAATCTTTGCTGCTCTCCGCAACGATATCAAATACGTCTCTGACGGCCTTCTTGATGGTTTTAGGAGTGATGCCGTGAGCTTCATTGTATTCCTGCTGTATCTTTCTTCTTCTGTTTGTCTCGGATACAGCATTCATCATGGAATCGGTTACTTCATCAGCATAGAGGACTACTCTTCCGTGATCGTTACGCGCACATCTTCCGATGATCTGGATAAGAGATCTCTCGGATCTTAAGAAACCTTCCTTATCGGCATCAAGGATCATAAGGAGCGAGACTTCAGGAAGGTCGATACCTTCTCTTAAGAGATTGATTCCGACAATGACATCGACTTCGTCATTACGCAACTGGTTAAGTATCTGCATACGCTCAACTGCCTTGATGTCGGAATGAAGATATGTGACCCTTACGCCTTCTTTCTTGAGGAACTCTGTAAGGTCTTCAGCCATTCTCTTTGTGAGCGTCATTATGAGACTCTTATCGCCTGTCTTCTTCTGTTCCTTGAGCATGCCGAGGATATCTTCGATCTGGCCTTCAACTGGACGGATGAATATCTCAGGTTCAAGAAGACCGGTAGGTCTTATTACCTGTTCTACGATCTGTTCGCTGTGTTCCTTCTCATAATCAGCAGGTGTGGCACTGACAAAAACGGTCTGGCCCATGCGCTGTTCGAATTCATCGAATTTCAGAGGTCTGTTGTCGAAAGCTGAAGGAAGCCTGAATCCATACTGCACCAGCATCTCTTTTCTGGATCTGTCTCCGTTATACATGGCACCGACCTGGGGAATGGTCTGGTGTGACTCGTCGATGAAGAGAAGGAAATCATCCGGGAAGAAGTCCATAAGCGTGCACGGAGGCTCGCCCGCTTCCCTGCCTGCAATATGTCTTGAGTAATTCTCGATCCCTTTGCAAAAGCCCGTCTCCCTCAACATGTCCATGTCGTAACGGGTACGCTGCTCAAGTCTGTACGCGGCGATCATGTCGCCTGCATCCCTTAACTCTTTAAGTCTGACTTCAAGTTCTGCTTCGATCCTGTCAATGGCTTTATTAAGCTTGGCCCTGCCTGTAGCATAGTGTGATGCCGGGAAGAGCTCAATGAAATCCTTGGTAAATTCGGTCTTACCGGTAATTGCATCGACATAGCTTATCTTGTCTATCTCATCACCGAAGAAACTGATCCTCGTAAGCGTATGTTCGGAATCAGGAGTCCAGATATCGATAATGTCTCCCTTAACTCTGAAAGTACCTCTCTGAAGATCAAAATCATTTCTGGAATACTGCATGTTGATAAGCTGTGCCATGACAACATCCATCGGTATCTCAAGGCCTGTCTCAAGCATGAGCGCAAGGGATAAGTAATCCTCCTTCTCACCGATGCCGTAGATGCAGGAAACCGAGGCCACGATGATGACATCTTCGCGCGTAAGAAGTGACTTGGTAGCTTCGTGACGCATACGGTCGATCTCATCATTTATCGACGAATCCTTCTCGATATATGTATCCGTAGCTGCGATATAAGCTTCCGGCTGGTAGTAGTCGTAGTATGAGATGAAATATTCAACGGCATTCTCAGGGAAAAGTTCCTTAAACTCGGCATAGAGCTGGCCTGCAAGAGTTTTGTTGTGCGCAAGGACGAGTGTAGGTCTTTGGACCCTCTCAATGATGTTGGCCATGGTAAAAGTCTTACCTGAACCGGTAACACCCAAAAGAGTCTGGCCCCTCATGCCATCCTTAATGCCCTGAACCAGGGAATCTATCGCTGCCGGCTGGTCGCCAGAAGGTTTGTAATCCGATACGAGCTTAAACATAAATCACTTATCCAAAACTGCTTCGCGCATCAACGCGAATATTTACTTTTCTTCTACGCTCAATTTTAGAACGTTTGTTCTGTAATTGCAATACTGCTGCCTGCTCATTGGCCGCATATCGGGATTATGTCAATTAACTCCATAACGCGGTATTTGAAAGGCGGCTTTGTTCCTTCCGTCTCGGCAGAAGCACTAGCCAGAGCCATGCAGAGTCTGAACGTCTCTTCAGGTTTCATGCCTTCATCGAATGAATATGCAAGACCTGCTGTCATAGCATCACCGCATCCCGTGGTGCAGTTGACCTTAACGTTGACTGCCTCCGAAGAGAATATCCCTTCAGGACCGTTAACGAATACCGCACCATCTTTGCCCATGGAAACAAGGCAGCAGTTAACTCCTCCGGAAACGATCTTCGATGCTTCAGATAGAGCACCTTTCATATCGTTTTCCATTCCGAGTTCATCGCATGTCGGCTTTACGGCATAAGGCTGCGCTTTAAGACCTTCCTGAAGGTATCTGTCTGCACTGTCGAGAACGACTTTAACTCCTTCGGTCTGTTTAAAACATCTGATAAGGTCAGCATAGATATCAGAAGGAGAACCCAGCGGAGGTCTGCCGCTGATGACGACTATGTCGCCGTCTGTAAGTCTCTCACTCAACATATTCTTCAATGTATCGACGGAAGCCTTGTCATAGTACGGGCCTTCTGCATTGATGTCTGTTGTGACACCGTTCTCACCTGATATCTTGATGTTAGTCCTTGTATTACCGGAAGGATAAACTATGCTGATCACTTCAAACTCTGTCTTAAGTTTTGACAGGAGCTTTTCGCCGTCTTCACCGCATACGCCGACGCAGACGACTGATTCCTTGCCCATGGTCTTAAGGTTTTTCGACACATTGATACCCTTACCGCCGGGATCACTCCTCATCGCATAAGACTTGTTGATGCTTCCGGGCATAAGGCCGTCTTTAACATGAAGACTTACATCAATTGCAGGATTAAGAGTAAGTGTGTAGATCATGGCATTAAGCCTTTCTTTTCAATGTCTTGAGATATTCCTTCTGTTCCGGAGTAATGCGGTAACTCTCAACCGCTTTCTGAATGGACTTGTTATGGGTCCACTTATCTAGTTTCTGCTTTTCGATGAAAGGCAGGGTATCTTCATACTGCTTTGCAAGAGCGGTCGCGAAATACCATGCGATCATCATGTTCACATAGTATTCTTCGGAACGGATCTTCGATACCTTGGTAAGATAGGAAGTCTTGAAATCCTCATCAAGAAAATGCTCCATGAGCATGCCTATCGCAAATCTCTTAACATATGTGTGTTCTGACCTGATCCATTTATCCACATATTCGAGAAGAAGCTGTTTATGCTTTTTGAAGACTTTAGGCGACATCTGGTCACATGTAGCCCAGTTATCCACATAGGGAAGAAATTCATCGACAAGTCTGATGCAGCTTTCAGCATCCTTCATGCCCGAAAGTATGAATGCATGAAGCTGGTTCTCTTCGAAAAACTTATGCGGAAGATCAGAAAGAAATTCAGATATGTCTTCTCTTTTGGCAAACTCTTTTGCGAGCTGTCTTAATGCCGGAGTCCTCACACCTATTATCGAATCTTCTTCCAAAGTGGGAATGATGGTCACCTGCATTTCACGGTAACCATTGTCCTGTAATTTCTTCAGTTCTTTGCGGATCTCACCGGTAATCATGTCAGAAAATGAGATACATGATTATCGCAGTGGCAATACCCAAAAGGCATCCTGCCGCAACCTGCAAAGGTGTGTGGCCGAGCAACTCCTTAAGTTTCTCCTCATTGGGAAGATCAGCACCTGTTATCTTTTCGAACATGTCAGCCATTGCATTAAGAAGTTCTGCCTGCTTACCTGCCTGATATCTGACGTTCATTGCGTCATGCATAACAACGATTGCAAGGATCATCGCAATGGCGAAGATAGCAGAATCGAATCCTTCATAAAGACCTGTCGCTACGGCTACCGACACAACTGTAGCAGAGTGTCCGCTTGGCATACCACCGTCTCCGAAAAGTCTTTCAATGCTGAACTTCTTTGTAAGAATGAGATTGCTGATGCATTTAAAGACCTGCGCCAAAAACCATGACACAATACCGACAATCAATATTTTGTTTGTGATTATCTGTAACAGGACGTCCATACTAAACCCTTCAGTTCCATAATTCTAATTAATTTTACTCTATAAAAAGTAAAAAAAAAGACTTGCAAAATGTGTATAAGCAAAAAAGATGCCGCAGATTTCTCTACGGCATCTCTACAAACAAACTCAAAACTTATATATTGCGGTCTCGTTCTTACGCTTTGATAATACATTACCATTAAGGCATCACAAGGAAACGTCTGTTAACAATATGTGAACAAAGCCGTCCAATTTTGAATTCTCTTTCATAATGCTTGGTTTTTCACTCGAAAACGTGGCAAAACAGCGGTTTTGAGGCAACGCACCGGAACGGTGACAGGGTTTCAGCAAGGTGGTGCTTGATGTTTTTACGCCCTGAGCGGATACTGAAATCACATCTGCAGGTGATTTTTTGAAAGGAACGGATCTTACATGGTCGAATTCGGTGAACAATTAAGAAGAGCAAGAGAAGCAAAAGGAATGACGCAGCAGTCTCTGGCAGAACAGTTATATGTAACAAGACAGTCAGTATCCAGATGGGAATGCGGCGACCGTTATCCGGATCTTCTTACCACAACGAAGATTGCTCAGATACTGGAAGTGAGCCTTGACGACCTTTTATCCGGAAAGGAAATGGAAAAAGTAGTAGAAAGAAATCCTGTAGTTGAAAACAAAGTTGCAAACAACATTATGACTGCGCTTTATGCAGTAGTCTTAATGTCAATGGTCATCCCTATGCTTAATGGTATATTGACACGTCAGGCAGTCATCGGCAGCAATCCGCCTGGAAATGACTCCTACGTGATCATCTATGCATCAGTGCTGATCCTCGAATTGTTCAGTTTTACATTTGGACTTGTCAATGCAATAAAAGGCACGCTTTCACCAAAAAGAATGGGAGCGGTAATCGGAGCTTATTTTGCTGCCAACTGCATCACCGGTGCCGAATCTTTGATAAGGGTCTTCCCTCCTGAAGTTATCCTTCATGGAATAAGCAGCGGAGAAGCATTCAAACTGTTATTCATGATCGCGATCCTTACGATTCCCTTCGTCGCAGGCGCCGCCGGAACATTCTTCTATTTCATCAGGAACAATAACCTGACCTTATGGCCGGTACTGATCATAATATCTTCAATTTTCGGTATGATCATCAACATTACAAGCAAACTGACACTCCTCACTAATTACAATGAAAGGTTCACGATGAATCAGACTCTGAGCCTGGTATTGGGCATAGCGATTTACGCTCTGATCATCTATCAGACATTTACTCTGATGATCAAGAGGAAAAAAGCAAAAGAAACTGCCGGCAAATAAAAAACTATGGGGTGTCTCAAAACTAATGAGACACCCCTTATTAATTCCCTGAACTTTTAGAGACTGCGATATCAGTCGTAATAATCAAATTCGAGCTCACAAACCTTGACAGTATCTCCCTCTTTAACGCCCATTTTCTTGAGTTCTTCGAACACACCCTCATTCTCGAGTGTCCTCTGGAAGAAGTTGGTAGACTCAGTATCTTCGAAGTTTGTAGAGTTAAATATCTTATTGATCCACTTGCCGGTAACTTCAAAGTTGCCGTCCTCATTAATGATGATGTCAAACTTCTTGCCTTCGTCAAATGTGTATACCTTCTCACCGCCTGAGACAACATCGTGAAGGATCGTAGGCGGAAGCTTGGATACTGTCTCAGTGATCTTGTCAGCAAGTTCCTCAATGCCGATACGGCCTGCAGCTGAGATTATGTAAACATCTTCATAACCCATCTCTTTGACTGCCTTAACGAAATCCTGTGCTTCCTCGTCAGTGATTCCGTCACACTTGTTTCCGACAACGATCTGAGGTCTTGAGGCAAGTTCAAGACTGAATTCCTCAAGTTCATTATTGATCGTCTTGAAGTCCTCAATAGGATCTCTTCCGTCTGTTCCGGAAAGATCGACAACGTGAACGAGAAGTCTCGTTCTCTCAATATGTCTTAAGAAATCGTGGCCAAGTCCGGCACCTTCGTGAGCATTCTCGATGATTCCCGGAATATCTGCGATTACATATGAGAAATCGTCCTTTGTAACCACACCGAGAACGGGTTCAAGTGTAGTAAAAGGATAATCTGCGATCTTCGGCTTAGCTCTTGTAAGGACTGAAAGAAGCGTTGATTTACCCGCATTGGGGAAACCAACAAGACCGCAGTCAGCGATAAGCTTAAGCTCGATCGCGAGCTCACGCTCTTCACCAGGTGCGCCCGGTGTCGCGAACTGGGGAGCCTGTCTTACGGAATTTGCATAGTGCATGTTTCCGAGACCGCCCTTACCACCTCTTGCTACAGTGATCTTCTGGCCTTCTTCCGTAAGGTCAGCAATGATATCGCCTGTCTGGGCATCCTTTACGACCGTTCCGATCGGGACGCCGATGACAAGATCCTCACCGCGCTTGCCGTACATCTTCTTGCCCATGCCCTTTGCGCCGTTTTCCGCAATGAACTTGTGCTTGAATCTGAAGTTTTGAAGGCTCGTCAGATTTCTGGCAGCCTGCAGAATGACATTACCGCCGTCGCCGCCGTCACCGCCGTCGGGTCCGCCGTTGGTAATGTATTTCTCTGTATGAAAGCTGAGCGCGCCGTTACCGCCGTCGCCGGCCTTAACATAAATCTTGGAATGATCTATAAACATCTGATTCTCCCTCAAAACAAGAGCAGCCTGATCGCTATATTGCGACAGACTGCTACTCTTGGTTTTCCGTTAAATACCCTAAATTAGGCTACAGGATAAACGCTAACCTGCTTCTTATCCTTGCCCATACGCTCATACTTGACCTTACCGTCAATCAAAGCGAAAAGTGTATCATCAGATCCGATACCAACGTTTGTGCCGGGATGGATCTTTGTACCACGCTGTCTAACAAGGATATTGCCGGCCAGAACTGACTGTCCGTCACCCTTCTTCGCTCCTAATCTCTTGGACTGGGATTCACGGCCGTTCTTGGTGGAACCCATACCTTTCTTATGTGCGAAGAGCTGTAAATTAAACTTAATCATAATTACACCTCCGGTGTTTTTGAATGAATTATCTCTACGTACCTGTTCTTACTGTCGTTATAATCTCTGGCGATACCGATAAGACCTAACTCGCAAGTTCTCATTATTACCTGAGCCCTGCCCTTTGTCTCATCGTCACCTAAGTCCGGAACCGTTATCCTTAAATTGACATCTTCTGTGCCCTCATTGCTGATGCGGAAGAAAGATTCGCTGTCGTAACCGCAAATATCTTCCAAGGCGCTTGCTGCAGTAAAAAGAAGTGTTGATACTGCGCTGCAGATGATATCTCTGCCGGGATCGTCGTAACCTGCATGCCCGTTGGCATATATGGCGCAGATCCGGGAACCCTCTCTATTGACGATAACGGAAATCATAAAGACTTACGCGTTGATAGCCTTGATAAGTACACGTGTGTAAGGCTGTCTGTGGCCATTCTTTCTTCTGTAGCCCTTCTTAGCCTTGTACTTAGAGACGATAACCTTCTTGTTTCTTCCCTGCTTTACGATCTCACCGGTTACAGTAGCCTTTACATCACCAGCTACGATACCCTTGTCATCAGATACTGCAAGTACTTCATCGAAAGTAACCTGGCTGCCAGCCTCACCTTCAAGCTTCTCTACGAAGATCTCATCGTCAACAGAAACCTTGTACTGCTTGCCGCCTGTCTTAATTACTGCGTACATATTCGTTCCTCCTGTTCTTCCAGTCTCGCTGCTTAAACCAAGGCAGCGCCTCTAAAAAAGCGCATTTAAAAGAGCCCGTTGCATGCGGTCACCGACGTATAATAAACCACGTGCCATGCAAAGTCAACAATTTTTCTTATAAATAGAGGGGTTTTCCCGAAGTTTTCAGGCTACGAGAACGATAAGGGCTGCCGCAATACCGAATATGAGTCCCGTGATCTCATAAAAATCTGATATGCGCTTGATCGGGATGACGCAGCCGAAAGGCACGATTCCCAGGGCTATGCCTGAAAGAGATGCCATTACGATCTCCTCGTTTTTCTGGATCAGGCCCATGACCAGCATAACTACCGGAGGGATAAGAGCCTCGACAAAGTACATCACGCTACCGAAATATGCTGAAGGTCCCATTCCGGAGAACCTGGATTTCTTATCGGCAAAAATCAAAGCCACGGCAGAAAGACTCATAATGACAAATACTATGAGCGCAGCTATGGGGTTGATGTCATCCTTCAAAGCTTTTTCGATGTTCGTGAGATTAAGTGCCGCTCCTGCAAGAATCATAAGCTCCAAAATGCCTGTGACGATCGATGCGATAAAGATCGTGAAGCCGTAATCCCTTCTGGCGTATTTGACTTTGTTGGACAAAAGGAGCTTGATCTGGGCAAGCGCCATAAGTGCAACGATCAATACCGGAGAATAAAGAGCTATATACGTGGACACAAATCCCCACTGGGGAATAAATGTCGTAACGGCTCCGCAAAGTGCGATCCATCCTGAAACGCCAAGAAAAATAATGGCTCCAAGACTGTTTCTTGCCTTGAGATCCCTGCCTTCCTTATCAGGAAGAGATACCGGAACCATAAACAGGAACAAAGCAAGCAGCGCTATCGACATGAATAAAGCAAATGCCATTCCTGCCATCCACAGAACGACTTTTGCAGAAGAATATCCGGTTCCGTAAGTCGTACCGAGATACTGTGCAAGCTCGCTCTGGAAAGAAGGCGAAGCAATAAGGCCGGAAAGTGTTACTTTCATTGTAGTCAGTGAAAGATATCTCATCTGGTTGGGTGAAATATATACCAAAGACGGGAAGATCTTTCCTCTCTGGGTCGGGTGGCCGTACATCGTGTCGACGCCGGAGATCTTCTCGAAGATCATCTGCGAACCGCTCAGATCGGTCGTGGACTTGGCTTTATGCTCAAATCCGAAAACCGCACAGGGAACTCCCGGATAGTCACTCGTATAACCCTCAAGTGCAATATTTCCGGGATATTCAGGATCGATAAGGATATATCCTTCGATCTTGCCATTACCTGAATCCAAAAGATCGTTCATGACCTTGAAGGAATCCTTGCCGATGGCGCAGACAACTACTTCCTCATTCTTATAATCTTCGGGAAGCGTATAGAAAAAATCAGGCCTTGAACTGTGTTTGTCAGGACCAACGACGTCAAAATCAAAACCTGCCGAAGCAAGGCTGTTTCTCATAGAAACCATCGGGATCGTAGTGCCGTCAGAATAAATGAGCAGTGTCTTGCGGGTATTCTTCGCACTGTTCAGGCTCATCGCATACATAACGAACATCAGGGCAGCCAATACAAAAGAAAGCGCCAAAGAGACCCAAGCCAGCTTAGGTATCTTTGTAGGCCTCAGCTTACGGAAACCGTACTGGGGAGCTAACTTCTCTTCTGCCTGTCTGTCCTTATTCTTTTTCATCTTATATCAGGAGCAAAGCTCATCTCCCAAGGATCTTATGTCTTCAGGACCAAGGATCAGGATTATATCACCGGGCTTGATCAGCTCGTCGATCCTCTTTTTAAGTTCTTCCCTGTCTTCGTAGAATTCCGTATCACCGCCGCGCTTATTGATCTCATCAGAGATGTCCTTGCTGGAGATCTCGTGAGTATTGATCTCCCTGTCGGAGAAGATCTCGGCGAACAATACCTTTTTGCAAGGCAGAAGACTTGTTACGTAATCGTCGAAAAGCATTTTCGTGCGGTTAAATGTAAGGGGCTGGAATACAACGAGTATATCGTTATGCGGCATGTTGGAAGCTGCTTCGATAGTAGCTCTTGCCGCAGTCGGATGATGTGCGTAATCTACTACGACATCGCAGCCCTTATACTTGCCCTTCACCGTATATCTTCCGTCTGCACCGCTGAAAGTGTTGAGCGCGGTCTGAATAGCAGAAGCGGTTGCGCCGTTAAGGTATGCTGCAGCTGCCGCATTGAGCGCATTTGCAATATTGTGGCTTCCCGGGATGTTGAGTTTTACCTTGATCCTCTCCTCACCGCCGATCACGATATCAAATTCGGGAAGACCGTTGACAAACTCTATATTCTCAGCAACAAAATCAGCCTTCTTCCCTGTTGTTTCACAAATATCGTTATCTGTTGCGCAAGCAACTATCTGAGGGAATTTGCGGCCTGCCTCATCAAAGTATTCCTTGGCCTCTGCCAAAGATCTTGCAATATGCTTGTCGTGGCCTGATACGACAACATATCCGTTATCGTCAACAAGTCTTATGAAGCGCGCGAAAACATCGATCACGTCTTCTATCGTCGGATAGCAGTCAACATGATCGTGATCGATATTCGTGATTACTGCTGTAGTTGACGAGAAATTCAGAAACGAACGGTTGAATTCACAGGCTTCAGAGACCAGAAGATCTTCAGAACCTGCCCTGACAGTACCGTTAAATATATCAAGATCGGCACCGAGATGTACTGTGGGATCAAGACCTGCATCGATCATCATCATCGAGATCATCGATGTGGTCGTAGTCTTACCATGTGTTCCGGATACATTGATAACGTTCTTGTATGTTCTCGTGAAAGCACCGAGGAACTCTGCCCTGTCAAAGATCTGAAGGCCGAGCTCGGAAGCTCTCTTAACTTCTTCGTTATGAGGAAGGATCGCTGCCGTCTTAACAAGATAATCCGGCTTGAAATCATCGATGTTGGCTGCGATCTGGTTGTTATAGATCTTGATGCCCTGGGCTTCCAGGATCTCTGTTCTCTCACCCGGGTGATTGTCAGAACCTCCGACAACAAAACCCGCATGCTTTGCAAGTCTTGCAAGTCCGTTCATCGATATTCCGCCGATGCCGATGAAATAGATCCTGGCATCTTTTTTGATATCACTCAATTTAAATGTTTTAGCATCCAACACAGATATCACTTCCCTGTTTCTTATAAATTTCGAAGTAATTCTAACATTTTAAGAGCGCATAGCAAAATCGCCGACTACGGCATTTGTAAATGAAATGAGGTCTGAGGACTTAAGTCTTAACTGCACTCCCCTCTGTCCCGCACTTACGCACACATCGTCGACGAGTTCTATCATCTCATCGATAAAAGTCCTGTACTGCTTTTTCATTCCGATGGGAGAACAGCCGCCTCTGATATATCCCGTAACGTTCAAAAGGTCCTTTACGTGGATCATGCTGACGCTCTTGCAGCCTGCAAGTTTTGCCGCTTTCTTAAGATCGACCTCGTCATCAACGCAGATGCAAAATACAAGATACTCGCCCTTATCAGATACCGCTGTCAGTGTCTTGAATACTTCCTCGTAAGGAACACCCAGATATTCGGCAACGTGATGACCGTCAAGATCGTTCTCGTCGTACTCGTATTCCTGATATGTATATTCGATCCCTGCTTTGTCGAGGATCCTCATTGCATTGGTCTTTTTGAACTGAGACATAATGTTCTCCTTCATGATTGCTCTGCATATTCTATCTTTATTGCCAAGAGCTTTCAAACTGATAAAATAAACTAATTAGTTTGATCTGGAGAATAATATGCTGAACAAAGAATATCCGCAACATGATATGAATCTTGTTTTCGACATGATCGAAAACTCCATCTCCAAGGGCGGCGTACACGACAAGACCGCCGAAGAAATGAATCTTCTGATGCATCTTTATGCGGGACTTCCGGCAGAAGCCGTCGAACAGGGCATGATGTTCATTCACGGAAGAGCATGCGAGATCCCCGCAACTTCAGACATCATCCCTCTTCACGTAAGACTCATGAACCTTCTTGAGTATCTCGAAAAAGTCGAATATTTAAGTGAAGTTCCTTCCACTCTTTCCAATGACGAGATCAAAAAAAGAAGTGACATTCTGAACTCTCTCGAAGAACACGAGAAGCTCTTTGGAACACCTCTTATGGGATATCAGTTCAACATGGGAACCAATGCACCCAAGGAAGCCAAAGAAGGCGAAGAAGCCGAAGGCCAGAGACTCCTTCTCATGAACAGCCAGGCGGCAGTTTTCGCTTGTGAGGACATATATAAGACTGCACTGTTCTACGAAGACAAGCTCGGCTTCAAAGCAGCCCATTTGGATGACGAGGCAATGCCTCACATAAAGCTCATAAGAGACAATATCGCCATCGTACTGGTAAAAGGCGAAGGCGCGGTCACAAAACCCATGCGCGAATTTGGCATCAAGTACGATATGTACATCTATTGCTCAGAACCCTTCCTTCTTCACAACGAAGTTGCAGCAAATGGCATCAAGATAATCGAAGCACTCCCTGAAGCAAAGGAAGCACAAAAGCAA
This sequence comes from Saccharofermentans sp., assembly GCA_045648465.1. Classification (GTDB taxonomy): domain Bacteria; phylum Bacillota; class Clostridia; order Saccharofermentanales; family Saccharofermentanaceae; genus Saccharofermentans. The sequence continues at coordinate 114,016 of JAZROA010000013.1, forward strand.
GGCACCAACCGCCAGTTCGTTTTCGAAGACATAGACGGCAGACACATCTGTGTATCACAGTATCTTGAAAATTAATATACGGTTTTAACAAGCCTCAAATAAAAAGGGTTCACTTCATTGAAGCGAACCCTTTTCGTTTATGAAACTATCTGAACTTATACTTTGTGGAAGCTTACGTCACCTGATGAACACTGGATGTTCATGTCAGCTGTGCCGTTGCCGTTAATGTAGTTCTTGCCGTCCTTTGTGAAAGGAAGTTCGTAGTTGAACTCTCCGCTGGAGATACTTACGTGAACCGTAACATCTGAATCTTCAGGAATGCTGACCTCGATTCCGCCGGAGCTGCAGCTGATGCTTGAAATTTCAGGGACTGCGCCGAGGCTGATGGCTGAGTGACCGCTGGATGCTTTTGTGGTGAGATCCTTTATCTCATCTGCGTCAAGTGTAATGCCGCCGGAACTTACATCTACGTTAAGTGTATTGACTGTGCCCAACATAGCGGTAACTCCGCCTGAAGAAGAATGGATCTTAGCCTGATCTATCGTGCCGTTCTGCATGATGCTGATCTTGCCTGAAGAAGAATCAATATCGAAAGACTTGCAGTCACCGTCGTGATTGATAGCGATAGTACCTGAAGATGCCTTGACCTTTACGGAATCGCTGTTGCCGCGCTGTGTAAGACCGACATTTCCTGAAGAAGACTTCACTTCAATATCCGTTGCAGTGCAGTCGATATCCATGTTGCCTGATGAAGCATATGAATACAGATTATCTGTGGTGAAACCATTCAGATCGATGCAGCCGGAAGACACTTCGATTACGAAGTCATCTAATTCCTGAGCTTCAGGGATCGTGATCTCAAGGCTCTTCTCGATCTTGCTGAAGTTGATCGACTTGGTAGATACGCAGTATCTGACATAGAGCGTGTCGCCGTCTACCCATGTGTGGACCTGGTGGTCGGCATCAATATCAGTGTTGGCAGTCTCATCCACCTTAATGATGTCAGTGTCTGTACCCCTGACCTTTACGTCGCCTGCGAGGTAATCGATGTTGATCTTTGTGATCGTATCGTCGATCTCACGGTCGCCTGCAGTGTACTTGTCAGCATTCTCGTACTGATAACTTACTGTGTTGATCAGACCAAACGAGCAGCCTGTTAAGCAAAGTGTTGAAGGTACGATGAGAGCCATTGCTCCTGCTACTAAAAATTTTGTGTTCATTATTTCTTTCCTCCCTTATTTTTACCAACTAAGAAACCGATTCCGGCAATTACGAGTCCTATAACAACGAAAGTCAAAGGCGGCACTGATACACCGGAAGAATAAGTAACGCCTGTCCTTGAAATGCTTGCTTCTGCAGCAGGTCCGAGAACCGAGATAAGGCTCGTCAAAGCGCCTGCAGATGCAATGCAGAGACCTGTCTTAACGCAAGCGTTGAAGCGCAGATATCTGATGATCGCAAACATCGCCCAGGCTATTCCGACCAGAGGCATGGAGACTGCAAATGCCATCGGGAAGAATTCCCTCATTCCGGCATAGAAGCCGATTGCGAGCATCATGAGTACGAATGTTGCAGTGTAAGCGCACATTATCGCAAGACCTTTACGGTTCTTAATATATGCATTTACAGGTCTTCTGCTCACGATAAAAGGCGCGAAAAGCACCGTAAGTCCGAAGAGAGTTGCAGATGCTGTAACGAAGAACCAGTTGCCGCCTGAGTAGATGCAGATAACACCTAAGAGCAGCATAACGCTTGCTGTAAAAGATGCCATTGTCATGAACATTTTGTTCTCACGGACCATGAGCGGTACTATTATCACTGATGCAGCAACGAGGATGCCTGCAAGTACAATAAAGAACCATGTAAGGCCTGCACCTGTTGCGAGGTTAACGATAAGGCATACGAGGATCGGAATAGAGAATATCAATCCGATAATGCTTCCTGCCAGTGCGCTCTTTCTCTTAAAAAACTTGGCCTGGGTTCCGATTACTTCTTCTTTTTCCTTTACGATCTTTTCATCTATCGTAACGTCGTTCAGACTGTTCAACATCTTTTTGCAGTCCGGACATTCAGCCAGATGCTCTTCTATGATCTTTCTGCTGGCTTCGCTGCAGATTTCGTCTTTATATAACGGAAGAAGATCCGAGATCAAATCACAATTATATTTCATTTTCATCCATCCTTTCCTTGATCTTTAGTCTGGCTCTGTGATACGTAACCCGGGCCCAGGTCTCGGTCTTTCCGAAGATCGATCCGATTTCCGCAAATGACAACTCACCGAATATCCGCAATTGGAACACTTCCTTGTACGGTTCCTCCAACTTGTGGAGTATTAAGTGGATCTTCAGCGATGTGTCCCTGTCGGTGAGCTTCTCCTCTATCCCTTTGTTTGTATCCGGAAGCTCTTCGTTCAGTTCCTCATCCTGTCTTGAAACGCGCCGTTTCTCATCTATGAAGATGTTTTTGGCGATAGCGCATAGCCACGTGAAGCTCTCGCTCTCCCCCTTGAAGGTCTTCTCAGTCGATATCGCCCTGAAAAAGGTCTCCTGGGTTATCTCCTCGGCGTCATTCCGATCCCTGGCAAGTGTCATGACGTATGAGAATACCTTCATATAAAAGGCTTCATAAAGCTTTTCAGCGGTATTCTTATCCACGTATCATTTCACCTTTCTCTTGTGATCTCACCTGTTAGACGGAGAAATCTTAAATTCGTTACAAGAAAATCGAAAAATTTTTCAAAAATTTTTTGCGGGGCCGCAACCCCTTGATTTTATTGGGTTTCAGGTCACTTTATCCCTAAAGTCACCCTGTCGTTTCCACCGTAATCCCTTATCGTCATGCAGTTTTTGAGTCCGCCCTGCCCGAAAATCCTTCTTACGGCTTCTCCCTGCGCACAGCCGTGCTCAACCATGAGAACGCCGCCGTCCTTAAGAAGTTTTTTCGCGCATTCGACCAGAGGATCATAGAAATCCAGTCCGTCATCACCAGCCCTTAAAGCAAGGTCAGGTTCATGGTCTTTTACGACACTGTCTAATTCTTCCATCTCGCCATTAGTAATATAAGGCGGATTGGACACAATAAGATCAAGACATCCCGTTTGTGGAATATCTTTTAATATATTGCATTCAATTACTTTTAAGTCTCCGGCACCAAGTCCCTGCGATTCAACATTGGATAAAGCAGTCGCAATCGCGGTATCGCTTATGTCTGCAAGATAACCGAAAGCTTTTTTACCGCTTCTTACTATCTCATTAGCTATGGAAATACCAATGCAGCCTGTGCCGGTGCAAAGATCTGCAAACCTGATATCCGCAATTCCCTTACGGTATTCAGGCACATTAAGGACATCACCTGTCGCCATTACATTAAGGCCGAGAAACTTCAAAGCGGATTCTACCAATATCTCGGTATCAGCTCTCGGAATAAGTACACCGGGACACACCTTATAACACTCCTTATAGAAATGACGGTATCCCAATATATAAGCAAGAGGCTCGCCTGAAGCGCGCCTCGTTACAGCTTTTAATAAATCCTCTCCCTTTAATTCCTCCGAAAGGATCTTAAGGTCGAGCTCTGCTTCGTCATCTCCTGATCTCTTCAGGAGTTCCAAAAGCGCTTCATTACCAGATGTCATCTTCCTTGTTCTCCGGAATAACTGCCTGCATTGATGCAATGGCAACTTCTGCAATAGGTCCGTCAGGTTCAGCCGTGGTGAACTTCTGGAGCCAGAGACCGGGCTTAGCCATGAGCCTGCAGATCCAGTTCCTGTCGTGGCGTCCGACGAATCTCAATACTTCGAAGGAGATCGAGCAGATGATCGGGATTGCAACGACACGGATCGCGAGGTTTACCCACATCGGCTGTGCACCCGTGAAGATACCGATAACCGTATATATGATGATCGATATTGCAAGCACGTTGAACATAAAGGATGTTCCGCAGCGGGGATGGAAGCGTGACTGCTTCAATACGTTCTCGACTGTAAGCGGAAGGCCTGCCTCATAGCAAGCGATGGTCTTATGCTCGGCACCATGGTAACGCCATACTCTCTTGATGTCCTTAAGGCTTGAAGCAAAGATAAGATAGAAGAGGAATATGAGAAGTCTGAGCACGCCTTCCCCGATATTGAGAAGGATCGGAACCCATGTTATCTCACGGATGTCTTCAGGGATGAACTTTGTGACGATCTCAACGATGAGTCTCGGAGCAAGGATGAAAAGTCCGACAGAAAGAAGGATACCGATGATTGCGGAGATGGACATCATGAGATTGAAGTGTCTGTCCGTGAATTCATCAAGGCGGGATTTCTTCTCGCCTTCCTTCTTGGGATCCGGCTTACCTTCTTCTGAGATATCGGCTGCCTTCATGAGTGCGCCTGTACCTGTTACGAGCATCTTATAGAATCTGATACAGCCTCTGACGAAAGGAACCTTCTCAAAATATGAAGTCTTCTCGCCCTGCTTGATCTCTTCAACGTAGATAGTGCCGTCACCTTTTCTGACAGCCATGCAAGTCCTGGAAGGACCGACCATCATGACACCTTCGATAAGCGCCTGACCGCCGATTGTGGTCTTCTTCAAAGGCGCATCGTCACCCTTTTTCTTTTTCTTCGGAACCGCGATTTCTGTTGAAACAACGTCGGGATCTTCAATTGGTGCCAGTTCCTGGCCAAGATGTTCAGGCTTGACCTCGCTGAACGGCAGTTCGATTATCTTACTGTTGTCATTTGACTCTGACATATAGTTCCCCCAAATGAGCATAATTGTACATTCTGCGGAGATTATAACATTTAATAATAGCAGTGGTGTTACAGAGAAAAGGCAAAATTATGTGTTTATAAGCAATAAAAAAAGAGGTTGCCGTAAGACAACCTCTTAAATTCTTTAACTTCAGAACGAGAATTAAGCCTTTTCCATTCTCTTCTTGAACTTATCAACACGTCCGCCTGTATCAACGAGCTTCTGCTTGCCTGTGTAGAACGGGTGGCAATTTGAGCAGATATCAACTCTAAGATCGCTCTTTGTGGAAAGAGTCTCGAATGTGTTGCCGCATGCGCACTTTACTGTAACGACCTGCGTCTTAGGATGAATTCCTTCTTTCATGTCCTTTTCACCTCTCAATCAAAGATATGACGCGTAATCCTAAACTCACGTATGTCATACCGGATTCTTCGTGTTAGCCTTGCTATATTACTTGAATCGCCTGCAGTTGTCAATCGGTTGCAAAAGATTTCTTTACGGAAAGAACGAAAGACATATTGCTCGTCGTTTTCTCCATAAAACTGATGACCGCATTGGTTGCCGTAATGGTATCCGCCTCGGCAATCCTTCTTCTGATGAGCCATACCGCATCGAGCTCTTCGGGAGTGAGCAGGAGGTCTTCTCTTCTTGTACCGGACTTGTCGACTGCGATAGCAGGGAAAACTCTTCTGTCGGCGAGCTTTCTGTCCAGAGTGACTTCCATGTTACCTGTTCCCTTGAATTCCTCGAAAATAACTTCGTCCATTCGAGAACCCGTCTCAATGAGCGCAGTTGCAAGGATCGTAAGGCTTCCGCCGTTCTCGATGTTTCTTGCCGCACCGAAGAATCTCTTAGGTCCGTAGAGTGATCCCGGATCGAGACCGCCTGACAAAGTTCTTCCGGTAGGATTGATCGTAAGGTTGTAAGCTCTTGCAAGTCTTGTCATTGAGTCGAGAAGGATTACTACGTCCTTACCGAGTTCTACAAGTCTCATTGCTCTCTCGAGAACGAGTTCTGTTACTCTTACGTGGTTTTCGGGGCGCTTGTCGAATGTCGAATAAACGACCTCGCCCTTGATATTTCTCTGCATGTCCGTAACTTCCTCAGGACGCTCGTCAATGAGAAGAACGATGAGTTCGCAGTTGGGATTGTTTGCAGTGATTGAATTTGCGACCTTCTGAAGCAGGATCGTCTTACCTGCCTTCGGCGGAGATACGATCATACCTCTCTGGCCCTTACCGATAGGTGAGAACAGATCGATGATTCTTGTGGAGATGTCTTCCTTCTCCGTCTCAAGATCAAGTCTCTCGTTAGGATAGATAGCCGTAAGGCTCTCAAACTTCGGGCGTCTTCTGATGTTCTCGTAATCGCCCTCGGTAACGGGAATGCCGTTAACTTCAGTAACCCTCTTAAGCGGTGCATATCTGTCCTTGCCGCGCTTCGGGTTGGCAAATCCCTTGATGTAGTCACCTCTTCTAAGGCCCATTCTCTTGATCATCTGGCCGGGAACGTAAGCATCGTCCTCACCGGGCAGATAGTTATTTCTGTGAACGAATCCGCAGAAATCGTTCTTGTTGCCTTCATTGTTGTTGATCGCAAGAACGCCTTCAACTTCGATCTCAACGGGGAGCTCGGGTTCAGCCTTCTCTTCATCGCCTTCGGCAGGAACTTCATCAGTCATCTCGACTGTCTTTGTATCCTGGCCGGGACCGAAAGAGATCTTTCTTCTCTTGGATCTGCCGTGCTTGCCCTGACCCTGGTTCTGCTCGAGTCTCTTCTCTTCCTGCTTTGCTTCAGGAGCGGGTTCAGCAGCGGGTGCTGCTTCGGCGGGAGCCTCTGCTACGGAAGCTTCTGCAACTGCAGCCTCAATCGGTGTGGGCTCTTCAGCCTTAACCTCTTCTGCAGGGGCATCTTCCTTTTTCTTGGAAGCCTTGGTCTTTCTGGGCTTAGCTGCCTTCTTCTCAGCCTTCTTGGGTTCTTCAGAAGCTGCCTCAGCGGGAACTTCAGCAGGTGCTTCTGCAGTAACTTCAGCCTTTTCAGGCTTAGCTTCTTCTGCTTTTGCTTCTGTCTTCTTAGTGCGCTTTGCAGGCTTTTTCTCAGCCTTTGCAGCAGTCTTCTTTTCTGCCTTGGGCTCTTCTTTCAGGCCCTCTGCAGCTGCTTCTTTTTTAGCCACTTTTTTCTCCTCTTCTTTCTCTGCCTTGAGCATGGCATCAGCCAGTTCGTTGGTCTCAAACCTTGCGGTCCTGCCGACATCAACGATGAGCTCGTCGAGAGACTTTGTATTCTCTGTTGTCTTCATGGGTTCCGGAATTGCAGGTGCCTTAACGGGAACAGGGTCTTCGGTAAGATCAACAGTAGTGATGTCACCGATGTCCTTGGCGCCCGTAATAGCCATAAGAAGCTCATCTCTGGTCTTCTTCTCTGCTTCTTCCGCTGTGAAATCTCCGAACGCGACAGCTATCTGTCTTAAGTCGGAATCCGTCTTGGAATTCAGGTTGTCAAAATCGTCCATAAACGCCTTTCGAAAATGTAAATTTGCGCAAAAATCCTATTATCGTGAAATACTGCTAAAAGGGATATCAAACTTCAAACTTGAAATGGAAAATATCTAATCTAACGAATGCGCGCCGGGATATTCACCCGACGCGCATAATATAACATTTGTAATTATTTCAGTCAATCAAATAATATTTATCAGAAATGGTTTGCCGTAAATATCAGTTATCGCTGAGAGCTGCGAACTTGTCCATCATATCGAGTGCCTTACCTGTACCGATAACTACGCAGGATACAGGATCCTGGGCAAGGTATACGTCGATACCGATTCTGTTGGAAAGCATGTGGTCAAGACCATAGAGCATAGCACCGCCGCCTGTCATAACGATACCTCTTTGTGAGATATCAGCCATGAGTTCCGGAGGTGTTCTCTCAAGAACGTTGTGTACGGCTTCGAAGATCTGTGTGATAGGCTCTTCCAACGCTTCGAGCATTTCTGTGGAAGATACCGTAACAGTTGAAGGAAGACCCGTGATGATGTTTCTTCCCTGAACGTCCAATGTAAGCTCTTCATCTCTCGGATAAGCGCAGCCGATCTCGATCTTGAGCTTTTCTGCTGTCTTCTCACCGATGAGGATGTTATGTCTCTTTCTGACGTGTTTGATGATCGCTTCGTCGAACTTGTCGCCTGCAACTTTCAAAGATGCATCTACAACAGGCTCGCAAAGTGAGATAACGGAAATATCTGTTGTCCCGCCGCCGATATCAACTACCATTGAACCGCAAGCCTTTGTGATATCGATACCTGCACCGATCGCAGCCGCAATAGGCTCTCTGATAAGGAATACGTCCTTTGCACCTGCATGACGGCAGGCATTCTCAACTGCCTGCTGCTCAACGGGTGTGATGACAGAAGGAACGCAAACTACGATGGTAGGCTTGAAGTATGTGGCACGAAGGCCTGTGCAGACACGGCCGATAAATGCCTTAAGCATAACCTCAGTTGCTCTGAAATCTGAAATAACGCCCTCACGCAAGGGTCTGATTGCTTCTACGATACCGGGAGTACGGCCGAGCATGAGTGAAGCGGATTCACCTACTGCCAAAACCTTACCTGTCTTGCTGTTTACTGCAACAACGGAGGGTTCCTTAAGAACGATACCCTTTCCCCTGATATAAACAAGAACGCTGCTGGTGCCGAGATCGACACCTATTTCCATGCCTAAGCCCATAAAATCACCTCAAAAATATAAGAAAACGCCGCATTTGGCGTATTAGTCGGTAAAAATTCAATTTATTATCACATCAAGAATAGTAAAAATCAATCACGCGACGCCCTATTTTAGTGACATTCTGATTTCAATTTGCGGCGATATTTCGGCATTTTCGACAGACCGATCGCGAAAACACCTCTGCTCATTGCTGCATACTACTCTTTAATTTGCTGTAATTTTCGGGAACATCGGAGTATAATTAGGTGTTCATTTTTAAAGAATAGGAGTCTTTCAACATGAGTTATTCAATTGAGACAGACAAGAAGTGGCAGGAAAAATGGGCTGAAACAGGCCTTTACAAGTTCGATCCGAATGCAGATGGCGAGAAGCTATACTGCCTCGAGATGTTCTCTTATCCTTCCGGAGCAAATCTTCACCTGGGTCATTGGTATAACTACTCACTAACCGACTCCTGGGCAAGATTCAAGCACATGCAGGGTTATAACCTCTTCCACCCCATGGGATTCGATTCATTCGGACTCCCTGCCGAGAACTACGCTATCAAGACAGGCATCCACCCCAAGGATTCCACACTCAAGAACATCGACACGATGGAAAAGCAGCTTCAGGCAATGGGTACAACGGTAGACTGGGACTACGAAGTTAAGACATGCATGCCCGACTACTACAGATGGAACCAGTGGTTCTTCATCGAACTCTATAAGAGGGGCCTCGCTTACCGTAAGAATGCACCGGTTAACTGGTGTCCTTCATGCAAGACCGTTCTTGCAAACGAACAGGTAGTCGACGGAGAGTGCGAGAGATGCCATTCCGAAGTAGTACGCAAGAACATGACACAGTGGTTCTTCAAGATCACTGAATATGCACAGGAACTCTTAGACGATCTCCCGAAGCTCGACTGGCCTGAAAAGACAAAGAAGCTTCAGAAGAACTGGATTGGCAGATCTGAAGGTGCACAGGTTGCACTCTATGTCGAGAAGGACGGCGAGCGTCTTACAGACGAGAACGGCAACCCCATGAAGCTCGAAGTATTCACAACGAGAGTCGATACATTCATGGGTATCACATATGTGGTTATCGCACCTGAGTCAGAGCTTTGCGCAAAGCTTACAACTGACGAGTGCCGCGAAGCCGTTGAGGAATACCGCAAGGCAACAGCAAAGGTCACAGAGATCGACCGTATGTCCACAACACGTGAGAAGACGGGCGTATTCACCGGTGCTTATGCTATTCATCCTTTGAACGGCAGAAGAGTTCCGATCTGGGCAGCAGATTATGTTGTAGCAGGTTACGGTACAGGCGTTGTCATGGCTGTTCCTTCACACGATGAAAGAGACTTCGACTTCGCACACAAATATGGTCTTGATATCATCCGCGTTATCCAGCCCGAAAAGGGTGTTGATTCTGAGCTCCCTTACTGCGAGAAGAAGGGTTATCTCTGCAACTCCGGCGAATTCGACGGCATGGAGATGCACGATGCACAGAAAGCTATCGTTGCAAAGCTCGCCGAGATCGGCATGGGCGAATTGAAGATCAATTACAGACTCCGTGACTGGCTCATCTCCCGTCAGAGATATTGGGGAACACCTATCCCGATGATTCACTGCCCTTCATGCGGCGTTGTACCCGTACCCGAGAACGAACTTCCTGTTCTTCTCCCCTACGACGTTGAGTTCACACCTGACGGTGAGAGCCCGCTTGCAAAGTGCGAATCATTCATGAACTGCAAGTGTCCCAAGTGCGGCGGCGATGCAAGACGTGACCCTGATACCATGGATACATTCGTTGACTCTTCCTGGTATCAGTTCAGATATCCTGATAACAAGAACGATAAGGAGATGTTCTCCAAGGATAAGATCAACAAGTTCTGCCCTGTCGACAAATATGTCGGCGGTGCTGAGCACGCATGCATGCACCTGCTCTACGCAAGATTCTTCACAAAGGCTATGCGTGACATGGGCATGCTCGATTTCGACGAACCTTTCACAAGCCTCGTTCACCAGGGAACTATCCTCGGACCCGACGGACAGAAGATGAGTAAGTCCAGAGGCAACACCGTTGCGCCTGACGACTACATCAACAAGTACGGTTCTGACGTATTCAGAACATACTTGGGATTCGGCTTCGCATACGTTGAGGGCGGTCCCTGGGCAGATTCAGGACTCCAGGCTATCGTTAAGTTCTTCAGAAGAATAGAGACATGCGTATCCGAGAGCGCAGGCGTTGCTGCTTCAGTTCCTGCTAAGGCTGACATGACATCCGCAGACAAGGAACTCAACTATGCGATCAACTACGCTATCAAGAGCTCAACAGCTGATATCGAGAAGTTCCAGTTCAACACTCCTATCGCACGTATGATGGAGCTCTTGAACGCGATCACAAAGTACAGCCAGGATGCTTCCGCTAAATCTGAGTTCAAGAGATATGCTACAGAGAAGCTCGTTCTTCTCCTCGCACCCTTCGCGCCTCACTTCACAGAAGAACTCTGGTGTGAGACACTTGGCAACGGCTACTCAATCTACAACCAGAAGTGGCCTGAAGTAGACGAGAGCGCTCTTGTTAAGGATGAGATCGAGATCGCAGTCCAGATCAACGGTAAGGTTCAGTTCAAGGTCAACATCCCTGCTGAAGCTGACCAGGCAGCCGTAGAAGCAATCGTCAACGCAGACGAGAGACTTTCAGGCGCATTGAACGGCAGATCGATCGTTAAGTTCATCTACGTCAAGGGCAGGATCGCAAACATCGTAGCAAAGTAATCCCTGACTACAAACAAGCAATCGAAAAGGAATGCCCGCATGAGGCATTCCTTTTTTGTTAGGGAATTACACTGGTGTTGAAAGGATCTGTATGGCAAAATAATGAATCAGCGCACAGATTAAATTTCGAAATTCTGAAAAATATATGTACGCAGGGCTTGAAAACCTCATAATCCAGCGAAAACGCACATATAAAAATGGAAAAGACTCAAAATTATATGTACTGGTAGTGACTGAGTTTATATCATCGAAAAAGAGGATGCCGCTTTGTGCATCCTCTTTAAGCTTGTATTTATTCAGCGATTAAGTACCTTTCGTCGGCAATTCCGTTTCATTTTCTCTTAGTGGCGTAACGTCTCCGCCCAGTGCCGTAATGTTTTCACGGTAGCACTGATTGTAGTTTTCATAGCTGTACGCATTGAACCAGCCCCATGCAGCATCGCTTCTGTCGATGGTCAGAGGATTAAAATCACAGATGACTTTTGTGTCGCCGGGATAGATCTTAAGGCCCTCGAAATAGACTGCGTCATAGCATGTTTTGTCGCCCATCTCGTCATTGTGCCATGTGACCTCATAAATAAGGACGACCCTGTTGGACTCATCGAGCCTTTTGGGGTTCGGAATATTGGTAACGAGATATGCTTCAATAAAAACGGCACCGGTCTTGTTGTATTCTGCAAGGGCCAAATTGCCGTTGGTATCAACGTTGCAAGACGTAATATCCATCTCTGCGATTTGGCCGGCATCGATCAGGTCATCCATAATAGGATCAATATCTTCAGGAGTCAGGTCGTAGTTCGGAGCAGGTGTAGGTGTCGGTGAAGGAATAGGTGTATTGTTTCTCTCGCTTTCCTCACGCTCAATACGCTCCTGTTCTCGTCTGTTGGCCTCCTGCTTCTGCTGTACGAACATTATGATTCCGCACATGATCATATAAGTGACCACTCCGCAAATAACGAGCGTTATGATCATCGCCTTCTTGGAACCTGATCTCTTTTTTTCTCTTTTATCATATTCAGCCCAGGCTTTCTGATCGAGTTCGTACTTCTTCTCAAGAAGTTCTTTCTCGTGTTCAAGCTTTCTCTGATCACGCTCGGGTTCAGTCTTTATTCTCTCGTATTCAACGTCGGAATCATCGTAATCTACGGTGAAAGTACCGCCGCATGCATGACATATGAGCTGTTCGCCTTCCTGTGTAAGCGGGCTGCCGCAATTAGGACACTGCATATTAACCAGTTTCATTTATTTCCTCCTGATTTAAAACAAAGATTTAGGGTCTTAAGCATTAACAATGATTTTGCGGATGGCATTGAAAGCTTCCTGGCCGTTGTCGGGCATGTTAGATGAAGTGACCTTTATCCATTCATCCTTTTTATAGAAGCCTGCCGAGTAGTATCCGCCGGTTATTCCGATTCCGTTGATCCACTTGCCCTTGCCCATCTTGTATTTCTTTACGACCTTCATGCAGTCATCCAGAGTCGAAGCGGGAACAAAGCGGTAGTTGGAGGTCACGTTATCGTCCGTGTCGTGTTCTTCTGTGGAAAGAACCAGTTCGGTACCGTTATATTTGTACAGATGGTACGACTTTGAATGGTCTCCGCCGACAGTTCCGGTAACAGCCTCGTAGTAGTAGAAGACCAGGTTCGCATCGGTCATGGCTTCCTCAGGTGTAGCCGGAATGTCGGTAATCTGCTCAGGTTTTTTAGAGCACCCGAACATACCGACGATCATAAGACCGGTCAGCAAAATAGATAATATCCGTTTCATGTTCTATCCCCTCCATGAAATCAAATATGATTTACATTTTAATTATACAGCATTTTGAGCCGAACGGGGAAAGAATCGGAGCGGGTCAGCCGGCAGCTTTTTGGACCTTTTTGTTGACGTAATGTGCCATGGTGTACCTGTCAGTTTTTCGAGCGAAAATCAGGCAACCATCCATTCAGTTTTATATACAACCGTTTTCTGCGAGAAAATCAGAACATATCAGATTATGTATCAGGTACGAACACCAGCTTGTCATCAACGATCTCAACCGTGCCGGTTACTCTCGTCGTCGGATCGCCATATCCGTTCGGACCTCTCTCTTCTACGATGAGGCGGCCGTTTTCGACGCCAACAACATAGTAATCGTAATTGAATCCGTCAAGACAATATCCTTTGTGATTCTGCATGTCGTAAACAAGACATTGTGTCCTTACCATTCCGCTTCCGGTAGTTCTCGACGTGCACCTGTCTTCAACACCGTCGCCCGTAATGTCTGCCGAATAATAAGGAAGTTCAAGGAACTTATCATCTGACATTTGAAACATAGATCCGGACATAACGTATCTGTAGAATTCCTCGTCAGGAGAATATGTGATCACGTTGCCGGTGTCTGCATAGTAATATGCTTTAAAGCTTCCATTTGAAGGAGCAGAAGAATTACCGGCGTTGTTTGTGCAGTGAACATATATCCACTGACCTGAAACGATCTCCATATTCGCTTCGTTGTAAAGGTCGGGTTCGGCATGACTGAGATAACTGACATCATCTTTGAATTCGGGGAGTTTGTGGTCCGTAACAAAGACCTCCCAGTCTGTACCGGGATCACCCTTCCTCTCGAAATATACGGTAACGGTTATCTTCTCGGCATATGACGGTTCCCTGTCATCATATTTAAACTGCATGCCGTAATAGCCGCCATCAAAAACATCTTTATTCTCAATGTTCAGAAATTCGACCTTCTTGCCGCCGAAGACCATGCCATCCTTATCAAGCGGCTGAAAACACCCTGAAAGACCTATTGCGAAAACAACGACCGTCAACAAACTTAACAAACGTCTCATAGCATTTACCCCCATAAAATTGAAACGTAGTCACTTATTAATTATACCATCCCCTAAAAAAGCTTTCTCAAATCATGTTTTATAGACAAAACAAGACTCCAATTTTATACTTGAAACGTAAGGCAGGTACGATTTACATTACGGGGATTTAGGAAAACATGGGATTTATAAGTAACATCGCCGGAACCATTTCAGATTCAGTTAATTCGGAATTAAATGACCAGTTGTTCCTTGAGTCGTTCAGAACCGATTCTTTAGGTCAGAACATACTTGTTAAGCGCGCATACAGACAGAATTCCAAAGGATTAAACCAGGGCAGCAGCGATGTAATCTCCGCCGGATCCAAGATCCTCGTTCCTGAAGGCACCTATGCTCTCATGATCGACGACGGCGAGATCGTTGACTCGGTTACCACACCCGGCCTTTACACATGGGATAACTCATCTTCAGGCTCCATTCTTTCAGGCAATATGAAAAGCATGGTGGGAGGTGTTTTCGACCGTTTCAGATTTGCGGGCGAATACACAAGGATGCAGAAGATATACTACGTTAACGGCCTTGAGATAATGAATCAGACCAGCAAAGAATATCTTAACGTACCTTATCCCGATCCATATTACGGAACACTGTATTTCAAATTCAGGATATTGTTCTCTTTCCGCATCATTGACCCGGTAAAGTTCTTCAAGAAGACCGGCAAGGATACTACCACAATTGCTTACATGGGTTCACCTGAAATACCGAAGCAGCCGTTTCTTGAAGTTCAGGATCACATGGAGGAGACTTTAAACCGCTGTGCGACCAGAGACAAGATTCCTTTCCCAAAACTGCTCTCAAATAAGAGCATTCTGAAAGACCAGGTTAACGAGACAGTATCAAAGCTTTGGCAAGAGCAGCGCGGAATGGTCATTGAATCGATAGCGCTCGTCGATCTGACTCTCGATGAGAAATCAAGGGCGCGTGTCGAACAGTTTGATTCAGCAAAGGTATTCAGTGAAGACCCTGCTGCACTTAATGCACTTGTTGCTTTAGGCTTCACGGATGCAATGAAATCCGCTGCATCAAATCCGGCAGGTGCCATGACAGGATTTGCAGGCGTAGGAATGGCTAATTCGTTTGCCGGAAATACTGCAACTATTAATACACAATCATTCGAAGGTCTTGAATCATGTCCGTTCTGTGGCTCATCGCTAAATTCAGGTGTAATCTTTGAATACTGCCCCGCATGCAATGCGGACATCAGATCCTACTATCAGCATTAAGGGATCAAGCCATCGCGATCTTAAAGCAGACCGGTTTGTCAGATGAAGGTTTCTTATCAAGAACGATCTTCATTCCGTTCTCATCACGCGCAGAACTTACTACGTTATAATCGCCGAGCACTTCAACAGAGCCTGTGACGATATCACGTTCTCCTTTGAGCTTAAGTGACCTGATGAGGAAAGTATCAGAATCAGGTCTCATGCAGAAAGCATAGATATAACCGTTCTTATATGTGAATCTGTAATCGCCTGATGTGAAGAGTTTCTCATCATTATCCTGGAATGAACCTTCGGTGTTATTTACTTCGCCTTCACCGAAAAACTTCCACGGCGTTGTTCCGTAGATGCCTTCGCCATTTATCTTCATCCATTCGCCTATCTCTTCCAGAACAGCTGTCTCTTCATCGGTAATCGTTCCGTCGGGTTTGGGACCGACATTTATAAGAAGCATTCCGTTCTTGCTTACGATATCTATAAGGTCGCATATGATCTGCCTTGACGGCTTGAACTCGTTATCAGTGATATATCCCCATGACTTTCTGCCTATTGCAGTATCAGTCTGCCACGGCACCGGAGAGATATCTGTCAGCGCGCCTCTCTCGACATCGAATGTCGCAACCGTCGGTGGGAACGCATTATGCTTATAATTTATCGTTACTTCCTTACCCCACTCATCCGCACGGTTGTAGTAATACGCACAGACTTTTTTAAGGTAAGGCTTGAATGCTTCATTCTGTATCCAGGTATCAAAATATAAGATCAGAGGTCTGCATTTATCTATCAGTTCGCATGTCTTGACAAGCCAGTCGCAAAGCCATTCCTCAGAAGGCTTCGCAGGCGAGAAAACATCTTCCAATGTATGGAACACGGCAGTGTCCGACAGTTCGGCGCAAAGATAAGCAGGACCGTAAAAATCACGGTATTCTTCATCGTTAACATCCGAGTCTATCGTTCTTCCCATGTTCATGAAGAAATAGTGTTCTGCCCTGTGTGAAGAACCGCAGAATGCAAGACCATTCTTTTCACATGCTTTACGGATCTCACCGATAACATCCCTGCACGGTCCCATCTCTGCCGCATTCCAGCGGTTAAGGTCAGATGCATACATCGCAAAACCGTCGTGGTGTTCACACACAGGCATTACGTATTTAGCGCCGGCCTTTTTGAAAAGTTCCACCCATTTATCAGCATCGAAATTCTCAGCCTTGAACATGGGAATGAAGTCTTTATATCCGAAGTCTTTCGGATCACCGAAATTCTTCTTATGGAATTCGTATTCGCGTGATCCCTCACAATACATCCATCTCGGATACCATTCGCACGCATATGCAGGAACACTGTAAATACCCCAGTGAATAAATATTCCGAGCTTGGCTTCATAATACCAGGAAGGTGTTTTATGATTAGACAAAGAGGCCCAATCGGCTTTATATCTTCCCTTTTCGATCACTTCATCGATCAGTTTCAGATACTCTTTGTTATCCACGGCAAAACCCTCCTTATTTACTTAAGGCTCTTATACATCAATATCTCGTCGTGATATGTTCCGTCATCGAAAAGAAGTGCGTTATGTCTTCTGCCTGTTTCAATGAAGCCGCATTTCTTATAAAGCATCTGTGCCTGAACATTCTCTGCTACAACTTCCAGGTCAACCTGATGCCAGCCGATCTTGCCTGCAAGCTCAGTCATGTAACCGATCATGGCAGTTCCTATACCGAGATTCCAATAGTCTTTATAGAGAGCTATGGCCATGCTGCATCTGTGACGGATCTTGCGCTTTTCTCCGATACCGCTGATGCTTCCGTTGCCGGCGATCTTACCGTCAACCACAGCACACATCATGATAGTGTAAGGATCATCCATAAGCCTGCTTAAGATCTCCTTCTCGCCTTCAAGCGTGAAGCCAACCTCATCCGGGTTTCTTAAAAGAAACGGTGTCTCGGCAGAAGTCTTCTCCAGGTATTCGATCATCTGATCTGCATACTCAGGTGAAGTAGGCCTGAGAATACATTTCCTGCCGTCCTTTAAGACTATCTCTCTATCTTCAAATCTCATATATTCTTACCTAATGAACTCTCCAAACGGTTCAGCTGATCCTTGAGTGAACGGATCTCCTTGATAAGTTCCTCATTGGAAGCAGGAGCTTCCGCCTTCTCTTCTGCATTCTCAGCATTGTTCTCAGCCGTAACTTCGCTGATCGCATTTACAACGATACCGACTACAACGTTCATGACAACGAAAGAAGAAAGGAGTACAAAAGGTACAAAGTAAGCCCATGCATACGGGAATACTTCCATAACAGGTCTGCTGATACCCATTGACCAACTCTCGAGCGTCATTACCTGGAAAAGCGTGTACATAGCTTTGCCGATCGTTCCGAACCAATCGTAGAATGCTTCACCGAAAAGATTTACGCCAATAAGTGCAAAGATATAGTAAATCAAAAGCAATAAGATTCCGGTCCATAAAATGCTAGGAATTGACTTTACGATAGCACCGATGATGACCTGAAGATGGCGTACATGACCGATGAGTTTTGTTCCTCTTAATGCCTTCAGGGACTTCAATACTCTAAATACTCTGACTGCACGGAACGCAGACATGAAAGAAAGTCCTGAGAGCATTGATACTGCCACGATGATCATATCGAACCAGTTCCACGGATCCTTGAAATAATCCAGACCGTAAGCCAGGAACTTTATAATGATTTCCGCAATGAATATCCAAAGACAGATCGTGTTAATAAGTGCAAGCGCACCTATTGTTCCTTCAGAAAGACCCTTAATCGTCTCAACGCCCATAATCGCAGCATTGAAGATAATTACAAACAGGATAATGCCCTGGAACACTTTGCCGTCAACGACTTTCTTTAAACCCTTGATCATAACCTCTCCTCAACAATCAAAAAATATCAATGAAGATTTTACCATTCATAAAAAGATTTCAAAGAGATAATTTTTCAATATTAAAAATCGCTAATAGCGGAATTCTGCAGTAGATTTTTCTATTCTTGCGGCTGCGCTTAAAATCAGTCTTTCTCCGACATAAACTTCCGTCTGTAGCTCTCCCATACCTGAGCCATGGAATCGTTATATTCCGAACTGTTCTTCCTGAACGGATTGTCGTTATTCTCGAACTGCCGGGCTGCCTCATTGATAAGAAAATCCTTGTTCTTGCTGCCTATGTAGCTCTTGTCGTATTTGATGAGGTAATCTTCAATAATCTCCCTCTTTTCGCCATGTAAAATATCTGTAAGTCCGTAGTTATCGTTCATAAAAATATCTCCCCTTCAAATTAAATATCTATATGGCAGCCTGTGTTGATTGATCAGTAAACTAATTCAACTCTTTTGTCTCTCCGATTATCTTAATTCCGATATCGCAGTTGACTTTATTTTTCATCGCTGTTTTTGCGTGCCCAAGGAAATGACCATACTTATAGGTTCCGATCGATACTGTGAGATCTGATATGACATAGAGATCGCCGAGTCCCGTGTCACCGTTAAGTCCGCTGTTGATATCTGCGCATACGACATATGCATCTGAAGCGTTGATACTCTCGATCGCGCTTTTCGCAGGCTCTCTGACCTCGCCCTTAAATCCCGTTCCGAAAATGCAATCAAGAATGGTCTTGTACTCACTGTAATCTCCTTTGGTCACGACAGGGATTCCCTTGGCTACGCACTTATCGAAGAAATACTTTCCGTCTTCAGAAAAAGAATCCTCATACAAAAGAACGATCTCGCATTCGATGCCGTGATCTTTTAAAAGCGATGCGACTACAAATCCATCGCCCGCGTTATTGCCTTTGCCGCATATTATGCCGACAGGACTTTTCCACTCTGCCTGCTCAAAGATAGCTGTTCCGGCGCGTTCCATAAGTTCCCTGGATGGAACCAGATTCTCGATAGTCCACCTGTCGCTGGACCTCATAACTTCAGTTGATACACAAACAGGCATACTGCCTCCCCAAAATATAACTGCCCCTATTTTACAACAGGGGCAGGAAATATTTGGGGTTAAAATCTGATAACTTTACTTGTCTTTCCTAATGTTCAACTCAATAACCGAAGACAGGTTCTGATCGGGAAGCGTGATCTTAACTGTAGCATTTCCTGCTTCGCCAATGCTTCTGATATAAACGCCGCCCATACCGCCGTTAATATCAGCAAGAGCGGGGCCAAGGATCTCGACAGGACCCGAAGTTTCAATGACTGCCGGTTTGTTGTAGAAAGACAGTACATTTCCGTTCTCATCAGTAACTTTGATCCTGATCGCAGTAACATCGTATGTAGCACCTTCAATAAGTTCATTTGAAGATACATCCACGATAAGTTTAGACTCAGTCATAGCTGACTTGATAACAGTCTTAACGACTTCACCGTTCTTGATGCCGTCGAATCTGAACTTAGTAACTTTGCCGCCCCAGTTGCCGATGTATTTACCAAAGAGCATGTAAGCATCGTCAAACTTCATCTTGTATCTGGTCATGGCCTCAGCCATCGTGAGCTTCATCCTGAGAGGCATATTCTCCATTCCGTATACGGCAGAGAAATTCAAAGCATCCTTTACGATCTTATTCTGCCTGTCGGAGAAGCCTTCGCCTTCTTTCATCTGGTCTCCGATGAAATCGTCGATCAGGATCGGCGGAGCAATCATGTTCTTATATGTAGAATCATCTTTGGTATATTCCTTGATGAAGATATCGTCCTTATACATCTTCACGCTGTCACAGTTGGTCAGGATATAGATCTCTCCCCTGTTGCCTGCAGGATGCTCTCCGATGTCCATCGAAGAACTGATCTCAAGCACGGGGTCGATATCTTTGTTCTGGCTCGCATAAACATAAGCTGCAAGCTTGAAATTCCTGAACATATCAGTGACGCCGTGATAGCACACCCTGTCACCCGAACCGAAATCCTTATGCGTGTTGTAGTCAAAGAAACACCATCCGAATGAGCCGCAGATATCGTCGTAAGACATAACGCTGTCCAGAACGTTGCAGTGTCTTAATGCGTGCTCCTGTCTGTGCAGCTCGGAGTCATATGCTTTTGTCGGGAACATATGGCCGTTGTACTCACTGATAAAGTATGGCTTATCCATATCCGGAGTAATATTCTTCTTGGGTTCACATCCCGAAGTTTTTCCATTGTGGCTGAAGTCATTAAAAGCGTAAACGTCTTCTAAAAGAGAACTCTTTTTCAGATATCTGACGCCTGATGTCTGGCGGTACGGATCGAGTTCATGAGCTTCCTTGTTTGTTCTTAAATAAAGCTCATCGCAATCGACGGATTCGTTGATCCTTACACCCCACAGAATAATCGAAGGGTGATTGCGGTACTGGGATACCATTTCGCGCGTATTGATGACGGCCTGTTCTTTCCACGCATCGTCACCGATATTCTGCCAGCCGGGGATCTCGGTAAACACAAGAAGACCCAGTTCATCACACCTGTCGATAAAATGATGTGACTGCGGATAGTGGGAAGTCCTGACTGCGTTAAGACCAAGTTCGTTTTTTAAGATCTCAGCATCCATTCTCTGCATGGACTTCGGCATCGCATAGCCTACATAGGGCCAGCACTGATGACGGTTTAATCCTCTGAGCTTTATCTTCTCTCCGTTAAGATAGAATCCGTCAGCCTTGAACACTGCATCCCTGAAACCGAATCTTGTTGTGAGTGTATCTTCAGACTCACCGTTTCTCAGAGTCATTGAAAGCTCATAAAGGTTAGGTTTATCAAGTGACCAAAGTTCTGCCTCGTTTACGGTTATTTCGCACTCTTTTCCGCACGGCTCTGCGAAAAGGACCTTGCCGGATTCGACGCTTGTGATCATGGCAATGAGTTCGCCGTTACCTTCGATGTCTGCTTTTATCCTGACTTTCCTATCAGCGCCCGCGCTCACGAAAACATCACGGATATAATCTTTCTCTTTTACATCGAGATGAACCTCTCTGTAGATGCCGCCGTAAGTCATGTAGTCGATTACGAATCCGAACGGAGGAACATTAAGGCTCTCACGGCTGTCGCACTTAACTGCAATAACATTCTTTTCGCCGAACTTAATATGGTCTGTAAGGTCAGCGGTAAATGCCGTATAACCGCATGAGTGCTTAATTACATACTTGCCGTTGATGTATACTTCCGCTTCATGAGCAACGGCATCAAAAGTGATGAATACTTTCTTGCCCTTCCAGTCAAAAGGCGCATCAAAAGTTCTCCTGTAGCAGGAGACCATCTGGTAATCTTTATCGTCGAAATAATTGAGCGGAGTTACTTTAACCGTATGAGGAATGCGCACCTGTTCCATCTTGTCTTCATTACTGAAAACAGGCTCGATCATTTCAGAAATAAATTCAGGTGACCATAACCAGTCGTTGTTAATATCGATTCTCATACAGGCGCTCCCAAAACTTTTTATCCGATCTTCTCAATAGTATATATCCTTGAACCAAAATCGGGATAATATCTCATGTTCTCATTATATCCGCCAGATGCAAAAGCGCTTCTTAAATGAACGCCTGCATACATCATTGCATCACCGTACATGTCATGCGCTTCCGCCTCGGAATTCATCTTGTAAAATCTTGCAATCGTTCTGTGCGAGAGGCCGTCCTGCTTAACGTGGATCGGAGCAACATAGTTTATAAGTCCGCCGAAATCACGCACGTCGAACTTCAGCTTTCTTCCTTCAATGTGATACTTGTAATCACACTCAAGTCCTGCAGGCTTTAACACGCCCCACTGGGTATTCGGATGAGTAAAAAGCTGCATTGTCATCGATACCGCTTTTGTCTTATCGGGTGATACAACAGTCCATGAAATATCGTTTCCGGGGACCTGATCAAGAACGCTGTATCCCGGAGCGCCCAAAGCATCACCGTCAACAGACCTTGAATCGTTCATCGACTTCGAACGGTAGAACCTTCCGAACTGCATTACTTCGCGCCACTTTTTATACATTTTGATCTGCGCTTTGACCGCTTCAAAATCATTGCTGCTCATGTCGTTGAGATTGCACTCGTAACCGAGTACGCCGAATGAAGCAACGTTGAATCTTGTCTCAATGGGAGTACGCCGGAGAGTCTGATGGTTCGGGCAGTCTGATACGTGGGCTGTAACAGCACGCATCGGATAACCGTAAGAATACCCGTTCTGGATCTCTGCCCTGCATACTGCGTCAGTGTCATCGCTTGCCCAGATCTGCGGGAAGAAACTTAATATGCCGAGATCGAATCTGTTACCGCCCGAAGCGCATCCTTCGAAAAGAATGTCAGGGAACTTCTTTGTAAGCTCTCTCATTACGCGGTAAAGGCCCAGGATATATCTGTGCGTTACTTCACCCTGTCTGTCAGTGGGAAGAGATCTTGAGAATATATCCGAGAAGTTTCTGTTCATGTCCCACTTAACGTATGAGATATCAGCAGAAGAAAAAACTTTGCTCATTACCTTTATCAGGTGATCCTGCACTTCAACATTTGCAAGATCCAATACCATCTGGTTTCTGCCTTCGGAATGCTTTTTCCCAGGTATCTCCATCGCCCACTCGGGATGCGCGAGATATAGACCGCTTTCACGGTTTACCATCTCAGGCTCTACCCAGATTCCGAAATCAAGTCCCAATGCACGGACCTTGTCGCAGATTCCTTTTACGCCTCTCGGAAGTTTTCTGGTATCAGGAAACCAGTCACCCAATGAAGTCGTATCGTCATTACGTTCACCGAACCATCCGTCATCCATGACGAAGAGTTCGATGCCGGCTTCTTTTGCTTTTCTGGCAAGACGCAAAAGCTTGCTCTCACTGATCTTGAAGTAAGATGCTTCCCAGGAATTTAAGAGAACAGGCCGAAGTCTGTCTTTCCACGGACCGCGCAGGATATGCTTAGACACGAAGTCATGCATCTGCCCGCTCATTCCGTTATATCCCATAGAGGAATATGTCATGACCGCTTCCGGGGTCAGGAAAGACTCTCCTTTCGACAGTTTCCATTCAAATGAAGTCGGGTTTATTCCCGATAAAAATCTTACTTTGCCAAACGGGCTCTTCTCTACAGACTCATAGTGGTTGCCGCTGTATATGAGATTAAATCCGTAGACATCACCGTAATCTTCATTCGCTCCTCTTTTCGAGAGCATGACGAACGGATTTGCACGGTTGGAAGAATTACCGGTAAAAGAAGAATTTACAAGGCGCGCGGAAGATACGGACATATCAGTCTTTTTCATCTCTCTTGCCCATGCGCCCGTGAATGTCGTGAACATATAATTATCCGGATCGAAATCGATCTGGCAGCTCATGATCTTCTTTATCTTAATGTCACCTTCGCCTTCGTTGATAAGACGTGCTGTTCTGGTGATCACATCGGTATCGGGATAAACGCAGTAGATCAGCTCGAGCTTCAGGTTATTTTCTTTATCGATCAATGTGACCGTCAGGACTTCGGCGTCTTCACCATAAGATGACGGAAGGCCTTCCGTACCGCCGTCCCTTCCCTTGCTCTCGCTGTAACTGTCGAAAAGAAAATCAGAAGTAAAACTGCCGTCTGAATTAACGAGTTCGATGAAGGCTTCCCTTACGTCACCTTTGCCGTATGAACTCATCTCAAGGCGCATGTCTTCAAGCGAGAAATTGCCGTGATCAGATGAATATACAACTGCCGTTCCCGGAGCAAATTCATGCTGCTCGGTAAGACCGTCTTCACTGTCTAAATGGATCTTTCTTCCGTAGTAAAGATGTTCTATATGACCTGACTCCAATACCTTCATGGCATACGTCGTATGCGCGGTATCAAGGATAAACAGTGGGGCTTTATCGCCTTTAACAGTGATCATGGTATCAGCTCCTAGATTTAAGTTCCTTAGAGATCTCCTCAAGCTTCTTATCTGTCAGGATATACTTTGCTTTGAATATAAGCAATGCAATTACGAGAACAAATATCGGTGCAAGCGTCATTACCATTCTAAGTCCGAATACAGCGCTTGTGTCGATCGTCTCTACGACATTGTTCCTGATCGATGTTACTTTCGAGAGGAGAACGCTGAGATTCATCTCAACATCGCTGTTCTGCTGGATGTTGAAGATCGTGAGGCAGACAGATGCAACCAGGGCTGCGATACCGGAAGCGAGCTTAACGACGAATGTCTGCATGGAGAAGATTACTGATTCGTCCCTTCTGCCGTTTTTAAGTTCGCCGTAATCGCATGTGTTTGCGAGGAATACCGTGCAGATAACATTAAGGATTCCGACAGCGCCCATGATGAAGAATCCGGGTACGAAGAAGACATAAACATTCTTTGTTCCTGCAATAGACAATCCGAGCAGAATGAGATATCCGGCAATGGCAGCGATCACACCGATATAGAATATCTTCAGTGTGGAGAATGCTTTTCTCAAAAGCGGGAAGAACAGCATCATCGCCAGGATCTGCATCGCGCCTGCGAACATGTTGAACAATGTGTAATTACCCTGCCAGTTAGAACCAGCAATATCGTATTTAAAGAAGTAGATCAAAAGATTCGAAGTGATATACGTAGCCGTATTGAACAATACGATAGTAATTACGACCGTCATCGCCTGATCGTTACTCAGGAGCGCCTTGAACATCTGCTTAACAGACGGAGTCTTCATGTCAACGGAAGATTTCTCCTTGATGCAAAGGCATGTAACAGCAATGAAGACAATGAACAGGATTCCGATTATGAGCGAGAAGTATTTGAAACCGACTCTCTCAACTTCCAATGTCGAATTCATCGTAAGATCTGCATCGATCGAATCATTGTTCTTAATCGCTTCATAACATTTATTATCGACATAGAATACAAGTCCTGCTTCAGCTGCAGCTTCCGAATCCATAACGAATTCCACTTTAGAAGTATCCGCAGTTACACCGTTGATAGTAAACTCATACTTCGTGTTATCCGTATTGAAAGAATAAACGCCTTCGAATGCTCTCTCTGAGCCTACGAGCGTAACTGATACGCTTGTCTTGTCAGATGCATATTCGATAACGTTGTCAGTCGGGTTTCCGTCACTGTCGAGTTCAATAACATAAGTGTGGATGTTTGTATCGGCAGTTGTAAACTGCTTTGTAATATTGTCAGCACTCTTAGCCGTGAGCGATGTTCCGATAGCAGTTACAGCCATTACCGTAAAGATCGTAACGAGAGCTGAACCAACGCCTGCGCATGAACGCGCAAGAGCCGAGAGACCTTCTCTCTCCTTGCCGCCCTCTGTAAATGCAGGGATCATTGACCAGTAAGGAATATCCATCATGGTATATGTAATACCCCAGAGGATATAGAATACTGCCGCATATGCAACCAGACCTTTGCCGTCCAATGCCGGCGGAGCAGCAAACATGAGGAATAAGATCACTGCATTGGTAATCGTACCGATAAGAAGCCAGGGACGGAATTTACCCCACTTGGTCTTTGTTTTCGCGACAACCACACCCATTATCGGATCGTTGAACGCATCGAAAACTCTTGCGACAAGAAGAATGACGCCCATTGCGATCGCGCTCGTCTTCATGATGTCCTGGAAGTAATAAAGGACATATGAAGCTGAGAGCATGTAGACCATGTCTTTGCCTACGGCACCTATGCCGTAAGCGAATTTTTCTTTTCCGGTTAGACCTTTATTTGTACCCATCTCTCATTCTCCTTATCTCTTCAGTCCCATCGCGATCTTTACTACCCTGTATGCGCCATCGTAGATTCCCATCGATTTGTTCCTGATGATGTTTCCGCACATATCCGCAAGCGTCGTATCGTCATCTTTGAAAAGCCTGATCATCTGCAAAGTGTGGGGAATATCCCTGCACTCTAATGTGCCGTCACCGATCTCTGCGGAATGTATTGCTCCCCACTGCTCGTGACCTCCGATCCTCCTGATGAAAAGCTTCGGCACCGGGTAGAATGCGAGCTCCGATGGTTTGGTAACGAGAACGTCGCATGACCTCATGAGAAGGTTTGTCGCATATACCGCTTCGAAGATATTTTCGTGGCAGAAAAGATGTATTCCTTCAACGTCGCCTTCTAATGCATTGCTGCAAAACTTCATCGTTTCTTCCCAGTTGTTGAAATGCGTTTTCGCGGTATCGCTGATACCCGGAACCATTTTCTTCAGGTCTTCCCATACGTTCTGATAGTCACCGATATTTACATAGAGAGCTGCCTTGTTTTTCTTAATGTCAGGCATCAGTTCATTGATTATCGCTGCGAAGATTTCTTTCTGTGCGCCCGCACCGCCGATGGTAAGAAGGAATCTTGTGGGCTTTCCTTCTGCCTTGCGTGACAGACGGCGTGCGCAGTCTTCTTCAATATTTGCAACGAGCTCGTGATCGATGTAATGACCGACATATTTTAGGCTTTCTTCAGGCATCGGATTTAAAACCTTCTTGCCGTCCATTCCGTTGCAGATACGGTAGCCCTGATATGCGTAATGAGTCTGGACCGTGTGAATGCTTCCTTCTGCATAATGAAGAGCCATGGGCCAGTTATCCGGGATCGCGTTCACGACATTTTCCATACCGGCGTGAATCGCTGCCTGAGCTGGCCATACGTGAGTTGCAACGACCGGAATGTCCTTGGGTACATTTGCAAACACCGGTGCCATGAGCTCGGCATTTTTCTGGTCCGCCGCATTATATGAAAGCTTTCTGAATCCTTCGTAGTTTAACGGTTCCCAGACGATCTTATTGAACAGTTTGGACTTCTGTGACAGTCTTGAACCTGTCGAATACAGATCATTCTGCGCAGAGATGACCTTCGTGCATGTCGTCTGCTTATATGAATTGAGATCCATCCAGTAAGGAACATAACCCATGGAATTCGCAGCAGATGCAATGGCCATGGAGATGCGGTAGTGACCGAATCCCATTCTGATGTTACCTACGATGATTCCCTTGTCGTTATCAAAACCTTCAGATACACCGTCATCGCTGTCTCCGACAGCAATGTTCCTGACGCCCAGGATATCTCCGATGTATTCATTACCGACCACCCTTGCCGAATAATTCTTATCTGAATCGTCGCCGAACTTCCTGGCATATTTAGCCTTGGATTTAACGGCCTTCTTATAGACCGAATCAGACTGAACGTTATTAAAGATAACTTTGGACTTTTCCATTTTTATTCTCAACTTTCTGCAATACCCGTTAAGAGAATGTCTACTACTTCGTTAAGATAATCGTTGTACTTCTTGTGTCCGCCCTTCATGACGTCCTTCTCGAAAAATCTCTCGAGCGATGCTTCCATCATCATCTTGAATATCTTGAGGTCCGCATCCTTTCTTATGATGCCTTCTTCCTTGCCCTGCTCCATGAGTTTCAATGTCGGCTCCCAGCCGGTCTCAAGTCTCTTCTGAACTTTCTTATATACCTTGGGGTATTTCTCCTTTAACGGATGGAGTTCCTGGAAGTTGATGTTCCTGTATCCTTCAGGCATCGCCGACAAAAGCATTCTGATCTTTTCCGCTGTCGTATATCCCGGTGAGCTGAGGATCTCTTCTTCTCTTACCTTTATGTTGTCGAAAACATAATCTGCCATCGTCTCGAACATTTCTTCCTTGCTCGTAAACTCTTTATAGATAGTTTTCTTTGAGATCTTAAGCTCATCAGCTACGTCATCCATCGTGAGCTTTAGTCCCTTTTTATTAAAGACCTGTATAGTTCCTATAAGAATCTTCTCGCGGATCTCAGTCAACTTCATATGGAAATCTCCTTTGGAAACTTATTGTAGTCTTATCAGTTTCCACCTAAATAATACCAAGATGCCCGAGAAATAGGGGAATTCCTTCGGAAACTGATTTTACAAAAATAGTTTCCGAGTATTGTGTAAAATGCGCATGTGACTGTTTAAAGATAACAATCTATAATCATGCTATAAACTCCCCCAAGGAGGCTTACTATGCTTGATCTATCAGTTATTAATTATAAAGACATTTACTGTACGGACGAATCTGCCGCCCTCCAGAAGGACCGCTACGAAAGAGCCATATCAGAATTCACAAAGGCATTTGAAGGCACGGAACCTGAAGCAATATTCTCTGCTCCGGGCAGAACAGAAGTCGGCGGCAACCACACAGACCACCAGCACGGAGAAGTCCTCGCCGCATCAATCAACAAGGATGCCATCGCAATAGTTTCCAAAAGATCTGATGACAAGGTCAATGTACTCGCCGAAGGCTTCGGCATGACAAACATAGAATTGGCAGATCTCGAACTACGCGAAGAAGAAAAAGGCTCTACCGCTTCCCTAATCCGCGGTGTCCTTGCAGGACTTAAAGATGGCGGCTACACGCTTGGAGGATTTGATGCTTACATAACAAGTGACGTTCTGATCGGTGCAGGTCTTTCTTCTTCTGCAGCTTTTGAGACACTTATCGGAACTGTAGTATCAGGTCTGTATAATGACATGAACATAGATCCTGTTGAGATCGCTAAGACCGGACAATTCGCTGAAAACATATACTTCGGAAAGCCCTGCGGACTTATGGACCAGATGGCATGCTCGGTCGGAAATCTCGTTCATATCGATTTTGAAGATCCTGCCAACCCCGTCGTAGATAAAGTCGATTTTGATTTTTCCAAGACCGGTTATGTTCTTGCAATCACCGACACCAAAGGTTCACACGCAGACTTAACAGATGAGTATGCGGCTGTTCCTTCCGAGATGAAGAAGATAGCATCTCTTTTAGGTCACGATGTCCTCCGCCCTATAGATTTCGAAGACATATTAGATAACATCGATATGCTCAGAAAAGAAGCCGGTGACCGCGCCGTTTTAAGGGCTATCCACTTCATCAATGAGACTGACCGTGCCGGCATGGAAGCTGATGCACTCAAGAACAATGACATAAACAGTTTCATCGCTCTCGTTAAACGGTCCGGTGATTCTTCTTTTAAGTATCTGCAGAATGTTTATTCAAATAAGGATGTATCCGTCCAGAATGTATCTCTCGCGCTCTCTATCAGCGATACGATACTTGGGGATGATGAAGCATCACGTGTACACGGTGGCGGCTTTGCAGGCACCATACAGGCCTTTGTAAAAAAGCAGAACGCTTCAAGATATCAAAAGTACATGGATAAGGTTTTCGGTGATGGCGCATGCGAGATACTGGCTATCAGAAAATACGGCGGAATAAGAGTTATCTGACGGAGGATATGGTCATGATAAACACATATATTACTGAACTTGTAAATTACGGAATTAAAAATGGTCTTATCGACGAGTTCGACAGGGTATATTCCGTTAACAAACTCATCGAACTGATGGGGCTGGATGAATATGCAGAACCTGAATCCGTGCCGGAAGAAAGAGATCTTAACCTTATCCTGGAAGACATGATGAACTGGGCCTTTGAGCACGGCGTAATGGAAAGCGATACCATTGCACAAAAAGATCTTTTCGATACAAAGATAATGAGTGCGGTCACTCCTCCCCCGTCTGTCGTAATAAGCAAGTTCAACGCGCTTTTATCGGAGTCTTCAAAGGATGCGACAGACTGGTACTATGAGTTCTCCCAAGCAACGAACTACATCCGCACTGACCGCATCGCAAAAGACGTGAAATGGGTCGCTCCGACTGAGTTCGGCAACATCGACATCACGATAAACTTAAGCAAACCGGAAAAGGATCCGAGGGACATCGCAGCAGCAGGAAAAGCAAAGAGCACATCTTATCCGAAGTGCCTGCTCTGCCCTGAGAACGAAGGCTACGCAGGAACACTTACCCACCCTGCAAGACAAAATCACAGGATCATCCCGATCACCTTGGACGGCGACGAATACTTCCTCCAGTACTCGCCTTATGTTTACTACAACGAGCACTGCATAATCCTTAATAAGAAACACATCCCGATGGTGATAAACCGCTCCACATTCAAAAAGCTCTTATGCTTTGTTGAGCAGTTCCCACACTACACTGCAGGCTCTAATGCAGATATCCCGATCGTCGGCGGCTCCATCTTAAGCCACGATCATTTCCAGGGCGGTTGCTATACCTTCCCTATGGCATGTGCCGTCTACAAGAAAACATTTACCATCCCCGGATTTGAAGATCTTAACGCCGGCATCGTCAATTGGCCTATGTCGGTAATAAGACTTCAGGGCAGCGACATTGAACGTCTTGCAGACTGCGCCGGCATGATACTTAACAAGTGGAAATCTTACACTGACGAAGAAGCATTCATCTTCTCTGAAACTGATGGTATTCCCCACAACGCGATCACACCGATCGCAAGAAAAAACAAAGACGGTCTTTTCGAGCTGGATCTCGTACTCAGAAACAACATCACGACAGACGAGCATCCGATGGGCGTCTACCATCCGCACGCAGAATACCATCACATCAAGAAGGAAAACATCGGCCTCATCGAAGTAATGGGACTCGCTGTTCTTCCCGCAAGACTTAAGAAAGAAATGTTGCTGATCGAAGATGCCGTTTTGAGCGGCAAAGATATTCGTTCCATTGAAGAGATATCCAAGCATGCAGACTGGATCGATGAATGGAAAGACAACTACGATCTTTCTTCAGCAGAAAACATCCGCGAAGCATTAAAGATCGAGATCGGTAAGACATTTGCGAAGGTCTTGGAATGTGCAGGCGTTTATAAGAATGAAGAAGACTTCATGAGGTTTATCGCCGTTCTCTGATTTGCGCTGAAGAAATTACCTTACTGATTTCCGCTCTTCCAGACATATCCCGTTTTGATCACGGTCTCTAAATGATAGCCGGCTTTTCCAAGGGCTTTTCTGAGCTTCTTTATGTGCGTGTCCACAGTCCTGTCATAGCCTTCAAAATCAGAGCCCCAGGCAATATCAAGGATCTGGTCACGCGTGAGCACAATGTCTTTGTGATCGATAAACATAAGAAGCAGATCGTATTCTTTAGGCGCAAGATTAATGTTCTTTCCGTTTACGCTTACAAGATGCCTTGCAGGATCTATTGTGATCTCATCTATTACAAAGCAGCCGTTCTTGGAAAGAAGGCCGTGATATCTGCTGATAAGTGCATTAACCTTCATTAGAAGCACCTTAGTCGAAAAAGGCTTGGTAACATACTCATCAGCACCGATCTCATAACCTGAGATGATATCGCACTCATCACCTAAAGCAGTGAGGAAAATAATCGGCACATCGTACTTGGATCTGATATGACGGCACACTTCCTTTCCGTCTTTACCGGGCATCATGATGTCTAAGATGACAACGTCATACTTCTGCTTATCCGCCAACGAACATGCATCGATTCCGTTATCTGTCGCGTCTATCTCAAATCCGTTTTTACGGAAAAAGACTTCAACGACTTCTCTTAATGTAATCTCATCTTCTGCAAGCAAAATCCGATACATTCTTTACATCCTTATACGTTCTGTCAGGCCGTCTCGAGAGCCGGCATCGAGAACCTGAACTCCGTTCCCTTATCTCCACTCGTACAACTGTAATCAGCCTTGTGGACATCAAGGATACTCTTTACGACTGAAAGTCCGACACCGCTGCTGCTCATTCTGTCGGTTCTTGCTTTATCTGTCGTATAGAAGACATCCCATACCTTGTCCAGATCCTTTTTATCTATCTTAACACCATCATTAGTGATGCTGAAATCAATTTTTCTGCCATTCCTTTCGAGCCTGATCATTATGACCTGATCGCAGTATTTAATTGCATTCGACATGAAGTTGCTGATTACCATGTTCATCATTTCGACATCAGCGAATACCGTATAAGGCTTTTCGTCGTGATTAAAAGTAACCGTGATACTCCTCTCGCGGATCAGCTCACCACTCCTTGAGATAATCTCATCAGTCATTTTCTTCAGGTCAACAGCTTCGCGGTTAAACTTGTTGCTACCCTCTTTTATTTTCGAGACATCAAGAAGTTTATCTACCATGTCAGACATGTGATCTACTTCGTTTACGACTCTTTTCGAATAATCCTTACGGCGGTCTTCGTCAAAATAATCCCAGTTCTCGACCGTTGCTTTTGTAACAGCTAGAGGAGTCTTAAGTTCATGCGCGATGCCTCTTGTAAGCTTCTGGTTCCTGATCTCATAGTTCATCTGGTTACGGTAAAGAACAACAAACGAGATAATGATCACAATCTCAATGACAATAAATGCCAAAAGCATAAATATATAAGTCATGACATTATCCTCAAGCACGCTCTTAAGCGGCTTGCCTGCTATGCTGTAGGATATGTGGAGATTACCTTCTCCGGCCAGGCAGATCAGCACTGAGGTTGAAGTAAATATTCCTTTTTCAGTATTAACACCGGAATACTTTACATATGACTTTTCCCCTTCGATTGCTGCCCCGTATGCAATATCATTAAGCTTTTCAATACCGGCATCACCACGGTGGATTCCATGTTCAAAAGAATCAAGGATAACCTCACCACTGTTGATATCTGTTATCGAAGAATAGAATCCCGTGCAATCCGCATATTCACCTTCCAGATACCGGTCCCATGATTTAATTACCGTCTGTTCAAGCTGACCGTCAATGTTATTATCGTGATAGTCTATGTTTGCTGAAATAAATGACAGGTTAAAGTTGCTGTTAAATTCATTTATCTTATTTCTTGTATATATAACAAATACAACCATGAACGCCAGCAAAACCAAACCGCAGAATATTATTCCGTATCTTATATATTGCTTCTTCATTTCGTTTCCTCATATCTATCCATTAAGAACCAGAAATTCGTTCCTTTAAACCCGCTAAAGCATCCGCACTTTGCATTATGTGCATCAAGTATGCTCTTTACTACGGAAAGCCCTACGCCGCTGTTTTCACCGGTTTCCAAACTGCCTTTATCTGCTTTGTAAAGAACGTCCCATACTTTATCCAGATCAGCTTTTTCGATCCCGGCGCCGTCGTTTGTTATGCTGAACTCTATTGAATTTCTGTAGTTTTTAAGCCTTATCTTAATCGTGTGATCGCAATACTTGATCGCGTTCGTAATGAAATTATTTATAACGATGTACATCATCTCAAGATCTGCATATACCGGATAAGCATCTGCTTTTTCATCACATTCGATCGTAAGATCGATATTCTTCTCCAATATGGCTTTGCTGTTTCTTTTCTTAATGTTCTGAGTAAGCTTTAGGAGATCGACGTCTTCGCGGTTAAGCTTAACGCTGCCGTCATGAATCTTGGACAGTTCGAGAAGCCTTGTGACCATAGAAGACATATGGTCCACTTCGGATATGATCTTTTCCGAATACTCGGCACGCTTGTCTTCGCTTAAGTCTTCCCAGTTATCCAGGTATCCTCTGGTAGCAGCCAGAGGTCCCTGCAGATCATAAGCAATGCCTTTTGTAAGCTTTTCACTCCTTAATTCGAACCTCTTCTGATTAAGATAGAGTTTTCTTACTGCATAAATGATAAGAGCTTCTACGACAACAAGTGACAGAACGGACAATATATAAACAAGCAAATTATCTCTTATAACGATCTGGAGCGGATGTGTTACGAAATAATAAGTGATAAGATAATGTCCCTTTTCGAAAACCAGGATCACCGAAGATGTCGTAGTGAAGATTCCTTCACGGACATTACGGCCTGCAGGGACTTCGCCGTTTAAGTGCTTATTAACATATGCATCGCTGAGTTTACGAGCCTTTTTGTTTATTGCGGAATTTCCGCCTAAAGAGCAATACTCGATATCATCAAGCCTTACGATCCATTCTTCATAAGGAACGCTCTTCTCTTCATTGACAACTTCAGATGATGCAATGTTTAATGTCCTGACCTTTTCACCGGAAGTAAAAGTAAACGTGCCTCCATATACGAATGTATCATCGCATTTTGCGCCGGATATCCTGATATCATTTCCATTAGGGAAGCGTAAGTCTGAGATCTCGTCCTTTGACAGACTCAGCGGCTCTTCAAAAAACATAAATCTGGAATCGCCGGGAGCCAGCTGAGTCGTCTTCGTTTCATATCTCTCATCGGAATTCTCAATGACCTCAGTTTCAATCTCGCCATAATACCAGATCTGCAGAAAATCCTGTGACTCAAACAATACCCTGCCATTATTTTCAGTATCAACTACAGAAGAATAGAAACCTACATCATCACCGACGACTGACAGGAATTTCCATGAATTGACAGCATTGTGCGCCAGTGTTTCCGGGGTTCCGAATTTGATACCATCCATTAATGTTTCAGGTAAAAGAACGATGCTGCTCATACCGTTATTAATAACATCGATCTTTTTCTTGGAATAAAACGAGATTCCTGCCAGAAAAATAAGCAGAACCACAAGGCAATAAATTATACCGAAGCTCAGATATTTCTTTTTCATCTTTTCTGTTCCTTTCCACGACATCCGTCTTTGTTCATCGTGAGTATAGAAAAAAGATGTGACCTCTTTATGACCATACAAAATCACAAACTGAACCGGACGAAATCCCGGGATGCTTTACTGACCGTAGTTCCAATGTAAACCGATAGTGATAAAATGATTATATCAAAAATACGGAGGTGCCTTTTATGGACTTAGATGTAAACAAGGCTGTAGGTGCAGCACAGGATGCATTGGGCAAGGTTGCTGCTGATGAGAACGCTAAAAAGGTAGCAAATCAGGCTATCGAGACAGTCGAGAAGAAAGTAAACGTAGACCTTCCCGATGTTGATACTCTCAATAACACATTAGGCAAGAAGTAATTCTCATTCAAAAACAGAATAAATAAGGGCGTCTTGATATTGATATCAGGGCGCCCTTTTGTATCAGTTACTGTATACACTATAAGGCCATAGCAATACAGATTAATGCTTTACGGGAGATGCCGGTTTCCTGTGTGCAGGAGCCTTCTTTTTCTTAATGTGGTTTCCGACGATCTCGGAAACATCTGAAATGGTCATGAAAGCAGATACATCCGCATCGTTGATTATCTTTTTGATGGCAGGAACTTCCACTCTCGTGATTACGCAGTAGAGGACGGTCTTTTTGCCGTTGCTTACCATACCCTTACCTTCCATCTGCGTGCATGTTCTGCCGAGCTGCGAATAGATGGCATCTGCAATGTCTTTGCCATGATCGGTAATGATCATTACCGACTTACCCTGCTCCATTCCGTTTTCGACGATGTCGATAACCTTCGAAGTGATGAAGTATGTAAGCAGTGAATAAAGCGCTCTGTCAGGTCCGAACAGAAAGCCTGCCACGCCGTAGATAATGATGTTGAAGAACAGTACGATCTGGCCTACGGAAAACTCTGTATTTTTCGACAGGAACATAGCAACGATCTCAGTACCATCCAAGCATCCGCCGTGCCTTAAGATTAGACCAACGCCGACGCCCAGAAGCACGCCGCCGAATACCACTACCAGGATCTCCTGTTCCGTGACAGCCTTCATGTCTTCGAAAACGCCAAGGAAAACAGAGAACACCACCATCGCATAGATGGCTTTGATCAGGAACCTTATGCCCAGACGCTTAAAGCCCAGGATCATAAACGGAACGTTCAGTGCTATCGTAAGGATACCGAGAGGCAGTCCTGACAGCTGGCTTATGATCATCGAAATACCTACGACGCCGCCGTCAAGGATAGTAAACGGAACGAGGAATTCCTCCAAAGCAAACGCAGCTATGACCGCACCCACAGTGATGAAGAACAGCGGTGCTATCCACTGTTTGAACATGTATTGTATCGTAATCGGTTGTTCTCTTTTCTGAGGTGCAGGTTTTCCGCTCATATTCCGTATTGTGTAAAGGGGTGCCGCTTTGGGCACCCCTCATAAGTCCTTATTTCTGTCTGTTGAAGTTGATGAGGCATCCGTCAAGGATTATCTGACGCTCACGGTCTGTGAGGTCTCCCAAAGTCAAAGTGAATTCCTTTGTCTCATTGCCCTTGATCGCGATCGCCTTGATCGTATCAGCCTTTGTCTCGACTGCCGTTCTGATTCCCGGGAAGAGAATGTAGTCGAGGTTAGAGAAAGGAAGATCACCCTTCTCGATGATGAAAGGCAGCATACCCCAGTTGATGAGGTTGGATCTGTATCTCTTTGTAGCATACTCGTTAGCGATGTTAGCCCATCCGCCAAGTACCTTCTGGCATGAAGCAGCCTGTTCTCTTGCAGAACCGTCACCGGGCTTAACTGCGAATATGCATGAACCGAAGCCGATTGCTTTCTTGTCACCGTGCTCGAAAGATACGAGGCTCTTTACGACCTGCATTACATCGTGGAGGCCTTCTACTGCTTCGCAGGGCTTCTCGCCTGCTACGAGTGCTGCTTCAGCCTTCTGGATGTTCTTGGCGCGTCCTACGTATTCAGGATCCTTACGTGAAAGTGTGAACTCAGCAAGGCCAAGAGGATTGGATCTGTAAGAAGATGTCTCGCCTGAAGGGATGAGCTCGTCTGTTGTAGTAACGGGATCGTGGATCTCGGATACGACCTGAAGAACGAGGTTCTCCGGAAGTGCTTCCATCTTCGGCCAGTCCTTGATGTTAGGTCCGAACTGGATCTCTGTGTTAGGATCTGCAACGCCCTTGGAATCGAAAACTCTGTTGGCGTAGATCTTTGAATCGAATGTGTAAGCGTAGTTGTTAAGCTCGCCCGTGAACTCCGTAGCGGGTGTAAGAACACCCTTGTTTGCTGCTGTTGCTGCGATGGATCTTGCGTCCATGAGTGCAACGGAAGAGATCTGGCCGCTCTGTACCTTTGAACCTTCTCTGTTCGGGAAGTTTCTAGTGGAGTGACGGATGGAGAATGCATTGTTTGCAGGTGTATCGCCTGCACCGAAGCAAGGTCCGCAGAATGCTGTCTTGAGGATGGCACCTGTCTCAAGGAGTGTTGCTGCAACGCCGTTTCTAACGAGTTCCATGTAGATAGGTGTTGATGCAGGATAGATGGACATCGTGAACTTGTCTGCACCAATGTACTGGCCCTTCATGATGTCAGCTGCAGCGCAGATATTCTCGAATCCGCCGCCTGCGCATCCAGCAATGATTCCTTGGTCTACCATGAGCTTGCCGCCCTGGATCTTGTCCTTAAGTGAATACTCGATCTTGTCGCCGAAAGAAACCTTTGCTCTCTCCTCTGTCTCAGCGATCATCTGCTCGAGATTTGCATTAACATACTCGATCTCGTAAGCGATCGAAGGATGGAAAGGCATAGCGATCATAGGCTTGATCGTAGAGAGGTCAACGATAACTGCACCGTCATAGTATGTAACGTCAGCAGGTGCGAGTTTCTTATAGTCGCCCTTTCTGCCGTGGATCTCAAAGAACTGCTCTGTCTTCTCATCTGTCTGCCAGATTGAAGAAAGGCATGTTGTCTCTGTAGTCATAACGTCGATGCCGATCCTGAAATCAGCAGAGAGACTTGCAACACCGGGGCCTACGAACTCCATTACCTTGTTCTTTACATAACCGGAGTTGAATACCTTACCGATGATCGCAAGAGCAACGTCCTGGGGACCTACGCCCTTCATCGGCTCGCCTGTGAGGTAAATAGCGATTACGTCAGGCATCTTGATGTCGTATGTCTGTGAGAGAAGCTGCTTAACGAGCTCAGGACCGCCCTCACCCATAGCCATTGTACCGAGAGCACCATAACGTGTGTGTGAGTCAGAACCGAGGATCATGCCGCCGCATGTAGCGAGCATTTCTCTTGCATACTGGTGGATAACTGCCTGATGAGGAGGTACATAGATTCCGCCGTACTTCTTGGCAGCTGTAAGACCGAACATGTGGTCATCTTCGTTGATCGTTCCGCCTACTGCGCAAAGTGAGTTGTGGCAGTTAGTGAGAACGTAAGGAATCGGGAACTTCTCAAGTCCTGAAGCTCTTGCAGTCTGGATGATTCCTACATATGTGATGTCGTGTGAAGTCAGCTTATCGAACTTGATCTTAAGCTGATCCATGTTATCTGATGTGTTGTGATCCTTAAGGATGCCGTAAGCGATAGTGCCCTGCTTTGCTGAAACCTTGTCTGCTGCCTTGCCGGACTTGGCTGCAACTGCTTCAGCAGCTCCTGCCTGATCTTCAATGAGTTCGACGCCATTAATGAGCCAAGCGCCGTTTTCGAGTGTGGAAATCATAGTGGTTACCTCATTTATGCATAAATTATGCGGTTAATTATACAAGTTAGAGGCTCTTTATTCAAATAATAAATAAGGCAAAAAGATGCCGTACGTAAACCGTACAGTAAAACACCCCTCTTCACTGTACGAATTAGGTATTTTCACGCCAAAATACGTAAATCGTACAGTACAGGAAGCAATTTACTGTATGATTTGCGTACTTCCTTCACGCGCTCAAAAAAAGACCGGAATCCGAAGTGAATCCCGGCCCTCTGGAAACGTGTATTATTACTTCAACGACAGCGGTGATTCAAACCCGAGTTCATTGCAGAAGAAACCGATGCATCCGCCGTCCTCTTCAACTTCACCGCTATTATTGATAAATATGACGGTATTGTTCTGGAGATATACGCCTGCGGTCATTTGTCTTTTCCCATTTCCCATATATCTGACTGAATATGTGTAACCGTCTTTTTCGCCGGAAACGACCTCATAATCGGAAGATGCTATGCACAATGCATTATACAGATCAAGGGCAGACTGATCGTCTTCGGCAGTAAACATATAAATCTCGGTAAAAGCGTTTCTGCCATCCGCACCTTCGCTTATCTTTTCAAAACCAAGAATACATTCATTAACCTGAATATCAGGGAAATTGCTGTTCTCTGCAACCAGATAGCTGGCATAATACCACTTGTTTGCTTCTTCCGGATCATCCATAACATAATAGACGGAATGATAAGTAGCGTCGTCTCCGGTTATCATCTGGACCCATTCGGAATAGTTTTCTGTTTCAGTCATTCCATACTTGTCAGCAGCATTAACGACCATCTCTGATGAAAAGATTACTTCATTCTTCACTTCTTCAGATTCTGTTGTGCTGCTTTCGGTCTCGTCAACTGAAGCCTCTGTTGTGATAGTTGTTGTTTCAACCTCAGTCTCGGTCTCAGTTACAGCTTCTGTTGCAGGAGTCTGTGTGCAGCTTGCGAGACATACTGCCGTCATGGCAACCGTGAGTGTCTTTAGTAAAATTTTGTTTTTCATATTCCCTCCTATTAGCCCTTATTTCTTCAGTGACAACGGTGATTCAAATTCAAGTTCTTTGCAGAAGAAACCAATGCAGGCATCTGCTGCGTCATAATCGCCGATGCTTAGCATCCTTATGACGACGTTGTCTTTTACGAATGTTCCTACTGCAACACAGCCGTTGGCAGATTCAAAATATCCGACAGTGTATGTGTAGCCGTTAGCCGTTCCTGAAGAATACTCATACGAGTCTTTCTTTTGCGAAAACGCATCATATAATTCCTGCGCTGAAGCATCATCTGCGAGTGTGATCCTGTAGATCTCTGATGTTGTCGATCTGCCGTCTCCTTCAGCCGCATTTTTATCGATGCACATTATCAGTTCGGTCGCTTTAACATCAGGAAAACTTTTCGCATCCAGGTTGAACAATGAAGAATACATAAAAGTTGCTTCATCACTGTCTTTCGCAATGTAATACACAGATGCAGAATCAAAGCCGCCCCAAAGATTGATTATTTCCTGCTGGTCGTTTACCTGAATCATGCCGTAAGCTTTTGCAGCATCAAGAATATCTTTTTCTGCCTGAGTCTCAGTTAAAACAGCTGAACTTTCAGTCTCTGTAACTGAAAACTCCGTAGCGGTCGTATTCTCAATACCGGTGACTGATTCACCGGCAGGTGTTTTCGAGCACCCTGCAAGACATGCGGCCGTCATGGCGACTGCGAGTATTTTTATTAAAATCCTGTTTTTCATGGTTTTGCTCTTCGTAAAAATTATTTTTTCAGCGTATAAGGTGATACTAAGCCGAGTGATTTGCAGAAGGTTTCAACGGTTTTGTTTTTAAGGGTGGCATAATAATCACTGCGGATCCAGAAGATCTGATTGTCCCTTAAATATACGCCGCATGCAAGCTCAACAGTTGAACCGTCATTCTGTGAGTCTTTGGGACCCTGATAGCTGATGGTATAAGTTACGCCATTCTTCTTGCCTTCTTCCACTCCGAATCTGAGCGGTTTAACAGCTGATTCATAGATTTCCTCTGCAGTTTCACTGTCTTTGAAAGTCAGAAAATAGATTTGAGTTAAACATCTGCCGTGATCTTCAGTTTCTCCGATGCTCTCGATGGCCATAGTGCATTCTTTCACATCTTTTACAGAAACATAATCCCTAAGCGAGCCACCCAGGAATTCAAACAATTTAATGTCCATATCGTAGTAGTACGCAATATGTTCACCCGGATCTGCCAGAATATTACTGAGTTCTGTGGTTTCCTCAATCTCTTTCATACCACTGCTCTTTGCTGCGCTTATGAAAGAACTTTTAGAAAAATCGCCGGAACCGGAACAACCGGTGAGACATGCCACAGTCATAACAGCTGCCATAGCAACTGATAAAAGTTTTCTTTTCATAGATACCCCCTTAATTGCGCGTACTCCAATCCACCTGGAGAACCTTATTCCTAAGCAATATTATGGAATTCATCAATTATTTTTGTCTATAAAAATCGTGTATACAGAATAAACAAATCGGAATTTACGCAAAAGAACAGGGGCCGCATTACGCGAACCCCCGTCTGTTCAAAGCAATTGCTTGCCTTTTAATTATATGTTGAGTCTTGCCTCAAGAGCAGCCTTCTGGTCCTCATAGCCGGGCTTGCCAAGAAGAGCGAACATGTTCTTCTTGTAAGCCTCAACGCCGGGCTGGTTGAAAGGATTTACGGCGAGGAGATAGCCTGAGATGCCGCAAGCCTTTTCGAAGAAGTAGATGAGCTCACCCAATGAGTAAGCT
This sequence comes from Saccharofermentans sp., assembly GCA_045648465.1. Lineage (GTDB taxonomy): Bacteria > Bacillota > Clostridia > Saccharofermentanales > Saccharofermentanaceae > Saccharofermentans. The sequence goes on from JAZROA010000013.1 coordinate 155,186, forward strand.
GTCTGGTCAGGCATGTGGATGAGGAGGTTCGGAACCTTACCGTCAACGTGAGCAAGGATAGTACCCTGCATTGCCTTTGCATTAACTTCGTTCATGTCCATGCCGGAGAGGAAGTTAAGACCGTCGAGGTTTGTCTTGTCGTTAGGAATCTCGAAAGATCTTCTGGGCTGGTCGATCTGGACAACTGTCTCATACATGATCCTTGCGCCGTCCTGGATGAACTGACCCATGGAGTGGAGATCTGTTGTGTTATCAACGCCTGCCGGGAAGATGCCTCTTCTGTCCTTACCTTCAGACTCACCGTAGAGCTGCTTCCACCACTCAGTCATGAAGTGGAATGAAGGCTCATAGTTAACCATAACTTCTGTTGAATAGCCTGATCTTAAGAGGCAGTTACGTACTGCAGCATACTGATAGCAGGGATTCTCTGCCAAAGGAAGCTTCTTGTAAGCCTTGGAAGCGTCTCTTGCGCCCTTCATGAGCTCTCTGATGTCGATGCCTGCAACAGCGATAGGAAGAAGTCCTACGGCTGTAAGAACGGAGAATCTTCCGCCTACGTCATCAGGTACTACGAAGCTCTCATAACCTTCCTTGTCAGCGAGGCCCTTCAAAGCTCCTCTAGCCTTATCTGTTGTGGCATAGATCCTCTCCTTGGCGCCTTCCTTGCCGTACTTGTTCTCCATGTATGCACGGAGGATACGGAAAGCGATAGCAGGCTCTGTTGTTGTACCTGACTTTGAGATGATGTTGAGTGAGATATCCTTGCCTTCGATGATGTCCATCATGTCCGCAAGATATGTAGCGCTGATTGAGTTACCGCAGAAAAGAATGAGGGGGCTCTTTCTTACCTTCTTAGAAGCTGCATTAGCAAAAGAGTGGCCTAAGAGCTCGATAACGGCACGTGCGCCGAGATATGAACCGCCGATACCGATTACGACGAGAACGTCAGAATCTCTTCTGATCTTCTGAGCTGCCTTGCGGATACGTGCAAATTCTTCTTTATCATAGTTTGTGGGGAGGTCGAGCCATCCGAGGAAATCATTTCCGGGGCCGTTCTTCTTGTGAAGCATATCAGAAGCGGCTTTAACCTGGGGCTCCATTCTTGCGACTGCCTCTTCGCCGCCGATGAAGTCGAGGGCGTTCTGGTAATCAAATGTAATCATTGTTTAGTTCTCCTTACAGGTTTAATTCAAAAATCATACAGAGTATACACCCGAAAAAATCGATTTACGAGTATAATTGCATCAGGATTTCATTACATTTGCCAAGGAATAAACATGTCTGATATTTCTATTGCGGAATCGAAAATTCAAATTCTTTATCTCGTAGACCGTGCGCCCGGCGTAAGCTACCATCTTCTGATGGAAAAGTGCATGGAATCGCTCTATACGGACTTTTTCACGTTTTCGAGATCATATGAGGAACTGATATCAGGCAATCTCATGGATAAGAGCAGTTCCGGCGCTTTTACGGGTGATGCAGTGGGTTCTACGGAGAATCTTACTCTTACAGACGGCGGAAGGGCCGTTTTAAACGACCTTTTATCCTCCCTCAACGCTCCTTTGCGCGCCCGTCTTGATGAGGCGGCAAGTGCGATCGTCAGCGAAATGGCTGCAAATTCAGGCATCAATGCATCCATGGAGATCATTGAAAACGGCAAATTCCGCGTTAACTTAGTCTATTCAGGCGGCGACGAGCCTTTCTCCGCCACACTTACAGTGGACGACGAAGCTACGGCAACAAAACTCTGCAAACAGTGGAAAAACAGCTGCACAAAGGCTTCAGACGAGCTTATCAGGCTCATTCTTTCAGGTCAGAATTCCTGATCTTATCCTTTTGAATCTATCTCGACGATTATGAATTCTCCGGGCTGGAGGATGTGTCTCAGATGCTCTGTACCCATAGCTCTCTCGTTTAAGAGCCTTCCCTTGTCATCGTAACGTCTGATAATGCCGTCAGTATGGCCCAGCCTGTTATCGTTGATAAGGAAGCTCTGCTGGGTATTGGAAGCATTCGCGATAATGAGATACGACTTCGGACCCTTATTGAAGCATGCTGTTGTAACGTTTGATACAAACGTATCGACATTCTGCGCGGACGACTGGTCAAGAGGCTCCTTGATATCGATATAGAGCTCATCGTAGCCCGTAAAACCGGTCATGAGACCTGAGACTGTCAGCATGTTGATAAACTCGCTCTTGCCCGTAAACATGTCTTTATCCGTGTATTTTGAAGGGACAAAATTGATCGAGCAGTCGAAAAGCATCATCTCCGCAAAATCGGCTTCTCCCGTCAGTACAGCAGAAAGGATCTTGCCACAGTTGCTTCCGTTAGTATAAAGCTTGTTTATGTATTCTCCTCCGTTTGAGCCTGATACGACGTGAGGTGAATCGTAACGCGCGAGAACGTAACTTGTATCGATGTTTTCAATATAAGTTTCAGTGCTGTCATTGGCAACAAGCGTGGCTTCCATCGTGTGATTGTCAGCATCAGACATCATAGTGCCGCCGTCATAAATCATGCCGTCAAGGAATACCGTCTTATCCTTGATGTCGCTGAAATATTCAGACTGCGAGAACATTGAGATGACATAGTTTACGTAAGAAGCTTTCTGGACGTCACTCTTGAATACTTTTTCGCTGTCACCGATCTCAATATAGAATCTTGTGAACTGTCTGCTCCACGGAAGCGCAGTTCCGTTATCGATTCTGCGTCCGCCGTATTCGGATGTAAGCGAGCCGCAAAGGTATTCTAAGAGCTTGTCGATATCACTCTGGTTAACATAAGGTCCGATAACAAGCCAGGGTGAAGAATTGCACTGCTTAACGAGCTTTAAGCTGTCTTCGAGAGATGTGGTTACGGACATGCCGGTATATCCTGAAACAGCAACGGCATCTTCACCGTATTCAGCCGTGCTTGCAGTACCTTCATAACTGTTCGATACAGAATCGGAACTCATAAGATAAAGCGAAGTATCGGCATATCCGTTGTTTCCGATATTGAGATTGTTAAGTCTGATGGCGGAAGGATTTCCGGAAGCCAGAGTATCCGCATAATACTGCGGAACACCTGCTGAGTTGTAACTGTCAGGACCAAGATAGAAGTTATCAACAAGGATAGATCCTGATCCTTCAAACGCAATGCTGAGCCTTACGGAACCTGCATAAACGACCTGGTCCGTAACAGCGAAAACATAACTGTAGTACTTGTAGTTACCGCCTAGCTGCGTAAGCTCGATACCGTATCTTCCGAATCCGTCACCTTCAAGCCAGCAATATGCTTTCTCAGGAAGATTATCGGACATTGCATAAAAACTTAATCTGTAGAACGTACCGGAAATGAAATTATCCTCTGCAAGTCCCGGAAGCTCCTGTGTCATTGCATGAACATTATTTCCGTTTCCTGTAAGTCTTGCGCCGCTTCTTCCGCTGTAGGATCTGTCGGTAACGGCAACTGTTGTTCCCTCACCATATACGTTCCATGCGGAATCATCGGAAATATCCCATTTTTCTTCATCTGAAGATATAACCATTCCGCCAGCTGCCTTCTGCATGTGGCCTGCAATAAGAATATCGTCGGAAATGATATCCACACCTTCAAGATTACCTTCAAGAGTAAACTCTGAAAGGATCTGGGACTTAAAGATCTCTTTGCCGGAATCGTAATAGACCTTATCGCCGTTTACACCGATGATGTTCTCGATCATGACGTTCTCTGAATTAAGAACTGCAACCTTGCCTGTAAGAAGGTTGATCGCAAACGCTTTCTTATCAGTCGTTCCGGCTATTAGAAGTCCTGAATCCGTAAGATATACAGAATCAAGTGCAGCGCCTGTGGACTTTGAGATATCGGTCTCTTCGATCACGCAGCCTTCATCTTCAGTTCTTACGATTACCGCTTTGGAATTATTGATCACAAAACAGAAAATGCCCTCACTTGCGCGTGCGACAGGCGTTGTATCGTCTTTGAGCAGATTGGATCTGCCGATGAGCTCGAAAATGATCCCGTTGGAGGAAGAATAGATGTTCCCCTTGTTATCACTTGCGATGAACACCTCTCCGTCAGACGCAAAAGAAGTAATACCGGAATCAGGAAGTCTGGAAAGAGCTACCTTCCCGTTGTTTACTGTAACTACCCTTCCATCGCTGTAGCAGACGGCAAAAGTGGAATCGTTGCTTCCGATCCCGCAGAGTGCACCTCTGTTTTCTTCACCGGGATCATACATAAGAACAAGGTTCTTTCCGTCCTGAGAGAAATAAACAGAACCGCTTAAAGAAGCAACCACAAAACCGGTATCATTGGAATCTATCAACACGAACTTTTCGTCTGAATCAACAATGCCTGCAAGCTGGCTGTTCGTGGCATCGTATATCATTCTTCCGTTAGTGGTAAGGGCAACGGCAGTATTGCCGCAGAAAGCCATATATCTGATGTGATCTTCGTCCCAAAGGCCCTTGGTATCTTTTATCTGGGTGACTACACCGAGTCTTGCGGGCTTAAATCCGGTAATGGTTCCGGTGAACTTTTCACTCATTACACCGTCACTGTCTATGGAGATGATCCTTGCCGTATCGCCTTCGCAGTTATTCGTGTCATAACCTGCAGCAGCAACGGCATCAGGAGTTAAGAATACACTCGAATCCGAAGCTCCGGCAACGAGCATGCTCGAATAGCCGGTTGAGCTTTCAAAAGAAGGATCCCTGATGAGATTAATGTTCGGAATAAGATCACAGTTGATTCCCGTTCCTCCGAAGGTATCACCTGCCTTATCGGTCGTTACGGCAATCTCACAAAGCTCTGATCTAAGTCCGAAAACTCCGACATAACCAAGAATCATTGAAGCCATGACAAGAACAGCCGCAACTACAAGCAGAGTTACGCCAAAACGCTTTTTCTTTGTTATTCCGAATGTCAGACGGGCATGCTTTTTCATGAGTCAGCCTCACTTCCGTCTTCCGTGTGAATATTTTCAGCTTCCACGGATTCATCAGTCACTTCTTTGTCTTCAGAATGCTCTTCCGGAGTCTGGACAGTAACTGACACAATCTCAGAACCGGCCTTGGCCGCATTTTCTTTCTTGCGTTTTACTATAACCAGATATGCCATCGCAACTACTGCTAGAGGCATAAATATGATGGAGACCATATTGACGACAAACATGAATGAATTAACTGTTGCCTGGGTAAATTTGAAACAATCCAATGTCATCAGTGTCGGTATGCCGGAACCGAAAATATTAAATATCGTGTGAAGAATAACCGGTGCCACAAGGCTGTCTGTCAGATAATAGCAGGAAGCAATGATCAGTCCGCAAACAAATGCATAACCGATATGAACGGAAATACCGTGCATCAGGCCGAATCCGACGGCAGATAAGATAACCGATATCCAGGGACCGAATCCTTTTCGAAGTTCGCCAAAGAAAACACCTCTGAAAGTCATCTCTTCAGTCACCGGAACAAAAAAGCTCAAAGTGAAAACATACAGAAATGAATCCCACAAAGGAATTACTATCTGGGGAACTTCGGAGAAACGGTCAACGCTGTCGCGGTATTCCTCGATTGCCTCGTTAACAGGCTTTAAATATTCAGAGATAAGATCAACGACACCCAGATATGTTGTTACAAATCCGAGCATTCCCAAACCGATGACGATCAGAGCGGCAACCTGATCGGGGCCAACTTTGCTCAGCCTGAAAACCGGTTCTTTCCTCTTGGAACAAAAAAGATTGTAGAAGAACATGGCAGCAAAGACCAGAACACAAGTTATGAAATTATATAACCCTTTATAGATCTGACGGTCTATGCCGAAATATATAAAAGCTGAGAAAACCCCGTATTCAAGACAAAGAAAAACCGCAAGCGCCAAAACCGCTTTCAGCAATGTAGAAATCTTGATCCAGGCTTTCTGCCAAAAACTCATATTTACTTCTGATCTCCGGAGGATACTCCGTTCTTAGCTCTTGTCTCAGGTGCCTGCGCTCCGTAGTACCTTCTCATAAAGAACACGAAAGCTTTCTCAAGCTCTTCTCCGTCCTTTATCGAATAGTAGACCCTGTCGCCGTTCTCACCTATCGCCGTGCGCATGATTACAAGCTCCGGCTTGGAATGGCTTCCGTCATCAGGCACGTAATTATACATGACAACATACTCGGTCTTCATGAGCGTGAACGAGTCGATGCGCGACATGTAGTAATCCTTCTTGCTGTAAGGATCCCTGAGCACGATCAGCTCATCGTTCTTGCTGTCTTTGAGATGCTCGCCGGCGAGCTTGGCCTTGCGGTCCTTCTCGATGGCGATCTTCTTCTTAAGACCGGTAGGTTTGTTACTCGTTTTCTGATTCTTCATCGTCGCCGTAAAGCTCATCGCAGAGCTTTTCGTAATAATCGTAGATTACGTCTTCTTCCTTCTCGACAAGGCTCTCGAGAAGAACGTCACCGCCCTTATCAACAAAGCGCATGATCACATAATCCTGAATGATCTCACCGTCTTCATCCGTCTCGTCAGTATCGAGGATAAGAACAACATAGTTATTGCCGTTGAAGAGGAATGTGCTCTCAACGATAGCCTTTGTTGTCTCGCCTGTCTCCTCGTCCTTGAGTTCGATCACTCTGTCGCCTTCATCGTCGAGCTCAGCGATTGCATCAATAAGTTCGTCCTTAGGTCCGATCTCAGGCATATTGTTATCTTCTGTCATAGTTTTTCTCCTTTAGGGCTCACGCACGCGCGCGTAAGCATAATTTATAATTATAACAAACAATCGGGGAACTTGCTTGATTACAAAGTATTAAGGTAATCCTGCAGAATGATCTCTGCAGCGACCTGGTCAATGACCTTCTTCTGCTTCTTGGCCTTGATGTTGCTCTCATGCAGATATCTTGACGCAAGGACCGTCGTATAACGCTCATCCTTGAAAACAGGCTCTATGCCGCATCTTTCTGCAAGGCTCTTTCCGAAAGCCTCAGCCTTGTCCTGTGTCTCAGACCTGGTGCCGTCAGTTCTAGCGGGGCGCCCCAGGACAATGGCTTTTACGTCCATCTCTTTGATGATCTCGCAGATGCGGTTTAATGCCCACTCGGGATCTTCGCCGTTCCAGTTGACCGTCTCAATGCCCCTGGCAATTACTCTCAACTCATCTGATACCGCAACACCAATGTGTCTGGTGCCGAAATCTATTCCCATTACTCTGCCGGGTGCATTGCCCATAATCCTATATCCTTTCGAAAACAAAAAATAAGGCGGCATAAGCCGCCGGTACCGCTTATCATCGGTATCTTAAACCCTTTTACAGTCTGGAGCAATAATCGTTGATGATTACCTCAAGAAGCTCGTCTCTGTCGATTCTCTTGATGAGACCTCTTGCTCCCTTATAGTTGGTGATATACGTAGGGTCGCCGGAAATAAAATATCCGACCAGCTGATTGATAGGGTTGTAGCCCTTTTCCTTGAGCGCGCTCAGTACATAAGACATCAGAGCGTGTACATCAGCGGTTCTATCACCGGATAAATCAAATTTTGCTGTGTTACTGTCCACAGACAACCCCCAAATGAAGTTTTCTTAATGGTTTCATTCTAACACAGTAAATATTAAATGTTATAAAGATTTGATTAATTTTTTACGCTATAAGTCTAAAAATTACGCTTGCAGGGGCTCTCATCCGATAAACTTCATAAGGCATGTCTCTTTGTCAGAACCGGTGATCACGCCTTTTGCGATATCGCCTCTCGAAAACTCCCTGCCTCCGCATTCAGCAAAAGTCCTTATGTAATTGGTCGTATAACCCTCAGCAATGGTCTTTCCGTCTTTTTCTTCGATCTTCTCGATAAGGATATCCGCTTCTTTTCCGGTCATCGCAGCAGCAAATTCAGCAGAGATCCTGCCAGATACTTCGATCAGGCGCTTTGCTCTGGCTTTTCTTACCGACATGTCGATCTGAGGCATTTCTGCAGCCCTGGTGCCTTCCCTGACCGAATACGGGAAAACATGGATCTTCGCAAACTTGAGTTTTTCAGCAAAAGCGATAGTCTCTTCGAATTCTTCGGCTGTCTCACCCGGGAAACCCGTAATGATGTCCGTAGTCAGGGACATGTCGGGAAATTCGGCTCTTAACGCGTTTACGCGGTCTTCGTATTCAGCCGTATCGTATTTCCTGTTCATGCGCTTTAAGACAGTATCAGAGCCGCTCTGGAGCGACAGATGGAAGTGCGGGCAAAGGTGCTTTAATTCCTTGAGTCCGCTGATAAATTCAGGTGTCATGGACTTAGGTTCAAGAGAGCCGAGTCTCAGTCTCTCAATTCCCGGTACTGCATCGATCTTTTTAAGAAGATCCAGCAATGCCGGGATATCTTTGCCCTGATCCTTGCCGTATGAACAGAGGTGAATGCCGGATACGATTATTTCCTTAAACCCGCTCTGCGCAAGGAATTCTGCCTCTTTGACGCATGCCTCTTCACTTCTGCTTACGACTCTTCCCCTTGCATAAGGAATGATGCAGTAAGTACAGAAATTGTTGCAGCCGTCTTCGATCTTGATGAACGCCCTTGTTCCTTCAGGTGATAAGACCGTGCCGAAATCGTGATATTCGTCTGTCTTGCTGACTTCAGGCCTTACGTGGCTTGTCTTGTGACCGAGAGCACTGTTTTCGCGCGCGGCAAGAAACTCTTCAACACATGTAACGACCGTGTTCTTTTCGCGCGTTCCGATAACGATATCCGCTGGCACTTCGCCGTTGGAGATCTCAGATGAACAGCCCATTGCGACAATGACAGCCGAAGGGTTGTTCTTGGCCATTCTTCTCAACATCTGGTTGGACTTGCGGTCAGCCTCGCCCGTGACGGAACAGGTGTTTACGATGCACACGTCAGCCTCTTCGGGAGAATCGGCAATTATGTGCCCATTATCAAGAAACAGGCGCCTTGCGGCGTCTGTCTCATATTGATTAACTCTGCATCCTAATGTTAAGAAATAGACTTTCATTACTGTCTGATCTTGATGTGTGTCTCACGGAGCTGCTGCTCTGTAACTTCGCCCGGAGCGCCGCAGAGGAGATCCTGTGCATTACCGTTCATAGGGAATGCGATAACTTCTCTGATGTTCTCCTCACCACGAAGGATCATGATCATTCTGTCTACGCCCGGAGCCATACCTGCATGCGGCGGAGCGCCGAACTGGAATGCACTGTAGAGAGCGCCGAACTTTGTCTTGAGCTCTTCTTCAGAATATCCAGCGATCTCGAATGCCTTCTTCATGATGTCGAGGTCATGGTTTCTGACAGCGCCGGATGAGAGCTCGATACCGTTGCAGACGATGTCGTACTGGTAAGCGAGGATCTCTTCAGGCTTCTTTGTGTTGAGTGCTTCAAGGCCGCCCTGGGGCATGGAGAAAGGATTGTGAGTGAAGATGTACTTCTTTGTCTCAGCATCCCATTCATACATCGGGAAGTCGTTAACGAAGCAGAATCTGAATGCGTTCTTTTCGATGAGGTCGAGTCTTGCACCAAGCTCGTTTCTGATCTTGCCTGCGCACTCGTTTGCGCGTGCCTCGTTGTCAGCGATGAAGAAGATAGTATCGCCTGCTTCAAGGCCTGCCATCTCCTTAAGTTCAGCCTTCATGTCATCAGGAATGAACTTGTCGATAGGTCCCTTGTAGCTCATGTCTTCAAGAACTTCGAGGTAGCCAAGACCGCCCATTCCGAGCTCGTCCTGGGCGAACTTGAGCATCTTCTCGTGCTGGCCCTTTGAAAGCTTTGCGTGAACGTTGATGGCACGTACTGTCTTTCCGTGGAAAGCCTTGAATGTGCATCTGCCGAAGAACTCCGAAACATCGATGATTCTAAGCGGGTTTCTGAGGTCGGGCTTATCAGAACCGAACTCGAGCATGGCCTGCTTGTAAGAAATTACCGGATAAGGTGCAGGTGTTACCTTTGCGCCTTCGGGTGCAAACTTCTCGAAAGCTGCTGTGAGGACTTCCTCACCTGCTCTGAAAACGTCTTCCTGTGTAGCAAAGCTCATCTCGAAGTCGAGCTGGTAGAACTCTCCGGGTGATCTGTCTGCTCTTGCATCCTCGTCTCTGAAGCAGGGTGCGATCTGGAAATACTTATCGAATCCCGAAACCATCAGGAGCTGCTTAAACTGCTGGGGTGCCTGCGGAAGCGCATAGAACTTACCCTTCCACTTTCTTGAAGGAACGATGTAGTCTCTTGCGCCCTCAGGTGAAGATGAAGTAAGGATAGGTGTCTGGATCTCCAAAAAGCCCATCTCTGTCATCTTCTGTCTTAAGAAAGCGATGACGTTTGATCTGAAGATGATGTTGTCCTTAACCTTCTGGTTTCTGAGGTCAAGATAACGGTACTTAAGTCTTACGTCCTCTCTGATCTCCTTTGATGTCATGATCTCGAAAGGAAGCTGGCTGTAAACCTTACCGAGAACGTCAACGGAATGAGCCTCAAGCTCGATCGTACCTGTTGCGATCTTGGGGTTATATGTCTCCTCGTCTCTGTGCTCGATCTTACCTTCGATCGAAATGCACTCTTCCTTTACAAGTCCGTCAAGAAGGCTTGTGTCACGCATAACGACCTGGAGCGTGCCGTACATGTCTCTCAAATCGATAAAAGAAACGCCGCCGTGGTCTCTGATGTTTTCGATCCATCCGCATACACGGAGTTCAGTTCCTACGTCCTTCTCTGACAGGGAGCTGATGATCCTGTCTCTGTACTGGTTTGCCATATTCCAATCCTTTCTTCGGGGAAACAAAAAACGCCCCGAACTTAAATTCCTTTAAGTTCAGGACGAACATAACATGTCCGCGGTGCCACCTGATTTACTTCGCAAATCGCGAAATCGCTTTAAACCGGAATGCTGCTGGAGTTGTTATTCGTCAGTGGCCTCTTTCCGCTCTGCCTTTCAGCCCGGGGGCAAAGCTCTCTGAAGGCGACATACCACGACTACTGGGGTCTCCGTCATCGCATAATGCGTAATACTACATCATTTAAAAGGCGATTGTCAATATAATAAACTTGACAAAAACAAACCGGGATTGCTCCCGGTTTGAAAGGTTTATGTTTATTCCACCCACCTGTATATCCAAACCGTACTTGATTCACAACCGTAGAATGAATAACACATCAGGTCACCCTTTTCGTCGCCAGGATCAAATACTCTGTAAACTTCAATGGATTCAACATATTCATTACCGCATGTATCCATGGCACAATAATTCGGAGCATTGTCATCAGTGGGCAAAAACTTAATTCCCGATGTGCCGAAAACAGACTTCGTGGGATCGTACGGACCGTCGAAATACATGGCCGCCATGGCTTCGAACAGATAATCCGCACCATCGGACATCGACAGTGAAACATGGTAAACATAAGTCACTCCCGGATCTATCCTTCCCGGCACTTCTGAACAGGTTGCTGTAAACTCGCAGCTCTGGGCATCGTGATAACCGTTATCTGGAAGATAATCCGAGTATGAGTGGATATATTCGTCTGCACCGTATGTCGTCTGATAGTCAGGAACATCATGATGAGGTTCAGCCCTGATTATCTTCGTATCGACAAGTTCCCAGTAACCGGCAGATGCTTCGGTTTCAGTGACCATTACGATCTCAGTTTCCAATTCGGTTTCGGTCTCAGCTTCTGTTTCTCTTCCTTTCTGGCTTGCATCTGAATCACCCCAGCCGCCGGAGTTTCTGTCGTCTCTATCCTTATCATTATCATCATCTTCGTCTTCATCATCGTCATATTCATAACGGTCATCGTCATCATTATCGCGGCGACGGTTTTTGGTTCCGTTTGTGGTAAGGCCGCAGGAAGAAAGCACGCCTAATACCATTACCAGAGACGTGAGCAAAGCTAAGGTTTTAATTCTTTTACTAATCACTTTCATCACCTCCTTATACTGTTATGAAAAACCAATAACGGACTATAAGGTTAGTATAGTTTGAACTTGAGCCCTAAACCAATAATCAAAAGGTGAATTTGTTGTAATTAATCTATTAACGGTGCTGATAATCGCACGAACTTGAACTTTTAGTCGGACCGTCATCACCGGACTCGTAATGTGCACGGAATTCCATATTGATATCCTTTATCTCACGCTTGCCTTCAATGTAGTCCTGATACATATCCGCAAGACCTGCCATGCAGCCGTCACATGAACCATCGATATAACCTATGGACTCTGCAACTATCTGCTCGCGCTCTTCCCTTGTCGTGTCTTTTATAAGTAAGCTTTTCATCTTCTGCCTCTTCCTCCGCTTCTGCCGGATCTTCCTCCTGCTGACCTGGGCTTGCCTGCAAATCCGCCTGCGCCCGAACGGCCTAGTCCGCCTCTGGATGAAGATACTCTGGGAGAACTGCCTCTTGAAGCGCCGCCTCTGCCGGATCTTCCCGAAGATGCACCGCCACGTCCGGATCTTCCTCCCTTCTTAACCTTGTGAGGCTCTTTTACTCGGCCTTTGGACAAGTGCTTTTCCATCGGATCGCGCTCTTCTTCGAAGCCGTATTCAAAGGAGAAATCTATCTTGTTTTCTTCAGTATCTACCTTCTCGACAACGATAGTCACGGGCATGCCGATCGAGAGGATCTTGCCGCCGTGCGCACCTATCGCCCTGTATGTCCTCTCATCGAAGAAATAGTGGTCACGCAAAGACCTGAAAGGAACAAATCCTTCGACCGTGTTTTCGAGCCTTACGAAGCATCCTGCATCGATGATGGAAGATATGACGCCGTCATAGTGCTCGCCGATCTTGTCAGCCATGTATTCGCAGATCTTGATGTCGTCAGAAGCGCGCTCTGCATCGACCGCATTGCGCTCCATGTCGGACGAATGCTCAGCCGCATTGTCGACGAGTCCCGCGAAGTGGCTTCTCGAATTCTCGCCGTGCAGATAACTCTTGATTATGCGGTGAATGTAAAGGTCGGGATAACGTCTGATAGGCGATGTGAAATGGCAGTAGAACTTCGATGCCAGGCCGAAGTGACCCAGGCAGTCGGAGCAGTATCTTGCCTTCGCCATCGACCTTAAGAGGATCTCATCCAATGCCGGAAGAGCCGTCTTGTCGCCGATGGTCCCCATGAAACGCTGGACATCCAAAGGCGATATCCTTCCGAAAAGCCTTCCCGACGCGCCGAAATATCTCGCGATATTAGAGAATCTCGCGATCTTGATCGGATCCGGATCCTCATGCACACGGTATACAAACGGATACTTGAGGTCGAAGAACTTCTTTGCGACAAACTCGTTCGCGCAGATCATGAACGACTCGATAATGCCGTTCGTGAAGTTGATCGGGTAAGCCATGATGTCATTAACCGTACCGTCGTCATTCAGGATAACCTTTGTCTCAGGCATCTCGAAATTGATCGCGCCGCGCCTGTCTCTCATCGACTTCAAAATCTCTGCGAGCTCCTTCATCTGAATGAGCATCGGGATGATCTCGCCGTATTCTTCATCGTCTTCCGGCCGGGGATCAGTAAGGATCCTGAAGCACTCCTTGTAGCTCATTCTCCTGTCAGATCTGATAACGCTCTCATAAAGGTCGCCGCCATAGATGCTGCCCTCGCGGTCAACCAGCATCTCAGCCGTCATGGCAAGTCTGTCGACATTGGGATTAAGGCTGCAAAGGCCGTTTGAGAGCTTCGGCGGAAGCATCGGGATAACACGGTCAACGAGATAAACTGACGTAGCTCTTGAGAAAGCTTCCGCATCCAGAGCCGTTCCTTCCCTGACATAATTTGAGACGTCAGCAATATGGACATAAAGCTTGAAGTTGCCGTTCCTTAGTTTCTCAATGGAAATGGCGTCATCAAGGTCTTTTGCATCTTCGCCGTCTATCGTGATCGTCAGAAGGTCGCGCTTATCGCGTCTTCCTCCGGCAATCTCATTAACTACAAGTTCCGGATCGGGATTGACCGGCAGCGGTTCAACTTCTTCGAGCACTTTCTCAGGGAATGTCTGTGACAGGCCGAACTGTCTTAAAACAGTCAGCATCCTGACATCGTTATTGCCGTAGTCACCAAGGACTTCTGTTATCGTTCCCCTGCAGTCGCCCCTGTCACAATTGGGGTTAAGCACTTCGCAAACGACGACCATGTTAAATGGCGCGCCGTTCAAGTGATTCTTATCGATCTCGATCGCGCCGTAATCCGTGCTTCTGAAGGAAGGATCGGGGATTACGACACCGCCCGTCGGAGTCTGTCTCAGGATACCTATTACCTGGTTCTTTACCTGCAACGGACCTCTCGGCGCCTGGTCAGCCAACGTCTGCGGAAGCGCTGTCTGCTCTTCCTTTGCTTTGATTATTCTGTTTCTTCGTTTCTGGGCTGCGCTCATGTTCTCGGCAAAGCCCGCTCTTCTTTTTCTTTCTTCCATATCTGTCCCTCTATTCATTTTTCTATATATTACTACAACAGGCCACAACAGATAAGGCGGTGTGGAGGATCATAAGGATGCGTTTTTCCTGATTTGTTTCCTAAAGCGTCTTTATCAGGAAAAGATTTAGGGAAAACAAGTCGATTTTTCCTGTTCTCTTTCCTAAAAACGCGAAAACAGGAAAAAGCAAACACCAACACTCAGCCTGTGAGCCATCATTACTCAAGCCAACAAAAAAACATTGATGATAAATTTATCTTCGCCCAGGAGACAAATCTTCACATCACTCATAAATACTCCTCCATCAAAGCCGACAAAGTTTGCCTGATTTGTCGGTATTTGTCGGTATTTGTCGGTTGAAAACCGACAAACAGAGAACTTATACTCAAATCATGGAATACACTAACAGATACATCCCTCGAGAGTATCTTGCTCTCAAGATAAACTACTGTAAGGAGCGGCTTAAGGAGTTTCCTGTAATTAAGCTGCACTCACATACATATAAGGGTATTAAACAGATTCAGGTTGTCATTGGATCCCATAAGTATTTGTTTAACTCACCAAGCGGGCAGAAGTATTATCAATTAAAACTCGAAAGAGATGCCTTGGAAAACGATTTAAGAATATACGAAATATATTGGAACAACAACTTCAATTGCCCTCTGCCAGAAGAATGCAGGCCTCAAAAGATAATCCGATCCTTCTATACGAATAACTATGAACAGATCGTTATGGACAAAGCTTTTTTCGACAGCCTTAAAAATGACGCGAACACTAAGCACCCCAAATACAAAAACTATCTCTACAAGGGTATATATTACAGGTCAGCCGCAGAGCGTGATATCGCTGTCTTTTATACCGAGAATGGTATTCCTTTTAAATACGAGCCGGAGATTATGCTGCCCGGATTCGCCAAACCAATCAACCCGGATTTTGTTATCTACATAAAGGAATTGGATAACTGCAAGTTTCATGAGCATCTCGGAATAAAAGATTCTGCTGATTATCTCAGGGATGTAAAGATCAAATACAGCAACTATACCGGCGCCGGATTAGTACCTGAGCAAGATATTATCTTCACCCATGATAAAGAGGGCGTGCCCTTTGATATCAGGTATCTTGAGACAAAATTAAACAGCGCGATATATGGAACGCTTATCTGTCATGAGTTTGATGCATAGTCTGCTTTTGGTTTTTCCATTAATTTTCCAACATATGCAAATTCAGGAAACGATTTAGGAAAAAACGGGCTATTTTTCCTAAATCTTTTTCTATATTAACGAAAACAGGAAAAATCCCTGGAAAGTGCGGGATTATGTGCGACGTATCGCCGATACTCAAAAGATTCGCCGCCATACACAAAAAGGCCGCCTCGTGAAAGAGACGGCCTTCGGTATAACTTAAGCTCTAATTACCAAGCCTTGGCGATTGAGAGGTAAAGTACAACGGAAACGATTGCGAAGAGAACGCAGCAGATTACTGTCCAGGTCTTGAGCTGCTCTTCCAATGTTCTGCCCTTTGCCTTGTTGTAGTATGAGTCGGAAGAACCGCCTGCAACTACACCGATACCTCTGTCATTACCTTCCTGGACGAGGAAGAGAATGATGATGGCAATTGCCAAAATAATATCTACAACACTAAGAACGATATTCAATACTGTCATCTGTTCTGTGCCT
Organism: Saccharofermentans sp.; assembly: GCA_045648465.1. GTDB lineage: Bacteria > Bacillota > Clostridia > Saccharofermentanales > Saccharofermentanaceae > Saccharofermentans. The sequence goes on from JAZROA010000013.1 coordinate 171,237, forward strand.
CCCTTTACTGATTAGCCTATGAATAATAACACATGGCTGTTACTTATTGCAACCGCCTTTTATAAGCTTGCTGATCTCACTGACTGCGAACGGCAGGATAGCCAGAGGCAGGATGACGACCCATGCAAGCGGGTTGAGCGCAACGTTGTTGAAGATGCCGTTGATGCCCGGAATGTAGATAACTGCAATGAGCATTACGAGCGAGAGTGCTACGGCGATGTTCATCATCTTGTTGGAGAAGAGTCCGAGCTTGAAGACTGAGATCCTCTCTGATCTTGCTGCGAATGCTCTGAAGAGCTCTGCGCAGATCAATGTAGCGAATGCTACCGTACGTGCTACGTCGAGAGGGTGAACGCCCTTGGTTGCGGCATCAGCGAGAACACCGGAGTAGAAGAATGAGCCGCCGTTGTTCATGCTCATGAGAGCGATGATGAATGCTGCTGCAACGGATACGAAAAGTCCGACAGACTGCATTGCGATATGGCCCATCATGCTCTTGTTGATAATAGGCTCCTTCTTGGATCTCGGGGGCAGCTTCATGATGCCGGGCTCAGCCTTTTCGCGGCCAAGTGCGAGAGCCGGGAATGAGTCGGTGATGAGGTTGAGCCAGAGGAGCTGGATTGCCGTCAAAGGAGCAGCAATGCCGGGAACCAGTGACTTGGGTACGAGTGAGAGCAGGAAGATAACGAGGATCTCACCTACGTTACAGGAGAGAAGGAATCCTACGAACTTTCTGATGTTGGAGTAGATCGTTCTTCCCTGCTCGACTGCCTTTACGATTGTTGCGAAGTTATCGTCCATGAGGATCATGTCGGCAGAGTTCTTGGATACGTCAGTACCCGTGATACCCATTGCGACACCGATGTCGGCTGTCTTGAGAGCCATGGCGTCGTTAACGCCGTCACCTGTCATGGAGGCGATGTGGCCGTTCTTCTTAAGTGCGTTGACGATCCTTACCTTGTGCTCAGGAGATACACGGGCGTAAACGCTGGTCTTTTCGACGACTTCGAGGAGCTCCTCGTCGGAGATCTTGTCGAGTTCCTCGCCTGAGTAAGCGTCCATGTGCTTCTCGTCACGCATTTCGAGATTATCGGAAATGGCGACTGCTGAATCTTTGAAGTCACCCGTGATCATTACGGCACGGATGCCTGCTTCCTTACATACTGCGATGGCGTCCTTAGCCTCAGTACGTGCAGGGTCGATCATACCGATGAGGCCTACGAATGTCATGTTCTCCTCGTCAGTGAAGGACTCCTGGGAACCTTCGCCGTGCTCTTTCATTGCGAAAGCGAGAACACGGATAGCCTGGATCGCATAGTTGTGGTTGACCTCACGGATTTCGGCGCGCTTCTCGTCTGTCATCTTCTCGACGCCGTTTGCTGTCAGGATAGATGAGCAGCGTGAGATAACGATGTCAGGTGCGCCCTTTGTGAAGCTGATCCATTTGCCTTCTTCGATTCCGGAGTGATATGTGGTCATCATCTTACGGTCGGAGTCGAAAGGAAGTTCTGTCTCTCTGGGATACTTGTGCATCGTCTCTTCACGGAACATTCTGACTTTCATTCCGAGAGTTGTGAGTGAACCCTCTGTAGGGTCGCCGATGCAGGAATAATCTGTCTCGCTCTGTTTTACGATAGCGGCATCGTTACAGAGAACTGATGACAGGATGAGTGTACGGAGAACGCCTTCGATCTTAACGGGCTTGCCGCCTTCATCAACGACGTTGCCCTGAGGCGCATATCCGCCGCCTTCAACGTTGTACTTCTTATTGCCGTCGTAGATGACCTTAACTGTCATCTGGTTCTGTGTGAGTGTACCTGTCTTATCGGAGCAGATAACGTCTACGCATCCGAGTGTTTCTACTGCGAGAAGTCTCTTTACGATGGCGTTGCTCTCTGCCATCTTTGTCATGCCGATCGAAAGGACGATCGTTACGACTGCTGCAAGACCTTCAGGGATAGCTGCAACAGCGAGTGATACTGCTGTCATGAGAGCGTCTTCCCAAGGCTGCTTCTGTACGAAGATATCCACGAGCAATACGATTACGCATACGACGATGCATACAACCGCAAGGATCTTACCGAGCTTGTTAAGGCTTGTCTGAAGAGGTGTCTGCTCGTCTTCGATGTTTGTGAGCTTTGTTGCGATCTTACCAAGTTCCGTATCTCTGGCTGTAGCTACTACGACACCCTTTGCACGGCCGTATGTAACTGCAGTACCCATGTAGAGCATGTTCTTGCGGTCGCCCAGTGAACAGTCTTCAGGAAGGACTGCCGTAGCGTCCTTTTCGACTGCGACGGACTCACCTGTGAGAGATGCTTCCTCAGCCTTGAGTGAGCTGGACTCGATGAGTCTTAAGTCTGCTGAGATGCTGTCGCCTGCGTCGATGGAGATGACGTCGCCTACGACAACGTTCTCTGAATCGACCATGACGAGCTTACCGTCACGGATGACCTTTGTCTGGGGTGAGCTCATCTTCTTGAGAGCTGCCAGAGCCTGGTCTGCCTTACCTTCCTGATATACGCCGAGTACGGCATTAAGGATTACGATCGCAAGGATGACGAATACGTCGATCCATTCTTCGATTCCGCCGCCGCTCTTGAATGCCATGTAACCGGAAAGTGCAGCTGCAGCGATGAGGATGATTACCATCGCGTCCGCAAACTGCTGAAGGAATCTCTTCCAGAGAGGCACCTTCTTCTCTTCACCTAAAGAGTTCGGACCGTTCTTGGCATATCTTAAAGATGCTTCGTTTGAAGTCAGACCCTTGACCAGGTCTGTGTCAATTTCCTGTGCTATCTGTTCAACCGTAGTTGAATATGGTTTTGTCATTGAATCTATCCTCCTGGATTAACCAAGAAGATATTATACTATACTTCAAGTTTATTTTAGGAATACCGCCACATTGTCGAATGTACGAATCGGATGGCTTTAAGGCCACCCCGTTAGTACATTTTCAATGATTTAGGATTCGTCCATCGGCTCGTCGGCCGGCTGGGTGCCCCAGATATACTGTTCGAGCTCCGACACTCCGTCCTCTTCGATGAGGGCCTTTGAGAACTGGGTCTCATAGAGTTCCCTGTAAACGCCTTCCTTATTCAGGAGTTCCTTGTGCGTGCCGCGCTCGGCAATCGTGCCGTCCTTTACGACGAGGATCTCGTCAGCTGCGAGAATGGTCGACAGGCGGTGCGCAATGAGGATGCTCGTCTTGCTCTTAATGATCGGATCGATCGCATCCTGGATCTTCTTCTCGGAGATCGAATCAAGTGCCGATGTCGCCTCGTCGAAAATAAATATCGTAGGATCCTTGAGGATTATCCTCGCAATAGAGATGCGCTGCTTCTCGCCCCCGGAGAGCTTCAAGCCCCTGTTTCCGACTTCGGTGTCGATGCCTTTTTCCTGCTTCTCGATGAAGTCCCAGATGTTGGCTTTCTTAAGAGCCTCAACCATGGCTTCCTCGGTCGCGTCAGGCTTGGCATACAAAAGGTTATCCCTGATCGTTCCGTTAAAAAGATAAGTCTCCTGTGAGACGACTCCGACCTGGTCTCTTAAGAACTTGAGGTCGAGCTTTCTGACGTCTATGCCGTCAAAAGTTACGCTTCCCGAATCGACATCGTAGAGTCTCGGAATGAGATTTACGATCGTGCTCTTGCCCGAACCCGAAGGTCCCACGATCGCGATACTCTTGCCCGCATTAAGTGTAAAGCTGATGTCCTTAAGGATCTTCTTTGACTCTTCATAAGAGAATTCGACGTGCTCGAAAACGACGTCTCCCGTGACCTTATCGGGAGTAACTGCGTCCTTTGCATTTTCGATCTCGACGGGGATGTCAAAGTAGTCAAAGATTCGCTTGAAAAGAGCCATCGACCTGATCCACTCGACCTGGATATTAAGCAGGCTGTTGACCGGCATGTACATCCTTCCGAGAAGTGATACGAGCACGGTAATGTCACCGATCGTGAGGTCGGAATTATACTTCATCATGAGGATTCCGCCAGCAAGATAAAGCAGCATCGGGCCTACGCTCGTGAAGGTCGTAAGGACCACTCTGAACCAGCGTCCTGCCATGCTCTCCTTGATGTTAAGACCGATCATCCTGCGGTTGGCTTTCTCGTATCTCTCGTACTCGTATTTCTCTTTTCCAAAGAGCTTTACGAGGAGCTGTCCGCTGACAGAAAGCGTCTCATTCAGGATGCCGTTTACTTCGTCATTTACCTGCTGTGATTCACTGGTGAGAGTCCATCTTTTCTTGCCTGCTTTTCTGGTCGGCAGAGTAAAAAGAGGAACGATGACGATACCCACGAGAGCCAAGATCCAGTTCTTCTGGAACATCGCGATCATGGCAATTATGAGCGTGATCGAATTTGAGAGAATGCTGCTGAAAGTACTTGTGACGACAGCCTTGACTCCGTCAATGTCGCTGGTCATTCTGGTGATGATATCGCCCTGGTTATTTGTCGTGAAAAACCTCTGCGACATCTTCTGCAGATGCAGATACATCTGGTTACGCATATCAAATGTAATGTGCTGCGCGATCCAGGTATTTATGTACGTCTCGGCGACACCGATAAGGCTTGCCGCAAGAGTTACCGCAAGGGATAAAACGATGTAAAAAACAAGCGCTTTGAAGTCCTGTTTTAAAAGACCGTCATCAAGGATCTTACCCGTAAGAATAGACGGCAAAAGTGAGAAGAAAGACGATACGATTATGCACAGCAGAACGAGGATCAGCTGCTTCGTATAAGGCTTCAGATATGAGAAAACACGCTTCAAAAGTTCAGGCGTGACTTTAGGCTGATTCTTCTTTTCTTCTTCCGTCAGGAACTGCCCGCCCATCGGGCCGCCCATACCTCTTCCTCCGGGTGGCATAAAACACGTCTCCTTTAGATAAACCTATTCGGTCAGTAGTTGTTCTATGCTACTTTTACCACAGAAGTAATTAATTACAAAATCCCTGAAATGCAAACGCGGCTCCCTGGTGGAAGCCGCGTCTATGAGAAACAAAAAACATTTAAATCACTAATTAAATGCTCGGGGTTCCTATTAAAGTTCCCTTATCTGCATTATAGTAGTTTTTCGCAAATTGCAAGGGTGTCAAATTGCCCTTATCTTTATGGCAAACTTTGGGCGAAAATATGCAAAAACAACAATTCGATTTCCAAAGTAATTTCCCTAAAAATATGGCCTTCAGCCCTGATTTACTTAACTGTAACGTTTGTGATGTGCGGGTTTGCGCCCTCATACCAATAGAGGAAGCCTGTCATGTCAACAGTGTCGCCAACGTTGAGTGCTTCAACAGCCTTGTAAACCTGTGTGTCAGAACCTGTGAGGTAAGACTCAACTGTGAATGTGTATGTCTGGCCGTTTACGGAAGCCTTGAAATAGAGGTCATCGCCCTGGCTGCCGGAACCATCCCAGCTGTAGAAGAATGCACTGCTGCCGTCATCCATTGCCTCGATTGTAAGGCCTGTGAATGAAACATACATATTCTGATAATTGATAAGATCAGAAGCTGCGAGTTTGTCTGTAACATCGAGAGGGGAAGCTACATACTGGCCCTCTTCGATCTCGAATGTTGCATCGATGATCTCAACTTCGCCTGACCACTCAGACTTGTAACCTGTAACCTTGATCTTTGTGCCCTGGGAAAGCTTGTCATACTCTTCTGCTGTGCAAGGCATGTTGTAAAGGAAGTAAGCTCCGTCAGCATCCTGTGTGTAGAATGTTGCAACGCCTACGCCTTCATTCTCCCACCAACCCTGCTTAGCCTGGATGTAGGTCTCGATAGTAACTTCTGTGTCAAGTGCTGCTGCACTGTATTCAGCATAAGTCATAACGCCTTCACCCTTCTTTGTATCAGGTGTGTTGCCGTCTGCTTCCGGTGCCTTCTTGCATCCGATTGAACCTAAAGCCATAGCAGCCATGAGTACAACGGACATAACGATCTTTGCTGTTCTCTTCATAACGTTTCTCCTTCTAAGAAGCAGCTCCCGTAAGTTTTTATCTCTTTGTCCACCCGAGACTTATAAGATCACTTAACAAGAGCAATGTTTATATGACACCTGAAGGTGCCTCCATGCAAATTATATTAAATCAGCGAAAAAACGTGCGGTATCAAACTGCCCTTTTCTTTTTGGCAAACTGAACTATAAAATATGCAACTATTACAACCCAGGCCGTGCCGATAGAACCGAGCAGAAGCTTTGATCCGAGAGGAAGCGGTCCTAAATCTTCCTTTGAATTCATGTCAGATGAGCCGAGCTGGTCCAGTCTGTAGAGCGACTTGGTATCTTCGTACAGCGATTCGATATACTTGTCATCTATGGCCTGTCCGCGCCTTGTCGATTTGGCGGTGTTCTCAATGAGCTGGCCGGCAGCATTTCTAAGCGATGTCGAGCCGTTGAAAACAGGTGTTACAAAGGTATTCGACGTGTTGTCCAAAAGGAGTTTTGCTGCGTCGATCTTGACCTGATAATAGAGCGAATTATCTTCGCCGGCACGCGAGAGGTATTCCTGATATTCCGCTGATTCTCTCGCCTTCGATGTTACCGGAACATACCCTTCTGTAGAAGAATATGCGATCTGCACATCGTTCGTTATCATGTACTGCGCAAACAGCCACGATGCCAGGACTTCGCCGCTGTCGGGCTTATTGAATACACATATCGAAGGACCCTGCGAGATCATGTACGGATTGGAAGGATCAAACTGCGGAACGGACTTAACGACGGTCGTAAACCTTGCGATCTGATTCTCATGGATGTCGGAAAGCGGTGCATCCGAGCCCATCCAAGTGGCACCTGCCGTCGAATCGATCGCGAAAATGCATTCTCCCGCATTGAAGAAATTGCCCGGGTAACCGGAAATCTTAAATGTCGAGAAAGCACCTGTCTTTGTGTGCTCCGCTATCGTCATGAGGTCCTGCTTTGTCGTGTCGTTGAAGATCAGGATGTTGCCGTCATCATCAGAATATCCGGCATCCTGCTGCTTGAGCATCGTGATCAGCATATTGTCTGATGACTTGTAGATAAACGGGATCATGACATCCTTACCATTTACTGCATAAGTGCCGTCGGGATTTTTCGTGAGAGCCTTCTCGGATACTTCCCAGATGAAATCCCAGGTCAGAGTCTCAGGAATCTCATAACCAAGTGCCTCAACATACTCTTTGTTGACATAGCAGGCTTCGGTCGACCGCATATACGGCAGTGCGTAGATGTGGCCATCAAGAACGCACTCGTTCAGATATTCGGGAATGACTTCCTCTCTTGTCGGGGAGTCGAATCTCACTTCGCTTCCGCCAAGACCATATTGGGGATCGTCGATCAGATTATCCAGCGGAACGACGACGTTGTTACCCGTCTTATAAGTCGCAATGTGGTCCGGATATGTTATGCAGACATTAGGTGTCGTGCCTGTCGAGATATTCGTGATGACGTCGTTATAGATCTTGTTGTAATCCGTATAAAGCCTCAGGTTGACCTTGATGTTCGGATAGAGCTTCTCAAAATCTTCAATTGCCTGATTATAGATCTTCGTCTGGGTGATATTGGTATCGTTCTTGGCCCAGAAAACTATCTCGTAGGTCTTGTTGGGATCAAGCCCAGCCGGCATCGAGAACTCGGTCGAACCTTTTGTGCCGTGACAGCCTGTAAGCGCCGGCAGAATGAGTGCCGCCGACATAAAAGAAGCAATGATCCTGGTAAAGCCCTTTCTCATCCTTTGGTGCCCTCCCTTGATACGCCTTCCATGATCTTGTTTCTGAAGATAAGGAAAAGGATTATGAGGGGCAAAGACACTGCGACGACGGCTGCCATCATGGCAGGAATGTTGTCCCTGCCGAAGCCGTTTTCGCGGATCTCCTGAATGCCGTTGCTGACGAGGAAATAATTTGCATCGTCAGTGATGAGTCTCGGCCAGACATAAGAATTCCAGCACTCGATGACCTTCAAAATTATTACAGTGATGATCGTCGGACGGCACACGGGGATCATGACCTTGAAGAGGTATTTGAGATCAGATGTGCCGTCAACTTTCGCAGCGTAATAAAGTTCGTCAGGAACCTGCTCGAAGTTTTCTTTCAAAAGATAGATATAAAAAACCGACGTTACCGACGGCAGGATGAGTCCCAGGAAAGTGTTGCGCAGATTCATGTTCGTGATGGTAACAAAGTTCGTAATGATGACGAGCTCATTCGGGATCATCATCAGCGCCAGGAATCCGATGAAAAGAAGCGACTTACCCTTGAAGTCGAGCCTTGCAAATGCGTATGCGGCAAAGACTATTACGAGCATCATGAGCGCCGTCGTGATCAGTGTAAAGATCAACGTGTTGAGGAAATATTTAGCGAGGGGCACCTGCGTAAATGCATTGATATAGTTCTCGAAAGTCGGGTCGGTCGCAATGAATTTTGGAAGGCGCTCGCCCATGTAACTTGCATAACTCTTGATCGAAGATAATACCATCCAGTAGAACGGAAAAAGCACTACCACTCCCCAGAAAGCAAGGAAGATATACATGAATGTCTTAAATACGGCACTCTTTGTTTTGGCTGTTCTTTCAAGCTTTATGATGTCCTGATTTTTGGCCACAGTTCTCCCCTCCTTTCTTAACCTTTGGGCGCAGTCTTTTTGCTCACGATGAGGTTGATCACCGTGATCGTAAGTACTATCGCAAAGAGTATTATCGCTGCCGCTGAAGCATACGAAGGATATCCGCCTCCGTCGCCGTAGAGCATGTCGTAAACATAACCTACCATCGTGTTCATTCCGGCTGCATTAAGGTCAACGCCGAAGATCGCAACAGCATCGCTGTAAGCCTTAAAAGCACCGATAAATCCTGTGATGACGAGATAGAAGATCATCGGTGATATCATCGGCAGAGTGATCTTGAAAAAGATGCGTGATCTGGAAGCGCCGTCTATCTTTGCAGCCTTATAATACACGGGATTTACAGATGCCAGAGCAGACGTCAGGATGAGGATCTTAAAAGGCATTACGATCCAGATGACATAGACACAGAGCACCAGCATTTTTGCCCAGTAAGGACCTTCGATAAAATCGACGGTCGTCATGCCGAGCGCCTTGATCATCATGTTGATAAGACCATCGGTATAAGGCGTCTTCTGGAACAGGATCATGAACACCAGTCCTACAGCAAGAGTATTGGTTACATAAGGCAGGAAGTAGATTGTCTGAAAGAGCTTTTTGAGCTTCTCTATCGAGTTCAGCGCAAGAGATATCAGGAGCGCCAGAATTGTCGAGATCGGCACCGTGAAGATAACGAGAATGAATGTGTTTTTCACCGCCTGCAGGAAATACGGATCTCTTAAAACATACGAGTAGTTATATCCGCCGATTCCGAAATATGTCTGTGAAGCCGAGTTATAGCCTTCCTCAAACGAATAGATAAAAACATCGATCAAGGGATAGACCATGAAGAAGATCAGGAAAGCAAGAGCAGGAGCAAGATAGAGCCAGCCCGAGAGCGTGCCCATAATGCCTTCTCTTTTTACACCCGATTTAGTCATGAAATCATTAAGCTCCGTTATGCCGAACAGTCTTTAATCGTAATAGATCCTTGCTTCAGTCTCTTTATCAAACAGCAAGGTCTTGGTTCTCTTGATATCGAATCTTACAGAATCTTTTGAAGTGAGCTTTAAGTCTTCTGCACTAATTATCGATCTGATATTGATGCCTGCCATCTTGGGGTTAGTCGATACGATACTCGTATCTCTTCCCATTACGTCAACACCTGTCAGGCTGCAGTGAAGCGCACCCTCTTCATCAAGGATAAATCCTTCCGGCCTTATGCCGCACCAGACAGGACCGTCCTTAGTATTTACTTTGTCCATGACCATATCTTCGCCGATGTAAAGCTTCTTATCTTTTACCTCAGCCTCGAAAACATTGATCGCAGGAGTGCCCAAAAACTTTGCGACAAACAGATTTACCGGATCGTCATAGACCTTCTGCGGAGCATCCATCTGCTGGAAGATTCCGTCCTTCATTACAACGATCATGTCAGAGATGCTCATGGCCTCTTCCTGATCGTGGGTAACGAAGATAGTGGTAATGCCTGTAGCCTTCTGGATACGCCTTATCTCTTCTCTTGTCTGGAGTCTGAGTCTGGCATCAAGATTGGACAAAGGCTCATCCATCAGAAGTACCTTCGGCATCTTAACGAGCGCTCTTGCGATGGCTACTCTCTGCTGCTGACCGCCGCTCATCTCGCCGGGCTTTCTGTCCATCAGCCCTTCTATCTGCACAAGTTTTGCGGCTTCCAGAGCCTTCTGGTTGCGCTGCTCCTTTGTAAGCTTCTCGTCGCCTTTCAGGTTCTCCAAAGGGAACGTGATATTCTGCCTTACCGTGAGGTGCGGATATAATGCGTAGTTCTGGAAAACGAGTCCCACACCGCGCTTTTCGGAAGGGACATCAGTCACATCATCTTCACCGAAATAGATCTTGCCGGAAGTAGGCTTTTCGAGGCCGCAGATCATGTAGAGCACCGTACTCTTGCCGCAGCCGGAAGGTCCCAGAAGGCCTATCAGTTTGCCCTCCGGAATAGTGAAATCGAAATCATTGACGGCAACTACTTCGCTGCCCTTCTTGTCCCTGCTGGGGAAAATCTTCGTAAGGTGCTCAAGTCTTACTTCCATAATCGACCTCGTAATAATGATTCGGTTTTCCTGATTATACTACTTAATCGGCTGAAACCTTATGCAACGGTGGGTGTTTTCCTGAGCCGGTGAACTTCACTGCCCTATAGTAGCAGAACCCATATGCCAGGAATAGTCGGACACAAATGCCAAGAACTCTTCCGCGCGCGAAAACAAGATCATAAAAAAGCCCGCCGGGACAATTCACGCGGCGGGCTTAAGCTTTCAAATTGTAATGCAGCTTACTGAAGCTTCATGTAGCCGGGCTTGATCCAGCCGAGCTTTCTCATGATCTCGCTGAAGATGAGTGAGAGAACTGCAGGTGTGAAGAAGCAGATGCAGAACATTCCGAGCCATGCATACCAGTTAAGATTGCCGGATTCAGTCATGGCTGAGAAGCATCCGATAGGACCTACGAGACCGCATGTTCCCATGCCTGCTGAAACGCCGGTGCATTCGAGCTTGAAGATCATGGTAGCCATAGGACCCGTGATCGCGGATGCAAGTGTTGCAGGGATCCAGATCTGGGGATGTGTCATGATGTTAGGCATCTGGAGCATTGATGTTCCGAGACCCTGTGAGACAACTCCGCCCCACTTATTCTCTCTGTAAGAAGCAACTGCAAAACCTACCATCTGTGCGCAGCATCCTGCAAGGGCAGCGCCGCCTGCGATACCTGCGATACCGATAGATGCGCAGATAGCTGCAGAAGAGATAGGAAGCGTAAGGATGACTCCCACTACTACAGAGATGATGATACCCATGAGGAACGGGTGAAGTGTTGTAGCTGTGTTGATGAATTCACCGAGCCAGTTCATTGCGATGGCGATCGGCGGGCATGTTACGTAAGCAACGCCAAAACCAACACCGAGGGTTACAAGAGGTGTAACAAGGATATCCACCTTGGTCTGCTTTGAAACCATCTTACCGAATTCAACTGCGAAGATAACTGCGATGAATACTCCCAAAGGACCTGCCGTATAAGGCTTGTCGAGATAGAAGATGCCGCACTGTCCGACTGAACCCGGATAAGCGTTAGCGAAGTAACCTACTGCGGCAGCGCATGCCATAACGAGCATGGGAGCCTTAAGTGCGAATGCGATGCCGACACCGATTGCGGCACCCGTAACAGCTGAAGCAAGAGAACCTGCCTGGGCGATATAGTGGCCTAATCTCTGAATGGCCGGATTGTCGATCAGGATGACATATTTTGCGATTGTCGAAAGGATCGTTCCTACAAGGAGTGATGCGAATAATCCCTGCGCCATACCGCCCATCGCATCGACAAAATAAGTCTTGGCGGATACATTAATATCCTTACTTTTCAAAAATTCCTTGAAAGTTGTTTTCTTGGCGCTTTTTGATTTGCCCATTTAGTGCCCCTCCGTGAGTTCCGGAATAACTTGCTCCGGCTATGTAAATTGTTCCTCAAACATAAGCCCCCGTATTTGGGGGCTCATATTAATTAAGAATGATATACTCACGAGGGCTCAAAGCAAATATACTCTTTGCACTAAAAATCACGCCTGAATGGCTGTTCTTTACTGAAAACTCGTTAATAAATTCTCACTTTTTATGCTTAATCCAGAAATTCGGATATTGAACCTGTATATCCTACAGACTTCGCAACGTATTTAATTGCATTTTCCCTTGAGACAGGCTTGCCGTTAATGTAATAAACATTATCCCAAACAGGACTTGATACGCATCTGACACCGACTTTATTCCAGGCATCATCCAGCTTCTTTGAAGAAGAGTTCCAGTGGAATGTTGTATCCCATGTTCCGAACTCACTGTCCATTACCCCGATAGCTGCCAGGAACCTGCCGTCACGGTCAGTATGACCTATTGTGCCGCCTGTTACGATCTCAAGATCCTCGATGTTCATTTCCTTAACTGCGTTTGTCATTTCTTTGTCCTCCTGAATTGACTGTGTTTTTGTTTGATGGCCAGATTATCGGCTTAACAAATATGACAAACAATCAGTAAAATCAGGCCGTTCTGATGCATAAGCAACAGACCGGGCCTCATATGTTTACTATCTCGAAAAATGTTGGGTTCAATTAACCGTTCGAATAGGAATCGACATCAAAATCATAGACTTTAAGGAGCATCTCGCGTGTAAGGCCTTCTTTGACTCCGCCGTCGAAAACTATCTTTCCTTCTTTGAGCATTACAGCCCTCGTGCAGCACCTTCTTGCCTGCTCGAGATCATGGAAGATAGCAACGAGCGTGTTGGGTATTCCTGAGGTCTCTCCTGATGCCCAGATATTTAACTTATCGCAGAGTTCAGCCCTGTATTTGATGTCGAGATTATTGCCCGGCTCATCGAGGAAAAGGAACGGTGATTTCTGCGCAAAAGTGCGTGCCAGCAAAACTCTCTGAAGCTGTCCGCCGGAGAGCTCATCAAGGTGTCTGTCCTGAAGTTCTGAAACGCCGCAGTCTTCCATGCACTTAACGGCATATTCTACTGCGGATGCAGGCGCTCCTCCGAGCATGCTTCCCGATGAAGCGTATGTACCGAGCAGTACCGTCTCGCGAACCGTGTACGGAAAATAAACTTCACTAGTCTGCGGCATTAAAGATATGAGCTTTGCAGCTTCTTTCCTCTTCATTTGGGATATCTCTTTACCGTCAACGGTAACAGTTCCTTTATGCGGAATAAGGCCTGACATGACCTTCAAAAGAGTCGTCTTGCCCGAACCGTTTGAACCTCCGATAAAGACCTTCTCGCCTGAACCGATCTCAAGGTCGATGTCTTTTAAGATCTCAGTAGAACCGTAACCTGCACTCATTCCTTTTACAACGATCTTCATGCGCGTTTCCTCCTTGAAGCGAAGAAAACATATGCAAAGAAAGGCGCGCCGATAAGCGCCGTAACGGCACCTACGGGAATCTCACGTGGAGATAAGAGCGTTCTTGATATGAGATCGCAGAGCGCCATGAAAGCACCGCCGTATATGAAAGACATCGGTATGACGAGTTTATGCGAAGGTCCGAAGATCTTTCTTACGACATGCGGTGCCGCAAGATCGATAAATCCGATGACACCCGTGAAAGCAACGGATACGCCGGTCAGGAGTGAGCATATGAGGATCGCAACCACCTTGGTCTTTTTCGCATCGACACCCATGGCCTGTGCCTGAAGGTCACCGAAGCTCATGATGTCCATTTTTCGAGACATCAGCATGAGGCATATAAATCCGATGACGCACACGGGGAAAAGGATCGCGCAGTGCTTCCATCCCCTTGCGGAAAATGAGCCCATCATCCAGAGAACAAGCTGCTTGGAATGGTCGGCATTAAGGGTTGATAAAAGATTCATCATGCCGTTTACAAAAAGCGACAAGACCATACCTATCAGCACCACGGTGGTGTTAGATACGCTCCTGTCGATTGCAGACGTAAGCATTAATGCGATGACTACTGTTGCAAGGCCGAATACGAAGCCTGCAAAAGGAAGCATGAATCCGGATAACACGGGTATCGAGATCTCAAGGATAAGTACCAGCGCGGCACCCAGAGATGCGCCGGAAGATACGCCAAGAGTGTAGGATGAAGCTAGCGGATTTTGCAAAAGTGCCTGCATGCACGCGCCGCTCATCGAGAGCGCTCCGCCTACCAGGAATGCCATAATCGCTCTCGGCATTCTGATGGTCCAGAAGATCGAATCCATCATGGGTTCCACGCCTTCGGGAGTGCCCTTGCCGGTTATGTGTCCGCCTATTATCCCGAAAAGATCTTTAATCGAGATATAAACGCTTCCCTGCCTTATCGCGAGAACAAGTATAAAAAGGCACAGGACGGCCGATATCGCTATCTTAAGTCCTGTGCCCTTCTTAGTCATAATGTTACCCGTTAGGAATTATCCGAGAACCTGCTCGAGAACATCATTCTTGATCTCATCGAAAGACTTGGAGAAGTTTCCGTATGTATCAGGATAGATGCACTTTGCCCACTCGATCGTAGCATCGGAGATGTGGTGGTTCGGACGTGAGCAAGAGTCCTCATCGATCTGGTAAACTTCACCGTTCTTTACGGCATTGACGTTCTCCCAGCCTTCGAGAGCCTTAACCTGCTCAGCTGCGTCGGGGAGCCAGTTGCAGTCCATGAGGATTACGTCAGGGTTAGCTGCGATAACATCCTCAACGGATACTGAGAGCCAGCCTTCCTGGTCAGCGAAAACATTCTTTGCACCGAGATCTTCGATCATCTCATTCATGTAAGTTCCCTTACCGAAAGTGTAGATCGTAGGATAGTCAGCTGAAGGAACGTTCATCATTACGAGAACTGTCTTCTGCTCGCCCTCGGGAATTGTCTTTGCATATTCCTCAACGCCTTCCATGAATACTGTGAGTCCCTTTGCATATGCAAGGCCTTCAGCACCCTTACCTACACATGTTCCGATGAACTTAACGTCATCGCATACACCCTCGATTGAATCAGGTGTGGGAATGTCTGCTACGCAGATTCCGCTGTCAACGAGTGACTGGAAAGGAGATGTGCCGCCTACAGAGCTCATGCCTGATGTGAAAACGATATCAGGAGAAAGAGCTGCGATTGCTTCGTTGTCAGGTGCCATCATGTCGAACTGTGCAACACCAGAAGGAAGCTTGTCAGCAAAAGCTGCTGAGTTTGTATCGATACCGACGATCTTGTCGCCAAGGCCGAGCTCAATGAGAACCTGTGTTGTGGAAGGAGCCATTGAAACGATCTTCTCGACGTTGTCAGGAACAGTGATGGCATTGCCTGCACGGTCCTGTGTCGGCTTATCGATGTTCATTTCCTCGACAATATCCTGACCTACGGATACCAGACCGGAGAAATCAGACTCTTCTGCCATCTCCTTGATTTCCGTGAGCTTTGCGCAGCCTGTCGCAAAGGAAATTGTTGTTACTACTGCCAGAATAACTGAAAGTAACTTTTTCATAATTAACCTCCAAAATCAGAAAGCGATAAGATAACTCTTATATAAAACCTTCTATTTTCGTGTAAAATTATAATCTATTGAGATATACTTGAGGGCAATTGTTGTATATCAAAAAACTATGTATAAACAGGGCTTTTTATTATGAAGATTAACGAAATACTTGCAGACAAGACACCTACGATCTCTTTTGAGGTCTTCCCGCCCAAGGCTGAGACAGGCCTTAATGACGTAAAAACGGCAGCAGGTGCCATCGCGGCCCTGAGTCCTTCTTATATGTCAGTAACGTACGGTGCGGCAGGCTCAACTTCGAAAATGACCATCGAAGTCGCATCCGACATCAAGAATCTTCACGGCGTTCCCGTTATGCCCCACCTCACATGCGTTGCTTCAACCAAAGAGCATGTCTCCAACATGCTTAAGCAGATACGCGAAAACAACATCGACAACATCATGGCTTTACGAGGCGACAAGCCCAAGGACGGAATCGTCTGCGAGGATTATATCCACGCGTCTGACCTCATCAGGGACATCAGGGCACAGGATCCCGATATCTGCATCGGCGGTGCATGCTATCCCGAAGGCCACATTGAGTGTGTCCATAAGTCAGATGACATCCACTTCCTGAAAGAAAAGGTCGACGCAGGCTGTGACTTCCTCACGACCCAAATGTTCTTTGACAACAACATCTTCTACAATTTCCTTTACAGGGTTAAGGATGTAGGCATCAACGTTCCCGTCGTTCCGGGCATCATGCCTATCACAACTGCAAAGCAGCTCTCACGTTCAGTACAGCTCTCAGGAACTGCAGTACCCGAGCGTTTCAAGGCTATCGTAGACAGATTCGGCGACGACCCCGTTGCAATGCGCCAGGCAGGAATCATCTATGCGACAGAGCAGATAATCGACCTCATCGCCAACGGAATAACTCACGTCCACGTTTATTCCATGAATAAGCCTGACGTCGCTTCAGACATTCTCAATAACCTCAAAGGAATCATCAACTAATGCCATTAGAAGTTGAAATACCCGTAAAAGAAGTCCAGAGATACATGGGATACCATGGTATCGTTGATATCGCGCCTGAGATGCAGGAAAAGATCAATAAGGCCATAGAGCATCTCGGCACCCAGTCACACCCGCGCGTGATCTCAAAAGAATACCGCATAACAGTCGCTGAAAAGACTGTCACGCTTCACGCAGAAAACGAGGACGTTACCTTCGAATCTGAAGGTCTCGTAAGAAACCTCACCGGATGCTGCGGAGCCATTCTTCTTGCAGCAACGGTCGGCCCTGCGTGCGACATGCTGGTAAGAAGGGCGAGCATTACTTCTGCTGCAGATGCCGCGGTATATCAGGCAGCAGGCGCTGCGGCAATCGAGGCTTTCCTTGACGATTACAACGACAAGCTCAAGGCAAGTTACGAAGCAAGAGGACTTTTCCTCCGCCCCAGATTTTCGCCGGGCTACGGAGATCTTAAACTCGAGCACCAGAAGGACTGGTTCAGGCTTTTGGACATTACAAAACAGATCGGTATCGAACTTACCGATTCTCTCCTCATGGTTCCGACCAAATCCGTTACCGCGATAATAGGCATCGGAATCGATAAGAGTAAAACAGGATGCACAGGGTGCAAAGGATGCAACAGGCACGACACCTGTGAGTTCTCAAAAGAAAGGGCTTAAAGCATGAGCTTACGCGAAAGACTTGGTAAAGAATGGTTATTCTGCGACGGAGGTACGGGTTCGATCCTGCAAAAGCTGGGTCTTAAGGGCGGCGAGCTGCCTGAGCTCTGGAACCTCAACAGACCGGAAGACATCAAGAATCTTAACAAGGGATATTTCGATGCAGGCTCAAACATCGTAAACACCAATACTTTCGGCGCAAACAGATTCAAGTTCGATAACGTTACCGAGATAGTTACGGCAGCAGTTAAGCTCTGCCAGCATGCCCGGAAAGAAGCAGGCCGCGAAGACGACGCTTATGTTGCGATCGACGTCGGCCCTACAGGAAAGCTCTTAGAGCCCATGGGCGATCTCGCATTTAATGATGCAGTAGAAGCATTCAAAGAAATAATCAAGGCAGGTGCGGAAGCCGGCGGAGACGTGGTCGTAATTGAGACCATGAGCGACTCATACGAAGCAAAGGCTGCTGTCGTTGCTGCCCACGAAGTGTGCGACCTCCCTGTCATCGTCACGATGGTTTACGATGAATCAGGTAAGCTCCTCACAGGCGGCGGAGTTGAAGGCACCGTTGCTATGCTCGAAGGCCTTAAGGTCGATGCGATCGGCATCAACTGCGGATTCGGCCCGAAGCAGATGCTCCCCATCGCAGAGCGCCTCGTTAAGTGCTGCTCGCTTCCTATCGTCGTTAACCCGAATGCAGGTCTGCCGAGAACTGAAAACGGACAGACCGTATACGATGTTGATCCTGAAGAATTTGCAGAGATCATGGGCGAGATTGCAAAGCTCGGCGTCCACGTAATGGGCGGATGCTGCGGAACGACTCCCGACCACATCAGCACAATGATCAATAAGGTTAAGACTCTTCCCTTCACCGAACCCACAACAAAGAATTTCACATACGTCACGAGTTTTGCAGACTGCGTTGAGATCGGCAGAAAGCCTGTCGTAATCGGCGAGAGGATCAATCCTACAGGCAAGAAAAAACTTCAGCAGGCACTTCGTGACAACAACATAGATTATCTTCTTACCGAGGCTTTGAACCAGGAAGCCGCAGGCGCTGATATCCTGGACGTTAACGTAGGTCTTCCCGAGATTGACGAACCCGGCATGATGGAGAGCGTCGTCCTGAAGATCCAGTCGATAACTAACCTCCCCCTTCAGCTTGATACTACTGATATCGAAGCGCTCGAGAGAGGTCTTCGCATCTACAACGGCAAGCCCATGGTCAACTCCGTTAACGGCAAGATCGAGAACATCGAAGCAGTCATGCCCCTCGTAGCAAAATACGGCGGCGTTCTCGTAGGACTTCCTTTGGACGAAGACGGAATCCCTGCGACATCAGAAGGCAGACTTGCCGTTGCAAAGCGCATCTACGAAGCTGCTGACAAATACGGGATCCCCAGAAAAGACATCGTCATCGACGGTCTTGCAATGACCATCTCTTCTGACCCTGATTCAGCCATCGCAACACTCGATACGGTTAAGGGTGTAAGAGACATTTACAACGGTCATTCGATATTGGGTGTTTCCAATATTTCCTTCGGACTTCCCGCAAGAGAACTCATCAATTCATACTTCCTTGCAATGGCAATGCAGAACGGTCTTTCATGCGCCATCATCAACCCATGCAACGGTCCCATGATGGCTTCCGTAAGATCATTTAACGCACTCATGAATCTCGACCCCAAGCTCGAGGAATTCATCGGCGCATACAGCGACTACGTTCCGGGTTCAGGCGTTGCCGCTTCATCAGGCGCGAAAGCATCTTCCGCATCTTCTAATGCAGTCCTCACATTAGCTGAAGCGATAGAGAGAGGCGTTACCGGAAGAGCAGCTGAAGCCATGAAAGAACAGCTTGATTCAGGAAGGGAATCACTTGAGATAATCGATGCAGAACTCATCCCTGCGCTCGACCGCGTAGGTAAAGGATACGAAGCTGGAACGGTATTCCTTCCCCAGCTCCTCATGAGCGCTGATGCCGCAAAAGCAGCATTCGCAGTCGTAAAGGAAGCAATGTCAGATAAGCCCAGGAACGTTAAGGGCCGTGTCATCCTCGCAACCGTTAAGGGAGACATCCACGACATCGGAAAGAACATCGTAAAAGTCATGCTCGAGAACTACGGTTACGACGTAATCGACCTGGGCAAAGACGTTCCGCCTGAAGTCATCGTAGACTGTGCGATCGAGAACAATATCGAAGTCGTAGGCCTCTCTGCTCTCATGACCACGACCGTGGCTTCTATGGAAGATACGATCAAGTTACTGCGTGAGAAAAAGCCCGGCACAAAAGTCGTTGTCGGCGGTGCCGTAATGACCCAGGAATACGCAGACAAGATCGGTGCCGATGCATATGCAAAAGATGCTATGGGCACTGTAAGGTACTGCGATTCGGTTTTCGGAGCCTGATAAGATTATTTCTCTTTATCTTCATCCATCACAAGCGATGCACCGCAGAATGAGCACACGCTCGTATTCTCCACCCTGACCGATCCGCAGTTCGGACAATTGGTGTAATACTTGTGCTTCAAAAACTCTGCCTTAACATCAAGATCTTTCTGGATGGCGGTATTTTTCTCTACGAGTTTTTCCGTTACTTTCTCTTCGTTCTTCTCGTGGAATTTCTTTTTGTAGATTATTCCTGCGACTATGTAAAGAACAAACAGCACCATGAAAATGCACGGCGTGAAATAGATGAGATTATCGAAGAAATCGAATACCGGGCCTTCTTCAAGGCTTGAGTTCTCGATCACCGGAACGACCAGTTCATAGTACAAATTGGTCACAAACAGGATCAGGTTGATGACAGCGCCGATCAAGCCGATGACGAATGAATATTTGAAGAACTTTTTCATTTAAGCATTCTCCTTTATCTCCGGCTTGGGTTTATGCTTTTTGGGGTCGAACGTGGATATGCGGTGCACTGAGCCCGATGCCTCATCAGCAAACGAAGGGACTTCCAGAGAAGTACCGCAGCTTAAGCAGTAAGTTAATGACTTGTTTGCTTCCGCAGCGCAGTTCGGGCAGTTGTTGTAATACCACTTTTTGCTGAGCTGTGAATTAATGAACTGCTCGGTCTTATTTCTTTCCTCAAATGCCATGTTGTCTTCGACGATCCTTAATGCGCATTCGTGAAGGATCTTGTCTCTTGCGCGGATGCAGACAAGCGCTGCAATGGAAAACAGGAGCGTTAAAACAGACATGAAATAGAATACGAATTCGTCGATAAAAAAGAACGCTATGTCTGTCATTATCATGTTCTCGAAAACATCTATTACCGCTTCATAGAAGAAGAAATTTACGATAAAACTGATGAGCATTAAGATGCCCCAGACTTTCGTCTTCATCCAGACTATCTTGGGAGTTCTCTGTTTTGCTTCATATACTTTATTCGCATTCTCGACACCGAATTCCCTGTCAAAGAAAGAGATGCTGTACTGACTGCCATTCTTTGATGCCCATGTACGCTTATCACCTATCGCATCAGCGGGACGGTATCCTTTTACTTTATAGACTCTTCCTCCGACCCTGTTAAGATCGACGTAGTCAAAATAATAGATATCAGATGTTCTTCCCGTCTCTTTAAGAGCCATGAAATAAATGACCAAACTTGCGCAGAAGATACCGAGATTAATGAAATTCAATCCCGGAATGCTGTTTGTTCTGATCAGTGAAAATAGGAAACCAATGACAGCCACGGCAGCGATAACCGCCATCGCAAACATAGTAAACATGTTTTGAAATACATAGCCGTCATTTTCATAGTTGTCACCATCACTAAAATAGCCGCCACCGCTGAAACGGCCGCCGGAACTGCCGTGGAAACCACCACCGCCGCTGCTGTGGAAACCACCGCCACTACTGTGGAAACCGCCGCCTCCGCTGCTGTGGAAGCCGCCGCCACTGCTATGGAATCCGCCACCGCCGCTGTGATGACCGCCTGAATGGAATCCGCCTCCGTGAAAACCGCCACTTGCCATTTTTCTTATCCCTCTTATCTCTCGATAGTCCTGGTCTTGCTGCCGCCTTCAGCTATAGCCGAAATGCGGTGAACCGAAGACACCTGTTCCGTTGCAATGTCCTTTACTTCAAGTGAAGTACCGCAGTGAACACAGATGCGTGTATCCTTTTTCGCGTCCGCACCGCAGTTTGGACAGTTGTTGTAATACCACTTGCTGCTCAATGCCTGAGCAATGTAATTCTCCGTCTTCATCTTCTCATATGCCGCATTGTTATCTTCGACGATCCTCTCAGCACACTTATGAAGAAGGCTGTCCCTAACCTTCACCATCGCAAAGCATAAGATCGCACATAGAAGAGTTAAGCCTGCCGGGAAATAGAACACGAAGTCATCGATAAAAGCAAATGCTTCATCGGTCATGATCATGTTCTCGAAAACCGGAATTACCATCTCATAGAAGAAAAAAGTGCTCATCGCGCTGATAACACCGATAACAAACCATACATAAGAATTCATCCAAACGATCCAAGGAGTTCTCTTCATCATCTCCCTGACCTTTTTGATGTTCTCTTCACCGAAATCACGGTCATAAAAAGCTATACGGTATCTCTTATCGTACTTGCCTGCCCAGGACACTTTGTCACTTGCGGAATGTGAACCATACTCCGTAAAATCAGCATTCCAGACCTGACGCTTAGTAACGCTGTCAACGTTCTTAAGGTGATAAAGATCTTCTGTTCTTTTGTACTCTTTTAATCCGAGGACAAAAAAGACAACGCTTACCGTGAATATACCGAGAGTGAACAGATCCGTTCCGGGCACATTGCCTACGGTGACCTCATAAATTATAAAGCCCACGAGCAAAATGCCAAGTTTAATTCCACTAAAGATCAGATTGCCGATATCACCATCGCCGTCACCATAACCGCCACCGCCGCCATAGTAGTGTCCGCCGCCATGAAAACCGCCACCTCCGAAGCTTCCGTGGAATCCTCCGCCAAAGTGATGTCCACCGCCGTGAAATCCTCCGCCGTGATGACCGCCTCTTGCCATTTCTTCTATCCCCCTCCTATATCCTATCCCTTAACGATGTTAGATAAATTATAAAGTATGGGGGCGTTTTGTAAATATTTTTTGAGTCCGAAATGAACTTACCGGCCAGACCATTCGGGTGATCTGACCGGTAAGCAACGTGGAAGGGTATCTTTCGATACCGGTTGAAACTCTGAATTAAGCCTCTTCCTTAGCCTCTTTGTCTTCCTTGGAAAGCGTGATCGCCTTGTAAACAAGAGCAGCTACGGCACCGCCGACAAGAGGTCCGACGATGAATACCCAGAGGTACTTAAGAGCATCACCACCTGCAAGGAGTGCAGGTCCGATGGAACGTGCAGGGTTAACTGATGTTCCCGTAAAGCTGATTCCGATGATGTGTACGAGCACGAGCGCAAAGCCGATGATAAGGCCGCCGAATGAACCGTGCTTGAACTTGCTGTCTGTAACACCAAGGATGCAGAGTACGAAGATGAACGTGAGAACTGCCTCGATGATGAGAGCGCCGGCGATGTTTCCGTTGCATCCTGCAAGGCCGTTTGAACCGAGGCCCCATGTAGCCATCTCCATCTCAGCCTCGTCGTAAACGCCTGTCATGTCTACCTTGCCCGTAAGCTCGAAAACATAACGGAGAAGTCCTGCGCCTGAAACTGCACCTAATGTCTGGAATACGACGTATCCCCAGAATTCCTTGACTGTCATCTTCTTGCTGATGAGCATTGCAAGTGATACTGCAGGATTGATGTGGCATCCTGATACATTGCCGATAGAGTAAGCCATTGCAACGATTACAAGGCCGAATGCAAAAGCAGTAAGAATGTATCCGCTGCCGTTTGCTGCATCACATCCGACTGCCATTGCAGTACCGCATCCTACGAATACGAGTACGAATGTGCCGATGAATTCAGCAGTAAACTTCTGGATTGTGATGACTGTATCGTCTTTTTTCGAAGAAGGGATAACCATGTAAAGGATAACGAGAACTACAGCGAGGATCGCAAGGTCTGCCATAAGGAAAGAACCGTTGTAGACCATGGAATAAACGAGTGCGCTGTCGTAGCCTGCATCAGCTGCATATTCGGAATAGAAGATAACACCTGAAGCAACTGAGCCCAGCCATCTTACGATATAAGCGACCGCAGAGAAAACAAGGATCTTAATGACTGATGTTGCCCTGAATCTTCCGAGCGCATCAGAGATCTTGTTTCTGCTGTCAGCCTTAAGCGCAGCAAAGCCTGCAAAACCAAGAGCAGTATATCCAATCGTGTAATCGAGAATAACCTGGAAAGGAGTTACGAGCCAGCCTCCGATAAGCTGCAGAAGGCTGAAGATAAATGCAATAACAAAGCCCCATACAGGTCCGAATGCGACGCCGTAAACGATGATGGGCAATGTTGAAGCAGGGGTTACGGTTCCGCCCATCGGCATCTCGAAAAGCTTTAACTGTGAAAGCACGAATGCCAGTGCAAGGCATACACCGCCCGTCGATATCCTCAGGATATTTTCGCGGTTTGATTTAAGTGATTGTTTTGACATAAAAACACCTCCGTCTTACGGACACCGGAGCAACTGCTCGAACTTCACGGTCAATGCCACAGACAAGAGGATCTATGAAATATATATAAGGTTCCCTACGCCGGCATTATCCGTCAGGTTCAGCGGGTCGGATCATTAATCCCTCTCAGCGGTTAAGCTCCCCGATTTCCGTTTGTCGCGAAAAATATACTATATGAATATACCTAATACAAGGCATCAGGCCTTGTCGATTTTACCGAATCTTTTGGCCGGATGCCATATGAGAAGCAGTATAAACATCAAAACGGAAGTCGTACCGAGGCTTATGGGGTAAACCGTCATGATGCTCTCGAAAGTGTGATATTGCTGGAATACCGTATATATCCAGAAGATCCTGATTCCGCAGACACTTATCATGGTGATGATGGCAGGCGTCAGCGATATTCCGTAGCCTCTCATGTATCCGCTCATTACATCGTAGAACAAAGAGAAAAGATGTGCCGTCGTGATGAGAACGATACGTATATATCCGATCTCAACAAGCTCAGGATTAGGATTAAATATCGCAATAAGCGTCTTGCCAAATAAGATCAGCGTGAAGACCATCAGGCCCTCAATTACTATGCCTTCAAGCAGGCAGAGCTTTAATGTCTTCCTGCATCTGTCGATCTTCTTGGCGCCGTAGTTCTGGCCCGTGATCGTAGTGCATGCCTGACCGAAACTGTTAAGTACATAGTATGAGAAGATCTCGATGTTAAATGCTGCAGAAGATGCTGCGGCAACGCTTGTTCCGAGACTGTTGATCGCTGCCTGGATGATGATGTTTGCAGTAGAGAAAACTGCCGCCTGCACGCTTGCGGGAAGTCCGATTCTTAAGATCTTCCATAAGATCCTCCAGTCGATCTTAAGTTTCTTCTCGTCAAACTTTGCAGCCGTCTTGGATTTTCTCAAGAAGAACAAAAGAATGATGCTGCTGATCATGTTGGAGATAACCGTTGCAGTTGCTACTCCTTCAACGTTGGCATGCATGACAACAACAAAGAACAGGTTTAATCCTACATTGATAATACCTGAGATAATGAGCGCAATAAAAGGTATCCTGGTGTTGCCCATTCCCCTGAAAACGGCAGCTTCAAAGTTATACAAAAGGATTACCGGAAGTCCGCCAATGTAGATTCGGAAATAAGTGATCGCCATGCCGAGAGACTCTTCGGAAATATTCTGCGATCTGAGGATAGGAGCAGCGAATAGTTCAACGATCAACGCAATGATAATTCCTCCGATAACGGCTACGATCATGGAAGTATGAAGCGCCTTGCTGACCGTCTCATCATCCTTTTTTCCGACGGCATTTGCAATGACTACGTTTGTTCCAAGCGATATGCCGAGGAACGAATTAACGATAAGAGCGATGAGCGGAGTATTGGCTCCTACTGCGGCCATGCAGGCTTCACCGAGTTCACCGGTGAAGTTTCCTACTACCGCAACGTCAGCCGCATTGAAAAGCTGCTGGAGGATTCCCGTAAATGCCAATGGGAAAGCGAACCCGAGGATCTTATTCCACAGGCTTCCTTCAGTCATAGATTTTCCGGGTCTTAACAGCGAACTCATATAAAACTACCGCGGTATTCCCCACGCGAAAAGCGTGCTAATAGAAAGGTTTCAAATTACACCATGAAATAATATCGCGAAAGCCATATTTTAGGAGATGGCACCTTATACTAAATAATCTAGATTAAAGGCGCCCTATCTTTACAAGTCTTACAATGCGGGAACAGTATTAAAGGCGCCCGATCTTAACAAGTCTTACAATGCAGGATTCGATAAACTTCTGGACCTCACGCTCATACATGGCCTGTGATCTCTCGTAGCACTCCATGTGCTTTGCATTGTTGACGATCACCATTCTCTTCCTGCAGCGAAGATTGTCGTAGATCTCACGCGTATCAGAAGGCGTTGTGACCTCGTCTTCACCGCCCTGGAAGATCAGTACGGGGATCTTGATGCTGCTCGCATGTGTAGCAGCGTCACAGCGGTTGATGTCAAATCCGAACTGGCGCTGAGCACTCTTTCTGATGCTGCCGATAAGCCACTCGGGAGGCAATTTCGTGCTGTTCGGAAGATTATTCCTTAAGAATGCATTAAGCGAAGACATAGGCGAATCGGCGATTATGCCGCAGACGCAGCGTTCGAACTCCTTCTGCTGTGCGGCGAGAAGGCATGCCGTGGCACCTGCGCCTCTTGCTACAAGATAGATCCTGCAGTTGTTGCCGAGTCTTCTTTTCGTGAACTCATACCAGGCATCAAGATCGACGCTCTCCATGAGACCCCATGTGAAATTCTTGCCGCCGCTCATGCCGTGGCCTCTCATGTGTGTGATGAGGCAGTGGCACTGGACCTTGCGCATCATGAGCCTTGCATATGCAGCCATCTCGGCAGGCGACTCATCGTAGCCGTGAACCAGGATGACCATGTTGCGGCATGTCGAATCAGATGAAGGTCTGTAATATCCTGAGAGCTTGCATCCGTCAAAGGATGTTACCCTTACTCCGAGCCATTCGTTATGGAAAGTATAGAACCAGTTCTTGCCGCGTCCTATGATCGTGCTCCTGTCGATCTTCTTGGGTGATCTGTCTACCTGCGGAAGCGGTTTGGGCCTTCTGAAGATCCTCTTGAAGAGCTTGTCGGTATATGACATGAACAGCACAAAAAGTCCTCCTCCGATGAGGATGACCAAAAGCACTATAAGTACCGCAACGAGAATGGCGGTTACAGCAGAACTATTATCCGGCAATTATTCCCTCCGGGCTGTCCTTCCCGGAGCTCAGGAGCTGACAGCCGTCTTCAGTTACCAGGCAGTCGTCCTCAATCCTGAAGCCGGTGTCCCATTCGGGAATATAAACACCGGGTTCGACGGCAAGGCAATTACCTGCTTCAAATTCTTTGTCTCTCGGGCCGACGTCGTGAACGTCTAACCCAAGATAGTGTGAAGTGTTGTGCCAGTAGTAACGGCGCACTTCCTCCACTGTAAAATTATCAGGTATTAGTCCTTGTCCCGCAAGCCATTTGCCTGCAATGTCATACATTTGTGAATTAAGCCCGGCGAAAGTTTTTCCGGGTGCAATATACTCAAAAGCAGCCTTCCTCAATTCCTGAATAAGGCCCAAAAGTTTCATCCTCTTATCGTCTTCGCCTTTAGGGCCGCCGACAAAGAATACGCGCGAGATATCAGCACAGTATCCGTCCATCCTCGCACCGCAGTCGATCTGGATAATGGAGCCTTCTTTTGCGATGCCGTCGCCCGCTTTCTCAGGATCTGAATGGTGCAGATAGAAAGCATTTGTGCCGCAGGATACGATGGTCTCGAAAGCAAAAGCCATTGAGCTTCTCTTCGCCATCTCATACTCAAGCTTAAGGTATAGTTCATACTCTGACACACCCGGACGGATAAGGGTCTTCATCTCCTCTATCGCCTCTTCCGTGATCCTTGCAGCTTCCCTGATGCAATCAGCCTCACAGGGTCTCTTAACAAGGCGCATCGAGGTCGTGATCTCTGATAAGTCACAAACCTTGCGGCCGTCTTTCTCGACTGTCTTCTTAAGCTCGAAAGGCTTTGCCATAACGGATGAATTGTCCAGATAGATCTTGATATCCGTGTCCTTTATGAGCTCAAACTCCTTTTCCTCGTACTTCTCAAGGTCGCAAACATCTTCAGATGCAATGCCTGTCAGGGCAGAGATGTCTTCAAATGCCATTCTCTTGCCGTGCCAGCGCTCCTCCATGGAGTCTCTGGCGGGAGCATAGATCTTTGAAGTAACCACGTCGCCGTTCTTTTCGATCACGAGAACAAAGCCCGGGCGCTCAAGTCCGGTCAGATAATAGAAGTTTCTGTCACAGAAAAACCTGTAGTCGGAATCACGCGACATGTGCTTTTCTTCGCCCGAGAAAAGCAGCGCCGCGGTGCGGTCCGGCAACGCGGCGGCAAAGCGCTCTCTGTTTTGTTTGAAAAAAGATGAATCTATCGCCATCAGTTACCTTACCACTGCTTGACACCTTCCGAACGGACATTGTATTCGTCGAAAAGGATCGTGTTATTGATGTAATTGAGCGTGGCACCGGGTGATCTTCTGATGAGACCGGGATTGCCGATTACGATAGAACCGTCGGGAACATCGAAGTTAACATATGCGCCGGGCGCGATAAGAACGTTGTTGCCGATCCTGATATTGCCTACGATGACGGCATTTGCGCCGATCCATACGTAATTACCGATATGCGGAGAACCCTTTCTCTTACCTCTGAACTGGGTTCCGATGACTACGCCGGTCGATACGTTGACGTTATGGCCGATAACGCTCTTCGGGTGGATGATTACACGGCCGAAATGCGCCAGGTAAAAGCCTTTGCCGATCTCAGTATCGTAAGGAATCTGGAAATGATATTTACGGCTTAATCTGTCGAGTCTGAAGTTAGTTACTGCGAACTTGATCTGATAGAGCTTTTTCTTGATGCCGTCCCACTTTTTGATCTGGTCAGCATAATAACGCGTACGTCTCATTACGCTGATATAGCTGAATTCAGGGGATGATCTTCTCTCTTCAAGATAGCATGCGTAGATGTTCTTATAGCGACGTGCATTGCCGGTGTATCTGAACAAATCGGCATAAATGATGTCTTTTAACTCATCAGTCATGAATGCACATCCCTCCATCTTCCTTAATAAAAAAATTCTATTACTTTTTGCAAAATAACTCAATAAGATTTTATTCTCAAACGCCCTATTCTTACGAGTTTGTAATATTTTCGATAAACCTATTTCTCAAGTCTGCTTTACACAACCTCAAAAGAAATATACAATTTTTGTAAGAAATTCGATATGGAAACTAATCTAAGAGGATCTGAATTATGAATATTGAAAAAGAACTTGCAAAAAGGATGATGGACGAAGGCGAGTCCGGAAACCGCCAGGTCGCTTACAACCACGAGATCAGCTTCTACGAACTCGTAGCAAGCGGTAACATGCACAGATTCGAAGAAGCCCTGAAGACGATCGGCGCTACCCAGAATCTCGGAACATTAAGTCCCGACAAACTCCGCAACGTTAAATACCACACGGTTATCCTCACCGCCCTGGTCAGCAGATTCTGCATCGAGGCAGGTCTTGAGATCTCCGTAGCTTATAACCTCAGCGACATCTTCATCGAACTCATTGATGCCGCAAGCACCATTGACGAGGTTTACTCCGTTCAGAACGAGATGCTGCGTTCTTACTGCCGCAAGATGAGCGACCTTTCCAAGAACCGCGTCGTATCCCGCCACATCGTCGTTGCCATCGACTACATCAGATCCCACATCCAGGAGAACCTCACGGTCGAATCGATCGCTGACTCGCTCTCCCTTAACTCAAGCTATCTTTCCAAGCTCTTCAAGCAGGAAATGGGCATCACGTTAAGCCGCTACATCAGGGACCAGAAGATCAACGTCGCATGCAACATGTTAAGACACTTGGACGAGTCTTCCCTGACCATCGCAAACTATCTGGGATTCTCCTCCCAGTCCCATTTCATCCAGGTATTCAAGAAGTCCACGGGCATGACTCCTGAAGAATACCGCCGCAAGAACTACCATCAGAGCTGGATGAACGGCGAGAGCGAAGAGTAAAGCTATATATAGTTCAGAAACCGAAGGGATGTCTCAGTGAGGCATCCCTTTTTACTTTGTATATTAGCGAAAAAGTGCATTCCACTTTTTCTTCCACCTTTTTGAAGCAAAACACATGGAAGAACAGATGGAATTGTGCCATTTTACACCTGATATTCCACCTGAAACAGCATGAAAACATGGAATCTAAAGTGGAATGCTATTTTTCGATAAAAGTCATCTAAACACCGCTTGAAAACTCGCTTTTGGATAACAATTCACAGAATTTTATCTAAACACTGCTTAAATCACTGCTTTTGGAGAACGCGCTTCTACCCCAAAAATTACTCTGCGCTCTTCAGCGACTCGGCCATGTTGATCTTCTCGATCTTGGCGCGCATTATGAGATTTACTACCGTCGAGAATGCAAGTACGAAGGCAAGCGAGAAAACGTAGCTCTGGGGCGCGATCCTTACCTGGTAAGTGACCATGTCCATCGCTATCTGGGCCATTACGAACCTGTGCAGCAGGACGCCGAGGGGAATTCCCACCAGGAAGCCCATGAGAACGAGAAGGACGTTTTCGCGCGTGACATATGCTCCGGTCTCGCGCTTGTTGAAGCCCATGACCTTGAGGGTCGCGATCTCCCTGATACGCTCGGTGATATTGATGTTGTTGAGGTTGAAGAGCACGATAAATGCAAGTGCGGCTGCGCTCACGATTACCAGCACAATGACGTAATTCATTCTTCCCATGGTAGAGCCAAAGCTTTCTCTGGAATCGGCGGTGGAAGACCAGGTCTTTATGTCGTAGTTATCGGAAAGATAAGATGCGATCTTATATGAATCAGAAGCGTTTTTGGTTCCGGTCTTAACGAGAAGAGTCTCGGGCGTATAGGGCTTGCCGAACGCTTCCCTGTAAGTGTTCGGTGTCATGAACACATAGTGCATCGTGTAGTTCGTGAAAATGGAACCTACCTTAAGATTTACTTCGCGCTCATCTTCGCCGTAAAGCAATGTTATCGTATCACCGGGTTTGACGTTGTTCTTTTCCGCAAGCTTCTCGGAGACGGCTATCTCGCCGTCAGCAGGCCATGCGCATTCCTCTCCGGTCTTAAAGTCAGTTAAGCCGAAAACCTTTGTGATATTGGGGTCATCTGATATAAACATCTCAAGATCCCTTACATAGTTTGAACCGTTGTTTTTAGCAACGTCGCCCTTGACGATGACATATTCAAATTCGACGCCCGCATTTGCTAGAGCATCTTTGGCAGCTTCGTCGATCGCATATTGCCTGTACTTCTCATCGAAAGAAACCGCGAGGTCGTACTTCATGATGTTGTCGTACTGGATGTTGACGAGGTTGCAGATAGAGTCATAAAGGCCGAAAGCCGTTATGAGAAGCGCGGTGCATCCGGCGATTCCGACGATCATCATCCACATTCTTCTCTTGAAGCGGAATACGTTGCGCGCGGACACCTTATGGAGGAATTTCATTCTCTTCCAGATGAATCCGATGCGTTCAAGAAGGATGCGCTTGCCCGGCAGAGGCGCCTTGGGTCTTATGAGTTCTGCGGGCATTCCCTTAAGAGCCGAGAGTGCAGTGTATACGGTTACTCCGACCGTGCACAAGAGCGCTACGATTAAAACAAGAATGAAGAGCGGGACGCTTGTGGCAAACGATACTTCCGTAAAGCCGTACATCATTTTATAAACTTCCCAGATGACCGCCGGGAACAGTTTTGTACCGCCCAAAAAACCGAGAACGCTTCCTAAGATCGCAGCCGAACCTGCGTATATCGAATATTTCATCACGATCGAGAAATCCGAGTATCCGAGAGCCCTCATGGTTCCTATGATTCCACGCTCGTCACTTACCATTCTGCTCATTGTCGTGGAGCATACCAGTGCCGCGATCGCGAAAAAGAATATCGGGAATACTGAAGCTACGCCGTCAACGATCTTCGAATCGTTATCAAAGCAGAGGTAACCTGTATTCTTGTCTCTTCCGAGGATATATACTTCAGGCTCGTCCACACTATCAAGCAGTTCAAATCCGTAGACAAGATTTGATCTGTACACGGTATCTGCCGTGTAGGAAAACTCGGTATATCCTTTCCAGAGTTCGTAAACGCCGTCGTTATATTCTTTCCAGCCATCGTCTATCTTCTGCTGCGCATCTTCGATCTGCTCAAGACCGTCATAGTATTGGGTCAGTCCGTCAGAATACTGTGAATATGCTGAATCGAACTGGGCCTTTGAGCTCTCATACGATGAGAGGCCCATCTCGTATTGCATCTTGTCAGACATATAAGTCTGGTATTTCGTGCTGTAGTCGGAGAGCTTGTCTTCGTATATTTTCTGCTTATCATCAAGCTCACTCTCGATATCGTCAAAACCTGCAGAAGCCGCCTCAAGTTCAGCGATCTCAGCCTGTGCTTCTTCGATCAGCGTCTGATAGTTAGAGAGCTGTTCTTCCTGGCTTGCGATCTGGCTTTCGATGCGCTGTTTTTCAGCATCGGTCGTTGCCTGCTCAAGGGCTGCCTTGTTGTTTTCGATGCCGGCCTGCAATGAAGCAACCGTGGATTCATAATATGAAATGGAAAACTCGAGCGAAGCGATCCTTGATGAAGTCTGGGTCCTTGCCGTACGCAGATCCGAACGCCCGTCGAAAATCTCCTGGTAGAGCGTATCGATGTCTTCCTTAAGAGCGTCCAGCTCCTCTTTCTCCCTGTCGACTTTGCTTTCTGCAGCATCGAGAAGGACCTTGGTAGAAGTCAGTTCTCTCTGGTAATCATCGAGCTGGCTCTTGGAATCATCGAGAGTTGCTTTTCCGTCCTCGAGTTCTTTGCGCTTCTTATCAAGTTCGGTCTGGCCGTCCTCTAATTCCTTACGCGCATCGTCGAGTTTTTTGCGTGCATCTTCAAGTTCGTCCTGACCGTCGGATATGCCTTCGTTGAACTCATCGATACCGTCGTAGAGCTTATCGTATTCTTCTCTTAATGTCTCATCGAATCTGTCATCGATAACGCTCGCAAGCATTACTTTATACTGCTTCTCAGCATTTTTCGCCCAGTCCTTATACTCATCGGAGAATATGTAAAGACCTGTATTTGCGTAAATATAAGCTTCGGTGAAATACTCTGAATCAAAGGCTCCGGGGAGCGCGCAGACATAGAAAGAAACGCTGCCTGAACCCTCGTTCGAAGTGCCTCTCTGGAAGTTCATGTAAACCGGAGATCTTGCAGTTCCTACGACTGTATACTCCTTGTATTTCAGCATATCCATCGAACTGTCGGATGTCTCATCTGAAATGACGAGTTTAGTTCCGGGTTCAATGGATGAGAAATGATAACCGTCAATGACGATTTCATCCGGTCTTGAGGGAAGTCTTCCCGACTCAAGACTTAAATGGTTGACGTTCTGTGTGATGGATAAAAACCTGACCGTATCGGTGGCGACGCTGTCTCCGAGATATGCAGAACAGTCCACGGAATATGCGCCTTCAACAACGCATCCTGTACGCTTGGCAAGCTCATCAATATCTTCATCGGTAAAGCCGATCGTAGACAGCAACTTGAAGTCGAACATCGAGGTTTCTTTGGTATATATATCCGCAGTATAAATGAACGAAGGCGTGGTCACTTTAAGACCCGAGAAAAAGCCGACGCCAAGAGCTATTATCGCGAATATCGCGATAAATCTGGGCAAGGTCATTTTGATGGATCTTAATATTGTCTTGACGTAAGGACTCATTACCACTCGATAGTATCCACGCTTACGGGATGCTCGTTAACGATCATGCTCGTGATCTTTCCGTTCTTAACCCTGATGACTCTGTCGGCCATCTCCGTAAGGGCGGAATTGTGCGTGATTATTACAACTGTCATTCCCTTCTCTGTGCTTAAGGACTGGAGAAGCTTTAATATCGCTTTACCCGTCTGATAGTCAAGCGCGCCCGTAGGCTCGTCGCACAGAAGCAGCTTGGGATTCTTGGCGATGGCTCTTGCTATTGAGACACGCTGCTGTTCACCGCCTGAGAGCTGTGCAGGGAAATTATTTTTACGGTCAGAAAGACCGACTTCATTCATCAAAAGATCGCAGCTGATAGGATCTTTTACGAGCTGCGCTGCCATCTCGACATTCTCATATGCCGTAAGGTTCGGAATGAGGTTATAGAACTGGAAAACGAAGCCTACGTTCTGTCTTCTGAACAGTGCAAGTTCGTTGGCATTTAGGACCGATATCTCTTTGCCGTCCAGGAAAACGCGGCCTGTCGTAAGCCTGTCCATTCCGCCAAGGATATTAAGCAGTGTAGTCTTGCCTGCACCTGACTGTCCGACTATAACGCAAAGCTCGCCTTTTTCGATCTGGAAAGAACATCCGTCAAGCGCCGTGACATTTACCGAACCGGTCTTGTAGATCTTTCTGACATCTCGGAATTCAATATATGACATAAATATTCTCCGTGCTTAAAAGCACCTAATTTCTAATTACCTGTAGTCGATATAAAACGGCTGGATATCGTAATCCGAATTAAAGTCACGACACTGCGAAGGCACGCTTATATAAAGCCTTGCACAGTCATCGAAAGCCCACTCGGCGATCGTATAAACCGAGTCTGGAACATAGACGTAACTCAGCTCATCGCAATAGCAGAATGCCTGCACGCCGATGTAAATACAGCCTTCCGGAATATAAACGTATTCAAGGTCTTCACACGTGCTGAATGCGTAGTCATCGATCCACGTTACGGTATCGGGAAGCACTATGGAAGTCACAAGATCGCAGTCGTCAAAGCATTCGCTCGCGATGGTGTCTATGTTGGAATCTTCAGCGAAAACCAGCTTATTAAAGCAGTTGACTTCATCAGGCATCTTAAGCGTTCCGTAACCTGAGATAATGCACGTGCCGTCTCTTGTGAGCTCGTATGTCGCATAATCACCGCAGCGTCCTGCTGAAGGCTGGCAGTGTCTTGTATCCGCATCAAGGATCCTGTGATCGTTTGAGAACGACTCCAGAGGTGAGAGATAGTAATACGTAACGTCTTCATAAACGTCAACATTGCCCTCGCCGTAGTAGTATCTGGACATGTCGTAAGTAGGATCGACGAAATACCATCTGTCACCGAGATATACCGCTGCCCATGCGTGATCGGCATAATCATTGGGAGAGGGCGTGTAGCCAACCATCTCGTCGTAGGTGCTCATTCCGATTCCGAATTCTACCGTTGCAGGTATTCCCTGCGCCCTGCACAAAGCCGTAAAGCAGTTGCCGAATCCTTCGCATATGCCCTTGCCGTCTCTTAAGATATCAACGGCACTGTCCTGATATCCGCCGCCATCGGCTGAAGCCTCGACATTGTCGTATGCCATCTCGGTAGCGATATAGATATAGATGCGGTAAACCTTTTCCCAGTCATCTTTTGCGCCGTTGCAGATCTGGTTGGAATATCCGATAAGCACGGGATCGTCGCATTCGATATCATTCTGGGGTTCTAAGCACTCTCTCAGAGACTGTTCGTCTGTCCACATCTCTTCACAGGATTTCAGGTTGAATTCGTAGTTCGGCGACTTCCAGAAATGAATGCTGCCGCCGCTCTTGTAAATGATGTTGTTGCCGTTGTCGACGGATCTTCCGAAAGCCTCGTAAGTCAGCGTGACATAGTAAAGTTCGTCTTCACTCATATCACTCGAAAAGTCAACATCGAAAGAAGTACCGCCTCTGGAATAAGTCCTGACAGTCTTCATGGTATTGCATTTCGAGAGCGTGATATTGTACTCCCTGCTGACATCGGAAGTAAAAATGGCCCTGCCTCCAGAGAGACTGAAATCAACAGTCGCACCATCAGCGAGGGTCAGTTCATAAGAATCAAATAAAGCAGGTCTAAAATCACCTTTCCTGAAAATTCCCGGAAAAGCATTAAGGGTAATTGATACACAAAGTATTATTGATGCGGCTACCCTCAAAAACACCTTTTAGATCTCCTTGGCAAGTTTTACGGCTTCGTCAACAGTAATCTCGGAAGCATCGCTTGAATCTCTTCTCTTAACTTCTACGATACCTTCACCGGCTCTTCTGCCTACCGTGATGCGGAGCGGAATACCGAGGAGGTCAGCATCCTTGAACTTAACGCCCGGACGCTCATTTCTGTCATCGATGAGGACTTCGCAGCCTGCAGCAGTAAGGTCACCGTAGATCTTCTCTGCTACGCCCATGATCTCCTCATCGTTTGCCTTTGTGGGAACAACGATTACCTTGTAAGGAGCAACGATGGAAGGCCAGATGATTCCGTCGTCATCGTGATACTGCTCAATGATCGCAGCAAGAACTCTGGATACGCCGATACCGTAGCATCCCATTACCATGCTGTGTTCCTTACCGTTATTGTCGAGATATACACAACCGAGCGCATCGGAATACTTTGTGCCGAGCTTGAAGATGTGTCCGACCTCAACGCCTCTTGCCATGCCGAGCTTACCCTTGCCGCACTTGGGGCAGATATCGCCGGCCTTCGCATTAGTAATATCAGCGACCTTATCAGCTTCGAAATCTCTGCCGATGTTAACGTTCTTGAAGTGGTAGTCTGTCTCGCATGCGCCGACTACGAAGTTCTTCATGCCTGCAACTTCAGGGTCAACAACGATGTCTACCTTCTGCTTGAGGTTAACAGGTCCTGCAAAGCCGACCTTTGCACCTGTGATCATCTCAACATCAGCGAAAGCAGCGAGCTCCATCTCTGTTGCATCGTAAAGATTGCCGAGCTTTGTCTCGTTGATGTCTCTGTCACCTCTGCACATGGCAGCAACGAACTTGCCGTCAATGTTATAAAGGATAGTCTTTACGAAAGCCTCCGGTCCGCAGTTCAAATAACCGCAGAGCTCTTCAATCGTCTTAACGTCAGGTGTGTGGATCTTCTCGATAGCGAGTTCTTCTGCTGTTTCAGCCTCGCCTCTTGTCCAGCCTGCCTTCTCCTCGTTTGCAGCATAGCCGCACTCGTCGCAGAAGCAGATAGCATCCTCACCGACTTCACTCTTGACCATGAACTCCTGTGAACCGGAACCGCCCATTGCGCCTGAATCGGCATCAACGATCGTGTAATCCAGGCCGAGTCTGTCAAAGATCGCACGGTAAGCGTCGTACATCTTCTTGTAAGAGATGTCGAGACCTGCCTCGTCAACGTCAAAGGAATAAGCGTCCTTCATGACGAACTCTCTTGCTCTGATAACGCCGAATCTCGGACGCTTCTCGTCTCTGTACTTATGCTGGATCTGATAAAGAGTAACAGGAAGCTGCTTGTAAGATCTGATCGAATCTCTTACAGCCTCTGTAAAAGGCTCTTCGTGCGTAGGACCTAAGCAGAAAGATCTGCCGCCTCTGTCGGTAAGTCTGAACATCTCAGGACCGAACTTCTCCCATCTGCCTGAACCCTGGTAAGCCTCAGCAGGAAGAAGTGCCGGCATGATGAGCTCCTGTGCTCCTGCCTTGTCCATCTCTTCTCTGATGACTGCTTCAACCTTCCTGTAGGTACGGTAACCCATAGGCATGAATGAATAAACGCCGGATGCCATCTTGCGGATCAAACCCGCTCTGAGCATCAGTCTGTGTGACGGGATCTCAGCATCTGCGGGGATCTCTCTTTGTGTAGCCAAAAAAAGTTCGGAAACTCTCATTTAACTTGCTCCCTATATTATTAATAATTATACGGGTGTAAGTATATACGAGAGGGTTGCAATTTGCAATTGAAATTAATGGTGGCTTTGCGGCGGGCAAGGGGCAAATCCGCCGGGGCTGTTTTCGACGATCGTGACAAGTGCCACGAAAAAAGCGCAATGAGAAAGGATGCCTTGCGACATCCTTCCCATAAAGTATTTAACCCAATTAAGTATTTAATATTCCTAAGATGAACACAACGTCCAGAATACCGCAGATTATGAGGATCAGGGCGCATATTATGTAGGTTCTTGCGCGCTTTTTCTCGACATCGCGCTCTGTCGTACCGTAGCTTTCTCTTCTGGCCGGTTTACGGACACGTCCCAACGACATTTGCTCTCCCCCCTCACAAATTTTTCCCTCGCGGTGTCTAGATTATAGACGCATATAAAATTACATACCTTGCAGATCTGTTACATTCGATTTACATATTTCGAAAAACGCTTTACTCAAAATGAGATTAGCGGTATAGGGCAGCCCTATATTCTTGGGCATATTGCAAAACAAAGCGGTAAAAAGTCCTTCAAAAATACCCACTTTTTCACTTAGGATGGCCAAAAACATATGTATGATATAATAATCTTGTATTTATGCGCTCAGATAGAACGCAATAAACATAAGGAGAAATAAGGTTTTTGAAGCTTGTTGGAGTAAAAGAGTTTTATAACATCACACGCGCCAAGATCATCTCGGCGGTGAACTGCGGTATAGTCGTTACGGCTTGCTCCATTGCAATGTTCTCCGTTGATACGGCACTCAATTCCACTTCCGCCCAGGCCCAGCCTTTAGAGACGACGGAAACGACCGTTCTTTACCCCGGCGAGACAGATATAGTAGAGACTACCACCATAGCAGTCACCGAGCCTTCAGGTTCTTCCGCACCGGCGGAAACAAACCCTTCTGCTGTGGTTACGGTTCCTTCAGTCACTGCAAATACAGCAGAAACATCTGAAACAGCCGAGACGTCAGAAGAACCTGACACAACAGAAGAGACAACTGAAGCAACTGCTGCAGAGACCACAAAGAATTATACTGAAAGCGAACTTTATATTACCGTATATGCAACTACCGCAATCAATGTAAGATCGGGCCCCGGTACCGATTACGATGTAGTAAAGGGTCTCAACGCAGGCGATCAGATCGACGTTATCGCAGAGACTTCAAACGGCTGGTACAAGACATATAACGGCAACTATGTAAGCAAGGAATATGTATCAGAGAAGAAACCCTCTGCTACAACGACTACAACATCCAAGCCGACTACAAAACAGACTGAGGAAGAGACTACGGAAGAAGAGGTAGAAGTCACAACAACTACCGAAGAAGTACATGACACACCTTCCGGCAACGGAAACTCATGCACGATCACATTCTACGGTCCCCAGTCCAACGGAGACGGCACATACAACTCAAGCACAGCAACAGGAACAACATGTACCGAAGGCCGCACATGCGCAGCTGACTGGTCCATCTATCCTGCAGGTACGGTAATCTACATTGAGAACGATCCTTTGGGCGGAGACGGATATTACACCGTTGAAGACAGGGGCCCCGGTGTTAAGGGTTACCACATCGACATCTACGCAGACGACGGCGAGACAGGCTCACACCACACCTGCACACGCACAGTCTACGCCCAGTAAGAAACAGTAAAAACTACGCACGGATGCTTCTCTCAAAAAGAGAAGTATTTGCGCTTTTATAGAAGGAACAATTATGAGCAGTAATTCAAAAAGACACAGCTTTAAAGACCCCAAGTATAAGAATACCAATCCGGTAAAGATCATTCCGTTGGGCGGCATCGGAGAGATCGGCAAAAACATGACCGCCTTCGAATACAATAACGACATCATCATCGTCGACTGCGGCATGAGCTTCCCTGAAGAGAACATGCCCGGCGTTGACTGCGTCATCCCGGATTTCACTTATATCAGACGCAACAAGGAGAAGCTCAGAGGCATCCTTATCACACACGGACATGAGGATCACATCGGCTCTCTCCCCTATTTCTTGAGAGAGTTCAAGTGCCCTGTTTTCGGCGGCACGATGGCGATCGAGCTCATCAAGCTCAAGCTCCAGGATAAGAACGTGCCTTTCGAAGGCATCAAGCTCTCAACCTGCAAGAACGGCGACATCATTCGCCTCGGCAACTCATTCTCTGCAGAATTCATCAGAGTTAACCACTCCATCGCGGATTCATATGCGCTTTGCATCAACACTCCCGTAGGACGCATCGTCCACTCCGGCGACTTCAAGATCGACTACACTCCGATCAACGGCAAGACAATCAATCTCCAGCGCCTGGGTGAGCTCGGAAAAGAAGGCGTCCTGATGTTCATGTGCGAGAGCACGAACGTTGAGATCGAAGGTTTCTCGCCCTCCGAAAAGCACGTCGGCGAGGCATTCTCCCACTACTTCAGAAAAGCGGAAGGCCGCATCATCGTAGCCACATTCTCATCGCACGTTCACCGCATGCAGCAGATCATCACGGCAGCTGAAAAATACGGCCGCCACGTCTGCCTTTCGGGACGTTCAATGGTCCAGGTTTTCAACATCGCAAACACTTTGGGATATATCGATATCAAGCCCGACACTCTTATCGACATCGATGCGATCGACAACTATCCCGACAACCAGATCGTCGTTCTCACGACCGGTTCACAGGCTGAGCCGATGAGCGCCCTTACACGTATGGCTTACTCATCACACCGTTCGGTAGATATCACCAAGGGCGATACGGTAATCATCTCCGCTGACCCGATCCCGGGCAATGAGAAGCCTATCTACAGAGTCATCAACGAGCTCTACAAGAAAGGCGCTCACGTTATCTACCAGTCTCTTGCAGACGTTCACGTATCAGGCCACGCTTACAGGGATGAGCTCATGATGCTCCACACCCTCATCAAGCCTAAGTTCTTCATTCCGGTTCACGGCGAATACCGCATGCTCTGCCTCCACAAAGAGATGGCAGTCGGCCTCGGCATGATCGAAGACAATATCTCGATCCTCGAAAACGGTGCCGTACTCGAGCTTACCGAAGACGAGGCAAAGATCACGGATCACGTTCCTGCAGCACCCGTACTCATCGACGGTACAGGCACTGTAGATGCAGACGACAGAGTGCTTACGGACAGACTCCACTTAAGTGAAGACGGATGCCTTGCGATCGCCATTACGGTCAACGAAGATACGGGCGATCTCGCGTGCTCACCTGCGATCAACTCGATCGGCTGCTTTGATGACGAGGAAAACATCGATGTGCTTTACGAGCTTATCTCAGATAAGGTTGACGATCTCTTGAAACAGGCAAGCAATAAGGCAGGAAGCATCGAAGCATTCCTCCAGAAGCGTAACTTCAGAGAGCAGATAAAGAGCTTTGTGAATTCAAAATCCGGAAAGAGACCGATGATCATCTTCAACATCAGCTATGTCGGCGGTTTTGACGATGACACGTACTACGGAGACAGGTAAAAGCTTACCCTTTACGCCATTAGTTTTAGCAATTCTTCAGGAGAGATGGCTTTAATATCAGCCTTCTCATAATCTTTTATGTTGCATGTGACTATATAGTCTGCCCCAACTGTTTCAGCACAGGCATATTGAAGTGCATCTTCGTAATCGGAGATTGCAGTATTGTTTATTGCTGTGTCTACAACATCATTACCCACTTCTGCCACTTTTAAAATCTCATTGTACCGCTTCAAAATAGTACGTCTTTCAGCATCTGAATACTGCTTTCGCAGAATGTAATACATATTGCTAATAGAGTGAAGCGCAACATATCCGTCAATAACTTGTTTTGCGCAAAGGTCGATAACCGTAGCTGAAAAGCCTGATCTACCATCCCTGTTAGTGAGAGCATCTATCATTATGTTTGTATCAATCAGTACCTTCATACTTGCGATCAATGCCTCCATGCTTGCGGATTAACTCCTCTTCAAGAATTGCCTTGTAGTCATCCCCGATATCAATCGGTCTGCAAAGTTTCATTAATTCATCAAATGCTTCCTTCTTCCGCCTCAGTTCTTCCTCGCGTAATCCTTCAGCATAGACCTTTACCCTCTCCCGGTTCTCCATCTTAAGCGTTTCCAAAACTTCGCTTATCTCAAGATTTACCGCATATTCAGGCTTAAAGTACTCAGGAACTATCGCAAGCGTCAAGCCCATTGTATTAAGCATCTTAAGAAGAGTCTCAATCCTGGGCTCAGTACTCTTATTCTCTATCCTTCCGATTGCAGCCTGATGAAGGCCTGATTTCCTTGCAATCTCAGTCTGCGACAGGTGTCTGGACTTTCTGATCTTGATGAAATCATCGATTATCTCGTTTCCTGTCCTTGCATTATGTCTATTCTCGTTAGCTACCATATCCAAAACCTCCTTATTCGTTATATCGTATTCGTTATAATAATAACGCGAAAAATAGGTCATTGCAACACAATGACCTACCTGACAGCCTATTAAAGCCTTAGTTCCTTATGACATCAACAACATCTTTTACGCGCAGAATCCTCTCGCATGTGCGGTCGAGCTGCTCTCTGCCGGAAATGTTAACAGTTACGAAGATTCTTGCCTCAGGGCCGTCTACGACCGTATTGAGCTTGACGATGTTGATCTTCTCTTCACTGATCTTATCGAGAACGTCAATAAGCAGACCGTTTCTGTCCATGGCAACGACAACGAGCTGTACGTCGTAGCTTGAATATTTCGCCTTTGAAAGCCACGTTACTTCGACAAGACGCTGATATCTCTGCTCATCCCTGTCAGAATTGCCGCGGTTCTTGATTATGTTCTGGATGTTCTTGCAGGACACCTTGTGGATGCCTACGCCCTTCTCCTGCGTGACATAACCTATGATCTCGTCGCCGAATACAGGGTGGCAGCACTTGGAGATATGCGTAACAAGAGAATCAAGTCCGTTAACTACAACTGCATCGTTGCTCTGCGCACGTCTTGCCGAATCAGTTCTGGCGCCCCTTGAAGGCTTTGCAGCAGCCGCAGCAGCGATCGCTTCGTTACCCTTCGGTGTGCCGGGAGCGGCCGTCTGGTGAGGATCAACGTTAAGAGCGTTGATCTTGGAAACATCGTAATCGAGGACCTGCTTGGAGGTCTCAGCCGGCTTGCTTTTCGCGCCCTTGATATTACGGGTCTGGTCAGCCTTGCCGAGTTCTATCGGAAGCTCATTCGGGCTGTATGCGACGTTACCGTCAGCAGTAACGCGGTAGCCTAAAGCGCGGCGCTCTTCTTCCGGAATGTTCCTGATATAGTCGTCACGCAGACGCGAGAATACTTTGCTTACGCTGATTGATCCGTATCCCAGAGCAGCGAACATGTCATCGAGAGACTGGAAGTTATTTCTCTTCAGAATGATCTCAATGGACTTGTGCATCAGGAGCTTAGCCGGATCGAAGCCGTTACGCGTGATCTCGCTTGTAAGGAGCTCACGGCCTGTGGCGATATTGTCTGCACGGGCTTCACGCTTGAACCAGGAATTGATCTTGGATTTTGCGTTGGCCGTACGCGCGATGGATACCCAGTCACGTGAAGGGCCCTTAACGAGCTTGGATGAGGACTGGATCTCAACGATGTCGCTGTTCTTAAGTTCATAAGACAAAGGAACGATACGTCCGTTGACCTTGGCGCCGTGCATGTGGTTGCCGATACCTGAGTGGATCGCATATGCGAAGTCGATCGGGCATGAACCCTTCGGCAGCTTGATTACTTCGTGCTTCGGTGTGTATACGAAGATCTCGTCCGGAGCAATGTTCATCTTGAACGCTTCCATGAACTCGCTAGAGTCGGTGAGTTCGTTCTGCGAATCGATGATCTGCCTCATCTCGTTGATCTTCGTATCGTATCTGTCAGCCTTGAATTCCTGGGAATTACCGGTCTCTTTGTAGTGCCAGTGGGCAGCGATACCGAACTCTGCGATCTGGTGCATCGCAAATGTCCTGATCTGCACTTCGAAAGGCGTGCCCGTGTGGCTTACGACAGTCGTATGGATGGACTGGTATTTGTTCTCCTTCGGCATCGCGATATAGTCCTTGAAGCGGCCCGGAACGTGCTGGTACATCTCGTGGATGATACCAAGCACCTGATAGCATTCAATGACTTCGTCTACTATTATCCTGCACGCGAAAAGGTCATAGATCTCGTCAATCGTCTTACCCTTCTCGTGCATCTTTTTATAGATACTGTAGAAATGCTTCGGACGGCCTTCAATGTCGTAATGGACAATGCCGTTCTCCTCAAGTTTTGCGCGGATCTCGGAGACAACGTCTTCCATGAAATCTTCTCTCTGCGCGCGGTTGCCGTTAACGAGCTTTACGAGCTCATAGTAATCGTCCGGATGAAGATAACGAAGACACAGGTCCTCTAGTTCCCACTTGATCTTATAGATACCGAATCTGCCTGCGAATGGAACGTAGATATCAAGCGTTTCCTGGGCTTTTTCGATCTGCTTTTCAGGACTCATGGACTTCAAAGTCCTCATGTTGTGCAGACGGTCTGCAAGCTTGATGAATATGACTCTGATATCGTCCGTAAGCGCAATAAACATCTTGCGCACGTTGGATGCCTGGATGTCCTGCTTGGAGTTATAGACAACGTTATCAAGGCTTAAGTTGAGCTTTGTAACGCCGTCAACAAGGCTGCATACGACAGGTCCGAACTTCTCGGTGACCATCGCATCGTCAACTATGGTATCTTCGATCGTATCGTGAAGGAGCGCTGCCTGGATCGTAGCTGAGTCTACCTTAAGATCAGCAAGAATGAGGGCAACTGAAACCGGGTGAATGATGTAAGGCTCGCCCGTCTTACGTCTCTGGTTGCGGTGTGCCTTATAAGCGAAGATGAAGGCCTTCTCCATCTCCTCGTTGTCCTCTTCGATATCTTTCTCTTCGAGTTTTGCGGCACGAGCATAATCGTCGTAAATGGAGATTATCTTATTGAATCTTTCCTGAAGATCCTGGGGAATATCGGGCTTCTGGCTGTCGTCCTCAAGATAGGCGCGCTCGGCCTCAGCCTGCACCTCTTCTTCAGTAACGGGATTAAATGCCTTGTCATTCTTACCCTTATTCACCTTGTATTCTCCTATAGACCTCAGATTCACTGAGTTTTACTTTATTGCCCGTTGCCAGGATGTTGAAGCATACCCTCGTGGGTGTGATCGTTCTGAGCCTTATCAGGTTGCAGTCAGCGAAAACCTCAAGGCATCGTTTTACCTGGAACGGAGTTACCGATACATCATAATTGTTAGACACTAATCTTGCAAGAAGTCTGATATCTGCCGTGGA
Organism: Saccharofermentans sp.; assembly: GCA_045648465.1. Classification (GTDB taxonomy): domain Bacteria; phylum Bacillota; class Clostridia; order Saccharofermentanales; family Saccharofermentanaceae; genus Saccharofermentans. The sequence goes on from JAZROA010000013.1 coordinate 215,673, forward strand.
CATCGCCGTGCCGCCGAAGCGCTCGATCGCCTTGTAGCAGACGCCGTACTGCTCTGCCGTAGGTCTCATGGAGCTCTCTATGTTCTCGCCCGGAGCCATCTTAACGATCTGGTCCATTGCAAGTCCGCTCGTGTAAAGCTTTTCAGCGATCTCAGCCTTCTGCCACATGAATCCGCTGCCGTACTCAGGTCTTATGTCTTCAAGATGAAGGCTCAAAGAAGTCTCTCCCCTATAGCAATACTCATTAAGCGTATAAGCGATGTCGATCTTATCGCCTGCTCTTAAGATGTTGAAGTAATCGCCCATTCCGAATCCTACAGCAGAGACGGATGCCTTGCCTGTAGAATCAGTCAGGTCGAGCCTTATGTGGGCGCCGCCGCTCATCTGGGCGATGTTCGTAATTACAAGTCCGTTTGTAATGAATATCGGCTTAGGGTTGCCGATACCGAACGGACGGAGTTTGCATACTTCACGATAGGACTCAAATGTAAGTCCGCAGGGCGCGATCTCGCACTCGGCATTGATCAGGTCTTCTTCTGATTCTTCGCCTGACTGGCCCTTCTCCTCGTAGATCTTTGCAGCCTCAGCTTCCAAAGCCTCCATGAAGGTGCCCATCTCGTTCTTTCTTACGAGAAGGCCTGCTGCCTTCTTATGTCCTCCGAAATTAACGAGCTTATCTGATATTCTCTCAAGGCATTCATAAAGGTCGAAGTCGCCGAACGCACGTCCGGAACCCTTTGCGCATCCGGGTTCTGTAGCGTCGTCAGTAAATACGAGAGCAGATCTTCCGTAGAACTGTGAGAGCTTGCCGGCAACGATTCCAAGCACGCCCTGGTGCCAGTCCTTGCCGTATACGACAATGGGGCCGCATGTATTTGTCAGTGACCATCTGTCAGGCCTTGCGGGGTTCTCAAGCTGCGCTCTGGCCTCATCGAAAACCTTGGCCTCGATCTCCTTACGCTCATCGTTCTGGCGTGTAAGGTCCTGAGCTGCAAGCTTTGCTTCCGTAGGATTGTTTTCGAGGAAGAGCTTTAAAGCATCTGCCGAATCGTAAAGTCTTCCTGCAGCATTGATGCGCGGCACGAAGTTAAAGGATATGAATGTCTCATCCAAAGTCTTGCCGGGAGCCAGAAGCATGTCATTCATGACGCCTACGCCGACATTTGAAGGCTTCTGCATGCTCTTAAAAGCACGCTTGATTATCGTTCTGTTCTCGTTTGTAACGGATACCAGGTCAGCGATCGTGGCAAGTCCTGCAAGTTCTACTGCCTGGCGCCAGATGTTGCCCGTGACCTTATGCTTGCCGTCTTTGCCCAGAGCCTCAACGAGCTTTAGAGCAACGCCTGCACCGCACAGATCGATGAAAGGATATGTGTTGTCAGGCCTCTTGGCGCAGATAACGCAGTCTGCCGGCGGCAATTCGTCCTTTACGTTGTGGTGGTCGGTTACGATAACCTGTATTCCGCGGTTCTTTAATTCCTGAACCGTATCGATATTGGTAACGCCGCAGTCAACGGTAATGACTAGGTCAGGCTTCTTCTCAATGACCTTGTCCATTATCTTCTCGGTAAGTCCGTAGCCGTGTTCAGATCTGTGCGGCACGATGTACTGCACATTTACCTGATGGCTTCTGAAATACCTGACGAGAATGGACGTGGCCGTAACGCCGTCGCAGTCGTAATCGCCGTATACAAGGACCTTGCCGTGCCTGTCGATCGTATCATTAATGATGTCGACGGCCTTATGCATGTCATTATAAAGAAACGGATCGTGCCAGATACCGTCATCTTCAGACAAAAACTGTTCTACTGATTGGCCTTCGGTTATACCGCGATTCTTAAGCAAAACATTAAGGAGCGTATCAGCATCCTCTACTTTTTGGGATGCCGATAAGCGCCAGTTCTTACCGGTCAATAACATATAACTAATCTCAACTTTATCTTTATTGGGTTTATTATAGCCGAACAAAGCCAAGTTTACAAAGTTAGAACGCTCATTGGCCACAAAAAAGACCACCTTTTCAGGTGGTCTCTTGATGAGTCTTATTAATGCTTTCTCTTGCGAGCTGCTTCAGACTTCTTCTTTCTCTTTACAGAAGGCTTCTCGTAATGTTCTCTCTTACGAACTTCTGCAAGTACGCCTGACTTTGCGCAAGAACGCTTAAATCTGCGAAGTGCACTGTCAAGGGACTCGCCTTCCTTAACTTTAATCTCAGACATCTTTATCCCCCCTCTCTTCGCGTGGATTTCAAACTCGGATATTATATAGGACACATGTTATAAAGTCAAACGGGACAAAAAGATCCCTCAAAATAGCTGAAGTGAAAATTTAAATTCCACTTCTAGCGGGCAGAATAGGAATTTAGTCATACAGAAACTTCTTCTTTCCAAAGAGTTTACCCTACTTTTACAATATAAGCACTCAGGTCACCGGTTGAAAGGACGGTGATTGCTATGTATTTTCACTCAAATTCAGGAAAGCACCTGACTTTAGAAGAAAGACGGATAATTCTCAAAGGCATCGAAGCCGGTGCCGACAAGGCTGCAATAGCCAGAACCATAGGAAAAGACAAGTCAACAATAGGCAAAGAAATCAAAAAACACAGGATTTGTGTTCATAAGACCAGTCTTTCGGTTGAATGCGCCGGATATATCAGATGCAAGCGCGGGAGGAACAACTGTTCCGAGTGTCCGGACTATGTTCCATTTAAATGCACTAGGAGAGACCGATCTCCCGGAGCTTGTAACGGATGTCCCAAATACATTCATTGTCGGTTTGACAAGTACCGGTACGACCCCGAACGCGCGGACTTTGAATATAAAGAAATGCTCGTAGACTCCAGACTGGGTGTTAATCTTACCTATGCCGAAGCCAAACAGATCGGAGATATAGTCAAACCGCTTCTTGAAAAAGGCTTATCGCCTTATGTTATTGTCAAAGAACATCCTGAGCTCGGAATATGCGAGAAAACATTGTACAACTATATCGAATCAGGTGTTCTTCAACATTCTTCCGGCACAATCGCTTTGGATCTTCGCAGACAACCCGGGAGAAAAGCAGTATCCAAACGTAAAAACTGTTTCAAAAAACGTGAAGACAGGAAGTACCTCCAAGGCCGAACATACAAAGATTTTCAGAACTATCTGGAAGAAAACCCGGAGACTTTTGTTACCCAGATGGATACTGTCTATAACGATGAGACAACAGGTCCGTTCATCCAAACATTCCGTCTTATGTCCTGTAAGGTTATGTTTGCCATATTTCACAAGACAAAAAATACTGAATCTATGGTCAAAGGTGTTGAACTCTTGGAGTCTGTTCTGGGCAAGTCCCTATTTGAAAAGCATTGTCATGTCATTCTTACTGATCGCGGTTCCGAATTCGTTGCAGCTGACAAGATAGAGTTAAGAGTTGACGGTTCAAGACGAACAAGACTGTTTTACTGCGATCCGATGAGTTCAAACCAGAAAGGTTCCCTGGAGAATAACCACGAGCTTTTCAGGTATATCTGTCCGAAAGGAACGGACCTGAAGGCTTTGGGTCTTAACTCACAGCACTCTTTAAACATTGTCCTAAGCCACATCAACAGCTACCCTGTTGAAATGCTTGGCGGAAAGAGTCCTCTTCAATACACTCACTTTCTGTTTCCTGAGTTGTACAAGGCTTTGGATAAATTCGGGATTAAGACAATAGACGTAAAAGACGTTGTCCTCAAACCATACCTGCTTAAG